>CP049781.1:0-1557500 GCA_011082265.1 Candidatus Lachnocurva vaginae
ATGGATATTCTTGTAAATAAATGGGAAGAAATAATCAATACTTTAAAAGAAAATTTTTCTATCAGAGATATGTCTTTCCAAACTTGGATAAAACCTTTAAAAATAAAAAAAGTTGAAGATAATATTTTATATTTAATACTTGAAACAGATCAACCTAATTTTCCTTTAAAATTTGTAATTGATAATTATAAAATACCTCTGAAAGTTACAATTGCCGATATTACAGGAATAAAATATGATGATTTAGATATATCATTACCTGATTTTGAAGAAAAAATACAAATTTCAAATGAACAGAAACACCTTAATCTTAATCCTAAATATACTTTTGACACATTTGTCGTAGGAAATAGTAATAAATTTGCCAGAACAGCAGCTCTTGCAGTGGCAGAAAGCCCCGGAAAATCTTATAATCCTCTATTTATATATGGTGGTCCAGGACTTGGAAAGACTCATCTTATGCAGGCAATAGGAAATTATATTATTTCTGAAAATAAAGATATAAATGTTTTATATGTAACTTCAGAAAATTTTTTAAATGAAGTTATAGAATCTATAAGAAAAAATAAAAATAATTCTTCTTCAATGACGGACTTTAGAAATAAATATAGAAAAGTTGATGTCCTCTTAATAGATGATATTCAATTTATAATAGGAAAAGATAGTACACAGGAAGAATTTTTTAATACTTTTAATACCTTATATTCTTTAGAAAAACAAATAATTATAACTTCTGATAGACCACCTAAAGAAATGCAGATTCTTGAAGAAAGGCTAAGATCACGTTTTGAAATGGGACTTCTTGCGGATATAGGAAATCCTGATTATGAAACAAGAATGGCTATTATAAGGAATAAAGTTATAAGTGAAAATATCAACTTAAATGATGAAATTCTTGAATTTATAGCTAAAAATATTACGTCTAATATAAGACAGATAGAAGGAGCTTTAAATAAATTATCGGCTTATTCTCATCTTGAAAAAAAAGAAATTACTTTGGATATTGCAAAAGAACAACTTCAAAATATTATAAGTCCAAATAAACCTCGTGAAATTACACCGCAGCTTATTATAGAAGTTGTTGCAGAACATTTTAATTTGTCAATTGATCAGATGATAAGTAAAAATAGAACTATCACTGTCGCAAAACCGAGGCAAATTGCAATGTATTTATGTAAACAGATGACTGATTCACCTTTAGAAGCAATAGGTTCTTTGCTTGGAGGAAGAGATCATTCCACAATTATCCACGGTGCCAACAAAATTTCGGAAGACATTAAAAAAAATAAAGAACTTGAAACTCAAATTAACACAATAAAAAAGAAAATTAATCCGAACTGATTTCTTTATTAACTTATTTTTAACATGATTAAAACAAATTACAAATATAAATATAAACATCTAAAATACCTTATTTTATAAAGGAAAATGGTATTTTTAACATAATAACACTCTATAATAATATTATTATTAAATAATAATAAAAAGAAGGGAGCCTTACTAAATGAAAATTGTTTGTTCAAGAGATGAATTACAAAAAGGTGTAAGTATTGTTTCAAAAGCAGTTCCTGTAAGAACTACAATGCCTATACTTGAATGCATTTTAATAGATTCTTCTAAAGGAAGTATTAAGCTCATGGCTAATGACACAGAAATAGGAATAGAAACTAAAATAGAAGGAACTATTGAAGAAGAAGGAGTTGTTGCACTAAGTGCAAGAATTTTTTCAGACATTGTAAGAAAACTTTCAGATGATGATGAAGTTACAATAAAAACAGACGAAAAACATATAACAAATATTGTTTGTGGAAATACAAATTTTAATATTTTAGGTAAATCAGGAGAAGATTTCTCATATATACCTATTATTCCTAGAAATAAAGAAATTAAAATATCTATGATTACTTTAAAAGATATTATAAGACAGACAATTTTTTCAATAGCACAGAATGACAATAATAAAATTCTTACAGGTGAGCTTTTTGAAATTAAGGATAATATATTAAAAGTTGTATCTCTTGACGGGCACAGAGTTTCTTTAAGAGTTACTGAACTTAAAAATAGTTATGATGAACATAAAAAAGTGGTAGTTCCCGGTAAGACTCTCTCTGATATAAATAAAATACTTCCAGGAGATAAAGAAGATGATGTATCTATATTTGTAACAGATAATCATATTATTTTTGAATTTGAAAACACGGTTGTTGTATCAAGATTATTGGAAGGAGAATTCTTTTCGATAGATCAGATGCTTTCCACAGATTATAATACAAAAATAAAAATAAATAGAATTGCATTTCTTGAAAGTATAGACAGAGCTTCACTCATGGCAAGTGAAGGAGATAAAAAACCAATAATAATTGATGTAGAAGAAAATTTTATAGAACTTAAGATTTCATCAAATTTAGGTTCAATGGATGCAAAAATTGACACTTATAAAGAAGGAAAGAATATGAAGATAGCATTCAATCCTAAATTTATAATGGACGTTTTAAAAGTAGTTGATGACGATGAAGTAACAATATATATGATAAATCCTAAAGCACCTTGCTTTATAAAAAATGATGATGAATCATATTTATATTTAATTCTTCCTGTAAATTTTTAATTAAAATAATAAAAAAATGGAAAAAGTATATTTAAGAGAAAATGACGAATTTATAAAATTGGGCCAGGCTTTAAAAAAAGCAGATATTGTATCCTCAGGTATTGAAGCTAAAGAAGTTATTACAGAAGGAAAAGTAAAAGTAAATGGTGAAACTGAACTTAGACGAGGAAAAAAATTATATAAAGGCGACACTTTTGAAGTTAATGGTAAAAAATTTAATATTGATAAAAAATGATAATAAAATCTGTAGACCTTAAAAATTTCAGAAATTATAAAAATTTATCTCTTTCTTTTGATAAAGGTATAAATATCCTTTATGGAAATAATGCACAGGGAAAGACTAATCTTTTAGAAGCTTTATATGTTAGTGGAACATCAAAATCATATAAAAATTCAAAAGACAGAGAAATGATAAATTTTGATGAAAATGAAGGTCATATAAAAACAATAATAGAAAAGGCAAGTAGGGAATATAGAATAGATGTTCATCTGAAAAAAAATAAAGCAAAAGGAATTGCTATAAATAAAATTCCGATAAAAAAGACAAGTGAATTATTTAATCTTTTAAACATAGTTTTCTTCGCACCAGAAGATTTAAGTATAATAAAAAATTCTCCTTCAGAGAGAAGAAAGTTTATGGATAATGAGCTTTGTCAGATTGATAAAGTTTATTTTTATGATTTAAAGAAATATCAAAAAGTTTTAGAGCAGAGAAATAAGCTGTTAAGGGATTTAGCAAATAATAATTCACTAATTAAAACACTTGATGTTTGGGATGAGCAACTTTTATTTTATGGGAAAAAAATAATAAAAAGAAGAAGTGAATTTATAAAAGAATTGCAAAGTATAATTTTTTATATTCATAAAAGGCTTACGAAAGAAAAAGAAGATATAAAAATTTCTTATGATAGTGACTGTTCTTTTGAAAATTTTGAAGAGAAACTTTTAAGAGCAAGAGAAAAAGATATAAAATTTTTACAAACGTCAGTAGGTCCTCATAGAGATGATATATCTATAAAAGTAAAAAATGTGGATATGCGAAAATTCGGATCTCAGGGTCAACAAAGAACTTGTGCTTTATCTTTAAAACTTTCTGAAATAGAAATCATTAAGAAAAATGTGAATGAAACTCCAATTTTACTTCTTGATGATGTTTTATCTGAACTTGATGATAAAAGGCAGTACGATTTACTTAAAAGTATAGGTGATATACAAACAATAATAACTTGTACAGGTCTTAAAAGTTTTATAGATAAAAGATTTAAAATGGATAAAATTTTTAAAGTGGAAAAAGGAAATATTTTTGATTATAAACAAGCTTAGAAAGGTTTTGGTACATAATGGCTGAAGAAAGAGATTATGGAGCGGATCAGATACAAATACTTGAAGGGCTTCAGGCTGTAAGAAAGCGTCCAGGAATGTATATAGGCTCCACATCTGAAAAGGGACTTCATCATCTCGTATATGAAATTGTGGATAACTCTGTAGATGAAGCACTTGCAGGTTATTGTACACATATAGAAGTAACTATTAATAAAGATGAAACAATAACAGTTACAGATGATGGTAGAGGAATTCCTGTAGGAATCAATAAAAAAGCTGGAAAACCTGCAGTTGAAGTCGTATTTACAATTCTTCATGCTGGCGGAAAATTCGGCGGTGGAGGATACAAAGTTTCAGGAGGACTTCATGGAGTTGGAGCATCTGTTGTAAATGCACTTTCAGATTGGCTTGAAGTAACTATAAAAAGAGATGGAAAATTATATCGTCAAAGTTATAAAAAAGGTGTAACATCTTATCCTTTAAAAGAAATCGGAACTTGTAATGAAGGAGAAACAGGAACTTCAGTTACATTTAAACCTGATGAAACAATTTTTGAAACAACAATTTTTGACTATAAGACATTAAAAGTAAGACTTAGAGAAACTGCTTTTCTTACTAAAAATTTAAAAATAACTTTAAGAGATTTAAGAAATGATGAAATAAAAGAGGAAGTATTTCATTATGAAGGCGGAATAAAAGAATTTGTAAAATATTTAAACAAATCAAAAACACCGCTTTATCCTGATGTAATTTATTGCGAAGGAGTTAAGGATAAAGTTATGGTCGAAGTTGCTATGCAACATAACGATTCTTTTGAAGAGTCTTGCTATAGTTTTGTAAATAATATTATAACTCCTGAAGGTGGAACACATCTTTCAGGATTTAGAAATGCTGTCACAAAAACTATAAATGCATATGCAAGAGAAAAAAATTTTATAAAAGAAAATGAAAATTCATTGAGCGGAGAAGATATAAGAGAAGGTCTTACATCAATAATTAGTATCAAAATAGAAGAGCCTCAGTTTGAAGGGCAAACAAAGCAAAAACTTGGAAATAGCATTGCAAGAGGTGCTGTTGAAAGTATAGTAACAGAACAGCTTACATATATGCTTGAGCAGAATCCTGCAATAGCAAGAATAATATGTGAAAAATCAATAGATTCAAAGCGTGCAAGAGATGCTGCGAGAAAAGCAAGAGATTTAACGAGAAGAAAATCAGCTTTGGATTCAACTTCTCTTCCTGGAAAACTTGCAGATTGTACAGATAAAGATCCTAAGAATTGTGAGATATTCATAGTTGAAGGAGATTCTGCAGGAGGTTCTGCAAAGACTGCAAGAAGCAGAGCAACTCAGGCAATTCTTCCATTAAGAGGAAAAATATTAAATGTTGAAAAGGCAAGAGAAGATAAAATTTATGCAAATGAAGAGATAAAATCAATGATTACTGCCTTTGGAACAGGAATAAGAGATGATTTTGATATATCAAAATTAAGATACAATAAGATTATTATTATGACAGATGCCGATGTCGACGGTGCTCATATTGCTACTCTTATGCTTACATTTTTATATAGATTTATGCCTAATCTAATAAAAGAGGGACATGTATATTTGGCAACGCCTCCTCTTTATAAGATAGAAAAAGGAAAAAAGCAGTGGTATGCATATAGCGATGAAGAATTAAATAAAATTGTTACGGAAATCGGTCGTGATGGAAATAATAAAATACAGCGATACAAGGGACTTGGAGAAATGGATGCCGACCAGCTTTGGGATACAACAATGGATCCTGAAAAAAGAATTTTAAAGAGAGTAAACATGGAAGAAGACGATAAATCTGAAGTTGATTTAACATTTTCAACTTTAATGGGTGATCAGGTAGAACCGAGAAGAGAATTTATCGAAGAAAACGCAAAATATGTTCAAAATCTTGATATTTAGGAAGGCTAATTATAATGGATGATAAAATTTTTGATCAAATACATGATGTTGATCTTAAAAAAACAATGGAAAATTCTTATATAGATTATGCAATGAGTGTTATAGCATCTCGTGCACTTCCTGATGTAAGGGATGGACTTAAACCTGTTCAACGAAGAGTTCTATACTCAATGATAGAACTTAATAATGGTCCCGACAAACCACATAGAAAATGTGCACGTATTGTCGGAGATACAATGGGTAAATATCACCCTCACGGAGACAGTTCTATCTATGGAGCTTTAGTTAACATGGCTCAGGATTGGTCTACTAGATATCCTTTAGTTGACGGACACGGAAATTTCGGTTCTGTTGACGGAGACGGTGCAGCGGCAATGCGTTATACTGAAGCAAGATTAAGTAAAGTTGCAATGACAATGCTTAAGGATATTGATAAGGATACAGTTGATTTTGTTCCAAATTTTGATGAAACGGAAAAAGAACCAGTTGTACTTCCTTCAAGAATACCGAACCTTTTAGTAAATGGAACTCAGGGTATAGCAGTTGGAATGGCGACAAATATTCCACCGCATAATTTGAGAGAAGTTGTAGCTGCAATCGAAAAGATGATTGACAACAGAGTTAATGAAAATAGAGATACCGATTTAGAAGAAATAATGGAAATTATAAAGGGACCGGATTTTCCTACAGGTGGAGAGATATTAGGAAAAAGTGGAATAGAAAGTGCTTATAAAACCGGTAGAGGAAAAATAAAGGTAAGAGCAGTAACGGAAATCGAACCTATGCAGAATGGTAAAAATAGAATTATCGTTACAGAACTTCCATACATGGTAAATAAAGCAAGACTTATAAAATATATTGCTGATTTACAAAAAAATAAAAAGATAGACGGAATTACAGAACTTCGAGATGAAACGTCGCGAGAAGGAATGCGTATTGTTATTGAGCTAAGACGTGATATAAATCCTACAATAATGCTTAATAAATTATTTAAGCATACGCAACTTCAGGATACTTTCGGAGTAATCATGCTTGCTCTTGTGAATAACCAGCCTAAGGTTTTAAATTTAAAAGAAATTTTAAAATTTTATTTAAAACATCAGGAAGAAGTTGTTTATAGAAGAACAAAATATGATTTAAATAAAAAAGAAGAAAGAGCTCATATATTAAAAGGCTTACTTATTGCACTTGATAATATAGATAAAGTTATAGCAATAATAAGAGGTTCTGAAAATGTTCAGGTTGCAAAAGCTTCCTTAATGAAAGAATTCGGACTTTCCGATGCACAGGCACAAGCCATAGTTGATATGAGGCTTCGTGCTCTTACAAATCTTGAAAGAGGAAAGATTGAAACTGAATATAATCAACTTTTAAAAGAAATTGAAGAACTTAAAGCAATTCTTTCTGATAATAATCTATTACTTTCGGTTATAAAGAAAGAAATTCATGAAATAGCTGAAAAGTATTCTGATGAAAGAAAATCCTCTATAGGATTTGATGAAAACGATATAACTGTAGAGGACATGATTCCTAACACAAATGCTATAGTTACATTTACAAAATTAGGATATATAAAAAGAATGGCAGAAGATACCTTTAAAGCACAAAATAGAGGTGGAAAAGGTATTAAAGGAATGGAAACTATAGATAATGATTATATTGTTGAACTTTTAATGACAAAAACTCATGATAATTTCTTATTCTTTACAACAAAAGGAAGAGTTTATAAATTAAAGACTTACCAGATTCCTGAGGCTTCTAGAACAGCAAGAGGAACAAATATAGTGAATATATTGCAGCTTCAGCCAGATGAAAAAATATCATCAATGATTCCTATAAAGAATATGGAAGATGATGAATACTTAATAATGGCCACAAAGAATGGAATTATAAAGAGAACAAAACTTTCTGAATATGGAAATATTAGAAAGAATGGTCTTACAGCTATAAGATTAAGAGAAGATGATAAGCTTATAATGGTAAAAAAGACATCAGGAAAAGAAGATGTAATGCTTTGTACTAAGTTTGGTCAGTGTATAAGATTTAAAGAGACTGATGTAAGAAGCACAGGAAGAGATTCTATAGGAGTTATAGGAATTTCACTTTATGATGAAGATGAAGTAATTTCTATGCAGATTACGAGCGAAGGCGATAGTATAATACTTGTTTCAAAGAAAGGTCTTGGTAAATGCACAAAGATTTCCGAATTTGCAGTTCAGCGTAGAGGAGGAAAAGGAGTTAAGTGTTATAGAATATTAGAAAAAACTGGAAACCTTACAGGAGTAAAAACTGTACACCAAGATGATGAAATGATGATTATAACTACAGAAGGAACTATTATAAGAATTAGAATCTGTGATACGGCTTTATCAGGAAGAGTAACCAGTGGAGTTAAACTTATTAATTTAAAAGATAATGAAGAAGTAGCAAGTATTGAGATTGTAAGAGAAGAAAAATAAATTGATTTAAAAAGAATTAAAACATTGTACATATAAAAACAACTGCTTTTTATTGATATTTATTTAATAAAAAGCAGTTGTTTGATTGACAAGAAAGATTTACTCATGTAGAATATAAATTACGTTATTTTTTAACGGGTTCGGAGAAGTACTCAAGTGGCCGAAGAGGTGCCCCTGCTAAGGGTATAGGTCGGGTAACCGGCGCGAGGGTTCAAATCCCTCCTTCTCCGCTGAAGAACCTATAAATTTTTATAGGAGTTCTTTAATTTATCAAAGAACTTATAAAGAATAATATTTTAAATAAAAGTGATTATTTTCTTGACAACATAAGTTATTTTTGGTAGTATATTTTCTGCACTGTTAAAAAACAGTGCAATTAATTTTTAGAAGTCGAAAGATTTCATAAAGTCGCAACTTGATAATTGAACAGTGAAACAACCTTGAAAGATTCCAAAAAGAATTATTTTAAGCGAACTATCAAAAAGATAGTACACAAACCAAAAGCAGTAAAACGTGATAAACAAAGCAAGCTTTGTTTTGAGCAAAGAGAGAGATCTCAAAGAAAAGTATAAAACGAGAGTTCGATCCTGGCTCAGGATGAACGCTGGCGGCGTGCTTAACACATGCAAGTCGAACGAAGTGCTACGACGGAAGTTTTCGGACGGAAGATGTAGTTACTTAGTGGCGGACGGGTGAGTAACGCGTGGGGAACCTGCCCTGTACCGGGGGATAGCAGCCGGAAACGGCTGATAATACCGCATAAGCGCACGAATGTCGCATGACATGGTGTGAAAAACTCCGGTGGTATAGGATGGACCCGCGTCTGATTAGCCGGTTGGTGGGGTAAAAGCCTACCAAAGCGAAGATCAGTAGCCGAGTTGAGAGACTGACCGGCCACATTGGGACTGAGACACGGCCCAGACTCCTACGGGAGGCAGCAGTGGGGAATATTGCACAATGGGCGAAAGCCTGATGCAGCGACGCCGCGTGAGCGAAGAAGTATTTCGGTATGTAAAGCTCTATCAGAAGGGAAGAAAATGACGGTACCTTACTAAGAAGCTCCGGCTAAATACGTGCCAGCAGCCGCGGTAATACGTATGGAGCAAGCGTTATCCGGATTTACTGGGTGTAAAGGGAGTGTAGGCGGCACTATAAGTCTGATGTGAAAACCTAAGGCTTAACCATAGGATTGCATTGGAAACTGTAGAGCTGGAGTATCGGAGAGGCAAGCGGAATTCCTGGTGTAGTGGTGAAATACGTAGATATCAGGAAGAACATCGGTGGCGAAGGCGGCTTGCTGGACGATAACTGACGCTAAGGCTCGAAAGCGTGGGAAGCGAACAGGATTAGATACCCTGGTAGTCCACGCTGTAAACGATGAACACTAGGTGTTGGGAGGCTAAGCCTTTCAGTGCCGCAGCAAACGCAATAAGTGTTCCACCTGGGGAGTACGTTCGCAAGAATGAAACTCAAAGGAATTGACGGGGACCCGCACAAGCGGTGGAGCATGTGGTTTAATTCGAAGCAACGCGAAGAACCTTACCAAGTCTTGACATCCCTGTGACAGTATATGTAATGTATATTTTCTACGGAACACAGGAGACAGGTGGTGCATGGTTGTCGTCAGCTCGTGTCGTGAGATGTTGGGTTAAGTCCCGCAACGAGCGCAACCCTTGTACTTAGTAGCCAGCATTAAGGTGGGCACTCTAAGTAGACTGCCGGGGTGAACCCGGAGGAAGGTGGGGATGACGTCAAATCATCATGCCCCTTATGACTTGGGCTACACACGTGCTACAATGGCGTGAACAGAGGGAAGCGAAGGAGCGATCCGGAGCAAATCTCATAAAGCACGTCCCAGTTCGGACTGCAGTCTGCAACTCGACTGCACGAAGCTGGAATCGCTAGTAATCGCAGATCATCATGCTGCGGTGAATACGTTCCCGGGTCTTGTACACACCGCCCGTCACACCATGGGAGTCTGGAATGCCCGAAGTCAGTGGCCAAACCGAAAGGATGGAGCTGCCGAAGGCAGGCCCGGTAACTGGGGTGAAGTCGTAACAAGGTAGCCGTAGGAGAACCTGCGGCTGGATCACCTCCTTTCTAAAGGAAAGAATCGAGTAGGGAGTTGTTTTGCTGTTCAGTCATCAAGGAAAAGAAGGGTGACTTAAAGGAAGTAACCGGTGGCGATGCGTATATGGGGAACACCCGTAAACATCCCGAACACGACGGTAAAGACGTATACGGCCGAAAGTACTATGTCGGTAACGGCATGGGAGGATAGGTGGCTGCCGGTTTTTAAAAAAGATGATACAATGCGAAAGCATTAGACAAATAAAATAGCGTACCTTGAAAACTTCATACAGAAAGAAATATCTTCTAAAGATAAAGATAGAGAATATAATAAGTAACGAAATAAAGAAGTTACTTGTTGTAGACATCCGAGAAATTAACAATAGAAGGGTAACAGAGTAGATAACGCTATATCGAAATGAGCCCGGTCTTATCGAAAATCCAAGATACGAAAATAAAGTAAGTAGGAAAAAGATAAGACGAAAGAGAAGAGATCAAGCAAAAAAGAGCATAGGGCGGATGCCTAGGCACTAAGAGCCGATGAAAGACGTGATAAGCTGCGAAAAGCTTCGGGGAGGAGCAAATATCCTGTGATCCGGAGATATCTGAATGGGGAGACCCGGCAAGGGAAGACCTTGTCATCATTAAATGAATCCATAGTTTAATGAAGGGAACCCGGTGAACTGAAACATCTAAGTAGCCGGAGGAAGAGAAAGAAAAATCGATTTCCAAAGTAGCGGCGAGCGAAATGGGAAGAGGCCAAACCGAAGGACATGTTCTTCGGGGTTCGGACTACATAAGCAAAAGATAAGACTAATCGAATTGTTTTGGGAAAGCAAGCCAAAGAGAGTGAAAGCCTTGTAGATGAAAGTCAAGTCAAAGCGGTAGGATCCAGAGTAAATCGAGACACGAGAAACCTTGATTGAAAGAGCGGGGACCACCCCGTAAGCCTAAATACTACTTAGTGACCGATAGCGAAGAGTACTGTGAAGGAAAGGTGAAAAGGACCCCGGGAGGGGAGTGAAAGAGAACCTGAAACCCTGTGTTTACAAGCTGTGGAAGTACAATAAAGATGTACGACCGCGTACTTTTTGTAGAACGGTCCGGCGAGTTACTTTTTCTGGCAAGGATAAGAGGAAAAAAGCCTCGGATCCGAAGGGATACCAAGTCTAAAAAGGGCGAGAAGTCAGAAGAAGTAGACCCGAAACCGGGTGACCTATCCATGTCCAGGTTGAAGTTGCCGTAAAAGGCAATGGAGGACCGCACGCACATCCGTTGAAAAGGGTGGCGATGAGGTGTGGATAGGGGAGAAATTCCAATCGAACCCGGAGATAGCTGGTTCTCCTCGAAACAGCTTTAGGGCTGGCCTTTAAGAAAAGTCTATTGGAGGTAGAGCACTGAATTTCCGAGGGGGCGTCAAAGCTTACCAAAGAATATCAAACTACGAATGCCAAAGAGATAGCTTAGGGAGTCAGACTGCACGAGATAAGTTGGGTAGTCAAAAGGGAAAGAGCCCAGACCACCGGCTAAGGTCCCAAAGTGAGTGTTAAGTGGAAAAGGATGTGGTATCTCGAAGACAACTAGGATGTTGGCTCAGAAGCAGCCAAGCATTAAAAGAGTGCGTAACAGCTCACTAGTCGAGAGGTACTGCGCCGAAAATGTCCGGGGCTAAACACTACACCGAAGCCGTGGGATTGTACGAAAGTATAATCGGTAGAGGAGCATCGAAAGAGCGAAGAAGCTGAACTGAAAAGAGCAGTGGAGTTTTTTAGAGAGAGAATGCCGGAATGAGTAGCGAGAGAAAGGTGAGAATCCTTTCGGCCGAATATCTAAGGATTCCGGGGTAAAGCTGATCTGCCCCGGGTAAGTCGGGACCTAAGGCGAGGTCTAAGGACGTAGTCGATGGATAGCAGGTTTAGATTCCTGCACCCGTATATAACAGAACTTTGCGGGGACGCAGAAAGGAGTAGTGAGCCGGGAGAGGAAAGACCGGTAGAAGCCAAGGAGGCAGTTGTGTCGAAAAGCATAACTAAAGCCAAGAGGGAAGAAGGAGCGAAAAATAAAGTAGCGAAGCACTATGAAAGGCTGCCGAGAAAAGCCGCTATAGCTTATATACGGCCCGTACCGTAAACCGACACAGGTAGATGAGGAGAGGATCCTAAGGCCGACGGAAGAAGCATTGTTAAGGAATTCGGCAAAATGACCCCGTAACTTCGGGAGAAGGGGTGCTGCATAAAAGTGCAGCCGCAGAGGAGAGGCTCAAGCAACTGTTTAGCAAAAACACAGGTCTATGCGAAACCGGAAGGTGAAGTATATGGGCTGACGCCTGCCCGGTGCTGGAAGGTTAAGAGGAGAGGTTAGCGAAAGCGAAGCTTTGAATTTAAGCCCCAGTAAACGGCGGCCGTAACTATAACGGTCCTAAGGTAGCGAAATTCCTTGTCGGGTAAGTTCCGACCCGCACGAAAGGCGTAATGATTTGAGCACTGTCTCGACAATGCATCCGGTGAAATTGAAGTACCAGTGAAGATGCTGGTTACCCGCGCCAGGACGGAAAGACCCCATGGAGCTTTACTCCAGTTTGGTACTGGGATTCGGTGTCTTATGTACAGGATAGGTGGGAGACGAAGAAGTATGAGCGTAAGCTTGTATGGAGTCGCTGTTGGGATACCACCCTTAAGACATTGAATTTCTAACCTTTAGCCGTAATCCGGCGAAGGGACACTGCCAGGCGGGGAGTTTGACTGGGGCGGTCGCCTCCGAAAGAGTATCGGAGGCGCTCAAAGTTTCCCTCAGGATGGTTGGGAACCATCTAAAGAGTGCAAAGGCAGAAGGGAGGCTGACTGCGACATCGACGGATGGAGCAGGTACGAAAGTAGGACTTAGTGATCCGGTGGTATAAAGTGGGATTGCCATCGCTCAACGGATAAAAGCTACCCTGGGGATAACAGGCTTATCACTCCCAAGAGTTCACATCGACGGAGTGGTTTGGCACCTCGATGTCGGCTCATCGCATCCTGGGGCTGTAGCAGGTTCCAAGGGTTGGGCTGTTCGCCCATTAAAGCGGTACGCGAGCTGGGTTCAGAACGTCGTGAGACAGTTCGGTCCCTATCCGGCGCGGGCGGAGGATATTTGAGGGGAGCTGACCCTAGTACGAGAGGACCGGGTTGGACGGACCGCCGGTGTACCTGCTGTTTACCAAGAGCAGAGCAGGGTAGCCGAGTCCGGCAGGGATAAACGCTGAAGGCATCTAAGCGTGAAGCCCCCTCCAAGATGAGATATCCCGATCGAAAGATCATAAGATCCCTTGAAGAGTACAAGGTAGATAGGATGAGAGTGTAAGCGTAGTGATACGTTAAGCTGAGCATTACTAATAGATCGAAGGCTTGATCAAGATAGCTCGGAAGAAGAAGATAATAGAAAGATAAATAAAGCTGTATGAAGTTTTGAAGGTACGTGAATTTAATATTATTGTTTCAAAAAAGTAAGAATTTCAAAAATAACATCACAAAGTTTCTTAAAAATATAGAAAATAATATAGATATATGGTATAAATATTTACATCTGGTTATCTATATTATGTTTTATTTTTTTAATATAGATATTAGGCGACATAGCCAAGTGGTAAGGCATGGGTCTGCAAAACCTCTATCACCAGTTCGAATCTGGTTGTCGCCTTAAGACTTTACCTAATGTAGAGTCTAATTTTTTATAATTATATTAAAGGCAATGAAGAGAACATAGTAGAAAATAAGTAACTGATTAAGAGAGTCATCGGTGGCTGAAAGATGATGAGGTCTTATTTTTGAATTACATCTTGGAGCTTCCTGCTGAGAATTCAAATTAAAGAAAATATTACGATTTAAAACAATAAAATCAATTTGAATTTTAGGTTGTGACGGGGTTGACCGTTATATCAAAAAAATGAGGTAGTCTATATTTAAGGGCTATGAAAAAAGGTGGTACCACGAGTGAATTCGTCCTTTGGCTGTTAGGTCATGGGGCTTTTTTTTGTGTATGTGAACATTATTTATAGGAGGGTCTATGAAAATATACGATGAATTGGTAGAAAGAGGACTTATTGCACAGGTTACAGACGCGGACGAAATAAAGGAACTTGTTGATAATGGAAAAGCGACTTTTTATATAGGCTTTGATCCGACAGCAGACTCACTCCATGTTGGGCATTTTATGGCACTTTGTCTTATGAAACGATTACAACTTGCAGGAAATAAACCAATTGCTTTACTCGGAGGCGGTACAGGAATGATAGGTGATCCGAGCGGAAGAACGGATATGAGAAAAGTGCTTACAAAAGATCAAGTAGAACACAATATTGAGTGCTTCAGAAAACAGATTGGAAAATTTATAGATTTTTCTGACAATAAAGCATTGATGGTAAATAATGCTGATTGGTTACTTGATTTAAATTATATTAATTTATTAAGAGAAGTTGGTTCAAATTTTTCAGTTAATAGGATGCTTACGGCAGAATGCTATAAGCTGAGAATGGAAAAAGGATTAAGTTTTCTTGAATTTAACTATATGATAATGCAGGCTTATGATTTTTATAAGCTTTACACTGAATATGGATGCAACATGGAATTCGGTGGAGACGATCAGTGGAGCAATATGCTTGCAGGAACTGAACTTATAAGAAGAAAGCTCGGTAAAAACGTATATGCAATGACAATCAATCTTCTTACGAATTCTGAAGGTAAAAAGATGGGTAAAACTCAAAGCGGAGCAGTTTGGCTTGATGAAAACAAGACCACTCCTTACGATTTCTTCCAGTATTGGAGAAATATAGACGATAAAGATGTTATGAAATGTATAAAAATGCTTACATTTATTCCATTGGCTGAAATTAAAAAAATGGAGAAATGGGAAGGTGCAAAATTAAATGAAGCGAAAGAAATTTTAGCATATGAACTTACAAAACTTATTCATGGAGAAGAAAAAGCTGAAGCTGCAAAAGAGGCATCACATAACGTATTTTCAAGTGGATCAGCTAAAAATATGCCTTCTATAAAATTAAGTGAAGATGATTTTACTGATGGAGAAATAGATATAAGAAAACTTCTTTCTAGCGTAGGATTTGTAGGTTCTTTATCTGAAGGAAAAAGAGCTGTTGAGCAGGGTGGAGTTTCTGTAAATGGAGAAAAAGTTGATGATGCATTTAAGAAATATACAAAAGATTCATTTAAAAAAGAATTTATTATAAAAAAAGGTAAGAAGAAATTCGCAAGAATTGAATTATAATTAATATGTTTATAAATTACTGAATGACGATAGAAAAGTTAACAAAAAAATTATTCAATGTATTTATAGATGTATGAGAGGTACTTTATGGACTTAGAATTTAAAATATTGCATTGGTTTTATAGTTTACATAATCCAATTCTCGATAAAATAGCAATTTTTGTAACAAAACTCGGGTCTGGAGGAATTTTTTGGATAGTGCTTACAGCTGTTATGCTGATTCTATCTAAAAAAAGTAAAAAACCAGCCCTTACATCGGCATTAGCCCTTTTTCTTTCTGTAATAATGGTAAATTTCGTACTAAAAAATACTGTAGCAAGACCTCGCCCTTGTTGGATAGATAGGAGCATACCGATGCTTGTAAAGATTCCTAAAGATTTTTCTTTCCCGTCTGGGCATTCATCTGCAAGTTTTGCAAGTGCAACTGCAATCTTTTATTATTACAGAAAACAGGGGATTTTATTGTATATTATAGCTATATTAATAGCTTTATCGAGACTATATCTATTTGTTCATTTTCCAACGGATGTTTTATGCGGAACTTTAATTGGAATTATTGATGGGATTTTTGCAATATTTATTATGAAATTTATATATAAAAAATATAATATAAAATGGTAAGTTTATTAGTTTTTATAAAAATTTAAATAATTTTACGTAAGATTGAAAATATAAAATTTAACAGATATAATAAAGGGAATAGCTTTGTATTTAATATTTATAGAGAAGAGGTCTTTATGAACGATTTTTTTGAAAAAATGGAACATTCTATGTATAAAGTGGGAAAAGTTGTATCGGATAAGGCAAAATTTCTTAGGGGTGTCGCAAAGAAAAAATATAATATTGTATCTAAAGAGAATGAAATAAAAAACACGTATGTAGAAATTGGTAAAAAAATATATCAAAACAAAAATAAATATATGGATGTTCTTGGAGAAGAAATTTCAAAAATAGATGATTTAAAAGAAGATATTGAGGAATTAAAACAGGAAATAGAAAATCTTAAGAACGCAAATAATATTTAAAAAATTTATATATGTACTAAAAATTAAGGAGATAAGAGTAGCCATGTCAAATAAAGGAAATTTTTATGTAACAACAGCAATTGCGTATACTTCGGGAAAACCTCATATAGGAAACACTTATGAAGTAGTGCTTACGGATGCAATTGCACGTTATAAAAGACAGGAAGGCTATGATGTCTTTTATATGACAGGTACGGATGAGCATGGGCTTAAAATTGAACAAAAGGCTGAAGCAGAAGGCATTAAACCTAAGGAATATGTAGATAAAAAAGCTGGAGAAGTTAAAGCTATATGGGATCTTATGAATACTTCTTATAATAAATTTATGAGAACTACAGATGTAGATCATGAGAAACAGGTTCAGAAGATATTTAAAAAGCTTTTTGATCAGGGTGATATTTATAAAAGTACTTATGAAGGAATGTATTGTACTGCTTGTGAATCATTTTGGACAAAATCACAGCTTAATGAGGATAAATGTCCAGACTGTGGAAGGGAAGTTAATCCTGCAAAGGAAGAAGCATATTTCTTTAAGATGAGTAAATATGCTGATAGACTTATGAAATATTATGATGAGCATCCAGAATTTATTCAGCCAGTATCAAGAAAAAATGAGATGATTAATAATTTCTTAAAGCCGGGTCTTCAAGATCTTTGTGTTTCAAGAACTTCATTTACATGGGGAATTCCAGTTGACTTTGACCCGAAACATGTAGTTTACGTTTGGCTTGATGCACTTACAAACTACATAACAGGTATCGGGTATGATGTTGATGGAAATTATGGAGAAAATTATAAAAAGTTTTGGCCTGCAGATTTACACGTAGTAGGAAAAGATATAATAAGATTTCATACAATTTACTGGCCGATTTTCTTAATGGCATTGAATGTTCCGCTGCCGAAGAAAGTTTTCGGACATCCTTGGCTTATACAGTCTGACGGGAAAATGTCAAAATCAAGAGGAAATGTTATATATGCGGATGATTTAGTAGATATATTCGGAGTTGATGCCGTAAGATATTTCTTAATTCATGAAATGCCATACGAAAATGATGGAGTTTTATCTTGGGAACTTCTTGTAGAAAGAATCAATTCGGATCTTGCGAATACAGTAGGAAATCTTGTGAAGAGAACTGTTGCCATGACAAATAAATATTTTGACGGAGTGGTTGAGAATACTAATGTTATAGAAGAAGTGGACTTAGAATTTAAAGAAATTGTTACAAATACAAAGAAAAAAGTTGAGGAGAAGATGGACTCTCTTCATGTGGCTGATGCACTTACGGAAGTGATTGACTTATTTAAACGTTGTAATAAATATATTGACGAAACAGAGCCTTGGATTTTAGCAAAAGATGAAGCTAAAAAGGACAGACTTAAGAGCGTACTTTATAATTTAACTGAAGGAATTAATGTAGGAGCTACATTGTTAAAGAGTTTCTTACCTGATACATCTGAAAGCATTTTAAAAGAAATTAATGGAGAAGAAATTCCTTATGATGAACTAGATAGTTTTGGTCATTATAAGAGTAAAAATAAAGTTACAGAAGAGCCTAAGACTTTATTTGAAAGATTAAACTTGGAAGATATATTAAAGAAGTCAAACGAACTACAAGAAAAAGCGAAAGAACTTTTAAAGAAGAGTGCAGATAGTGCTTATAAAAAAGAAAATCGTAAACCTTTAAAGCATAAAGATTCTATAGAATATGATGATTTTTCAAAACTCGAGCTTAGGACGGGAAAAGTTATATCTTGTGAAGCTGTTCCTAAGAGTAAGAAATTACTTTGCTTTAAGATTGAAGCAGGAAATGAAGTTAAACAGATAATTTCAGGAATACATAAATATTATGAACCAAAAGATTTAGTAGGAAAAACTGTTGTTTATGTTTCAAACTTAAAACCAGTAAAATTGGCAGGACTTGATTCTGAAGGAATGATACTTTCAGCTGAAGATGACGAAGGAAATCTATCAGTTATAACAACTGAAAGAGAAGTAAATTCGGGAGCAGAAGTGTTATAAAATAAAAATAAATTTTATAGTGGAAATATTATAAGGGAAAATATATGATTTTTGAAACGCATGCACATTATGAAGGTGAGGAGTTCGACTCGGATAGAGTTGAGCTTCTTTCTGCGTTAAATAAAAAAGGAATCGGAAAAATAGTAGATGTCGGAAGTTCTATGGATACATCGAGACAGGTTGTAGAACTTATCAAGGATTATCCATTTATGTATGGAGCTATAGGAGTTCATCCGGATACGACACCAGAAATGACAGAGGAAGATTTAAAAGAACTAAAGGAACTTTCAAAGGCTGATAAAATTGTTGCTATAGGAGAAATCGGAATAGATTATCACTATACAAAAGAAAAAGATGTCATAGAAAAGCAAATTTATTGGTTTAAAAGACAGCTTGATTTGGCACTTTTATTAGATCTTCCCGTAATAGTACACAGTAGAGATGCAGCAAAAGATACATTTGATATTTTAAGCGAATATCATAAAAAAGGACTTAGAGCAGTGTTACACTGCTATAGTTATTCTGCGGACCAGGCAAAAGAATATGTAAAAATGGGATATTATATAGGCCTTGGCGGTGCAATTACATTTAAAAATGCAAGTAAAAAAAGAGAAGTTGTAGAGAGTATTCCACTGTCTTCTATGCTTACTGAAACAGACTGTCCTTATATGGCACCTGTTCCAGTAAGAGGAACAAGAAATCATTCAGGAAATCTTATTTATGTTGTTGATAAAATTGCAAAACTAAAAGGAATAACAAAAGAAGAAGTGGAAGATATAACTTATAATAATGCTATGAAATTTTATAATTTAGCCAATTAATATAAGAGAAGCAGAAATTATTTATACAATGGTAGATATTTCTGAATTAATTATGTGAAGAAAGCAATATATTTTTGAATTAATTATGTGAAGAAAGCAATATATTTTTAAATAGATTATGCAATAAAAAGGGAACATACATGGAAAATCTTTCTAATTTAACGATAGCAAAAAAAGTAATGCTAGATCAAAATTTTAGGACTAAAAAGAAATTTGGTCAAAATTTTCTTATGGATGAAAATGTTTTAAATAATATTGTGGATGCGGCAGATATAAATAAAAATGATTTGGTCATTGAAATTGGTCCAGGAATCGGTACACTTTCGCAGAAAATATTAGAAAGAGCATATTCTGCTATCCTTATTGAAATTGATGAAAAATTAATACCGATACTTAATGATACTTTAAAAGAATATAGTAATTTTAGAATTTTAAACGAAGATATAATGAAACTCGATTTAAATTCATTATTTTCAGAAGGAGAAAAAAATCTTAATATAAAAATAGTTGCAAATCTTCCCTATTATATTACGACTCCAGTCCTTACAAAACTTATGAAAAGTCATTTAGATTATGAGTCGATTACCGTTATGATTCAAAAAGAAGTAGCAGATAGATTAATAGCAAAAAAGGGAAATAAAGATTATGGTGCTATAACTTTACTTGTTAATTTTTATACGGATCCTAAAATTATAGAATTTGTAACTAAGGATAAATTTTTCCCGAGACCGAAGGTGGATTCAGCTGTAGTGGATTTAAAGAAAAAGGAAACAAAATTACCGGAAGGATTAACGGAAAATATGCTTTTTACAGTAATAAGAGCTGCTTTTTTACATAGAAGAAAAACGTTATATAATGGACTTTTAAATTGTAAAGAATTAAATTTATCTAAAGATAAGATAAAATTAGCTATAAGTAAAAGCGGATGGGAAGATGGTATTAGAGGCGAAAAATTAAGTCTTTTCGATTATATAAAATTATCGCAGGAGCTTTATAAAATGGAAGGTTAAAGGATGGAATTCGAACAATATCCATTAAAAATTCAGAATCTAATAGAAAAAGTTTTCGACGAAAATTTACGGGAAGAAGACTACACAAAGATAATAGAATATTGCAATGAATTAACTCATTATGGCGAGGCAAATGAAGATGAGGGACTTGTAGGTTTTGCAGGATATATAAGAGGCGAAATTTATTATCTAAAAAACGAAGTTATTTTGTTTTATAAAGAAATGTATAATTGCATGCCTCTTTTAGAAAAAACAAAGGAATGGCTTTATTTTGCACTTGGAAGTAATGTCCTGGGAATTATGTCTATAAATAGCGGAAATGCTCCATTTGCGATGGACCAATATTTAAATGCACTTGAAATCTGTGAGAAATATAACCTCGTTGATATTGAATGGATTATTCATATAAATATAGGGACTTTGTATTTACGTGTAGATGACGAAGAAAATGCGATAAATCATCTTCTTATAGCAAATAATTATATAGAAGAACATAAAGATAGCGAAAATTACAAATCGAATCTTTCTGTTGCATATACCAATTTAGGAAAAGCATATATTTCAGAAGGTAAAATAAAAGAAGCGAAAATGTATTGGTATAAGCTTGAAAAAGAGTGTTTGTCATTTTTAGATAAAAAAGAAAAAATAGCAACATATTGTTTCGGAGCACGACTTTTTGATATTATTTCAGATGAAAAAAGCAGAAATCAATGCATAGAATTTGTAAAAAATATTGTGAAAACAGATTTCGCAGTAATGGATGTGTTTGATGATTTATATGAATTTTTGCAAATTTTAATAAAAATAAAAGATGAAGAAAACTTCCTTTTTATATGGGAAAAAGTGTATTTTCTTACAGAAAAGACAACTGTAAAGGATATGTTAAGAAGGCTTCTTAAATTAAAGCTTATTTATTTTGAAAAAATAAATAATGAGAATAAATTTTCAAAGATAGCAATTGAGTATGCAAAAATAAGTATGTCGGAAAATGAATCCAATAAAATTATGCAGAGAAATATGATTGCTCTTCGTGCAAATCTTCAGCATTTAACGGATATAAATCACAGAGTTGAAAAAGAAAATAGAATTTTACAAAAGAAGTCCGAAACGGATGCTCTTACCGATATGTTTAATCGATTTAAGTTGAATGATTATTGGAATAAAATATTTGAGAAGGCGTACCATAAGAAAACTATGCTTGCTTTTGAAATTTTGGATATAGATTTTTTTAAAGAGTACAATGATAACTATGGTCATCAGGAGGGAGATCATTGCCTTACAATTGTAGCAAATTGTATAAAACGTATTTCAGAGGAAAATAATCTTTTCTGTGCAAGATATGGAGGAGATGAATTTATTATAATTTATCCTAATACAACAGAAGAAGAAGCAAATAAAATAGCCAAAGATTTAAAAAAATATATCTATGATGCAAATTTACAGCATAAATATTCAAAGGTTTCGGATAGAGTAACTATTTCTCAAGGAATATGTTGCGATATCCCTACCGGTAGAGAAAAATCGCTAGATTTTATGTTTTCTGCTGATAATATACTTTATTTCGTAAAAGAACAGGGAAAGAATAGTTTTCTCGTAGGAAAATGCTCGGAATGGAGAAAATAAATTGTATGATAAAATTATAAAATTTTGGCATAAAGATACTGATTAGTCCATTTCCCATTTAAAAACACATAATCTTTTAAAAGTCCTTCGCGATCAAAACCTAACCTTAAAAGAAGGGAAATGGAATTTTTATTATCTAAATTTACAGTAGAAAAGATACGGTGAAGATTTAGATTGTTTTTTGCATAATATAATCCAAAACGTATAGCTTCCGTGCAGTAGCCCTTATGTCTAAATTCTTTATCTATCTTATAGCCAAGAGATGCAGAGCAAAAATATCCCATTTTGATTTTTGAAAAAGAAAATGTGCCGATAATTTTTTTAGGATTTTCTTTTAAAAATATCCAAAATCGAACGAAAAATTTTTCAGAAAATGCACGCTCTTCCATAGAAAGATTTCTTTTTTGCACTTCAATTGTATAAAAATTGTTTTTATCAATAGGTTCTGTCGCTTCAAAATCCTCTTTATTATTTTTATAAAAGTTAAGAACTTCTTCTGCCATGCAAGGATTTGAAGATGTAAGTAATAATCGTTCTGTTTCAAACGTTAGCATTTTATACCTCTATTTATATTTTAATAATATATATATTATGAATTATTATTATACATGATTTTTAAATATTTTTTTTCATATCTCTAAGTTCTTTAAAAAAAGTTGAAAGTATAGTTTGGCATTCCTCTTCTAAAATTTTGGTAGAAACTTCGCATTGATGGTTAAATTTGTCCATCTGAAGGATGTTAATAATGGATCCTGCACATCCAGCCTTATTATTCATTGCACCTATTACAGCTCTTTTAATTCTGGACTGAATTATTGCACCTGAGCACATAGGGCAAGGTTCAAGAGTTATATATATCGTGCAATCCTCAAGCCTCCAATCGTTAAATTTTTTGTTAGCTTTTTTGATTGCAAGAATCTCCGCATGTGAAAGAGCTGATTTTTCAGTATTTCTTTTGTTATAAGCTTTTGCAATTACTTTATTTTCAAAGGTAATCACACAGCCTATTGGAACTTCTAATTTTTTGTAAGCTTTTTTTGCTTCATTAATAGCAAGTTTCATAAATTTTTCATCTAACTTTTTCTGCTTTTCTTCTTCAGTAAGTTTATGAAATAGACGCATGTATAATTCCTCTCCAATGTGATATAAAAACCTGATATATACTAAAGTGATTGATATAATAAAACTAATTCATACTAAAGCGATTGATATAATAAAACTAATTCATACAATAATTACAAAGAGTTATAAAAAATAGATATATTAAAGATATATTAACATAAAAAATTTAACCTTAAAACATTCTATCAGTACCATAAAATAAATTTATGTTATATAATATATAAATACACCTGATATAATATGGAGGTATATATTGAGAATCAATGTTTATTACGGAGGTAGAGGAGTTTTAGACGATCCTACACTCTATGTTTTAAAGGAAATTGAAAAGGTACTTACGGAACTTAGAGTTACCGTTACCCACTATAACATTTATGAATATAAAAATGAAATTTCCACTTTGCCGCAGACTATAAAGGATGTAGATGGAATTATTCTTGCTACGACTGTAGAATGGCTCGGTATAGGCGGTCATATGAATGAATTTTTGGATGCATGCTGGCTTTATGGAAATAAAGAAGAATTTAAAAAGATTTATATGATGCCAGTTGTTATGTCTACTACTTATGGCGAAAGAGAAGGCATGATGACTCTTGTTCAGGCGTGGGAGATTTTAGGAGGAACTCCATGCAGTGGCCTTTGCGGATATGTTGCAGAAAGAGCAGCATTCGAAAGTAACAAGGACTATGCAAGAATTATAGAAAAAAAGACGGAAGATATCTACAGAACGATTTCTCAGAAGAATGTTGGTCTTCCGAGCAGTAATCAGGCTGTCACAAAGACTGTCCTACACGCAGAGCAGCTGGAACTTACTCCGCAAGAAAGAGAGCAGCTTTCACAGTATGCATCTGATGATAATTATGTAAAACAGCAGAAGGTTGATATAAAAGAATTATCCAACATGTATAGAGAACTTATGGGAAAAAGTTCTGAAGAAGATGCAGATTATATTGAAAGAATAAAGAAGGCATATCGTCCAAAGGAAGAATTTTCGGCAAAGTATTTATTTAATATTAATGAAAGTCAGAATCCTTTGCACATAGAGGTAACACCTTCAAATATCAATATTTCACATGAGAAAAAAGATGATGTAGATGTTTATGCAAAGCTTTCAGAGAAAGTACTAAATGATATTTTATATGGTCGTGAAACTTTTCAGAGAGCTTTCGGCGTAGGAGATATGACAGCTAAGGGAAATTTAAGAATACTAAGGATGCTTGATACGATTTTTCAATTTGAATGATTTTTGTTTTATAGTTAGTTTAAATCAATGACTATTATAAAAAGATATTAAATAAAAAATAGAAAAAATATATAAAAATATAAAATATAGAAAGGAAATGTCTATGAAGGATAGTAATTGTATTTTTTGTAAACTTGCGAATGGAGATATTCCAACAAATACTTTATATGAAGATGAATATTTTAGAGTGATTTTAGATGCTGACCCTGTGTCAAAGGGGCATGCACTTATATTGCCAAAGAACCACTACAAGGATATTTATGAGCTTGGCGATTTAGAATCGGAAAAAATTATTCTTCTCGCAAAGAAGATGGCAATAAAGATTACAGATAAATTGAAAGCTGACGGATTCAATATTTTGCAGAATAGTAAGGAAATTGCAGGACAATCAGTTTTCCATTTTCATATGCATTTAATACCAAGATATAAGGATGCAAAAAATAATAAAGGGCTTTTGGAATTTAAAACACTTTCATTAAGTGAAGATGAAATAAAAGAAATTTTTAAAAAAATTAATGACTAATTTATATATTCATGGGATTTCCTTTCGCAAAAGATATGATATAACAAGTCGTTTATAATTTATTGATTAAATCCATAATGATTTGAATCGAATTGCTTTCGGATGCTTTTTGCATATCTTCTATATAGGAAAGTCTATTTGAAAATACTGTATTTATACCGATTATAAGGCTTTCCTCTGTTAAATTTTCTTCATTTATTACGTAAGAAAATCCCTGCTTTTTAAATGAGTCTGCATTTAAAATTTGATCGCCTCTGCTTTGAGAAAATCCCAAAGGAATAAGAATGTTAGGCTTTTTAAGTGACAAAATTTCACAAATTGCATTAGCTCCAGCTCTGGAAATAACAAGATCTGAAGCAGCAAAAATATCAGGAAGCTCATCAGATATAAATTCGTATTGTCTATAGCCTTCAGTGTTTTTTAGTGAATCGTCTATATTTCCTTTTCCGCAAAGGTGAACAACATAAAATCTGTCTAAAATAAAAGGAAGAGCGGATCTTACAGTATCATTTATAATCTTTGACCCTTGGCTTCCTCCTATAATCATAATAATAGGTTTTTCATAATTAAGATTTAAAAAGTCATGTCCGGACTTAGCACTTCCATTTAAAAGAAATTCTCTTATTGGTGTACCCGATAAAATAGTTTTACCTTTAGGTAACGAATTAAAAGTTTCAGGGAAATTACAACAAAAATAAGTTGCTGCACAGGATGCAATTCTATTTGCAAGTCCAGGTGTCATATCGGATTCATGTATAATTACAGGAATTTTAAGAATTTTGGCTGCAAGTACAACTGGAACTGATACAAATCCGCCTTTTGAAAAAACTAAATTAGGTTTTTCATTCTGCAAGATTTTTTTAGCTTCAAAGAAGCCCTTTATAACGCGAAAAGGGTCTGTAAAATTTTTAAGAGAAAAATATCTGCGAAATTTACCTGACGAAATACCGAAGTATTTGATGTTATGTTTCTTTATAATCTCTTTTTCCATTCCATAATTGGAACCTATGTATATTACTTCATAATTAGCGGCTTTAAGTGCAGGTAAAAGTGCGATATTAGGTGTAACATGCCCTAAGGTTCCACCGCCAGTTAAAACTATTTTTCTCATAATCTCTCCTATCAACATACTTACAAGAAAATATGATAAACTGATACATTAAAAAGTCAATATTATCTATAAAAAATTGTGTCAAATTAAAAATTTGTACTTTAAAAATTTGAAATAGAAATATAGATGGATTATTATAATAAAGATGTGAAAATAAAATTTTATAAAAATATAGGGAGGCAAAAATGTATTGGAATAATCTTGATACCTTAAAGTCTTTTAAAGAAATAAAAGACAAAAAGAAAGTAGATATGAAAGCCGTTTTGGATGGAGATAAAGGTTACGACAGGGTAAATAAATATTCTGTAAAAATGGCAGGCAATATGAAATATAATTTTGCCGGGAAAGAAATAGATGACAGCTTACTTGATGAATTACAGAAGCTTGCAGATGAAGGAGAGCTTATATCAAAGTATGAAGCTGTTTATAATGGCGAAATTGTAAATACCGGAGAAAAAAGGAAAGTACTTCACCATTTAACAAGAGGTCAACTCGGAAAAGATGTTGTAGTTGACGGAGTAAATAAGAGAGAATTTTATGAAGAACAGATCAAGAAGATGGGAGATTTTTCAGATAAAATTCATTCAGGAAAACTTTTAAATGAAGATAATGAGAAATATACAACTGTTGTTCAAATCGGTATCGGTGGAAGCGATTTAGGACCTAGAGCTATGTATATAGCACTTAAGAACTGGGCAAAGGTTAATCACAAAGACCTTATGAATGCATATTTTATAAGTAATGTAGATCCAGATGATGCAGTTAATGTTTTAAAAACTATCGATATTAAGAAAACCATTTTCGTATTAGTTTCAAAATCAGGAACAACACTTGAAACTCTTACTAATATGGCTTTCGTGATGGAAAAGATAAAAGAACAGGGATTAAATCCTGCAAAACATATGGTTGTTGCGACTTCTGAAACATCACCGCTTGCACACAGCGATGATTTTATAGAAGCATTCTTCATGGATGATTATATCGGAGGAAGATATTCATCAACTTCTGTAGTAGGAGGTGTTGTATTATCACTTGCTTATGGAATAGATGTATTTAAGGAATTCTTGCAGGGTGCTCATGAAGAAGATGAAATTGCAAAGAATAAAAACATTTTGGAAAATCCTGAACTTTTAGACGCTGTAATAGGAGTATATGAAAGAAATGTTTTAGGATATCCTTGCACAGCAATTTTACCATACTCACAGGGCCTTTCAAGATTCCCGGCACATCTTCAGCAGCTTGATATGGAATCAAATGGTAAATCTGTAAATAGATTTGGAGAAGACATTGATTATGTGACAGGACCTATTATCTTCGGTGAACCGGGAACTAATGGTCAGCACTCATTCTATCAGCTACTTCATCAGGGAACGGATATAGTACCTCTTCAATTTATAGGATTTAAAAATAGCCAGTTTAAAGAAGACTTAACAATAGAAGGAAGTACAAGTCAGGAAAAACTTTGTGCAAATGTTGCAGCTCAGATAGTTGCTTTTGCATTAGGTAAAGATAATGAAAATAAGAATAAGAATTTTAAAGGTAAGAGACCTTCAAGCCTTATTGTAGGAGATGAATTAAATCCTAAGACACTTGGTATTTTGCTTGCTCACTTTGAAAACAAAGTTATGTTCCAAGGCTTCTTATGGAATATAAACAGTTTTGACCAGGAAGGCGTTCAGCTTGGAAAGACACTTGCAAAGAAAGTTTTAGCAGGAAATATATCAGGTGCTTTACTTGCATATAATGAGATTTTTACTAAATAATTAAAATTCGATAAAGTATTATAGTACCAAATTTGACAAAAAATTGTATTTCTGTTACAATTTTTGTAACAATTATGAAACAATTGAAATACAATTGAAAAGGTATTATATGTATGAAATCAAATAACAATAATTATTTAAAGAATGTAAAAATACAGGGAATAAGTTTGTCGGCAGCATTGTTGCTGTCGGTATCCTTATTCCCTTTTTATAAGAAGCCTGTTGCAAAGGTAAGTAAAAAGAATATGGAAAGACATGTTACAGCAGGTATTTCCTCAGTTCTTGCTTCAAATCTTGGAATAGATAATAAAGGTAAGGTTACTTCCGGAGTTTCATCGCTTATTTATTTTTCAAAAGCGGTAAAAAGACCCGTAATTATTGAGAAGGAAAAAGTTGATACTGTAGCTAAGAAATATGAAGATGAGTTTTCTGATAAGGTCGTAATACTTGAAGGAGAATTTGTGAACATAAGGAGCGATGCAGCGGTCAATAGTTCACTTATAGGAAAATTAAGAAAAGGCGATATTGCAAATTTTGTAGAAACAAATGGTGACTGGATAAAAATAAAATCTGGTGCTGTAATAGGATATGTAAAAAAAGACCTTGTAGCTAAAGGCAAAAAAGCTAAAGAAATATTAAGCCAAAAAGGAGTTTCTGATATTAAAGGAATGTCTTTTGCAATAACTATAGATGAATGGAAAAAGCAGGTAGAAAAAGTTAATAAAGTTGCAGCGGAAAAGAAAGCTAAAAGAGAAGAAGCAAAGAAAAACTCTGCTATAAAAAATAGAAGTGCAAATTCTGAAGCAATAAATGAAAATAATGTAGGAGGAGATAGCTACAGCATAACTACCGGAGCGGATCCTCAGACTTTGATGGCTGCTGTTATTCAGTGTGAAGCTGGAAATGAAGTATATGAAGGTCAGGTAGCGGTTGGATCTGTAATCATGAACCGTTTAAGATATGGATATTCAGGAAGTATATCTGGAGTTATTTTCCAAAGAGGACAGTTCTATTCTCCAAATAGTAAAAGACTTGCAAATGTATTAAAAAGAGGAGTAAAAGCATCTTGCATTAAAGCTGCTGCGGAAGCAATGGCAGGAGCTGACATGGTTGGTGGAAGAACACAGTTTAGACCTGTATCAAGCGGAAAATCCGGACTTGTTATAGGAAATCATGTGTTTTTCTAAAGGATATTAAATATAAAAAAATTATAACCTTTGAAAATGATATGATAATACACGGAACTATTTTACAAATATTTTCCTATGTAATATCATAGAACTTTCAGAGGTTATTTATTTTAAGTTGATAATTAAATGGAAAAAATGTATCGAAAGAAGGCAAGGATGGAAGATCATATTGTACTCTGTGCTTCAAGCAGATATACAAAAAAATTTTATATAAATCCGGAATTTTCAAATCTTCCGGAACCTATAAAAAGAGAACTTAAGATAATGTGTGTTCTTTTTACTGAAGATGTAGGAGGAACGCTAGAACTTTTATTTGATAAAAAAGGTGATATAGATATAAGAACTATAGCTAATGATGGTGACTATTTTTTTGATGAGATAGGAGCTGAGTATAAAGTTAGAAAAATGAGGGATGAAAAACAGGAACTTTTTCAGTCGTTAAGACTTTATTATAGAGTTATAAAGCTTAAAATAAGTCCTGAAAAAGCAGCGGAAGAAATTGAAAGAGGATTTTTTGATGACGATGAATGATAATATAATCCATCCTTTAAGAATAGGAAATGTAGAATTAAAAAATAATCTCATTCTTGCACCTATGGCTGGGGTTACAGATATTTCGTACAGACCATTATGTATAGAAAAAGGTGCAGCCATGGCCGTTATGGAAATGGTAAGTGCAAAAGCTATTACATACAATAATAAAAAAACACTGGATATGCTTTTGACAGAGCCTAGTGAAAAACCGATTTCTCTTCAGATATTTGGAAGTGAGCCTTCTATAATGAGTGAAGCAGTAAAAAAGCTTGAAGAATATCCATTTGATATAATAGATATAAATATGGGATGCCCTGTAAATAAAATTGTAAATAATAATGAAGGCTCTGCACTTATGAAAGATCCTATTCTAGTAGGAAAAATTGTGGAAAGTGTTGTAAATTCTACAAAAAAACCTGTAACTGTAAAAATTAGAGCGGGATTTTCAAATGAAAATTTAAATGCTCCAGAGATTGCAAAAGTTATAGAAGAATCTGGAGCAAAAGCAGTTGCTGTTCATGGAAGAACAAGAGAGCAGATGTATAGAGGAAAAGCCCGCCTTGACATTATAAGAAAAGTAAAGGAAAGTGTTAAAATTCCTGTACTTGGAAATGGAGATTTAAGAAGCGGAGATGATGTGGAAAATATGTATGATAAGACTCATTGTGACGGCTTTTTAATTGCGAGAGGAGCACTCGGAAATCCTTGGGTATTTAAAGAAATAATCGATTATTGTAAAAATCACACTATTGATAAAAGGCCTTCATTTGATGAAATCATGGAAATGATTTTAGTTCATACGAAAAGACTTATTCATTACAAAAACGATGAAAATATGGCAATAAGAGAAATGAGAAAACATGTCGCATATTATACAGCAGGGATAAGAAATTCATCTCATATCAGAGGAAAATTAAATTATGTGGAAACTCTTAAAGAACTTACAGAACTTTTGAATGAATGTAAAGTCCATATAGAGGAAAGTAGCTTGACATAGGCAAAGTACACAATTATAATGTATTGGCTATGATTATGCTAAAAATTAATATTTTTAAGATTAATACTGAGAAGTATGAGGAAAGGTTGAAAAAATGCAAACTAAAAAAGAGTTAATGACAACCGAAGGAAAGAAAAAATTAGAGGATGAGCTTCATGACCTAAAAACAAATAAAAGAACAGAAAATTCAGAGAAATTAAAAGAAGCAAGAATGCAAGGCGATTTATCTGAGAATGCTGAGTATGATGCAGCAAAGGATGAACAGGCTCATATAGAAGCAAGAATACTTGAAATAGAAAATATTTTGAAAAATGCTGAAGTTGTAGTTTATGAAGACGCTGATAAGTCGAAAATTAACCTTGGAAGTACTGTTAAAATTTTAGACATGGAATTTAATGAGGAATTTACATACAAATTAGTAGGATCAGCAGAAGCAAATAGTGAAGAAGGAAAGATTTCAATAGAATCGCCTTTAGGAATAGCACTTATGAAAAAAGTAAAGGGAGATGTTATAAGTGTTGAAGCTCCCGTGGGAGTTATAAAATATAAAATTTTGGATTTTGAAAATTAATAAAATTAATAAATAATTAAGGAGCGAATAATGGCAGTTAAGGATAAAAACCTAGCCGATAATGATACAAATCAGTTACTTAAGAATCGTCTAGATAAATTAAATAATCTTAAAGCGGACGGAAAAGACCCATTTCTGATTACAAAATATGATGTCAGCGTTCATTCTTCCGATATAAAGGAAAATGAAGACAAATATCTTGATAAAAATGTAAGCGTTGCTGGAAGGCTTATGTTTAAGAGAGTGATGGGTAAGGCTTCTTTCGGTAACATAAGGGATTTGAAAGGCGATATACAGATATATGTTACAAGAGATGCATTAGGAGATGAAAACTATGCAATTTTTAAGAAGAGTGATTTGGGAGACATATTCGGTGTAAAAGGATATGTATTTAAGACAAAAACTGGAGAAATCACAATTCATGCAACTGAAGTTACTTTGCTTACAAAATCTCTTCAAATTTTACCGGAGAAATTCCACGGACTTCAAGATACAGATATAAGATATAGACAGAGATATTTGGATCTTGCAATGAATCTTGACGTAAGAGAAACATTTATAAAAAGATCAAAGATAATTTCTTCCATAAGAAAATTCTTATCAGAAAGAGAATTTATGGAGGTTGAAACACCTATTCTTGTTGAAAATGCCGGAGGTGCATCTGCAAGACCATTTGAAACACACTTTAATGCACTTTCACAGGATATGAAACTTAGAATTTCTATAGAACTTTATCTTAAAAGACTTATCGTAGGCGGACTTGAAAAAGTATATGAAATTGGACGAGTATTCAGAAACGAAGGCATTGATACACGTCATAATCCTGAATTTACACTTATGGAACTTTATCAAGCTTATACTGATTATGAGGGAATGATGGAACTTACAGAAAGTATGTTCCGCTATATTGCAGAACAGGTTTTAGGTACGACAAAGATTTCATATAATGGAATTGAAATTGATTTCGGAAAACCATTTAGAAAACTTTCTATGTATGATGCAGTAAAGGAAGAAATAGGAATCGATTTTGATAAAGTGGAAACAGATGAAGAAGCAAAGAAGATTGCAAAAGAACATAATATTGCATTTGAAGACAGACATAAAAAAGGTGATATTGTTTCAATGTTCTTTGATGAATTCTGCGAAGATAAGATGATTCAGCCTACCTTTATAATTGATCATCCGATAGAGATATCTCCTCTTACAAAGAAAAAGAAGGATGATCCGTCAAAAGTTGAAAGATTTGAACTTTTCATAAATGGATGGGAAATGTGTAATGCATACTCTGAATTAAATGATCCTATTGATCAGGAAGAAAGATTTAAAGCTCAAGATTTACTTGCAGAACAGGGTGATGAAGAAGCACAACATACCGATGAAGATTTTTTAAATGCTTTAAAGGTCGGAATGCCTCCTACAGGTGGAATTGGATATGGAATTGATAGACTTGTAATGCTTCTTACAGATTCACAGGCGATAAGGGATGTACTTTTGTTCCCAACAATGAAATCACTTAAAACAGGAAGCGAAGGAATAGAAAGCAGCGGATCAGAGGTTTCTGAAAATAACAGTGTAAGCGTAGATAATACATATAATGAAAAGGTTGATTTTTCAAATGTAAAGATTGAACCATTATTTGAAGAAGAAGTTGATTTTGAAACCTTTAGTAAATCTGACTTTAGAGCTGTAAAGGTTAAGGAATGCGAAGCTGTTTTGAAGAGTAAGAAGCTTTTAAAATTTGTACTAGATGATGGAACAGGTACTGACAGAATTATTCTTTCAGGAATTCATGCATACTATGAGCCAGAGGAACTTGTTGGAAAAACACTTGTTGCTATAGTAAATCTCCCGCCGAGAAGGATGATGGGAATTGATTCTTGTGGTATGATTATTTCAGCTGTAAATAATTTTAAAGATTCAGAAGGAGAAGAGCTTCATCTTCTTATGCTTAATAACAATATTCCGGCAGGGGCTAAATTATATTAATAAAAAATAAAAACGAATTGCTTTAATATGTACTCTCACTACTTTATACCTTAGCAAGGTAGGAGAGTACATATAATTTTAAGCGATTCGTTTTTTATAAATTCTGTTCCAGAATAAAAATTTGTTCTTATAACTGTAAAATATAATAATTACTAATCTTATTTAACTATTTTATAATATATTCTCGATGTTAATTTATATATTAAAAAGTACACTAAAAAGAAGATTAAGATTACGGAGATTAAACTTTTCCCATAGCTCATAAAATTGTGAATGGAAAATAGTCCGAGCAATTGATATACAATTTTAGAAGCTACAAGACTGTGGATTATTGCTATAAAAAGTGGCATAAAAAACATCCATATAAGCTGTGAAGCTGTAGTTTTTTTGATTAAATCATCAGATAATCCTACTTTTTTCATTATTTGATACTTATCTCTATCCTCATAGCCTTCGCTTATTTTTTTATAATATGTAATTAAAATTGTTCCGGTAATAAAGATTATTCCTATTATTGCTCCTAAAAATAAAAAGCCTCCGTTAAGTTCGTATGCAATATTTATAACTTCAGAGCGAATTTTCTCATCGTATAAAGGACTTTTCCCTATTTGCTTTAATTTACTTTTGTAAGATGAGTCGGCTTTCCCTTCAATATTCCAATCGATAACACAATTTATAGAAGTCTTTTTCATTTTTTTTGTTTTAATATCAAATGTTCTTAAAGCTTTTGATATATAATTCATTGTATTAAAATCTTTTACAACGATAGTATAAGTCTCCACTGCATAATTGGACGGAGTAATATTTTCTATATTTCTTACTTTAAAAGTTTTATTTCCGATATTACAAGTAGTCATATTTTTTAAACTAGAAGAATTTGCACACATTAAAATTTCATTATTGTTTAATTTTATATGTTGTTTAGTCCGCTCGTTATAACCTTTTAAGTCATATACCAAGATAAAATTGGGAATACCGGACATTCCACTTTTATATTCTCTAAATGTATTTTCCTCTTTAAATGCAGCTGTTGTCATTTTATAGCTTACAATGGTATCCTTTGTCTTTTTATTTTCATCAAGAGTACTATACACTTTTTTTAATATATCTCGCTTTGCATCTTTATAATTATCAGGAGTTACATCTATAAAGCTTTCAAGTTGATATTCTCTAGGGATAATATTTTTTACGGTTCTTTGTATGCCAAAATAAATAGACAGAGTAGCAGCTAATGTAATTATAATAGCGGTACTTAATATGGAAATGCTTGCAAGAGATATTGTATTACTTTTCATTCTGTATAAAAGTCCACTTACACCTAAGAAATTAGAAGGTTTAAAATAATTCAAAGATTTCTTTTTCCTTTTTAAAATAATTATTGAAAATGAAATATATAGCATATAAGTAGAAAATATAACTAAAAGAGCTGCTAAAAAGAAATATATAAGTGAAGATAATATTCCTTTTATTGTAATTGCTATATAATATCCAGCAAATAAAGTTAAAAATCCGATAATCATAAGAATATACCTTGACTTAGGTTCTCCTTCTCCGCTGTGTTGTTTTCTAAGTAATTTAACGGGAGCTGATAAGGAAATTTTAAGACCACTCCTAATTATAGTAATTATATAAAGTACTGACAGCAAAATAAGAGTTTTTGTCATGGCATGTATACAAAAAGGGTAATCCATAAGCGTTCCTGACACATCATGAAGTAAAAAATTAAGTGCCAAAAAACTCAATTTCCCAAAAATGTAGCCTCCTATAACGGAAATAAGTGCTATTACACAAAATAATATAAAAAATTCCAAATATATGATTTTCCTTATGTGCTTTTTTTCGAGTCCGAGTATCGCATATAGAGCAAATTCTTTATTTCTTTTCTTAACTAAAAAATTAGTGGCATAAAAGACGAAAATAGATGTAAAAATACCTAAGCACACAATTCCAAAACCGATAAACATTCTAAGAGAATCATGTCTATGTATAACATAGTCATTATCGCTAAGGCTTGACATAATATTAAATAAAATAAACATTATGGAAGATGATAAGATAAATGGAGTTTCTACCATTCTATTTGCTTTTAAATTATTAAAAGCAAAGGTTTTCACTGTAGAATTTTTCATGCTTTATCACCTCGATTCAGAATGAATTGTGCATTTGTTATCCGCTCCATAAATTCTGATTGCGATTCATTTTCGCTTCGGTAAATTTCGTGATAAATAATGCCATCTTTTATGAAAAGTATTCTTTTTGCATAAGATGCTGCTCTTAATGAATGCGTAACCATAAGAACTGTTTGTCCTGATTTATTTATATCTGAAAATAAATTCATAATCATTTCGGAAGAATGTGAATCCAAGGCTCCTGTAGGCTCATCACAAAGTAAAAGCGAAGGCTTTGTTATTATAGCTCTTCCTATAGCTACACGCTGTTTCTGACCGCCTGAAATTTCATAGGGATATTTTTCAAGTAAATTTTCAATACCTAATTTAGTTTTTATTTTATCAAGTCGATCTTTCATAACAGATACTTTTTCATTAGATAAAACAAGTGGGAGAAAGATATTATCTCTATTATTAAATTGGTCCAATAAATTAAAGTCTTGGAAGACAAATCCTAGTTCTTTTCTCCTAAATTTTGATATTTTCTTATCTTTCAGTAAATTTAAGTTCTTGTTATTTAAAATTATACTTCCTGACGTTGCTTTATCAAAGGTTGCAATAATATTTAAAAGTGTAGTTTTGCCTGAGCCGGATTCTCCCATTATAGAAATAAATTCTCCTTTTTCTACGGATAGATTTATTCCTTTAAGAGCTTTTGTTTCGATATTTTTTGCTTTATATGTTTTCTTTACATTTTTTAATTCCAAAATCACCATATAGATAATCCTTTCTATTATTTTTATTTGACATAAAAAAACTTCTTTTATCAATAATTATTCTATATGGAAAAAGTCGTTGTTTCATTTATATAAGGTGACAAATTAATCTTAAATCTTTCAATTTTGTAAGGTTTTAAATTCTATAAAGAAAGTCGTTCCTTTGTATAAAACTGACTTAACATTTATTTTAAGATTTAAAAGAACTGCAATGCTTTTTACAAGGTAAAGTCCTAGCCCGCTTGATTTTTCATTTATACGGCCATTAAATCCAGAATATCCTCTGTCAAATATTTTATGAATATCTTCAGATCTTATTCCTACACCAGTATCTTTAATGCAAAGAGTATTATTTACATTGTCATAATAAATAGAAATTTCTCCGGTATCGGTATATTTAATGGCATTACATATAATTTGTTCAATCAAGATAGAAAGCCATTTATAATCACTTATAATATTTTCTTTTATTGGAGTATAGTTAAGGGAAATTTTTTTATCTATGAAGAGCATTGAATATTTTTTTAAAATGCTTTTTATAATTTTATCCAAATCGACATTCGTTATATCCATATCCGATTGTCTATCCTTAAGCTTTAAATAATTAATAGCCATATTTGTGTATTCTTCAATAAAAAACATCTGCTCTTTTAATCTTTTTACTTCTTTAAAATCGCTTTTTTGAAAAATTAAATTGGATACGGTAATCGGAGTTTTTATCTGATGAACCCAAAGGAGAAAATATTCTTCCAAATCGTTTCTATCTACGATGATTTGATTTTCGAGTTTTTTATTTTTTATATATAATTCATTAAATTTTTCTTTTAAAGTTTGTTCTTTTTTATAGTTAAAATATGCGAAAAAAAGATATACTATGAGTCCGAATATAGTAATTTCGGATCCCAATAAAAAATATTCTTTATTTAAATTGGCAAATAGAAAAATGCATCCGAAAGTCATAATAACCAAAAGACAAGAAAAAATAACTTTGTGTTCAGTTTTTAAAAAATCTCTAAGTTTTTTCATAATAGTTCTAACCTAAAAAATATCCGATACCTTTTTTGGTATGTATTAAATCTACATCTACATTGTTTAATTTTTTTCTTAATCGTGTAATATTAACGGATAATGTATTATCATCAATGAAATCTTCACTTTGCCAGCAGTGGTTTATAATATTTTCTCTTGAAACAATTTGATTTTTAAATCTGAACAATATTTCCAAAATTAAAAGTTCCGTTCTCGTTAAACTAATTGAAAAATTGTTGCCAATAAGACTTGCAGAAGAAAGCTTAAGAGTAAAATCTTTATAAGTTAAGTTTTCTTCATCAATATTGTAATCGTAAGCTCTCCTTAAAATTGCTTGAATTTTTGCTCGTGTAACAGTGATATCAATAGGCTTTTCAATAAAATCATCTGCACCAAATTGCATAGCCTGAATAATATTCATTGGTTCTGTATGAGAAGAAATAAAGATTATAGGGACGTGGGAAATATTTCTAATTTTTTCAGTCCAATAAAATCCGTTGTAAAAGGGCAAAGAGATATCCATAAGTACAAGATTTGGTTTAAAATCATTAAATGAATCTAGCACGTTGTTAAAATTTTCAATTTCTTTTGTCTCATATCCCCAAGCTTTAAGTTCTTCGGAAAGTAGCGACGATATATTTTTGTCGTCTTCAACAATTAATATTTTCACATTAAAAAATCCTCTTTTTTCTGTAATGTCAATAGTGTCTATGTGGTATAAGCTACTCATATTATAAATAAATCTATTTAATTAGTTATTAAATTAATTTAATTATTTATATATATCATTAATCTTACTTATAAATTCCTTCATTTCTAAGACTACATCATCGGGATCCGTAAGCTTTGCTTTTTCTCCTAATGCTAATACCCAGGAAAAAAATATAGGACTTATAAAAACGTCGACCCTTGTATAAGAAGAAGAATTATCAATAGGAACAATAGGAATATCTTTTCCAAATTTATCTATAAAAACGCCGACTATGTCATTATTAAATTTAATTTTTACTCTTTTTTCTTTTCCGCTGAACATTCCGAAATTCATTGTTGAGTAAGATACCATATTAAAGTCGTTAAAATCGTTTTTTCCGTCTCTTTCTTCGGGAAGTAAGCTTATGTGCTTCATTTTATCTACACGGTAGTGCTTTATAATTTTATCATAATCGTCAAATCCTGCTAAATAATAATTTTCGTCATCCCATATAAGAGCTAAAGGGCTCACTTTAAAATTAACACCTTCATATTTTTCGACAAGTTTTTTATTAATATCCCATTTGTAGTATTTAAATGATATTTTTTTATCTGCAAGTATTGCTCTATGAATTTCATCTACATTGTAGTAAATGCTTTCATTCATAGTTTTAACTCTGCCCTGAACAAAAACTTCTCTATCAAGATTTTTTGCATCATGTATGCTTACAAATTTTTTGATTTTTTGTATAAGATCTTTAGATTTTTTCTCTGTTATAAATTTTGAAAATTGAACGGCATCGATTAAAAGCTTTACTTCAGGAAGCTCAAATTCTCTATCTTCTATGCGATAATATGTGAATTTTCCTTCCTTTTTTTTTAAAACTTCCATATCCAGCTTGTCTGTTATATCATCAAAATCTTTGTATAGACTTTTCCTTTCAGCATGAATGCCCTTATTTTCAAGTGCTTTTATAAGCTCAGTAATTGTAATTCCGTGATTTTCGTCAGTTTTTTCAAGTAATATTTTTATAATATAATAAAGCTTAAATTTTTGATTTTCCGATTTTGACATAAAAAACTCCAATTCTGTTATTAAAAGTTATAGGCATTAATGCGGAATCATTATACAATTTATTCTAAATAAAAAGAAATGTAAAATGTGTATTATTTTCGTGTTTTTTAATTTAAAAGAATGCAATTCATGAACAATAGTGGTATCATATAGGTTAAAGTTAGAATAATGTAATATTTGCAAAAAATGACAGAGTAAAATGAATAATGAGTATAAACACATATATTTAATAAGCTGTTTATACGAAAGGAGAGTTTATGTATACTGAAAATAAATTTTTAAAGCAGTATTTAGACAATAATTTTTTCGACATTTGTACGCTTATTAATTCTGTGGCACATAATTATGATGATAATTATATTTATTTCGGAGACTTAAAAACTAATTCCTTTTATATATCAGATAATTTAAAAGAGAGATTTGGATTTAAAAATAATATAGTAAAGGACCTGTTAAAAGAATGGGAGAAATTAATATATAATCCTAATGATTTAGAAATGTTTAAAAAAGATATGCTTGAAGTAATGAATAAGAAAAAAAATCTGCACGATTTAAGATATAGGATTATAGATAAAGATGGCAATAAATTTTGGATAAGGTGCCAGGGTAAGATTCTTTGGAACAAAGATAAAACTGAACCACTATTCTTTTCAGGGATTATAACAAGTCCTGAAAATGATTTTGTTGTTGATCCTATAACTAAGTTTCCTATGGAGGCATTTGCGATTTCTAAATTAAAAAGTTATGTAAATAAGGAGCTTAATGTCAGAATAGTCGGATTTAGTATAAATCATTTCAGTGAAATAAATGAAATTTATGGAAAAGAAAAAGGGGATATGCTTTTACGAGATATTACGAAAACTCTTGATGATTTCTTTGATAAAGAAATTTCTTTTTTCCGATTAGATGGGCTTAGATTTGCAGCAGTTATTGCTCCAACTTGTATAAAAGATGAGGAAGCTGTTATTCGTCAAATAAAGAAAGTTATTTTGGATAAATATAAAGAGCACAATATTGCAGACGAATTACAATGTTCTTTTAGTTATATGAATATACTTCCGGGTGAAATGAATGCTCAGGATATTATATCAAATACAATAGTTTTGATTAATGTTGCAAAAGCATCTTTAGATCCTAATTTTGTAGCACATACAGTAAAGGATATAAATAACCAGAAAGAATATGCAAAAATGTTATTCAAGCTGAGAGAAGATATAAATAACAATTTCCGAAATTTCAGATTAGTTATTCAACCTATCGTTCGTGCGGATAATCACAAGATAAAGGGCGGTGAAATTTTGCTAAGGTGGAAATGTGGAGGAAAGGACATATCACCTGCAGTATTTATACCGATACTTGAAGAATCTAAATTAATAAATATCGTGGGAAAATGGATTTTAGAAAATGCTATCAAAAATACAAAAAAATTTTTAAAGAAAAATGCAAAGCTGCAGATATCATCAAATGTAAGCTATATTCAGATTTTAGAGGATGATTTTATTGATTATGTAAGGGAAACTATAAATAAAAGTGACATTGATCCGTCCAGAATGATTCTTGAGCTTACAGAAACCAATTTTGATAATTATCCTGAAAAATTGGCAGAGTTTTTTAAACTTTGTACAAAGCTCGGAGTTAATGTAGCATTAGATGATTTTGGAAGCGGATATTCTTCAATAGGTTTACTTTTAAAATATCCTACAAATATAGTTAAGTTGGATAAAAGTATTGTCGATACATTGATTGAGTCCAGAGATAATGAGAAATTTATTATAAGTATTATAAATGCTTGCCATATTTTCGGTAAACAGGTTTGTGCGGAGGGTGTAGAAACCAAAGAAACTTTAAATATGATAACAAATGCGGGATGTGACGTAATTCAGGGATTTTATTTCTCAAAACCCGTAGAAATTGAAGACTACATGAAGATGCTTTAAGATATTTATATAAATATACGAAACTCCAATCAGGTTACTTAGGGAGACGCTATGGATGTACTGGGAAAAAATATAAAAGATTTTGTATTTAAAGCAGTTTTTATTTTCATGCTCTTTATTTTTGTGTTACCAGTTCTTAATTTTCAAAGAGAAAATGAGTGGACGGAAAGAAATTTCGATGTACAAGTAAATAATAAGGAATTTCCGGATATAGATGTGGATAGAACTGCATTACCTACTCTAAAAAAAGGAGATTTGGTTACAATTACAAGGAGAATGAGAAAGAGCGATTGTGAAGAAAAATTTTTGGTATTTAAAACTTACAGTTCGGTAGTAAAAGTCTATTGGAACGGCAAAAAAGTTTATTCATATGGTGAAGAAAGATACAAAAAAAATAAATTTCTCGGAAGTGGTTATCATATAATAAAATTAAGTAAGGTAGTAACAGCTCATCCGGTTCTTACAGTGCAACTTAAAGCTGGAGAAAATATTAATTACGATTGGATGGAATTCTTTAAACTTACTAAAAGTAATACGATTTGGACAGACATTTTTTATGAATCGTCGGATTCAGTCATGTTGAGTATTGCACTTATTATAACAGGATCTGTGGGATTTTTATGCTTCTCTCTTGTTTCAACGATAATGAAGCTTAGTAACGATCATTTACTTTTTTCATTCGCGATGGCGTTCTTTGTGGGTATATGGAGTGCTTGCACCAATGGTGTATTTCAGAATATGACTGGAAATTTAGAACTTACATCCGCTTTTGAATATGCTGCCTTGTATAGTATTCCTTACTTTTATATAAATCTTATAGAAAGCATAAAATCCAATTTAGGAAAATGGAATATTGTATTTAAGCTTAAATATTTCTATTTGGCATTTTTAGCTATTGCCGCATTATCACATATTTTTAATATATATAATATATCTAAATTCGTTTCAATTTTCAGAGCGTCTGTATTCTTTGTACTTTTATTTATTCTGGTGATTTCAATAAAGGGATATAAACAGCAGAAGAGCTATGAAAAAGTTTTAGGCATCGGAAATATAGTAAGTGCAGTTTTGTTGGGAATTCAAGTAGTATTGTTCAATTTGAATATACATTACATAAATGTTTTCCATAGAAGATATACTATTGGAGATATATTTATTGTTATTCCTATTATTATAGTAATTATGACTCCGCTTATAAGCTATTCTGTAAGTGCACAGCTTTCAAAGGATTATGAAATGCAGATTTCGCTTTTACAGAATCTTGCATACCAGGATTCACTTACAGGACTTTATAATAGACATAAAGGTATGGCATTTGCCATTGAACTTAAGAAGAATGAAAATCAGTATTCCATTATAATGATGGATCTTAATAATTTAAAGATTATAAATGATACTTTTGGACATGATAGAGGGGATAAACTATTAGTAGATTTTTCAAACTGTTTAAAGGAGACATTCGATACGGATGAATTTTTAAATATAAGACAAGGTGGAGATGAATTTCTTGTTGTATCAAAATTTGTAGATGAAACGATTCTTAAGCAATATATTGAAAAATTAGCAAATACTATACATAAAGTAAATGAAGAAATTAACGACGGATGTAATATAAGCGTTGCATATGGAATTGCAAAGAGCTATGAAGTCGGAAATGAAAATTATGATAGTGTATTGCAGCTTGCAGATAAGAGAATGTATGCAAATAAGGAAAAAATGAAAGCAAGAATGAAAAAAAATGGAAGTAGTAGCGGCGTAAGATAGAGGCGATTAAGAAGTAAAAATTAGTATTATTATAAAATTTATTTATTATCATAAAAATTAAACATGTATGAAAGGTAAAAACTTATATGAAATTTGGAGTGTTTACGAAAGAATTAGATCATCTTATTTATATTCCTGTGATAAAGAGAATGTATAAGACAAATTCTATAGAAGAAATCAAGGCCTATGCGGGATTTTCACAAATACAACGATTTAAAAATGAGATAGATACTTTGCAACGCTTCGGATTGCATAAGGAATTAGAAGTTAAGCTTCCTTCATCAAAAGAAGAACCTAGTGGGCTAAAATGTACTGACGGAAAAGCGGATGTAATTTATTCTGCTTCAAATGCCAGCATAAAAGAAACCTATCGTGATGAAAAAAATCGAAAATGTTTTCGCCGTAAAATCAGGCATGCTTTTGTTGAAAGCATTGTATATAAGAGTAACCAGATAGGAACGGCTGATAGAAAAGAGCCGCCTTTGTGTTTTAATTGTGCTGCACAGTTGGAAGTCGAAGGTGAAAATTATTTTTGTCCCTCCTGCCGGACTAGCTATCAAGCGGAAGCTTATCGCTATTTATTGACACGTTTTTTCATTGAAGGTGCTTTTAGTAAGCTTTACTATGTATTGTTTGTTCTAGTACCTGCTTTTATTCTTGCTATGTTACAAGCAAAGGGCAAGATTAGTCAGGATCAAACAGAAATTATTTCTAGTATTGTAGGAGTTGTATTCTCTTTTTTAATTATTTTTGCTTTAATTAGAAGTCTTATATTGTATTTTGCTCATAGAGAGGTCGTTAATAATATAAAACAACATGATCCTCATTTCTCCATCGAAATTTTTACTATGAGACTGATTGATTTGCTTACTCAACAGCCGGAAATATTACTCCTTATAAATTCTTCCGGAAAATCTTTTGATAAAAATCAGACGGGAGTAATTTGTAAAAATTTTAGGCATCTGGAATTTCGCACATATCGACGTGAAAATGATTTAGAAATCATCGGATGTTCGGGAAAAGTTGATGCTATATTTTTGAATCGAATAGATAGACATGTCCATATAAAAGAAAAACATGAAAAAGCAACAATATACTTAGCTAGGAAACATGGAGTTCTGACTCCGATACATTATGTACCGGATCAGTTTACGTGTCCTAATTGCAGTGGCCATCAAACCTTTTGTCAAGTAGGTAATCAGGTGTGCAATTTTTGTCACTCCAGTATTCCTATATCTGATATTGATTGGATGCTTTATCCGAATAATTGAATTTAATAAGCTATAAAAGAAATAAGGATAGATAAAATATAGTTATTGTGCAACAGCTTCACCAAGTTTTGCACATGCTTCAAGAGTTTCATCGTCCGGGTATTCCATGCAAATAACACTGTCGCAAGCTAATGTGATTCCACATTCGGCTGCATCCTCTTCCCAATTATCCATCCATGTACCGCCGCTCCAGCCCCAAGAGCCGAAAAGAGCAACTTTTTTATCTGAAATATTATCTTTTACTTCATCCCACATAGGCTGAAATTCCATTTCTTCTAAGACATCAGCTCCCATTGAAGGGCAACCGAATGCGATTCCGTCATATTCGCTTGCTACAGAAGAATTAAAATCAGCTGCTTCATATAGAGTTGTATCCGCACCGGCACTTTTAGCACCTTCAACTACTGCATCGGCCATTGCGGCTGTGTTTCCGGTTCCACTCCAATAAACTACTGCTACTTTGCTCATTTGTTCCTCCTTATATTGTTATAATCCATATATGATTAATTTCAAAATGAAAATTAAATATTTATTTCTAATTTAGAATTATTTATTTTAAGTTAAGGTGAAAATAAAATATTTCCAATTTAAAATTATTCATTATAAATAATTAAAAACACTATTTCATTAATATAATAACTGTTATTTATAAAATGTCTACTTAAATTTATAAGCAAATAAATTAAAAAATTTTAGTAAATGAAATTAAAAATTTTCAGTAAAAAACAATTACCCCCTAAAAAGTTATTATCGCTCATAAAGTTGGAGTATGCCAACTCTATGGGCGATAATTTTACAACAATATAGTAGGGAATAATATGTTAGTTCTAACTAATTTTCATTATATGAAAAAAATTACTATTGTCAATATGAATTATAAAAATATTTTGATATGTTTTCACAAAAATTCTAAAAAATTTATTAAAAGTTTTTTTTAAAAAAGTAAAGTGATATAATAATTTGTTGAAAGTTTAACGATCAATAGAATTTTTTTAATCATATGGTTAGGTTAGAGAAGGAGAAATAAGATGGTAACTATAAACTATGAAGTTAAAGATTCTGCCGGAATTCATATAAGACCGGCTGCACGTATTGCTCAAGTTTGCACAGAGTTTAAGAGTGAGGTCACTATTTCAAATGGTAGTGAAACAGCTCACGCAAATAATGTTTTAAAGATTTTAGATTTATCTGCTAAGAAAGGTGACGTTCTTACTATTTCTGCTGAAGGTGAAGATGAAAAAGAGGCAGTTAAAAAGATAGAAGAAATATTGAATGAAGTTTTAGATCAGAATGAGAAGAATAAAAATCTTTTAAAGATAGCATTTTTCGGAACAAAAAGCTACGACAAGTTATTCTTCAGTGAACTTAGTAAAGATCAGGGAGAAGGAACTTACAACGTAGATATTAAATATTTTAGAAGCCGTCTTACAGAAGAAACTGTTAGCAATGCAAAGGGCTGCGATGCAGTATGTATATTTGTTAATGATGAAGCTCCTGCAAATGTAGTTGAAGCACTTGCTAAATATGGAGTAAAACTTATACTTCTTCGTTGTGCAGGATTTAATAATGTTGATCTTAAAACAGCAAAGAAATGCGGCATAACAGTACTTAGAGTTCCTGCATATTCGCCTTATGCAGTTGCAGAACATGCTATGGCTATTCTTCAAGCTGCAAATAGAAGACTTTGCAAAGCTTATAACAAAGTTCGTGATAATAACTTTGCACTTTCAGGACTTTTAGGAATTGACTTACATAACAAGGTTGCCGGAATAATGGGAACAGGAAAAATTGGTGTATGCATGGCAAGAATTTGTAAAGGCTATGGAATGACAGTATTAGGCTGGGATGCATATCCTAATCAGGCTCTTGTAGATGAAGGACTTCTTACATATGTTACAAAAGAAGAATTACTTAAGAGAGCAGATTTGATTTCTTTACATGCACCTTTAATAAAAGGAGAAGGCGGTACATATCATCTTATCAATAAAGAAGCTATAAGCATGATGAAAGATAATGTTATGCTTGTAAATACATCAAGAGGACCTATCATTGATAATGATGCTTTGATTTGGGGACTTAGACAGGATAAATTCCATGCAGTAGCACTTGATGTTTATGAAGGTGAAGATGATAATGTTTATAATGATCGTTCGGACGATATGCTTTCACATAGTATAGTAGCAAGACTTACTATGTATCCTAATGTTATCTTGACATCACATCAGGCATTCTTCACAAGAGAAGCACTTCAGGCTATAGCTGCTACAACAATGGAAAATGCAAGAAATTATAATGAACATTTAAGCTACGGTTTAGCTGAGGTAAAATATAAAGAATGATAACAATATACGGAAGTGAAATGTGTCCGAGCTGTATTGTTTGTAAAAAGAATTTTGATGCAAATAATATAGAATACGAATTTAAAGATATCACGAAAAATTTACATTTTTTGAAGGAATTTTTGATCTATAGAGACAGAGAATCTGCCTTTGATAGAGCAAAAGAAATTCATCATATCGGTATTCCTGCAATAGTGAAGGAAGACGGTACGGTCTTTACAGATTGGGAAACTTTTTTAATTGAAAAGGGACTTAAGGTTATAAAGGAAGATGATAAAAAATCTTGCAGTATAACGAAAAAAGGCTGTTAAAGTTACTAAAAATGTTTTGCGGGTGAGGCTGGTGGCCTTGCTAAGTTAGAAAAAACATGGAGGAAAAAACATGGAAAAAGAGCAGTATTTAAAGGTATATAGACATTCGCTTGCACATATTATGGCAAAAGCGGTTATAGAGTTGTACGGGAAAGAGGTTCAGTATGCTATAGGACCTCAGATTGCAGACGGTTGTTATTATGACTTCGTTTTGCCGGTTGCACTTACAAAAGAGGATTTCCCTAAGATTGAAGATAAGATGCATGAAATCATTAATAGAAAAGAGGACTGGAAAAGACAGGTAGTCTCAAGAGAGGAAGCTCTTTCTATATTTAAGAATCAGAAATTTAAGACTGAAATTATAAATGATTTACCGGATGATGCAACGATAGCAGTATACTATACAGGCGATGATTATGTTGATTTATGTAAAGGTGTTCATGTAGAGAATTCAAAAGATCTTATGAATGCTGCTTTTCAGATAAAATCCACATCAGGTGCTTACTGGAGAGGTGATGAACATAGAGATCAACTTCAGAGAATATACCTATATGCTTTTCCTGACAAAAAACAGTTAAAAGAGCATTTGGCTTATGTTAAGGAAGCTATGGAAAGAGATCATAAGAAGCTCGGCGTACAGCAGGAACTTTTTATGTTTGATGAAACTGCACAGGGAATGCCTTATTGGCTTCCGAGAGGCTGGCAGCTTTATCAGTCGCTTCTTTCATATTCAAGGGAAGTTCAGGCTATGCACGGATATAGAGAGATTTCTGCTCCTCTAATAAATAATAAGAAATTATGGACAATAAGCGGACATTGGGCCCATTATCAAGACAATATGTTTATTGTTCCGGGTAAAAGTGAAGATGGACAGTTTGACATAGAAGCACATGACACTATGTCTGCAAAGCCTATGAATTGCCCGAATGCTATGATGCAGTATAAGAGAAAACCTCGCTCTTATAAGGAACTTCCTATAAGATATTCAGAATATGATGTTCTTCATAGAAAAGAAAAGACAGGACAGCTTAATGGACTTTTAAGAGTTCAGGCATTTCGTCAGGATGATGACCATACATTTGTTGCTGAAGATCAGATTGAAGACGAAATTAAAGATATTTTATCAATTGCTGATGAGATATATGGTACTTTCGGAATTACATATAGAGCAGAGCTTTCTACAAGACCGGATGATTATATGGGAGATATAGAGCTTTGGAACAGTGCCGAAGCAACTCTTAAAAAGATTTTGGATAAGCAATATGGCGAAGGAAAATATGAAATCAATGAAGGTGACGGAGCGTTCTATGGACCTAAGATTGATCTTCAGATTAAGGATGCTTTGGGGAGAGAATGGCAGTGCGGAACCGTACAGCTTGATTTCCAGATTCCTAGAAATTTTGAACTTAAATATACAGACAAAGACGGCTCCGAAAAAATTCCTGTAGTTTTACACAGAGCTATCTTCGGTTCACTTGAAAGGTTCTTAGGAATTATAATAGAGAATTTCAAAGGAGCTTTCCCATTTTGGATGTCTCCTGTTCAGGTCGGAATTGTTCCGATAAGAGAAGAGCATAACGATTATGCAAAGGAGATTGAGAAGAAGCTTTTAAGACATCATATAAGAGTAGAAGCTGATTATACGGACAGCAATATGAATAATAAGATTAAGAAGTTCAAGAGTCTTAAAGATCCTTATGTCATAGTACTAGGTGACAAGGAAAAGGAAACAGACACAGTATCTATAAATATCAGAGGAACTAAGAAACAGTTACACGATGTTAGTGTAGATAAATTTATTGAAATGTGCGATAAGATGATGCTCGAAAGAAGTCTTTCTCTTATTGAAGAAATCTGATACCGATTGAAAAGATAATAAAGAATAATAAAAAAGAACGGATATAAGCTTAAAAAGGTACGATAAATTTTAAATTTATCGTATATAAAAACAGTTTAAAACCGTTCTTTTTATTTTGATTAAAATATAATATTATAAAAGTATTGACTATTGTAAAATAAAGTGGAATTAAAAGAAATGAAAGATTCTTTTTCATATGAAAAACAACTTAATAATGCGACATTTCTTGAAGACATGGGAGAAAATGAAAAGGCTGTTAATGAATATAAAGACAGCCTTAAGTATTTAAACCTTTCTACAGCCAATGGAAAAGAAAGTTATAGCAGAATTTCTTACAAGATAAGTGTTCTCTCTAAAGATAAAAATTATTTTGATGAGATTATGTTTGCAATTTTTGCTAAAAAATATGCTTATCAGAACAAGGATGTGGATAACTTATATAAAAAAGCAAAAGAAAGTGCAAATCCTTATATTTTTTCTAAATTAAATAAGATTTCAAATTATGATTCTTATTTAAAACTAAAAAAACAGATTATTAAACATCCGTGCAAGGTGGAACAAAGTTTTTATGAAAAGGAGAATATTTATTTTTATATATTTTTATCTTTGTTTTTTACTATATGTATGTCCTTATTTAAAACAGATATAGTAGTTTTATTTTGGATACTTAGTATATTAACGTTTCTACCAGCTATATATTTCGGAAAGAAATTTTTAATAAAAACGAGGGATATAGAAAAGTTTTTTAGAGGAGCTTTAGGATTTAAGCATTTTATAGTTTATCTTATAAAAAAATGGCTATGCATAGGAAGTTTAATTGGAGGAACAATTCTTTTTGTATACTTTTTTGCAGCGGGATTTTTAGGAAAAGAAATTTCAAATATAGAAAATGCCACTTTAAGAAATCAAAATAAAACTGCGGTTTTTATAAGAACAATTTTAACATTAGAAAAAGATACAATTCCTCCGAGGATAATTGGAAACAATTTTTCTGTAAAAAAGGGAGAGAAAGTAGATTTTAAGCATAAAATAAAGATTTTCGATAATTCAGGAAAGGAAGGACTTAAGGTATCAATAAATACGGGTAATCTAGACATAAATAGAGAGGGTACATATAAGATTTTTTATACAGTGAGTGATGCAAGCGGAAATGTAGCTACGAAAGAAATTGAAGTTAATGTAAAAGACTATTCAAAAGTTAATTTGAAAAATAGAATTACAAAACTTGCAAAAGAGGTACTTAGTAATATTATTGATGATAATATGACACCTTACGAAAAAGCGGAAAAAATATTTTGGTGGACACATGATAATATAACATATAAAGAGATACACGATAAGAATAGCCCTTTAAGAAATGCCGAGATGGGATTTTTGGATAAACAAGGAGATTGTTATGTATTTGCTTATACTGCAAAAGAGCTTCTTACAGATGCGGGAATTGACAATATGATAATTGAGAGAAAAAAAGGAGTAAGGAATGCTGACCATTTGTGGCTTATTATAAATATAGGTGAAGGATGGTATCATTTTGATTGCATGAATGGAAGAGCAGATAAATCAGTATTTTTCTATAAAAAGACAGAAGATCTTCTTAATTATAATTCGTATCATCCGGGATATTATGTATATGATGCATCACTTTATCCTCCTATAAATTGAAAATATATAGATTTGAATTCATATATAAAAAATTTATATAAGTGTATATAAGAATTTATATAATTGTATAATTTATATGAGTGTATATAAGAATTTACATGAGTGTATATAGGTGTATATAAGAATTTACATGAGAGTATATAATTGTATATAAGAATTTGTATGATTGTATATAAAAATTGATATGATATATATAAAAAGTAGCTAGTAATTGGTTAATATAAGGTAGTTATATCGAGTGGAAATAAAATGGGAAATACCATAATTGAGTATCTTAAGAAAACAGAAGAAAAATATCCCTATAAAACGGCTTTTATAGAAGGAAATAGGAGAATTACTTTTAAGGAGCTTTTTGATTTATCGAAAAAAGCGGCAGCCTTTTTTATTGAAAAAGGAGTTTTTAAAGAGCCTGTTATTTTAAATATTAAAAGTAAAATTGATACTGTAATTTTGTTTATTTCGATAATTGAATCAGGTAATTTTTATATTCCTATTGATAATAATCTTTCTTTTGAAATGAAAAAAGAAATCATAAAGAAAAGCAAAGCTCGGATTATGGTTACGAGTTTTGAAAAAGAGAAAAAAAGAGTAAGCTTTGAAAATTTAAAGGAATGTGTAGAAATCTTTGATATAAATGATATTTTAAATTCTAAGTTTCTTATAAAAGGTACTTTAGAAAAAATAAAGCCGGAGGATACGATGTACGTTATTTATACATCGGGGTCTGTAAGTGAGCCTAAGGGAGTCGAAGTAGCTCATAATTCTGTTATTTCTTACATAAAAGAGCTTACAAAAGTGCTTAAAGTGAATGAAAATACGATTTTCGGATGTCAGTCACCTTTATTTTATGATGCTCCGATTAAAGAAATTTACGGAACGATTTTTAAGGGTGCTACTACTGTTTTTATTCCGAAACAATATTTTTCATATCCTACTAAGCTTATCGATTTAATGAATGAAGAAAAAATCAATATGATTTGTTGGGTATCATCTTCACTTTCTATAATGGAAATGCTTGATGCCTTTAAAGAAAAAAAACCGTGCTACTTAAAAACTATAGCGTTCGGCTCAGAAAATCTTTCTATAAAAACGTTAAATTATTGGAGAAAGCATTTTAATGCAGCAAGATTTTTAAATTTATACGGACCTACAGAATGCACGGGAATGAGCACTTACTATGAATTAAAAGATGATTTTAAAAGTGATATAATCCCTATAGGAAAACCTTTTTCGGATACTAAGGTTTGGATTTTAAATGAGGATTTTGAAGAAGTAAAAAAAGGAGAAATTGGAGAAATATATATTGGAGGCAAAGGAGTAGCAAAAGGATATTTTAAAAATAATAAAAAAACGAACGAAGTATTTTTAAAGAATATTTATGGCTTAAGAACCGATAAATCGTGCACTGCGTGCTATGATAAAATCGATAAACCAGATAATGAGAAATTATATACCGGAAGAATTTATAAGACTGGAGATATAGGAAAGATAGATTCTAAGGGAAATATTTTATTTCTAGGAAGAAAAGACAATGAAATCAAGTATATGGGACATAAAATATCTCTGGAAGAAATTGATAGAATAGCGTGTATGATTCCTTCAATTACAAGAGCAGGAAGTGTCTATGATAAAGATAAAAATACACTTATGCTGATTTTTGACGGGGATTTAGATGAAATTGAAGTTAAAACAATTTTACTTAGAAAACTGCCGAAGTATATGATACCGAAAAGGATAATAAAAAGCAGTGATATTCCGATGAGAACAAATGGAAAGATTGACAGAAGGGAACTATTAAAACGATATGCAAAGCACGTATGAATGCATAAAGGAACTTTTAAATGACATACATCCAGAAATAGATTTTACAAAGGAAAAAGATCTTGCAAAGCAAGAAATTTTGGATTCTTTTGATACTGTTACACTTATTTCTGATATTTATGATAAGCTTGGAGTGCTTATTCCTTCAGATGAAATTACTCCAGAGAATTTTTATTCGTTAGATACAATTGTGTCTATGGCGGATTCTTTAATTAAGAGGAAATAATGAGTTTTATATCTTATGAATTTTTGGGCTTTCTTTTTGTTGTAGCCGTTTTGTACTATACAATTTTTAAAAATAAAAAATGGGAACTACTCTTAATATCGAGTTATTATTTTTACTATAAAACTGGAGTTGGAAACCTTCTTTTTATAGTGCTTACAAGTCTTTTAACTTATATTTTTTCTCTTGTGATTTCGGAAAATAATAAAGCTAACTTAATAAAAGAGAAGCAAAATATTAGTATACAAGGCAATCAAAAAGAGAGAAGAAAAGTTTTTTTGCTCATATTTGCTCTATTTTTACTTTTTATGCTATTTATAGGAAAATATACGGATGTAGCATCAAATTTTACATTTTTTATTCAAAAAAAGAGAAGCAGTTTTTTAATTCCGCTCGGAATATCTTTTTATATCCTTCAAAGCATAGGTTATTTAATTGATTCATATAAAGGCAAAGTTGAAATTGAAAAGAACTTCTTTAAACTTTCGCTATTTATAACTTTCTTTCCACAGCTTATTGAAGGGCCAATTTCTAGATTTAAAGATTTAAAAGAAGAGCTTTTTAAGTATCACAATTTTAAATATGAGAATATAAAAATAGGAATTATAAGGATACTATATGGTTTATTTAAAAAGCTTATTATTGCGGAAAGAATCGAAGTATTTTTGGATGAAATGTGTTTAAATCCTGAAAAATATCAAGGACCTTTTGTTTTTATTACGCTCATTGTGTATTCGGTTTATATTTACTGTGATTTTACAGGTGGAATAGACATAGCTTTAGGCGTGGCAAAGATTTTTGATATAAAACTTACAGAAAACTTTAATCATCCATATTTTTCAAAAAGCTTAAGAGAGTTCTGGAGAAGATGGCATATTACTATGGGGACTTGGTTTAAAGATTATGTATTTTATCCGATGTCTGTTTCAAAAAATATGCTTATTTTAAGTAAAAAATCGAGAAAACTGTTAGGGAATCGTTTAGGCAAACGAGTCCCGGTATTTATAGCAATTTTTGTTACTTGGGCACTAACAGGACTTTGGCATGGGCTTTCTATTAATTTCTTTTTGTGGGGAATTTTTAATGCGATATTTATTATAATTGAAGAAGAAATATCTCATTTATACGAAAAAAATATAATTAAAAATAAAAATTTGAAATTAAAAGTAAAATTCGTAGGAATTTTAAAAATTCTTTATACCTTCATTTTGGTGTCGCTTCTTAGGATTTTTGACTGTTATAGGGATTATAAGCTTGCTTTTAAGATGTTTTTAAGTATGTTTAATTTAAATAAGATAAAGGAGTTTAATTCAAAAGGGTTATCGATTTATACAAATCTTTTTTCAAATATAGATTTAAAAGTAGAAGATATAGTTTTAATTATACTTGGTGTATTTACTATATTTTTATATAGCATAATATCAAAAAAACAGAGATTTAAGAAAAAAGGCACAGCGTTTATTTTTGAGCCGGAATTTATTGCGTTTTTCTGCCTTTTTATATCAGTTATTTTATTCGGTAAATATGGTAAATCATATATAGTAACGGATTTTGTATATGGTAGGTTTTAATTTATGATAAAAAACTTGAAAAACACACACATAATTATGCTTGTTAGGATACTTATTGTGATTTTATCGTTGTATTTTTTGCAGCGGCTTTTAATGCCAAAATATCAGGGCAAGATAAAAGAAGGAGCGTTTACTTCAGATTACTATAAGGAAAATATAAATCACGATGTCCTTATGGTAGGAGACTGCGAACTTTATGAAAATGTATCCACTGTAAAAATGTGGGAAAAATATGGAATAAATAGCTATATAAGGGGAAATGCGGGGCAGAAGATGTGGCAAACATACTATCTTTTAAAAGAAGCACTTTCTTATGAAAAACCGAAGGTTGTTGTCATAAATGCACTTTCTATGAAATATAACGAGCCTAAAGATGAAGCGTACAACAGGATGACTATAGATTACATGAAATGGTCAAAGAATAAAATTGATATCATAAATGCATCAAAGACAAAGAATGAGAATTTTATAGAATATGTTTTTCCGATTCTTAGATATCATGACAGGATTTTTGATTTAAAAGAAGAGGATTTTAAGTATTTATTTAATAAAAAAGATAATGTGACTTTGGCGGGATATTACCCTAAAAAAGGGGTAAAGAAGGCTATAAAGATTAAGAAAGAAGAAAAAAATTTAAAATTTGGGAAAAGAGCATATTTTTATCTTAATAAAATAAGAACCCTTTGTTCTTCAAATAAAATAAAACTTATTATCATAAAAGCTCCAATTTTATCGCCTAAATGGCAAAAAAATTGGGATGATGAGATGAATGAATATTCTAAAAAATATAAAATTCCATACTATAATCTATATAAGTATAACGATGAGATAAAAATAGATTATAATAAGGATACCTATGATGGAGGATACCATTTAAACTATAAAGGTGCCGACAAGATAGGAGATTTTTTAGGAAAGATTTTACAGAGAAAGTATGGAGTTAGAAATAGAAAAAACGATAAAAAGCTTTGTAAAATCTGGGAAAAGAGAGTTAAAAAATATAGAAATTTTAAAGAAGAAATAGGCGAGTAATATGAGAAAAAGAAAAATAAAGACATTATTTGTACTTCTTTTTATGAGTGCTATTATTTTTGCAGGTTGCAGCTTTAGGAGAAATGAAGGAAATGATAACTATTATATAGAAGAAGGGCAAGAAAAAATATATCCGAATATGAAAGCTTCCGAAATAAAAACTATTCTTGATAAGAAGGAAAGCTATTCCGAAAAAGAGGGCTGTGCGGGGGCAAAATGCATAAAGGTTTATGGTTATAAAGACTTTGAAATATGGACATATAATGACAATGATATAGAAAAAGTATTAAAAGTTATTGTAAAAGGAAATAAAGTTAAGACGAAAAGCGGTCTTACTATAGGCGATTCAAAGGAAAAAGTTAAAAAGCTTTATGGAGATGACTTTTTAGATGATGATGGAAATATGAAATATGAAAAGCAAAAGCTCAATATAACTGTAAAAATATCAGATGATAAAGTTATTCAAATTGAATATTCATCAAAAAGAGCAGAGTGAGGATAATTTTAAAATTATTCTTGAAGGATTGAAGTACAATTCGGGCATCTTGTTGCATCGATAGCAATAATGCTTTTGCAATATATACAAGTTTTTGTTGTTTTTTCTTCACCCATTTTATTATTTAATGATTCTGAAAGTTTATTGATAAGTTTTATCATAACAAAAATAACAAGTGCCATTAAAAGAAAGTTTATTACGGCAGTTATGAAATTACCATAATTAAGTGTTAATGCGCCTGCTTTCTTTGCTGCAAGTAAAGTTTTATAATGGCTTCCATCTAAGGATAAGAAATTGTTTGAAAAATCGATTCCTCCTGTGAAGAGTGATACTATCGGCATAATAACGTCTTCTACCAAAGAGTTTATGATTTTTTGGAAAGCGGCACCTATGATAACACCGACAGCCAGATCAATAACATTTCTACGCAAAATGAAATTTTTGAATTCATTTATAAAACCTTTTCCGCCATTTTTTAAAGAGGCAACTTTATCTTTTGTATCAGACATAAATTTTCCTTTCAAATGTAAAATATTTATTCGCTAACATGTCTATCGGTTAACTTTTAAAATAAATTAGTTATATAAACAAAATTTTTAGAGATAATAACGCATATATGGTAAAATAAAAAATAACTTTATTATCCGTCTTTCATTAGATAGGAATAGATAATGAGTCATTATATTTATAAAAGAGAAGAAGAATTGAAATTACTTAAAAATATAATAGAGAATAATCCGAAAGAGCTGTGGGAAGATAATCTTAATGACTTACGGTCTTATTTTCTTGTGTACCATTTATCCTCATATAGAAAAAATCTTGTAAAGGTATTTGATATAAAAGAAAATGACAGCGTGCTTGAAGTAGGATCTTCTTCTGGAATTCTTACGGAAGAATTAATTAAAAAATCGAAAAATGTATTTTGCGTGGAAAATGATAATGATTTAAAACAAATATCAATGGAAAGAATTAAAGCTTTAAACCAGAATAATTTTGTAAATATAAAAGAATTTCTTTACTCCAATAAAAAATATGATGTAATAACATATGTAGGGTCTCTTAGGTCTTATATGATTTTATCGGGCTTTAGCAAAGCTATTCCTGAATTTTTGAAAGAAAACTTAAAACATTTAAATGAAAATGGAAAAATCTATATAGCAGACGATAATAGGCTGGGATTTAAATATATATCAGGATTTAAGGATAAAGTAAGTAAAAAATTCTTTAGAAGTTTAGAAGAAAATAATAGGATATTAAGTCCGAAAAAAATGTTATCTAAAATGGAATGGGAAGAAGCACTTAATAAATTGGACGATGTACAATATGAAATATATTATCCATATCCTAGCTTTGAATTCCCAAAATATATTTATAGTGACTTATATCAGCCGAATGCAGGTGAACTTAATATTAATGGAATGAACTATAACGATTTTAGACTTCATTTTTTAAACGATGATAAAGTTATAGAAAATTTTAATCAAGAGGGTATATTTAAGACGATTTCAAATGCATTTTTAATAGAAATAATAAAGGAGAACTAGCAATATGAATAAATTTTTGTATTGCAAATATTCAAATGAACGAGATAAAAAATTCTCTATATATACTGAAATAAGAGAAGATGAAAATAAAATAAGATATGTAGAAAAAATCCCGATTGGAGAAGAAGCAAGAGGACATGTTGATAATCTTTTGCTTTTATATGAAAAACTTAAAGATTTATACGAGAGCGAAAATATTTTTATAAATAAAGCTACAAAAGGAGAGTCGGGCGTAAGATTTGAGTATCTTGAAGGCAAAACATATGAAAAATATGTTGATGAAGTTTTATCTGAGGAAGGAAAAGATGAAGCATTAAAAGCTATCGAAAAATACATAAATATTGTAATTCCAGAGAATAAATTAAATTCATTTAAGACGACTCATGAATTTAATACTATTTTTGGAAAAGTTAATTTTCCTTCAGAAATGAAGACGCTTCCTATATCGGATATAGACCTTGTTATGTCGAATATGATTATAGGGGATAAAAATACAATTATAGATTATGAATGGACATATTTATTCCCAATTCCTATAGATTATATAAAATATAGAATTATTCATTACTATGCTGCAACAAATACGAAGAGAGATGAGCTTAATAATAAGGAAACGTATGAATATTTCGGGTTAAGTGAAGTCGATATAGAAAAGTATGAAGGAATGGAGAAATCTTTCCAAGAGTATGTGCAAGGGAAAAATATACCGCTTAGAAATTTAAAAGAGGATATTACACCAGGAGAAGATTTACTTTTCGGAGAAGTAGATGTACTATCCGATTATGAAAGAACGAGAAAAGCAAATATATGTTTTGATTTAGGAGAAGGTTACCAAGATTCGAATAATCTTGAATATACTATGCCGAACGGACATCTTAATGTAAAAGTGGATATACCAAAGGGAACTAAAAAAATAAGAATTAAGCCGAGTGAATATGCCGGTATTTGTTTTATAAAAGCCTTACTTCTTGACAATAAAAAAATAAAATTTAGTATAAAGAATGCAACAGAATCGGAAGAAAATATATTTGTATTTCCTAAAAATTGTCCGGAAATAGAAATTAGCACAAGATGGCATAAATATAGTGAAATATATATAGATTTATTGTATGAGCAAAGCGATATTTTAAGAGATTATGCAAGCAAACATTAAGATAAATGCAAGCAAACATTAAAATAAATACATGCAAACATTAAAAAAATATTAGCAGGGATATTGTTAGATGAATAAAAAAGAGTTACTTAGGCTTATAGATCTTACAGAGAATGAATACAATATTGAGCCTAAAGAAAATAACGATAAAAAATTTCTTAAAAAGAGAAGCTTTATAAGAAAAGTCTTATCAAAAATAAAATGGTACGTTCTTAGGAGTTTACATTATATAAAAATTCTTATTACAGGACAGTTTGTTAAAATTTTAAAAATCAAAATATATAATTCTAAAGCAAATAGAATAAAGAGAGGAAAAAAGTTACTTAAAAAGATATTTCCATCAGATGAAATCCTTGAAAAAGAAAAACACACTATATTTAAAGATAAGATAAAAATAAGTATTATCGTTCCGCTTTTTAATACACCTGAAGAGTTTTTAAGAGAAATGATTGAGTCTGTGCTTAAGCAGACATATTCTGATTTTGAACTTTGCCTTGCCGATGGAAGCGATAAAGAGCATGATTTCGTTGGGAAAATTGTAAAAGAATATCAAAATAAAGATAAAAGAATAAAATATAAAAAACTTTTAAAAAATGAAGGAATTTCAGAAAATACGAACAGCTGTATAGCGATGGCAAAAGGAGAGTATTTGGCACTTTTTGACCATGACGATATACTTCATCCGGAAGTCCTTTATTATTGCATGAAAGAAATTGAAGAGCATAATGCGGATTTTATATATACGGATGAAGCTACATTTAATTCTCCGAATTTATATGATATAAGAGATATTCAGTATAAACCAGATTTTGCTAGAGAGGATTTACTTAGTTTAAATTATATTTGCCATTTTCTTGTGTTTGACAGAAATCTTTTAAATGGACAAAAATTATATGATTCAAATTATGACGGTAGTCAGGATCATGAAATGATTTTAAGGCTTTCATCTATTGCAAAAAATATTAGGCATATTCCTAAGATTTTATATTTTTGGAGAATTCATCCGCTTTCCGTTGCATCAAATATTTCAGCTAAAAGCTATGCGATTTCGGCAGGGAAAAGGGCTGTTATAGATTTTGAAAAGAAAAAAATCGAAATGTAAAAATAAAATCTACTGTTCTTTGTGCTACACATTACAGACTATTTTATGAATTGAAAAATAATTTAGTAGATATAGTAATTATGAATAGAGTGATAGACAACAGTGCAAGAGTAAGTAAACAAGAAAAACATGTAGTAGCTTATGAAGATAAGTTTATGTCAGCTGGTGAAAAGAATTTAAAAGACGAAATCATAAATAATACAGATTATAAATATGTAAAATTTCATTATATAGATATAAGAAACGGCTTTAAAACTGAAATTTCTAGAATTAAAGATAGTTTAAATGGCAAATATGTGTTATTTTTAGATGAAAATGATAAAATTTTAAAAAGAAATCAACTTGACTTTTTAGTTATGTATATTCAAAAAGAAGAGGTAGGAGCTGTAGCCGGAAGAGGAATTAATTCTTTTGGTCAGATGACAGAAAATGGATATTTGAAGAGTGTTGTAGAAGATAATCCTGTATTTCCTATTGATAGAGGAGTTATGTTTAATGCAGCGGGAAATATTGCAAGAAATTACTATGCACATAATGTTTCTATAATTTCATTAAATGGAATGATGATAAAGAAAGATATTTTATTTAATGAAATAGAACTTGATGATAAATTAAGAACATATCGGCTTTTGGGAGCAGATATTTGTATACAGCTTTTAAAGCTTAATAAAGAGGTTGTAATAAATCCTTACGCATTACTTTTAATAGAAAATATTGAAAAAGATAATGAAGAAGAGATGAATTATTTTAAGCAGAAATACAAAGAAGAATTAGAAAAACAGGATTCATATTATAATCCAAATTATAGTAAAAAGGGTAACTGGGAAATTTTATATGAGTAAAATAAAAACGCTTTTAACATATACAAAAAAATATGGAATAAAGGCAGGCATAAATCTTATAAAGGAAAAAATAAGCGGAACATATTCTATAGAGCATCAATATAGAGATTTTCTAGTAAGAGCGAAAAAAAGAGAAGAATCGATAACTGATAAAAGCACATTTTTAAATACAAAAATAGATATAGTATTTTATACTAATAAGCTTGAAGCAATTGATTTATTAGAAAAAGAAATAAAAAAGCAATCTTATAAAAATATCGGAACTGTTTTTTTGAATGATATAGGAACTAATATCAAGATAATAGAAAAAGATTTAAAAATTGAAAGGGTTTATTGCATAGAAAATATTATAAACAAAGGCGAAGGAGAATATATTATCTTTTTAGAGGAAAATTGCACTTTTGATGAAGATTTTTTCTATGCTATATCAAATTATCTTGATAAAAATAAAGATAAAGATATGGTGTATGCAGATGAAGATATAATCGAAGGCAAGGTCAGGAAAAGGCCGTTTTTTAAGCCGGATATATCTCCTATTATGCTTTCTTCTTTTCAATATATAGGTTCATGCTTTGCAATAAAAAGAAGTGCATTAAGACAAATTGTGGAAAAATCATTAAAAGATACAATTTCATATGAAAATAATTTGAGTGAAAATATCTTATCAGAAGGAAATTTAAACAAAGATAATCCGGATAAAAAAATTAAGCTATTTTCAAATCACTGGTATGATCTGCTTTTTCATATAGTTGAATTTTACGACAAGAAAGTAAAAAAAGGTGAAGAGCATGATATCACTAAGGTTTATCCGAGGGCTATAGGGCATATTTCTTATCCTTTATTCTCGCAGAAAGTGGATAAAGGCTTTGATGGATTTTTTCGATATAAAGAGGATTTTAGCGATATAGTAAAAAATCATTTAAAGAGAATAGGAAAAGAAGTAGAAGACGTAAAACAAAATGTGGACGGATTTTTTGAGGTTACATATAAAAAATTAGATAAAAATCCATTAATATCCATTCTAATTCCGACAAAGGATCATAGCAAAGACGTTGAAAAAGCAATGATGTCCGTTGCAAATAAAAGTACATATAAAAATATTGAATTTATTTTAATAGAAAATAATAGTACGGAAGATGAGACATTTAATTATTATAGTAAGCTTTTAAATAACGAATATGATTGCAATAAAGAGCTTCAAAAAGGAGTTCTTTCTACAGGTCAAAAGTTAAAGATTGCTACTTGGAAATCTAGCTTTAATTATTCAAAGATTAATAATTTCGGAGCACGCTTTGCTGAAGGCGATATTATTATGCTTTTAAACAATGATACGGAAATGATTTCCTCTGATTCAATTTATAACATGGTGAAAACTTTGGAGGATGAAAACGTAGGCGGTGTGGGAGCAATGCTTTATTATGAAGATAATAGCATTCAGCATGGTGGCGTTGTCTACAAAATCGGAGGCTTTGCAGCAAATGTTATGACAGATGAGGTTGACATAAATGAGTGGTATTATCCGTGGAAAAAAGTCCCTCACGAGATGTCAGCCTGTACAGCAGCTTGCCTTATGATAAAAAAGGATGCATTTATAAAAGCGAATGGACTGGATGAGGATTTAGCTATTGCACTAAATGACGTAGACTTATGCTTAAAAATAAGAAAACTCGGATATAAGATTGTATTTAATCCTAATGTAAAATTTCATCACTATGAATCAAAATCAAGAGGTCTTGAAACTGAATCAATAGAAAAGCAAAAGAGATTTCAAAAGGAAATAAATTATTTTAAAAATAAGTGGGAAAAGGAACTTTTTTTAGGAGATCCATATTATAATATAAATTTAACTCTACATAAAGCGGATTATTCTGTTGAAATGTATGAAGATAACCGAGGGAGGTACAAGTTTTGAAAAGAATTCAAATAGATAATTTTTTTAAAAAATATATGTCTATAATACTTATGAGTTCAATTATGTTATTATTCGGAATATTTTTTATGTATTTCGTAATGAGATTTTTTTACCTTAAAAGAGTAATGGGAGTTCTTATAATACTATCCATTCTTTTATGCATAGTTACAGGCCTTTTATTAAATAAAAAAGAAATTAAGCTGCATCGAATATATTTTATTTCGGCGATTGTACTTGGAATAATATATTCAACGATAATTCCGGTAAATGGTGTACCTGATGAATGGTGTCATTATCTTACATCTTATAATGTTTCAAATAGTATATTAGGTATAAAAAATAATCCTGACGATACTATGAATGTAAGAGTATCAGATTATAATATACATCACGCTAAAGTTATTAATAAAATAGAAAACTATGAAAAATATTTTTCTAGAGTATTTGAGCCCGTATCGGCAAAAAATAAAAATATAAAGTTAAAACCGTTAAGTACCGATAGACTGCCATATATTGCATCGTCAATTGGAATTACAATAGGAAGAATATTGGGATTTAATGCATATTATATTTATTTTTTGGGAAGAATGTTTAATTTAGTACTGTTCGCTTTCCTTGTATCATTAGCTATTAAAATTATCCCGATAGCTAAAATCGGAATTTTTGGTGTAGGTCTTTTACCTATGGTTATACATCAAGGTATGTCTCTTTCTTATGATTCTCTTCTTTTCGGATTAAGTTTTATAATTTTTTCATTAACTTTATATTATTTAAAGGAAGAAAAAGTATTTAGCTTAAAAAATGAAATTTTTTTGTTGGTATTGTATGGATTTTCGGGAGCTGCAATACTGCCTATAAAAGGGAAAGCATATATATTGGTCGCAAGTATACCATTTTTTATGTATATAAGAGAAACAATAAAAGAAAAACATATAAAAAATAGGTTTACCATTTCGGCAGAAGTTTTTTTGATTGTTTCATTAATAATAAAAATAGTAAATAAATTATTTCCTACAATAAAAAATATTGGAAATCATAATAGTATTTTTGGAAAACATATTATATCATGGTGCAATATAGAAGGTTATTCTCTTATAGAACTTATAAAGTCACCTATATTTTTAGTAAGAATTATTGTGAAGACTTTTTTAAGAGAAGGTGGAGTATTTTGGAATGACAGTATAGGAAATCGTCTTGGAGCTTTGAATGTTACGATGCCATTATTTTTTACAAATGTCTGGATACTTCTTTTATTTATAATGTTTATAAAACGAGAAAATGAAAACGATTATTTAAGTAATAAGACAAAAATAATGTTTATAGGAATGTCTGTATTTACAATCGGATTTATACTTATGGGAATGTTATTTATATGGACTCCAAGAGTTTACGACTTTATTGTAGGTGTACAAGGAAGATACTTTTTACCTATTGTTCCATTTATTATGATATCCTTAAAAACTGACAAAATTATAGTAAAGCAGGAAATTGATAAGAATCTTATAAGATTTACGTTGATATTGTCGATACTTATACCATTTTTTACATTTTTAAACATAGAAATAATTAAATAACTTTCAAAGATTAACTATATGAATAATACAAATATAAAGAAAAATATTTTATGGAATACTGTCGGAAGTATATTTTACTTTGCGTGCCAATGGCTTATTACTGTTTTAGTTGTAAAATGGGACAGCTATGAATCGGCAGGTTATCTTTCAATAGCAATGACAACAAGCAGCAGCTTTTCTGTAATAGCACTTCTTAGTATGAGAAGCTTTCAGATTTCTGACTTAAGAGGAGAATTTTCGGCCAGGGAATATGTTGGAAGTAGAATTGATTCTTCAGTTGCTTCGTATGTTGTATGCACTGTAGTGTCATTGTTTACAAGCTCTATATATCAGATGCTTTGTATAAATGCATTTATGCTTGTAAAGGTTGCTGAAGCACTTGTAGATGTACTTCATGGAGAAAATCAAAAACAGGACAGGTATGACTATATCGGAAAGTCATTTTTCCTTCGAGGAATTGCGACTATAGTAAGTTTTTCTATAGGAATAAAGACGACACATAGTTTGGTTATTACACTATTCTTGATGGCGTTTTTAAATCTTTTTTTAGCAATATATTATGATGTAAAAAAAACTGGTGGGCTTTTAGATATAAGACCTATTCTATTTAAAAAAAGTATTTTTAAATTAATATTAAGTTGTCTTCCGCTTGCAATGTTTTCATTTATGCTTAGTGTCCAAAATCTTATTCCAAAAAATGTATTTCAGGATATGTATGGAAATTATAAGCTGGGTGTATATTCATCGATTGCATCGCCTACATTAATAGTTCAGGTACTTTCGTCAGTGATTTTTAGTCCTTTTTTACCACTATTCTCAAAAATTTATCAAGAAGAGAGATATGAAGAATTTCAGAAAAATATGCATAAAATTTATATCGGATTTATTATAATGATACTCAGTGTTATGATAGGTGGGATGATTTTAGGAAAAATAGGACTTGTTATTTTGTTTGGAAGAAATATTTTAAAATATTATTATTTATTTTATCCTATAATGATAGTGACTTTGCTTGTTTCGATAATTTGGATATTATCGTCGATAATGATAGCAATAAGAGAAGTAAAGTGGCTTTTAGTATCAATGATTATAGATTTTATATTATGTATAATTTTTGTATATCCTATCATAAAAAAATTTGAAAGCAACGGTATGAGTTATGTTCAAATATTAACTTATAGTATATATATTATATTTATGCTAATTTTCTTTGAAATAAAATTAGATAGAAAGAAGAGGGAAAAGTAACAATGAATTGCTTACTTTCTGATAAAATGACAAAATTTAGTACAAATATAAATATTTTAAGATTTATTTGTGCAATATCGGTTATTTTATCACATTCTTATGTGTTGACATTAAATGAATATGACTTAGTAAGCAGGTATTTTAATAATCAGGTAAGCCTTGGGGGGATAGCTGTATCTATATTTTTCTTTCTAAGCGGACTTTATGTAACAAAATCTTTAAAAAAATCAAAATCGTCTATAGATTTTATTAAGAAAAGAGTAAAAAGGATTTTTCCTCAGTTATGGATAGTTGTTCTTTTTTCTATTTTTGTTATAGGACCTATTTTTTCTACATTAAGTCTTAAAGAATATTTTACGAATATAGAAACATATAAATATTTAAAGAATATGGTTTTAATACTTACATATAGTTTACCCGGAGTCTTTAAAGATAGATATGATACTACGATAAATGGACCTTTATGGACTATGCCGGTAGAATTTTTATGTTATATAATGATACTGGTTCTTTCAATCGTTATTAAAAAAATTTCGAATAATAAGAATGAAGAAAAATTTTGGAAAATTTTATTTGGAATTTCTACAGTAATATCAATATGTATATTTACTATAATACTTTATGTAATAAAAAGTATTTTCTTAATAACGGCATTTAGACCGGTGTGTTTCTTTCTAATAGGGAGTATGTGCTTTTTATATAAGGACAAGATAATTTTAAATCCGATAGTAGCTCTAATTATGGTTTTTATTTTACCTTTTTTACGTGAAAATAATTTATTTAATCTATTTTCACTTATTTTTATTCCATATATAATTATATCGCTTATACTTGGAGTAAAGCAGACTAAATTTAATTTAAAAATATTTAATATATCTTATGAAATGTATCTTTTGGGCTGGCCGATTCAGCAGAGTGTTAATGTGCTTTTTTCAGGACTTAATCCCATAGAAAATACATGTTTATCACTACCTATAGATATTTTATTGGGGTATCTTATTTATATAACGGTAGAAAAAATTTTAAATAGGAAAAATAAAAGTTATGTCTATAATAAACAATAGAAAAAAATATTTAGTTATAATTCCTGCATATAATGAAGCAGGAGCTATATTTAATACAGTAAAAGATATAGAAAAAAATGCAAAATCTTTTGACTATGTTGTTATAAATGATTGTTCAAAGGATAACACTAGAAAAATATTGGAAGAAAATAATATAAATCATATTAATCTTTCTATAAATTCAGGAATAGGTGCAGCTGTTCAGACGGGGTATCAGTACGCAAGAGAGTATGGTTATGAGGCAGCGGTTCAGGTTGACGGAGACGGTCAACATAGTGCATCATATCTGGAAAAAATGGCTGAAATTTTAGAAAAAGACAATGTAGATATGGTTATTGGTTCAAGATTTATTGAAAAATCGGGCTTTCAGTCTACAGGACTTAGAAGAGTCGGCATTAAATTCTTTACGCTTTGGATAAAGCTTTTAACCGGACAGATTGTAACAGATCCTACGAGCGGAATGAGACTTTGTAAGAAGGAAATAGTAAATCTTTTTGCGGAAGATTATCCTAAGGATTATCCTGAGCCGGAGACAGTCGTTTCGGTATTAAAGCTTGGATATAAAGTTAAAGATATGCCGGTTAAAATGAAAGAAAGACAGAGCGGAACGTCTTCAATTTCACTAAAAAAAGCGGTTTATTATATGATAAAGGTGCCTCTTGCGTGCCTTTTTGCTGCAATAAGAAAAAAAATGTAATTTAGGAGGAAATTATGCCGTTAAAATTACAAATCGTGATTGCTGTTATGATTTTTGTTGCACTTTTGTATATCACAAGTCAAGTTAAGAGAAAAAATATATATTTAAAATATGTGCTTTTATGGTATCTTGTAGGAATTATTTTGCTCATATTCGATATATTCCCTATTCTTATGGATGGAACAGCTAAGTTTATAGGAATAAAAACACCTATAAATATGCTTTTCTTCTTCGGATTTATACTTTTATTAGGACTTACATTTGCACAGACAGTTATTGTTTCAAGACTTAGTAAAAAAGCGATGAAGCTTACGCAGGATATAGCACTCATTAATAAAAAGCTGGATGATTCTAATATAAAATAAATTGCAATATAAGAAATTATAAAAAGGAAATGTATGCAAGAACAATTTCAAAGAATAGAGTTTTTAATTGGGAAAGAAAGTCTTAATATTTTAAAAGAAAAGCATGTTGCCATATTCGGAATCGGAGGTGTAGGAGGATTTGTATGCGAAGCACTTTCAAGATGCGGCATTTATAATTTTACACTTGTAGATAATGATATTGTAGATATAACAAATTTAAATAGGCAAATAATAGCACTTCATTCCACTATAGGAAAAGAAAAGGTTATAGTAATGAAAGATAGGATTTTGGATATAAATCCTGATGCAAAAATAGAAACGAAAAATGTGTTTGTTACGCCTGATAACATAGATGATTTTGATTGGAATGGATTTGACTATGTAGTAGATGCAATTGACAATATTACAGCAAAGATAAAAATTATAGAGAAAGCAAACGAAAATAATATTCCTATCATAAGTTCTATGGGAACCGGAAACAAGTTAAATCCTACGAAGATAATGGTTACTGATATTTATAAAACTAAAATATGCCCTCTTGCACGAGTTATGAGACGAGAGCTAAAAAAGAGAGATATAAAAAGTTTAAAAGTTGTATATTCCGAAGAAACACCGATAAAACCGGATTATAGTTCAATTTTAAATAAAGAAGAAAATAAGGTAAAGGATAAGGATGAAATTGCAGATAATTGTGAAAAAGGTAAAAGAAAAAAAGCCATTCCTGGAAGTACATCTTTTGTCCCCTCTGTTGCGGGACTTATAATAGCAAGCGAAGTTATAAGGGATTTAATCAAAAAAAATTGAAAGAGATAAGCATGAATGTAGATATTAAAAGTGATTATGAAGATATGAAAGATGATTATTTTGATAAAATGCCATTAGTTTCTTTTTGTATACCTACTTACAATAATGAGGAGTATATAAAAGAAACTTTGGATACAGTTATGAATCAGACATATCTTAATATTGAACTTATAGTGGTTGATGATAATTCAAAGGATAATACATATAACATAGTAAAAGAATACAAGGATAATTATATTTGTCCCGAAAATAAAAGACGGGTCATAAAGCTATATAAAAATGAGAAAAATCTTGGTATGTCAGGAAATTGGAATAAAAGTTTATCACTTTGCACAGGAAAGTATTTAAAACTTTTATGTGCAGATGATTTACTTGACGAAAATGCTACAGCTTATGAAGTTAATATTATGGAAAAATATAAAGATGTACTTTGCGTTTCTTCAGATACTCAATTCGTGGATAAAAATGGAGTAAAAAAAGGATTTTATAGAAGATATCATAAATGCGGAATTATAGATGGAATTTCTGCAGTAAAATTTTCTCTATTTTCGAGGAATTTCTTAGGTGCTCCACTTGCTAATCTTTTCAGGAAAGACATTTATGACAAGATAGGCGGATTTGATCCGTCTTTCAGTTATATAATTGACTATGATTTTTATATTAGAGTTTATCTTCAAGGAAAAGTTTACATTTTGCATATGCCATTAAATTTCTTCAGAATAAGAGATGATTCAAATACGGGCGAAGTATTGGGAGGAGACAAGGGAAAAATTTATGTAAAAGAGCATAAAAAGCTTGTAAAGAAAGTCGCAAAAATTATAGGACTTAATTCTTTACAGGTTTGGTTTAGCGTTACTATGAGAAAGGTTATGAATGTTTTAGGAAGAATTTATTTAAAGGTAAATCTTCCGAAAGAGTCTTAATTTAAAGGTTAAATATGAATAGTAAGATTTTTTTAGTAAAAAAACTTTTGTATTATATAAAAATATATGGCTTTCTTGAAGTTTATCGCGTATTTTGTAAAAGAAAAAATAAAAAGTATGAGTTAAATGATTATAAGATTTATGCTAAAAGAAAAAAAGCTGAAAAAGAGAACTTTATAGCTTTTAGAAGAGAAAAAGAAGATGTATCGAAGGAAATTCTTATAGTAAGAATCGGTAAGAATTGTGATGTAGATGTTTCGTTCGGAATAAAAACTAAAAGTATTTTTAATGTATCGGAGGAAGATATTAAACGCTTCCGATACTTTTTATTTATGAGAGATGATACTTTCTTTCTGGAAGATGGATTAGGATATATATATAAGACTATAAGCAAAAATAATGATTATGATTTTATATATGCCGATTCCGATAATTATATAAGTGAAGATGTAAAAAAGAATAATAGAGAAAAAGTAAACTCATATATAAAAAACGATGAAGTTTATGGTATAAAAAATATGATTTTTTATAATCCAATGTTTAAACCGGATTTTAGTCCTGAATATTTAGAAGGCTATAATTATATTGGTAATGCATTTCTTGTATCAACTAAGTTATGTGATATAGCTGATTTTAATGAAAAAAATAATGATTTATGGGATTTTATATTTAAATATACTGAGAAAGCAAAAAAAATTTATCACTTATCGGAAATTGTTTTTCATGAGATACAAAATTATAACAATATTTCTTCTGAAAATGAAATTAGGACTTTAGAAAAACATTTTAAACGATTAAATGAAAAAGTAACTATAAAAAAGGTTAAAGATCATGCTTATTTAGTAAATAAAATACCTAAAAACAATTCTAAAATTTCTATTGTGGTCCCAAATAAAGACCACATAAATGACTTAAAAAGATGTATGGATTCATTTAATAAATCGACATATAAAAATATTGAGTGGATTATTGTTGAAAATAACAGCGAAGACGAAGAAACATTTTTATTTTATGACAAAATTTCAAAAGAAGAAAATGTTAAGGTTATCTACTATAAAGGACATTTTAATTTCTCTAAAATTTCAAATATAGGAGCAAAGGCTTCTAAAGGAGAGCTTTTATTATTTTTGAATAATGATACAGAACTTTTGGACAAAACCTCGCTTGAAAAAATGGTTGGAGATATTGAGCGAGACAATGTAGGAATAGTAGGAGCTAAGCTTTTTTATCCAGACGGAACTGTTCAGCATGCAGGAGTTATAGTTGAAGTCGGGGGATTTGCGTGTCATTCATCTGCATATATTTTAGAAAATGAAGCTGGATACATGAATAGAGCTTTGGTTACAAATGATTTTTCAGCTGTTACTGCCGCCTGTCTACTTATAAAGCGTGATGTATTTAAGATTGTAGGCGGATTTAATGAAGAACTTGAAGTTGCGGCAAATGATGTTGATTTATGTATGAAAGTAAAAAATATTGGTTATAGAATTATTTGTGAGATGGGGACGGACATTTTGCACTATGAATCTAAATCAAGAGGAGATGATAGGAAAGATGTAAAAAAAGCGAAACGGCTTCAAGGCGAGGTTGACAGATTTTCAGAAATGTGGCGAAAGGAACTTATAAAAGGAGACCCTTATTATAATAAAAATTTGTCAAGAAGTATGGCATATGAAATTGCACTTAAAAAACAGGAATGGCATAGACCTTTCTTTTATAGATAATTGAAAATAAAAATTAAATTGATTTTTTTACGAAAAATAGATGAAAAATAATATAATTACATAGGCTTGTTTTCAAAAAAATGCAATTATGTAAAAAAAAAATAAACTCTAATAATAATGGTTGAACTTTAAAAAAAATATGATAGGATAATCAGACATAGAATTTAAAGGCAATGTGTTTATTAATAGCATAGGAAAAATGTATGGGAATTAAGAATGATAAAATAAATATTCCGGAATGGAAGGAAGACGAACCAATACTTTCTATTCAGCATTTGAATAAAACATTCAAAGATAAAGCCGGAGAAGTTGAAGCGTTAAAAGAAATCAATATAGATATTAAAAAAGGAGAGATTTTCGGTATTATAGGTCTCTCGGGAGCGGGGAAATCTACTCTTGTCCGATGCATGAATTATCTTGAAGAACCTACTGAAGGTAAGGTTATATTTAAGAATAGGAATTTAGGGCAGGTTAAACCTAAAGAATTAAGACAGATACGACGTGAAATTAGTATGATTTTCCAACAGTTCAATTTGCTTTCTCAAAGAAGCGTCTTAAGAAATGTTACTTTTCCTCTTGAACTTAGAGGAGTCAATAGAAAAGAAGCGGAAGAAAAAGCTGTGCGCCTACTTAAGCTAGTTGACTTAGATGGTAGAGAAAATGCATATCCTTCGCAGCTTTCAGGCGGTCAGAAACAGCGTGTTGCTATAGCAAGAGCACTTGCAACTAATCCTTCGGTTTTGCTTTGTGATGAAGCAACTTCCGCACTTGATCCAAACACGACAAATTCAATTCTTTCATTACTTCAAAAATTAAATAAAGAAATGGGTATAACAATAGTTGTAATTACTCATGAAATGGACGTTATTTCAAGAATTTGTAATAGAGTTGCAATTATTGATGGAGGAAAAATTGCAGAAAGCGGTTATGTCGATGAAATATTTATGGCACCGAAAACTGAAATAGGAAGAAATCTTATTTTAGGGGATGCAATGAGAGATGTAGAATTTTCTGAAGGAAAGATGTATAGAATTACATTTGACGGAAGAAAATCAAAGGAACCTTTAATTGCAAATATTGCATTAAAATCAAAAGCTCCTATTAATATAATGTACGCTCAGACAAAAGATGTCGGAGGTATATCATATGGTGAAATGGTTATTCAGCTACCATCTGATGAGAATATGCAGCAGGAAATTCTTAAATTACTTAATCAATCAGGGATACCTTACAAGGAGGTGGATAGAGTATGACAATTGATCACGCAATGATGTCGTTATTTATGGTAGGAGTATGGGAAACCGTATATATGGTATTTTTATCTACATTGATAGGCTATGTTGTAGGTCTTCCTTTAGGAGTTCTTCTTGTAGTAACAAGACAGGGAGGAATCCACCCGATGCCGGTTTTAAATTCAATTATAGGTTTTATCATTAACTTACTAAGATCAATACCTTTTATCATTTTACTTGTTTTGATACAGCCTTTAACAAGACAGGTTGTAGGAACATCAATAGGAGCTGAGGCTGTTATACCTCCACTTATATTTGCAGCGGCTCCTTATATAGCAAGAATGGTTGAAGGAGAACTTTTAGAAGTGGATGCAGGAGTTATAGAAGCTGCAAAATCAATGGGAGCATCGGATTGGCAGATAATGTCAAAAGTACTCCTTCCAGAAGCTAAACCGTCAATAATTTTAGGTATAGCTTTAGTATTAACTAATGTCGTTGGATATTCATGTATGTCAGGTTTCGTTGGAGGCGGCGGAATTGGAGATATAGCCGTAAGATATGGATATTACAGATATGAATTTCTAATGATGATATTGGCCGTAATTCTTTTAATTGTTTTGGTACAGCTTATTCAAGTTATAGGTACGAAGCTTTCTACCAAGACGGATAAAAGAATTCGATAATAAATCAGGTTACTTTATATCATAGTTTTAGACCAGGAGGTAAACTATATGAAAAAGAAAAATCTACTAAAAACCGTTGCATTGTTATTTGCAGCTGCGTTTGTAATAACAGGTTGTTCCAAAGGAAAGTCACAGACTTCTGATGCAAAAAAAGATGTTGTGAATGTAAAAGACGGAGAAATACCTAAGCCTAAGGACGGAGATAACAAAATTGTTGTAGGAGCATCGGCAAGTCCGCATGCTGAGATTTTAGAGGTAGCAAAAAAGAATCTTAAAGAAAAAGGTTGGGATTTAGTAATAAAATCTTATACAGATTATATTCAGCCTAACGTAGCATTAACATCAAAGGATTTAGATGCAAATTATTATCAGCATAAACCTTTCCTTGATGCATACAATAAGGAACATAAAACTGATCTTGTAGGTCTTGATAATATTCACTATGAACCTTGCGGTATTTTCCCGGGAAAGACAAAAAAGCTTGAAGATTTAAAAGACGGAGCTATTATCGGAGTTCCAAATGATACTTCAAATGAAGCAAGAGCTTTAAATCTTTTGGAAAAAGCAGGAATTATCAAATTAAGAAAAGGAGCCGGAATTAATGCTACTAAGAAGGATATCGAAAAGAATCCTAAAAATGTACAGATAAAAGAGATTGAAGCAGCACAGATTCCTAGATCCATAAAAGATTTAGATCTTGCAGTAATTAACGGAAATTTTGCTTTTGAAGCAAAGCTTTCTCCTAAGAAAGATTCACTTTTAATTGAAGATGCAAAGTCAATAGGAGCTAAAGTATATGGGAATTTTGTTGCAGTAAGAAAAGGCGATGAAAAAAATAGAAAGATTATTGCTCTTATGAATGCATTAAAGAAAGATAATGTAAAGAAATTTATAAATGATAAGTACGACGGTGCTGTTGTACCATTATTTTAAATATGATATAATCCGTTAAGATTAGTTTGATAATTCGCTGGGGGTGCTTATGCTGAGAGATACACATCAACCCTTAATACTTGAACCGGGTAATTCCGGCGTAAGGAAGCAGATATTTTAGTTTTAGTGTAAAAATACCTCCGGTGATATAGTTCACAGGAGGTATTTTATGTCAACATTAGTGTCGTCATTAGTCACCAAATCAAAAGATGGTGCGTATAACCTTACCAACGTGGGATATACAGTAATAATTATAGGCGGAATTCTTTTGTTCCTTATAGGAAATATTATTTTTAATACGGAAAAAAGGATGTCGATTAAGCAAATAGCGGTATCAGGAATGGCAGTAGCTCTCGCATTTTTTACATCTAATGTTAAGCTTATAAAAATGCCGATGGGAGGATCTGTAACATTATTTTCCATGTTATTTATTTGCCTTATAGGATATTGGTATGGAACGGTTTCAGGAATAACAAGTGCAGTAGCATATGGATTTTTACAATTGGTTATAGATCCATATATAATAAGCTTTCCTCAAATGATGGTAGATTATATTTTTGCTTTCGGAGCTTTAGGTTTATCAGGTGTATTTAGAAATTCAAAATATGGTATATATAAGGGATACGTATTAGGAGCTTTTGGAAGGTTTGTATTCTCATTTTTATCAGGATGGATATTCTTCGGAACGTATGCAAAAGATTACGGCTTCAGCCACGCATATACATATTCCTTTAATTATAATATTTCATATATCGGGACTGAGTGTTTCTTAACTCTAGTAATACTTTTCTTACCTCCAGTAAAAAAAGCAATGGCGACTGTAAAGAAAATAGTTACAGAATAGTATAAATAAGCGTATTTATCTTGAATAAATAACAAGCGGCAAATATAATATTAAAATGATATAATTTTAAATATAAAAGAGAAAGATTTAAAATGAAGATTAAAGTTTTCTATAATAGATTTATAGTTACTTTTTTGGGAATATTTTTATCAGCTGCTATTATTTATTTAGGTAATACGCTTATTTTTGCTAAAAATACAAAAAAAGTACATAAGGCATTAATTGAAAATGACTTAAAATATAAAAATCTTGATACGCTTAAGATACAGAATATTCTAAATAAATTAAAACCCTATGAGGTAAAAAGTCTTGATGAAAATTATGGAAAAAGCACGACAAATCAATTAAGTGTAGAGAAAGATAAAAAAGAACTTTCTAATTTATTGGTACAGCTTATCAAAGAGTGTGATATATATTACACAAATATCAATATTTTAAAAATAGAAGCTGATAAGGATGTTACTGATAAGAAAGTCACGTCAAAATTACAATCCTTATTAGAAGATCAAAATTTTATAGATGAGAAAGTTAAGTCTGTTATAAGAACGTTATCAAAAGGAGCTTTTTACTCTGTCATTTTGAACAAGTTTCCAAAAACATATGTTGATATACTAAGAGCAGATAATACAGATTTTCCTAAGATTTTATCGGAATATAATGTATTGAAAAAAAAAGAGCAAGAGCTTTTACAATCAATAGCAAAGCTTAAAAATAGTTCTAAAAAAAATAATTCTATTTTGGCTTTGAAATATATGGAGGTTTTAAAAGTAAGAAATCGAATTGCAATCCTCTTCGGATATAAAAATTATGCAGAATATGCTGATAAAGAAATATATAATAGGGATGTCGATGAAAAATTACGAGAAGAATATTATAACGCAGTAAAAAAATATGTTGTGCCGCTATATAAAGAAATAGCTTCATTTGATAAAGAATCCGGATATACAAAAGAAATAAACAATCAAAAAGCACCAAAATCGAATAAAATCATAAAAGAGGTATCTCCGGAGATTGAAAATATTGATAAAAGTTTAAAAGAATCATTTGAATATCTTAAAAAATATCATACGTTCGATATAGATTATTCCAGTAAAAAATCAGATATTAGTTATGCCGAAAATCTATATGCGTATAACAGTGCATATATTTTTAATTCTCCTGAAGGAAATATGAATGATATAAAAAATTTTATTCGTAGGTTCGGGGAGTATAATGCTATTTTTCATAGTAATTTAAACAGTTTAAGTGATATAAATACTGTAGGAATACGAAAAATACAGTCGAATGCGTTGGAGCTTATTGTTGCAGAAAATGCTGATAAAATTGTAGGTAAGCTTGCGGGTGCATATAAATATACAAGCTATGAAGCTACTCTTTTTGATCTAATAAAAGGCTGTTATTTTGATGAATTACAGCGTTATCTTTTTTCTAACGAAAATCTTGGAGTAAATGAGATTAATTCTTATGCAAAAAAATTAGCTAAGGAATATGGAATAAAGAAGGAATATTCAAAAAATAACTCTTATGAATGGTTAGAAAATCGAAATATCATTTTTTCTCCAATGAGTGATTTAAGCGATTCTTTGTCTGCAATTACATCGTTAAAAATCGGATGTATGGCAGAGAATAATTACAAAGGTGCTGTAAATAAATATTTAGAAGTCAGTAGAGAAAATGGTATAAAGCCTTATCTTAAAGTATGTGAAGAAATTGGCTTTAGCGATATTTTAACGAAAGATTCGGTAAAGCAGATAACAAAAAATGTAAACGAATTACTTTTATGTAAAAAAGTAAAAAATTGTTTGGCCGTTGATAAAATTATTACCATTATAACGTTTGCACTTTTAATTATAGGATTTATAATTTTTTTATATAATATATTAAAAAGTAAAAAAATATGATGTTTAATTGAAAATATATTAATTCTAAGTTACACTAACTATTCAGTAGTATTGTAAAGTTTGAAAGGAGGAAAAACTATGAACGATTCTCCGGAACGAAGTATGGACGATCCTGTTCCGTTGTGGAATTTTTCACATAGAGAGTTTTTTGTAAGAGTAGCTTTTCCTTATTCTTGCTTTTAATTCTAGGATTGAATTTATACTTTGTTGTAAGGAACAGGATGCCATATTTACTTTTCAATGTTTTGTAGTTTTTTAAAGAAAGGTATATTATGAGCAATAAAGAAGAAACAACTCTTGTAGAGTTAGTCAAGGAACGTAAATTTTTAAAATTAAATCAAAAATTATCTCTTATGAATGAGGTTGATATAGCTTCATTTCTAGAAAAATTATCAAACGACGAAGCTGTTATAGTATTTAGAATGCTAAAAAAAGATATAGCAAGTGAGGTTTTTGCAGAGATTGATTCTGAAACACAGCATGCTATAGTAAATACAATAAGTGATAAGGAACTTACAAATATAGTAAATGAGCTTGCAGTGGATGATGCCGTAGATATGCTTGAAGAGATGCCTGCTATGGTAGTTCAAAGGGTGCTTAAGGTTGCAGATCCTCAGATGAGGAAAACCATAAATCAATTCATGAAATATCCTGATGAGTCAGCTGGAAGTATTATGACACCTGAGTTTATTGGATTGCATGAAAATATGACAATAGAACAAGCATTGCAGCATATAAGGAAGAATGGAAAAGATAAAGAAACTATATATACATGCTATGTAATGGATTCATATAGAGTGCTTCAAGGATTTGTATCTGTAAAGACCTTACTTCTATCGGATGATTCAACAAAAATTTCTGAAGTCGAAGACAAAAATATCATTTCTGTCACTACAGAAACTGATCAGGAAGAAGCCGCAAATATTTTAAAGAAGTATGATTTTATTGCACTGCCAGTAGTAGATAAAGAGAATAGATTAGTAGGTATTATTACTGTTGACGATGCAATGGATGTACTTGAGGCTGAGACAACAGAAGATATTGAAACAATGGGAGCCTTGTCTCACGCTGAAAGACCTTATTTAAAAACGTCTGTTTTTGAATTATCTAAGCATAGAATAGGATGGCTTATGATACTTATGATTACAGATATGTTGAGCGGAGGGATTCTTTCAAGATGGGAATCAGCTTTTCAGGCTATGCCTATTCTAATATCATTTATTCCGATGCTTACAGATACGGGCGGTAATGCAGGTGGACAATCAAGCACTATAATAATAAGAAGTCTTGCTATGGGTGAGCTTGATTTAAAAAATATATGGGAAGTAATTTGGAAAGAAATAAGGGTTGCGTTATTGTGCGGCTCTATATTATCATTTTTTAATTTTATAAAAATTATTATAGTATATGGAGGTAGGGTTATGGTAGCTTTGACTGTTGCTGTTGCTATGCTCTGTACAATTTTGATGGCAAAAATAATAGGTGGAGTATTGCCTCTTATTGCATCAAAATTAAAAATGGATCCAGCAGTTATGGCATCGCCTCTAATTACGACTATTGCGGATGTAGGAAGTCTTTTGATATATCTTAATACTGCTTCATTTTTGTTAAAAGTATAGAATTAAAAATTTTAGTATTTTAAAATTATCTAAAAGCTTTAACTAATGAGTTTATTTTTATTTTGGGAGTAATATGTCAAGTACAAAGTCTAAATGTGAAAATCAGGCAAAATTGCCTATAATGATAAGTATTGCAGGGGGCACGGGGTCTGGGAAGTCCACTTTTACTAATAGATTAAAAGAAAAATTTGGCAATAATATAACAGTAATTTACTATGATAATTATTATAAAAAAAATGAAGGATTAAGCCCGGAAGAAAGAAAAAAGCTAAACTATGATCATCCGGATGCATTTGAAACAGAATTATTACTTAAGCATTTAAAAAAATTAAAAAAAGGAGAAAGCATAGAAAGCCCTGTATATGACTTTGTAAATCATACTGTGTCTGATAAAGTATTAAAAATTAATCCATCAAAAGTTATTATTCTAGAGGGAATTTTGGCTTTGGCAGATAAAAGAATAAGAGATCTATCTAATATTAAAGTTTTTGTTGAAGCAGATGCAGATGAAAGAATTTTAAGGCGTATAATTAGAGATGTAAAAGAAAGAGGCAGAGATCCAGAAGGAATTGCGGCTCAGTATTTAGCAACTGTTAAACCTATGCACTATAGATATGTACAGCCTACAAAAAAATATGCAGATATAGTTATTAACAGCGGTATGAATGAAGTAGCATTGGATATTATTTCACAAAAAATAAAATCCATTATAAAAATGGAATAGAAAATAGAATTTCCTCTCATTTTTGCTTTTTAATATAAATAGGAGAATTTATGCAAATATTAAAATCTATATTATTGTTACTTGTAGGGTTTTTATTTTTAATAAAAGGAGCAGATTTTTTCGTTGATGGAAGCTCTGGCGTAGCTAAAAAGCTAAAGATACCTTCTCTTATCATAGGCCTTACTATTGTTGCAATAGGGACAAGCTTACCAGAGTTTTCTGTTAGTTTGGCTGCAGCTATTACTAAAAATAGTGCATTAGCAGTAAGCAATGTAATAGGGTCAAATATTTTTAATTTGCTTGTAGTTTTAGGGCTAAGTTCTATTTTTAAGCCTCTAGCAGTAAGTAGAGATATATTCAAAAGAGATTATCCTTTATCAGTTCTTATAACATTTTTCCTATTAATCTTTTCTTATATTGGAATGAATTTAAATAGACTAGAAGGAATTAGTTTTATCTTAGTTTTAATTATTTATTTGATTGTAGTTGTTTTTTCTGCACTTAAAAGTAGGAAAAATAATATAAAAAAAGATTTAGAGGAATCTTCGTATAATGAAGAACAATCTAGTTATGATGATATTGATGAAAGATCTATGTTTTTGAATCTGATTTTTATAATTGGAGGAGGAATAGCAATAAAATTTGGAGGAGAGTGGGTCGTAGGAGGGGCTGTTATTTTCGCTGAATTTTTCAATATTCCACAAAATATAATAGGTCTTACTATCGTAGCTATAGGAACAAGCCTTCCAGAACTTGCAACATCGATTGTTGCAGCAAGGAAGGGGGAACTTGATATCTCAGTAGGAAATGTAATAGGATCAAATATCTTTAATATTTTAGGAGTTGCCGGAAGTGCAGCAGCAGTAAGCCAAATATCTATAATATATTATAATTTAATAGACATAATTCTCCTTATTGTTTTTTCAATAATTACAGGAATATTCTGTTTAACTAGAAAAGAATTAGAGAAAAAAGAAGGAATCATAATGATATGTATGTATGCTATTTACAACATATACATTTGCATTAGATAGTATAAAAATTTACCGTAATAATGCACAATAACGATGATATTAAATTATGCAGTAGCTACAATAATTAGTAAAAACAAAAAAAGCACATAAAAGATTGTTAAAAAAATAACAGAATATGATACTATATGATATATAAGAAAGATGAATTTAGATAGTAGAAAAAATGATATACAAGAGTAAAAAGAATCAAAGCTCTAATTGGGGGAGAGCCAGGTTAGTATATTTTTTATACATATTTAAAGGAGGTTTTTTATGAAGGCTATAGTAGTTAATAAGGCAGGTAATGGAGTTGAGCTTGTTACTGACAGACAAATAAGGAAGCCGGGATATGGTGAAGCTCTTGTTGACATTGAGTGCTGCGGAGTTTGTCATACAGATTTACACGTTGCAAAAGGGGATTTTGGTAAAGTACCAGGACGTATTTTAGGACATGAAGGTGTTGGAATAGTTTCTGAATTAGGAGAAGGGGTTACTTCTTTAAAGGTTGGGGATAGAGTAAGCGTTGCATGGTTTTTTGAAGGCTGTGGATGCTGTGAGTATTGTGATACAGGAAGAGAAACGCTTTGCAGATCTGTAAAGAACGCTGGATATAATGTTGATGGAGGTATGGCTGAAAAATGTATCGTAACTGCAGATTATGCAGTAAAAGTACCTGAGGGATTAGATCCGGCTCAAGCAAGTAGTATAACCTGTGCTGGAGTTACTACATATGCAGCTATTAAAGCAGCTGATTTAAAACCGGGTCAGTGGATTGCATTATATGGAGCTGGAGGACTGGGGAATCTTGCAGTTCAATATGCAAAGAAAGTATTTAATGCACATGTTATTTCCGTTGACATAAATGATGACAAGTTGGAGCTTGCTAAAAAAGTTGGAGCAGATATTGTAATAAATGGTAAGAAAGAAGATCCTGTTAAAGTTATTCAAGAAAAGACAGGAGGATGCCATAGTGCTGTAGTAACCGCTGTTTCTAAGGTTGCATTTAATCAGGCTATAGATTCAGTAAGAGCAGGAGGAAAGGTTATAGCAGTAGGATTACCTTCTGAGACAATGGATGTTTCAATTGTAAAGACTGTACTTGATGGAATTGAAATTATTGGATCTCTTGTAGGAACAAGAAAAGATCTTGAAGAAGCATTCCAGTTTGGGGCTGAAGGCTTGGTAGTTCCTGTAGTAAAACATCGTCCTATAGAAGATGGACCTGCAATCTTTAAAGAGATGGAAGAAGGAAAGATTACAGGACGTATGGTTATCGATATGAAAATGTAATATTAATGTTAGACAGTGAGAAATTTCACAAATAAACTAATAAAAACCTTGCCGAAATTATTCGGCGGGGTTTTTATTATCTTGATTGATTTGTATTAAAAATAGGACAAATGGCAGAAATATTACGATAATATCAATAAGATTGCTTGAAAGAATAGAGATACTTATAAAACTTTAATCAAGAGGAGACTTACGTGAAAAAAATACTGATATTTTTGGCTATTTTGCATAAATTTAAATTGACACATATGTGGAAAATGGTTAAAATAGTGGCAAAGTGTCAAATGTCCTTTTAACATAAATTTTCTGATATTATATTATGCATAGGAGGAGATTTCTATGATAGATTATACAGAAGGCTCAGGTAAAGAGTATCATATTGGAGTTGGCAAGGGAGATGTGGGTAGGTATGTCATTTTGCCCGGAGATCCCAAGAGATGTGAGAAAATAGCAAAGTATTTAGATGATGCACATTTCGTGGCTGATAACAGAGAATTTGTTACTTATACAGGTACTTTGGATGGAGAAAAAGTAAGCGTTACATCGACAGGCATAGGAGGTCCTTCAGCATCTATTGCAATGGAAGAATTGGTTCATTGCGGGGCAGATACATTTTTAAGAGTTGGTACATGCGGAGGTATGGACCTTTCTGTAAAAGGAGGAGATATAGTAATCGCAACGGGTGCTATAAGGATGGAAGGAACTTCCAAAGAGTATGCTCCGATAGAGTTTCCTGCTGTTGCACATTTTGATGTAGTAAGTGCTATGAAAGAGGCTGCAAAAAATGCAAATATTACATATCATTTAGGAGTAGTCGAGTGTAAAGATGCTTTTTATGGGCAGCATGAACCGGAGAAAAAGCCGGTAAGTTATGAGCTTTTAAATAAGTGGAGTGCATGGCTAAAACTTGGAGCTCTTGCATCCGAGATGGAATCTGCCACATTATTTGTAGTCGCAAGCTATTTAAGAGTAAGAATAGGATCATGTTTATTAACAATAGCAAATCAGGAGAGAGAAAAAAAAGGACTTTCGAATGCTCAGGTACATGATACAGACAAAGCAATAAAGACAGTTATAGAAGCTATAAGAATTTTAATAAAAAGGGATAAGGAAAATAGATTGAATTGATTTAATATATTAAGCATGTGTTAATAAGGTAATTAGCCATAGTGGCAATTATATATAATCAAAGGGAGGATTACGAGCAATGAAGAAAAAGTTAGTTTCATTATTACTTGCTGGAGCAATGGTTCTTTCGCTTACTGCATGTGGAGGCGGCAGCAATGGAAAAAAAGCGGATAAGAAAGTAAAAGTCGGTATCGTAACGGATGTCGGAGGAATTAATGACGGATCTTTCAACCAATCAGCTTGGGAAGGACTTAAAAGAGCAGGAAAAGAACTGGGAGTAGAGGCTAAATATCTTGAATCAAAGACAGATGCGGATTATCAACCTAATATAGGAACATTTATCGATGAAGATTATGATATGATTATTTGCATAGGATATAAGATTGCAAAAGCTTTGAATAAAGAAGCAAAGAGTCACCCGAATCAAAAATTCGCAATTGTAGATGATACTTCACTTTCAAAATACAAAAATGTAACAAGTCTTATGTTTGAAGCTGGCCAATCTTCATATCTTGTAGGATATGCTGCCGGACTTACAACAAAAACAAACAATATAGGTTTTGCACTTGGTGCATCAACAGCCATGATGCATGAATTCGGATATGGATATGTTGCAGGAGCTATTGATGCAAACCCTAAGGTTAAAGTTCAGCAAACAAATTTAAATAGTTTTGCAGATACAGCTGTCGGAAAAACTGCTGCAAATGCTATGATAACTAACGGTGCGGATGTAATATTCCATGCTGCGGGAGGCTCAGGACTCGGAGTAATTGACGCATGTAAGGAAGCAGGAATTTGGGCTATCGGTGTAGACTCTGATCAGAGTAAAGTAGCACCTAAGACAATACTTACATCTGCTATGAAACGTGTAGATAATGCAGTATTTGAAATTGCAAAAGAAACTAAAGAAGGAAAAGTAAAATCAGGAATAAAAACATTTTCCCTTAAAGATGGTGGTGTTGACATAGCACCTACAACGGATAATCTTTCTCCTGAAGTACTTAACAAATTAAAAGAAGTAAAGAAGAAGATGCTCGAAGGAAAGATAAAGGTACCTAAGACAGAAGAAGAATTTGTTAAAAAATATGGAAAAGGTATATATACACTTAATAAAAAATGATTCTGATATTTAATATATTAGGACTTAAAAGCTGCCCTACTTGAAATTGTTAAGAGGGCAGCTGTTTTTAAAAATAGATATTTAGATAAAACAATGGTATATGGAGGGATTTTATGAGAGATATAAGTATGGACAGAGTAAATAAAACTAGAGAAGATATTCTTGATGTAATTAAAAGCCCGTTGCTTACACATGAACAAAAAGTTACGCGTATGGCAAATCTCGCAGATTCACTTTTAGAAGTATTGGATTTACCGAAGGGACTTTCAGAGCTTTTGAATGCACCAATAGAATCTCAGTGTATCTGCGATCTTAGTGAAGGTCACGCACCTCTTCGCCCACGATATATCATTCCTGACTATAAAAAATTTATGAAGGAAGGAAGCAAGTATTTAAGACTTGATCCTCCAAAAGATTTGTATGAAGCATTAAATGCTCTTCTTATTTTCTATAAACATGTTCCTAGTGTTACAAATTATCCTGTATATGTAGGAGCACTTGATGAGCTTCTTGAACCTTATATTGATGATGTAGAAGAAAGTATGGCAGAAGGACTTATAAAGATGTTTCTTCTTCATATTGACAGAACAGTATTGGATTCGTTTTCTCATGCGAATATAGGTCCTAAGGACACAAAAGCAGGAAGAATTATTTTAAAAGTAAGCAAGGAGCTTCAGGATGCTGTACCTAATATTACATTGAAATATGATGAAGATATAACACCAGATGATTTTGCTATTCAGGCGATAGAGACATCTCTTGTTACTGCAAAGCCTTCATTTGCAAATCATAAAATGTTTAAATCCGAACTTGGAGAAAATTATGTAATAGCAAGTTGCTATAACGGTCTTCTCTATGCAGGCGGATCATATACATTATGCAGGCTTATTCTCGGAAATATAGCAAAAAGAGCAAAGAACATAGCAGACTTTAAAAATAATGAACTTCCTTATGTTATGGATATAATGGCAAGATACATGGATGAAAGAATAAAATTTGAAGTCGAGGAAAGCGGCTTTTTTGAAAATAATTTTCTCGCAAAAGAAGGGTTTATTCATAGAGATAAATTTACGGCAATGTTTGGAATGGTAGGACTTGCTGAAGCAGTAGATATTCTTCTTGAAAAAGAAGGAAAAGCAAATCTTCGTTATGGTAGGGATAAAGAGGCAGAAAATCTCGGAGTAGAAATTATGGAAGAGATAAAGCAATTTAACGATAATCACTACAATAAATATTGTGAAGGTACAAATCATCATTTCTTGCTTCATGCACAGGTTGGAATTGCATCGGATAAGAATATTTCTCCGGGAACAAGAATTCCGATAGGAGAAGAACCCGAAGAGCTTAGAGATCACTTGAAATTTTTATCACATTTTCATAAATATTTCCCATCGGGAACGGGAGATATTTTCCCTATAGATATGATGGTACATAAAAATATAGAGTATCTTCTTGATATCATAAAAGGATCGTTTAATGAAAATTTAAGATATCTTTCATTCTATTCATCAGACAGTGATGTAATAAGAATAACAGGATATCTTGTAAAAAAATCAGAGATAGAAAAGCTTGATAAAGGGGAGAATGTCCTTCATGACACAACAGAGCTTGGTAAAGGAGCTAAAGAAAATGGTCATGTATATGAAAGAAAAGTAAGATGATGAGAGCTCCTATTAATAAGATAATACCATTTAGTTCGGTAGACGGACCGGGAAATAGGACATCAATTTTTCTTCAAGGATGTAATCTTAATTGTAAATATTGTCATAATCCTGAAACTATACACATGTGCATACATTGCGGTGATTGTGTAAAAACATGTCCTACAGGTGCACTATCGATAAAGAATAAAAGAGTGGTTTTCGATTTTAAAAAATGTATAGCATGTGATACATGCATAAAGGTATGTAGTCATGGTGCAAGTCCGAGAATAAGGCTTATGTCTCCGGAAGAAGTTTTTGCAGAAATAGAGAAACAAATGCCATTCATAAGAGGAATTACAACATCAGGAGGAGAGTGCTCATTATATCCGCTTTTCTTAAAGCAATTATTTACTTTATGTAAGAAGGATCATTTAGGAACTCTTATAGATAGTAATGGAATGTATGATTTCAGTCGAGACGAAAAATTATTGTCAGTATCCGACGGAGTTATGCTTGATATAAAAGCATGGAATATTGAAGATCATATGAAAGTTACTGACAAAGGAAATTCTATGATACTTAAAAATCTTGAGTATTTATCTTCAGTAAATAAACTCTATGAAGTTAGAACGGTGGTCGTGCCTGAGTTATTTGATGTAAAAGAAACGGTTTCTAAAGTTTCAGAAATAATATCGAAAAAGTCTAGCAATATAAGATATAAAATTATTACATATAGACCTATGGGAGTAAGGGCTGAATATAGGAATTTCATACCGCCTACGAAACAATTTATGAAAGAATTGTATAATATAGCAAAAGGAAAAGGCGTAAAAGAAGTAATTATAGTTTAATCTACAAAAGAAAGGAATGTTCAGTGAAAAAGCAGAGTAATGTCGATAAAAGCCAAGTAGCAATAGAAATGAAAAATATTGTGAAAAAATTTGGTACTTTTGTCGCGAACGATCACATCAATTTAAAAGTAAACAAAGGTGAAGTACATGCTATCTTAGGTGAGAACGGAGCGGGAAAAAGTACGCTTATGAATGTGCTTTATGGACTATATCAGCCTACAGAAGGAGAAATTTGGATAGACAATAAGAAAGTTAATATAGATAATCCTGAAAAAGCTATAAAACTCGGAATAGGTATGGTTCATCAGCATTTTATGCTCGTTCAGCCATTTACAGTAACTGAAAATATCATTCTAGGGATGGAACCAAAAAAAGGATTTTCGGTAGATATCCGTTCTGCAAAGAAAAAGATTATGGCTTTATCCGAAAAATATGGGCTAAAAGTAGATCCGGATGCTAAGATTGAAGATATTTCAGTTGGCATGCAGCAAAGAGTGGAAATTTTAAAAGTATTGTATCGAGGGGCAAAGCATCTTATTTTGGATGAGCCTACATCTTCTTTAACTCCACAGGAAATTGAGGAGCTTATAGAAATAATTGAAAACCTCACTAAAGATGGGAAAAGTGTTATTTTAATAACGCATAAGTTAAAAGAAATTAAGGAAGCAGCAGATTATTGCACAATAATAAGAAGAGGAAAGTATATTGATACAGTAGATGTGTCTACAGTAGATGAGAATAAATTAGCTGCAATGATGGTAGGAAGAAATGTAGAATTTAAGGTAGATAAACGGGAGCAGGAGCCTGGAGATACAGTACTTTCAGTAAAAAATTTGTGTGCAAAGGATTATAGGGGCATACCGGTACTTAATAAATTGAATCTTACTGTAAGGAGCGGAGAGATTATAGGCATTGCAGGAGTAGACGGCAATGGTCAGTCGGAACTTGTTGAAATTCTTACCGGTCTTATGAAGGCGGATTCGGGTGAAATAAAATTAAATAATAAAAATGTATTCAATAAGTCGCCTAAGGAAATTTTTGAAGCCGGAATATCGAGCATACCAGAAGATAGACAAAAACACGGACTTGTTATGGACTTTACAGTAGCAGAAAATTCTGTACTTCAAAATTTTTCAAAGGAGCCATTTTCTAAAAATGGAATATTAAATAAAGAAAAAATAAATAATTTTACGAAGGAACTTATAAATAAATTTGATATAAGACCTACAGGCTGTGAAAATCGATTAGCAAAACAACTTTCAGGCGGAAATCAGCAAAAAGTGATTATCGCAAGGGAAGTTACTAATGACAAAGAGCTTTTAATTGCAATGAATCCTACCAGAGGACTTGATGTTGGAGCGATAGAATTTGTTCATAAATATCTTGTTGAACAGAGAAATAAAGGAAGAGCGGTTCTTCTTGTTTCATTTGAATTGGACGAAATAATGAGTCTTTCAGATGAAATATGCGTTATTTTTGAAGGACAAATTACAGGGCATGTAAAAGGAAATGAAGCTACGGAAAATGAACTCGGATACATGATGGCAGGAGGAACCAAGAATGAAAAATAAGATAAATATTTGGGACGGTTTATTTATCTATACTATTATTTCTATAGTAATAGGCTTTTTAGTTGGAGCAATAATGCTTGTTATTGCGGGAATTGATCCGATGGTTGCATATGGGAAACTGATTGAAGGAATTTTTAGTAAACCTAAGTTTATAACTTATAGTATTACATATGCTTCACCATATATATTTACGGGCTTGAGTGTAGCATTTGCATTTAAAACAGGAGTGTTTAATATCGGTGCTGAAGGCCAGTTTGTAATGGGAGCACTTGCAGCGGTGCTTGTAGGTATATTTGTTGATTTACCTCCGGTTTTACACGCAATTGTAGCAATAATAGCAGCGGCTATAGTTGGAGGAATTTGGGGTGCTATAGTAGGACTACTTAAGATAACAAGAGGGATAAATGAAGTCTTGTCATATATTATGTTTAATTGGATTGCATATTATATTTCAAACTTTGTTGTAACTCATAAAGGCGTGAAGGAAGCATCTACAGAATCCACAAAAATGATAAAAGATTCGGCGAGGCTTACAATGCCGGCAAGTATAGTAAATATGACTGACTGTCCGGTTATAAACTGGGGAATTATCATTGCTATAGCTGCAGCAATTATTTTGTGGTTTGTTATAAAAAAGACAACGTTAGGTTATGAACTAAGAGCAGTAGGACTAAGTAAGACAGCGTCGGAATATGCGGGGATAAGTTCATCAAAAATATTTATGATATCTATGGCATTGTCAGGTATACTTGCATCTGTCGGAGGAGCAGTAGAAATTCTAGGAATGGCAGGGAGAGTAAGTCAATTTGCAGCTCAAGAAAGCTTTGGATTTGACGGAATTACAGTAGCACTTATGGCAAGCTCAAACCCTATAGGCTGTATTTTTTCAGGATTATTTTATGGTGCAATGAAATATGGAGGAAATAAACTTACAATCGTTAATGCACCAAAGGAAATTATTAATATAATTATGGGAACTATAATTTTCTTTATAGCTATAGCGGTATTATTTAGAAGAGTGATGATTTCTATTAATGAAAAACGAAATAAAAAAGTGAAAGTAAATTTAAAGGGGGTAAAATAATGAATATTTTTATTAAAGATTTAGGACTTATAATAAATGCAATGCTTATTTCCACACCTCCTTTACTTCTTGCGGCGTTAGGCTCTGTATTTTCTGAAAAAAGTGGAGTTGTAAATATCGGAATTGAAGGCATGATGACAATAGGAGCTTTTATAGGAGCTATAGGAGCGTATTTTACGGGAAATGGTTGGATTGGATTTTTACTTGGCGGTGTTGCAGGAATGATTTTCGGAATTATTCATGCATTTGCTTGTGTAACGTGCGGAGCAGATCAAACAATTGCGGGTACTGCTGTGAATTTTATTGCTCCGGGACTTGCACTTTTCCTATGTAAAGCTATTTTTGATAATTCATCAGATACACCTTCACTGGATACGGCATCAAAATTACCTAAATTGTTTCAAGGAAAATTTAAAGCAGGCTCATTTGCATACAATGTATTTGGAACATATTCAGCAGTATATTTAAGCTTTTTACTTGTGCTTGTTATATGGTTTATATTCTATAAAACACGTTTTGGACTTAGAATTCGTGCAGTAGGAGAACATCCTAAGGCTTGTGAAACACTTGGAATAAATGTATTTTTGGTAAGATATATTTGCGTAATGATATCCGGATTTTTATCGGGACTTGGAGGAGCTTTCGTGACACTTTCAATAGTATCTCAGTTTAGACCTTCAGTAATAGTCGGGCAGGGATTTATTGCAATTGCTGCAGTTATTTTTGGAAAATTTACACCTGAAGGAGCGTTTTTGGGGTGCTTATTATTCGGATTTTGCAACGGAATAAAATCAATTCTTTCCGCAAATGGAAGTAATAATATATCTCCAGATATTCTTTCTATGATACCATACGTTGTAACAATTCTTGTACTTGTAATATTTGTAGGAAGTGCGAGAGTTCCTTATGCAAGCGGAAAACCTTACCTAAAATCCAAGTAATATGATTTAATATTATTTAAAATCCAAGTAATATGATTTAATATTATTTAAAATCCAAGTAATATGATTTAATATTACTTAAAATCCAAGTAATATGATTTGTTATATTTCTTGAAATATTTACTATGATTTTGGGAAAGGAGTTAGAATATGAATTTAAAAAAATTAAAAGAAGAACTTGTAACAAAGGCTATTTTAATGAGAAATAGTGCGTATGTACCATATTCAAATTATACAGTAGGTGCAGCTGTTCTTACTAAAAGCGGTAAAATTTATACAGGTTGCAACATAGAAAATGCTGCATATACTCCATCCAATTGTGCTGAAAGAACTGCAATTTTTAAAGCAGTAAGTGAAGGCGAAAGAGAATTTATAGCAATAGCTATCTCAGGAGGAAAAATTGATTCAAAAGAAACTGAATTTTGTTCTCCTTGTGGAGTATGCAGACAGGTAATGAGAGAATTTTGCTTAGATGATTTTTATATTATGCTTGTTAAAGATAAAGATAATATAAAAACATATAAATTAAGTGACTTGTTGCCAGAAGGATTCGGACCTTCAAATCTAAGGAAAGAAGAATAATTATGGATAGTAAACTTTTTGACCACACTTTATTAAAAGCGGATGCTAAAAAAGAAGATATTGAAAAAATTATTGATGAAGCGATAAAGTATAATTTTGCATCAGTTTGTGTAAATTCCTATTATACAAAATTTGTTTCTGAAAAATTAAAGGGGACGGATGTCAGAACAACGACAGTTGTAGGATTTCCTCTCGGAATGATGAAAACGCAAGTAAAGGCATTTGAAACTGAATGTGCTGTAAAGGACGGTTCAGATGAAATTGATATGGTAATAAATATAGGGGCGTTAAAAAATGGACTTTATGATGTCGTTTTAGAAGATATAAAAGCTGTAAGAAATGCATGCAAAGGAAAAATACTAAAGGTAATAATTGAATGCTGCCTTCTTACGGATGAAGAAAAAGTAAAGGCTTGCGAGATTTCTGACAAAGCAGGAGCGGATTTTGTTAAGACTTCAACAGGATTTTCGACTGGTGGAGCAAAAATATCGGACGTAAAACTTATGAAGAAAACTGTAGGAAATAGACTTAAAGTTAAGGCAAGTGGAGGAATTCATAGTAAGGAAGAAGCACAGGCGATGGTAGATGCAGGAGCATCACGACTTGGAACAAGTGCAACAATAAAGATCGTGGATTAGAGGGAGGTCTATGGTAAAAAAAGACAGTTTCATAAAAGGACAGGAAGAAAAGGAAAATCTAAATCTTATTATGAATTCAATTGAAAATCTTCCTAAAGAAATAGCAGATTATGTAAAAGAACTTTTTAAAAATGCTCCTCTTTTTGTTTTCAAAAATATGAGAAGAAAAGTTTTTCCTAAGGGAACAGTGTTTATAAGAGAAAAAATGCCAGCGACTCTTATTTATTTTTTAGTTAGAGGAAGAGTCGAAGCTATGGAGCATAGAGTATTAGGAACAAAATATAATTTTACTCATTATAATGCTTTTGAGAGTTTTGGACCGCTTGAAAGCTTTTTGGATTGTGATTTATATAAAACATCTCTTGAAACTGAAGAAGAGTGTGAGTTTTTGGTAATGAGCAGAAAAGACTATGAAAATTGGACAAAAAATGATTCACATGCACTTAAGATGATTGCAAAAGAGACTTGCTATTATCTTTTGGATGAAGCAAGAAAAAGTAGACTTTTAAGATTTCTTTCAGGAAAAGATGAGCTATTAGTTCTTATGATGCTTGAATATGAAGAAAGGAAGAATGAAAATGGTGTATGCAAGTTTAAACTTACAAGACAACAGCTTTCTGAATATTCAGGACTTTCAGTAAGAACTGTAAATAGGGCAGTTTTATCACTTGAAGAAGAAGGTTTTCTAAAACATAAAAGAGGAAATTTTAATATTGACGTACAGCAATATAGGAAAATAAAATCCTATATAAATAATTTTATAGAAGAAAATTGAAAAAAGGAGAAGTGAAAGCTATGTCGAAGGTATATGAAAATTTAGAAAAAATTGTAAATCAGATTAGAAAAGTAACTGATTTTAAGCCGGAAATTGCAATAACTTTAGGGTCGGGACTTGGAGGACTTGCAGAAAAAGTAGAAAAAGTTTGTGAAATAAAATATTCTGATTTGGAAGGATTTCCCATTTCTACTGTAAAAGGTCATGATGGAAAATTTATTTTCGGAACTTTGTCCGGGAAAAATGTTGTAGTAATGAGCGGTAGAGTACATTTTTATGAAGGTTATTCGATGGAAGAAGTTGTAACTCCTGTTAGAGTAATGGGACTTTTAGGTGCAAAAATTGTACTTCTTACAAATGCAGCAGGAGGAGTTAATTTGAAATTTAAACCGGGAGATCTTATGATGATAAATGATCATATATCAATGTTTGTAAGAAGTCCTCTTATAGGTTCAAATGTTGAAGAACTGGGCACAAGATTTCCTGACATGTCCAATGTATATGATAAAGATGTTAGTGATATTATAAGAGTTAGTGCAAAAAAAATCGGAACGGATTTAAAAGAAGGTGTGTATCTTCAAGCAACAGGTCCTGCTTATGAGACTCCTTCAGAAATTAAGATGATTAGAACTTTGGGCGGAGATGCAGTAGGAATGAGCACTGTAGTTGAAGCTATTGCGGCAAGACACATGGGACTTAAGGTGTGCGGCATTTCATGTATAACCAATATGGCTGCAGGTATTCTTGATAAACCGCTTAATCATAAGGAAGTTCAAGAAACTGCAAACATGGTTAAAGAAAAATTTGAAAATCTTGTAATGGAAAGTATAAAAAATTTTTAATAAATGGATAAAGAGAAGTATATTCTAGTAGGCGTAAGTCTTGATAAAAATGATAAGGTAAAAGAGTCTTTAGAGGAGCTTTCTGAACTTTTAAAAACAGCCGGAGGAGAAACACTGGACAAAGTTTATCAGAATTTAAAGGCTTATGAAAACGCAACCTACTTAGGGAAAGGGAAAATACTTGAATTAAAAGAATATGTTGAAAGTTTAGGTGCAACGGGAATCATTTGTGATGATGAATTATCTCCGATGCAACTTAAAAATTTGTCCGATATCTTGGAGTGCAAAGTGCTTGACAGAACTATGCTCATTTTGGATATTTTTGCTGCACATGCAACTACAAGCGAGGGGAAAAATCAGGTTGAGATGGCACAGCTTAAATATCGTTCCCAAAGGCTTACGGGAATGGGAACATCCCTTTCAAGGCTCGGAGGAGGAATAGGTACGAGAGGTCCGGGCGAATCCAAGCTTGAGGTAGATAGAAGAATTATTCAAAAACGAATTTCTTTTTTACGAAAAGAAATTGAAAATATAGAAAAAATAAGGGACAATAATAGAAAGAAAAGGAAAAGAAATCATATACCGGTTGTTTCTATTGTAGGTTATACAAATGCAGGAAAATCAACACTTTTAAATAAAATTACCGGTGCAAATATTTTGGCTGAGGATAAACTTTTTGCAACGCTTGACCCGACAACAAGAAAGCTTAAAATGGAAAGCGGAGAAGAAATACTTATAACAGATACAGTAGGATTTATAAATAAACTTCCGCATCATTTGATAGATGCATTTAAAAGTACATTGGAAGAAGCAGCATATTCAGACATAATTTTACATGTAGTAGATTCAAGTGATGAAAATATGTCTTTACATATGGATACCGTATATAAAACGCTTTATGAACTTAATATTACAGGAAAGCCCATAATTACTTTAATGAATAAAGCTGATATATCAACTATTGAAACGCCAATAGATAATAAAGCGGAAAAAACTATAAAAATTTCTGCAAAGACAGGATTCGGACTGGATAAAGCTTTAGATGAAATTCAGGAATTGTTAAATAGTAAAAGACAGCATGTAAATACCATAATTCCATATAGTAAAGCCGGAATACTTGATAAAATAAGAAGAGAAGGAAATCTTTTGTCCGAGGAATATATGGAAGACGGAATTAAAATAGAGGCGTATATTCCCTATAAAATTCAAATTTAACAAAAAAATCTTGAAACAAAAATAAGAAATATGTACAATAATATGGTAAATGAATAATAATATGGGAATGAGGTTCTCCCAAAGTATTAAACTTAAACCGCTTATATAAGCTGATGGCTTCTGTATTCTAAACAGAAGTTGTCAGCTTTTTTATTTTGGCTTAAAGACATAAAAACTATATTTATGAAGAAGATTAATGGAAATGAAAGGAAGGAGAAATTTATGTTATTAAGTATCGCTTTAATTTTTATTATAGGAATGACACTCGGAAAACTATGCGAAAAGTTAAAACTTCCGAGTCTTCTTGGAATGCTTTTTACAGGAATTTTATTAGGACCTTATGTGCTTAATCTTTTGGATAAAAATATTCTTTTAATATCGCCTGATATAAGAAAAATTGCATTAATTATTATCCTTACAAGAGCTGGACTCGGGCTTAGTCTATCAGAACTAAAAAAAATCGGACGACCTGCAATATTTATGTGTTTTATTCCGGCAAGCTGTGAAATAATAGGATTTCTATTTTTAGCACCATATTTACTTCACATTTCACTTATAGAAGCTGCCATAATGGGAGCTGTTCTTGCAGCTGTATCTCCTGCAGTCGTTGTACCAAGAATGGTAAAACTCATGGATGAAGGATATGGTATAAAAGAAGGAATTCCACAGATGGTTCTTGCAGGGTCATCCGTTGATGATGTTTATGTAATTGTATTATTTTCGACATTTTTAAGTATGATTCAGGGAAAAAGTGCATCAATTCTTAAATTTGTAAATATTCCAGTTTCTATATTTTTAGGGATTGTAATAGGCGTAGTTATAGGAAAAGTTTTGGCTATATTTTTTAAAAAAATTCATATAAGAGATACAGCTAAAGTTCTTATTATTTTAAGTATCTCATTTATCCTTGTTACTTTAGAAAGTAAATTAAAAACTCCGATAACATTTGCATCGCTAATTTCCATTATGTTTACCGGAATCGGATTTAAGAAAGATTCTGAAAATGTTGCAAAAAGGCTTTCAAATAAATATTCAAAATTGTGGGTATGTGCCGAAATATTCTTATTCGTTTTAGTAGGTGCTACAGTAAATATAAATTATCTGGGAAAAGTCGGAGTAAAATCTGTAGTTTTAATATGCCTTGCTCTTTTATTCAGAATGGTGGGAGTATTCATATCACTTATCAAAACCGGAATATCAGTAAAGGAAAAAATATTTGCTATGGTGTCATATACACCGAAAGCTACTGTTCAGGCAGCTATTGGAGGCGTACCGCTTAGCATGGGACTATCCTGCGGAGATATAGTTTTAAGCGTTGCTGTTATGGGAATAGTTCTTACAGCACCTCTAGGGGCATTTTTTATAGATTTACTTTATAAGAAGCTATTAAAAAAAATTGATTTATAATGTTTTATTTTTATAATCGTAATATAATATTATCCTAAGTTGGATATAAAAATTAATACATAGCTGAAGGGAACATTTAAGATGTTTAAATTTAAAAATTCTGATGGACTAAAAAAGGAAATTTTCCTTTTAAGTCAAGTTATCTTTGCGGGTATTCTTCTTGGTACGAATACGAAAATATTTGCAAAAATGGCAGGACTTTACCCGGGAGGAGCAACGGGACTTTCAATCTTAATTCAGCAGCTTATTTTTAAATTTTTGCATATTAGTATAACATATACTCCTATTAATGTTATTTTAAATGCAATCCCTATTTTCATAGGATATAGATACATAGGGAAAAAATTTACAAATAGATCTCTTGTTATGATTATAGTAAGTTCCATAGCTACAGATTATATACCTATAGAACCTATTACACATAATATTCTTCTTGCAAGTATATTTGGAGGAATTTTAAACGGACTATCAGTTTCAATGGCACTTAGAGCTGAGTCAACGAGCGGAGGAACAGATTTTATTGCGATATTTATGTCGGAGAAAAAAGGAGTAGATACCTTTAATATTATACTGGGATTTAATATAGTTATGCTTTTTACAGCAGGCTATTTCTTCGGATATGATAAAGCTCTTTATTCCATCATTTTTCAATATTGCTCAACAGAGGTGCTTCATCATATGTATAAAAATTATATGAAACAGACGCTTCTTATAATTTCCGATAAAACTGAAGAAATATGCGAGGCAATATATGATGTAACGCAGCACGGAGCTACTATATTAGACAGTATAGGCTCATATGAACATGTAGAAAGAAAGCTTATATATTCTGTTATTTCAATGGCTGATACGAATAAAGTTATGAAAGTGATAAAAGAAATTGACAATAAAGCATTTGTAAATGCAATCCCTACAACGAGTTTAACAGGAAGATTCGTATATAGACCTTATGATTGATAGTAATTTTTCTCATTCTCTTTAATAAACATCCATATGAACATAATAGAACTTAAAATCCAAGTAATAGGATACACCCAGTGTGTAGTAAGAATAGATGGATGAACATACCCGCATACGAATAGTATAAGGACTCTTATGATGCACCAGCATATAAGCATAACAAACATTGGAGTTGTTGATTTTCCAATACCTCTAAAATGAGATGCTGATATATGTGAGAATGCAAGAGCAAAGAAAAACAAAGCACATATTTTTGAACGCTGTGTACCATAAAATACTACAGACGGATTACTGTCAAATGCGGCGATCATAGGATCTGAAAAGAAAAACATGATTATTCCAATAAATTCCGCTGTAGCCATAGAACAGGTAAGTCCGAATATAGTACCTTTTTTAACTCTGTCAAATCTTTTTGCTCCTACATTTTGCCCGACAAAAGTAGTAAGTGCCATTGCAAAACTTGTTATTGGAAGGAATACAAAGCCTTCAATTTTAGAGTATGCTCCTATTCCAGCAATTGCCATTTGACCAAAATAGTTTACGAAGGTTTGGACGACAACATTTGCAAAGCCTATAATTGAGTTTTGAAAAGCTGAAGGAAGACCGATTTTTATAATTTTACGAAGCATAAATGGATTGAATTTTATATCTTTTATAACAAGCTTAACTAAAGAATCGGTTTTTAAAAGTCTTACAAGAGCTAAAATTGCACTTATAAATTGAGAAATTGTAGTTGCAAGAGCTGCTGCTTCTACTCCATAATGCATGACCTTTATAAATAAAAGATCTAATACTACATTAATGATAGATGAAATTATAAGATAGTATAGAGGATGTTTACTATCTCCAGCCGACTGTAGAACGGCTACAAATGTATTATACATAACCATTCCGGTCGCACCCCAAAAGTAAATTCTAAAATATACGACGGATTCATAAAGCACAGATTTCGGAGTCCCCATCAAAAGAAGAGCCTGCGGTGCAAAAACTACTCCTATAAATGTCATAAGGATGGAACACAAAATTCCTAAAGCAATTGAAGTATGAACTGCAAGCTTTACATGTAATTTTTTTCCGGCACCCAAGTATGTAGAGATTACAACCCCAGCTCCTACAGAAAGACCTATGAAAAATCCTGTAATTAAAAATATAAGGTTTCCTGCACTTGAAACTGCTGCAAGAGCTGAGCTTCCGACAAAATTTCCTACAATGAGGGAGTCTGCTGTATTATATAATTGCTGAAATAAATTTCCTATGAATAAAGGAAAAGCAAAGGCAAGTATTTTTTTTGGAATCGAGCCTTCTATCATAAGATTTTGCTGTGCTGACATACTTTTTTCGTTATTCCTTTTCTAACTTATATATTATTGCTCTTCTATCAAAAGACATATACTTACAATAAGTTTATGAAAAAAATATTATTTGTAGTATTATGGTATATACTTATTATATATGAAAAACTAAATTATATATATAAAAAAGATTTTAATATTTTTAGAAGATTTTAGGAGAAGTATTTGAAAATTAAATTAGATGATGACGAGATTTCTTTAAAAAAGATTTCAAATAGTGGTCAATGTTTCAGATTTAAGGATTTAGGAGATAATAAATATCTCGTGATTTCGGGAGAAAAATTTTTAGTTTTATCACAAGACGAGGATAATTTATCCGAATTCTTTTTGAATATAAGCGAGAAAGATTTTAAAGAAAAGTGGAGAAATTATTTTGATTTAGGTACAAATTATAAAACAATTAGAAAGAAAATTGATAAGAATGATAAATTTTTATATAATGCAGGAGAGGCAGGCAAAGGCGTTCGTATTTTAAAACAGGAAAAATTTGAAACACTTATAAGCTTTATTATTTCTCAAAGAAAAAGTATTCCTGCTATAAAGACTTCAATAGAAAAGCTTTGTAGAATATCGGGTAAACCGATAGGAAAATTTAAAGGAGATATTATATATTCTTTTCCTACGCCTATAGATATAAGGAATACCGATGCAGAGAAGCTTTCTGATTGCGGATTCGGATATAGACTTCCATATATATTAAAAGCGACGGAAGAATGCGTAGAAAATCCAGATTTACTTGATAAAATCGATGAATTAGACGACGATGAACTTTTAAAAAGGCTTAAAGAGTTCTATGGAGTAGGAGTTAAAGTAGCATCGTGCACTATGTTATTTTCATACCATAGACTTAATACTTTTCCTATTGATGTATGGATAGACAGAGCACTTAAAAGCTTCTATCCTAACGGATTTTCGTTCGATGAGTATAAAAATTATAATGGAGTAATGCAACAATATATTTTTGAATATTTTAGGAATAAAAAAAGGAGCGATTTTGTATGAAAGAATATGTAAATAAGGATATGCTGATAATTGAGGCAATAAATCTTTATCCGGAATCCATATATCCGCTTATGGACTGCGGAATGGGATGTGTAGGATGTCCTGCTTCTCAGATGGAATCACTAGAGCAGGCTGCAATGGTTCATGGACTTGATCCGGATGAGGTTGTGGAATATGTAAATAATGTCCTTGAAATGAATGAAGTTGAAATGGATCCCAAAGATGGTTCTGAAGAAAATTCAGAAGAGAGTAAAGGTCAAAAAGCGAAAGAAAGCTTAGATTCCGATTCTGAAGATAAATCGAATACCATCTCAAACGAAAATAATTTTGGAGGAATAGACGATTCAATGAGCTGGGTTCATGTTTCAGATGAGAGAAAAAATTAGTAATCAATAAAAAAGTCTCGTAAAAAATCTAATTTGACATTTTTACGAGACTTAATTTTTTATTTACTACTTAAAGAGAGGTTTAAGTGCCTTTGAAAGCAGTTCTTTCTTTTCATTTGCATCCTTTAAATTAGTTCCCTTGGTTGTGTAATATATTTTAATCTTAGGCTCTGTTCCTGAAGGTCTTATTATCACAGTTTCTTTACTTTTAAGTTCAAATTTTAAGACATTTGCTTTAGGAAGGTTTGTAGAAGATGAATCTTCATAGTCAGTAACTTTAATAACTGAAATATTTCCGATTTCTTTTAATGGATTTTTTCTTAAATTATCCATAATTTTATTCATCTTTTCCATTCCAGAAAGACCCGGAAATTCAAAACTATCGACTTTATTTAAGTATCTTCCATATTTCTTATAAATATTTTCGAGATGCTCTTTAATAGAAGAACCTATGCTTCTATAGTAGGCTGCCATTTCGCAGATAAGAATTGCGGATGAAACTGCATCTTTATCTCGAACATAAGTGCTTGAAAGATAGCCATAAGATTCTTCAAATCCAAATATAAAACGATTTTCTTCGTGCTTTTCCTCAAGCTTTTTAATCTGATCTCCAATCCACTTAAAGCCGGTAAGAGTTGCTATAAGTTCAACTCCATACTCTTTTGCAATAAGCTCTGCAAGCGGAGTCGATACTATGGATTTAATTGCTACAGGATTTTTAGGCATAGTCTTATTTTCTATTCTTGCTGCACAGATATAGTCAAGTAGAAGAACTCCCATTTCATTACCCGTTACAAGCTCATAGTCACCATTAGGGCATTTCATAGCAATTCCTACTCTGTCAGCATCAGGGTCTGTTGCAAGCATGAGATCGGCATTTTCCTTCTTTGCAAGAGAAAGACCCTTTTCAAGAGCTTCTACAAATTCCGGGTTTGGATAAGTGCAAGTTGTAAAATATCCGTTCGGATATTCCTGCTCTTTTACGATTTTTATATCGGATATTCCTATTCTTTTAAGCATTTTTGTTACGGGTACAAGTCCCGTTCCGTTTAAAGGCGAATAAACAAGCTTTAAGTTCGCATCCTTTGCAATATTAGGACGAACCTGCATACTTTCTATTTCATCGTAGAAAGCTTTCTTACAGTCGTCTCCTATAAATTTTATAAGTCCTTTTTCAACGCCTTCTGCAAAGGACATATATTTTGCACCGGAAAGAACGTCGATTTTTTGAATTGCATTATAAACAATATAAGCATCGTCGTCAGTAATTTGGCAACCATCCGGTCCATATGCTTTATATCCATTATATTTACTTGGATTATGTGAAGCTGTAATCATAATACCTGCTGTGCATTTATAATATCTTGTTGCAAAAGAAAGAGCAGGTACCGGCATAATTGAATCATACATTCTTACTTTTATACCGTTGGCTGCAAAAACGGATGCCGTATCCTTTGCGAATTCATAACTTTTAATCCTGCTATCATAAGATATTGCAACGGTATCTCCGTCGTTTTTACTTTTTATCCAATCTGAAACCCCTTGAGTTGCCTGACGTACTACGAAAATATTCATTCTTCCAGTCCCAACGCCTATAGTCCCTCTTATTCCTGCAGTACCGAAGGAGAGTGAAGCTGAAAATCTCTCTTTTATGGCATCATCATCGCCTTTAATGTCCCTAATTTCATAGTCTAAGTCGGCATCTATTAAATCATATTTTGCCCAGCGAAGATACTCATCTTTGTACATAAAGCCTCCTAAAACAATTCATTTATATATAAAATGTGATTAATTACATGTGTGTTTCACAACATCCAAAATATTATATCACACAAAAATATTTAAAAGTATATAATAATATTACGGAAAAATTGGAACTTTTTTTGGATAAAAATACTTAGATAGGAGTTAAAATGTATCCTTTTTTTGCTTTAATTTCAAGAATGAAATATATTGATAGATGGGCACTTATGAGAAATTCAAGAAATGAGAATTTGTCTGACCATTGCTTGGAAGTAGGCATTATAGCTCATGCACTTTGTATAATTTCAAATAAGAGATTTAAAAGGAACCTTAATGCAGAAAAAGCTGCATTAATAGGTATGTATCATGATGCTTCAGAAATTATTACGGGAGATATGCCTACACCTGTAAAATATTATGGTAAAGAAATTACGACAGCATATAAAAAAATAGAAAAAATCGCTGAAAAAAGGCTTGTAGATAAACTGCCTAAAGATTTTAAGGAAGAATATGAAAAAATATTTTTCTCGGATGAAACGGAAGATGACATCTATATAAGAAAGCTTGTAAAAGCAGCAGATAAAATCTCTGCTTATATAAAGTGTATTGAAGAGAAAAAAGCCGGTAATAGCGAGTTTAAAAATGCAGAAGAAAGCACAAAGCATATATTGGATGAGATGGCCGAAGAAATCCCTGAAATAGACGTATTTATGAAAGAATTTTTGGACGATTATGGGAAAACTTTGGATGAACTTTTATATGAATAAATAAAAAAACTTGAAAATGATGCCTTCTTGATTTAAATTTCAAAATCAAGTTCTACAGGGCAGTGGTCCGATCCTAATATTTCAGTATGAATTTTAGCATCGGAAAGTTTATCTTTTATACTGTCCGACACGATAAAGTAGTCAATTCTCCATCCAGCATTTTTTTCTCTTGCGTGAAATCTGTATGACCACCAAGAATAGATTCCTTCCATATCCGGATAGAAGAAACGGAAAGAATCTGTAAATCCTTCAGAAAGGAGCTTTGTCAAGCTTTCTCTTTCTTCGTCCGTAAATCCTGCATTTTTACGGTTGGTTTTCGGATTTTTAAGGTCAATTTCTTCATGTGCTACATTTAAGTCACCGCAATAAATAACAGGTTTATTTTTATCCAATTCTTTAAGATATGATAAAAGGTCTTTTTCCCACTCCATACGATAGGAAAGTCTTTTAAGTTCATTTTGAGAATTTGGAGTGTAGCAGCATACGAGATAATGTGTAGGAAATTCAAGTGTTATTAGTCGCCCTTCGTGGTCATGTACATCAATTCCCATACCATAAGATACGCTTATAGGCTTATTTCTTGTAAAAATTGCGGTTCCCGAATATCCTTTTTTATCGGCATAATTCCAATATTGGTAATATCCGGGAAAATCAATGTCAATCTGTCCTTCCTGAAGCTTTGTTTCCTGAATGCAGAATGCATCTGCATTTAGGTCTTTAAAAGCATCTTCAAATCCTTTTTTTCTACATGCACGAAGTCCATTTACATTCCAAGATATGTATTTCATAAAATCTCCAATCCAATAAAGTAGTTCTTTAGGTAAAAATATAAATTTAATCTATTATCGAAAAATGTTTATTTATAAAAAATTGTTTAAAGTCAACAGCTTGTCCGCTGCTTTCACATTTAGAAGAGAAGGTTCCTTGCACCATATCTTTACTTCCTCCTCCTTTAGCATTAAGACTTTCCTTCATATCGGAAAGTAAAAGAGTTGAATCACTAGTTGACCCTAAAACAAATGATATTTTATCACCGATTTTACAAAGGACCAAAACATACGAATATTTTTCTTTAAATTTATTAATAAGATGTTGCTTTGATTTTTGGTTAATATTTTCGTCGAATACAAAACATACATTTTCAGCATCGATCGGAATTTTTGATATTTTTTCTCTAATCAAATTTTCCTGTAAAAGCAGAATCTCTTTTTTTAAATTTGAAATACTTTCTTTTAGCTTTAAAACTCCGTCCAATGTTTTCTCTTGAGGAAGTTTTAAATCATTAGATAGTGAATTTAATATTGACTGCCTTTCTTTTACATAAGACAAAGCTCTTTTACCACAAAGAATGGATATTCTTGTCCCACCCTTGTATCTTTCACTTGATAATACAATAAGAAGACCGATTTCACCTGTAAAATGCACATGAGGAGCACAGCAGGCACATCTATCAACTTCCTCAATTTCTGTTATTCTAAGATACGAATTTACTTTAATTTTGCTTCTAAATTTTAAAGCTGAAATTTCGGATTCAGTAGGATAATAAGTCCTTACCGGAATATTGTTCACAATATAATTATTTACGATTTTTTCTACACGAAGGACATCGTTATCCGACATATTTCCGTCAAAATCCATAGTGACTGTATTATCGCTTAATCTAAAGCCTACATTGTTGTACCCAAAAATTTTATTAACTACGCCTGAAAACATATGTTCACCGGTGTGATTTTGCATATTTGAAAAACGATGCTGCCAATCAATCTCGCCATGAACTTCTATAGTCAAAGAAACATTTTTTAATAAATTGAAATCTTTTGAAGAAATTTCGTGTAAAATATAGTCGGTATCGTTATTAGAAAGAATTATTACATTTTTTACATAGGAAGATATGGTTTTATCTTCAATATGAAAAGCAATTTCGCCTCTGTCGGATGTTTGACCTCCCTCTTCAGGGAAAAATAAAGTGCTGTCGAAAAGAAGAAATGTACTATTTCCTACTTCTTCGGCATAAAGTAAATCAGCAGAAAATGTAGTTTCATATGAAGCTTTATAATATAATTTCTCTGTGGCACTAAAGCCTTCTATTTTACTTAAAATATTTTTTATAAATTTATCTTCCATGAAAAAACCGCCTTTTCTTTAATAAGTAATATTCTTAGTGATATTAAAAAAAATGTCAAATAAAAAGGAGATAAATGTGAAAATATTAAGATAAAGTTTATGTATAATAAATATAAGAAAGAGAAAGGTTAAAAAGAAGGGAAAAATAAATGAAAATAAAAAAAGCGGATATGAATGACTTAAAAGAAATTCTTAACATATATTCCTACGCAAGGCGTTATATGAAGGAGCACAAAAATCCAACGCAGTGGGGAGATGATAGACCTTCTGAATCAGTAATAAAAAATGATATAACTAATGGAAATAGTTTTGTTGTTATAGATAATGATGTTATTTCAGGTGTATTTTCATTTATCATAGGAGAAGATGAAACATATAAGAAAATATATGATGGTAAATGGCTTAATGATAAAGCGTACGGAACTGTCCATAGATTGGCAGGAAATGGAAAAAGCAAGGGAATATTTGATTTTTCAATGGGTTATTGCGAAAAGCTTATAGATAATATAAGAATTGATACGCATAAGAATAATAAGATTATGCAATATCTTCTATCAAAAAGAGGATATAAGAAATGTGGAATTATTTATGTGGAAGATGGATCAGAAAGGCTTGCATACCAGAAAGAGATTAGTAAGGAAAAACTTATGTAAATTTTATCTTCTTTTAAAAAATATTTAATAATAAAGGAATTATTTATGGATTATATGATTAGAGCAATATCGGAGAATGAACATATAAGAGCATTTTTCGTAACATCAAAAGAGCTTGTTGAAAAAGCAAGAAAAGTACATAATACATCACCTAACGTAACAGCTGCACTTGGAAGAGTTTTAACAGCGGCATCTATGATGTCTTTTATGCAAAAAGAAGACGATGCGGTTCTTTCAATAAGCATAAAAGGAGATGGTAACATTAAAGGAATTACGGTATCAGCTTATGAAAAGGGAGTTGTAAAAGGATTTCCATTTGTAAAACGTCTGCCACTACTCGAAAAACGTAAGGGAAAACTTGATATAGCATCCTGCGTAGGAAGAGGAACTATGACAGTTATAAAGGACTTAGGAGAAGGAGAGCCTTATAGCAGTCAAATAAATCTGGTTTCGGGTGAAATTGCAGAAGATTTTACTTATTATTTTGCAGAAAGTGAGCAAGTTCCGTCAGCAGTGGGACTTGGAGTACTTGTAGAAAAAGATGAAAGTGTAAGTGAAGCAGGCGGATTTATAATTCAGCTTATGCCGGATGCTACAGAAGAAGATATACAAATTATAGAAAATGGACTTAAGAATTTTGATTCAGTAACGGATCATTTAAAAAATGGAGGAACTCCTTATACACTTCTTGAGCTTTTACTTAAAGGAGCAAATTGTAAAGTGCTTGATAAAAGGGCTGTAAGATTTTCATGCAATTGCAGTAGAGATAGAGTAGGAAAAGCACTTTTAAGCATAGGGTGTTATAAAATCAAGGAGGCTTCTTAATCAAATTAAGTTGTGTTTTTCTTGATTTTTTTATTTGAAAATTATAGAAAGGAGGAAAATCAATGGAAAATACCCTTAAAATTACGGCACTATATGAAAGACTTAGTAGAGATGATGAACTACAAGGAGAAAGTAATTCAATATCGAATCAAAAGAAAATACTTGAAGAATACGCAAATAAAAATAATTTGAAAAATATAGTCCATTATACTGATGATGGAATATCTGGCACAAGATTTGATAGACCTTGATTTGTTGCGATGATGAATGAAGTTGATAAGGGCAATGTGTCTACAATAATTGTAAAAGATATGAGCCGATTAGGTCGTGATTATCTAAAAGTTGGGCAATGTATGGAAATATTAAGAAAAAAAGATGTTCGCTTAATTGCAATTAATGATAATCTTGATAGTTCAATTAAAGAAGATGATTTTGCTCCTTTTAGAAATATAATGAACGAATGGTATGCAAGAGATACCAGTAGAAAAATAAGATCCTCTTTTAAAACAAAAGGAAAAAGTGGGAAACCTACTTCATCAACGCCACCATATGGTTATATGAAATCAACTGAAGATAAAAATAAATGGATTATTGATGAAGAAGCCGCAAAAGTTGTAAGGCGAATATTTAATTTAACAATGCAAGGATATGGACCATATAAAATATCTAAAATCTTAGAAGAAGAAAAAATAGACATTCCAGGATATCATTAGCAAAAACTGGGAATAGGACTTTTTCAAAAGAAAGAATTCAAGTATCCATATCGTTGGTGTTCATCAACAATAGCAAGTATATTAACAAAACAAGAATACTTAGGGCATACTGTAAATTTTAAAACAAGAAAGCATTTTAAAGATAAAAAAAGTAAATATGTTTCAAGTGATAAGTGGTTGATATTTGAAAATACACACGAGCCAATAATAGACCAAGAAACCTATGATAATGTACAAAGAATTAGAGGAAACGCTAAAAGATATTTTTAGATTTAATTGAAAAATATGAAAATTTTGAAGAATTAGATGCCGTAATGATTAATGAATTTGTTGAGAAAATAATCGTCCATGAAAGAAAAAGAAAAGCACTTAATAAAATATGGCATACCATTAAAAGATTATACTGGTGAGCCACCAACTGGAAGAAGATTATAATATAAGTTTATATAAAATTTGACAAATAAAAAAACGTATGGTTAACTTAAGTTAATCAAATGAAAGAGAGAAAAGATTATTGAAAAATAAAATTGCGGAATACAGAAAACCATTAGGTTTATCTCAACACAGATTAGGTAAGAAAATAGGAATATCACGAGTCAGTATAAATAAAATAGAAACGGAAAAAACAATTCCTACATTAAAGATTGCAAACGATATAGCAAATGCTTTAGGAGTTTGTATGTATCAAGTTTTTGATTTGGATGGAAAAGAAACTTATAGGTGTTCAGCTTGCAATAGTGGAAGACCAGTATAAAGAAAGTAAGGAGGTGGAATTTATGAACTATAACAATCCTCAGAGGTATAAAAACGGAGATAATTTTTAGAGTTATTAGGACATGAAATGTTTTTAAATTTGAATTATAAAAAGTATATTAGAGGAGGCGTAATATGAAAAAGTTGTCTAAAATTTTTACAAGTGTTTTGATGGTTCTAGTTATGCTATTTAGTTTTAGCTTTTCAGCTTTTGCGATGGAGAATAAATCCGATACTAATGACCAATTAATGGTGGCGAGTGACGATAATTACAATCTTGCCCCAGAAAATTATGAGATGGTGACTTCTGGGTACTTGGAATTAAATTCAGATGGAAGCGTTAGGATTACTGATAAGTATGTAGATTATGTACAAAAAAAGATGGAAGAGAGAGGCGTTTCTGCTAGCGTTTTAGCTGATGGTGACACTATAACAATTGTTGAAAATACTCCGGCAATGTTTATGAGAAGTTCAAATAGTGGTGTAACCAAAGTAAAGTGGCTTTCATTTAACCGTTTTGAGATATATTTAGATAATAATTTATGTAATAAAGTAGTGGCAGGAACAAGTATTGGAGTTGCATTGTCTACTTGGATACCTGAACCGGTTGTTTCTAAAATTGTAGCAACAGCTTTAGGTGTATCTGCAGGGTTGATTGCTTTCAATAATGAGGGTAGAGGTGTAATTATAAGTGGAATATACACATTAGTACCACAACCATTAGCGACTTTTTATTGGATAAAACCACAGTAAGGTAGGGGATATTATGTTGAGAATAATAGTAAGTGTATCATGGCTTATAACGGTAGTATTTATGTGGTTACCTAATGTGTGCAAAAATCAGTTTATGAAAGATAATGAACGACAAATAATCAAGATACTAGCTACAATTTCTGCTGTTTTGTCAGTATACTACGGTTTTCTTGGATGAATGAAAAAATATAAATAACAAAGAAAAGGCCATTTATCTATCAAGATATTTTGGCCTTTTTGAATATAAATAATATCTATATGGAGAGAACAGAGTGAAGAAATTAGTAAGAAAAAACATCAGTGAAAAGTAGAACGGATTATGAGAAGGAAAGCCCCCTTTTATATTTGCAATATTTTGTCAAAAAATATCAGAAATAAATATCAATTTGGTTAGTATTGTATATATTGATTATTTCTTTAAAAAATAATTAATACAATTGAAATGGCAATAATCATATTTAAAAGATCACATATGCTGGTACATTAACAAGAATACAATGAAAACAGTAAATCCAAAAAGGTTTGCTGTTTTTTCATTTGTTCAAAATTAGAAAGAGAGGAAACGAGAAAATGAAGAATATAGAAGAAAAAATTTTAATGGCAGATGAAGAAATCAAGCAGTTATAAAACAAAAGAAAAAACTTATTAGTAAGCAAGGACAGGAATAAAGAAATTAAAAATATAATTTTTAGAATTATAAATACTAATAAATTAAAAAAATTTGATTTAAGCATATGAAAATTGTATAATTTGCTTGAAAGGAGAGAATTTTGAAACTTGGTTATTTCCACATTGTGATACTCATGAGAATGAATATAACAGTTTCGTACATGCAATTTTTAAAGAGAATAATGTAGTAGTAATCATCATTTTTTCAGAAGATAAAAACATCAAAAAAGATGAGGTTCAATTAGCAAAAATTGCAAATTTATTTTATGATATATGCAATCATTTTGAAATAATTCATATTTTTGTTGATGATGTATATAATGTGGATATTGATTCAGAAATCACTAAATTAGAATTGATTTGATTATGAAAATTAAAAGAAAGATTCTATCCGTATTTTTTGCTATGGTAATGTTATTAACAATACTATCAAGAACTATTAACGCAGGTAATAGAACTACTATCTATGATAAACGAGGGTTGGTAGTTATTTATGAAGCATAAGATGGGGCTAAATCGTATCCACATTTACATTTTTACAAAAATAAAGCTCCATTTTATTGTTTGAGATTGGATAATCTTCGACCTTTTGATGGAACAGATAGAAATAAGAATAAAGTTCCAAAGAAGATTATGAAAGAGGTTATGCAACATCCAAAAGTTAAACCATATGTAATTAGTCAATTTCCTGCAGTAAATAGTCAATGGGTAAAAGTGATTGTAAAACCTTTGTTTGTAGCTGGAGCGGCTGTACTAGTTGTAGTGGCTGCGGTCAACATATTTACTGGTTCAGTGGATGATGTAGTGGTATGGGCAGTTTTAGCTGCTGCAATTAATTATTAAGTTCAGATAAAACTGAACTTTTTATTTATGCAAAAGGTAAGATAAATATATTGAATAGAATTATAGGAATTAAGGAATCTTGCTCAATAGATAATATATAGAAGTGCTTACGGATAAAAATAAAATATAATAGTTTTTGAAGAGAGATAGCAAAAAATGTTATCTCTTTTTCTATTTTTAAAATTGAAAAAGGAGAAAATATGAACAACAAATTAGAACTACAAAAAGTAAAGAATAACATTAAAGAATTACAAGAAGAACAAAAAAGCTATGAAAAAGAGTTACAACAATTAGAAAACAGACAGAAAGAAATTGAGAAAAAAGAGAAAATTAAAAAGAAAAATTTACGAACAAAAAGACTTGTTGAAAGAGGAGCCATTCTTGAAAAATATTTAGAGATTGATGGAGAAGAATATAGCAATAAAGAAATTGAAAATATTATTTTTAGAATGATAAATACGAATGAATGCAGAAGAATTGTTGCAGAAATTAAAGCAAATAAAAATCTAAAAAGTGAGGGAAACTAAGATAAAAATAAAATGTTGTTTTAGGCGTTGGCTTAAAAGACTACCAATCAAAAAAATAATAAATGAGCGTTTTGAAATGACACAATTTTGAAAGCCGATATACATTAACAATGAAGTTGTTTTAGTATGTCGGCTTAATTTTTTTACTCATTTCAAATTGTCATTATCAAGGGCGAACGAAGTGAGTTTATATACCCTTGATAATGTCAAAGCGAATGATTTTAAACCAGTAACTTCATTGCTCCACGCAGGGGTAAAAGCTCCGCAGGACGCAAGACACCTAAAAGGTGTATAATTGCGCCCTTAGAAAATCTAAGGGAAATTGATTAGTGAAAGGAAGTGAGAAAATGGGGCTTATAGGACAAAAACCGTTGGTGGTTAATCCCAATAAACAGGATAATTAGATGGTCGATGTAGTTCTCCCCAAACAACTGCATCTCCCCAACTAGGAAGGCTTTTATCTATTTTTTCTCTTTGATTAAGTTTTCTATAAATATCAGCAATACTTTCATCCGTAGGCATTAAATCTAGTATTTCAGATGTTAAAAGCGGCTTTGGTGAATGCATATAGCACCACCAAAAGACCGCTTTTATTCTTCTATCTATTGATAATCCCCTATGATCTCGAAGCATTGCTCGTAGCCTTGAATTCATACCTTAAATTCTGTTATTAGTTGATGGTATAGATATATCGTTTGATAAATATGTAAACATATTTCCTTCATTTAAAAGCCTTATGATAGAGTTCTTAGCTTTTACAAGCCTGTCATGCGTAGGTCTTGTATTTCCCATTTCATCTATAGTTACTTCGTGTAAAAATTTATCATATTTTTTTACCCATTCTATAAATCTATTTTTCCATTCAAAGGCTTCTTTTTCGGTATTTACGTACAATAAATCCTTTGCAAGCATATATAATTCCATTCCTGCCGCCGTTTTTGGTCTACTCGTTGTATAACGCTTAATCTGACAAAATATATGAAATTGGCCAAATATCCCAAAATTTCGATGTTTTTCTTCTAAATGTCCTTCCATTTCCGGGCATACTGTCCTGTGTTTTTCTGCTAAAAAGCCAATTTAAAAAGCTCTTTAATTGCTTCGCATCATTATCTATTTTAGGCGTTGTTATTGATGAACATTGCTTTTAAAACCACCTTTGAGTTCCTGATTTATTCTTCCCGTATTTTATACAAGTATTCCCGCAAATAGAGCATTTTACATTCTTCATTATATCTTCCTCCGAAAGTCTATTTTTATAAGAAGATATAACCTTAATTTACATTGATATTTCAATACTTATCGGGGTTTTTACCAACTCGTTTTGTCCACCCGAAAATCTGTTAAAACAACTTAAAAGTGCTGTACGTATTGAAAGATCAATACATACAGCACTTTTTACCAACGGTTTTTGTCATATAAGCCTGAATTTAAAAATGATGAAATAAAAGAGCTTTTAAAATATTAGAAAAAAATGCTATGTATATAGTAAATATATACATAGCATTCTTTATATTAATAGATAACATTATTTCTTATAAAGTCTGCCCAAAAGTTACAGCAGTTTCCTTTTAAATGAAGTTCATCTTCAGAATATGCAGCAAAAAGATTTCCATCTTTATCACAAACAGCAGGATTCGGGTCTAGATAGAATATGCTTCTTCCGTTTGCAAGCTGTGAAATCGCCTTATTTCTCTGAACAAGATTAGTGTTGTTAAAGACTGGGCTTGTAGAACTTTTACCTATTCCAACATGAAGGGATGCAACGATGAATATTAGTGCGTTAGGCTGCTTTGCACGAATATCTTCTATTATCTTTCTATAAGCGTTGTAGTAATTTATAATAGGAGAACCCATTTCATTTATACCAAGAGAAATATATATTTTCCCATAAGTGTGAGTACTTAAAAGTGTATCAAGAACGGTAGTAGTTCTTTCTCCATCTACACCGACATATTCGATCTGTCTTGTAGGAAGATTAAATATGTTGGTAGATTCTCTGCAGAAAAAATTAGTTTTTCCATTTAAGTTACTATAAAGCTTAATTCCTACCATTCTTGAATCGCCAATAAAGAGTGCATCTTTGAAATATGAATCATCTTTTGCTTTGGTCAAATTCTTTAAAATGTTATTTTGTACAAATTCCCCTTTTGTATCTGTGTTAAAAATGTAGGAATCGTCAGCCATAAGCGTTCTGTCTGCTATTCCATAATCTTTTGCAGGCATAACAGGATTACTGCTTGTAACTGAAACTTGTACATGCTTTGCATTCTTTTTATTTTTTAAAACTTTAACAACTTTAGGCCTTTTTACAATATTAGTAGGGATAACTGAATCCTGCTTTGTAATCTTATCTTTTATGCCGAAAAGTGTTATTGCAAAGAATGGCTCTTTTATAAGATCTATATCTTTATATTTTTTTAAAAATGTAAAACGCCCAATAAATCCCACGATACTCATAACAATAAGAACCATGCATATTATGGAAAAAAGAGGCATCTTTGAAAAAGATTTTTTAATAAGACCGACAAAAATCGGGGATCCCGAATCCAAAATCGGGTCATACGGTTTAAACGGCTTTTGCTTATTATTTCTATACATATAACACTCCTAAATTAGAAACTGAAATACATAAAAGCATTACCTTGTGAACTAACTGCATAGTACATACTTAATAAGAAAAGAGCTAAAAGAAAAATTATAACTAAAGGATTTTTTCTCTTTTCATATATAAAATTATATACAAAAGGTATGCACAAAATAATGGATGCCGTAAAGTAAGGCCAATATATCTTTAAATAATTTAAATAATCCATTTTAATTAAAGTTTTCCCTATATTAAAGAAAGGAAAAAGTCTTGCAAAGTAGACGGACATTAAATGTAAATCTGAAATTGCAAAAATAACCCAGGTTAATGGGATTAAGATAAATACATTAAGATGTCCTAAAATAGGGAAATGGCTTATCAAATCTTTAAATACAAATTTTTCTAAAATGATAAAAATTCCGAGAACAAGTCCCCAAATTAAAAAGTTTATATCTCCACCGTGCCAAAGTCCGGTGATTGCCCAAACAATAAGAAGGTTTAATATAGTTCTCCCTTTTCCTCTTCGACTTCCTCCCAGAGGAAAATATATATAATTTTTAAACCATGTTCCCAGCGTTGCATGCCATCTCCTATAAAAATCTGAAATATCTGCTGCTGCATAAGGGTGATTAAAGTTTATTATATTTTTAAATCCGAGCATCATGCCGATTCCTGAAGCAATGAGAGAATATCCCCAGAAGTCGAAATAAAGCTGAAATGTATATGAAAATGCACCGAGCCACGCAAGAGGTGTAGATATATTTTCATATCCGACTTTTAAGATTTCATTCCAAAGAATTCCGATTCTGTCGGCAAGAAGAACTTTCATGGCAATACCTATACAGGAAAGAACAACGCCGTCTTCAAATTTCTGAAGCGAAAATACTCTGCCGCGAGGACGCGAAAAATCTCCGTCTTCATATTGCATGATAGGTCCCTCTGCTATTTGCGGAAACATTGTAAAATATGCAGCTGTACGAACAAAAGTAGGATTTACTTTTATAACTCCCATATATAAATCCGCTTGATAAGAAATCATTTTAAAGATGTAAAAACTTATTCCTAGAGGAAGAAAGAAAGTTCTCGAGTGATAAGTCAAAACCTTAAATGTAATTAAAACAAGAGCATCAATGCAAACTATAACGGATAAAAGAACTTTTCTTGACAAAATTCTTTCCTTGGACATAATAGGCGGTTCGATAGTCCTTTTTGTAAGAGAATCGACTGTAGGAAGAATTTCTGTTGTCATTCCTCTATTTAAAAGCAGAGCTAGGCCGATATAATAATTGATTATAGTAAGTATTACGAGAAGGAGAGCCATTTTTTTATCTCCATAAGCGTAAAATAAAATACTTCCTATAAAAAGAATTGCATCTCTGAATTTTGAAGGTGCAAGATAATAAACAATTAAAAATATTGGTAAGAACCTACCAATAAAAAACATATTTGTAAATGCCATAACAATATCCTTATTGCAAAAAAATATTAAAAAATGTTCGAAAATATTGAACGTATGAATTATAACATAGGTAAATAAAAAAAAAAAAGGAAAATACTATAAAGTTTTTTAAGATACCTCCGATAGATATATTGAAAGAAGTTAAATCTTTCAGAAGACAGACATGGCATAGGAAGGAGAAAATACTATGCGTATAGAAGCTTATAATCAGGTTTCACAATTGTATAAGACTCGCAAGTCCGCTCTTAAAAAAGGTGTATATAGCACTAAAGGAGCAAATAGAGACGAAGTTTCAATATCATCATTTGGTAGAGACCTTCAGGTTGCAAATAATGCAGTAAAAGAAGCTTCGGATGTAAGAGAAGATAAGGTAGCATCACTTAAAAAACAGATTGATGATGGAACTTATAATGTAAGCACATCAGATTTTGCAAGTTTTCTTATGAGCAAATTACAGTAAGAAAAGTGAGGGCTTATTTTGACGGGATTAATTTGTGAACTCGGTTCTGTCTTAACCAAAGAAACTGAGCTGTATACTGAAATCTTGAACCTTAATAAAGAAAAAAGAGAAGCCGTAATAGAAAGAGATTCTGATAATCTTGAAATGATTACGGGAAGGGAAGAAAAATTTATAAGTAATCTTTCAGCTCTTGCAAAAGAAAGGGAAAAGATCCTTTCAGATATAGCTACAGTGCTTGGTAAAAATGAGAAAAAAATTACAGTAAGTGATGTAATTGAGGCTTTAGAAGGCAAAAAGAGCGAGCAGAAAGAGCTTATAGAAAAAAGAGATAAGCTTTCTAAAGTTGCAGGAGAACTTAGATATTGGAATGAACAGAATCAAGAGCTTCTTAAAACTGCACTTGAGTTAGTTGATTTTGATTTAACGCTGTTTCGAAGTGTAAAGCAAGCTCCTGAAACAGCAAATTATAATAATAAAGCATATAATACCGGTGATCTGCTTGGAAGCAGTGGCTTTGACACGAAGCAATAGGAGAAAGGATTCCCTACCGGACAGAATACTATTACTTAAATAGATTGATACATGGCATGAATAGATAGAGGAGTAATTATGTCTAACGGATTTGGGAGTCTTTATGTAGGATCATCGGGTCTTAGAGGGGCACAGAATGGGCTTAACATTTTGTCTAATAACCTCGCAAATATAGCAACACCCGGTTATGTTCGCCGGAGAGTCATCTATGAAGATGATGTTTATAATTCTTTTGAACGTGTGGCAGTCTCGAAACAGCAGACTGGCATGGGCGTTAACATCGGAGATGTTATTCACGCAAGAGATTTCTTTCTTGATCAATCCTATAGAAAAGAATCATCAAGAGCGTCTTTTTATACTACAGGGTATGATGCCGCACTTGAAGTACAGACGCAGCTCCAGGAAACGAATGGAGAGGCTTTTAAAGATGCAATTGCGGATCTTTATGGAGCTTTTGCAGAATACGCAAAGGCACCGGGAGATACTGTTAATCAAAACCTCGTTATTCAAAAATCGGAGCTTTTTTTAAGTCGATCTGAAGAAGTTTATGATGGTCTTAAAAATTATCAATACACAATCAATACAAAAATAAGAAATGATGTTAATAGAATAAATGATCTCGGGAAAGAGATAGCGAAATTAAATAAAGAAATAACAAGAATAGAAGCAGGAAAACGTGAAACTGCAATGGACTTAAGAGATTTAAGGGATAAAGATCTTGATGAGCTTTCTTCTCTTGCAAAGATTTCCGTAAGAGAATGTGTAAGCGGAGCTGTAAAGGTAAGACTTGAAGGCTCAGAATTTATTGATGAAGTAAATTATAGCGAAATTAAACTTAAGGAAGATAAGGTGACAGGATTTTTAGACCCTTATTGGAAAGACTTATCGGACCCTTTAAATGAACAATATTACATGGTATTTAATCCTACGGATGCGGATCCTGCACTTAATTCTGATATGGGAGAAGTAAAATCTCTTCTTCTTGCAAGAGGAGATGGAATTGGAAATTATACAGACATAAAATATTTAACATCAACAGATTATGATAAAGGCATAGGAAAATCGATAGTAAAAAATGCTCAGGCTGAGCTTGATAAATTAGTTAATACAATAGTAACAAGAGTAAATGATCTTCTTTGCCCTAATAAGAACTTCAATCCGAATGAGCATGGAGGAGTTACTGAAGGAATCGATGAAGACGGTAAAAAGCTGGTATTAACAGCAGATACAAAGATTCTTGATGAAAAAAATACTCCAGTAGGAGGAGATTATAAATTGCCTCCGGATGAACTTTTTGTAAGAAGCGGATCTAAAAGATATAAGAAGATTACACTTAAAAATGGAGATAAAGTTTACGCATATCAGGATGAAAATATTCATGATTTATCTACATGCTACTCACTTAACAGTCTTAATGTGAATAAAGACTTAACGGAAAATCCAAGTCATCTTCCGCATTTACAGCAAAATGGAAATATCGATTACACACTCGGTGCAAAAATTAATGCTATATGGGAAGTTAATGAATATACTTTAAATCCTTCGGATGTATCACCTACAACACTTTTAGGATTTTATACAAAGTATATAGGAGAGCTTGCAACTACAGGCTCCGTATATAAAACTACAAGTGAGAGTGTTGAAGGAACTAAGAAAGCTATAGACCATAGCAGAAATGGAGTCGTAGGTGTAAGCTCTGATGAAGAGCTTGTAAGTATGGTTAAATATCAGAATGCATATAATGCATCAAGCAGATATATAAATGTAGTAAATGAAATGATTGAGTATTTACTCAGTTCACTTTACTCAAAGTAATGAAAGGGAGCGTATTAAATGCCGTCAACATTTTTCGGTTTATCAATTTCAGCTACAGGCCTTAATGCCTTTCAAAATTCACAGAATACAACTGCAAATAATATTTCAAATGCTAAGACTGAAGGTTATACAAGGCAGACAGTTAATCTTTCTGAAAGTGAATCGCTTAGAACATATCAAAAGTTCGGAACACTTGGAACCGGCGTAAGTGCGGATTCCATAACACAGATGAGAGATAAATATTACGATGAAAAGTTTTGGAATAATAGCAAGAATTTTGGTGAATATGACAAGAGACAGTATTATTTAAGACAGATAGAAGATTATTTTAAAGATACGCCCGATGTGCCGGGATTTACAAATATTTTTTCAAAAATGTTTGCATCTCTTGACACATTAAAGACACATGCAGGTGATCCTATAGTAAGAAATCAATTTATAAATGATGCAGACCAACTTACGGATTATTTTAATATGATGTCTACGAAGCTTAGAAGCCTTCAGACATCTCTTAATGACGAAATAAAAACTACTGCGGATACAGTTAATTCAACACTTAAGAAGATTGCTACTTTAAATAAGCAGATTAATGTAATTGAAGTAAGAGGTGATCATGCAAATGATTTAAGAGATAGGAGAGGTCTTCTTTTAGATAGCCTTAGTAAAATTCTTCCTATAAAAGTGGAAGAGCATAAGGTTTTAAATTCAAATTATCCAGATATGTACACAGGAGCAAAAAATTTCCTCTTAAAAATAAATGGAAAAACTGTAGTTGATAATTATGATTATATTCCGATTGAAGTTACGACAAGAGAACATAAGCACAATCAGTCGGATGTTGAAGGACTTTACGATTTAAGATGGAGTGATACAGGAGAGCCTATTAATATGAACGCTAAGACTATGGGCGGCACATTAAAGGCGATGTTCACTTTAAGAGATGGAAACAATTCAGAAAATTTGTCAGGAACAGTATTTAAGACTACACCTAACACTGTAACTTTGAAAAATCCGTCAATTACAAAAGTTGAATATATGAACATGCCGGAAAAGGGCGTCATATATATGGAAGGATATCCATATAATTATGATGATTTTAAGGTACATGTTGATAAAAATGGAAATATAGACAGTTATACATTTACTTTAAATAGTGTGCTTGATGCTAATACTCAGGAGCAGATTGCAGGAGAAAGAGTTGATGTCGGAGGAAGTGTTAATTTTAAAGGTGTTCCATATTATTTAAATCAGATGAGTTTATTTATAAGATCTTTTGCAAAAGAATTTAATAAGCTTGAGGAACAAGGGAAAGTTGAAACTCAGGATAAAATGGGAGCTTTCTTCGTATACAATGATAAGTTTAAAGGAAAGCAAGGAACATTTAAAGATGCAAAAAACGATTCTGATTTTACAGGAATTTCAGATACTTATTATAAATTGACTGCTGCTTCATTTGATATTTCAGATAAGAGTAAAAAAGATCCGGGATATTTTGCAACTACTGTTCTTAAAAAAGATGTAAAAACAGGAGCTGTTATAGATGACGGTACTGATGCATATGACATTGTAAAGAATCTTTTAAAATTGCAAAGTGATGTAAAGATATTCAGAAATAGTAGCGGAAGCGATTTCCTTCATGTTATTTATTCGGATATAACAGTAGATACACAGGAAAGTAACGTTTTCACAAAAAACTTTGAAGAAATTGAAAGAGCTATAGACAAGCAGAGGCAAAGCGTTTCTGGAGTTGACGAAGATGGGGAAGCACTTAATCTTATAAAATTCCAAAATGCGTACAATCTTTCATCAAAAGCTATTCAAGTTTTATCGGAAATGTATGACAGATTGATTACACAGACGGGTGTATAACAAGTATTATTCAAAATGAGAAATCGTTTAATAAGTTATCTCGCAAAGAGAAAAGAGGACAGTTATGCGTATAACAAATAATATGATATTAAATCAGTCCGATTCAAATATAAATGGAGTAAAGCTTATATTGGATCAGAGAAATATGCAGATGACAACAAAGAAGAAGATAAATAGGCCGTCGGATGATCCTGTTATTGCTGTAAGATCTTTAAGATTCAGTACAGAACTTGCAAAAGTGGATCAGTATTATAAAAAGAATATACCGGATGCTGAATCATTTATTGATATAACAGAAAGTGCAGCAATAACAATGCGTGGTATTGTAAAAAATGTTTATGAGCTTGCTGGTCATGGAGCAAATGATTCACTTACACAGTGGGATAGAAAGACAATACTTTCACAGCTTAAAGCACTTCAGGAGCAGATGTATGCTTCAGGGAATGCAGATCTTGCAGGAAGAACTGTTTTTACCGGATTTAGAACAGATAAGGCTCTTACATTTGTAAAGGATGAAGCTGAAACATCATATAATATAGAAGAAAAAATTGATGTAAGTAAAAAAATGGAGCTTTCAAGATATTATTCAGGAGTTGTAAAAAATCCTGCAACTGAAGCGGAAATCCTTGATGTAAATAAGATAACAGATTATACAGAAACTACATATCATAGGCTTAGAACAGGTTATGACAATATAAATTTTCTTGACGCAAATGGTCAGCCCGTTCAAAATGGAGGAGATCTTAAAAAAGACGGAGCTGTTATTAATGATAATAAGCTTACAAATAATGGGCATATAGCTTTTACATATAAAGATCAAAATGGAGAGCTTAAAGCGTACAATCTTCAGGGAGTAAAAGTTTATGATACTGAAGGCGATTGGGAAAAAGCAAGAGCACCTAAAAATGTAGGAGAAAATGATATTGTTGTAATAAAGAAGACTGGCGATATAATTTTAGGTAAAAAGCTTGCACTTGATCTTGATTCAAAAAAAGCAACTTTGGATTTAAATTATACAAGGATAGGATTTAAAAATGGAGAACTCAGACCGGAGTATTACTATAATTGTGTAAATACTAAAAATGAGGGAACTCCTTGTAATATAAAATTTGAAAAATATGATGAAAATGGTAATGACAAGGCTTATGAGATTAAGTATACAATTGCAGCAAATCAAGATTTAAGAGTAAATACGGAAGTTGATAAAGTATTTGATTCCGGATTTATGCAGGATGTGAAAGGTATGATTAGAGCTGTATCTTCCGCAATCAACGCTTATGAAAAAGTTGAAAAATTAAAGGGAATGAAAAATCAGGCTCAGTTTGCAGCATCAGACTATCAGAAAGCTTTAGATAAATGGCTTAAAGCAGCAAAAAGAGAGCTTGACTATACAAGCAGCAATCTTCAAAAGACATTTAATACAGAGCTGTTAAAATCTAAGAAGTATGAAGATAAATTAGAGCTTGCAGTTACAGATTTAGGATGCAGAAAGCAGCAGCTTCTTGTAATTAAAAAACAAATGTCTGATCATGATGAAATAATAAAGGATCTTCAGTCCAAGAATGAAGATGTGGATTTATCTTCAATAGTGCTTAAGTATAGAGCAGCAAATGATGCATATCAGGCTTCGCTTATGGCAGCAGGTAAACTTGGAAATGTTACCCTTTTAAATTATTTATAAAATGGTGTATAATAAAAGATGTAGTCATTAAAATTAAATGGAGAGGGACAAAATGAAAGTAAATACCCGACTTTTTGGTGAAATTGATATCGAAGATGATAAAATATTAAACTTGGATAATGGAATTATCGGTTTTCCGGATATGAAAAAATTCACTTTGATTTATGATAGCGAATCTAAGCATGATAATTCAATAATATGGTTTCAGTCGCTTGATGAACCTCAGTTTGCAATGCCGGTTATTGCACCGCATATAGTAATGGAAGATTATAATCCGATAGTAAATGATGAATTATTATCCAAACTTGGAGAATTTAAAGATGAAGAGCTTGTCGTTCTTGTAACATTAAAAGTTCCGGAAAATTTAAAGGATATGAGCGTTAATCTTAAGGCCCCTATTATAATTAATTCAAATAATAAAGAGGGTGCTCAGGTTATAGTTGAAAATGAAGACTATTCGGTAAGATATCCTATATATGATATCTTAAATAAAAAAGACAAGGAGGGTAAAAAATAAGATGCTTGCATTATCAAGAAAAAAAGGTGAGTCATTGATTATTAACAACAACATCGAAATTATTATCCTTGAGTCACATGGGGATCAAGTTAAGATTGGGATTTCAGCACCAAAGGAAATTCCAGTGTATAGAAAAGAAGTATATCTTCAGATTCAGAAAGAAAATGAAGATTCTATGCATACAGATAAAATCGGTGCTATTAATGACTTACTTAATAAAAAGTAAAAGAAAATTGCATTACCGAACATTTGCTATTTAAGTATTGATTTTGAAAAAGATTATTTGTTCGGATGAAAAGGTGCTGATTTAAAGAAAAAATAGTAGGAATAATCTTATATAAAGAGATATATAAAAAGCGGCAAGGGATGATTGATGAAAATTAAGTATGTCTTGTTGCTTTTTTATTTATTATTTTTAAAAATATGCTAAGTTTTTTTATTATAGTTCCGATACTATATGTAGGTGATGAGATTTTGATATTACCGACGGAACGGTATAATCAGGGAGGAATTTAATATGACTTCTATAAATAATACGACTCAAAGAGTAGGAAATTACAATTTAAATAATGATTTAATAGCAAAGACAAATCCTGTAATCAAGGAAGTTACAGAATCCGTTTCTGCAGATGCACAGCTTAAAAGAGATAAATCTGTTTCTGAAACTATAAAGGATGCAAATACTAAAAAAGAAAAAAGCTTGGAAAAGCCGAAAAATGAAGTAATAAAAAAAGAAGCGATAGAGGCTATCAATAAGAGCCTTCCTAATACTGAAGCAATTTTCGGCATACATGATAAAACAAATAGAGTAACAATAAAAATTATTGACAAAGACACGAGAAAAGTTGTAAGAGAATTTCCACCGGAAAAGACTTTGGATTTGATTGCCAAGGTTTGGGAAATGGCAGGAATTCTTGTAGATGAGAAGAGATAAGGAGGAAGTTTATGGCATCTCCAATCAGAATGAGCGGACTTAATAGTGGACTTGACACAGAATCCATAGTTTCCGCACTTGTATCTAATTATTCATCAAAAGTAAAAAAGTTTACAAAGGAGCAGACAAAGCTCGGATGGAAGCAGGAAACATGGAAAGAAGTTAATAAAAATGTTTATGGCTTTTATACAACATTAAGTAGTATGAGATATACATCTGCTTATGATTTAAAGTCATCCTATGTTTCTGATAAAACGAAGGCAACAGTTACTACTGCAGGAAATGCAGCTGTAGGAACACATTCGCTTAAAATAAAATCACTTGCAAAGAGTGAATATATTTCAGGTGCTAAGATTTCTGCAGGAAAAGACGGAAAAGTTACAGCGGATACGAAGCTTGGAGACCTTGCAGGCCTTGACAAAATTACAGGAGATGAAGGCAAGATTAAGATTACAGTAGGCGAGACAGAGACTGTAGACAAAACGACTGGTAAACCCGTACGTACTGGAGGAAAAGAGAAAATTATCGATGTAAAGAAAGATATGACGATAGGTTCTCTTATAAATAAAATTAGAGAAGCGGGACTTTATGCAAACTTTGATAGTAAGCTTCAAAGGATTTATATTTCTTCAGATAAAAGCGGAAACGCAGGTCACTTTGATATAAAAGGTGAAGGCGAAGGTGAAAATTTCCTTAAAGCTTTAGGAATTGCGGAAGACAACCTTGATAAGATAACAGGTGATAAAATCGAAAAAGGGAAAGGTGAAAACCGCGGCACAAAAATTATAGGACAGGAAGCAGAGATTGTCTTGGATGGAGTAACTTATAAATCCGAATCAAACTCCATTTCCGTAAATGGAATCACAGTAAATGCACTTGCCGAAACAGATAAGGAAATAAGTATTACCACAATCGCCGATACTAAGGGACTTTATGATAAGATTAAGGATTTCTTAGGCAAATATAATGATGTCGTAAATGAACTTACATCAAAATATAATGCGGATCCTGCAAAAGGAATGGATGTACTTTCTGATGATGAAAAGAAAGCTATGGGAGAAGCTACAGCAGCAAAATATGAAGACAAGATAAAGGACTCTCTTCTAAGGAGAGACACAACACTTAATTCCATTATCACAATAATGACAAATTCAATGTCACGAGGATTTACAATAAAAGGAAAGAATTATTCGCTTTCGAGCTTTGGAATCCAGACACTTGGAATACTTAATGCAGCTAAAAATGAGCAATATGCATATCACATTAATGGTGATAAGGATGACGAAAAGACAGAAACATATCCGGACAAGCTTATGAAAGCACTTACAGAAGATCCGGATACTGTTATGACATTTATGAAAAAACTCTCCGAAGGCTTATATTCTCAGCTTGATAAGAAGATGAAGAGTACATATTTAAACAGTGCTTATACGATTTATAATGATAAGGAAATGGATAGGGAATATAGAAACTATTCATCACTTATAAAAACATGGTCTGATAAGGTAGATAGCATGGAAGACTACTATTATAGAAAGTTCTCAAGGATGGAAAGCTCACTTGCAAAGTTGCAGGGACAACAGGAATCACTCGGCGGAATGATTTCATAAAAAAGGAAAAGTAATGTCAACTTATTTTTTGAAAGAGGGACAATATGAACGCAACAAATGGTTATGCAGCATACAAGAATAATAGAGTTCTTACAGCAACACCGGCAGAACTCACACTTATGTTATACGAAGGAGCGATTCGTTTTTGCAATATCGCTATTCAGGGAATAGAAGAAAAAGATATCCAAAAAGCTCATAATAACATATTAAAAGCTGATGCTATCATAGAAAATTTCCAGATTACTTTAGATAATAAGTATGAAGTATCTAAGGATTTTGAGAAAGTGTATGAGTATATAAGACAAAGACTTGCATGGGCAAATGCTAAGAAAGATGCAGATGTATTGAAAGAGGTTCTTACACATTTAAGAACTTTAAGAGATACATGGAAAGAAGTAATGAAGATTACAAATAATGGCAATGTTGTTGCTTAATTTTTGAAAAATAAGATGGGAAATGAGATGTCCGACAGTAATTATGTAGTTATGCTTAGAGAGAGCCTTGAAAAAAAGCTTGAGGTTCTTAAAGAAATACAGAATGCAAATGAAAGACAGAAAGACATATTAATGAATCCTTTTTCTACTCCGGAGGAGCTTAAGGAAACTTTGGATAGAAAAGATGAGCTTATGAATGTAATAGATGCTCTCGATACAGGATTTGAAAATGTATATAAAAGAGTAAGTAAATCCATTAGAGATAATAGAGAACTATATAAAGATGAAATAATAAAAATGCAGAATCTTATTACGAGTATAACGGATTTGTCGGCAACCTTACAGGCTGAAGAGCATAGAAATAAAGAGTTTGCTGACAGAAAGTTTGCTAAGATAAAAGAGCGGATTTCATCAGTAACTAAAAACAAAAATGCGGTAGATTCTTATCATAAGAGTATGGGTAGAATTAATACAATAGATCCGCAGTTTATGGACAGTAAGAAATAGTTTAGAGCAGCTCGAACATATTTTAATATTTCGGGCTGTTTTTGATATAAAGACTTTTATTAAATTGAAAATAAATTTTAAGAATAATATTAAGGATTTTATTAAATTGAAAACAAATTTTAAGAATAATATTAAGGATTTTATTAAATTGAAAATAAATTTCACAAATAATCTTGAAAAATAAAAAATGAGATGATAGTATAAAATATAAACTATATAAGCAATTATAAGGATATTTATGTATTAATCTTCATGGAGGAAGGAGGCTCGTATGGCTGCAATAGATGCAGTATACAATTATTTTACAACTACATATGGAAATACGATCTCTTCTTCGCGCTATGAATCGCACAAAAAGAGCGAGCTTCGTGATGTCTATAATAAAATCGTAAAAACAAATAAAGAAGAACCCTTGTACAAAATAAATATGAATGATGATATGGAAAATTTTGTCATCGACCTCAAAGAAGGAGCAAGACAGACGAGCAATATTGCTGAATTTTTGTCTTCCGACGGTGAAGGGGTAAAGGGATTTCTTAATCAAAAAATTGCTGTTTCATCGGATGAGGACCTTGTTTCCGTTGAATATATAGGCGAAGGTAATAGTAAGAGTGATGGATTTTCCATAAAAGTCAATAATATGGCTAAGCCTCAGGTCATTGTGAGTAATTTTGTTAAGAAAAAAGGAAGAGATTTTGAAGAAGGAAATTTCTCTTTTGACTTGGATACTCCGGATACCTCGTATGAACTTCAATTTAATATAGGGGAGTCTGAGACTAATCAGGATATACTTACTAAGATATCAAGACTTATAAATAGATCTGATATAGGAATTAAGTCTGAAGTCATAGATAATGAATCAGAAAGCAAAGCTGATAAGAGCGGAGGAGAAAAAGAAAAAGGAGATAGCTGTGCACTAAGAATATCCTCTGAGCAGACAGGACTTGCCGACGATGAGGAATTTTTATTTAGAATACAGTCCGGATCTTCTTGGAATGAAATTCATAAGTTGGGGCTTGATAATATTACAAGTCCTGCAAAGAGTGCTTCATTTTTACTTAATGGGAAAGAACATAAAGCACTTTCAAATATATTTACGATAAATAATGAATTTGAAATAAGGCTTAAGAAGGTTTCTGAAAAAGAGGTAAAGGTCGGATTTAAGGCTAATGCTGATGCTATAGGAGATAGCGTAGGAAAACTTTTAAGAGCTTATAATGGACTTTTGGGCCTTGGAGAAAAGTATGGCGAGAGAAATGGCTATAATAGATTAAGGAACGAAGTTACTGCTATTTGGAATACATTTTCGGAAGATTTGCAAAATGTCGGAGTTTTAGCAGATGAAAAAGGAAAGCTCAAAATTGACAAGGATATACTTTCTAAGGCAATAATGGTAGGGAAAGATAAAGATACTTTTGAAGTGCTCGATAAATTTAAAAATTCTATGGCACGAGAAGCCGAAAAAATATCTTTAAATCCAATGATGTATGTAGATAAAAGAGTTGTGGAATATAAGAATCCGGGGAAAACCTTTACTGCTCCATATACCTTGAGTAGATACGCAGGACTTATAGTGGATGAGCTTTTATAGAACTTTTATAGAATTAATTTAGATAATTTTTTAAAATTTTAATTGAAATTAAAATGATTATATTGACAGACCTATCTTTTACATGTTATTGTATAACAGCGATGGAAGTTAGGTCTTTTTTTTATGCCCAAATTTAAAAAAGACCAAAAATAAAAAAGATACTTGGAGGTGGAAGTTGTGCGTACAAAGATAACATTGGAATGTACCGAATGTCGTCATAGAAATTACAATCTTACCAAAGAAAAACGCAATCATCCTGAAAGAATGGAAGTACGTAAGTACTGCCCTTTCTGCAAAAAGCACGCTTTACATAAGGAAACGAAGTAAAGGAGCTTTTGTATGGTAAACAATGGTAAGAAAAGTATTTCCGGTTTGATAAAAGAATTAAAGAATGAATTTTACAGAATTACTTTTTTAGATAGAGAAAAAACTAAAAAGCAGACTATTGCTGTAGTTATTTCTTCAGTAATTTTAGCTGTAATAATTGCAATATTTGATTACTTATTCAAAAACGGATTGGATATTCTAGTGAAGCTGTAATGGAGGCTTTTAATGGCAGAAGCGAAATGGTATGCTGTTCATACATATTCAGGATATGAGAACAAAGTTAAAACAACTATTGAAGAAACAGTAAGAAACAGACATTTGCAGGATCAGATAATAAAAACGGAAGTTCCGATAATTCAAGTCATGGAAATGAATAAGGATGGAGCTTTGAAACAGGTTAAGAGAAAAAAGTTTCCGGGTTATGCATTTATTAAAATGGTAATGAACGATGATACTTGGTATATAGTTAGAAATACTAGAGGTGTCACGGGATTTGTCGGACCAGGAAGTAAACCTGTACCGCTCACTGATGAAGAAGCAAAATCTGTTATTGCTGAAGAAGGAACAAAAATCGAGACCGATTTGGAGGTAGGAGATTTTGTTACTGTCATTGCCGGACCTTGGGAGAATAAATCTGGTATAGTGCAGAAGATTAATCCGAGCAAGGGAACCGTTACAATTAGCATAGAATTTTTAGGCGTAGAAATGCCTTATGCGGACGTTCGCAAAGCAAATTAACTTAGGAGGAAATATAATGGCAAAGAAAATTGAAGGATATATAAAACTTCAGATTCAAGCTGGAAAAGCAACACCAGCACCGCCTGTAGGACCTGCTCTTGGCCAGCATGGCGTAAATATCGTTGAATTTACAAAACAGTTCAACGCAAAAACTGCACAGATGGGAGACACTGTAGTACCTGTTGTTATTACAGTATATCAGGATAGAAGTTTCACTTTTATTACAAAGACTCCTCCTGCAGCAGTTCTTATCAAAAAAGCGGCAGGACTTCAGAAGGGATCTGGAGAACCTAATAAAAATAAAGTGGGTAAACTTACTTCTGCTCAAGTTAAGGAGATTGCAGAAACAAAGATGCCTGACTTAAATGCATCTTCAGTAGAAACAGCTATGAAGATGATAAAAGGAACAGCACGCTCAATGGGCGTTGAAGTAGTTGATTAATAATCCATCGCAGGATAACCGTAACTTAGTAACAAGTGGGAGGGGAACTCCCCGAAATACCACAGGAGGAAAAAATGAAACACGGAAAAAAATATCTTGAAGCCGTGAAGGCTTATGATAGAAGCAAGCTATTCGATGTTAACGAAGCTATTTCTCTCGTGAAGAAAAACGCAACAGCAAAGTTTGACGAAACAATCGAATTACATCTTAGAACAGGATGTGACGGACGTCATGCTGATCAACAGATAAGAGGAGCAGTTGTACTTCCTCACGGAACAGGTAAAACAGTAAGAGTTTTAGTTTTCGCTAAAGGACCTAAAGCTGACGAAGCAACTAAAGCCGGAGCAGACTATGTAGGTGCTGAGGATCTTATGACAAAGATTCAAGGAGGATGGTTTGATTTTGATGTAGTAGTAGCTACACCTGACATGATGGGTATAGTTGGACGAATCGGCCGTCTTCTCGGACCGAAGGGTCTAATGCCTAATCCTAAGTCCGGTACGGTAACTATGGATGTTACAAAGGCTGTAAATGAAATTAAGGCAGGTAAAGTTGAATATAGACTTGATAAAGCTAATATTATTCACGTAGCCTTAGGAAAAGCTTCTTTTACAGAGGAACAGTTATCTGACAACTTCCGTACTTTAATTAATGTCATATTAAAGGCTCGCCCAAGCTCATTAAAGGGACAGTATTTAAAGAGTGTTACTCTTACTTCCACAATGGGACCTGGAATAAGACTCAATGTATCTAAATTACAGGGTGATGCTGAATAAGAGCCTTATTTATTGACATATATATAAAATAATGATATAATAGCAAGGATTTACCGAAGACAGTGAGTGCCTATGGCATAACGAAGATTACTCACCGAGGCAATACTTTAAAAGATTATTAGTATTCCTCTCTGCCTTTCGGTAGAGAGGAATTTTTAAATAAAAAAGGAGGTAAAGTAGTGGCTAAAGTTGAATTGAAGCAGCCTGTAATTAAGGAAATTGCTGAAAATATCAAAGATGCTCAGTCCGTTATAATAGTAAGCTACAAAGGGCTCACTGTAGAACAGGATACCAAACTTCGTAAGACTTTAAGAGAAGCTGGCGTTGTCTATAAAGTTTATAAGAATACTATGATGAACTTTGCTTTTAAGGGGACTGAATTTGAAGAGCTTTCAGATGTTCTCGAAGGAGCAAACGCAATTGCAATTTCAAAAGATGATGCAACAGCTCCTGCAAGAGTTTTAGCTTCATTTGCTAAAGATGCACCTATGCTCGAAATGAAAAAAGGTGTAGTTGAAGGCAAGGTTTGCGATAAGAGTACACTTGATGAAATCTCAAAGATTCCTTCAAGAGAAGAACTTTTATCAAGAATGCTCGGATCATTCCAGGCACCTGTTGGAAACTTTGCTCGTGTGCTTAAACAGATTGCTGAAAAAGACGGCGAAGGAGCAGAGGAAGCAAAAGCAGAGTAATTTTGCTTTTGGACATAAGCTTACTCGAATATAAATTTACTTGAATTAAATTTGTTAAAAAATATAAAATATAAAATATGAAATTAATGGAGGATAGAAACATGGCAAAGATGACAACTGATGAATTTATCAGCGCAATCAAAGAACTTTCAGTTATGGAACTTAATGACCTTGTAAAGGCTTGTGAAGAAGAATTTGGTGTTTCAGCATCAGCAGGTGTTGTAGTAGCAGCGGCAGGAGCAGGTGCAGGAGCTGCAGCTGAAGAAAAAGACGAGTTTGATGTTGAACTTACAGAAGTAGGAGCAAGCAAGATTAAAGTTATAAAAGTTGTTCGTGAAGTCACAGGACTTGGACTTAAAGAAGCTAAAGATTTAGTTGACAACGCACCTAAGGTTCTTAAAGAAGGAGCTGACAAGGCTTCAGCAGAAGATATCAAGAAGAAGCTTGAAGAAGTTGGAGCTAAGATTACTCTTAAATAATAAAATAAAAACTAAATATTTTTTAGCGGTCGATAATTGTCGGCCGCTTTTTTGCTTGCTATGAAAATATATTAAAAAAGTGCTTGACATAGATATTCTTTTTTTCGTATAATATACGGTGTTTTACTATCGGTATGTATGCGCATTTATAGTATAAATATTGATAAAACAACGTTTTTTCAAGTGATTATAGTTTTAGTACGAGAGGTGGAGCGCAAATGGATGAACACATAATGCGTCCGATAAAATCAGGTAAAGGGATGCGAATGAGTTTCGCACAGCATAAAGAAGTGCTGGAAATGCCTAACTTTATTGAAGTTCAGAAAAAATCCTATGATTGGTTTGTTACTGAAGGACTTCAGGAAGTTTTTGATGACATTGGAACTATAACTGATTATGGCGGACGATTCAGTTTAAAATTTACCGGATTTAAACTTGACAAAGATGGGGAAGGTTTAACAATCCCGGAGTGTAAAGCGCGTGATGCCACATACGCCGCATGCCTATACGTAACTGTTAGATTGTATGACAAAGAAACTGGTGAACCTGAGGAACATTCCATATTTATGGGAGAACTTCCTATTATGACGGACACCGGTACTTTTGTTATTAATGGTGCGGAACGTGTTATAGTAAGTCAGCTTGTAAGATCTCCCGGAATCTATTATGGAATTGACCATGATAAGATAGGAAAGGAGCTCTATTCGTGTACAGTTATTCCGAACAGAGGTGCATGGCTTGAATATGAAACAGATTCAAATGACATATTCTATATAAAAGTGGATAGACAGAGAAAACTTCCTATAACTACTTTTTTACGTGCAATGGGACTCGGAACTAATAGAGAGATTTTAGAAGTATTCGGAGAAGAGCCTAAGATTGTAGCATCATTTGAAAAGGATCCGGCTATAAATGAAAAGAGTCCGGAAGGTTCGGAAGCTGAAGGACTTAAAGAATTATATAAAAAATTAAGACCGGGAGAGCCTGTAAGTGAAGACAGTGCAGAAACACTTATAACAGGAATGCTTTTTGATCCGAGACGCTATGATTTAGCAAAAGTCGGAAGATATAAATTTAATAAAAAATTAGCATTATATAATAGAATAGTTAACAAAGTGTTAGCTGAAGATGTTATAGATACGGAAACGGGAGAAATCATTGCAGAGAAGGGAACTGTTTTAACAAAACAGATGGCTAGCGACATTCAAAATGCCGGAGTTCCTTTTGTGTGGATTAAGGTTGACGACAAAACGTTAGAGCAGCAAAAGCTTGAAAAAGTTAAAGTCCTTTCAAATATGATGGTCGACATTGAAAAATATGTTAAGTGTGATCCTAAAAAAGATTTTGGACTTTCAGAAGGATTGGTTTATTATCCTATACTTAAACCGATTTTGGATAAAAATTTATCAAAAGAAGATCTTTTTGAAGAAATCAAGAAAAATATAAAAGATCTTGTTCCTAAGCATATAACAAAAGATGATATATTTGCTTCTGTTAACTATTGTATGCATTTGGAATATGGCATTGGAACAAAAGATGATATCGATCATTTAGGAAATAGAAGAATAAGAGCAGTCGGAGAGCTTCTTCAGAACCAGTATAGAATAGGACTTTCTAGGCTTGAAAGAGTAATAAGAGAAAGAATGTCCACGCAGGATACGACAGGTGTTGGACTTGAAGATTTGATCAATAAATTTATAAATAATATAAGACCTGTTACAGCTGCAATAAAAGAATTCTTCGGTTCATCACAGCTGTCACAGTTCATGGATCAAAACAATCCTTTAGGAGAGCTTACACATAAGAGAAGGCTTTCCGCTTTAGGACCAGGAGGACTTTCAAGAGATAGAGCAGGATTCGAAGTCAGAGACGTTCACTATACTCACTACGGAAGAATGTGCCCTATAGAGACGCCTGAAGGACCTAACATAGGACTTATTAACTCGCTTGCGTCTTATGCAAGAATAAATGAATATGGATTTATTGAAGCTCCGTACAGAGTTGTAGATAGAACGGACCCTGAAAATCCTAGAGTTACAGACAAAACTGTATATATGACTGCAGACGACGAAGATGATTGCTATGTAGCACAGGCAAGTGCAAAATTAGATGAGAATGGATATTTTGTAACAAATACCGTTTCAGGAAGATATAGAGATCAGACATCTGCATTTGACAAAAGGCTAATGGAATACATGGACGTTTCTCCTCGAATGGTATTTTCAGTCGCTACAGCATTAATTCCTTTCTTGCAGAACGACGATGCAAACCGTGCTCTTATGGGAGCAAACATGCAAAGACAGGCAGTGCCTCTTCTTAAAACAGAAGCACCTGTTATCGGAACAGGAATGGAAGAAAAGACGGCTGTCGATTCAGGAGTTACGATTGTAGCAAAGAGAGCCGGAGTTGTTAAACGTTCGGAATCTAACAGAATTATAATAAAAACTGATGATGGCAAAGAAGATGTATATGATGTACAGAAATTCGTAAGAAGTAACCAATCCAACTGCTATAATCAGAGACCTATTGTATTTAAAGGCGATAGAGTTGAAGAAGGAGAAGTTATTGCGGACGGTCCTTCTACATCAGGCGGAGAACTTGCCCTCGGAAAGAATCCTTTAATCGGATTTATGGAATGGGAGGGATACAACTACGAGGATGCGGTTCTTTTGTCAGAGAGACTTGTAAAGGATGATGTTTATACATCTATTCACATGGAACAGTTTGAAACTGATGCAAGAACTGTAAAGCTTGGAAAAGAAGAAATTACAAGAGATATCTCAAATGTCGGAAGTGACGCTCTTAAGAATCTTGGAGAAGATGGTATCATAAGAGTTGGAGCAGAAGTACGTGCCGGAGATATTCTTGTCGGAAAAGTAACTCCAAAAGGAGAAACTGAACTTACACCTGAAGAGAAGCTTCTTAAAGCTATCTTTGGAGATAATGCAAAAGAAGTAAGAGATACATCACTTCGCGTTCCTCATGGTGAATATGGAATAGTTGTAGATGTAAAGAAATTCACAAGAGAAAATAAGGACAAGCTTCCACCCGGAGTAAATGAAACAGTCAGAGTATATATCGCTCAAAGAAGAAAGATTTCTGTTGGTGATAAGATGGCTGGACGACATGGAAACAAGGGTGTCGTTTCTAGAATTTTACCTGTTGAGGATATGCCATTTCTTCCTAATGGAAGACCTCTTGATATCTGTCTTAACCCACTAGGAGTACCTTCACGTATGAACATAGGACAGGTACTTGAAATTCACTTTTCACTTGCAGCAAAAGTTTTAGGATTTAATATAGAAACTCCTGTATTTGATGGTGCAAACGAAGAGGATATCGGAAACCTGCTTGAGATGGCGAACGATTATGTAAACACAACTTGGGAAGAATTTGAAAATAAATATAAAGATGTAGTAAGACCGGAAGTTTTAGAGTATCTTTATAATAATAGAGACCATAGAAAACTATGGAAAGGCGTACAAATAGGAAGAGATGGAAAAGTTCAGCTTAGAGACGGACGTACCGGTGAGAATTTCTATGGAAGAACTACAGTAGGACACATGCATTATCTTAAGCTTCATCACTTAGTAGATGATAAGATTCATGCACGTTCAACAGGACCGTACTCGCTTGTAACTCAGCAGCCTTTAGGAGGAAAAGCACAGTTCGGAGGCCAGCGTTTTGGAGAAATGGAAGTTTGGGCTCTCGAAGCTTATGGTGCAGCTTATACACTTCAGGAAATACTTACTGTTAAGTCTGATGATGTTGTAGGGCGTGTTAAAACTTACGAGGCAATTATAAAAGGTGAAAATATTCCTAATGCAGGAATACCTGAGTCGTTCAAGGTTTTACTTAAAGAATTGCAGGCACTTGCACTTGATATTACACTTTTGGATGAAAATGGCAATGAAGTTAAGCTTAAAGACGCATCTGAGTATGATAAGACTAATATTAATTCAGTATTAAGAGATGATAAGAATTATGCTTTTGAGAGCGATAAGGTATTTGCTGAGCATGGATTTTCCGAAGCAAGTTATGATGCTGAAACGGGAAAAGAGAATGAAATAGTCGATAATAATAGTGAAGACGATTCTTTGGATTCTGATGAGTTTATGTATCAGGACGAAGATGACATTAATGACGACGAAGAATAAGAAGGGAGTTCTGTCAATGCTTGATAGGAATAATGATGAAGTTAATGATGGAGTATCATTTGAAAGCATAAGAATCGGGCTTGCTTCTCCGGAAAAAATCAGAGAATGGTCGAGAGGTGAAGTTAAAAAGCCTGAAACCATTAACTACAGATCATTACAGCCGGAAAAAGACGGTTTATTTTGTGAAAAAATTTTTGGACCTACAAAAGATTGGGAATGTCATTGCGGTAAATATAAAAAGATTCGTTATAAAGGCGTAGTTTGTTCAAATTGCGGTGTAGAGATAACAAAAGCAAGTGTAAGACGTGAAAGAATGGGACATATAGAGCTTGCTGCACCGGTTTCACATATTTGGTACTTTAAGGGAATACCGTCAAGGATGGGACTTATTCTTGATATGTCTCCGAGAGCTTTGGAGAAGGTATTATACTTTGCTTCATATATAGTTCTTGATCCTAAAGATACGAAGCTTGAATATAAGCAGGTATTAAATGAACAGGAATATACCGATGCTGTAAAAACGTATGGAGAAGGCTCATTTCGTGTAGGAATGGGTGGAGAAAGTATAAAAGAACTTCTCGAAGCAATTGATATTGATAAAGAAACTGAAAAACTTCTTAAAGAGATAAAAGAAATCGATAATAGAAGTAAGAGCAAAAGTGGCAAGAGATTAGGAAGTACACAGAACACAAGTCAGGGTAAGACCAGATTGCAGAAAAGACTTGATGTATTTGAAGCATTCAGAAAATCGGGGAATAAGCCTGAATGGATGATTCTTACAGTAATTCCGGTTATACCGCCGGATTTAAGACCGATGGTTCAGCTTGACGGTGGTAGATTTGCCACATCAGATCTTAATGATTTATATAGAAGAATAATAAATAGAAATAACAGACTTAGAAGACTTCTTGAGCTTAATGCTCCAGATATTATTGTAAGAAATGAAAAAAGAATGCTTCAGGAAGCTGTTGATGCTCTTATAGATAATGGAAGAAGAGGAAGACCGGTAAAAGGACCTGGAAATAGAGATCTTAAATCTCTTTCCGATTTGCTTAAAGGTAAAACCGGAAGATTCCGTCAGAATCTTCTTGGAAAACGTGTTGACTATTCAGGACGTTCAGTTATTGTAGTAGGACCGGATCTTAAAATTTATCAGTGTGGACTTCCTAAAGAGATGGCTTTGGAATTGTTCAAACCTTTCGTTATGAAGGAGCTCGTTTGTACAGGAAGAGCTGTAAATATCAAAAGTGCTAAGAAGATGGTAGAGAGAGCTGATCCTAAGGTTTGGGATATCCTGGAAGATGTAATCAAGGGACATCCGGTTATGCTTAACAGAGCTCCCACACTTCACAGACTTGGAATTCAGGCATTTGAGCCAATTCTTGTAGAAGGAAAAGCTATAAGGCTTCACCCTATGGTATGTATGGCTTATAATGCGGATTTCGATGGAGACCAGATGGCAGCTCATCTTCCTTTAACACAGGAAGCTCAGGCTGAGTGTAGATTTATGCTTCTTTCTCCAAACAACCTATTAAAACCGTCGGATGGAGGAGTTGTATCTGTTCCTTCACAGGATATGGTCTTAGGTATTTATTACTTAACACAGCAGCGAGACAATGAACCCGGAGAAGGAAAAGTATTTAAAGATATAAGCGAAGCTATAATGGCTTATAGCAATCATATAATTACACTTCAGTCGAAGATTAAGGTAAGAGTGAAAAAGACGATGCCGGACGGAAGTGTAAAAAGAAGTATTATAGATACTTCTCTCGGAAGGCTTATATTTAATGAAGCTATTCCACAGGATTTAGGTTTTGTAGACAGATCTAATCCGGATAATTTATTTAAACTTGAAATAGATTTCCTTGTAAAAAAAGGAGATTTAAAAAATATCCTTGAGCATGTAATACATATTCATGGAGCAACTAAAACAGCTGAAGTAATTGATGCAATAAAAGCTATAGGATATAAATATTCTACACTTTCAGCAATTACTGTCTCGGTTTCAGATATGACAGTACCTCAAAAGAAGGCTGAACTCATTCAACATGCGGAAGACAACGTAGCAGCTATTTCTAAGAAATATATGAGAGGTATGCTTACTGAAGAGGGAAGATATAAGGAAGTAATTAATACATGGAAAGAGACTGATCAGGAACTTACAGATACTCTTCTTAACGGACTTAGGAAAAATCCATATAACAACGTGTTCATGATGGCGGATTCAGGAGCCCGTGGTTCCGATAAGCAGATTAAACAGCTCGCCGGTATGCGTGGACTTATGGCGGATACATCGGGAAGAACTATTGAACTTCCTATCAAGTCAAACTTCAGAGAAGGACTTGATGTTTTGGAATACTTTATGTCAGCACATGGAGCTAGAAAGGGACTTTCCGATACAGCTCTTCGTACAGCCGATTCAGGATATCTTACAAGAAGACTTGTAGATGTTGCACAGGAAATGATGGTTCGTACAAATGATTGTGCTGAAGGAAAAGATGTTATTCCGGGCGAGTATATTACGGAGCTTCGTGATGGAGACGACCTTATTGAAACACTTGAAGAAAGAATTATTGGAAGATATTGCTGCGAAGATATCGTAGATAAAGACGGAAATATTCTTGTAAAGAAAAATCATATGATTACAAGAATGAGAGCAAGTGAAGTTATTAATAATGGTGTTGATGAAAAAGGTAATAAGATTTCCAAAATAAAACTTAGAACTATACTCACATGTAAAAATAGAGATGGTGTATGTTCAAAATGTTATGGAATGAACCTTGCAACAGGTATGCCGGTTCAGGTAGGTGAAGCAATCGGAATTATTGCTGCACAGTCAATTGGTGAACCCGGTACACAGCTTACTATGAGAACTTTCCATACCGGAGGTGTTGCGGGATCCGATATTACACAAGGTCTTCCTCGTGTAGAAGAACTTTTTGAAGCAAGACGTCCGAAGGGACTTGCAATAATAACAGAAATTCCCGGAGTAGTTAATATTCGAGAAGATAAGAAGAAGAGAGAAGTAATTATTACTAATCAGGAAAATGCTGAAGAAAGGACATACTTAATTCCTTATGGATCTCATCTTAAAGTTGCAGATGGACAGGTACTAGAGGCAGGAGATACGATTACAGAAGGCTCAATTTATCCTCAGGATATACTTAAGATAAAGGGAGTTACAGCTGTTCAGGATTACCTTTTACAGGAGGTTCTTCGTGTATATCACATTCAAGGTGTTGATATTAACGATAAACATATTGAAGTTATTGTCAGACAGATGCTTAAGAGAGCGAAGATTACAAAGGAAGGCGATTCGGGATTACTTCCTGGCCAGCTTGTAGACAAGATTGAGTTGGAAGAAATTAATGAAAAGCTTAGAGCTGAAGGAAAAGAAGAGGCTGATTCAGTTCAGGAACTTCTAGGAATTACTAAAGCATCTCTTGCTACAGATTCGTTCCTTTCGGCAGCATCGTTCCAAGAAACTACTAGAGTTCTTACAGATGCGGCTATAAAAGGAAAAGTTGATCCTTTATTAGGACTTAAGGAAAATGTTATTATCGGACAGCTTATTCCTGCAGGTACAGGAATGAAAATGTATAGAAATACACATCTTTCTACAGACTTTAACGAAGAAATAAGGAAAAAAGCGGAAGAAGCAAAGAGAGAAGCTGAAAAGGCAAAAGAAAAGGAAAAAGAAAAAGAAAAATCTGCTTATAAAAATGCATCAAAAGCAGCTAAAAAGGAATCTGAAGCTGAAGCTGAAACTGTAAGCAGTGTACAAGCTAATGATGATGACAATAATAACTAAATAAAAAGGTTTAAATGACAAAAGAGTCGGATTCTGTAGATTGCAGGATTCGACTTTTTATTGTTAAGAATATATTTAATGAAAGCTTTTGATTTGTGCGACAAAACTGAGAGATATTGACAATTGTAGTTAAACAATTTAGAATAAACTCATATTTATGCAAAGTTTTATATTGAATACTACCTATATGTAAAATATGTGCAAAGTTATTTATATAGTAAATTTATGCTTTAATAGTTTAGTTTTGTATGCTCGAAATATTGATTAAATATATATGTGTAATTTATTATTTGAAATTGATTATAAGTGAGAAAGAAGATTACTATGTTAAAAAAGAGGAAAAAAGCATTCGCTTTGTTGATGGTGGCGTTAACTTTCACGTTTGCTTTGACGGCTTGCGTAGGTGCAAATAAGCCTAAGTCCCATAAAAAAAAGAAGATGGGACAAAGGAAAATTGTTGTTTCGGTTGCTAATACATACTATGACTATATTTCTAAAATAAGTAAAAAGTTTGAAAAGCTATATCATGCAAAAGTAAAAATATTCATGAGTGACACAGTAGGAACTTTAATGAAACTTCCGGTAGATGGGCCTAAAGGAATAGCTCCGGATATATTTTTAGCTCCATATGATAGAATAGGAGGCTTAAGCTCTGAAGGGCAGATTGCAGAGGTTAAAAGTTTAAATAAAAAAGAATATGATGATAAAACAAGAAGATTAGTTACTATTGATGGTAAGACTTATGGAGTACCATTTATTATTGAAACGCTTGTTGCTTATTATAATAAGGACATATTTCCTAAACCGCCGAAGACATTTGAAGAGCTGGAAACACTTGCAAGTGATCCGAGATTTGCCTATGAGGAAGAAGAAGGCAAGAATACGGCTTTCTTATCAAGATGGACGGATTATTACTTTGTTTATGGACTATTATCAGGATATGGAGGATATGTTTTTGGAAAAAATGGAACAAATCCTAACGATATAGGGATAGGAAGTAAGGGAACTATCGAGGGCCTTAAGTATGCAAAAAAGTGGTACGATATGTGGCCTTCTGCAATGAGAGATGAAAAGGATATTGATAATTTTATAGGGAAACGATTTGATGACGGAAAAGCGGCAGTAGTTATAGATGGACCGTGGCAAGCACATTCATATAGAGACTCGGGGGTTAATGTTGGAATATCGGAAATACCGACATTACCCAATGGACATAAGTATGAAGCTTTTGCAGGCGGAAAAGTGTGGGCTATTTCGAATTATTCAAAAGAAAAGAAAATTGCCGAAAAATTTATTGAATATGTTACAAATAACGAAAATCAAAAATTGCTTTATGATATGACACAGGAAGTGCCGGCGGGACTTTCAGGCCGTGAATATGCAATGAGTAAGGGGGATGAACTTGCAATTGCAGTAATAAATCAGTTTAAATATGATCAACCGATGCCAAATATTGCTGAAATGGCAGAAGTTTGGCAACCGGGCTCTGATATGATAGTTGATATTGCTACAGGAAAAGAAAATCCAGAGAATGCTGCAAAAAAAGCTCAAAAGGAAATAAAGAAAACAATAAAGGAAAAATATTAAAAATAAATTTATTTTGTAAAATTAAATAAGACTATAATTTGAAAGAATTTATTGGTAAAAATTTCTGATTTTATTCAAAAGAAATAAAAAAATGTTGACAATAATTACCAGCTGCAATAGAATGAAAATAACTTAAACGTTTAAGTTGGTTTTATTGTCAATAAGTGATTACTATTTTTATTAGATATGGAATTACATATTGAATCAGGGAACTTTAGCAGGATTGACTGCTATATTTAATAAAACTATTTTTTGGGAGGAAAATATTATGTTAAAGAAGTGGAAGAAAGCATCTGCTTTGTTAATGGTATCATTAGCATCTGTATTTGCTTTAACATCATGCGGAAGCGGTGCATCAAGCGGTTCTAATACTGCTAAAAAAGCTGACGGCAAGACGATTACTGTATCTGTAGATGAAGGATATGTTGATTATATCAAGAGCATCAAAGATAAGTTTGAAAAAGATAATAAAGTTAAGGTTAATGTTAAGAAAGCTGCAATGCTTGATACCTTGGATAAATTATCTACAGACGGACCTACAGGAAAGGCTCCGGATGTATTAATGGCTCCTTATGACCGTGTCGGTGCACTCGGATCAGAAGGACAGATTGCTGAAGTTAAGTTAAATAACGATAAGGATTATGACGACACAGCTAAGAAATTAGTTACACTTAAAGGAAAGATTTATGGTGCTCCTTGGGTTATCGAAACATTGGTAGCATATTATAACAAGGATTTAGTTCCTGAAGCTCCAAAGACATTTGCAGATCTTGAAAAATTGAATAAAGATCCTAAGTTTGCATTCCCATCAGAAGCAGGAAAGGGAGTAGGATTCCTTGCAAACTGGACTAACTTCTACTTTGGATATGGACTTATTGCCGGATATGGCGGATATGTTTTCGGTAAAAACGGAACAGATCCTAAAGACATCGGAATCGGCAATAATGGAGCAGTTGAAGGCCTTAAATATGTAAAGTCTTGGTATGATATGTGGCCAAAGGGAATGCAGGATGTTAAGAAAGCTGGAGACTTCATTGGTGAACAGTTCAACAAGAAGAAAGCAGCTGTTATTATTGATGGACCTTGGGCAGCAGCTAACTATAAGAAAGCCGGAATCAACTACGGTGCAGCTGAAATCCCTACTTTACCTAATGGTAAGAAATATCAGGCTTTTGCAGGTGGTAAAGCTTGGGTTGTTTCAAACTACTCAAAATCAAAGGCTGTAGCACAGAAATTTATAGATTACTTAACACAGACAGAAAATCAGAAATTGTTCTATGACAAGACACAGGAAGTTCCTGCAGGACTTTCAGGACGTGATTACGCTGTAAGCAAAGGAAATGAATTAACAAAGGCTGTAATCAGTCAGTTTAAGAACGACCAGCCAATGCCTAATATTTCAGAGATGGCTGACGTTTGGGAACCTGCCGGAAATATGTTCTTCAATGTTGCATCAGGAAAGAAAGATGCGGATAAAGCAGCAGCTGAAGCAATGAAAGCAGTTAAAGAAACTCTTGAACAGAAGTATGGTAATAAATAATAATTATCAATAGTAGGAGACGGAGGTTGGAACTTAAACGCTCCAACCTCTGTTTCTTTATGTAAAAATATCAAATTAAAAAATAAAAAAATATATAAAAAATAGAAATACATATAATAAAAACATATAAAAAGAGAATTGAATATTAATAAAAAATACATAAAAAAGAAAATTGTATATTAAATAAAAATCATATATTCAGGAATCTTTGCAACAATAATTGTAACTTAATAACGACTATAATTTATAACTAGTGGAGGTTAGTATGAATGCAGCTGGAATGTTGCACGTTCCGGATTCAAAATTTTGTTTTCCAATATCTGATAATGAACTTGTAATTAGATTACGTGTAGATAAGAAAGATTCTGATATAAAAGTTGAAATTGTACATGGCCCTAAATATAGATTTTTTGAAGGGATTTTCACAAAACAGGAAATGGGCTTGGCTTATATAGATGATGAATTCGCTTATTTTGAAACGGTATTGAATCTTGAAGATGTCAGAGTGGCTTACGTCTTTGAGATAGAAGAAAAAGGAAAGACTTTATATTATTCAGAATTTGGTCTTTCAGAAGAATATGATTATGCAAAAAGTAATGACAGCTTTTTCCAGTATTCATATATTAATGATATTGATGTTCATAAAGTTGTTAGTTGGGCGGACGAGGCCGTCTTTTATCAAATATTCATAGACAGATTTAATCGTGGAGATTTTACAAAAGACGATTCTTATATTGATATGAAGTGTAATGAAGAACCTACAAGAACAAGCTTTATGGGCGGAGATATAAAGGGCATTACAGAAAAATTGGATTATCTTGAAGATTTAGGGATTAATGCAATATATTTAACACCGCTTTTTGTGTCAAAGACTAATCATAAATATGATATTACGGACTATTATGCAGTTGACAAACAATTCGGAACAAAAGCTGATTTAAAAGAGTTAGTTGAAAAGTCACATAAAAGAGGTATAAAGGTTATATTAGATGCTGTATTTAATCATGCAAGTAATGATACAAAAGAATTTTTAGATGTTGTAAAAAAAGGTAAAAACTCTAAATATTTTAATTATTTTATTATTCATGGAGATAAGGTCTCTGTTGATAAGCCTAATTATGAGATGTTTTCAAATTGCGTAGATATGCCTAAGTGGAATAATTCAAATATAGAAGTTCAGGATTTCTTTATTGATATAGGACTATATTGGATTAAAGAATTTGATATTGATGGATGGAGACTTGATGTTTCTGATGAAGTGTCACACGACTTTTGGAGACGATTCAGAAAAGCTGTTAAAAAATTAAAAAAAGATGTTATAATTGTAGGTGAGAATTGGCATGATGCACACGCTTATTTGATGGGAGATCAGTTCGATGGTATAATGAATTATGCTTTTAGACGAGCTTGTAAGCAGTATTTTGCACATGAAACAATTAATTCAAAGACAATGTCTGAAAGATTAAATAATGTTCTTACAAGAAATACTTGGCAAGTCAATAGAATGAACTTAAATCTTACTGATTCTCACGATACAGCACGTTTTTTTACTGAATGTGGTAAGAATAAAGATGCGATGCTCGCAGCACTTGCGGTTATGTATATGTTTATAGGTATGCCATGTATTTATTATGGAACTGAACTTCATATGGAGGGAGGAGAAGATCCCGGATGTCGAAAGGGCTTTGATTGGAATGAAAAGGATTGGGATACTGAATTTAGAAATAAAGTAAAGGAACTCATATCTCTAAGGAAAATTAAAGCTGTACAGAAAGGACATATTAATATTACATATGACAAAGACTGCTTTATTATGGAAAGATTCCTTGATGGTCAGCATTTGACTATTATTACAAATAAAGGAAAAAATGCATATGATTTAGGGAAAAAACTTGATATTGTATCAGCGAATAAAGTTGATAATGATAACCATAAGCTTGAACCTAATGGATATGTAATTTTTAATAGTTAATAACAAGGAATTTTATTCTAACACAATACAGGGGACAGAAAACACGAGTTATGAAAAGAGGGTTAAGATGACAAGTAATGAAAAAAGAAAGAATCCATCTGCAGCGATGTGGCTTTCTATTATTCCAGGCTTGGGACAATTCTATAATGGACAGCTATCCAAAGCGATTGTCTTGTTCATATTGTTTGTGCTTGAAGTGATAGAAATTGTAACTTTTGGTATTAAGTCACTTGTTGGACTTTGTACATTAGGTACCGTTCCAATGCAAGATCATTCGCTATTTATGCTAATTAAAGGATCTATGCAAATAATCATATTAGCATTATTTATAATATATCATTTGATTTGCATGAGGGATGCGTTTGTAGTAGCAAAAAATCTTAATATGGGCTTAAAAGTGCCTATGACGGGAAAAGCAATTCTTAAATCAATATATGAAAAGGGATTTCCTTATCTTTTAATTATACCATCATATTTGGCTATGACATTTGCTATTATTTTCCCGGTTCTAGTTACACTTTTAATTGCTTTTACGAACTACGATTTCAGACATATTCCACCATATCGTTTGATTGATTGGGTTGGAGCTAAGAATTTTATCAATATTTTAAAACTTAGCACTTTTAAAGCTGCATTTTCAGCGGTTTTATCTTGGACATTTATTTGGACTTTAACAGCAAGTACTCTTCAGATAGTAATCGGTATAGCAACGGCTGTTATAGCAAATCAGTCATTTATTAAGGGAAAGCGTATATTTGGTGTTATTTTCTTACTTCCTTGGGCTGTGCCAGCATTTATTACAATTATGAGTTTCAGTAACTTCTTCAATGATTCTATCGGAGCTATGAATGTTCAGGTTATGCCTTTCTTAAGAAGCTTAGTGCCATTTATTCATCATGGACACGAAATCATTCCTTGGAAGACTGACTCTTTCTGGACAAAAATAGCAATTATTATGATACAGGGTTGGCTTGGATTCCCTTACGTGTATATTTTGGTTTCCGGTATATTGCAGTCAATTCCGCAAGAACTCTATGAAGCAGCTACAGTTGATGGAGCAAACTCATTCCAGAAATTTAAAAATATTACAATGCCTATGATTTTTGCGGTTGCCGCACCTACATTTATTTCACAGTATACATTTAACTTTAATAACTTCTCTATTATCTACCTTTTCAATGACGGTGGTCCGGGAAGCGTAGGCGGAGGCGCAGGGTCAACTGATATTTTGATTTCTTGGATATACAAGTTGACTACTCAGACAGCACCACAGTTCTCTATGGCGTCTGCGGTAACACTTATTATTTCGTTAATAGTGATTTCAGTTTCACTTGTTGCATTTAAGAAGTTTCACGCATTTGATATGGAGGATAGATGATGATGGAGAAAAAAGAAAAAACAGGTTCATTGAAGCTTCACCGTTTCTGGAAAGAATTCTTTACATATGTATATCTTTTGTTGCTTTCTATTATTGTTATATTCCCGCTTCTTGTAACGGTAAGTACCGCATTCAGATTCGGAAATATTACGGCGTTTAGCTTCTCTTTTGGAGGAAAGTGGACACTTTCAAATTTCAGTACATTGTTTAAAGATACCTTATATTTGAGATGGTATGAGAATACATTAATAGTTGCTTTCTTTACAATGCTTATACAGGTTGTTGTTATAACATTAACCGGTTATGCATATAGCAGATATAATTTCTTCGGGCGTAAGAAGAGTCTTGTATTCTTCCTAGTAGTGCAGATGGTGCCTACAATGGCAGCTCTTACAGCATACTTCGTTATGGCATGGCTATTTAATGCGTTGAATCATTATTGGTTCCTTATCCTCATATATGTAGGTGGAGGAATACCGATGAATGCATGGCTTATGAAGGGATATTTCGATACTGTCCCTTATGACTTAGATGAATCTGCTAAGCTAGACGGTGCAGGCCACTTTAGAACTTTCTATCAGATTGTTCTTCCGCTTGTTAAACCGATGATTGCAGTTCAGGCTTTATGGGCATTCATGGGACCGTTTGGAGACTTCATGCTTGCAAAATTCTTATTAAGAGAAGAAGAGTATTATACAGTAGCTGTTGGACTTCAGACATTTGTTATGGCTGGGCAGAAAGATCCAAAAGTAACGCTTTTTGCAGCAGGAGCAATCCTTATAGCAGTACCTATTTCAATCTTATTCTTCTTCTTACAGAAGAACTTCGTATCAGGACTTACTGCCGGAGGAACAAAAGGTTAATAAAAAAATTGTTATATTGATTTATATAAAGTAGTGAAGACATAAAAATGTGATAAGGAGTTGTTTTGATGTCAGAAAGGAAATACTTTCCAATTTCTTATTTTTATCAGATTTTGTCGCCTAAAGCGATTTTTTCAACCCGAAAAAATTTTAAGTTTTGGCAGAATTTGTTAATAATTATTTTTCTTAATGCATTAATTATGATTCCTGTCACTCTTTACTATGCGAATATGAAAAGTTACCCTATAGAACACATAATAAGAGGTATCTTTTCTCCGGTGACGGATAAGACATATTCGGTGCTTACTAAAGGTAAGATAAGAGACAATGAATATTATGGTGATAGAAATATCATAAAAGATGATAAGAATATAATAGCAGTTTTGCCGACGAAGGAAGATATAAAAGAACTCGAAAAGTCTAAGACAAAACAAATTATTCTAAAAAAAAGAGAGCTTGTCTTTGTTAATAAAGGCGGAGAAAAGTTTAAATCGGGTATTAGAGGGAAATTTAAGGATTTATCGGATTTAAAATCTAAAAAGGCTGTAAAAGAGTTTTTAAATGAGCAGTGCTTTTTGAGTAATAAATCAAGTATTCTTATGTTTTTACTTATAACATTTCTTATTATGATATATGTAGGAACATTTATATTTCTGGGATTTGGAACTCTATTCTTATATTTAACAAAGAGGTCTAAGATATTTTCCATAAAAACTTTTTCGGAATGCTTCGGACTTATCGTAAATTGCCTTGGAGTACCAACATTAATAGCAATGGTAGCAAGTTGCTTTATTCGAAATCCTGTTGTCGTAATGAATTTCCAAGTATTTGGAGCATTGCTTATGATTACATTTGTATTTTATAAGACTCATTTTAGAGATGAGATAAAAGAATAATAAAAAGTGTAACATTAAAACCCTATAATTTGTGAATAATAAAATAAAAAAGTGCTGTGGGTACATATCATCATATCCTACAGCATTTTTTATTCTTTCTATTTTTATTAAAATAAGGTTGTATATTTATGAAAACATTGACAAAAAAGGCTGCAGAGAATATAATATCGAAGTATGCCTATAGATAGATTTGGCAAATAAATTCAGATTAGGAGGTGAAAAAATGCCAACATTTAACCAGTTAGTAAGAAAAGGAAGACAGACATCACAGAAGAAAACAAAGTCACCGGCTCTTCAAAAGGGATTCAATTCTCTTACAAAGAAGCCTATCGATGCTTCTTCACCGCAAAAGCGTGGTGTATGTACAGCTGTTAAAACAGCTACTCCTAAAAAACCTAACTCAGCTATGCGTAAAATCGCCAGAGTTCGTCTTTCAAATGGAATCGAAGTAACAAGTTATATTCCGGGAGAAGGTCATAATTTACAGGAACATAGTGTTGTTTTAGTTCGTGGAGGAAGAGTAAAGGATTTACCCGGTACTCGTTACCACATCGTAAGAGGAACACTTGATACTGCAGGTGTAGCTGATAGGAAGCAAGCTCGTTCAAAATATGGTGCAAAGAAGCCTAAAGCTTCAAAATAATTGATTGAACGTAAGTAGCAAGGAATTCACAGTTTTTTTGGTTAGTGTTAAGGCTTTTTTCACATAAAAAAGATTCTTAATGCACGAACACAAAATAAAAGTGAGTACCAATGAATTAATCCTAATGATTAAGGAGGGAAGAAACGTGCCACGTAAAGGACATATTCAGAAAAGAGATGTGCTTAATGATCCTATCTACAACAATAGAGTGGTAACTAAGCTCATCAACAATATTATGCTCGATGGAAAGAAAGGTGTCGCACAGAAAATTGTTTATGGCGCTTTTGAAAAAGTCGAGAATAAGACAACTAAACCGGCTATGGAAGTATTTCAGGAAGCAATGAATAACATTATGCCGGTACTTGAAGTTAAGGCTAGAAGAATCGGTGGAGCCACATATCAGGTTCCTATCGAAGTTAGAGCTGATCGTCGTCAAGCTTTGGGACTTCGTTGGCTTACAGCTTTCTCAAGAAAGAGAAGCGAAAAGACAATGGTAGATCGTCTTGCAAATGAGATTATGGATGCTGCAAATAATACAGGTGCTGCTGTTAAGCGTAAAGAAGAAATGCATCGTATGGCAGAAGCTAATAAGGCATTTTCTCATTTTAGATTTTAATTTACGAAGGAGGAACAAGTCTTGGCAGAGAGAGAGTATCCCCTCGAACGTACCAGAAACATCGGTATTATGGCACATATTGATGCAGGAAAGACAACTCTTACAGAGCGTATTCTTTTCTACACAGGTGTAAACTATAAAATCGGTGAGACTTACGAGGGAACTGCTACGATGGACTGGATGGAGCAGGAACAGGAGCGTGGTATTACTATCACATCAGCTGCAACAACATGCCATTGGACAGAGCAGGAAAAAGCAAAGAAGAAAAAAGGTGCAAAAGAGCACAGAATCAATATTATCGATACACCGGGACACGTAGATTTTACAGTTGAAGTTGAACGTTCGCTTCGTGTACTTGACGGAGCAATCGGTGTTTTCGATGCAAAAGGTGGTGTAGAACCACAGTCCGAAAATGTTTGGCGTCAGGCTGATACATATAATGTACCTCGTATGGCGTTTGTAAACAAAATGGACATTTTAGGTGCCAATTTTTTCAACACAGTTGATGAAATAGGTACAAAACTTGGAAAGAATGCTGTATGTGTACAGCTTCCTATAGGAAAGGAAGATAATTTCGAAGGTATTGTTGACCTTTTCGAAATGAAAGCATACATTTATAATGACAAGCAGGGCATGGATATTTCTGTAACGGACATTCCTGAAAATATAAAGGATCAGGCTGAAGAATATCATCAGAAGCTTGTTGAACAGATTTGTGATTTAGATGACGACTTGATGGAAAAATATCTTGAAGGTGAAGAACCGGATATTCCTTCATTAAAGGCTGCACTTAGAAAGGGTACTATTTCAAATGAAGCTGTACCTGTATTCTGCGGATCTGCTCACCAAAATAAAGGTATTCAGAAGCTTTTGGACGGTGTTATTGAATATATGCCAGCACCTACAGATGTTCCTGATATTGACGGAACGGACATGGAAGGAAATGAAATTAATCGTAAATCTTCAGATGAAGAGCCTTTTTCAGCTCTTGCATTTAAGATTATGACAGATCCATTTGTTGGACGTCTTGCTTTCATAAGAGTATATTCAGGAACTTTAAAGACAGGTTCTTATGTATATAACTCTGTAAAAAGAAAGAAAGAAAGAGTATCTCGTCTTCTTCAGATGCATGCAAATAAGAGACAGGAAATTGATGAGGTATTCGCAGGAGATATAGCAGCAGTTGTAGGATTTAAAAATACTACAACAGGTGAAACAATCTGTGATGAGCAAAATCCTGTAATTCTTGAATCTATGGAATTCCCGGATCCGGTTATTCAGCTTGCTATTGAACCTAAGACAAAGGCTTCACAGCAAAAGATGGGTGAAGCACTTGCAAAACTTTCTGAAGAAGATCCTACATTTAAGGCTCATACTGATGAAGAAACAGGACAAACAATTATTGCGGGAATGGGAGAACTCCACCTTGAAATAATTGTTGACAGACTTCTTCGTGAATTCAATGTAGAAGCTAATGTCGGGGCACCTCAGGTTGCATATAGAGAAACATTTACTAATCCTGTTGAGCAGGAATACAAATATGCAAAACAGTCAGGTGGTCGTGGACAGTATGGACATTGTAAAGTTCGTTTCACACCTATGGAAGCAAATTCTGAAAAGACTTACGAATTTGTAAATTCTGTAACAGGAGGTGCTATTCCTAAAGAATATATTCCTGCTGTTGATGAAGGTATTCAGGAAGCAGCTGAAGCCGGTGTTGTAGCAGGCTATCCAATGGTAGGATTTAAGGCAGAATGCTATGATGGTTCATATCATGAAGTCGATTCATCAGAAATGGCTTTCCATATTGCAGGTTCACTCTGTTTTAAAGAAGCTATGAAGAAAGCAAATCCTGTTATACTTGAACCAATAATGAAGGTTGAAGTAACTATGCCGGAAGAGTACATGGGAGATGTAATAGGAGATATTAATTCACGCCGTGGAAGAATTGAAAGCATGGATGATGTTGGAAATGGTAAGAAAGTAACAGCTTATGTACCACTTTCAGAAATGTTCGGATACGCTACAGACCTTCGTTCATCAACTCAAGGACGTGGAAATTATTCTATGTTCTTTGAAAAGTATGAACAAGCTCCTAAGAATGTTCAGGAGAAAGTAGTAGCTGATAGAGCAAAATAAAAATCAGTTGAAAAAACGATAGTTCTTTAATATAATCAATATATTAAGAGAGTAAATAATAATAGCAATAAAAATAAATAAGTATATTTTTCTAAGGAGGAAGATAAGATGGCAAAGGCACATTTTGACAGAACAAAACCACATTGTAATATCGGAACAATCGGCCATGTCGATCATGGTAAAACAACTCTTACAGCAGCAATAACAAAAGTTCTTTCTGAAAGAGTTGCAGGAAACTCATTCGAAGCATTTGATCAGATTGATAAAGCTCCAGAAGAGAGAGAAAGAGGTATTACAATTTCTACAGCACATGTAGAATATCAGACAGAAAAGAGACACTATGCACACGTTGACTGTCCGGGCCACGCAGATTATGTAAAGAACATGATTACAGGTGCTGCTCAGATGGATGGAGCTATTCTTGTTGTAGCTGCAACTGACGGTGTTATGGCTCAGACAAAGGAACATATCCTTCTTGCTCGTCAGGTAGGTGTTCCATATATCGTAGTATTCCTTAACAAATGTGATATGGTAGATGATCCTGAACTTCTTGATCTTGTAGAAATGGAAGTATCAGAACAGCTTGCAGAATATGGATTTGATGATTGTCCTATAATTAAGGGATCTGCTTTCCAGGCACTTCAGGACCCTTCAGCAGAAGCAAAACTTGCTAATGGAGATCCTCTTGCAGATGGAAAGAATTGGGGAGATTGCATCATGGAACTTATGGATACTGTTGATTCATATATCCCTGATCCACAGCGTGATGTTGATAAGCCATTCCTTATGCCTGTAGAAGACGTATTCACAATTTCAGGACGTGGTACTGTTGCAACAGGAAGAGTTGAAAGAGGAAAACTTAATGTTAACGATGAAATCGAAATATTAGGAATTCATGACAATGTTAATAAGTCAGTAGTAACAGGTATCGAAATGTTCAGAAAGACACTTGACTATGCTGAAGCAGGTGATAATATTGGAGCACTTCTTCGTGGTATCGACCGTGATCAGATTGAAAGAGGTCAGGTTATAGCAAAACCGGGAACAGTAACTTGCCATAAGAAATTTAAGGGACAGGTTTATGTTCTTACAAAAGATGAAGGTGGACGTCATACACCTTTCTTCAATAACTATCGTCCACAGTTCTATTTCAGAACAACAGACGTTACAGGTATTGTAAATCTTCCACAGGGTACAGAAATGTGCATGCCAGGAGATAACGTTGAGATGACAATTGAACTTATTCATCCAATAGCTATGGAAAAAGGACTTACATTCGCTATCCGTGAAGGTGGTAGAACTGTAGGTTCAGGAAGAGTTACAGAAATTATTGAATAATTTCTATATTTGATAATTTACTAATAGAATAATTAAAAAGACCTTTGAGATATTCTCGGAGGTCTTTTTTTGTGTTATAATGAATTGTCGTGTAAAAATATTAACGAAATAATGTAATAGGATTAGAGTATTGTATTTTTATTAAAATATAGCTTATATAATTGAAATTAGAGATGAATAATTGAAATTAGAGATGATTAATTAAGGAGTTAGAAATGTCTAAGTATGTATTTGTAACAGGAGGAGTAGTTTCCGGCCTCGGAAAAGGAATAACAGCTGCATCACTCGGCAGATTATTGAAAGCTAGAGGATATTCAGTAACGATGCAGAAATTTGATCCTTACTTAAATGTAGATCCGGGTACCATGAATCCTATCCAACATGGTGAAGTATATGTTACCGATGACGGTACAGAAACCGATTTGGATCTTGGACATTATGAAAGATTTATTGATGAGCGACTTGATTTTCATGCTAATGTAACGAGTGGAAAAGTGTATTGGTCTGTTCTTAATAAAGAAAGGCGTGGAGATTATGGAGGAGGAACAGTTCAGGTTATTCCTCATATCACAAATGAAATAAAGAGTCGTTTCAATACAGGATTTTCAGATGTTGTAATAGTAGAAGTAGGCGGAACAGTAGGAGATATGGAATCACAGCCTTTTCTCGAAGCTATAAGACAGTTTAGACAGGAGCAGGTTGAAAACACATGTATGATTCATGTGACTCTTGTGCCTTATCTTCAAGGATCGGAAGAGCTTAAAACAAAACCTACACAGATGAGTGTAAGAGAGCTTATGAGAACGGGACTTTATGCGGATATTATTGTTGCTCGTTCAAATAAAGAGTTAGACCCTTATGTAAAGGAGAAGATTTCTCTATTTTGTAATGTTCCTACAAATCACGTAATACAAAATTTGAATGCAAAAAGTATATATGAAGTGCCTCTTATGATGGAAAAAGAACATTTAGCTGATGCAGTGTGCGAAACGCTGGGGCTTTCGTGCCCAAAGCCTGATCTTAAGAATTGGCAATTAATGGTTCACAATATTCTTAATCCTGAACACGAAGTTGAGATAGCTTTAGTTGGTAAATATACAAAGCTTCATGATGCATATCTTTCTGTAGTTGAATCATTACATCATGGCGGAATTGATAAGAGGGTAAAGGTAAATATACGTTGGGTTGAAGCTGAGAAAGTAGAAGAAGACGGAGCTGAAAAATTATTAAAGGGAGTAGATGGCATACTTGTACCTGGAGGATTTGGGTCAAGAGGTACCGAAGGAATGGTACAGTCAATAACATATGCAAGAGAAAATAAGATTCCATATCTTGGAATTTGTCTTGGTATGCAGATGCTTGTTGTTGAATTTGCAAGAAATGTAGTAGGCTGGAAAGATGCCAATTCTTCAGAACTTAATTCTGAAACTGTACATCCTGTTATAGACCTTATGCTTGAGCAGAAGGAAGTTGAAAACTTGGGTGGAACAATGAGACTCGGAGCTTATCCTTGTCATCTAGAAAAAGGTACTTTGGCTCGAAAACTTTATAATACAGAAGAGGTTTATGAAAGACATAGACACAGATATGAAGTAAATAATACATATAGAGATGAAATGGAAAAAGCAGGACTTGTATTTTCAGGAAAGTCACCGGACGGAAATATTATGGAAATGGCAGAATTAAAGGATCATCCATTCTTTATAAGTACACAGAGTCATCCAGAATTTAATTCAAGACCGAATAGACCGCATCCTTTATTTAAGGGACTTGTAGAAGCTGCATTTAAATATAAGGGTGAAAAATAAAAGGAGGAAGAGATGCATACTTCAATTAATTATAGATATGATACTCAATTATTACTTGAGCCTGTTGAAGATGAAGAGTTGGATGTAGATGCGATAAGAGATTATATTGCAAATAATTTTATAGGCGACGAACTTTTATGTGTAGGTGATGAAGACCTTATGAAACTTCATTTTCACACTAATAAACCATGGCTTGTTTTAGAATATTGTGCTTCAAAAGGTGAGATATATGATGTTGTAGTAGAAGACATGGTAAGACAGTCAAAAGGACTTAAAGGCTAATTCCCTGCATAATCAATAATTTTTAGTATTAAGAGGACATTTATGCATTTTGGAATAGATATTTTTGAAATAGTAATTATATATTTGTTTTTATCATTCCTTCTTACAGTTTTTAAGCTTACTAAAATGCGTATTGTAAATTATAAGGCAAATGATGTAAAAAAAGGAAAGAAGAGAAGAAAAGAACTAATAAAAAAAGGGAAATGGCGTCAGCTTCCTTTGTATTCACTTGAAGAAATAGCTGAAAATCGAAAATTAAATTCTGCAAGAATTACTATTTTCAAGACAAACAAGGAAAAGAATGCACCATGTGCTATAATTTTGCCAGGCGGAGGATATGGATATTCCAAGATTAAGCAGGAAGGATATCCTGTTGCTGCATATCTTAATGATAAGGGAATCAATGCTATAGTTTTGGAGTATAGAACAGGAAGAAATTGCTCTTCTCATGCTCCAATGGTGGATTTGGCAAAAACAGTAGAGTATATGTTTTCACATCAGAAAAAGCTTGAAATACATGCGGATAATTATGCACTTATAGGATTTTCAACTGGTGGAAATATTGCAGGCATGTTTGGAACTGAAAAATTCGGATATAAGCATTATGGAGTAGAAAAACCTGCAAGTATTATTCTTGGATATCCATGGACAAATGTAAATCATTTCTTTGATCATCCTTATTGGAATATATGGGATGGTCTTATAAGCTTGTGGTTTTCTGAACGAGGAAATATACACATGTTCGGTCCTATTCCGACGAGAAAACAGAGAGAGTCACTTTGTATACAAAAATGGATGGATAAAAATTTTCCTCCGACATATATGTTTACGGGTGATGAAGATTTTTTGGTACATGCGGGATCTCATACATCCGTTATCGAAAAAGCACTTAAGCAAAATAATATTCCTTATAAATATCAGCAGTTTTACAATGTTCCTCATGGCGTAGGTCTTGGAATTGGGACCAATAGTGAAGGATGGCTTGATGAAGCTATTGATTATTGGCTTAATAGAAATTAATGGTTCATGAAAAATACACTAAAATAAGTGATGATATAGAGAAGAAAAGAAAAATAAAATAGATATATGTTAAATTTTAATATAGGTAATTCTGATAAAGATATAGAGAAAATAAAAAGGAAAATAAGTATTGTAATATCGATATTTTTTATTGGAATAATATCAGTTTTAGCTATAGTTCTTATAATAAATATTGTGTTTCACTCATTTAATTCTAACAGTGTGACGACAAAAAGCTCTAAAAATACGAAAACTAAAATTTCTAAAAAAATTGAATATAATTTCAAGAATCATAATTTTACAAATTATCATCATAAAAAAATCACGGAAAAAGAAATTCATAAATTGATAATAAAAGAGAAAAAAAGGGGACTTAATATTACAGAAAAAACTATTGAAATTCCTAATGTGAAACATGAATATAATTTTTTATTTATATCGGATGTTCATACAGACGTGTCAAATGTGGTTTATCATAATGCTTGGAATTCATACAAAAATCAAAGAATTGATCTTTTTACAAATCAAAAAGGCATGAAAAGTTATGAACAGCTTAAAGAATGGATAAAAATCTGCAATAGAGAGAAGTTTGATGCTCTTCTTTTGGGAGGAGATATTATTGATTTCGGTGACGAAGCAAATATAAAGTTTATAAGAAAGAACTTAAAATCGTTACAAATTCCATATCTTTATGCAAGAGGGAATCATGACGGATTTAATGTCATGGATAAAAAAAGAAGGCAACTTAAAAATCTTGATGAACTAAAAAAAGCTTTTTTAAATAAGGACTTAAACTGCGGATATGTGGATTATGGAGATTTCATAGTTTGCCATATAAATGATGCATTAAATTATGTCCCAGAGGTTGCTTTAAATGAGTTTAAAAAAGTATATAAAAAGAAAAAACCTATAATTTTATTTTGCCATGTGCCACTTTGTACGGAAAATAACTCGAATTTAAAAAAGGTTACAAAAGAAATCAGAGGAGAAGAAAGACTTATAGGCCCTAATCTTGAATTTAAAATGGACGGCCCTACAAAAGAATTCTATGATTTGGTTACAGCAAAGGAAAGTCCTGTTGTATGTGTCCTTGCAGGACACCTTCATTTCCATCATGAAGATTGGCTTAATAAGAGGACAGTTCAGTATGTGAACGGTTGTGCCACTTATGGGGAAGGATATGTAATTAGAGTAAAGGGGAAATAACTATAGTCGGTTAATAAAAAACATTTGTTAAAAAAGCGTAACAATAGTTTACAATAACACGAAAAGAAGCTATACTACAGAGTGGATATATTATAGTCAGTTAATTTTTAAAATAGGAGGTATGTATTTTGAAAAATAAAATATTTAAGCTGACTTTAGTTGTGACTTGTATGTTGTTATTAGGTGTTTTTTCAAATAAAGGTGTTTATGCAGAGGAAAAATCGGGAGGAAAGATTAATTCTTCTCAAAGTTTTGACAAGGCGAAAGGATACAGCTATTCAGCATTGCCTCACGGGATTACTAGATCTAGTTTATCTGGGAGATGGATACAAAGCAGAGGTAGATGGTGGTACCAGCATATAGACGGCAGTTATACACGTAATGGTTGGGAAATGATTAACGGAAAGTGGTATCTATTTGATTCTGCAGGCTGGATGTTAACATCTTGGCAGAACTTTAATAACAAATGGTATTTTTTAGCAGATTCGGGTGAAATGCTTGTATCTTGGCAGTATATTAACGGGAAATGGTATTATCTCGATAGTTCAGGTGCAATGTTAACAGGGTTGATAACAGTGGGTACTGATAAATTTTATATGAATCAGGATGGCAGTATGTTTTCTGGGTGGAAATATTTGAACGGAAATTACTGCTATTTTGGAGAGGATGGTAGATATGTTAGTGCTCCGAATATAAAGAGAAGAGCTTTGCTATTAGGGGAAACGTCTACTAAGGCGGTTCCTAAATCAAATATTTATGATATGAAATCTGCCATGGAATCAAATAAATTTAATGGTAAAGGATTTGAGGAAGTTGTCGATTATTCTGATAATACCAAATCTGATATCGTGAATAAAATTAATTCTTTATTCAATAAGTCAGAGGCTTCTGATATAAATTATATATATATTACATGTCATGGGGCGGATAGTCTTCTTTTAATTGGTTCCGACAAACAGGGGCTTACGGGTCAGGAATTAAGAAGTCTTCTTATAAATAAAAAAGGACTATTTGTAATTATGATTGATTCGTGTCACTCGGGAAGTTTTATTGATAAAAGTGTAGATGATAGTTTTATTAGAGAATTATTAGGAAATACTGAGAGATCAAGGGAACTGTGCGACAGTAAGTTTATGGTTTTAACTTCATCAAGTTCTGGAGAAGTTTCAATTAAACCTGAGTTTGATCAGAATAGTTTAGCTACTAGTTTCTGGGTTAAAGGAATAGGCGGAGATGGTTACTTAGCAGCGGATTCAAATTCAGATAGTAAAGTTACTTTCAGAGAATTATATCAATATTCAAGTGATGAAGTAAAAGAAGCAGCTAAGGAATATGATAGTGTACAAAACGTTCAAGAATATGCAGATTTAGAAGATTTTGTGATTTTTGGTCGCTACTAAGGAGGGTTTATGAATAAAAGAATAAAGTTGCTTGTGGTGACGTCGGCACTAATTATTACATCTATTTCGATGAGTGGGGTTCGTTATGTATCAGCTTCGGAGAATACAAATAAATATTTTACATATTCATACAATGCAGAAGATAGCGGGTTAAAGTTTAAACTTTCATGGTATTCAAATACAGGGTTGTACAATAACTGTGTTGATATAGCTCCAGGAGGATGGGGATTCGGATTAAAAATAGTTGATAGGAATGGCGAGTATTGTGATTTAGACAAATTTAACTATCGATTAACAATTGACGATGTTGAATATCCTGGGGGAGTTATTCATAGACCTGGCTCTTCTACGATAGAATTTATATCATTTTACGGAGATATAACGGGACATGCGAAAATAGAGGCATCTCTTAAGTCAGATAGCAATGTAAAAGTGACTTATGAATTTGATATTTATAAGGATGAAAGTGTTTATCCTTCAAATTTTTATAACGGATTATACAGTTTTGAAGATCCTGCGGGGATACTTTCAGATGATATGAAAGTTCCAAATTTTGTGTACGACAGAGTAAATGCTAAATATGTAGTAACATTACCTTTAAGTCCTATTAAGGACAGCAATACTGAGAAATTTATGGGATGGAATATAGGGAGTAAGGTATATTCTCCAGGTAGTGTTGTAATAAGGAATCGTGATACTACTTCATTTGAAGTTGAACCATATGTACAAGCTTTGAACGGTACATGGGAATTTAATAGAAATGCATATAAATGGTCATATAAAAAGTCTGACGGAACATATGCAAAAAATGAATGGATTTATAGTAACGGATCTTGGTTTTATGCTAAAAGTGATGGATACATGGCTGAGAACGAACTATTTGATCATTCGTCGTTTTATGCAAAGTCCGGCGGATATATTGCAAGTGATGAATGGATTTACAAGAATGGACATTGGTACTATGCGAAAAATGGTGGATATATTGCAAAAAACGAATGGATTTACAATAAAGGCTCGTGGTTTTACGCAGAGTCCGGGAGAGATATAGCTGAAAATACATGGGTCGCTAAAAATGGATTATGGTATTATGCAAAAAGCGGCGGATACATGGCTGAGAATGAATGGATTCGTAATAAAGGTTCTTGGTTCTACGCAAAAACTGGTGGAAACATAGCCGAGAACGAATGGATTTATAATAAGGGATCTTGGTTTTATGCAAAGTCCGGCGGATATATTGCAAGTGATGAATGGATTCACAAGAATGGACATTGGTACTATGCGAAAAATGGTGGATATATTGCATTAAATCAGACTTTAAATGTAAATGGTATTGATTATGTTTTTGATTCAAGTGGAGCTTGGATTAAATAAGCTTATAGCGAAGCGGTACGGATTTTGAACGGACGGAGCGAAATTTTAGGCTCTGTCCGTTTTTGTAATTTAGAATATAAGATGACATATATTTTGTACTATATAAGTCTACTTATAAATTATAAAATAAATAGATTAAAAATGTAGGATAGGAGTAAAAAATAATAAGCTTGACAGTTCATGAAAATAAGAATATCATATTTTATGAACTAAAAGTGAGCTACTTTATGTAATAAAACATAAGCTATATATATAAGACATAAGCTATATATATAAAATAAAATATAAGCTATGGATATAAAACATAAGTAAAATAAGGATATTTAATGAATAAAAAAGATAATAACAATAAAATTAGCATAAATGATTTTAGATACAAAGCGGATATTTTAATATTTTTATATAAAAATAAATTCTTATCGCAACGTGATATTTCCAAGAGGACGGGATATTCTCTTGGAATGGTAAATAAAATTTTAAAAATTCTAATAGAAGAATCTTATTTAGATGAGAACTATAATATCACTGAAAAAGCGAAATCACTACTAAAAGAAAATAAGCCGAAGCGTGCAATTATACTTGCAGCGGGATTTGGTATGAGAATGGTTCCAATAAATACCGTTTCTCCTAAAGCTCTTATGAAAGTTCACGGTGAGATTTTAATTGAAAGAATGATAAATAAGTTGAACGAAGTAGGAGTAGATGAAATTTATGTTGTAGTCGGTTTTATGAAAGAGGAATTTGACTATTTAATAGATAAATTTAATGTAAAGCTTATTGTCAATCCTTTTTATGCAATAAAAAACAATCTGTATTCACTTTACCTTTTAAAAGATTATTTAGTTGATAGCTACATAATTCCGTCGGATATATATATTTCTAAAAATTTATTTAGCGAAACAGAGCTTTATTCTTGGTATATGGTATCTCATACTTTTTCTAATGAAAGCGTTGTAAAAGTAAATAGAAAAAACGAACTTTCAGTAATAGATGGAGATGATATTGCAGGAAATCGAATGATAGGCGTCTCATTTTTAAAAGAAAAAGAAGCCGAAATTGTTAAAGAAAGACTTGAAAAATATAGTAATTTATATCGATATGAACATTCTTTTTGGGAAGAAACGTTGTATGATGAAAAGAAGAAAAAATTCATACTTTATGCAAAACTTATTTCAAAAGAAGATGTCTATGAGATAAATACTTATGAAGAGCTTAGAACACTTGACTTAGACTCTGATACATTAAAATCGGATGCAATTGAAAAAATCGCGGATATATTTAATGTTAAAAGTATGGATATAAAGAACATAAAAATCTTAAAAAAAGGTATGACAAATCGCTCATTTCTTTTTACATGCAAAGATAAAAAGTATATTATGAGAATTCCGGGAGAGGGAACGGATAAGCTTATCGACAGGAAAAAGGAAGCAGATGTATATAATGCGATAAAAGGAAAAGGACTTTGCGATGATCCTATATATTTAAATCCGAAAAATGGTTACAAGATTACAAAATATCTTGAAGGCGTAAGAAATTGTGATAAGAGAAACATAGATGATTTAAAATGCTGCATGAAAAAATTAAGAGAGTTTCATAACATGCCTCTTTCTGTTAGCTATGAATTTAACATTTGGAAGCAGATTGATTTCTATGAAAGCTTGTGGGGAAATGAAACCTCCAATTTTAGAGATTATGACATGACAAAAAAGAATGTTTTTTCTCTTAAAAGTTATATTGATAAATCAAAAAAGCATATTGGACTTACTCATATTGATGCAGTCCCGGATAATTTTTTATTTTATAAAGATAAAAATGGAAAAGAAATGCTTCAGCTTACAGACTGGGAATATAGTGCAAATCAGGATAAACACGTTGATATTGCGATGTTTTGCATATATAGCATGTATAATAAAAAAGAATGCGATAATCTTATAGATATTTATTTTGAAAATAAATGTGATGAAGATACAAGAACTAAAATCTATTGCTATATAGCAATGTGCGGACTTTTGTGGTCTAACTGGTGTGAATATAAAAGAACACTCGGCGTTGAATTCAGCGAGTATGGAATGAAACAATATAGATATGCGAAAGATTTCTATAAGTACGCAACTAAGAGAATAAAGTGAGTCAAGAAAAATAAAAAAGTATATGAAGCCTTTTTATAGATATAAAGCCTTTTTATAGATATAAAGCAAGTAAAGTTAATATGAATATGAGATTTATGATTAAGAGGATGAAATGAGAATAGTAAAAAATGCTGTAATTATGGCAGCAGGAACTTCAAGTCGTTTTGCACCGATTTCGATTGAAAGGCCTAAAGCACTTATAAATGTAAAAGGAGAAATTTTAATCGAAAGACAGATAAAACAGTTAAAGGAAAGCGGCATTTATGACATATCTATAGTCGTGGGATATAAGCACGAAAGCTTTTCATATTTAAAGGATAAGTTTAATGTAAAGCTTATAGATAATCCTTACTACAATGAGAGAAATAATAATTCTACGATAAAAATGGCGGAAGATATTTTAAGTGATACATATATATGCTCTGCTGATAATTATTTTACAAAAAATCCTTTCACAAAAGAAAATGAATGCTCCTATTATGCGTCTATTTATGAGAGCAAAAAAACTAATGAATGGTGCATTCAGTCTGATGAGAATGGCTATATAAAGGCAGTCACTATCGGGGGAGAAAATTCATGGATAATGATGGGACATTGCTTTTTTGATAGTGATTTTTCAAAAAAATTTCTTGAAATTTTAAATAGAGAATATGATAAAGAAGAAACAAAAGATAAATTATGGGAGCAGATTTTTATTGAACATATAAAAGAGCTTCCTAAAATGAAGATAAAAAAATATGATAAAGATTTTATATTTGAATTTGATAGCTTGGATGAATTAAGGGAGTTTGATACTTCTTATAAAGTTAATAGCCATTCTTTAATCTTAAAGGATATTGCGAAAAAATTAGGATTTAAAGAAGGAGATATTGTAAATATAAAATCCATAAAAGGCGATAAAAACGAAGCAATAGGTATTAATTTTTTATGCAATGATACGCTTTATGAGTATTATTATGATATTAAAAAAGTTGTTAAAGTAAGAAAAGGAAATATTATGATATATGAAAAATGATATTAATAAAGGAAAAATCGAAATAGAAAAATTCGATAAAGAAAAAATCGACTGGATGATAACAATTGTTCCATTTTTAAGCATATTCATATTAAGCATGTTATTTTTTATTTTCCCGAGAAAATCCAATAAAATAATAGGCGATGTAAGATACTTTTTAGGAGATAATTTCGGAGCATATTATCTTCTTATAGGACTTTTTATTTTCTTTATTTCTATTTATATAGCGTTATCAAAATATGGAAATATCGTGCTTGGAGAGAAAAATGAAAAGCCTAAATATTCGTTTTTTACATGGGGAGCAATGATGTTTACATGCGGACTTGCAGCGGATATTCTATTCTATTCATTTTCCGAGTGGATAATGTATGCAACTAGTCCTCATGTAAAAGAAATGGGAAATATCTATACATGGAGTAATGTGTTTTCTCTTTTTCATTGGAGCTTTATTCCGTGGGCTTTTTACTTAGTGCTTGCTGTATCATTCGGCTTTATGCTTCATGTAAGAAAAAGAAATAGACAAAGATTTTCCGAGGCGTGTAGACCAATTTTAAAGGATAAAACGGACGGATTTATCGGAAGATTTATAGATCTTCTCTCAGTTTTTGCTCTAATTGCGGGAACAGCAACGACTTTTTCAGTTGCAACTCCTTTAATGGCGGAGGCTATAAATTCGCTTTTTAACGTAAATTTAAATAGAATATTTCTTACAATTATAATTTTACTTATAACCTGTGTGATTTATACATATTCGCTTCTTCATGGGATAAAAGGTATAGGAATGCTTGCAAATATATGTATTTGGCTTTTCTTCGGACTACTATTATATGTGCTTTTATTTACAGGAGAAACTAAATTTATTATTGAAAATGGACTTGAAAGCATAGGAGCTTTAATTGGGAATTTTGTGCCTATGGCAACATTTACAGACCCTACGAGAAAATCATCCTTTCCTCAGAATTGGACGATTTACTACTGGGCATATTGGATGGTCTGGTGTGTTGCTGCACCATTCTTTATTGGGTCAATATCTAGAGGAAGAACCGTAAGAGAAACAATTATAGGCGGATATGTATTCGGAGTAGGTTCTACTCTAATAAGTTTTATCATTTTAGGAAACTATTCGATGGGAAAAGAAGTAAAAGGGGCAGTACATTTTATAGAGATGTATAAAGAAAATAATGATTTTTATGCTTTAATAATAAATATTATAAAGACTATGCCGCTTTCATATTTTGTGATTGTACTTTTAATTCTTACTATGATTGCATTTTATGCGACGTCATTTGATTCGATTGCACTTATTGCATCTTGCTACAGCTACCATAAGTTAGATCCAAACGAAACGCCTAATAAGCTTATAGAACTTATGTGGTGCATACTTCTTATCGTGCTTCCTATAGCTCTTCTTTTCTCGGAAAGCTCTATGAGTAATATTCAGTCGATAAGTATAATTGCAGCATTTCCTTTAGCGATGGTTATTGTTTTAATCACAATGAGCTTTTTAAAAGATGCAAAAAAATATATAAAAAATTGACAAAAATAGGCAAGAAGAATATTATTTTCTTTGCTTAAAAATAATAAAAAATAATTAAAAAGATTTTATGTATATAGATATTGAGGTATATATGAAAGAGTATGATGATATAACACTAAAAAGGCTTCAAAGCATTGAACTTATGATGTTAAATGATTTTAAAGCAATATGTAAAAAGCATGATATTCCATTCTTTGCGTATGCGGGATCGGGAATAGGAGTATTAAGACATAAAGGTTTTATTCCTTGGGATGACGATATCGACATTGGATTTGTAAGAGATGACTATGAGAGATTTTTAAAAGTTGCAAAAGAGGAAATGTCCGATAAATATACAGTTATGAATAATAGAGAGGATGAAAATTATCCTCTTATGACGACAAGACTTATGCTTAATGGTACAAAATTTAGAGAAATTGCTCTTAAAGATATTAATTGCAGCTTAGGAATTTTCCTTGATTTATATCCTTTCGATAAAGTGCCTAAAGATAAAGATGCATTTTTAAAACAAAATAAAAAAGCATGGTGGTATAGCCATCTTCTTATTTTAAGAAGTATTCCATTCCCTGCACTTTTCCTTTATTCGTGGAAAGAAAAAGTGATTCATTTTATTACAGCAATAGTTTATGGAGTTTTAAAAATTTGCGGTGTATCCAAGAAATTCTTAGCAGGTAAATGTGAAAAAATCGCAACACAGTACAATGATTTAAAGGATTTTGATGCTGTAAATTGGTATTTTGATACAGCTGTATGTAGCGATGTATTTTATATGAATGAGATTTTCCCATTAAAAGAGCTCCCATTTGAAAATACGACTCTTACTTTCCCTAATGATCAAGACAGGTACTTAAGAAATTTATATGGAGACTATATGACAATGCCTCCTGAAGATAGAAGAAAGAATCATTTTCCTTATGAGCTTGATTTCGGAATTTATAAGGATATTTCGCTTGAAATATTAAGAAATCCAGATTTATATATTGATTCAAATGGAAATGCATCAGACCGAAAAAAAGATAACTAATAAGAAAGAAATGACTTTCTACAAATGATTCTGCTTTTTTTAAAAGATATTTGCTAAATCGCATATCATCTTTACGCAGTTTTCTTCGCCTATTCTTCCGCTATCGAGGGCAAGGTCATAGTTTTTATAAGCACCCCATGTCTGATCAGTATAATACTTGTAATAAGTGCTTCTTTGCTTATCTTTTTTTAGAATTCTTTTTTCAATGCCGACATTCTTAATTTCACCATAACGCTTTAATATTCGATCTTTTCTGAAATTAATATCTGCATGAATAAGAATATTTAAAGATTTTATATCTTCATTTGACAATATAAAATCTGAGCATCTTCCTACAATAACGCAAGGACCTTTTTTTGCTGCATCAATTATAATTTCCTTTTGAAGCTTAAACATATCATCTTGAGAACTTGAAAAATACATTGTGCTTGCAGCAGGAATGTTATAGAATTCTTTGCTTCCGTCTTTCTTTATTTCAGAAGATTTTAGAGATTGCTTTTTTTCCAATTCTTTTTCTGCAGCTTTTCCTATAATTTCACCGTCTAAAAATGGAATATTTAACGCTTTTGAAACTTTAAGACCTATTGAATGCCCACCACTTCCGAACTCTCTACTTATGGTTATTACAGGTATCATAAATTGCTCCTTTCATTATATAAAAATATTATAACATTTTATTTGTTATAATAGGACTTAAATATTAATAAAGATTTAGTATAAATTGGTAAAGCTTTAATTTATAAAAGATGGTAAAGCTTTAATTGATAAAAGATGGTAAAGCTTTAATTTATAAAAGAGAAAAAAGATTATAATGGATTACATATAAGGGAGCTAAAAGGTGGATATAATAAAAATAAAACTTTCAGATTCAATACATTATAAAGAATCGGATATAGATTTATCCGATATAAGAGGCACGAATTGCTATTGCGACGATAGTGCGATGGAGGAAATTGAAAAGCGTTTAAAAGATGTACCTTTGAAAGCAATTCATTTCATTGATTCAGGGAATTATCACTATATGACGCTTCCTTTTTTAAAGAAAATAAAAGAAGATTTTTCTCTTGTTGTATTTGATAACCATACCGATTATAAAGAAAATGCTTATTCTCTTATAGCGTGCGGTGGATGGATAAAAATTGCAGAAAATAGTTTTAAGAATTTAAAAAATATCTATATCATAGGTGTTGATGAAAAGCTTTTAAAAGAAGATAAATTCTCAGATAAAGTATTTACAGATACGAAAAATTTTTTAAATAAAATAAAGGATGAAGCTTATCCGATATACATATCCATAGATGAAGATGTGATGACGGAAATTGACTATAAAGCAAATTGGTCGCAGGGTGTTATGAAAAAAGAAGAGCTTTTTTCTTATATTGAGTATTTATTTAAAAATAAAAATATTATAGGTGTCGATATCTGCGGAGGAACAGGCGATTTATATGACACGAAGGGAAATGAAAAAAATCAGAATACAGAAAATTTGATTGTAGAAAAAATTAATTCTTTAACCTAAAAAATTATATAAAAACACCTTTTAATATTAAGACTTTTAATAAAGAAAAATCTTATATTGAAAGGTGTTTTTATTACATATTTATCTGTGTTATTTCGTTCCGAATATTCTGTCTCCAGCATCTCCGAGTCCTGGACATATATAAGCATCTTCATTTAATTTTTCATCAAGGTGTCCTACATAAACTTGAACATCCGGATGGTCTTTGGAGAATTTTTTAAGTCCTTCCGGTGCAGCAATTATGCACATAAATTTAATCTTCTTTCCGCCATGTTCTTTTATAAGCTTAACTGCATCACTTCCTGAACCGCCTGTTGCAAGCATAGGATCAACTACAAGAATTGTTCTTTGCTCGATAGGTGCAGGCAATTTGCAATAATACTCATGAGGAAGACGAGTTTTTGGATCCCTATAAAGACCTATATGTCCTACTTTTGCTGTAGGAACAAGGTTTAATATTCCGTCTACCATTCCGAGTCCTGCTCTAAGAATAGGAACGACTGCCATTTTCTTACCTGCGATTACAGGTGTCATGCATTTCTGAATAGGAGTTTCAACTTCCACATTTGTTGTAGGCAAATCACGAAGTGCTTCAAAACCCATAAGCATTGCGATTTCTGAAACTAAAGCACGAAATTCATTAGTACCTGTATTCTTATCTCTAAGTTTTGATATTTTGTGCTGAAGTAGAGGGTGATCAAGTATTGTAATGTTGGAACCTAAATCCATTTTAGACCTCTTTCTATATGCTATTTATAAATCGTTTTTAAATCAGACATATTGTAGTGTACATATAGTAATAAGTCAATAAAATAAAAGCCGAAAATTAAAAAAAATTTGTATTTTTATAAAATTATACTTGTATAATGAATTGCTTTTTGGTATCCTAAAAAATTAAGGGAAAAAACAAAAATAAAAAAGGAGGATTTATGGATAACCAGAAAATGGCAATAAAAAATGCAAGGCAACTTGGGTACCCTAAGGTATTACTTTTATCATTGCAACATATGTTTGCAATGTTTGGAGCAACAGTATTGGTGCCGATACTGGTAAATACTTATTTCAAAGGGCATGGTATTTCAATTCAAGTTACACTATTTTGTGCAGGAGCAGGAACACTTCTTTTTCATTTCTTAACGAAGAGAAGAGTTCCTGCTTTTTTAGGTTCTTCGTTCGCTTTCTTAGGAGGATTTGCAACAGTTGCAAGTCTTGATACGGGAATCTATAAGCATATGACAATGGCACAGAAAGTTCCATATGCCTGCGGAGGAATCGTAGTTGCAGGTCTTGTGTATTTTGTTCTTGCAATCGTAATAAAAATTGTGGGAATAAAAAAGGTAATTAAATTCTTACCGCCTGTAGTTACAGGACCTATTATTGTGTGTATCGGACTTTCGCTTGCACCTTCAGCAGTAGCAAATTCATCAAAGAATTGGATTCTTGCAATTATAGCACTTGTTGTTGTAGTATTCTTCAATATTTGGGGCAAAGGAATATTTAAAATTATTCCGATACTTATGGGTGTAATTATAGCTTATGTAGCTGCTTTTATCATGTATAAAACGGGACTTAAGAATTCAGACGGAAGTCAGATTTTAAACTTTGCACCGCTTGCATCTGCAAGTCTTGTACAGTGGCAGCCGTTTACATTCTGTAAATTCGATTTGACATCAATTCTCGTTATGACACCTATATCAATAGCAACAATGATGGAGCATATAGGAGATATATCTTCGATTTCAGCAACAGTAGGAGAAAATTTTATAGAAAATCCGGGGCTTCATAGAACTCTTATAGGAGATGGACTGGCAACTTCAATGGCTGGACTTATTGGAGGACCTGCAAATACAACATATGGAGAAAATACAGGGGTTCTAGAGCTTAGTAGAGTACATGATCCTATGGTTATAAGACTTGCAGCGGTTTATGCGATACTTTTAAGCTTTTCACCTAAGATTGCAGAATTTATTGCTTCACTTCCTATATCAATAATTGGAGGAATAAGCTTTATATTATATGGAATGATTTCTGCAATCGGAGTAAGAAATGTAGTAGAAAATCAAGTAGATTTCACAAAATCAAGAAATCTTATAATAGCAGCAGTAATACTTGTAACAGGACTTGGATTCTCAAAGGGACTTACGTTTACAGTAGGTTCAGCAACAATAACTCTTACATCTCTTGCTCTTGCAGCTATCTTTGGAGTAGTTTTAAATGCAGCACTTCCGGGACAGGATTATAAGTATAACGAACACTTTAATGAAGATATTAAGAAATTCGATTATAAAAAAGAAAAAGAAGAAATAGATGATGAAGAGTAATTATTAGAAAATAATTATAAAAAATAGAGATAATATAAAAAAGCATCTGTAAATACATATGTATTTACAGATGCTTTTTTTAAAGGATGAATAAAATGAATAACTAAAAGCAATTAACATCATGCTGTAGTATCAATGTGATTTTGAATAAGTCCCGGAACTTTTTTAAGTTCTTTCATAAAATCGGAATTATTTCCGAACACTTCTTCAAATTCTTTTGTACTTTTAATTTTCATGCTTTCGCTTAATTTCATAAAGCCTTGTTTATCTAAAGATATGCCAACTGCACTTAATTTGTCTTTGTATTTATTTGATAAAGACTTCATCTTTTTTGCAATATTTTTGATAGCTGAGTCATGGCTTTTAGAAGATGAATCCAAAGTTAAATTATATGTATCAATAAATGCATGAAGTTTTTTTCCATACTCTTTTACAGGTCCGCTCGTTTCTGTAGGATCAAGCTTACTTGAATATTCATGACGAGATATAACTTTTATTGCATGCCCTAAAGCAGTTGAATCAGCATAAGATAAGCTATTATCCTCTGTATGCTCTCTTTTGCTGGAAGATGTAAGATCTCTAAATATGCCATAACTTTGTCTAAGATAAATATTTGAATTTATACTATAACTCACAATAAACTCCTTTAAATCTTAAATAATTTAAAATATATAAAAAATATATCAAAAAATATATTAAAAAATATATATCCAATAAAAAATATAATGCATCAAAATATGCTTCTGATATCTTTATCGGATAAAAGCAAAAAAAATTAAGAGGTGTTTTTATTTGAAAATTGTTTATGAAAAGAATTTTATATATAATAAATCATGTATGATAATTGGATTAAAATTTTTATAGCAGATTATTTTTAAAAATTTTATTTTACTTTTTTTAAAAGAAATTATGATAGGAGCCGTAATGGATAAGGAAAAAATAATAATTATAGACTTCGGTGGTCAATATAATCAGCTTGTTGCAAGACGAGTAAGAGAGTGCAACGTATACTGTGAGATTTATTCATATAAAAAGCCACTGAGCGAAATAAAAGCATTATCTCCTAAGGGAATAATCCTTACAGGAGGACCGAATAGCTGCTATGAAAAAGGAGCGGCAACGTGTGATAAAGAATTATTTGATTTGGGAGTTCCGGTTTTAGGACTTTGCTATGGGGCACAGCTTATGTCATATATACTCGGAGGAAAAGTTGAAAAGGCTAAGAATCGTGAATATGGGCGTACAGAGCTTGAAGTAAATACAGATGCATCGCTTTTTTCGGACATTCCGAAGAATAGTATTTGCTTTATGAGCCATTTTGATTATATAAAGGAGCTTGCACCGGGCTTTTCATCGATTGCACATACTAAAAATTGTAAAAATGCAGCAATTGAATATACAAAGAGAGGACTTTATGGGATTCAGTTTCATCCAGAAGTTCTTCATACGATTTATGGAACGAAGATGATTTATAACTTTGTAAGAAATATATGTAAGTGCAGCGGAAATTGGAAGATGGACTCTTTTGTAGAGGATACAGTAAAAGAACTTAGAGATAAAATTGGAAATGGGAAAGTTCTTCTTGCATTATCGGGAGGAGTAGACTCATCTGTATGTGCAGCACTTTTATCAAAGGCTGTAGGAAAGCAGCTTACTTGCGTATTTGTAGACCATGGCCTTCTTAGAAAAAATGAAGGAGACGAAGTAGAATCCGTATTCGGAGAGGGCAGCGATTTCTCGCTTAACTTTATAAGAGTAAATGCCGGTGCAAGATTTTTAGGAAAGCTTAAAGGCGTAACGGAGCCTGAAAAAAAGAGAAAAATTATAGGAGAAGAATTCATAAGAGTCTTTGAGGAGCAGTCGAAGAAAATAGGAAAAGTTGATTTTCTTGCACAAGGAACGATTTATCCTGATGTAGTAGAAAGCGGACTCGGGGGAGAATCCGTTGTAATAAAATCACACCACAATGTTGGAGGACTTCCGGACTTTGTAGATTTTAAAGAGATAGTAGAGCCTCTTCGCCTTCTATTTAAGGATGAAGTAAGAAAAGTCGGGAAAAAGCTTGGTATAAAGGATAGCTTGGTTAATAGACAGCCTTTCCCGGGACCTGGACTCGGAATAAGGATTATCGGAGAAGTAACAGAAGAAAAGGTTAAGATTGTTCAGGATGCGGATTATATATATAGGGAAGAAATAGATAAAGCTGTAGCTGAATATGAAAAAGAACCAGATTGGAAGCCTAACCAGTATTTTGCGGCACTTACAAATGTTCGCTCCGTCGGTGTTATGGGAGATGAAAGGACATATGACTATGCAGTTGCACTTAGAGCTGTAAAAACAACCGACTTTATGACGGCGGAAGCTTCAGATATTCCATTTAGTGTGCTTCAAACTGTAATGAGCAGAATCATAAATGAAGTACGAGGAGTAAATAGGGTATTCTATGACCTTACTAGTAAACCGCCAGGAACTATTGAGTTTGAATAGTTAAAAATAGGCGTTAAAGCTTAATAAATAGGCGTTTTGTGAGCGTTGTGCTTGCAAAATGCTTGCAAAGTTTAGAAATGGATCACCTGAAGAGTAATTCTTCGGGTGATTTTTTGTATTTAAAAATGCTACAGAGAGTTCCCATAGCATTTCATTTTAATAATCATGAATTAAATAATAAATTCTTAGTTAGATTTTTTTGTATAGAAAAGTTTTACTTGTCTTAAGTCATACATTAATTCGGTATATTTATTATAATCACGATAAAATAAATCCTTTATGATAGGTACAAAAGAAAATATGAGCGAAAAAATTAGTAAAATTAAGATTATTGCTAATGCAGCTATATTAAGTATATCGGTTGGGGTAGCTGATTCACTAATTCTCTTTGCAATAAATACGACAATAGGAATAATGATAGCACCTAATGTTTTAAAAGGCTTTCCGAATTGTGACAAGAAATCACATTCGGCTTGTGCATATTTTGCTTCCGTGATTAGCATATCAAGGGAATCTACGTTTTCTATGTTAATCTTATATTTTTTTAAAACCTCAATGGTCATGTCCATTCGCTTTTCAGAATAAGGAATGTAGTGCTTTTCAAGCATGTGACTAAGATTACTCTTTTTAGAGTCAATCATAGCAAAAATTATAAGCGAAATTAAGCTTAATCCTATTGGGATAAATGAAAATATATTTTGTTTAAAAATAAGCAAAATTCCACTGATGATAATTCCAGTAAGAAAAATAATTATAAAAATCTTTCTGTAAAGTGGAAGTTCAGTAAATGGAATGGAACTTTTGATATCTTTCAAACCAATTTTGTAGCTGATAAATAAATCACTAAATCTCATATATGTACCTCTCGTTTATTTGTAGTGTAATGTTTTGTATCAAAATTAAAAATTATATCAAATTATTTTCTTTCAAATACTCAATTCTCTTTTTTAGAATTTCATCTCTTGAAAGTTCTTCAAACTCTTTCTGTGTTAGTGGTTGAGTGTAATACTCTACAGACTTATTTTTCATAGAATCAAACTGCTCTTTTGTAATGGAGTAGGACTCCAAGTCAAACAGATTATCAGACAATTCTTTTAAAATATTGCAAACATCTGCATTAAACGGATGCTCTTTATCATTACCATAGAACACAAGCTTAACATTCCATTTGTTCTCTTCTGTTTCAATATCATTCGGGAATTTATCTTCTACAATTATTTTGAATCCGATTTCTTTTTTCATTGCCAGTTCATACATAAATAATACAAAATCTCTCATGCTTGAAAGACCTAAAGTATAGTCACTTCTTCCGGCAAGCCAATCTAAAGATACTTTGCATTTATCGGCAATATCTATCAGCACATCTATTGTAGGATTATTTTTACCATTTTCGTAAGCAGACATTGACGGTTGAGGTATTCCTAAAAATTCTGCAAACTCCTTTTGTGTTTTTTTATTTATAGAACGAAGATATTTCAATCGTTCCGATACAGTTTTATTATTCATATTACAATCTCCTATATTTATTATATCTTATTATATCAAATCGTATACTAAAAATAAAGAGAAAAACTGATAAAAATTAGAAATAACTATTGCTTATATTACATAAATCAGTATACTAATATATATCACAAATTCAAATAAACGTGAGAGGAGGAAAAATATGAGAAAAATGTATGTTAATGCTGAAGAAGTCAGCAAAGATTGGGGAGTTTCAAAACCTAAGGCATACAAAATGATAAAAGAATTAAATGAGAGAATGTTAAAAGGCAATCCAAATCTGATAGTGATTGCAGGCAAGGTTAATCGAAAATTTTATGAAGAAAACTGTTATGGACAATCGAAAGAAGTGTAGGAGGTAGTGCTGTGTCAGCAAGCAAGGATAAAGAAAGAGGTACCTGGAAAATTTATTTGAGGTATGTTGATTGGCAAGGAGTAAAACAAATCCATACAAAACGTGGATTCGCTACAAAGAGAGAGGCATTGGAATATGAAAGGGAGTTTTTATCGAGTAAGTCAAGAGATTTGAATATGTTATTTGAATCCTTTGTTGAAATCTATTTGAGTGATTTAAATCCGAGGATTAAATACAACACCTATTTGACAAAGGTTCATATTATAGAAACAAAAATAATACCATACTTTGCTAAAAAATCTATAGCTGAAATAACAGCTCCGGATATTTTACAATGGCAAAATGAATTGCTTAAAAAGTCAGATGGTGAGGGGAAACAATATTCTCAAACTTACTTAAGAACAATTCATAATCAACTAAATGCAATTCTTAATCATGCCAATAAGTATTATGGCTTAACAAGTAATCCTGCTCATAAAACTACTAAGATAGGGAAATCAAAGGAACAGGAAATGCTATTTTGGACTAAAGAGGAATATGAAAAATTCGCTGAAAGTGTTAAGAGCAAACCTGCCTCATACTATGCTTTTGAGATACTTTATTGGTGCGGTATTAGAGAAGGTGAATTGCTTGCACTTACAAAAGACGATTTTGATATTTAGAAGAAAACTCTAACTATTAGTAAATCATTTCAAAGGTTAAAAGGAAAAGATTACATTACATCTCCAAAGACAGAAAAAAGCAATAGAGTAATTCAATTACCACAATTTCTATGTGATGAAAGGGCAGACTTCTTTGGAATGTTTTATCATCTGGATTCAAAGGCGAGACTATTTAATTTTACAAAATCATATTTACATCATGAAATGGATAGATCTTGTAAGTTATCAGGAGTAAAACGAATTAGAGTTCATGATTTAAGACATTCTCATATTGCTTATTTGATAGAGTAAGGTTTTTCTCCTGTGGTGATTGCAGAAAGATTAGGTCATGAAAGTATCTCAATAACCTTAAACTATGCACATTTATATCCGTCAAAGCAGTTGGAAATCATTGAAATGATAGAGAAAGAAAGGAATTAAATTTATTAAGATGAGTAAGATATTTAAAAGAGAAAGTCTACAAACAAAAGGTAGAAAACTGAAAGTCGATAAAAATAGAAAAAGAAATATTATAGTGAATTTCAGAATGTCTCCGGAAGAAAAAAGTTTATTGGAAGAGAAAATAGCATTATCAGGATTAAACAAATAGGATTATATGATTCAAATGAGCATAAATCATAAAGTTGAGGTATTTGGAAATATAAGAGTGTTTGATGAACTGAAAACGAAACTGAAGATGCTTAAAGAATATTTTAAAAATGTTAATTTGGACTGCGATATTGAAGAAAATAAACTCGAACTTCTGGCATATATTTTGGAAATGTTTGAAACGGTGAATAGAAATAAAAATGACTCTACCTACGGCAATAGATAGAGCCAAGGAGCAACCTGATAAGATTGCAAATCTTAAATAACATTTTATCAGGTTGTACTTCTATCATCAACATGATTATGGAGGTAATAACGATGAATAAAGAAAAATATATTAACAATATTCCACAGGAATTAAAAGAATGCAAGCAATGGTTATGGTTTAAGATTTATCATAACCAAGACAAAAATGGGAATACAAAAACTGTAAAAATTCCAATCAGTCCAATCACTTATGAAGCAAATGAATGGAACAAAAAAGAGAATTGGACAGATTTTGAAACTGCTTTAGAGGGACTAGAAAGAAGCGGCTGTGATGGACTATCATTTGTCTTAACTGAAGATGATCCGTTTGTCTGCATTGATTTAGATAATGTTAAGGACAGCTTTGAGGATGTGCAAGACATCATAAGTGATTTTGGCGAAACATATAAGGAAATTTCCGTATCGGGCAACAGAGTCCACATATTTGCCAAGGGCAGAATTCATAAGAATATCAACAATCAAGCTGATCATTTTGAAATGTATAAATCAAATAAGTGCATTGCTATGACCGGTGATGTCATAGGAACTTGCACAGAAGTAAAGAATGAACAATATAAGTTAAACCTTTACTATGAAAAATATGCCATTAAAGAAACGATTAGAGAGCGAATTTCATACTATAAAAGCATAGATAGTGATGTGCCGGATATTGAAGGGATTTTAAAGGCAGTGTATATGACTAATCGCAAAGGCAGAGAGCTTTTTAGAGGCGAATATTCTACAGTAGATGCTAGCAAAGATGATTTTCAATTGCTTCTTATCTTAAACAGCTTTACACATGGAAATGCAGATTTAATGCTTGAGATCTTCCTGAAATCATCATTGAACCGAATGGGTGATATGAGTAAAAGAAGAAATGAGGCAGCATATATTAAATACTTAAATCAAAGTATTCAGAAGGCACAGGAAGTCGGCGGAACGAATTATTGGGATTATAACTATCACAGAAAAACAAGGGAGGCAGTTCGTTGAAAGCATATACGATAGATACTGAATTTGATGCCTCTGATAAGTATATTGTTGACAATATTATTGCAAGAAAAAGCATTACGTTGATTGTAGCTTCACCCAAAAAAGGTAAGACGGCATTGGAACTTAATCTTGGGATATGTATCAATGAAGGAATTGATTTTCTTGAAAACAAGGTGCGTAGAACAAATGTTGTTTACTATTGTAACGAACTATCCGGAAAACTTATTCAAGAAAGAATTAAGAGATTAGATATACCTTGTTCAAAAACTATGAAATTTTATGAAGGCACAAGTTATGTAGACTTTGGTGAGTTTGAAAGAATTATAAAATCTGATGTTGAATTGGGTTATGAGGTGTTCGTAGTGGATACCTTTTCTAAGATAAAATATGACAGAAAATATAATGCTAATGACTACAATGACACCTATGAAGTAATGGATAAGTATTATGAGCTTATAGAAAAATATGGTTGCACTTTTATTATGTTGTATCACACAAAAAAGGATTCATCTATCAAAAGTGTGAGTGAAAAAGTGATAGGTTCTCAAGCATTATCCGGTTCAGTAGACACCATAATAGCTATTAATAAATCATCGGAATTTGATACAGAGTTTAGCTTAGATGTAACCAGTAGGCTTTTTGAATCAAGAGTATATCAAGTAAAAATTCATCCGTCAAAAAAGATATTGGAACTTGATAAAGTTGATCCGATTGAAATGCTTGAACCGTCAATTCAAAGACTGGTTCAGATTATGCCTAAATTAAAAGAAATTGAAGGAACGATAGTTGATATTTGCTCAAAGATAAAATTAGAGATAGAGAGTCCGCAACAATTCGGCAAGACCTTAAATCGTAATAAAGATATTCTCAGGAAAAATGGAATCAGCATTACAATGAAGCAAGGAAAAAACAACAATAACTATCAAGTTAAATATAATTCAGAGGATGTGATTTATTAAAATGCCGTTCAAACCGTTCGTACCGTTTGATGTTTCGTATATAAGAGAATGTCGTACGGTATGAACGGTGCAAACGGTAAATGAAGAATTTACACCTATTTTTTCTGTGCAAGTTAAAGATGAATTTATAAAAATCATGAATTATAGGTAGATAGCAAGTATATACTTTTTGACCACAGTCATAAAAGTAGGCTTGTAAGCTACAAATTCAGCTTAATCAATTTTAGGGAGAACCCTAAGACCCCGAAGATGAAAGGAGTGATGGAAAATGACAAAGACCGTTAATCGTAAAAATAATTGTACCGTCCATTTTATGGTAAACGAAGAAGATATGGAGGAACTTAATAGACGATTTGCATTGACTGGTTTCAAGAGTAAAAGAGAATTTTATAGGGATAGTATTTTTAAGAACAGAATTATCAGCATAGATATTTCCGGGACCTTTAGAAAAGAACTGAGGGAATTATCTTCTCTAGTAAGTCGTAACTCAGCAAACCTGAATCAAATTGCAAAGGTGGTAAACAGCACAGGAGTTATTTACAAAGATGATATTGAAAACATCAAGAAAGCTTTACAGGGAGAACTGCTTTTCTTATCAGAATTTAGAGAAAAAGTTTCCGACTATATTATCAATGAGGTTGTAGGATAATGACTGTTACGAAGATACATCCGATTAAAACAACGCTTAAAAAGGCGATAGATTATATCTGTAACGGAGATAAAACCGATAGTGAAATATATGTTACAACGCACCTGTGCAGTAGAGAAAATGCTCATAAAGAGTTTGAACTTACCAAGAAACAATTTAGCTCAAGAACAAAGACATTAGCACATCATCTAATCCAATCCTTTGTTTCGGAAGAAGTGAGCTTTGAAGAAGCACATCAAGTGGGAATCGAACTTTGCGAAAAGATTTTAGAGGGCAAATATGAATATGTCTTAGCAACGCATATCGATAAAGACAATATCCACAATCACATAATTTTTAACTCCGTAGATGTTGATGAGGGCAAAGTTTACCATTCCTACTATGGATCATATATGAATATCCGAAATCAGAGTGACAGGTTGTGCAAGGAACATAATTTATCGGTAATAGATGTTGAAACGCAAAAGGAAATCAACGAGATTAAGCGAAGAAAGTTCGTGAATTGGTATGATTGGAATGAAGATAAAAAAGGTAAAAGTTATAAATCAAGACTTCAATTTGATATGGATAGAGTAATTCAAAAAGCAATAAATTGGGAACATTTTCTTAAAATAATGGAACAATATGGATATGAAATTAAGTTTGGAAAGTATATTGCTTTCAAACAGAAAAATCAGCAGAGATTTACCAGAGCGAAAACTATAGGTGATAATTACACAGAAGAAAAAATCAAAGAAAGAATCCGAAATAAAGATAAAGAAATAGGAGATCTTGTTGATAAAGCTAAATATGGAAATCAGGATTGGGTAGTTCATACCAACATGCAAGTAGCATCCAAAATTCTGTTAAAAATAAGAGATAAAGGCTTGAACTCTATGGAATCATTAGAAAAAGGAATTCAAAAAATATCATTTCAAAAAAATGAATTGAAACAAGAATTTGATAAACTTTCGTGGGAACAAAAGAGGATAAAGGAAGTGGTTAAGCATATTCAAATCTGTATCAGCAAAAGAGAGCATTATCAGGGTTATCGCAAAAATCCGAATGATAAAATTTATATGATGATGAATCGAAAAGATGTGGAAGCCTATCAGAAGTCCTATGAGGAAATAGATATTTTCCTTAAACAATTTCCGTATTTGAAAGAAATTGTATTAGAAGGATTGAAGATAAAATCAAGTAAAAATCTTTTCAGAAAATTAAACGAACATTCTAAAGAATTGCAAGCTAAACAAGAGGAGATAATCAAGAAATATAATTCATTAGCAGTTCAGTATGAGGAATTGGAACATTTAAAAAATAACATGAATGATTATCTTGGTAGGGATAAAACTGAAAAGAAAAAGGAATCGGTTATTGGTAAAATCAAGAAGTTTAAGGCTGAAGAAAAATCAAAGCCTAAAGAAAAGAAAGAAGCATCAAAGGAAGCTGAAAGATGATTTTGTGGTCGGTGTGGTTTGACTGCACCGATTATTTTTTGTGTCATTATGTTTGAGAAAACAGAATATAATACTGTTATAAGTTTGATTTATATGTTATAATAGAAACGATATGATATTAAGATGGATATGACTGGAGGATAATCATGTCGAAACTTAGTTATAAAAAACTATTCAAAAGATTGATAGATATAGAAATGAAGAATACAGAGCTTATGGATAAAGCTAAAGTGAGTAGAAGTACATTTTACAAGATAAAAAATGGTGAAAATGTAACCACTGATGTATTACTTAGAATATGTGATGTATTGGAATGTGATATTTCAGAGATTGTAGAATGTGTTAATGATTCTTCGGAGGAAATATAAGATGAATTTAGTTAGCTTGTTTTCGGGGGCTGGTGGATTAGATCTAGGTTTTGAAAAAGCTGGATTTAATATAGTGGCTGCAAATGAATATGATAAAACAATTTGGGAAACATATGAAAAAAATCATAAAACAAAACTTATAAAAGGAGATATTTGTAACATTCCTTCAGACATGTTTCCTGACTGTGATGGAATTATAGGAGGACCACCATGTCAATCATGGAGTGAAGCAGGTTCTTTAAAAGGCATCAATGATCCGCGAGGACAATTGTTTTATCAATATATACGTATTTTAAAAGATAAATATCCTAAATTTTTCCTTGCTGAAAATGTTAAGGGAATGATGGCTAAACGACATAATGATGCGGTTGAGAATATAGTTTCTCAATTTGAGGAAGCTGGTTATGATGTATTCATTCATTTGTTAAATGCAAGTGACTATGGTGTTCCGCAAGATAGAAAAAGAGTTTTTTATGTAGGGTTTAGGAAGGATTTGAAAGCTAAATTTGAAGCTCCAAAACCCTATGAAACTAAATTAACTTTTAAAGATACAATTTTCGATTTGAAAGATTCTGCGATACCGGCATTAGAAAAAAATAAAACTAATGGAGATAATTGCAAAGTTTTGAATCATGAGTATTTCGTTGGTGCATATTCACCTATTTTTATGAGTAGAAATAGAGTTAGACAATGGGATGAACAGGCATTTACAGTTCAAGCTTCAGGAAGGCAATGTCAGCTACATCCTCAGGCACCAGTGATGCCTAAAATAGAAAAAAATAAGAATATATTTGAACCAGGAAAAGAAACACTTTATAGACGATTAACAGTGCGAGAGTGTGCTAGAGTTCAAGGGTTTCCGGACGATTTTAAATTTTACTATACGAATCTAAACGATGCCTATAAAATGATTGGCAATGCTGTACCAGTAAATCTTGCGTATGAAATGGCTAAAGCAATTGTATCTGCTTTAGATAATTCAAGTGCAAATAGTAACCTATTAAAAACTGGGACAGATAATTAATTGGAGGTTAGTCATGAGCAATAAAAGTAATAATCAAGGAAGAGCATATGAATTTTCATACTTAATTACATTATTTGAAGAAATATCTAAAATAAGACCGGCAAAGATAGAAAAAAATAGTAGTTACTTTGCGGCAGAAAGAGCGTGGAATACTTTAACTGACTCTGAAAAAACAATATATAAAGTTAGTGCCTTGGCAGGAGTTAACACTATATTTGACCTTGAACCTTTGATTTTAGATGATGGGGATGATGAGCTTGAACTAAAAATTCAATTGGATGATAAAGGTAAGGAAGGCGATGTGAGAGATGTCTTGATTATCAGACGAGGGATTGAATGGGAAATAGGTTTAAGTGTTAAGCATAATCATTTTTCTGTTAAGCATAGTAGACTGTCGAAGAACTTAGATTTTGGTAGCAAATGGTATGGGATAGATTGTTCCGAACAATATTGGGAAGATATTAAGCCTATATTTGAATATCTTGAGGTTGAGAAACAAAAGGGCTCTAAGTGGAGCGATTTACCTAATAAAGAAGATGATGTATATATTCCATTGTTAAATGCTTTCAAAGGTGAATTGGAAAGACAAAATCATTTGTTTGGAAAAGATATACCAAAACTTATGGTGGAGTACTTACTTGGAGAATTTGATTTTTATAAAGTTATTGGAATTGATAGTAAACGAACAACTCAAATTCAAAGTTACAATTTAAGAGGCACTTTAAATAAGCAGGGGAATAAGAAAAAGAGAAGCATTGAATTACCAATATCAACACTTCCAACACGAATTGTAAGTTTAGAATATAAACCAGGGAGTAAAAATACCTTGGAATTATATCTTGATGGTGGTTGGCAATTTAGTTTCAGAATTCATAATGCTTCGACTAAGGTTGAATCAAGTTTAAAGTTTGATATACAAATCATAGGTATGCCTGCAACTATCATTTCAATAGATTGTAGATGGAAGTAGGGTTTCTTATAAGCATGAATAAAAAACTAAATAGGTATAATTTTAAAAGTATAATATAGAAAGAATGAAAGGATAAAATATTATGGCATTAACAAACTCGTATTTAACAAGTACAAAAAATTTTGAAGGTATAATGAACTCAATTTTAGGAGCAAGAGCACCTGAACGCTTTACAAATAAGTTCTTAGAAGACCTAGGCTATAAAAGTAGTAATGATAGATTGATTGTGGGTGTACTAAAATCACTAGGGTTATTGAATGAAACAGGAGAACCAACTCAAAGGTATTATGATTTTTTAGATCAAACTCAGTCAAAAAAGATTATTGCAATTGGAATTCAAGAAGCATATGAAGATCTATTTAATCTCAAGAAAGATGCCCAAAATATGAGTCAAGAAGATGTTAAAAATAAACTTAAGACACTAACACAAGGAGCAAAAGGTGATAGAGTAATAGAAAGTATGGCTCGAACATTTAAAACTTTATGTGATTATGCAGAATGGTCTGATATTTCGGTTATCTCGCAGACTGATAAAGTTGTTAAATCATGCGACAATATAACTTCTGACATAGATGGTATTGGCGAACAGAAACTTTTATCGGATAATGGCGAAAAAAAACAGTCTAATCAGTTTGGATTGCACTATAACATTCAAATACATTTGCCCGAAACTACCAATATGGCTGTTTATGATGCAATATTTCAAAGCATAAAGAAACATTTAATGTGAGGTGCTAATATGGATAGATTATATTCTTTTGTTATGCGGGGTGAATTAGCAAAGGTATCGCTATCTTATACTGAGGCTTTGAGTAAACACCATTCCTCTGATATTATTGTTCAGGATTATATTGAGAGTCTTTCTTTAGATTTACTGGATGATGAATATATTAGTTCTTCTAAACTTATGGCAACTGTTTATACAGCGATTTCAGCATTTGAAAATACAATTCGTGAATTTGTCGTTAAAATCCTAATTGAAAATAAAGGTGAAAATTGGTGGGAAGATTGTGTTTCAGAAAAAATTCGTAATAAGGCGGAAACTAGGAAAGAGCAAGAAGATAAGGTGAGATGGCATACTCAAAGGGGGGATTCACTAATTAATTATACTGAATTTGGAGATTTAGCATCTATAATGAATAATAATCTTGAATTATTTTCAGATTATATTGTATCTATAGAATGGGCGAGAAATATAATTGCAACGGTTGAGCGTTCTAGAAACGTTATAATGCATAGTGGAGAACTTAGTGCTAGAGATATTGAACGAATTGGTATAAATATAAGAGACTGGATTTCTCAAGTAGGTGCATAAGATATTTTATGAATAAATAAGTTAAAAGAACTTAAAAATTACTTATTTAGAAATGTTTCAGAACATATTTTTAGATATAGAGTTTTGGATTTCGTGCTTGCAATATGCTTGCAAAAAATCAGATAAGCAGAAATAAAATAGATAATAGGACTAAAATCGATAACAAAACCATTGATTTTATGTAGATTATATAAAACGAAATCAATGGACATATTGAGTTTGAATAATAGCAAAAAAACAAAAAAACTTGTAAAATTAATGGCTACAGAAGATTAAAAACTGTAACTGGGATCAAAAAGGGAACATTTGTAAAAAAGAATAAATTGAATAATAGTTCCAAGTGGTTTACATTTGGACAAAAAATTAGACCGTAGTTTAAAACTGCGGTCTTTTTGCGTACAAATTTTTATTTAATTTCAATTACTCCATTACATAAATCTTTGAATTCTTTTTGGTTATATGCGGTGTGGAGTATATTTTCTTCAGCACATTCAATTAAATAATTTATAATTTCATTCAATCTATCTCCTAGCAAATCAGATTTAATCAATTCCAAAATTTCTTTAATATTTTGGATTTTAATTGTATTTCTTTGATTAATAGATTGCAAATTATCTTGTAATAAAGCAATTAAAATTTTAATTTGCTCTTTTGAAAGAATTTTAAAGAAATTATCGTAATACAACTTTGCACTTGGGGAAACACCGTTGCAATAATTAACCTCGCGTCCTATTCTACATTCTAAAAAAGTTTTTATTAATTTTGATGCTTGTTCCTCAGGTATATCTGATGATAGTTTTATATATTTCATTATTTCTTTTGCTATGGGTGGTTCATTGTAATAATTATCCCATCCATGTGTTGTTAAATATAAATCATCACACAAATTATTTATAGTTAAACTTTTTTCAGTTAGTGTTAGATAATTTAGACCATTGCATTTTTCAAAAAAAGTATACGCTAAGTCTTCTTTATCTTTTTCCAAATTATTTTTAAAAAATTCTTTTTTAGTACCGAGATCATATTTAGTTGATTTTAAAACATATCCCCATAATTTAGATGAAACTAAAAGAATATTATTTCGAACAATAGTAGGGGTATCACTAGAAACATAAATACCAAATAGAGTTACTAAAAGTGCAGATGCAGTATTAGTTGAAAGATCTTTAAATGATATATCTAAACTCTGTATAGTAATATCATCTATTTCCTCTTTCAACCCCTTTATATTTTCTATAATATTTTTAGCTACTATTGCAGATTTAGATGGTTTTTCGTTTATAACCTCTTTAACACAGACATCTAGCCAACCAAGTAATTCATATGCATTAATAACTGAAACATTAGGATGTGAAGCACCGATTTGATTTCTCATATCTAAAATATGACATAGTTTACGATATATTATATCAGAAATCCACTCTAATTTTTTACACGTGTCTAATAGAGTTTTATCTTTTATCCCAGATAAGTCATCTTTATTAGAATATTCGCTTCTCCTCTTGTTTCCAACTGCATTATCATAGAATGTATCTAAACCATAATAATTAATTTTAGTTCTTAAATTAACTATTACTTCGTTCCAGATGTAATTTAACGCTGCATCAAATAACCCAATAGCTGATGCTGCTACAAATTTAGATAAATAGTTAGCGTTGCTTTTATCTTCGTTTGATATAGTGGATAGAAGTGTAGGTAGATTTTTCATTACAGCTTCTCTTTGAGATGTATCAGCAATAATATTTTCTGATGGTAGATTTAAAGTTTTTAAATAAGATTGAAAAACTGTAGTTTCAGGTGTTGAATTATTTTTAATTATCATTATTTCATTATTGTTATCTGTCATTATTTCTCCTATCGTAAAAAATTATTTTAAAAATCTTGATTTTTTAGGGTAAGATAACTTCCAATCTTCAAATTCCTCGTCTGTTATCTCATCGTTGTAATGCTTTTTTCTCATCTCATTCCATTCTATGAGAAAATTATTGAAATCTACATCATTTGATAAAAGTCCAGTAATTTCTCCATCATCTGCCAACGGTCTAAATTTCATGTCTTTTTCATAATCAAAAATTATATGCATTATTTCAAAAATAGAATTAGGTTCATGATTAATTAATGCTGATATATCACAATCAAGTGCTTTAGATATTTTTTGTAATTGTTCTTTACTTGGAGATCTATTTCCAAGTTCGTAATTTCTTATAGCAGCATCTGTCAAACCAGACTTAATGGCAAGTTCTTTTTGAGTTAAGTTTCTCATAAGTCTTAACTTTTTTAATTTTTCTCCAGAAATCAAACTTACTCCTCCTTATTTCATAATAACTATAAATATTTTATCACAAAACGAACAAAAGCTCAACAAAACTGTTCTGTTACTAATATCTGCAAGTATCTGAATATTTTAGAAAAAAAATAAATAGAAAAAACTTAACAGAACAAACATGAACTGTTATTATATATACAGTTCAATAGTGAACGAAAATTGTAAGACATACAAATTAATGCTTGCCCTTTTTGTGGATGTAGAACCTTACAAAATATAAAAGGAGGACATTATGAAAGGTATTTTTATGAATGCAAAAGATGTACAAGAATTTCTTGATGTAAGCAGAACAACAGCATATCAGATAATAAACGATATGAATCAAGACCTACTTAAATTAGGCTATCGTGTACAAAGAGGAAAGGTAAATAGAGAATACTTTATGGAAAAGTATTGCTATAAACCAACAAATACAAAGGAGGTTTAAAGTGCCAGCATACAGAGATGAAAGTGGAAATAAAACTTGGTATTGCAGGTTTTATTACACCAACTGGAAAGGAGAAAAATTAACTAAGAAAAAACGTTGATTTTCAACGAAAAAAGAAGCTTTAAAATGGGAACAAGAATTTTTAAATCAACATTCTGAATCGATTGAGATGAGCTTTAGGGAGTTTTTTGAACTTTATAAGAGAAATAGAAAACCAAGAATAAGAGAAAATACTTGGAGAACAAAAGAAGCAATTGTTAATCAAAAAATACTTCCCTATATAGGTGATCTAATGCTTAATGAGATAAGTAATGTAACCATAATTCAATGGCAAAATGAGCTTATGAAGATGAAGGATAAGAATGGAAAGAATTACTCTCCTACTTATTTGAGAACTATCCATGCCCGGTTATCTAGAATCTTAAATCATGCTTGATATAGATTATATGAGAGAAAAAATAGAAAAATTGGCAAAAGAAATATGGGATATACATTCCCTGTTGTTAAAAAGAACTAAATAGAATAGCTTTCTTAAAATATCTTAGACCTGTAAGAAGTTTTTAAAATATGATATAATATAACTAATTGAAATGCCGATTTTGAAAATGACAAGGGAGAGAAATTTATGCAAAACTTTGGGAAAATTATTTTTAAAATAGACCAAGTTTTAGAAGAAAAAAATATAAGCAAAAACAAATTAGAAAAAGAAGCAAATCTTCAAAGGACGCAACTTAATTCTTATTGCAATAATAAAGTTAAAAGAATTGATTTGGAAACTATAGCAAAGATTTGTTGTGTTCTTGAGTGTGAAGTTGAAGATATTATGGATTATGTGAGGTAATAAAATAAATAGATACGAAATTATTCAAAAAATAGGTGACATGTATCAGATTGGCAATACTGAATCAGGAAAATTTAGTTATGTTCAAGCACTTAGAACTGTTGGCAAAAATATAAAAGATTACCAAAAAGGAGACACAGATACAAACCATCAATACTTAGACATAAGATTTGAAAATGATAGATCAGTTATATTAGTAGAAACAAAAAACAAAAATAAGGATTGAATGATTTTTACAGTAAATTTATAAAATGATTTAGAAAAAATATTACAATAAAAAGCGATGGAAAGATAAATATGAAATACAAACCAGTAAGTTTTGAAATGAAAGATGGTAGGATTTGCCGAATTAGAGAAATTCAAGTAAAAGATGCTGCAGAAATTATTGAATATTTAAAAACTGTTATGGGAGAATCTAACTTTTTATACTCTTATCCAGAAGAAATAACTCTGACTGTTGAACAGGAAGAGAAGATGATAAAAAGTTTTAATGAATCTGAAGATATTTTTATGATTATAGCAGAGATTGATGGAAGATTGATTGCAAGTGCTCAAATTTCAAGATCAAAAAAAATGAAAATGCGTCATCGAGGGAATGTCGCTGTTACAGTTCTGAAAGAATTTTGGAACTTAGGAATAGGAAAGAAGATGCTCCTTTGTCTTGAAGACTATGCTAAGGAATGGGTCCTTACCCAAATTGAACTGGACTATTTCTCAGGTAATAAAAGAGGTCAGATTCTTTATGAGAAACTAGGATTCGTCAAAGCGGGAGAAATACCGGATGCATTTATTTTAAAGGATGGAACACGATACAATAATATAACGATGGTAAAAAGTATCTAAATAAATTTCCAAAGTATAAATTTTTCGGTTAATGCGATTAACACTCCGTCTGAATAGATAGAAATATAGTGTCTGAAAGCATTAATAATACTATAGGATTTTTCTGATGAGTTTCGTGTCATAGTAGCAATAGAGATATATAGTTATATAAATATAAGCAGTTCAAGATTTTTACTAAAGTTTAAAACTCGAAAAATTAATAGTTGGTGTGCTGCTTAGAGTAATGATTATATAATGACTATTGTAAGGAGTACACTAGTATAAGGGGGAGTAAATTGTCAAAAATAAATAAAGAGCAAATTTCTGCTAAGGGATTTTCAATTCAAGTTTATACTGAAGATTTTAAAAATGATTATATAAGCTTAACGGATATTGCAAAATATAAAAACACAGATGATCCAAGATTTGTAATCCAAAACTGGATGAGAAATAGGAACACTCTTGAATTTATAGGATTATGGGAAGCACTTAATAATCCAAATTTTAACCGTGTGCAATTCGACACGTTTAGAAGTGAAGCGGGACTAAATAGATTCACAATGACCCCAGGAAAATGGATAGAATCTACAGATGCTATAGGTATAGTTTCAAAAGCAGGCAGATATGGAGGAACGTATGCTAATTATGATATAGCTATGGAATTTGCATCTTGGCTTTCTCCGGAATTTAAGCTATATATTATTCAAGATTACAAAATACTTAAAGAAGATGAAAACTCAAAATTATCATTAACTTGGAATCTGCATAGAGAAATATCAAAGATTAATTATAAAATCCATACAGATGCAATTAAAGAATACTTGCTTAAAGATTTAACTAATGACCAATTATCTTTTAAATATGCAAGCGAAGCGGATATGCTGAATGTAGCATTATTTAATAAAAGAGCAAAAGAGTGGAGAAATGAAAATCCTAATTTGAAAGGAAATATGAGAGACTATGCAAGTTTAAATGAGTTATTGGTGCTTGCAAATATGGAAAGTTACAACTCAATTTTAATTGCTAAAGGTATCAAACAAAAAGAGAGAATGATAGAGCTTAGAGAGTTTGCTAGAAAACAGATTTTTGCTTTAGAGAGATTAAATAGCGAGTCAATAAATAAATTAGAGTGATGTGATGAATAATAATAAAAATATAAAAAATATAGCTGATAAATGTCAAATATTCACCCCAGAAAATTATGTTAAGGAGTTACTGGACTCAGTTGGATATTGTAAGGATATATTAGATAAAACTATATTAGAAAACTCTTGTGGCGATGGTAATATACTTGTTGAAATAGTTAAAAGATATATTAAAGAAGCAAAAAAACAAAAATATTCTAATGCAAGAATAAAAGAAGGTTTGCAAGATAATATTTTTGGATTCGAAATTGATAAGGATCAATTTGAAAAGTGCATTTATAATTTGAACTTAGTTGTGAAAGAAAATGATATACATGATGTGCAATGGAATATCTATAATAAAGATTATTTGAGAAGTGAGGTTAATAAAAAATTTGATTTTATTGTAGGCAATCCACCATATATAACTTATAGTGATTTATCAAAGGAAGAAAGGGAGTTTGTCAAGGAAAAATATAGTACTTGTAGACAAGGGAAGTTTGACTATTGTTACGCTTTTATAGAACACAGTATTAGCTCTTTATCAAGTAAAGGAAAAATGTCCTATTTGATACCTAGCAGTATTTTTAAAACAGTTTTTGGTGAAAACCTCAGAGAGTTTATGATAGATAATACTATTAGAATAAAAGATTACACAAAAGAAAAAATATTTGATAATGCACTAGTAAAATCAGCGATATTGATAGTTGACAGAGGGCATATTAGCAAAAAAATTCAATATATAGATATGAGTAGTAATCGTAGGCTATGTATCTGCAAAAAAGAAATTAAGAACAAATGGATTTTTTCTAATAAATTTAACGTTGGAGAGAAACGTTTTGGTGATTTTTTTAAAGTTTCACATGTGGTAGCTACTTTGTTAAATAAAGCATATGTAATTAATGAAAATATGTACGAAGAAGTTGAAAAGTTTTATAAGGTTGGGAATTTATTGATTGAAAAAGATATAATTATGCCAACAGCAACGCCGAGAACTATGAGGTATGGAAAGGTTGAAAAAATTATTTTCCCATATAAATATGTTAATAATCAGATAGAGAGATATGAAGAAAAAGAATTTGAAGAATCATATCCATGTGCTTTTGCATATTTGAATCAATTCAAAGAAGAATTAATGGAAAGAAAATCTGATAAAAAAGCAAAGTGGTTTGAGTATGGTAGATCCCAAGCGCTTTCAGGTATTAAATGTGAAAAATTGCTTATATCAACTATTATAACAGACAAAGTTTGTATTTATAAGTTAGGTGAAGATTGCATTCCGTATGCTGGTATGTATATTTCTCTAAGAAATCAAAATCAAAAATATGACTTAGATTTTGCAAAAAAAATTTTAAAGAGTGAAAATTTTTTTGAATATGTAAAAAATATTGGAATAAATATAAGCGGAAGTTCAGTGAGAATTACATCTAAAGATATCGAAGATTTTTATTTTTAAATAGGAGGGATCATGGAATATCTCAAGTATAGCATTGAAGATAGTACAATTGCGGAGTTATTAGGAGTACAAAATTTTTCCAAAGACGAAGCTGCAATTTTAGAATTGATTAAGAACTCATATGATGCAAAAGCGTTGCTTGTTAAACTTGAATTCATAGATAAAAATACGTTAAAAATAACTGATGATGGAGTTGGTATGGATTCAGAGGATATAAAAAAGCACTGGATGCATATTGGAAAAAGCAATAAAGGATATGACCTAATAGATTCAAACAATAAAGTTAGGGTTCAAGCCGGAGCAAAAGGTGTAGGTAGATTTGCTTTATCAAGATTGGGCAAAAATATTAAGTTATATAGTAAAAAGGAACATAAAGACGGAGTTATTTGGGCAACTGATTGGAATACATCTACATTAGAGATAAATTCTAGTATAGAGAATAAAGGTACCTGTATTGTAATAAATAATCTTAGGGAAAAATGGACTCTGAATAGGATTAAGCAATTAAACAAATACCTTGAAAAAACATATAATGATACGGCTATGAGAATACAAATTATAGCCAATAAGTATAATGAATTTGTGGATTTACATTTTCCAGAACCTAATCCTGGAAAGAATTGTAGGTCGTTCATTAATTTAGAGTATATAAAAGGCGATTTATTGGTATCAGTATTGTCAGACGAGTTTGCTATTGATGCGGAAAAGTATTGTGAAGGAATAAATTTGAATCAACACAATAGAAAAATTAATATTATAGATGAATTGGAAGGTAATGAAATTTTTGATGTTTATGGAGAAGAATTAATTACAAAACTAGAGGAACTTGGAGGATTTTCGGCAAATTTATTTTTCAATTTAAATGCTACAAATCAGGATAAAGAAAAGTTTCTTTATAAATACCTAAGAACTGATGAAATTTTAGATAGTGGTGTTATTCTTTATAGAAATGCTTTTAGCATATCTTCGTTTGAAGGCGAGAAAGATTGGCTAGGGTTAGGAAAAAGAACAAGAATGTCACCAGCAGCAGCATCACATCCAACAGGAGCTTGGCGAGTGAGAGAAAATCAAATATCTGGTTTTGTATTAATAGATAAAAAAGAAAATAAAGTACTACAGGACCTTATGAATAGACAAGGATTAAATGAAAATATATATTATCAATTATTTATTCAAATAATATTAATTGGTATCAAAGAATTTGAAAGATATAGACAAAAAATAATACGAAATATTAACAAAAAAAATATTATTGAAGAAAACTTTACTAAGAGAATATCAGATGAAATCGTAAAAAATCCTAAAATGATAAATAATTTAAATAAGAACGATAAGGAAAATCTTATTAAAGAACTTAAGTTGTTTAATCAGGATAGTAAAAAACTTAAACAAGAGAAAGCGGATGTTGAAAAAAGGTATAGATATGATGTAAGGATTTTGAATACTTTAGCAACATCGGGTATGAAAGCTACATCAATAGCACATGAGATAAACAATGATAGAAATCAAATCGAACCTTCTTATGATTTCATCATAAATGCTTTAAAAAAATATAATGTTTGGGATATAGTTAATGATCCGAAAAATAGAAAAGTGGCAGCTGAAGATATACCAGGTTTATTGGAAAATAATCATGCTGCAGTAAAAAAGATACTTAGGTTCATTGATGCGATTTTAGAAAAAGTAGAAAAGAGACAATTTTTTGCAACGAAATTGAATGTCAAAGAAATCGTGAGTCAAATAATAAAAAGATGGGAAAAAGACTATGCTTGGTTAAATGTTGAAATATGCGTGGAGGACTTTTTAGAATTTAACATTTCAAAAGATACATTCTATACAATATTTGATAATTTAATATTAAATAGCGTTCAACAAAATAGCCAATCAAATGAATTAAAAATAAAAATTTTAATCAGTAAAGACTGTAATAAGTTAAAAATCTCTTATTATGATAATGGAAAAGGATTGCCGGAAAAATATTTAAATAATCCAAGAATTATTTTAGAACCACATGAAACAAGCAGACTCAATGGGCATGGTCTTGGAATGTGGATAATTAATAATACAATTAATTTTCAAAATGGAGAGATTCTTAATATTTCAGGTGAAAAAGGATTTGAATTTATTTTCGAAATGGAGGAGACTTTATAACATGCAATTGATAAATATGCTTTATGTAGATGATAAAATAGATTTGTTTGTTTCAAAATATTTAAGTGAATACTCAAATGATAAGGCTCGTTATGAATATTTGGAATTAAAATTTGAAAGCAATTATTCATATGAGAATTTAATTAATAGTGAAGAGATTCAAAAATCTGATATATTATTTTTGGATTCAATGCTTTTTGAAAATAGTACTGTAATGGAGAATAAAATTTCAGGGGAAGAGCTTGGCTTGATAATAAAAAAGATATTTCCTTTTAAAGAAATAATAGTTATCACACAGTATCAAGAGAAAATGGAGTATAGCACATTAAAAAAATATAACTCTAGTACCTATAATTGTGATCCAAATTTATTTTTCAATGAGAATTGGGATAATGTTATAGAGAAGGCAACAGAAAATATTATTTTAAATAGAAATATTCTGAAAAATATTTCATCTAAAAAATATGTTGAAAAATTTTTATTTGAGAAAATGGAAAATTCAATAAATGGAGTCTTAGATTATGATAATTTAACAAAGGATGATATTGATAATCTTATTAATGCTTTTGAAGAAATGAGAAAACTATATGAACAATGATTATAGAAATACAAAATATTGTGATTTAAAAAACAATATTGTGTCTGAAAAAAATTCTTTAGAGAAGAAAATACAAAAGGATCATCCTAGAGTTAAAATAATATACAATCAAATAAATAAAAAAGATAGTGAATATAATAAGAAATTTAGAATAATATATAACAACAAATGTGCTTATTGTGGTATAACAACAGATGTAATAAGTTCTGAACTATTCGAAATAGATCACTTTGTTTGTGAAGCATCATTTAATGGAGATTCTATAAAAGCTGGTGAGATAAATAATTTGGTTTTATCGTGTAGAAAATGCAACCTGGCAAAAAGGGATTTTAAATGGAGTGAAGAATATTCTTCTATGTTTAATGTCGATGATGGAAGCATAGCAAAATTATTTTACAGAGATGAGGATTATTATATTAGAATAGTAAAAGAATACATAACGGATAGCGTGATTTGCGGTTTTTATAATAAACTTAAATTAAGTGAAGAAATTAGAAGATTAGATTTTTTGCTTATGAATATGTATGGATTTTATGAAAAGAATTCCAATGACAGCAGGATAAGAAGCATATTAAAATATATTGTACTTCTTCAACGAAAAAGAAATGTATTATAGTCGATACATGAATAGGGTTTTGTGTATCTAATAGTAATAGCTTTGAATATTTATGTAAATACAAGGAGTTCAAGACTTCTACTAAAGAAATAATTATTAAACACAGGAGGAAATTTATTATTATAGCTATTGGAGGAGGGGAAGTATCCCAAAATCAAACATACGAAATAGATAAATTTATTGTCGAGTCATCAAAAAAAGAAAATCCAAATTTTCTATTCATTCCGACAGCAAGTAAAGATGCTGAGGCTTATGTAACAATTATTAATAAATTATATGGGGAGTTAGGATGCAAAACTGACACCTTGTATTTATCAAACACAAAAGTAAATACGGAAGAGGTTAATCAAAAAATTGAAAATGCAGACATCATCTATGTTGGCAGAGGCAATACCCAATATATGATGAAAGTTTGGCAAGAATATGGTGTAGATAAAGCGCTAATTAGAGCTTATAAAAGCGGCAAAGTACTCTCTGGCTTAAGTGCAGGCTCTATATGTTGGTTTATTTCAGGACATAGTGATAGTGAGTTTATAGAAGATATTGAAAACCCAAATCCTATATGGGTTAAAGGCTTAGGCATTATTCCCTATTTGCATTGTCCTCATTATGATGAGCCTGATAGAGTAGGTTTTGATGAGTTTTATGCTGGACAGCTAACAGATGCGATTGCAATAGAAAATCAGGTAGCAATTGCTTGGGATAATTATGAAATGAAAGTGATTAAATCTAACCCTGAGAAAAATGCCTATATACTTTCTTGGAGTGATACAGGTTTGAATAAAGAAGTGTTATTATAATTTTTTTGTCCGGTACTGGGACAGGAACGGGACTAAAAATTTGAAAACGTCCTATAATTAGGTGGATTTGGTGGTACTCTAAAAAATAGAATCTTGTATTTTGAATTGTTTGGGATATATCGGACGTTTGTAAAAGAAGAATGGGAGTAAAATTACCCTTGATTGGGTAATTTTACCCGAAAAATAGTGCGGAGCACGGAGAGCAGCTATAGCTGCGGTTTTCGTTAGTAGCAAAAAAAACAAAAAACCTTGTAAAATCAACAGTTACAGAAGATGAAAAACTGTAACTGGGATTAAAATGGGAACATTTGTAAAAAAGAATAAACTTAATAATAGTTCCAAGTGGTTTACATTTGGACAAAAAATTAGACCGTAGTTTAAAACTGCGGTCTTTTTTGCGTATATATTATGAGGATTAATTTATTTAGAGATCTTCAATGGCTACTTTTAAATGCAACAAATAATATAAACTAGATTGCAAAAGCAACTAATACAACTGGCGTTATTTACAAAGAAGATATTGATTATATTAGAGAAAAAATAGAAAAATTATCAAAGAAATATGGCAGATCCATTCCCTACTTCTTAATAAATCAAATGAAAGTTCTGGTGATTAGTATGGCAATTACAAAAATACATCCAATAAAATCAACTTTAAATTTGGCGATAGATTATATAACTAAGAGTGAAAAAACTGATGAAATTATTTTAGTATTTTTATCAAGATTTTAGACCCAACACATATACAATTAATGAATACAAAAAAAGAATACCCTATATAAGAGTATTCTTGACAGGTAATAATATGCTGACTTTTGCACCTATTTTATCAGTCCTATTTTCTAAAATAAGACTTCCTCCATGCATCTTAATAATTTGTTCGGCAACAAATAATCCGATACCGTAGTTTTCTTTTGAATGCCTACTTTTGTCTCCTTGGTAGAATTGATCTGTTGCATATAATAGGTCTTCACCTGTAAATCCATGCCCTTGGTCTAATATTGATATTTTAAGCTCATCAGCTTTGGAAGATATAAGTAACTCAATAGTTGAGTTTTTGGGACTGTGCTCCTCGGCATTACTAAGAATATTAAGAAAGGCTCGTTCAAAATTTTTTAAATCTACTATTAAAACACCATTCTCATAGTTAATATCTTCTAAAAGATTTAACTTATAAGTTGATGTGAATTCTTTAGATAGTTTTTCAATGCTTTCTACAAATTCTTTTGCTCTAATTTGAGTAAAGTTTAATTCATTTGCTTGGTTAGATTTATTAACAAGCATTAAGGTTTCAATATATTTACCAATACGGTTTGCGTTTTTTTTAATATAATTGAGATAGCTTTCCTGATCTTCTGTTAGGTTTGTTTCTCCCAATAACTCTGAATTTCCCTTTATAATTGAAAGAGGAGTCTTTATATCATGGCTTAATGCTGAAATCTGATTTCTTTTTTTCTCTTCCTCTCTCCAGTTTGTCCTTAAAGATTCACTTAATCCTATTTTCATTTTTTCTAAACTATCTAATATAGCATTAAATTCCTGGATATTTGACTTTTTAACTTGGAAGTCTAAGTTTTGTTTTCCAATTTCTTCCGAAGCTTCTAGTAAAGGATTTAATTCTTTTGATATTTTCTTTGCCCAAATTAATGTGGTGGTAATAATACTAATAAGGCAAAATATTACCAGTAAAATTAGTAATAAAATATTTATTTGGGGTAGATTTTTTTGCATCCAAGGACTTTTATAATAAGGTTTTAGGTTATAAGCTACAAGTACATATCCATCTGATCTTTGTATTTCCATAAAAGATAAATTGGCATTAGAATAACCAGAACCCTTATGATAGCTAAAAGCTATATCTTGGATATTCTTATTCATATTTGTTTCTACAACTTTTTCATCTTTTGATAAAAATAGATAAGATGTATTATTTGGTAGCAATGATTTATCGAAATTTTTTGAAGTGGCAATATCTGTCCTTTTTTCAAGAATTAAATTCTCAGTATAATTTGCTGGGAATATCCACTTAAATTGATAAGAAGTGGATATAAAAGCTAGGATTAATAAAACGGAGATTGCTAGTCCTAGCCCAATACTTAACAAGTATTTAAAAAGTATATGTTTAAGAGATTGACCTTTTGATTTTAATTCCATTTATATCCGATCCCCCATACTGTTTCAATTGGATTTTTATCATGTTTTTGAAATTTTGCCCTAATATTTTTTATATGTTCTGATATTGCAGATGCATCTCCAATACCATCAAATCCAAAGACAAGCTCATATATTTGCTCTCTTGAAAATACTTGTCCTTTTCTTTTTGCTAGTAATTCTGAAATTTGATACTCAGATTTTGTCAAATGAACTTTTTCATCTCCTACAAAGACTTCATTGGAAGATAAATCAAAACGAATCTCGCCGAGATTTAGACTAGTGTGTCGTTCTCTTTTTTCTCGTCTTAAATGTGCCTCTATACGAGCTAGGAGTTCTGCTGCACCGAATGGTTTTGTGATATAATCATCTCCTCCGATTAATAAGCCTTCAACTATATCTTCTTCCATAGTTTTTGCTGTTAAAAAAAGAATAGGGCAGTCTACTTTAGCTCGAATATCCTTACAGAAACTAAGTCCGTCAATACCTGGCATCATAACATCAAGTAATATCAAATCATATTTACTAAGCTTACTATTATCAACGTCTAAAGGATTTTGATATACATCGACTTGATGGTTGTTCTTTTTCAAAATGTTTTTTATTAGATCAAGCATATCTAGCTCGTCATCAACTGCAAGAATTAAAGACATTTTATCACCTCCTAATTTTTAAAAAAAATACCGACTTTATTATTCAGGAATTACTCAGATTTTGCTTTTAGATATTGGTCATTTACTTTTACTGCAAATCCTTCATCAATATTTATTCCGGAAATTTTGTAAACGTCTAAATAAGACCATGTTTGGCGTTTAGACTTATTTTCACCAAGCCAGTCAATTTTATCTAAGTCTTGTTTTGTAAGTATGTTTTTACTATCTTTATCAAATATAACATCTTTGGCAATAATACCTAAAAAATCTTGCAACTTATCTTCTGTAACAATTTGGTCAGTCACTTGATAGGTTTTTCCATCATAAATTAACTGAGTAGCGTTATTTGGGTTTATTTGAAATTCTGAATTTCCACCTTTCGAATGTTCCTTAAAATTAAAAATCTTTGAGTCACTATTTATTTCATTTGTAGGAATTGCTTTGTAATTACTACCATTTACTTCTACAGTTAATGTGTCTTCTGCTTTTTTATTTGTATATACATCAAAGAATTGAAATACATGAATATCATTATTTAGATCTTTTGAGAAGTTATCTAGATTATTTGTGCCTAAATCGGTGGCATCAACTTGTTTAACTATTTTACCTTCGTCGTCAACTGCAACTAGTTTTCTAATGACTCCAATCCATTTATCTTTATCTTCATTTGAAGAAACTTCATCAAGAATGGTGTAGGATTTTGCTTTATAATTAAATTGCCTTACATCTTCATCATTCAAAATACATTGTTCTTTATCATTAGAATATTGAGCCACCTTATCTCTAAGCTTTCCGCAGGAGGAAAGATAGATACAGGAAACAAAAATTATCGCAATGACTAACAATTTATGTTTATTTTTCATTAAAACACCTCCATTTTATTCACTAACAGATTTTCCATCCCACTTATTAAACCAAACTATTAAGGTAATAAATAGGATTAAGATAATAAAGGAAGCTATTAAACCCCACAGCTTTAACTCTTTATAAAAATAGGAAGGATCTAAAGCTTTGCCTAGAGTTATCATTGCAGGAAGCCTGGAGCCCCAAGTACAAGGTATAAAATACCAAATACTATCACCAATTACAGTCATTGAAAGTAAATTGATCAATGTTTCTAGAAAACCCAATCCTATAGATGCACCATTACTTAATATGATTGATACCCAAAAATGAATCATGTATAGAGAAAGGCTGCTAATAAGAATTAAGAAAAATTCAATAAGCCAATCTAATATATTTTGATATCCAGTTATTATTGCAAAAATTATAATAGCTAAAGCAAGAGAAATAACAAATCCCAATTCTAATACAAGGAGTTTTCCTATATAGGCTTTGCTTCTAGATTTTGTAGTAGATAAAAGCACTTGAAATTTCCCGGCACTCATTTCCATATCAACTACTTTTGAAGTTATAAAACTTAATATTATTGGCATTACCGCTCCTAAAAGTACAAAATAAGTTTGGCTTATATCGTTTTCTTCAAAATTTTTTAATCCAGTAGTTTTTGATGCCACATAAAATAATAAAGAATAGGCTATAGGTAAGACTATGTGAATCCAAGGAAGCCATGTGCCTTTGATTTTATATATTTCGGATTTTATTATCTTTATCATTATTTTACCTCTTGATTTGAAAACCATTTTGCACTTATCACTGTCAGCAATATAAATAGACATATAGAGAAAATACAAGGAATAAATAATGATGTGTTTGATATCACTGGATTTGATGCTTCTATTAAAACACCACTTGGTAAAATATGCATAACAGGAATCATTAATCTAATTCCCCAAGAATATGGACAATAAATCCAAAAAGCACTATCAGATATCAAGATTCCTAAAGCTAGCCCTAATACTGCATTTACTACAATACTTGCGATAAAGCCAAATTTTTTTGCCAAGAAAAAGCATAGAGGGACTTGCCAAATATTAGTTATTATTAGTAAGGCACTAGCAAATAGCAAGGTTGTAAATGTATAGCTTGGACTTAATTGCCCACCGATTAAAAATTGAAAAATATATACTCCCAGCATATGAATTATAGTGGTAATACTCATATAAATTAATGCTGTGATTATTTTTGAAATCCATAACTTTTCCAGATTAATATTTAGAGGGAAAACTGCTCTGTAGTTTAATTTTCTACTTTCTTTTCTATCCATCATTGCTGGGATTAAGGCAAAAGTTGCAGGCATTATTATGACGTACCACCAGTTATAGGAATTAGTAGTGAAATAACTTGGCATAAGAAAGAGTGACAATAAGATTAAAGTTATTGGCATAATTACTAATAATTTCTTCAAGAAACTATGCTTATGTTTTAAATTTTCTGCAAGAATATAATTTATCATTTATTACCTCCCCATTCCACTTTTTATAACATCCATAAAAAGTTCTTCTAAATTATCATTATGGTTAATAATGTTTTGATATTGCAATTTGCCATTATTAATAATCCCAATATGATCAGCAGTTTGTTCAACTTCTGCTAAAATATGACTAGACAAAATAACGGTTATTCCTTTTTCCGGGAAAGATCTTATTAAATCACGCAATTCTTGAATTCCTACAGGATCAAGTCCGTTTGTTGGCTCATCTAAAATCAAAAGCTTAGGATTATTTAATAAGGCAATGGCGATACCTAGCCTTTGTTTCATTCCTAAAGAAAACTTACCACTTTTCTTTTTGCCAGTATCTTTTAAACTTACTATTTCCAAAACTTCATCAATCTTAGAATCTGGTAACCCTAACAGGAGTGTCCTTACTTTTAAATTTTCCCTAGCCGATAAGTTCTCATACAAGGCAGGCATTTCTATCAAGGCACCAATATCCGATAAATCGTCACGACTCCACTCATGACCTTCAAAAAAGATTTCTCCAGATGTTTTATGAATAATTCCAGTAACCATCTTCAATGTTGTTGATTTACCAGCCCCATTAGGTCCTAGCAAGCCATATATAGAATTTTCTTTTATTTTTAAAGAAATATCATCTACTGCTTTTTGTTTTCCAAATGTTTTAGTAAGATTTTTTGTTTCTAATATAAATTTGTCCATAAATGAACCTCCTATTCATTTTATAAACTTAGTATAAAATACAAATTTAAGGATTCCTTAAGGAAGATAAGATTATACGGTCTTTTTGTATAAATTTTTATTAAAAAAATATTAGTTACTTATTATTACATAGACTCTTTTTACAATCTTTTTACAAAAGGATATCATTCATTTTTACATTCAATCTGTAGCATACAGATATGGAGGTGAATAGGATGAAGAAACTATGTTAAATTACAAAATAAAAATAAAATGAGTCTTTTTAATAAATAAAGACACGAAAGAAAAATATAGAAAGGATAAAAATAATGAAAAGCAAAGTCATTACAGTATTAATAGCAGCTTGCATTATGGCAATAACTATTGTAGGGTGCGGAAAGTCTATGTCAGAAAAAAACAATAAAAGTACAACAGAAAATACAAGTGAAGCAAATTTAAGAGGGAAAATCCAACTTGCAGGATCAACATCTATGGAAAAGTTATGCAATGCTATGTCTGAAAGCTTTATGGAAAAAAATCCGGAAGTGACTGTTACAGTAGAATATACCGGTTCAGGAGCCGGGCTGGAAGCTTTAGCTGCGGGTTCAGTAAATATAGGAGATGCATCTAGAAAAATTAAGGAAGAAGAAAAGAAAAAAGGTATTTTAGAAAATATCGTTGCATTGGATGGAATTGCAATGATAACGAATAAGAATAATTCAATCAAGGATGTAACATCGAAAAATCTAGCAAAAATTTATAAAGGTGAGATTAAAAATTGGAAAGATTTAGGTGGAAAAGATGAACAGATTGTTGTTATCGGTAGAGAGGCTGGCTCCGGTACAAGAGATGCATTTGAAGAATTAGTAGGTATAAAAGATTCCTGTAAATATGCACAGGAACTGGATTCAACAGGTGCTGTACTGGCAAAGGTAGCTTCTACTCCCGGTGCAATTGGATATGTATCTCTTGATGTAATTAATAACACTGTAAGTAGCTTAAAGCTTAATGGTGTAAAAGCAACTGAGAAGCAGATTCTTGCAGGAAAATATTTATTACAGAGACCTTTTGTAATGGCAACTAAGGGCAAAATAAGTGAGCAGAGTAATCTTGTTAAGGCATGGTTTAAGTATATTAAGTCAAATGAAGGAAAAGCTGTTATTAGGAAAGCTGGATTAATTATTCCAAAACAATAAGAGGAAGAGCATGAGAAGAAAAGTATTGATTGAAAAAATAGCACATGGAATATGTCTAATATGTGCAGGAATAGCAATCTTTGCTGTATTTGCCATTACATTTTATATGATTTTAAAAGGAACACCAGCACTTATTAAGGTTGGAGTATTCCATTTATTATTTGAAAATGTGTGGAAACCTACAGCACAAACTCCATCCTATGGAATTTTATATATTATTCTATCTTCCATAATCTCAACAGCCTTTGCTGTTGGAATAAGTGTACCAATAGGTTTACTTACTGCAATATTTTTAGCGGAAATAGCAGGAAAGAAGATGGGAAGCATTGTTGGTAGTGCAGTTGAACTTATGGCTTCAATTCCATCTGTAATCTATGGATTATTAGGAATGATGCTTTTAAATCCTTTTATATATTGTATGGAAAAGAGATTGTTTAAAGGAAACAGTTCGCATCAATTTGCCGGAGGATCCAATTTATTATCAGCCATTATTGTACTTGCAATTATGATTCTTCCAACTGTAGTAAGCGTGAGCACATCATCACTAAAAGCTGTTCCTGATTCACTTAGGGCTGCATCTTATGCTCTGGGAGCTAGTAAAATACAGACAATTTTTAAGGTTGTAGTGACTACTGCAAGATCAGGAATATTGACAGGAGTAGTTTTAGGAATTGGGAGAGCACTGGGAGAAGCAATGGCAATCAATATGGTAGCCGGAGGTGCAGTAAATTTTCCATTACCATTTAATTCTGTAAGAACATTGACTACACAACTGGTTAGTGAAATGGGATATGCAAATGGCTTGCATAGGCAGGTACTCTTTACTGTTGGATTAGTTCTATATATATGTATCATGGCTATAAATCTTGTGCTTCTGAAAATTAGAAAGAAGGTAGTGAATGTATGATTCGTATAGAGAGAAAACTTATAGATACAACAATAAAGATTTTAATTTTATTAAGCTCTTCAATCTTAGTGTGTATTTTAATGGGAATCATAATATTTGTAATGCTGAAGGGAATTAATTCTGTAAATTTTGCTTTTCTTACGACAGTAAAAAGTGCTTTAAAAGGAACGAATGGAATTGCAGGAAATATTATAAATACATTAATCATTATATTTTTGACGATGCTTATAGCAGTTCCTATTAGTTTAGGAAGTGCTATTTATCTTAATGAATATGCAAAAATAAGTAGTTTTGTAACCTTAATTGAGTATGCAACAGAAACACTGTCCGGAATTCCTTCAATTATATTTGGACTTTTTGGAATGATGTTTTTTGGAGAAGGCTTGGGACTGGGATATTCTCTTTTTACGGGATCTTTGACACTTATTCTTATGATTTTACCATTACTTACTAGAAATACACAGGAGGCATTAAAAGCTGTGCCTAAGTCATATAGAAATGGAGCAATCGGATTGGGAAGCGGTAAATGGCACATGATTGTAACAATTCTGATTCCAAGTGCTATGCCGGGCATAATTACCGGAGCAGTTCTAGCAGTAGGAAGAATTGTTGGGGAATCGGCAGCACTTCTCTTTACAGCTGGAAGCTCAGGTCTGCTACCTAAAAATATGATGGATTTACTTAAAAAGCCAATGCAGTCTGGAGGAACGCTTACTATACAAATGTATTTGTCTTCTACAAGCGAGGGTGACTTTAATAAGGCATTTGGAATAGCTTTTGTACTCCTTATTATCACATTGATTTTTAATTTAGGAACAAAACTTTTAATGAGAAGGTTTGCTATAGTAAGAAAAGGATAAAAAATGAGAACAACAAAAATAAAAATCAGCGATTTGAATTTGTACTATGGACATAATCATGCACTAAAAAATATAAACATGGAAATTAAAGAGCATGGAATTACTGCATTTATAGGCCCTTCCGGATGTGGTAAATCAACTTTTCTTAAAACATTAAATAGAATGAATGACCTTGTTGATGAAGTACGGATTACTGGTGATGTAATAATTGATGATACAAATATTTATGGTAAAGAAATTGATACTACTATGCTACGAAAAAAAGTTGGCATGGTATTTCAGCAACCAAATCCTTTTCCTATGAGTATTTATGACAATATTGCATATGGTCCTAGAGTACATGGAATAAGAAATAAAAAACAACTGGATCAGATAGTGGAAGAGAGTCTTAGAGGAGCTGCAATCTGGGATGAAGTAAAAGATTGCTTACATAAATCTGCTTTGGGGCTTTCAGGAGGACAACAGCAGAGAATATGCATAGCAAGAGCACTTGCAGTAAAGCCGGAAATTTTACTCATGGATGAACCTACCTCTGCACTAGATCCTATTTCAACAACTAAGATAGAAGATTTGATGGAAGAACTTAAAAAGAATTATACAGTAGTTGTTGTAACTCATAATATGCAGCAGGCTCTTAGAGTGTCAGATGATACAGCATTTTTCCTGATGGGAGAGCTTGTAGAGTTTGGCACGACAAAACATATTTTTTCTTATCCTAAGGATAAGAGGACAGAAGATTATATTACTGGACGCTTTGGCTAAATACACTAGTCGAGAGGACAAAAGATTATATTACTGGACGCTTTGGCTAAATATACTGGTAGAAATGATTTATGAGATTGAGAGGAACATTACGATGCGAAGTAAGTTTGATGAGCAGCTTCAAAATTTGAATAATGAGATGATAGAAATGGGTAATCGGATTGTTTCGGCAATTTCTCAGGCGATTAGTGCCCTATCCAAAAAAGATAGTGAGCTTGCAGAAATAATCATGAAGCAGGATACGGAAATTGATCATATGCAGAAAGAGATTGAGAATATTTGTTTTGATCTTTTAATTCAGCAACAGCCGGTTGCTAAAGATCTTAGAATTATTACAGCAGCAATGAAAATGGTTACAGATATGGAACGGATAGGGGATCATGCGGCAGATATCTCAGAAATGACTATATTAATGGGAGATAATAGTAAGATTGACAGATTTGATCACATTGGAAAAATGGCAGCTGAAACTATGTTAATGTTGAATCAAAGCATTGAGGCTTATGTGAATAGAAATCAGAATGAAGCTAAGGCAGTAATAAATTATGACGATATTGTAGACGATCTATTTTGCAAAGTAAAAAGAGAGATTATTCAGATGATTAGAGATAATCCGGAAGAAGGAGAAGATGCAGCTGATTTACTTATGGTTGCAAAGTATTTTGAAAGAATTGGAGATCATGCAACTAATATTGCAGAGTGGGTTATCTATTCACTAAAGACATCAGAGACTGGTAATGAAATATAAATATATAGTAAAATATTATAAAATAGAAATATATTAATCGATAAAAGCGATGAAAATAAATATATTAATCGATAAAAATGATGAAAATGAATAGATTATGGAATGCTATTCTTTAACAAAAAATAGTGCTATTATGAGTGTAAAAATAGGACTAAAGAGGTGATAGGCATGGCTTTGATTTATATTATCGAGGATGATGAGAATATAAGAGAGATTGAAGAATTTGCACTTATGAATGGAGGTCATAAAGTTATAGGATTTTCATGTGCAAAGGATTTTTACAAAAAGATAGAGGATGCCATACCTGATTTATGCCTAGTAGACATTATGCTTCCTGATGATAATGGCAATAAGATTGTAAAATGGCTTAGAAAGAATGCCAAGACCAAAAAGCTTCCGGTAATTATGGTTACAGCAAAATCTACCGAGTTAGATCTTGTCAGAGGAATTGAAGATGGAGCGGATGATTATATAAAAAAGCCATTTTCCGTTATGGAACTGATTTCCAGGGTAAAAGCTCTTCTAAGAAGAACTAAGAAAGAAGAAATTAAAGAACTAAGACTGGATTCACTATTAGTAAATAATGAAAAACATGAAGTGACAATAGATGGTGAAAATGTAGAGCTTACATTTAAGGAATATGAATTGCTATCACTTTTTTTAGTAAATAAAGGCATTGTATTAAGCCGTGATACAATTATGGACCGTGTATGGAGCACAGACTATGAAGGTGAAACCAGAACCATAGATATGCATGTAAAGACTCTTCGTCAAAAGCTTGGAGAATATGGTGATAGAATCCGTACAATTAGAAATGTGGGATATGTAATAGAATGAAGAAAAAAATAAATTTTAGACTTTCCGGAATTGCGATACTGGCAATATTTGCCACAGTAATTGGAATTACAATTGTATATTATGGACTTTTTCAAAGGCAGATTCGTGCGGATTTGGCTGTAAGTGCAAAGCTTTTAAGAGATACTCATTATTTTGAATCTACTAGCATTAATCCGAAATCAATTAATCTATCTACTGATAAAAAGGAACTTAGAGTTACATGGGTTGATAAAGATGGAACAGTGCTCTATGACAATGATGTGTCTGCAAACAAAATGTCTAATCATATGGATAGACCTGAAATAAAAGAAGCATTTGATTCAGGAAAGGGAGAAACTGTAAGAAAGTCGGATACTTTGAATGAAGATACTTTTTACTATGCACTTCTTTTAGATAATGGCACAGTTCTTAGAGTGGCGGCAAATGCACAAAGCTTGTTTTCAGTGTTTATGTCTGTTGCTCCAATCATTGCTTTTATTATATTATTTATCATTGCAATATGTGTTGCCTTATCTCATATCCTTACAAGGCAGCTTTTAGTACCGATTGAAGTAATGATTGAAAATCTGGAAAATGCGGATTACGAATCACCTTATAGAGAGTTAGATCCTTTAGCTGAAAAGTTTAGAAGTCAACATGCAGATGTTTTAGCTGCTGCAAAAGCAAGACAGGATTTTACTGCAAATGTTTCTCATGAATTAAAAACACCTCTGACAGCTATTTCAGGGTATGCAGAACTACTTGAAGGTGGAATTGCGGATAAAGATCAGAAAAACCATTTTTATCATGAGATTCGAAGAAATGCAGACCGCCTATTGTCACTAATTAATGATATTATCCGTTTATCTGAACTTGACCACAGAGAACAGGATTTATTGATTGATAAAGTGGATTTAAAGGCTATAGTAAAAGAATGTTTAGGAGGGCTTATTACTATTGCAAAGCAAAGAGATATAGAATTAGTTTATGAAGGAGAAAGCCTTTTAGTAAATGGAAATAAGGAGTTATTAAAGGAGCTTATTGAAAATCTAGTACAAAATGCAATTCGATATAATAACCCCGGAGGCAAAGTGACTATATCCACTCATAAAAAAAATGGGGAGTCCCTACTTATTGTAAAAGATAATGGTATTGGTATACCTACATCCGAACAGGATAGAATATTTGAAAGATTTTATCGCGTTGATAAAAGCAGATCTAAGGAAACAGGTGGAACAGGGCTTGGTCTTGCTATTGTAAAACATATAGTCGAGCTTCATGATGCAAGGATTATAGTAGACAGTGCTTTGGGAGTTGGAACAACAATGACAGTTATATTTTAAATTTATTGTATTTAAAGTAATATTAAAGTGATAAAAATAAATTAAAAAAAGAAAAGTAATTAAAAGTGATAAAAATAAATTAAAAAAAGAAAAATAATTAAAAGTAATAAAAAGTAATTAAAAATGATAAAAAGTAATAAAAAATAACGAAAAATTATAAAAAATGGAGATAGCTAATAATTACAGGAGAAAAAATGGATTATAAAATAGTTTTTTGCGATGTAGACGGTACACTTTTAAATAGTAATCATATGGTTTTAAATAATACAGTTTCGGCTATTAATGAATTAGAGAGCAAGGGAATAGAATTTGTTATCACATCAGGTAGGAGCCCTGCTGGAATTTATCCTATTTTGCAAAAAAACAATTTGATATCCCCAATTATTGCATTCGGTGGAGCTCTTATTTTAGATAAAAATAAAAATGCGTTATATTCCAAAGGATTTTCAAAAGCAATAGGAAGAGAAGTTATAAAAGCTATCGAAGAAAGTAAAATGGATATAGCTTGGAATGTCTTTTCAAATGATTTATGGATTGTAAAATCTAAAAATGATAAAAGAATTATAAGGGAAGAAAAACTTGTAGAAGCAAGCAATATACAGGGAAATATAGATATAATTAAAGATGGAAATGAAATCCATAAAATTATGTGCATAGGAAATCCTGATACGATTTTAGAAATGGAAAAATATTTAAAATCAAAATTCCCTAAGCTTTCCATTTTTAAATCAGCGGACATACTTCTTGAAATCATGCAAAAAAATGTTAATAAAGGTTCAGCAATAAAAGAACTTTGTAAGATATGGAATATACAGATGGAAAAAACTGTCGCATTCGGAGATAATTATAACGATGTTGATATGTTAAAGACTGTTTCTATGCCTTTTTTAATGGGAAATGCTCCGAGCAAGCTAAAACAAATTTTTAAAAATATTACAGATAATAATGACAATGATGGAATTTATAAGGGCCTTATAAAAATAGGATTATTGTAATTTTAGTGACTCTTCCTATGATTAAGAATATAATAAAAATCATAAAAAAGGTAACACTATTTAAGAAAATAGTTATAAATTTGACTTAATTTATTATATTAAAGGAATGATATTATTGAATAAAGACTTACGTTAAGGGGGGAAGAAAAAATGACACCTATGGAAAATTATGAGCTTTGGCTTAAAAATCTTTCGGATGAGGATCCTTTAAAAGAGGAACTTTTAAATATAAAAGGCAACGAAAAGGAGATTGTCGACAGATTTTATAAGACGATAACCTTTGGAACGGCAGGACTTCGAGGAATTTTGGGAGCAGGATCTAATAGGATGAATACTCTTACAGTAGGTCGTGCAACTGAGGGAATCGCAAATTATATTCTTAAATCTAAAGAGGATGTAAATAGAGGAGTTGTGTTTGCTTATGATTGTAGACATAATTCAAAAGAGTTTGCATATCTTGCCGCTTCAATTCTTGTAGCAAAGGGAATCAAGGTATATCTTTTCCCATCACTTCGCCCAACTCCAGAGCTTTCATATCTTGTAAGACAGCTTCGTACGATTTCGGGAGTTAATATGACTGCTTCTCATAATCCGAAAGAATATAATGGCTATAAAGTTTATTGGAAGGATGGAGCACAGATCTCAGGAGAAATATCAAAAGGGATGAGTAAAGAAATAGAAGCTCTTTCACTTTTTAAACGTCCTAAAACTATGGATCTTAAAGAGGCAGAGGATAAGGGACTTTTGGTATGGCTCGGAGAAGATATGGATAAAAAATTTCTTGATTATGTAAAATCCATGTCGATGATTCCCGAAAGTGAACTTGATAAGAGTATATCGTTCGTTTATACGCCTTTAAATGGAGCAGGCAGTATTCCAATGAAAACTATTATTTCTGACTATGGATATAAGGAATGCCATATTGTAAAAGAGCAAGAAAATCCCGACCCGGATTTTACGACAGTAGGATACCCAAATCCTGAGTATCATGAAGCATTTTTGCTGGCGGAAAAGCTTGCCAAAAAAGTATCAGCAGAGCTTATCATTGCAACTGATCCCGATTCCGACAGAATGGCAGTTGAAATACGAGACGATAAAGGAGAATATTTACAGCTTAATGGAAATCAAACTGGAGCACTCATAATTTCTCATATGGCAAGAAGCCTTAAAAAAGCGGGAAAATTAAAAGATAATTCATTTATGGTAAAATCCATAGTTACAAGCGATATGGGAAAAACTATATGCAGCGACTATGGAATTAAGACTTATGAGGCTCTAACAGGATTTAAAAATATTTGCGGTAGAATTCCAGATCTTCAAAAACAGGGATATAATTTCTTCTTTGCATACGAGGAATCTGTAGGATGTGCACCGGGAGAAGAGATAAGAGATAAAGATGGAGTTACGGCGGGCTTTCTAATGCTTGAACTTGCTTCAGCTCTTAAAAAAGAAGGGAAAACTCTCTATGAGTATTTAAATGAACTTTTTAAAAGATATGGTTACTTTAAAGAACATCCTTATTCACTTGTACTTAAAGGAGAAGAAGGCCAAAGAAAGATAGATTCCATAATGGATAAATTCAGAAATGGGAAGCTTAATAATTTCGGGAAATTTAAAGTGGAAAAAGTAATTGATTATATAAATGGATATGAAGATATTCCTGCTTCAAATGTTCTTAGATTTTTTATAGATGAAGGAACATGGTTTGCTGTACGCCCGTCAGGAACAGAACCTAAGCTTAAATTCTATTTCTATACAAAAAAGAGTAGTAAGAAAGAAGCGGATGAAACAATAGAAAAGCTTTCAGCTGAAGTTTTAAAATATACCGAATAGGTAAGAAATAATAATATTTAAGGCTTGGAAAATATAATAAAAAAGACACTTAATATAACAATGTTATAAAGAATAAAAATTCTAAAAAGTTATATTAAGTGTCTTTTATCATCTTAAAAAATACTTAAATTGCAACATATATCATATATTGAATTTTGAAATTTCTTCCTGAAGCTGATTTGCTATATTTGAAAGATTTTCGCTTGCTTTTGATATATTTTGAATTGACTGCGACTGTGTATCGACAGAAGCGGCGGATTCTTGCGTTGTAGCGGCATTTTCTTCTGCAATTTTTGAAAGATTCTCAACGACTCTTACAACATTATTATTCTCTTCTGAAATAATCTTAGCTTCATTATCAATTTTTTCTACTATTGATTTACTATTATCGACTTCTGTTGCAATTTCATTAAATTTAATTCCGGTTTCATTAACCTTCTCATTTTGCTTATTTATCATATCTTCAGAAGATTCCATCATTTCGACAGCTTCTTCAGATCTTGCTTTTAAGTCTTCTATTACGGATCTTATTTCGCTTGCAAATTTTGCAGAATCTTCAGCAAGCTTTCCTATCTCTCCTGCAACAACGGCAAAACCTCTTCCTGCATCACCGGCTCTTGCAGCTTCAATTGAAGCATTTAAGGCTAAAAGATTTGTCTGATCCGAAATTGACTGAATCATATCGGAAGCTTTCGAAATAGTTTCTGTTGATTTATTTGTCTTATTTATAACTTCTGCAACTTGTGACGAAACTTTTTTGTTCTCTTCTGTAATATTAACGAGTTCAGTTAAAATTTTACTTCCCTCATTTTTCTTTATGGCAATAGTGTTAGTTGATTCATTAAGTACCTTTAAAACTTCCAGCATGTCGCTTAAAAGCTGATTGGATTTTTCAACAGAAGCTGCTGCACTTTTAGTATCTTCAGCTTGTGAAGAGGCACCTTTTGCAATATTATTTACGGCATTTGATACATCTTCTGAAGAAGTTGAAGCGGACTGAGCAGTAGCTGAAAGTTCCTCAGCTGTTGCAGCTGTATTCTCCGAATGCTCAGAAATCTGCAATACAATAAATGTAAGATTACTTATCATTGTATCAATAGATGAAAATAGACTACCGATTTCATCCTGATTTTTCAAGTATTTCTCGGATTTCGAAGCCTCATCTACAACATCAAGATTAAAATTCGCAATCTTATTCATTGCAGATTTAACAATTGATAATGGGTGACCGACATGCTTTATAAGAATTGCAAATATAATTATACCCATAATAATAATTACGGCTAAGCTATATAATATATTTAATAATGTAGTATGATAAACATCTTTTAAAAACTCTTTTAAAGAAGTTACTGATGCGATACACCATTTATCATTTGTACCTTTGATTACAGTAGAAACATAAAACATCTTTCCTTTAACTTTTGTATCGGGAATAATAGTTGTATTTATTTTATGTCCTTTTTTTATAGCAATGTCAACATCACTTTTTATGTTCGGAGCTATATTATACAAGTTTTTCATTATATATTTTCTATCAAGTCCGTTTGCTATAAAATATCCGTCGTTTGTAAGAAGAGATTTGAAATCATTGTCACCATTAGAAACAGCTTCCAATTTTTTCTGTATTTCAGCAAAGGAGATATCCAAAATTACTACGCCGACAGGATCAAAATCTTCTTTTATAGGAATATAGTAGGAAGTGACGATATGCCCCGTAATCTTATCGATATGAGGCTTTACAAGGAAGGTTTTCCCTGTACTCATTGCACGTTTAAACCAAGACTGATTCGTATCGTCTCTATTACAAGTTTCAGGAGAATTTTTATTACCGCTTACATAAGAAGCAAAAACTCCGGAAGAAGAATCTTCATTTATAAAGTCTTTATCACGACCGTCGAATTTATCTTTATCAAAGCAAACGCCTATACCCGTGAGCATAGGTCCGCTCTGTTTAAAAACATCTTCAAGGTATGTCGTAACTGCTTGTCTATTTCTAAGGTCTTTGGAATTCTCTTTTAATAAATTTTCAGTAAAAACTTTAGTATAAAAGCCGGTATCATATAGACCGCTCATTCTACCTTCTAAATCACGTGCTAAATCTTTAGCTTCGGACAGTTTTCCGGTTTCTCCATTTTTTACAGTTATTATATAAGCTCGATAAATGTCATAACCTGATTTTGTACCAAGTATCAAAAAAAGCAAAATTGAAATAAAAATACCGATTTTTAAACTTAAACTTTTACCGAACTTAAGATTAAATCTGAAATTTTTCAGATTTTTGCTTTTAAAAAATTTCATATATTATATACCTCCAAGCGTTTACACTTCAGTATAATTAAGGAAAGTTTTCACATAAAAGTATATACATAAAAGAATTCATAGTCAATATAATGAGGGGGGCTTATGCTTAAGTATAATATCCTTTTGTGTGGAAAATGATTGATTTACTTAAAAAAGAATATATATAATATGGTAAAAATTAACATATTTTATAAACAAATTATAACTAAACTATAAAAAATATATAAAGACAAATGTTAAAAACGCTTGCAATTGAAACAAACATAATAGTATAATTTACGAGAAAGCTGTTCACTTGAGTCAATAAATTTTATTGATAAGTAGCGCAGCAATATTTTATAAGGAGGTATAAAGTAGATGGTTAGTATTATCCTAGCAAGTCATGGTGAATTTGCAAAAGGTATTCTACAATCTGTAGGCATGATAATGGGCGAGCAGAAAAATGTTGCAGCTGTCACATTAATGCCTTCAGAGAGCCCTGATGATATTCATCAGAAAATGGTAGATGCCATAGCATCTTTCGATGACAAGGAGCAAGTCTTATTCTTGGTTGATTTTTGGGGTGGCACTCCATTCAATCAGGCAAGTTCTTTGATTGATGGACACAAAGATACATGGGCAATTTTGTCAGGAATGAATCTTCCAATGGTAGTTGAAGCATATTCATCACGTATGACAATGAATAATGCGCATGAAATTGCAACACATCTTGTAGAAGCAGCAAAAGAGGGAGTTAAAGTATTACCTGAAACTCTTGCACCTAAGACTGCAAGTGCCGGACCTGCACGTAAGTCTAAGGCTGGAGCTCCAGGAAGAATGAAATTCGTTCTTGCAAGACTTGACTCAAGACTTTTGCATGGACAAGTTGCAACAGGTTGGTCAAAGGCTGTAAATCCTACTCGTATAATTGTTGTTTCAGACACTGTATGTAAAGATGAAATGCGTAAGAAACTGATTCAGCAAGCAGCACCGGGTGGTGTTACAGCACACGTAATTCCGATTAAGCAGATGGTTAAATTATATAATGATGATCAGCATTTCGGAAATGAACGTGTACTTCTTTTATTCGAGACTCCACAGGATGTTTTAAAGACAATAGAAGCAGGTGTTAAAATTACTGAGCTTAATGTAGGTTCAATGGCTCATTCAGTTGGTAAAGTTCAGCCAAATAAAGTTTTAGCTTTTGACCAAAATGACATTGATACATTTAAAGCATTAAAAGAAAAAGGCGTAAGCTTTGATGTTAGAAAAGTACCTGCAGACAGTAAAGACAATATGGATGCTATCATTGCAAAAGCACAATCTGAGCTTGATAAGCAGTGATAAGGGTAGAATGGAGGAAGAATAATTATGAGTTTGAATATTATTCAAATAATTTTGGTTATAATCGTAGCATTTTTAGCCGGAATGGAAGGAATTTTGGATGAATGGCATTTTCATCAGCCAATTATAGCTTGTACTTTAATTGGTATAGTTACAGGTAATGTACTTCCGTGCTTGATTTTAGGTGGTTCACTGGAGATGATGGCACTCGGCTGGGCAAACATAGGAGCAGCAGTTGCACCTGATGCAGCACTTGCATCTGTAGCATCTGCAATAATATTAGTTTTGGGTGGACAAGGTAAAGCCGGAGTTAATGCGGCTATTGCGATTGCAATACCTCTTTCTATAGCAGGACTTTTACTTACAATTATTTGTCGTACTATTGCAACCGGTATTGTTCATATCATGGATAAAGCTGCAGAAGATGGTAATTTTAAAGCAGTTGAAGCTTGGCAGATTATTGCTATCTGTATGCAAGGTGTAAGAATTGCAATACCTGCAGCTTTAATTTTAGCTATCGGTGCAGACCCTGTTAAAGGATTACTTAATGAGATGCCTAAATGGCTTACAGACGGACTTGCTGTAGGTGGTGGTATGGTTGTTGCAGTTGGTTATGCAATGGTTATTAATATGATGGCAAGCCGTGAAGTATGGCCTTTCTTTGCAATAGGTTTTGTACTTGCAACTGTAAAAGATATAACACTTATGGGACTCGGTGCTATCGGATTGGCACTTGCTTTAATCTATTTAGCATTATCTAAAAAGGGTGGAACAGCAGTTTCTGCTGATAATACCGGAGATCCTATTGGCGATATGATTGATAATTATTAATAGAGGGGAGTAAAGACGATGGCAGAGCATATTAAGTTAAGTAAAAAAGATCGTGTATCAGTTTTTCTTCGTTCTACTTATTTACAAGGTTCTTGGAACTATGAACGTATGCAGAACGGTGGATGGTGTTTCTCATTAATACCGGCATTAAATGCTTTATATAAAACAAAAGAAGAAAGAATTAAGGCTTTAAAACGTCATTTGGAATTCTTTAATACACACCCTTATGTAGCATCTCCGATTATTGGTGTTACATTAGCACTTGAAGAGGAAAGAGCTAATGGTGCACCTGTAGAAGATGCAGCTATTCAAGGTGTTAAAGTCGGAATGATGGGACCTCTTGCAGGTATCGGTGATCCTGTATTCTGGTTCACAGTAAAGCCTATCTTAGGAGCACTTGCAGCTTCACTTGCACTTGCAGGAAACATGTTAGGACCTATACTTTACTTTGTATTATGGAACATAATCCGTATGGGATTTATGTGGTATACTCAGGAAATGGGTTACAAAGCGGGAACAAAAATTACAGAGGATTTATCAGGCGGTATTCTTCAGGACATTACAAAGGGTGCATCTATTTTAGGTATGTTCGTTTTAGGTTCACTTGTTAACCGTTGGGTATCAATTAACTTTAAACCTGTTGTTTCTTCAATTAAGCTACAAAAAGGAGCTTACATTGTATGGGATAAGCTTCCTAAAGGAGCACTCGGTATTAAGGAAGCATTAACTCAGCATGGAGCAGGGCTTGCACTTGATCAAACTAAGGTTACAACATTACAGGACAACCTTAATTCGTTGATTCCGGGTCTTGCAGGACTTGCACTTACACTCATTTGCATGTGGTTACTTAGAAAGAAAGTTTCACCTATCGTAATTATTTTAGGATTATTCGTAGTAGGTGTTGTTTTCCATGTAATCGGACTCATGTGATAAATGACGAATATCAGAAGAGGTATATACATTGATAGAGTCACTTAATAAAAAAGTTGATTTAGTAGAAGAAGGAACATCATTTTTAGGATTTTCCGATTATGGAAAGCTTATGATTGGCGATAAAGCATTTGAATTTTATGCTGATCAGAGCCAAAAGAATTATATTCAAATTCCATGGACGGAAATAGATAAAGTTATAATATCAGTAATATTTAATAGGTGGATTCCTAGATTCGCTATAAAGACGAAAAAGAATGGCATGTATACTTTTGCAGCAAGAGATGTAAAAAAGGTTTTAAGGGCTATTAGAGAGTATATTCCGCCTGAAAGAATGGTTAAGTCACTTAGTGCATGGCAAGTTTTAAAACGTAATATAACATATTTAATTAAGAAAAAGAAATAATAGAGAAATCGTTTCATTTAAATCGATTTAAGAATTCTCATATTGTATAAAAAAGTTCCTTCTTATCTAGTTTTAGATAAGAAGGAACTTTTTTATATTAAGCTTTAAATTTTAACTATAAATCAAATTTTTATGTAAATAGAAAGCAAATTAACCTAATTTAAATTTAGAAATTTCTTCCTGAAGCTTTGTAGCTATATTGGCAAGGTTTTCACTCGCTTTTGATATATCTTGAATTGACTGGCTTTGCGTATCAACAGAAGCTGCTGACTGCTCTGTAGTAGCTGCATTTTCTTCTGCAATAGCTGAAAGATTTCCTACGACACGAACGACATTCTTATTTTCACTTGAAATTGAGTTTGCTTCATTATCGATTTTTTCAACAATGGCTTTACTATTATCAAGCTCAGTAGCAATTTCGTTAAATTTATCTTCAGTTTCCTGAACTTTTTCATTTTGCTTATTAATCATTTCAGAAGATGTTTTCATCATATTAACAGCTTCTTCAGATTTGCCTTTAAGGTCTTCTATAACAGTTCTTATTTCATTTGTGAAACGAGCTGAATCCTCAGCAAGCTTTCCAATTTCTCCGGCAACAACTGCAAATCCTTTTCCGGCTTCACCGGCACGAGCAGCTTCAATTGAAGCATTTAAAGCAAGAAGGTTTGTCTGATCTGAAATTGACTGAATCATATCTGATGCATTTGAAATAGTTTCAGTCGATTTATTTGTTTCATTAATAACATCAGCTACTTTGTCAGCAATATTTTTATGCTCTTCTGTGATAGCGATAAGCTCGGATAAAATCTTACTTCCTTCATTCTTCTTAGATTCAATAGTATTTGTAGAATTATTAAGCTGCTCTAAAATTTTAATCATTTCTTCAAGAAGACTATTTGATTTTTCAACAGAGCCTGCAGCACTTTGAGTATCTTCAGCTTGTGATGTAGCACCTTCTGCAATATTATTTACAGCTGTTGAAACTTCTTCTGATGAAGATGAAGCTGACTGAGCAGTAGCTGTAAGCTCTTCAGCTGTAGCTGCTGTATTTTGAGAATGCTCTGAAATATTTTGTACAATGGATGTAAGGTTTCCAATCATTTTTGCAATAGATCTGAAAAGGCTTCCTATTTCATCTTTTCTATCAAAATATTTTATTGCTTGTTCTGTTTCTTTATTAAGATCTAAATCGTAATTTGCCATCTTTTTCATTGCTTTTTCTACGAGAGCAAGAGGCTTTCCAACTTTTCTAATAAGGATAAATACGATGATAGACGACATAAATATGATAATGAAGAGATTAAATATAATATTTATAATAGTAATATGCTTAACATCTTTTAAAAAGTAGTTAATTGTAGTACCGGATGATATACACCATTTAGTATCTACTCCCTTAAGAATTACCGGAACATATATAAGTTTACCTTTTTCGTGTGATTCACCTATTAATTCCGTATTTACTTTTTCTCCTTTTAATATAGCTTCCTCAATACTTTTCTTTGCCTCAGGTACTATATTAAAGAGATTTTTCATTCTTTGATTTTTGTCAATACCGTTAGCAAGAAATATACCTTTATCAGTAATAACACTATTAAAATTATTAGTACCGCTTGAAAGAGAAGATACCTTTTTTTGTAAATTATCAAGTGATACGTCGACAATAATTACACCTATTGTTTTCTTTCCGCTCTGTTCAAATATAGGAAAGCAGTATGAGGTAACAGTCTTTTTTGTTTCACTATCAAGATATGGATTAAGGATAGAAACTTTACCTGTTTTTATGGTATTTTTAAACCAATCTTTATTTGTACTGTCTAAATCATCTATATCGGTGTTCTTTTTATCACCTCCACAATAAACGTTAAAATTACCTTTTGGCGAACCCTTCGTTATATATGCACTATCTCTTCCATCGAAAGCATCTTTGTCGAATGAAGCACCTAGTCCTACAACCATCGATGGGGTTTTTTGATACATAGTTAAAATTATATGTTTTATAGTATCTCTATTTCTTTTTTCTATTGGAATATCATCCATTGTTCTCTGAACTACGGATTGAGTATAAACTCCACTGTCGTAGATTTCATTCATTTTTGATTCCAGCATTGCTACTAATCTTTTTGTTTCTTCCAGCTTATAATTTTCGCCATTTTTTATCGCTTTATTATAAGTTAAACTGATATCATATCCGGCTTTTAGTCCTAAAATTATAAAAAGCATGATGGATATTAAAATACCTACTCTAAATCCTAAACTGTTAAATCTTTTCTTTGTAATAAAATGCATAATTAATCCTCCTAAAAAAACTAGCATTAAAGAATTATGCTTAATATTAAATTGGAATAAAAAAATATGTCCAATATAAAACTAGCATTAAAATTGAAAATAACCAAACAAGTATAACATAAAAAAACTCACTATCAAATATTGATAATGAGTTTTTAAATATATAGAAGGAATAAATCGTAGTAAGAACAATTATATCCATACTAATATTAGATTATTAAATTAACCTAATTTAAATTTAGCAATTTCTTCCTGAAGTTTTGTAGCTATCTCGGCAAGGTTTTCACTCGCTTTTGATATATCTTGAATTGACTGGCTTTGAGTATCAACAGAAGCTGATGACTGTTCTGTAGTAGCTGCATTTTCTTCTGCAATAGCTGAAAGATTTCCTACGACACGAACAACATTTTTATTTTCATCTGAGATTGTGTTCGCTTCATTATCGATCTTCTCGACAATAGATTTACTATTATCAAGCTCAGTAGCAATTTCATTAAATTTATCTTCAGTTTCCTGAACTTTTTCATTTTGCTTATTAATCATTTCAGAAGATGACTTCATCATGTTAACAGCTTCTTCAGATTTGCCCTTAAGGTCTTCTATAACAGTTCTTATTTCATTTGTGAAACGAGCTGAATCCTCAGCAAGCTTTCCAATTTCTCCGGCAACAACTGCAAATCCTTTTCCGGCTTCACCGGCACGAGCAGCTTCAATTGAAGCATTTAAAGCAAGAAGGTTTGTTTGATCTGAAATTGACTGAATCATATCTGATGCATTTGAAATAGTTTCAGTCGATTTATTTGTTTCATTAATAACATCAGAAACCTTCTCAGAAATATTTTTATGCTCTTCTGTGATAGCGATAAGATCGGATAAAATCTTACTTCCTTCGTCTTTCTTTGTTTCAATCGTCTTCGTTGATTCATTAAGCTGTGTTAACACTTTAAGCATTTCTTCAAGAAGGCTATTCGATTTTTCAACAGAGCCTGCAGCACTTTGAGTATCCTCAGCTTGTGATGTAGCACCCTGTGCAATATTATTTACAGCTGTTGAAACCTCTTCCGATGAAGATGAAGCTGACTGAGCAGTAGCTGTAAGCTCTTCTGCGGTAGCTGCTGTATTTTGCGAATGCTCTGAAATATTTTGCACAATAGATGTAAGGTTTACAATCATTTTATCAATAGATCTAAAAAGACTTCCAATTTCATCCTTGCTATTACGATATTTTGCACCTAATTTTCTCTCTTTTTTCAAATCCAAATCATAATCAGCCATCTTAGTCATAGCAGTTTCTATAATTGCAAGAGGCCTTCCGACTTTTCTTACAAGAATTGCAATTACAATTACTGCCATGAATACAATAACAAGGATATTATAAATCGCATTTATTGTTGCTATATGTTTTACATCTCTTAAGAAATATTTAAGCGTAGAGCCTGATGATATACACCATTTATTATTTACACCCTTTAAATTAATAGGTAAATATATAATTTTTCCCTTATCACCTGTTCCGAATGTTTCGGTAGTTGTGATTCCTCCTTGTGCTAAAGCGTCATCAATATGCTGCTTGGCAGCCGGTACTACCTTATAAAGACTTTTAAGTCTCTGACTTTTATCAACACCATTTGCAACGAATATACCTTTATCTGTAAGTACACTGTTAAAGTTGCTTATGCCGGTTGAAACGTCATCAATTCTTTTCTGGAAATCGTCAAGAGAAATATCTGCAATAACTACACCGATAGCATTATTTTCTTTATCAAATATAGGGAAACAATAGGATGTAATTATCTGCTTTGTTTCATGATCTGAATAAGGCTCCAGAAGCATTACTTTTTTATTTTGAATAGTATTCTTATACCAGTCTCTATCTGTAAGATCTGATGTATCTACATCCATGCTGTCTTTTTTACCTTCAGCATAAACATTAAATTTACCGCTTGGGGATTTTTTGCTTACAAATGAAACATCTTTTCCATCGAATGCGTTTTGATTAAAGGATACACCAAGACCTACAAGCATAGGTGAACCCTTTTGATACATAGTTGAAACAATGTCTGTAACACTATCTCTATTTCTTGCTTCAACAGGAACGTCGTTTATCATTTTTTGAATTACAGATTGAGTGTAAAGACCACTCGCATAAACTTCGTTCATATTTGACTCAAAAATCGCTTTTAATTTTTGAGTTTGTTCCATTTTGTGGCTTTCTCCACTTTTAATAGTTTTTGAATAAGTCATTCTAATATCGTAAGTTGCTTTTAAACCCATTACAACAAATAAGATTAAAGATATTAAAAGGCCTACCTTAACTCCTAAGGTATTAAGTTTTTTGTTTTTTATAAAATGCATAATAAGTCCTCCTACAAGAAATTTGCTGTATAATTTAAAAGACAACATCAAAACACTTACATACATTATTCTTTAAATTATATAACACCAGAACTGGTATATCACAATGATGTATAAAAATCAATAAATTGAATAATTTGATTTAAACAAATAATTAAAAATAAATAGCTGAAAATAAAACACCTTATTATTAATTGCATAAAAAAACAAACACCTTATTATTAATTGCATAAAAAATAAAACACCTTCTCATCAATTGTATGATAAGAAGGTGTCTATTTTTACCATAATAAAATTATATATACGAAAAAGATCGAAAATTTTTATATATTTAGCCTAAGTTAAATCTTGCAATTTCTTCCTGAAGCTTTGTAGCTATCTGAGCAAGATTTTCACTTGCTTTTGATATGTCATGAATTGACTGGCTTTGAGTATCAACAGAAGCTGCTGACTGCTCTGTAGTAGCTGCATTTTCTTCTGCAATAGCTGAAAGATTTCCTACAACACGAACGACATTCTTATTTTCACCTGAAATTGTGTTCGCTTCATTATCAATTTTTTCAACAATGGCTTTACTATTATCAAGCTCAGTAGCAATTTCGTTAAATTTATCTTCAGTTTCCTGAACTTTTTCATTTTGCTTATTAATCATTTCAGAAGATGTTTTCATCATATTAACAGCTTCTTCAGATTTGCCTTTAAGGTCTTCTATAACAGTTCTTATTTCATTTGTGAAACGAGCTGAATCCTCAGCAAGCTTTCCAATTTCTCCGGCAACAACTGCAAATCCTTTACCGGCTTCACCGGCACGAGCAGCTTCAATTGAAGCGTTTAGTGCAAGAAGGTTCGTTTGATCTGAAATTGATTGAATCATATCTGATGCATTTGAAATAGTTTCAGTTGATTTATTTGTTTCATTAATAACATCAGCTACTTTGTCAGAAATATTCTTATGCTCTTCTGTGATAGCGATAAGCTCGGATAAAATCTTACTTCCTTCATTCTTCTTAGATTCAATAGTATTTGTAGAATTATTAAGCTGCTCTAAAATTTTAATCATTTCTTCAAGAAGACTATTTGATTTTTCAACAGAGCCTGCAGCACTTTGAGTATCTTCAGCTTGTGATGTAGCACCTTCTGCAATATTATTTACAGCTGTTGAAACTTCTTCTGATGAAGATGAAGCTGACTGAGCAGTAGCTGTAAGCTCTTCAGCTGTAGCTGCTGTATTTTGAGAATGCTCTGAAATATTTTGTACTATCAATGTAAGATTTTCAATCATCTTCTTAATGGATCTGAAAAGACTTCCGATTTCATCTTTATGAGTGAAGTATTTTTGAGCTACTTTTGTTTCAGCAGCAAGATCCAAATCATAATTTGCCATCTTTTTCATTGCCTTTTCAACAAGTGCAAGAGGCTTTCCAACCTGATGAAGAAGGATAAAAATTATTATTGCTGCCATAAGTATAATAACAACGATATTAAAGATTATATTTAATATCATTACGTGTTCAACATCTTTTAAGAAAAATTTAATTGTTGTTCCTGAAGATATACACCATTTATTTTCTACGCCTTTAAGATGTACAGGTATATATACAAGCTTACCATCTTCGTGTGCTTCGCCTATGGCTTCGGTATTTATCTTTTCTCCCTTTGCAATAGCTTCCCCTACGCTGTCTTTAGCTGCAGGAACGATACTGAAGAGGTTTTTAAGTCTCTGATTTTTATCTATACCGTTAGCAATGAAAACACCTTTATCTGTAAGTATACTCTTAAAATCGTTTTTACCTTTTGAAATGGAACTTATTTTTTTCTGTAGACCATCAAGAGAAACATCTGCAATAACTACACCGATTACTTTTCCTCCGCCTGCTTCAAATATCGGGAATAAGTATGAAGTAACCATTTTCTTTGTTTCATTATCCAAGTAAGGCTCAAGCATAGAAATTTTTCCTGACTGTATAGTCTTTTTAAACCAATCTCTATTGGTATAATCAGAAAAATCAACATCCAAGCTGTCTTTTTTACCTTCAGCATAAGCACAGAATCTTCCTTTAGGAGATTTATTGCTTATGTTAGAACTGTCTTTTCCGTCAAATGCATCTTTATTAAAGTATACACCAAGACCTATCAGCATATTGGGACTTTTCTGATACATAGTAGTAATTATTTCTGTAATAGTCTCTCTGCTTCTTCCTTCTACCGGAACATCATTTATCATCTTCTGTACTACTGATTGAGTGTAGGACCCAACATCATATAATTCGGTCATGTTTGATTCAAGCATTGATGATAATTTTTTTGCTTCTTCAACTTTGTGGCTTTCTCCGCTTTGTATAGTTTTGGTATAAGTTGACCTAATATCGAAAGTCGCTTTTAATCCTAGTATTATAAGTAAAACTAAGGATATAATGACTCCTGTCTTTACTGCCAAACTATTAAGCTTTTTGTTTTGGGTAAATTTCATAAATAATCCTCCTAAGGCAAAATAAATAGACGTTTGAAAAATCAAGATGTATTATTAAAAAATAAGACAAATCCGGAAATTGACAAACTAGTTCAATACTAGTATTTAACGATAAAATTGTCAAGAAAAACAGATAAAATTTAGAAAAGATTAAAAAAAGAGTAAGATAATAAGCTAAAAAATGATAAGTGTCTAAAAAATATGTAATAGTCGAAAAATATCAAAAAATATTTTACCATAAAAACTTTCCTATTATATATACTAAAAAATAATATTATGATTGACTTAAATATAAACTTTAATAAAATAGAAGTGTAATATTGTTTGTACAAGGGGAGAGGCAGCATGTGGGACTCACAAAGATTTTATATATTGGTTTTAGCCATTATACTTATTTCAGTTTTAATTGAAAAATTTTTGCCAATACATAGAGTAGTGACATTTAGGGGTATGCTCTTTTCTGAATTGGCAATTGTTATATTAAGCGAGATATTAATTCAGGCTCAGATAGAGCAGTCAATCAATAGGGATGGACTTTTCCTTTTGACGTCAGTTATGTACGTTATGTTCATAGTAAGAGATTATTTACATTCTTTCTTTGTGTGCACTCATATAGAAATTGAAGAAGGTAAATTTAATAGGATTAAAAAGTGCTTTAATGCTATCTTATTAGTAAGTTTAATTCTTGTAATAATGAATTTCGCTACAAATGAATTGTTTTATGTAGGGACTTTAGGATATGAAAGAGGAAACTTATTTTATTTAACTTATATATTTAATATTCTTTATATATGTATTGCACTCTTTTGCATCGGCATGAATTATAAAAAGATGCTTATGCACGACATTGTGTCGATGATTTTCTATGTTCTTATTCTGATAGCTGATTTAATAAATAGATATACAACAGCTGATGTATATCATGTAAAACCGCTTTCCGTAATTTCAATTCTTATAGCATATCTTTTGTTTGAAGAGCCTATGAATTATCGTGACGGTTATGTAAAGCTTTTTGATAAAAATGCACTGGATTTATTTATTAGAGAAAAAATTAATAGAAAAAAATTCAATTTGATTTTTATGTCGATTAAGCAATATTACGATAGAAGAGAAATATTAGGAGACGATGTTATAAAAGAAATTGAAATTGAAATTTCAAAGTTCTTGCAAGAGGAAATAACAGGTAGATATATTTTCTATTTGGATAGCGGAATTTTTGCAATTGCAGATTTGAAAGGTAGAGATCCGTGGAAATGTATCAATAGTATAAGATATAGATTCCTTAAGCCATTTAACACTTCTGAGGGTGATATATTCCTTGAAGTTAATATTTCGGAAACATCTGAGCCTTACAAATTTAAGAGTGCCTCTGAGCTTGTTGCTATAATGATAGATGACCTTGAACTTAAAGATAAGGAAGATGTTGATGATAGTATTGTGATCACACATGCAAAGCTTGAGAGAAGCAGAAAGAGATTTAATATTAAAAAGATACTTCAGAATCTTGAAAATGATAATAGGCTTCTTGTGTATCTTCAGCCGATTATGGATGCAAAGACGGAAAAGCTTGTAGGAGCGGAGGCTCTTGCAAGACTTAGAGATGATGACGGAAGTATTATATATCCGGATTCATTTATTCCATGTGCTGAAGAAAATGGAAGCATAACAACTTTAGGCCTTGAAGTTATTAAACAGACAGCTTTATTTTTAAATAGTTATGAAGATAAAGTACCGCTTAAGTGGGTTAATGTAAATATTTCTCCTATACAATGTCAGGATCCGAACTTAAATATCAAGATTAAGGACGTTATATCAAGATATAAGCTTGATAAATCAAAACTTCATATTGAGATAACAGAGCAAGCATTTTCAAATCAAAAGCTTTTAGGCTTATTTATGCAAAGTATGATGGAAGACGGGTATGAATTCGTGGCAGATGATTTTGGAAGCGGATATAACAATATTGAAATGATTTTGAATCATCCATTTAAGAATGTTAAGTTTGATAAAGATACGACATGGAACGGGCTTATAAGATATCCTGAGGTCATAGAAGGACTTATAAATATATTTAGAAACTCAGGATATGCTATTACAGCTGAAGGAGTAGAAACCAAAGAGATGGTTGATGCTTTACGTGGAATGGGAGCAACATATTTGCAGGGATATTATTTTTCAAAGCCGATACCTATATCAGAATTTGTTGAAAAATATAAGAAAGATTAATCTAAGATTAATGAAAGATTAATGAAAGATTAATGAAAGATTAATCTAAGTATTAAATAGATTGTTATATCTTTTTTAATTCTTAATAGGGTTAACTCCTGCATGAGGAAGGACCTTAAGCTCGAGTGCTTCTATATAATAGAACGGAGCAGATTTTCCATTTGTAAGCTCGGATTTTCCTTTTCTTAGTATTCCTTTTATTTCTATCCATGAAGATAAATGTTTTAAAGAAGATATGTCTTCATCAGTTTGAAATTCAAAGTTTACATATCCGCCTGTACAGTAAGGGCAAGTAGGACCACTTCTTCCGATGAAATTATATCCGTTAAATTTCATATAATATCCTTCAATAGAAACGGTTTTTCCTTCATATTCATTGAAATTAATGAACCAATCATTAATTTGAGTCATATAAAAGGTATCATACACAGGGACATCGATTTTAGAAAGGTCCGTCTTTTTTCTGTCCTTTTTATTGTCATAAGGGTAATGATCTACTTTAGGAACTGCATTTCCTTTAATTAAGGGAGAATCATTATCTTTTTTTGATGAATTTTTACTCTTAGAAGCAGTCTTATTTTTCTTAGTTAATTGATCTTTAAGTGATACTTTTTTTTGACCGGAATTAAGACCTTTGCTGTGTGAAACAGGCTTTTTGCATCCGAAAAGCGAAAGCCCCATACAAAATAGCATAGATAAATATAATATTCTTTTAACTTTCATTTTATATACCCTTTTAACTTTCATTTTATATATCTTAATATTTTAATATTTTTATATTTTAATATTTTTATATTTTTATATTTTTATATTTATATATTTATATATTTATATATTTATAATTTATCTATCCTTGATTTTTCCTATTATAAAAAATACTAAGAATAGACCTAAATCTACAATAACGATACAGGCTCCTGTCGGAACAGAGTATAAGTATGAAATAAATACTCCTGCTACGAAACAGAAAATCGATAAAATAACTGACAAAATAACTGTAGTTAAAAATCTTTTACAAATTCGCATAGCAGTAAGTGATGGAAAAGCTATAAGGCTCGATATAAGAAGTGTTCCCATCATTCTCATTCCGAGAGTTACTGTTATAGCCGTTAAGATTGCAATAATCATGTTGTAAAGCTTTACATTTATTCCTGTAGCAAGAGAGAAGCTTTCATCGAATGTAACTGCAAAAATTCTGTTGTAAAAGAATACAAAAAGTACCATTACAGCTATGCTTAAGACTACAGAAATATAGACGTCTATACTACTCATAGCAAGAATACTTCCAAACATATAATTACATACATCGATATTCATTCCTGTTGTAAGAGATATTGTCATAACACCTATCGCAAGAGAACTGCTTAAAAGAAGTGCGATAGCAGAATCTCCTTTAATTCTTGAGCTGTCTTTTATCTGAAGAAGTAAAAATGCGGATAAAATACATGCCGGAATTGATAGATATAAAGGAGAAAAGCCGAAAGGATAAGCAATTGCAAGTGCTGCAAATCCCACATGAGAAAGCCCGTCTCCTATCATAGAGTATCTTTTTAAAACAAGAGAAGTACCAAGAAGTGAAGCACATATTGATACTAAAATTCCGACAATCAAAGCTCTTACAAGAAAAGGGAATGAAAGCATTTCAAAAAATATATTCATAGTTAAATTCTCCCTTAATTATTAGCAATATAATCTTTGGTTTTCCCAAAAAATATCAGCTTTTTATTTATATGAAGTATTTTATTAGAGTATATTTTAGCTTTTTCTATATCATGAATAATCATGATTATCGTGATATGCTCTTCCTTATTTAATTTATTGATAAGAGAATAAAAACTTGCTTTGGCATTCTCATCAAGTCCTACTGTAGGCTCATCCAATACAAGAATCTTTTTTGTCGCGGAAAGTGCTCGTGCAAGAAGTACTCGCTGCTTCTGACCGCCCGAAAGCTCTCTAAAACACTTATGTTTTAAATTTTCTATGGAAAGAAGACTTAAGTTTTCTGCAACAAGCTTTTTTTCTTTTTTTGTAAAAAATGGTTTAAATCCCATTTTATTAAGACAGCCGGAAAGCACAATTTCATAGACACTTGCAGGAAAATCGCCCTTAATTTCTGTACTTTGGGGCAGATAGCCGATTTCGTTTTTAGAAACTTTTGAGCCTAAAATTATTTTTCCCTTTGACGGTTTTAAAAGCCCCAAAAGTCCTTTAATAAGAGTGCTTTTCCCGGCTCCATTTTCTCCTACAACTGCAAGATAATCTTCGGGCTCGACTTCAAAATTTATATCCTCTAAAACTGTCTTGCCTTCATAAGAAAAACTTAAATTTTTACATTTAAGAATAGGCATTTAATTTAAAGCCTCCTTTAAAACCTCTTTATTGTGTTCCATAAGGGTTACGTAAGTTACATTTTTATCGAATTCTTCTTTAGTAACATTATGAATTGCATTTAAAAGACGTTTTTTAGCGTGCGTAACTTCACATATTGAATCACAAATTTTTTCATTTGAAAGTTCAATATGAAAAATGATAGGAATTTTATCTGCTTTAACTTTATTTACAAGAAATGCTATTGTTTTAGCAGAAGCATCCGTATCCTTTGAGCAGCCCGGGAAAGCTGCATAATATTTAAGCCCATATTCCCTGCAAAAATATAAAAATGGAAATCTATCTGCTACAATAATTTCTTTTCTCTTTGAATGTTCAATAACATTTTTAATTTCTGAATCCAGTTTTTCGATTTCTTTTATATATGAAGCTGCATTTTTATGGAAAAAATCTTTATTCTTAGAATCAAGTGAAGAAAGCTTTTTATCCATACTTTTTATGATAGATATGGCATTTTTAGGAGACGTCCAAACGTGCTCATCCATTTCAGGCTCTTCCTCTTGTTCAGATTTTTTTTCTTTGTCTTTTGAGCCGGTTTCTTTTTCTTCCTCCATACCTTCAACATGTTCTTCTTCAAAAAGATGAACTGCATCCATTAGCTTAAAGATATGCTTTTTATCTTTATTCATAGAAGATAAAACTTTTTTAACCCATTCGTCAGAGTCCCCACCGACATAAACGAACATGTCGGATTTCTTAACATTTATAATGTCTTTAGGTGAAGGTTCAAAGCTGTGAGATTCCGCACCGGGTTTTAAAAGCATTGTTACATTTGCTCTATCCTTTACTATGTGTTTTACAAAGTCATATTCAGGAAAATTTGTACAAACTATAGATAATTTCTTAGAAGATAAATTTTTGTCTTGTGTTTTACATCCGGAAAATAAAAAGGGTACTGAAAACATAAGAAGTAATGATAAGATTTTTTTGTTAAAAAATTTCATAAAGTCACCCCATATAAAAACTACAGGGAGATGTATTTTATTTTTTTGGCAAGCAATTTTTACAAAATCCGAAAACAACAGTCTTTTTTGTGCTTAGAGAAAAATTATGATGCTCTTTTAAATGCTTTGCTATCGTAAGAAGCTCCTCACATTCGACGTGCATAAGACTTCCACATTTTTCACATTTGCAATGCAAAATAGTAGCATCATCTTCATGATTATGCTCTGTATATTCAAAATATGCAGGTTCATTAGGACCTATTAAATATTTATTAACCAGTCCGGAATTCACAAGACAGTCAAGATTTCTATATATTGTCGTTATTCCTATCTGCTTTTCTTTTCCTTTAAAATAATCGCAAATATCGGAAACTGTCATGTGCTTTCCCGAATTTTTTTTAAGATATTCTAAAAGCACCTCTTTTTGATGCGTTTTGTAACTTTTATTATTTGCTTCAGACATAATACATCTCCAAATTGAAAGCTATTTTCGATTTTAGCTTATAAATTATAAACTGTCAAATAGGGTTATAATTTATTTTATACAATATATTTATCGTTATTCAGTGGCTCTACATCTTCTCTATATAATTTCTTAAAAAATAATATAGATAAGATTAAGGATATAATTTCCGCAATGAAAAAGCTCCACCATACATTATTTACATTACCGGTCAATGACATAAAATATGCAACAGGGATTAAAATTATAAGCTGTCTTCCTAATGCAACGAAAAGTGAATAAAAGCTTTTTCCAAAAGCTTGGAAAGTTGAACCTAAAATAATTCCGATTCCGGCAAGAGGAAAATGTATAGCTATAATTCTTAGGGATTTTACACCGAGTTCAAGCATCTTATCTGAAGCGTGGAACATTTGAAGGAATACAGTAGGAATAGCTTCAAATAATATAGTACCTACAAGCATTAAAACAAATGCAAGTATTGCTGAAAAACGAAGTGCTTCGTCGATTCTATTTTTATTACGTGCTCCATAATTATATGCAAGTACAGGGATAAGACCATTATTTAATCCAAATACAGGCATGAAGAAGAAGCTTTGCAATTTATAATAAATTCCAAATACAGCAGTCGCTGTTACAGAAAATCCCATAAGTATAAGGTTTAAAAGATAAGTCATAAGTGAACCTATAGACATCATAAGTATTGATGGAATTCCAATATAGTAAATTAATTTTATGATTTTAAAATCAGGATGAAAAACTTGTTTTAAATCGAGATCAATTTCATGATTCCATTTATGGTTTAAATAAAATCCCATTGCACATCCCATAAATTGTCCGAATACGGTCGCAAGGGCAGCTCCGGCAACTCCCATACGAGGAAATCCAAAATAACCAAATATCATGATAGGATCGAGTATGATATTTAAAATAGCACCACTTAGCTGAGTTACCATACTAAGTACTGTTCTTCCGGTTGATTGCAGAAGTCTTTCAAAGGTTATTTGGAAAAATACTCCTACTGATAATGCTGTTACAATAGTGATATAAGCTGTACCTGAACTTATGATATCAGGATTTGTTGTTTGAGTTATTATGAAAGCATGGCTTAATGTAAGTCCTATTACAAAAAAGATAATTGAATTTACAATTGCAAGAAGAATGGAATTTATAGCTGTTTTAGAAGCTCTTTTAAAATTTTTCTCGCCAAGTGATTTTGAAAGTATAGCATTGGTACCTACTCCGGTTCCCGCTCCTACTGCAATTACTAAGTTTTGCAGCGGAAATGCAATTGTAACGGCACTTAACGCATTTTCTCCAAGCTGTGCTACGAAAATGGAATCCACGACATTGTACAAAGCTTGTACAAGCATGGAAACCATAATCGGAAATGACATATTTATAATAAGCTTTTTTACAGGCATTACGCCCATTTTATTAGTTTGAGTTTTTCCCATATTATTCCTTTTTTAAAATATTTAAATTTTAAAATTATAAGTTTAAAATGACACATCGGATAAACATTTTAACATAAATTTAAAATGACACATCGGATAAATATTTTAACATAAATTTAAAATTACATATTGGATAGATATTTTAACATAAATTAAAAAAAACAAAAAATATGAAATACTTAATTTATAAAGATTTAATTATGAAGTACATTTTAATAAAATCTTAATGTTTTATCGACTTTTTACTTAATAAATTTTTTCATATAATACGTATATAAAATAAATTAGACGTCTGATTTAATAAAAAGGAAAGTGAAATTATGGCTAATATTTTGATTTGCGATGATGAAAAAGATATCGTAGAAGCTCTTAAAATTTATTTAAGTAACGAGGATTACAATATTTTTATAGCATATAATGGTAAAGAAGCACTTAATATCGTAGAAAATAATGAAATTCATCTTGTACTTTTGGACATAATGATGCCTATTATGGACGGAATTGAAACCATAAGTAAGATAAGAAAAATTAAAAATATTCCTGTCATTTTTCTTACCGCAAAATCTGAAGATACGGATATGATTTTAGGACTTAATTTGGGAGCGGATGATTATATTACAAAACCTTTTAATCCGCTGGAGGTTCAGGCACGAGTTAAGTCTCATATAAGAAGGTATTTAACTTTAGGTAGCGGTCAGATTAAAAAAGATGTGCTTTCTATTGGAGGAATTGAGCTTTATAAGAACGAGAAAAAAGTGCTTTTAGACGGAAAAGAGCTTTCGCTTACGCCGACAGAATTTAAAATTCTCCTATTATTAATGGGAGATAAAGGAAAGGTTTTTTCTACAAAAGAAATATATGAAAATGTCTGGGGAGGCGATGCTTTCGGAACGGAGAATACTGTTGCTGTTCATGTTAGAAATTTAAGAGAAAAGATTGAATATAATCCTGCAAAACCAAGGCATTTAAAGGTTGTGTGGGGACAAGGATATAAGATTGAAGAATGATAAATTAAAAATAGCCATATATTTCAATTTATAAAGGATTTTAGAATGAAAATGGAGAAATAGTATGGAAGAAAATATTAATAAAAATAAAAATATATTTTATTCAATATGGATAAAAATATTTTTACTTATAATATCAGAAATTTCAGCTCTTATGCTCCCGGTAGCATCGATAGGACTTTTTATTCACGAATATTTACGAAAAAGAGGAAATGGCAGCTATGGAGTAATTGTATCAAAACTTACTGATATGAAATGGTTTTACAGCGAAAAAAGTGCATATAATTTTGTAAAAATGATTCTTGATTTTAGATTATTTTTCTTTATAGTAGGACTTATTCTATGGATCGTAACATTTTTCCTTCTTATGCATTTAGCGGGAAGAAATGGAAAAAAGGAGCTTTCACTTACGGCTTTGGATAAAATTCCGCTTCTTTTACTTATTATTTTATGGTCAATTATTTGCACACTACCTTTTATAGTGATTTTACAATTTATTGATCTAATTGGAGTTTTTCAAATGTCTATAGAAATGGTTATGATCATTTCAATAATAGCATTTACTTGTATTTATATTCCAACAGCAATTTTTGTAATGAGTATAGCATCGAGAATTAAGTCGAAAAGATTTTTGGAAACTACCTTAATTGGATTGATAATAAATAAAATAAATGAAGTTAAAAAAACGATAGATGAATTTGACGAGAAGGTTCCGGGAAAGGTAAATTCCGTTAAGTTTAAAATGAAGCGAATTATAGAATATGAAGCACTATTTTGCGTTATCTTACTTATTACAGGAAATGTAGTTTTAATACCTATAGTTATTCTTATAATTATATTTACATTTACCAAAGTTTTAGATTTTTTAAAACAAAGACAGGACATAAGTGATGGTATAAGAAGAATAGCAGAAGGCGATTTTTCACAAAATATAGATATAGTAAATATGAATAAATATCTTATTTATGATGCAAAAAATGTTAATAAGATAAATAATAGCGTAGAAATGGCTATTAATGAAAAAATGAAAAGTGAAAGAATGAAAACAGCTCTTATAACAAATGTTTCTCACGATATAAAAACACCACTTACTTCTATAATAAATTATGTAAATCTCCTAGATGAAGAAATTAAAAATAATACCGAATCAGAAAGCGACGTGAAAATAAAAGAATATCTCGATGTTTTAAATCGCCAAAGCATTAGACTTAAAAAACTAATCGAAGATTTAATCGAAGCATCGAAAGCATCCAGTGGAAATATTGACGTTCACATGGAAAAAGTGGACGTAAAAGTGCTTTTAAATCAAGCAGTGGCTGAGTTTTCAGACAGAATGAAAAATGCTGATTTGGATCTTGTTATTGAAGATAAAGAAAATGCATATATAAAAGCTGATGGAAGACTTTTGTGGAGAGTTTATGCAAACCTCCTTTCAAACATTTGCAAATATTCGCTTCCGTCTTCAAGAATTTACATAAATATGAAAAAAGAAGCAGATAATTTGAGAGTTGAATTTAAAAATGTATCAAAGGATCAACTTAATGTGAATCCGTCAGAGCTTATGGAAAGATTTGTTAGAGGCGATTCATCCAGAAATACGGAAGGAAGCGGACTTGGACTTTCAATAGCAAACAGCCTTACTTTAGCTATGGGCGGGAATATGGAGCTTTCTATTGATGGTGACCTTTTTAAGGCTATACTTACGTTTAAAATGGTTGAGAACAATTAAAAATGACTAAATATACAGTTGGTAAAAACCTACAAAAAATCAAACTGCAATTTAGGCTTTTTAGTGCAATGTTTTTTATTTGAAACAAGACTATAAACTTGACTTAAATTATTGAAAACATATAAAGAGATGCTATACTTAAGATAAGAAATACGAAATAAGTAATACATGTAAGACAATATTAGGGAATGATATAGTTAATAAAGAAATTTATTATTAAATTATTAAAAGGAGGTTGTATATGTCTAACATTAATGCGTGGAGAGGATTTAATGACGGACATTGGAATGAAGATGTCAACGTTAGAGACTTCATCCAGAGAAATTATACTCAGTATGAAGGAGATGAAAGCTTCTTGGAAGGACCTACAGATTCCACAAATAAGCTTTGGGATCACCTTCAAAAATTACAGAAAGAAGAACGCGAACATAATGGCGTTCTTGATATGGAAACAGAAGTTGTTTCAGGAATTACAGCTTATGGTCCTGCATATCTTGATAAAGGCGAAGAAAAGGTTGTAGGACTTCAGACAGATAAGCCGCTTAAGAGAGCATTTATGCCATATGGCGGTATTAAGATGGCGGAAGAAGCTTGCAGAACTTATGGATATGAACCAAGTGAAAAATTACATGAAATTTTCACAAAGTATCATAAAACTCATAACCAGGGTGTTTTCGATGCATATACACCGGAAATGAGAGCAGCAAGACACTCGCATATCGTAACAGGACTTCCTGATACTTATGCAAGAGGTCGTATCGTAGGTGACTACCGTAGAGCAGCACTTTATGGAATTGATTTCCTTATTCAAAAAAAGGAAGAAGACAAAGCTAACTGCGGATGCGGAGTTATGACAGATGACATCATCATGTTAAGAGAAGAGATTTCAGACCAGATTAAAGCCCTTAAAGAGATGAAAGAGCTTGCAAATCTTTACGGATATGATATTTCTAAACCTGCAACTAACGCAAGAGAAGCTGTTCAGTGGTTATACTTTGCATATCTTGCAGCTATTAAGACACAGAATGGTGCAGCAATGTCAGTCGGAAGAATTTCAACCTTCCTTGATATCTACATTGAAAGAGACTTAAAAGAAGGAACACTTACAGAAAAGGAAGCACAGGAGCTTATTGACCACCTTGTAATGAAATTCAGAATGGTTAAGTTCGCACGTATACCGACGTACAACAACCTCTTCTCAGGTGACCCGGTTTGGGCAACAGTTGTTATGGCAGGTATAGGCATGGACGGAAGACATATGGTTACAAAGAACGACTTCCGTTTCCTTCATACTCTTGAGAATATGGGACCTTCACCTGAACCGAACCTTACAGTTCTTTACACAAGTCAGTTACCGGCTCCTTTCAAGAAATATGCAGCTAAGATTTCTGTAGAGACAAGTTCAATTCAGTATGAAAACGATGATGTTATGCGTCCAATCTGGGGAGATGACTATGCTATCTGCTGCTGTGTATCAGCTACAGAAGTCGGAAAAGAAATGCAGTTCTTCGGAGCAAGAGCAAACCTTGCAAAGGCTCTCCTTTATGCTATTAATGGTGGTAAAGATGAGAAATTCCTTGACAAAGAAGGACATCATATGCAGATTGCACCTAAATATGCACCTATTACTTCTGATGTACTTGACTATGATGAAGTTATGGACAAATTCGATATTATGATGGACTGGCTTGCAGGACTTTATGTAAATATATTGAACTTAATTCACTACATGCATGATAAATATTATTATGAATCAGCTGAGATGGCTCTCATTGATACAGATGTTCGTAGAACATTTGCAACAGGTATCGCAGGATTCTCACATGTAGTTGACTCACTTTCAGCTATTAAATATGCTAAAGTTACAGCAATTCGTGATGAAGAAGGAGTTACAAAGGACTTCAAGATTGAAGGAGACTTCCCTAAATATGGAAATGATGATCCTAGAGCTGATGAAATTGCAGTATGGCTTCTTAAGACATTCATGAATAAGATTAAGAAATATCATACATATCGTAACTCTGAAGCTACAACATCAATCCTTACAATTACATCAAATGTTGTTTATGGTAAAGCAACAGGAGCTCTTCCTGATGGACGTAAGGCATATACACCATTTGCACCGGGAGCTAACCCTTCATATGGTGCAGAACAGAATGGACTTCTTGCATCACTTAACTCAGTTGCAAAACTTCCTTATGAATATGCACTTGACGGTATTTCAAATACACAGACAATAAATCCGGGTGCTTTAGGACATAACATGGACGAGCAGAAGAACACATTGACAAAGGTTATGGATGGATATTTTGACCAGGGTGCTCATCATCTTAATGTTAATGTATTCGGAGTTGAAAAACTTAAAGACGCTATGGAACATCCTGACAAACCTGAATATGCAAACTTCACAATCCGTGTATCAGGATATGCAGTTAAGTTCATAAGCCTTACAAAAGAACAACAGCTTGATGTTATTGCAAGAACCTGCCACAAGAGATTAGCATAATAAAATACAAAAAGGACAGAAAATATGAACGGATATGTTCATTCAGTTGAATCCTTCGGCTCGGTTGACGGGCCGGGGATTCGATATGTAATCTTTTTAAGCGGATGCCACATGAGATGTGCATATTGTCATAATCCCGATACTTGGAAAGTAGGCGGTGGCAAGCTTAGAAGTACCGATGAACTTTTGAAAGAAGCTCTAAAGTACAGACCTTACTGGGGAAAAGATGGAGGAATCACCGTAAGCGGTGGAGAAGCCCTTCTTCAGATAGATTTCGTTACTGAGCTTTTTACAAAAGCAAAAGAAAAAGGAGTAAATACTTGCCTTGACACTTCGGCAGGTCCTTTTAGGGACGAAAAAGATTATCTTAAAAAGTTTAAAAAACTTATGGATGTAACTGATGTCGTACTTCTGGACATAAAACATATTGATCCTGCTCTTCATAAAAATCTTACAGGATTTACAAATACTAATATTTTAGCTTGTGCGAGATATTTATCTGATATAGGAAAACCGGTTTGGATAAGACATGTGCTTGTTCCAAAGTTTACGGATGATGATTTTTACCTTAAGAAGCTTAGAGAATTCTTAGATACGCTTAAGAATATCGAAAGAGTGGAAGTGCTTCCTTATCATACACTTGGTGTATATAAATGGGAAGAATTAGGACTTAAATATAGACTTAAGGGGATAGATCCTCCTACTAAGGATAGAGTCGATAATGCACGAAAGATATTAGGGGCTGTTAAATCGTAAGAAATATAAGAGATAGGAAAATAACTTGAATTTAAGATGTACCTTCTTTACTTTATAAAGTAAAGAAGGTACATTTTTTGATTTCAATATGGACATAAAATGATTATAAGTCCATAATATTTGGTATGGGTGAAAACAAATTAAAGGATCATGATATAAGAGAACCTCTCTTTATGTACTTTGAAGAAAAGTATGGTAAATGTAGAGTATTGGAAGAAATTTGCATAAATTCTTCAAGAGCAGATGTAGTCCTTATTCTTTCAGATAAAGTTGTAGGCGTGGAAATAAAGAGTGATGCAGACACATACCAAAGATTGGTTTCTCAGGTGAAAAATTATAATCGCTTTTTCGATACTAATTGGCTTGTTGTAGGATCTACTCACGCAAAAAGCTCTGAAAAATACTTGCCGGAATGGTGGGGAATCATATCTGTTGAGGAAATTGAAGGACGATTTGATTTTTATGTTATAAGAGAAGCTCAGAAAAATCCTAAAAATATTTTAAAAAATAAGCTCTCTTTACTCTGGCGTACGGAACTTTATAATATACAATGTAAAATTGATATGTTTAAGTATAAAGAGAAGAGCAAGGCTTTTGTTAGAGATAAAATAATAGAAAAATTGGATGAAATATCTCTTAACAAATATATAAGCGATGAGCTTTTTGAAAGAGATTATACAACTATAAAAGAAGAAATAGAGGCTTTTAGGCATAAAAAGATAAGAAAAACAAAGTACAGAAGGATAAGGAAAAAATAGAGGAAATCTTAATTTAAATGAACTTTAAGATGTAGATATAGAAAATATAAAAGGAACAATTTTAAATTATGAAAATACTTAATAGAGATGTACAACGTTCAGAAAATTTAATAACAATGATATTTCTTACATTATCGGGAGGACTTCAGGATACTTATTCATATCTTGTTAGAGGCGAAGTTTTCGCAAATGCTCAGACCGGAAATATTGTTTTAATGAGCATAAATTTCTTTAAAGGAGAATATGTAAATGTTATAAAATATCTTCTTCCGGTTTTGACATTTTCAGTAGGAATCTATACTGCAGAAAAAATACAAGCTAGATTTAAACATGTTAAGAATCTTCATTGGAGACAGATTATATTGCTTGTTGAGATATTTTTATTATTTTTAGTTGCATATATTCCGAAAAATCATAATAATATTGCAAATATGCTTATATCGTTCAGCTGTGCTCTTCAAGTTTTATCTTTCAGAAAGATTGAAGGCTTTCCTTTTGCAAGTACTATGTGTATAGGAAATATAAGAAATTGCTGCTCTGCATTAAGCATTTATTTTGGAAACAAATCGAAAGCAGCAAGAAGAAAGGCAAAATTTTACTTTACAATCATATTTACATTTGCACTTGGAGCGGGAATTGGAGAGCTTTTAGTAAATATGTTTGATATAAAACTTATACTTTTATCCTGTTTACTTTTATTTGTAAGTTTTGTACTTATGATAAAAGAAAAATAAGAGGAGGTATTAATGAAGGAATACAAAAATGAACTTACTACAGAGGAACTCGTAAAGAGGATAAATGAGAGGCAGAGAGTTGAGGATACCGGGAAGAATGCTATTAAGCAGGAATCACAAAAAATTTTAATTATAATTTTAGGTTCATTTATCTATGCATTCGGGATTAATTTCTTTATTCAGCCGCTTAATTTTTATGCAGGAGGATTTACGGGACTTGCTCAGCTTTTAACATATGGGCTTTCTTTTATGGGATTCAAATTTAAAAATATGGATATGACAGGTATTTTATATTATGTTTTAAATATACCTTCGATATTTTTTGCTATAAGAAATATGAGAAAAAGATTTATAGTAAAGACATTTATAGCAATTAGTACTTTTACAATTTTTGTAACTCTTCTTCCTATACCGGAAGTGCCGCTATTTAATGATAAGCTGGGCTCTGCTATTGTAGGAGGAATTTTATCGGGAATTGGAATTGGCTTTATTTTGAGAAGCGGTGCGTGTGACGGTGGAATTGACCTATGGGGAATGATCGTTTTAAATAAAAAAGCAGGAGTATCAATAGGAGGGATTGCAGGAGCTTTTAATATTTTACTTTATTTTGTATGCTTTTTACTATTCGATATTCCTACTGTAATATATTCGCTTCTATATTCTCTTGTGGTTTCTGTAACATGTGATAGAGTTCATACGCAGGCGATAAATTCGCAAGTTATGATTTTAACTAAACAAGATCCTTATAAGATAGAAGTTGAGATTATGGGATGCCTTGGAAGAGGAGTTACAAGGATTAAAGGAAACGGAGCTTTCACAGGCGAGGATGTTAATATACTTATGGTATATCTTAGTAAACATGAAATTTTAAGACTTAGAATGATAGTTAAAAAGATAGATCCGAAAGCATTTATTGCGATAAATCATGGAATAAGAGTTGACGGATTTTTCTTAAGGAAGCTTACTTGATATAGGATAAATTAAAAGAAAGGAAAATATTTATGAAACCTGTTGTAATTGAAGATATTTTGAAATTTAAGTTTTTAGAGAATCTTATGGCAAATAAAGAGGGAACGCATTATGCTTACCAAGTAGCATGTGCTGATAAGGAAAATAATAGCTATAAGAGAGATATTTGGGCTTTTAAGGATAAGAAGCCTTTTAAACTTACATCTACAATAAATGCAAGCATTCTTTGCTGGGAAAATGAAGATGAACTTCTCATAAGAAGAGTAGTAGATAAAAAAGAAAAAGGTACTAAAGTTTACAAGATTTCTTTAAATGGAGGAGAAGCTGCCTTATATATGGACCTTCCGATTCAAATAAGTTCATTGAAAAAAGCTGATAAAGACACATATATTGCGATAGCGGAAATAGATGAAGATGATCCCGATTTTTATCTTTTAAGTCCGGATAAAAAAGCTAAGAAACTCGAAGAAAAGAAGAAAAATAGAGAATCAGATTATACGGAAGTGACAGAAGTCCCTTATTGGTTTAATGGAGCAGGATTTACAAATAAAAAGAGAAATGCACTATTTTTAATAGAAAAAACAGCTAAAAAAGATGAAAATGATGTAAATATTTTTAAACTTAAAAGACTTACGGAAAAGGATTTCAGTGTATTTTCGTTTGAAATTAATTATGATAATGTCTATTTTGTTGGGAATAAGATAAAGCCGGTTACGGATTTTTATTATGATTTGTATAAATATGATATAAAAGCTGACAAGATTTCTCCGGTATATGATAAACATGATATGGGAATAGCAGATTTTTGCGTAAAAAATGGAAAAGTTTTTATATTTGCAACCGACTACAAAACTTATGGAGTTAATGAGTCTCCATTCCTTTATGAAGTTGTTAAAGGTAAATTAAATAAAATTGAAGGTTATAAACCCTCTTATTCTCTCTATGAAAGCATAGTAGGAGATACAATGCTGGGGGGAGGAAAGCAGAGCGTTATAAAAGAAGAAGGAGATGACTTTATTTTATATAGTCTTGCAACTGTAGAAGATCATGTAGAGATACATAAATTTGATTTATTAAATAATGCGAAGAGAACTACAGTTGTTAATCTGCCGGGAGCTATATATTATCTTGATATATTAAATAATGATTTAATTTTTGCACATTCAACAAAAAATCACTTAACAGAGCTTTATAAGGTTAAACCGGATGTAGAAGATGGAGATGAAGCTTCTATTAAGAAGATAACATCTCATAATGATAAAATTCTTAAAAATAAATATATTGCAGAGCCTAAGCGAATTGATTATAAGTCTGAAGGTGTAAATCTTCATGGCTGGGTACTTTTACCTGAAAACTTTGATAAGAATAAAAAATATCCTGCAGTCCTTGATATACATGGCGGCCCTAGAGGAACATATTCAGAAATATTTGTTCATGAAATGCAGGTTTGGGCTTCAGAAGGATTTATTGTGATGTTTACAAATATCAGAGGAAGTGATGGACGAGGAGATGACTTTGCTGATATCAGAGGAGATTATGGCGGAGTTGACTATCAAAATCTTATGGACTTTGTAGATATCGTTGAAAAAAAATATCCTTGCATTGATAAAAAGAAGATTTGTGAAACAGGAGGCTCATATGGCGGATTTATGACTAATTGGATTGTTACGCATACAGATAGATTTGTATGTGCAGCTAGCCAAAGGTCAATCGCAAACTGGATTTCAATGGCTTATATAAGTGATATTGGACCTTATTTTGGACCGGATCAGTGCGGAATAAATGTAGGAGAATGGTTTAAGAGCGTTCATCATGATGAACTTTGGAATCATTCACCTTTAAAATATGTGGATAATGCAAAAACACCTACACTTTTCATTCATAGTGATGAAGATTATAGATGTCCGCTTCCTGAAGGAATGCAGATGATGCAGGCTATGACATTAAGAGGAATTGATTGCAAGATGGTTATTTTCCATGGAGAGAATCACGAGCTTTCACGTTCAGGAAAACCGCTTCATAGAATTAAGAGACTTACTGAAATTACAAACTGGTTTAAAAAACATATTTAAGGCTTATATATATTTGAATTTTTTATAGCTAAAAATTCTACAGCTTAATATTATCAGTATTTTTATAGTTTCGTTTATTATTTAGGAGATTTATATGAAAATATTGGATAAAATAGAAAGTCCAGAAGATGTAAAACAACTTAATATAAAAGAACTTAATATTTTAACGGATGAATTAAGAGAAGCACTTATAACTTATTTAAGTAAGCACGGAGGTCATATAGGACCGAACCTTGGTGTTGTTGAACTTGAAGTTGCACTTCACTATGTATTTAATTCTCCTGTTGATAAAATAGTATATGATGTATCGCATCAATGCTATGTTCATAAAATTCTTACAGGAAGAAAATATGCTTTTACGGAAGAAGAACATTTTGGAGAAGTTACAGGATTTTCCGAGCCTACGGAAAGTGAACATGATTTTTTTAGAATGGGTCATACATCAACTTCCATTTCTCTTTTAAATGGACTTCAACGTGCAAGAGATATAAAAGGCGATAAAGAAAATGTTATTGCAGTTATAGGAGATGGATCTTTAAGCGGAGGAGAAGCATATGAAGGGCTTAATAATGTCTCGGAGGCTGGAACCAATGCAATAATCATTGTAAACGATAATGAAATGTCAATTTCAGAAAACCACGGAGGCCTTTATAAGAATTTAAAAGAGCTTAGAGAATCTAATGGAAAATGTGAAAATAATTTCTTTAAAGCACTGGGATTTTCTTATTTTTATCTTGAAGAAGGAAATGATGTAGAAGCACTTATAGGCATTTTAAGCAAATTAAAAGATACGAAAGAACCGACAGTTTTACATATTCATACTCTAAAAGGTAAAGGACTTTCCTATGTTATAGAAAATGAAGAAAAATATCATTCGGGCGGTCCATTTAATAGAGAAAATGGAGAGTATCTTTCAAAAGATTCAGAGGATTATATTCCATTAACTGTAGATTATCTTACAAATAAGATAAAACAAGGTAAAAATATTGCAATAGTGGTATCAGGAACTCCTTCTTATTTCTTTAAGAAAAAAGAAGATAGAGATATGCTTTCAAATCATTTTATAGATGTAGGGATTGCAGAAGAACATGCTGCTGCCATGATATCGGGTATGGCAAGAAACAAAGTAAAACCTGTGTACATGGTAGCAAGTTCATTTTTGCAGAGGGCATTTGATCAGGTTTCACAAGACCTTTCGATGAATAATAATCCTGCGGTAATACTTACATTTTGGGCATCGATTTATGGAATGAATTCAGCAACTCATTTAGGATTTTTTGATATTCCGCTTTTATCAAATATTCCAAATCTTGTATATTTAGCTCCAACTTCCAAAGAAGAATATATAGGAATGCTTAAATGGGCAATTAAAGAAAAAGATAAATCTGTTGCTATAAGAGTTCCTGCAAATAAGATGATAAGTATAGGAAAACTTGATAATACAGATTATTCTATTTTAAATAAATCTAAAGTTGTAAAAGAGGGAAGAGACGTAGCAATTTTGGCAGTAGGCTCTTTCTTTTCAAGAGGAGAAAAAATTGCTAAAAAGTTAAAAGATGATTTAAATATAAATGCAACTCTTATAAATCCTGTATTTTTAACTGGGCTTGATAAAGACCTTTTAGATAAAATATCTAAAAATCATAAGCTTGTCATAACACTTGAAGACGGAATTATAGAAGGCGGATTTGGACAAAAGGTAGCTTCTTTTTATGGAAAGTATGATATAAGGGTGCTTAATTTTGGAATTAAGAAGAAATTCTACAATGGGTATAAAGTAGATGAAATTTTAAAAGATAATAACCTTAACATTGATACGATAGTAAAAGAAGTTAAAAGATATGTGGAGTTTTTATGAATATTTTTGACGAGATTGCAAAAGAACTTAATGTTAAAGAATGGCAGGTTTATGCTACTGTAAATCTTATTGATGAAGGAAATACGATTCCTTTTATCGCAAGGTATAGAAAAGAAAAAACAGGTCAGCTTACAGACGATATATTAAGAAAGCTTGATGAAAGACTAAAATATCTAAGAGATTTAAATGACCAGAAAGAAAAGGCTATAAAAAATATAAAAGAGGAAGGGAAATTAACTCCCGAAATGGAAAAGGATATTAATAGTGCTAAAACGAAAGCTGAGCTTGAAGATATATATAGGCCGTTTAAAAAGAAGAAACAAACTAGAGCGTCAATTGCAAAGGAAAAAGGCCTTCTTCCTCTTTCAAATATCATATATCTTCAGAAGGAAACAAGAGATATAAAGGATATAGCAAAAGAATATCTATCTTCTGAAAAAGAAGTTAATAAAGTAGAAGATGCTATAAGCATGGCAAAGGATATAATTGCAGAAAATATTTCTGATAATCCGAAATACAGAAAATTTATAAAAACTCTTATTTGGGATAAGAGTTTTCTTATATCTAAGGCTAAAGATGAAGATGATAATTCTGTTTATGAAAATTATTACGATTATTCAGAGCCTTTAAAAAAGGCAAAAGGGTTTAAAATTCTTGCATTAAACCGAGGAGAAAAAGAAAAATTCTTAAAAGTCGAACTTTCTATTCCATATAATGAAATAATTTCTTATCTTGAAAAAGAAATCATATTAAAAGATAACAAAAATACAAGTGATATTTTAAAAGATACAATTAAAGATTCCTTTAATAGACTGATTTTTCCGTCAGTTGAAAGAGAAATAAAAAGTGAACTTACTAAAAGGGCACAGGATAATGCTGTAGATGTATTTAAAAAAAATTTAAAAGGTATTCTTATGCAGCCACCAATTTTAAATATGAATGTCTTGGGATGGGATCCGGGATTTAAAACCGGATGTAAAATTTCTGTTGTCGATAAAACGGGAAAAGTGCTTTACACGACAGTAATTTATCCGACAGCACCAACAAATGATGCAAAAATAAAAGCTGCAAAAAATAAAATTTTAGATTTAATCAAAAAGTATAATGTGGATTTAATATCACTAGGAAATGGGACTGCTTCAAGGGAATCAGAAAAGCTTATAGTTGAATGGATTAAAGAAACAAAAAGGAAAGTATCATATATCATAACAAATGAAGCAGGAGCGTCCGTATATTCTGCAAGTGAAATGGGAGCAAAAGAGTTACCTGAGTATGATGTCGGAGCAAGAAGTGCAATCTGCATGGCAAGGCGTGTAATAGATCCTCTTGCAGAGCTTGTAAAAATTGAGCCGAAATCTTTGGGAGTAGGACAGTATCAACATGATATCGATGAAAAAAAGCTTACAGATGCACTTGATAAAACAGTAGAAGATTGCGTTAACTCTGTGGGAGTAGACTTAAATACGGCATCATATTCTCTTCTTGAACATATTTCGGGAATAACGAAAGCTGTTGCTAAAAATATTGTTTCATATAGAGAAAAAAATGGGATATTTAAAAATAGAAATGAATTATTAAAGGTTCCAAAGCTTGGGGAAAAGGCATTTGAACAATCTGCGGGTTTTTTACGAATCAGAAATGGAAATGAATTTTTAGATTCTACAGGTATTCATCCGGAAAGCTATGAAGCTGCAAGAAAAGTTATGCATAAGATTAAATCAGGACTTAATAAATCAGATATGCGAACTAACTACAAGGAGATTGCAAAAGAACTTAACATTGGAGACTTAACTCTTCTTGATATAATAAATGAACTTGAAAAGCCGGGCAGAGACCCTAGAGAGGAGCTTGAAAAGCCTATACTTAGGAGCGACGTTTTAACGATAGAAGATTTAAAGGAAGGAATGGAGCTTAAAGGCACAGTCAGAAATGTTGTCGACTTCGGAGCATTTGTCGATATAGGAGTTCATCAGGATGGACTTATTCATATATCGCAATTTACAAATAAAAAATATATAAAAAATCCGGGGGAGGTTGTAAAAGTAGGCGATATAGTGACAGTAAAAATTATTAATATAGATAAGGAAAGAAAAAAAATTTCACTTTCAATGATTTTGTAAATAGGTTATAATGTGCGAATATACATTACTTTGTATGGCAGAAGAAAGCTTTATTTTATAAAGCTTTAGAGAAAGGAAACAATATTTATGAATGAGAGAGAAAGCTTTAAAAGCAGAATGGGCTTCATTTTGGTCAGTGCAGGCTGTGCTATAGGAATTGGAAATGTTTGGCGATTTCCCTATATTGCGGGGAAGTATGGTGGGGCAGTATTCGTTCTGTTTTATATGATTTTTCTTTTTGCGATGGGCTGGCCTATAATGACAATGGAACTATCTATAGGACGTGGATCAAAAAAAAGTGCCGGAGAAGGAATGGCATTTTTGGGGAAAAGTAAAAAATGGAAGTGGTATGGACTTTTTGCTTACATGGGATGTTTTATTCTTATGATGTACTACAATACAGTATCCGGCTGGATGATGGCTTACATTTATGAAATGGCAAGAGGAAAATTTACATCAGTAGGTGAAAAGGGAGCATCAAAAATTTTTACAGATATGATTGGAAATCCCTCTTATACTATTTTTTGGATGATTTTATCGATTGTTATAGGATTTTTGGTTGTAGGAAAAGGGCTTCAAAATGGAGTTGAAAAAATCACAAAGCCTATGATGATATCACTATTCGGACTTATGACAATACTTGCTTTTCGCTCATTTATGTTACCGGGAGGAGAAAATGGGCTTGCATTTTATTTGCTTCCGGATATAAAAAGAGCTTTAGATCAAGGAATTTTAAATGTTATATCTGCAGCTATGGGACAAGCGTTCTTTACATTATCATTAGGTGTAGGGGCAATTGCAATTTTTGGAAGTTATATAGGAAAGGACCATTCTGTTCCATCGGAGGCAAGAACAATTATTTTGCTTGATACATTTGTAGCTATAATGTCGGGACTTATCATTTTTCCTGCTTGTTTTGCGTATAATGTAAACCCGGGCTCTGGCCCTAGTCTTATATTTATAGCACTTCCGGAAGTGTTCTCGAGGATGCCGGGAGGAAGATTATGGGGTACGATATTTTTTGTATTTATGAGCTTTGCCTCACTTTCCACAGTTATTGCCGTATTTGAAAATTTAGTTTCTATATTTATGGAAACATTTTCGATGGGGAGAAAAAAGGCTGTAATTATAAATGCTTTGCTTGTAACTTTGTTTAGCATTCCATGTCCTTTAGGCTTTAATATATTATCAAATATTCATCCTATGGGAAAAGGCTCAACAATAATGGATTTGGAAGATTTTATAGTATCAAATAATATGATTCCTATAGGAACTTTAAATATAATAATTTTCTGCGTTTCTAAAAAATATGGTTGGGGATTTAAAAATTTTATAGAAGAGGCAAATACCGGAGACGGATCTAAGTTCTCAAAAAAATTTGAAATATATTTTAAGACAGCTTTACCTATACTTATTATTTTGATTATTATTTCAGGATATTGTCAATTATTCGGGAAAAATTGAATCACAGTTTAATTTCTATCTAAAAGATATATAAAATATGAAAAGCAAAGGACTTTCAGGATATAATTTGAAGCTTATAGCTATAATTACGATGTTCATAGATCATATTGGAATATGTATTATAGAAAAGCTTTATCAAAATTCTACAAGCATTTTTTCGCTTAATGGAGAAAAGCTTCTATTTTTGGAGGAGATATTTAGATTAGTAGGAAGACTTTCTTTTCCTATATTTTGTTTTCTTCTGGTAGAAGGATATTATCATACTAAAAATATAAAAAAATATATGACAAGGCTTTTTATCTTCGCATTAATATCGGAGATACCGTTTGATTTGGCACTCTTCCATAAATTTTTTTATTGGGGACATCAGAATGTTATGTTCTCTCTTCTTTTAGGGCTTATTACTATATATTTGTTTGACGATGATAATAATATATTTTTTAGAATTATTAAAAATGTTAGATTCTTTAGAATAGCAGTTATTCCGGCTTCATGTATTATAGGCGAAACTTTAAAATTAGATTATGGAGCGGGAGGAATATGCACGATTTTCTTTATGTATATATTTTTAAATGAAAAAGGAAATTTTCATTGGAAGCATAGAGATTATATATTTTCATTTTTTATAGGGACGATTATACTGGCGTGCTGTCAAGGCTTATCGGAATTAGCTGCACTTATTGATATGGCTTTTATAAAAAATTATAATGGAGAAAGAGGAAAAAGCTTAAAATATTTCTTTTATATTTTCTATCCTATACATTTTATTATTTTATATGGAATATATATAATACTTAGATGAAAAATGTAGGGATTAATAAGACTAAGAAATGAATAGATACAAATGTTTTGCAAAATATAATTTTGTGCCATTGATAAAAATGATTTTACATGTTAATATGTCATTGGTTTAAAAAATTGTTAGTGTATGGGAGAGGCGATTATGGCAGTATTAGAATTAACAATGGATACTTTTGATAAAGAAGTATTGGAATCCGACAAACCGGTACTCATTGATTTTTGGGCAACATGGTGCGGACCTTGCCGTATGCAGGGACCTATTTTAGAAGAACTTGCTGAAGAAATAGATGATGTGAAAATCTGTAAGGTTGACGTTGATGAAAATCATGCTTTAGCTCAGCGATATAGAGTTATGTCTATTCCGAACCTCGTTTTAATTGAAAATGGAGAAGTAAAAAAACAGGAAGCCGGAGTTCATGATATCGATTCTCTATATGAATTTTTAGGAAAATGATTTTTGATCTTAATGTGTTCAAAAAATAATTAAAATAAAAAATAGTTTAAAAAGAAATTAAAAATCCGAAGTATAAATCTTCGGATTTTTTTAATAGAAGAATATAAAAGTAATATACTAATTTACAAAAATATGATATTATACTAGTGACTAGAGGGAGATTATGATTAAAGATAAAAAAGTTTTTGAGTTTTCAATAACTCCAATTTTAACAATTATATTGGGACTGTCTTTTCTTATATGGCAGGGACAAGTTATAATTACATTTAACAAGATTATAGGAGGGATGCTGATTTTAATTGGAGCATTTAATTATGTTAAGTGTCTAATTAATAAGAAAAATGCAGGAGAGATATCAGGTCGTAATTCTATTTTTGCTACATTTTTTTTGATCTTAATAGTGCTCGGTTTATTTTTATACTTTTTTGCAGACGGGATATCAAGGTTTATACCAATAATTCTTGGAGTTTTTCTATTTATACATGGAGCTGAAACTGTATCCAAAGCGTTTTATAATAGAGATATTGTAAAGAAAAGTTGGGTGGGACTTGCACTTCTTGGATTCGTAACTGCAATTGCAGGAATAAGTATAGTAGTTCTTTCAGGAACTGTAAGAGATATAAGCTTTATGATTTTAGGTGCAATTCTTGTCTACGACGGAATTTCAAGCATATTTGTTGAAAAGAGAATAAAAGTTGAAAAAGATAATATTATTGATGTCGAGACTGAGGAGATAGACGAGTAGTATGAGGCTAATGGAATTTAAGATGGAACGCCCCGACCTTTGTAAGAAGGGAGAATTCATAAAAGTTAAGGAGTATGAGCTTCCACAATCATATTATTATACTTTAGATCACGCAATAGGTATGTCTAAAAATTACCCTGAGAAAGAAAGACTTAAATCCAAGGAAGGTAAAGTTTTAGAAATAAAGGAAACTCAAAGAGGTTTTTACATAGTAATGGAGTTTGACGAGTGAAATATTACAAAGTAGCAGCCTTAAAACCCGGGCTTATAGTTGGGGAAAAAATTTGTGATGTGACAGGAGTTATCCTCTTAAAAGCCGGAGATGTGCTTACATCTCAGGATATATCCTATCTTTCATTCTTGGGTATTAATGGAGTTAATATCGAAGATAGTGGGGATATTGCTGCTGGAAGAAAGCAAACTGAGGAAAGCTTAAGGGAAAAGTCAATTGAAAAAAATACCGATACTCTAAATAAAAATTTAAAAAATGAAGCAGCTGATAATGCACTAAATTTAGGAGTTAATGGAATAAAGAATAATGGTTTTACAACTGCTGCTTTTCCGGATGAGACTGAAGTTGTAAAGCCAAGAATAAAAGAAACAGCTGTAGATGTAGTAAAAGATTTCTTTAGAAGGGGAAGTGGAGCAGAGCTTTCCAAAGTGGAATCTGAAATAGAAACAGTTGTAAGTCAGGTTGTAAGTGATATTTTATCTCAAAAGGATATGATTACAAGTATGACTAAAATTAAGATTTATGATGAATATACATTTTGCCATTCAGTAGATGTAGGAATTTTATCAGGAATTATAGGAGTAAAATACGGGCTAGGAGATAAAGGATTAAAGGAAGTTATAACTTCAGGATTTTTACATGACATAGGGAAAGTTTTTATCGACTCTGAGATAATAAATGCACCGAGAAAGCTTACGGATGGAGAAAGAATTAAAATGATGAGTCATCCGGAGCTTGGATATAATTATATAACTACGCACTATAACTTTTCTCCGACAGTAAGCAGATCCGTATATGAACACCATGAGTGGTTCAATGGCATGGGATATCCGAATAGGAAAAAGGGTAACGAAATTCATATTAATTCAAGAATTTTAAAAGCAGCAGACGTATATAATGCTATGACTACAAAAAGAGCTTATCATCCGCCTTATCTACCTTGTGAAGTATTGGAATATATCATGGGAAGGTCGGGAATGGAATTTGATCCGGAGGTTGTTACTGTAATGGCGAGAAAGTTTGCAGTATATCCTATAGGATGTGAAATAGAGCTTTCAGACGGAGTAAGAGCAAAGGTCATTAAGAATAATTCTCAGATGATGCTAAGACCAGTAGTTCAGGCTATAGAATCAAATATAATTATAGATCTTTTGAAAGATAGAGATGCAAGGAATAAGACTATAGTAAAGATGTTTGTGTAAAATAAAAATATTATAAAAAAATTAAAAAAACCGTGTGAAGCTTAAAAATAGTAGTATTATAGCTTTGTACGGTTTTTTGTATTTTTGTATAAAATATATAAAAATAAATAAAAAAGAACTAATTTGTAGATAAATGTATTATGAATAAAAAGAACTAATTTGTAGATAAATATATTATGAATAAAAAAGAACTGGCAAAACAAATTATATATAGACTTGAAAGATATTATGGAAAAAAAAGAACAGTTACACTTGATTATACAACGCCTTGGGAACTTTTAACTGCAACAATCCTAAGTGCACAGTGTACGGATAAGAGAGTGAATACTGTTACTCCCTTTCTTTTTTCAAAGTATCCTGATGCATCCTCCATGGCAAAAGCTAACATATCCGATGTAGAAAAAATTATCCATTCGCTAGGATTTTACAGAGCAAAAGCAGAAAATATCGTTTATATGTCAAAAGATATACAAGATAAATTCAAGGGAGAAGTTCCGAGGACTCTTAAGGAGCTTACAAGCCTTTCCGGAGTGGGAAGAAAAACAGCAAATGTTATAAGAGGAAATATTTTTAACGATCCGAGCATAGTAGTTGATACTCATGTTAAACGAGTCTCTAAAAGAATGGGGCTTACTACTAATACTGATCCTACTAAAGTTGAAATAGACCTTATGAAAATTCTCCCGAAAGAAAATTGGATACAATGGAATGTTTGGATTATTACGTTGGGACGCTCTTTTTGCTCTGCGAGAAAGCCGGAATGCGAAAAATGCCCGATAGAGGACATTTGTCCAAAGATAATGTAAAAAGTAAACTTTTAATATTTATATAAATTATATAAAAAGAATCTTTATATTTTGAATAGCTATTTTTTAGATTTTATAAATCCGGTATTTCAATATTTTCTTTTTCAATCTTTTTCAAATGAGAAGAGAGGGAATCCAAAATCTTCTTTTCAAGAGGCAGATGAAGTTCTTTTACAATAGTTATCAAATCCGGAATTTTAGAATATTTATTTGTTTCAGAATAGGCATCTCCAAGTATTATATAAGCTTTACTTAAATCTGTTTTTTTGGAAACTAAAAATTCGAGAAGAGTTATAACGACAGAATAATCCTTTATCTCAAATCGTTTTTCTGCAATCTCTACAATAATTTTAGACATACTATCAAAATTATCACCTATTTCCTCCAGAGTATTTAGGTTTGCAACTCCATATTGTTCCTTTAAATCTGTATTGGAAAGCCCATTAAGATTTAAAATTTTTTTATCAGAAAAAGCTTTAAGCTCTGAGAACATTTTTTCTTCTTCAGAATCTATATAAGTTTGTGGAAATTTTTCAAATGGAATGGTAATATATGAAAGATTGGATAAATCTTTTTTGGGCGAAAAGTTGGCTTTCTGTTCTCTTTCCCAAAAAGATTCTATCGTTTCTTGCTCTTCTTTTTTTAAAGCTTTGAAACGGAAAAATATAAAAAACACAAAAGCTAATAAAATAATTGTAAGATACATATCTAAAACTTTCTATATTTAAAACTTGAATGACAAAAATGAAGCATAAAATAAGCATGAATTAATAACAAAAAACATAAAATAAGCATAAATTAATAACAAAAAGCATAAAATAAGCATAAATTAATAACAAAAAACATAAAATAAGCATAAACTTAATAAAAATGCTTAAATTAAAAAAATGAAAGGTACAAAATGTTCAATAATGGAAATAAAATGAGAGTAATCTTTGCAACCATTTCACTCATTATGATTATTTGCATGATACTTGTTCTCATAGTAGCATATTTAGTTTAATAAATAAATAATAGGGAAAGGGTTTAAAGTGGATATTTTGATGATCGGATGTGCAGGAAATTCCGGCACAAAAGAGATAATTGAACACAAAAAAGAACTTAAAAAGTTATATCCCGATTGGTTCTTCTTAAATTTTAATAATTATTATAAAATATATTCTTCAAAGGAAAGATATGATAAAATAAAATTTATTTTAAAAGATTTTAAGATAAATGTTATTATAGAATCATCTGATGGCGGTATAATGGCAACGCTTTATCAGCTTTATGAAAAGATACATAAGGGGTTTACAGTAGACCTTTTATCAATTCCTATAAGGCAGGAAACAGTTGAGATTTCTGAACATTTTTCCATAGATCCTTATAGGCTTAGTTCAAGAGGAAGCTTTATTCTAGCTTTAGATAACGCTCTTTGCTTAAAAGACAAGTTAAACAATAATAATATAGAATCTGAGATTATAGGATATATCGAAAATAAAAAATCAAAAATTATTTTATTTGATGTAGATAAAGAAGTAAGATGCCTTGATAAGCCGAGGCAGGATGAAGAGCATAAGGTTATAGATTAAAAATTTAGCTTTACAAAGTAAATATATTGATATTTTAGGAAGGAATAGATAGTATAAAATTTTAGATTGGGAGGAAGATATGGAAGAGTTGAAAGTAAAAATACTTAATCATATTGAAAAGAATTGTCGAATTGATTTGCATGACCTTGCAATTATTTTGCAAGTTGATGAAGCACAGGTCTTAAATGCACTTGAAGAAATGAAAAATGATAATATAATTTGCGGATATCATACGCTTATAAATTGGGAAAAAGTCGGAATTGAAAAAGCTAAAGCTATGATTGAAGTTAGAGTAACTCCGCAGAGAGGAATGGGATTTGATACAGTAGCAAAAAGAATTTATAACTATCCTGAAGTAGATGGACTTTTCCTTATTTCGGGCGGATTTGACTTTATGGTTATAGTTGAAGGAAAGTCTCTTAGAGAAATCGCAGAATTTGTTTCTTCAAAGCTTGCTCCGCTTGAAGGAGTTTTAAGTACGAAGAGTAATTTTATATTAAAGAAATATAAAGATCACGGCGCTATAATGACTGAATCAAAGAAAGATGATAGGATGAAGGTATCACTATGAGAAACCCTTTAAATGAAGTTATACAGACAATAAAACCGTCAGGAATAAGAAAATTTTTCGATATTGTTTATGAAATGAAAGATGCTATATCTCTAGGTGTTGGAGAACCGGATTTTGAAACTCCTTGGAGAATAAGAGATGAAGCTATCTATTCTCTTGAGCAGGGAAAAACTTTTTATACATCAAATGCCGGACTTATGGAACTTAAAGAGTCAATTTCAAAATATCTTAATAGAAAATATGATATTTCATACGACCCGAAAAATGAAATGATGATTACAGTAGGAGGAAGTGAAGCTATAGATGTTTCGCTTCGTGTAATGCTTTCACCCGGGGATGAAGTTTTAATACCTCAGCCTAGTTATGTAGCTTATACTCCATGTACTATTTTAGCCGGAGGAGTTCCGGTTACAATAGAGCTTAAGGAAGAAGATAATTTCAGATTAAAGCCTGAGCAAATTTTAGAAAAAATTACTGACAAAACAAAAGTTTTAATTCTTCCATTTCCTAATAACCCGACGGGTGCTATTATGGAAAGAGAAGATCTTGAAAAAATCGCAAAGGTTGTAAAAGAGCATGATTTATTTGTAATTACGGACGAAATATATTCTGAGCTTATGTATAAGAATGAATATTGCACAATTGCATCTCTTCCGGGTATGAAAGAAAGAACAGTTTATATTAACGGATTTTCAAAGGCTTTTGCTATGACAGGATGGAGAATAGGATACGCTTGTGCTCCTAATAATATTATAAAGCAGATGCTTAAAATTCATCAGTATGCGATAATGTGCGTTCCTACAACAAGCCAGTATGCAGCGGTTAAAGCAATTGAGGAATGTGATGATGAAGTTAAGATGATGAGAGAAAAATATAACGAAAGAAGAATCTATCTTATGGATAGATTAAGAAAGATGCACATACAGTGCTTTGAACCTTTCGGTGCCTTTTATATTTTTCCATCTATTAAAGAATTTGGTATTTCAAGTGAAGAATTTGCAACGACACTTTTAAGAGAAAAGAAAGTTGCGGTAGTTCCCGGAACCGCTTTCGGAGACTCCGGAGAAGGATTCCTTAGAATTTCTTATGCATACTCCTTGGAAAATCTTAAAGAGGCGATGGACAGAATAGAAGAATTTGTAACGGAATTAAGAAATAATAAGAAATAAAAAAGAGGTAAGAATGGCATTTAATATAGTTTTACATGAACCGGAAATACCTTCAAATACAGGAAATATCGGGCGTACTTGTGTTGCAACAGGTACGCACCTTCATTTAATAAGACCGCTCGGCTTTAAAATAGATGATAAAAAAATAAAAAGATCGGGAATGGACTATTGGAAGGATTTGAATCTTACTATATATGACGATTGGGATGATTTCCTTGAAAAAAATCCAGGAGCGAGAATTTTTTATGCAACGACAAAGGGAAGAAATGTATATTCTGAAGTCGAATTTAAAGATGGAGATTTTTTAGTCTTCGGAAAAGAAAGTGCGGGAATTCCGGAAGAAATTTTAATAAAGCATCCTCATGAAGCTATAAGAATTCCTATGGGACAGGATATAAGATCTTTAAATCTTTCAAACTCAGTCGCTATAGTTTTATATGAAGCTTTAAGGCAAAATAATTTTATGGAACTTGAGAGAAAGGGCAATCTTCATAGATTGCACTGGTAAATTTGATGAAAATGGTAGAAGCCAAAAATTTATCTCATGAATATATCGAACGGGATGAAGAGGGCAATGTAGCAAAGATTTTTAATGCAATAGAAAATATTGATATAGATGTGATAAAAGGTCAATTTATCTCGATTTTAGGACATAATGGTTCGGGAAAATCGACCTTTGCAAAGCATTTAAATGCCCTTTTGTATCCTACAGAAGGGACACTTTTTGTAGGAGGACTTGATTGCAATAATAAAAAGAATACATTTGATATAAGAAAAAATGTTGGTATGGTTTTTCAGAATCCCGATAATCAGATAATAGCATCCGTTGTGGATGAAGATGTAGGATTCGGACCGGAAAATATAGGTATTCCTACAAATGAAATCATAAAGAGAGTTGAAAAAAGCTTAAAAGCGGTCGGAATGTGGAAATATAAGAATAAATCTCCGAACAATTTATCGGGAGGGCAGAAGCAGAGGACAGCAATTGCGGGAGTACTTGCTATGGAGCCTTCCTGTATTGTCTTTGATGAGCCGACTGCAATGCTTGATCCGAACGGACGAAAAGAAGTAATAAAAGTAGCAAAAGAGCTTAATAAAGAGAAGAATATTACTATTATTTTAATTACACATTATATGGAAGAAGTTGTCGAATCAGATTATGTTTATGTGATGGACAAAGGCCATGTCGTTATGCGTGGAACTCCTAAGGAGATTTTTTCAGAGGAAGAAGCTTTGAATAAATATAGGCTTTCTCTTCCTCAAATAACAGAACTTGCAAGAGAACTTAGAGAAGAAGGAATGAATATTCCGAAAGGGATACTTACAAAAGAAGAGCTGATTTTAAGTTTAAAAAGGCTTAAAAAGGAGATAAACTAATGGCATTTATATATAAAAATGTATCTTATACATATAGTCCGGGTACGGTTTATGCAACGAAAGCTCTTAATAATATAAATTTAACGATAAATGACAATGAGTTTATAGGAATAATCGGACATACGGGAAGCGGAAAATCCACACTTGTTCAGACTATGAATGGACTTATAAGAGCGACTTCAGGCGATATATTATATAATGGACAAAGTATTTATGCTTCTTCTTTTGATATGAGGGATTTAAGGACACAGGTAGGACTTGTGTTTCAATATCCTGAAAATCAGCTTTTCGAGATTACAGTATATGAGGACATTTGTTTTGGACCTAAAAATCAGGGGCTTAGCGAAAAAGATATATCATTAAGAGCTCTTGAAGCTATAAGAGAAGTAAAAATTTCAGATAAATGTGTCGACATGTCTCCTTTTTCACTTTCGGGAGGAGAAAAAAGGAAGGCTGCAATTGCAGGAGTTCTTGCTATGAAGCCGATAACTCTTATTTTGGATGAGCCTACAGCCGGGCTTGATCCGAAGGGAAGAGATGAAATATTATCCTTACTTAAAGAATTGCATGAAAAAAAAGGAATTACAGTCATTTTGGTTTCTCATAGTATGGAAGATGTTGCACAATATGTTGATAGAATAATATGTATGGATAATGGTTATATAAAATATGATGCTTCTCCTAAAGAGGTTTTTAAGCATAAAAAAGAGCTTGAAGAGATGGGACTTTCACTTCCGTCAGTTACTTATTTTATGAATGACTTAAAAAGAGAAGGATTTGATGTTTCAGATGATGTGATAACAGTAAAAGAAGCGAAGGATGAGATTTTAAGATGTTTCGGAGTATAACATTAGGACAATATTATCCCATAGATTCCATTCTTCATAGAATGGATCCGAGAACAAAATTATTTGGAACATTATTTTTTATAATAATTGTTTTTCTCGCTACAAAGCCTCTTAATATTTTGATCGTGACATTATTTTTGATTGTGGAAATAAAGCTGTCAAAGGTGCCTTTAAGCATGATTATAAGAGGACTTAAAGGAGTCATTGCACTTATATTGGTAGCCGGAGTGTTTAATATATTTTTGACAACGGGCGAACCTGTATTTAAATGGCATTTTATAACTATAACAAGAGAAGGACTTTATAATGCAGGATATATGCTTATAAGGATAGTTTATACAGTAATAGGAACTTCAATTATGACATATACAACTACACCGAAAGCACTTACGGAAGGGCTTGAAAAGGGACTTTCGTGTCTTAATAAAATAAAAGTACCGGTGCATGAAATGGCTATGATGATGTCGATTGCACTAAGATATATACCGATACTTACTGAAGAAACTGATAAGATTATGAAAGCACAGATGGCAAGAGGTGCCGATTTTGAACATGGAAATATTATAAAAAGGGCGAAAAATATGGTTCCGCTTTTAGTTCCACTTTTTGTAAATGCATTTAGAAGGGCTTCGGACCTTGCAATAGCTATGGAAGCAAGATGCTATCATGGTGTAGAAGGAAGAACTAAAATGAAACCTCTTAAATATGGGAAAGTTGATCTGGTAGGGTATATTGTTGTCATATTACTTTTTGTTATCAGCGTTTTGTTGGAGATTGAATTCTGATGAAGATTGTAATTGCTATAAGTTATGATGGAACCAATTATTTTGGATGGCAAAGGCAGGACGGAGAAACTACAGTCGAAGGAACTATTGAAGATACACTTAAATATATCTTTCATAAAGATATTGATATTATGGGAGCAAGTAGAACGGATGCAGGCGTGCATTCAAATGGAAGTATTGCTGTCTTTGATATTGATACGAAAATTCCTGCTGATAGAATTTCTTATGTAATAAATAAGTATTTACCCGAGGATATAAGGATTATTTTTTCAAAAGAAATCCAAAGTGATTTTAATATAAGAAAAACTAAGACAGAGAAAACATATACTTATAGAATATCTTTAAATAGAATAGAAAGTCCGACATTAAGACTTTATTATCATACAGTTCATACACCTCTTTTAATAAATGAAATGAAAAAAGCAAAGAAATATCTGGAGGGTACACACGATTTTAAAAGCTTTTCATCTACAAAAACGAATGTAAAAAATTTTGTAAGGACAATATCGGAGATTAAAATAGAAATAGAAAAACCTGAAAATGAATTTCCAAATAAGGTCGCTATAAGTGTTACAGGAAATGGATTTTTATATAACATGGTAAGAATTATAGCGGGAACACTTATTGAAGTTGGACAGGGAAAAATCAAAGCGGATGATATAAAAACGATTCTTTTAGAACGTGACAGAACGAAAGCCGGACATACAGCTCCTGCAAAGGGACTTACACTTGAAAGAAGCGTATTTCCTGAAATCGGTATTGACACCGATAGATTTAGATAATATAATAGAAAAGCTAATGTAGTTATTTAAGAATGATTCAAAGCCCCGAAACATTCTTATAAATATATTTGTGTGCATCCGATTCTTCGGACATTGGTCTCGGATGCTGGTTATCTTAAGGAGGAAATTCTGATGAAAACGACTTATATGCCATCTACAATGTCAATTGATAGAAAATGGTATGTAGTTGATGCCGAAGGACAGACACTTGGACGCCTTGCAGCAAAGGTAGCAAATGTTCTTCGCGGAAAGACTAAGCCAATTTATACACCGTTCTTAGACACGGGAGATTATGTTATTGTAATCAATGCTGATAAGGTTAAAGTTACCGGTAAGAAAATGGAACAGAAGAAATATTATCGCCACTCTGATTATGTAGGTGGAATGAAGGAAGCTACTCTTAAGGAAATGCTTGAGAGACATCCTGAAAGAGTTGTTGAACTTGCAGTAAAAGGTATGCTTCCAAAAGGAAAACTTGGAAGAACTATGTACAAGAAACTATTTGTTTACGCAGGAAATGAGCACAAGCATGAAGCTCAGAAACCTGAAGTACTTTCTATATAATCGGATGAGGAGGTTTTATAACATTGGCTACTAAAAAGTATTATGGAACCGGAAGAAGAAAATCATCTGTAGCAAGAGTTTATCTTATCCCGGGAACAGGAAAAATAACAATTAATAAAAAAGATATTGAAGAGTATTTAGGACTTGAAACTTTAAGAGTAGTAGTTCGTCAGCCATTTACAGCAACTAATACTGAAGGCAAATTTGATGTTATAGTTAATGTCAAGGGTGGCGGATTTACAGGTCAGGCAGGAGCTATAAGACATGGTATTTCAAGAGCACTTCTTATGGTAGATGAAGATTATCGTAAAGCACTTAAGGCTGAAGGATATCTTACAAGAGATCCAAGAATGAAGGAAAGAAAGAAACCTGGTCTAAAGAAAGCACGTAGAGCTCCACAATTTTCAAAACGTTAAAAGGTTTGCAAAAAATCAAAAATCCGAGAAGGGAAACTTTCTCGGATTTTTTTATTTTTTTAATAAATTGTAATAAAGGATATAATAAACTAAAGGAAGGTTTATTTTATAACTAGTATCTAAACTATATGAATTTATCTAAATTTATATACACTTATCTAAACTGTAGATGCATTCTTTTCTTCATTTCAACTTTATTTTTATACATCCTCTTATCTGCAAGCTCAAGAATAGGAGCATATTTATTTCCGGCAATTTCTTCACTTTTTGCAACACCGTGAGCAGCGCTTATAATTACATCATCTTTATCTTTATTTTGAAGGTTTTTAAGGTCTATATAATATTGTAATTTTTTAAGCAACTTATCAATATATTCATCATTATATTCCCTTAATATAACAAGGAACTCATCGCCACCATATCTTACGGCTTCGCATTTTTCATTAGAAAAAGTATGGCTTAAGCAATCAGCAAAGTCCTTAATAAGCTTATCTCCTCTTTCGTGTCCATACATGTCATTTGCTAATTTTAAATTATTAATATCAAACATTATTACATGATACAACTTATTATTTTGTACGAGATTTATAAGAATTCTTGTCGCACTTTCTCTATTGTCAAGCTTTGTAAGATTGTCCTTGAATGCGTATCTTTTAAGAACGTCAATTTCTCTTTCATAATGTTCTAAATGGTAAATCTTTACAATATAACTTATAAAAAAAGAAAGCAGCAGGATAATTGATGCAAGTATTACAAGGACATTTATAAATAGAACTTTATATAAAAATTTAACGATATATCGTTCAATGTTAAATAGGATGATTTGAAGTATTCCTAAGAATGTTGTACTTGCACATCCCCATAAAAGTATTTTCTCATATAATTGCTGTTTGCTATAATTTTTAGTAATTATATATAAAACAATACATAATTCAATTACAGTAAATCCGTGCATATATGGCAAAAATTCAGGTAAAAATTTAATTTTTAAAAAGTGAGATGTAAATGCAATTGCAAGGAATATGATATAAGTTATTTTCGCAAAATAGAAAATTTTGCTGTGTACTTTATCATTCTTTATTTTTGAAACGGCAGTAATATAAACTAGCACTAAAAGATACAAGGATGCAAACTCTAAGAAGGTGCCTAGTTCATAATCTTTACAAATAAAGTGGAAAAAATAGGAGCTGCAATTTTCCCACAAACCGGATAGAAATGCAGCTAAAAACACATAGAAAACATATCCGTCAAAATAGCCGAATAAAGTAGAAAAAATTACACTTCCAAAGCATCCGGTAAGTCCAAATATGATGAGAAAAAAGCTCACAATTATAACATAACTAGATCCATAAAAAGTATAATATGCACAATTACTTCTCTTGCATATTTTAAAAAACGTAATAAGTCTGAACGAATTATACGTACTGGTTTTTATTTTCACAGTAAGATATTTACCTTCATATTGATGAGGAACACCTACAAAATGATATCCTGAGCCTACCATATTATGTTTTTTAGAAAGCTTATAGCCGTATGAATAAAGCTTATCTTTTCCTGCATAAACCGAAATAGCACTGTACCATGTATGCATAACAAAGTTGCTGCTGCTATTAAGCTTCTTGGGAAGCCTTGTTTTTATTATTACGTCAGAATTTTTATAAAGGGTGTTGAACCTAAAATTTGAAATATCAACATTGCTATAATATTTGCCATTTACTTTAATATAGCAGGACTTCCCGAAATCGTTATACCAAGTATCTTCAATATTCGGTGCTTTAAAAAAATATGTAAACACTAACAAAATGTAAAAAACTATGACCACATAAAAAATTAATTTCATATTTCGCTGTATAGTATTGCTTTCAGTCATTTAAGCTCCTTAAAAATTATTGATTAATAGTAACGACTTTTTTCATCTCCAGTTTGTTTTTATACATTCTTTTATCTGCAAGTTCAAGCACCGGCGTATAATTATTCTCTTTAATTTCGGTGCTGCTTGCTATTCCATAAGCGACACTTAAAGTTACATCATCGACACTTCTATTCTTAAAATTTGCTTTATCAATATAGTGCTTTAAGCTTTTAAGCTGCTTTTTTACATCGTCATCTGTATAAGAACGTAATATAACAAGGAATTCATCACCGCCATATCGGATATTTTCACATTTATTATCAGGAAAAGCGAGATTTAAACAATCTGCAAAATCTTTTATAAGCTTATCGCCTCTTTTATGTCCATATTCATCATTTGCCTTTTTTAAATTATTAAGGTCAAATATTATTAGATAGTATGGAATTTTATATTCAACTAGATTTTTTAGGACTCTAGTTCCACTTTCTCTATTATCAAGATTGGTAAGACTATCCTTGAATGCATATTTTTTCAAGATTGCAATTTCTTTCTCGCAATTCCTAAGTTCGTAAATTTTTATTACATAGCTTAGGAAAAGAGATACAACAAGTATGCTTGCAGCGAGCATCATGAAAAGATTCGTCGTAATAATTTCTGTTGAAAAATTGAAAAGATAGTAATCTAAGTTGAATAAGATAGCTTGAATTACAACAAACATTGTAGCAATAACAACTCCGCCCAAAAGCACTCTTTCATACGACTTTTGCCTTTTATGATTCTTTGCAAGTGTATATGTAATAATAATCATAACAATTGTTGCGATTAGGTGCATAATATTTAAGAATTCAGGTAAAAATAAGATTTTTAAAATATGTAAAGAAAAAGCTATAATCAAAAAGATTATATAGCTTGTTTTTGCAAAATTGAAAAAATGTTTATATTTTTCTTCATTTTCAATTTTTGAAACAGCTACCAAATATGAAAGTAGCATAAAATAAAGAGAGAAAAATTCAAGGAAAGTGCCGAGCTCATAATTTTTCGCTAAAAAATGAAAAAAGACAGAACTGCAATTCGTCCATAAACCGGACAAAAATGATGTCAAAAATACATAGAATATGTAGCCGTCAGAGAAATCTTGAAGGGAAAAGAATAATAAAGAGAAGCTACAACCTATAAGACCTAAAATTAGCATGAAGAAACTCATGAATAAAACCGGAGTATAGCTGTAAAAGACATAGAATGAAGGATTATTCTTTTTACAGAGCTTAAAAAATTTAACCATTCTAAAAGCATTAAATGTAGAAGTATCCATCACTATTGAAATCGCTTTTCCCTCATATTTTGTAGGAATAGTTATAAAATGATATCCGGATCCTAGCATTTTATTATCTTTATAGAGGTCTTTTCCATATGAATAAAGATTTTTGCCGTCGGCATAAACAAAAACTGTGCTGTAGAATGTCCTGATAACTAGATTAGTATTATTTTCAAGCTTTTTGGGAAGGACAGTTTTAATAACGACATGAGTATGCCTTTTCATAGTTCCAAAATTAAAATGCGAAAGCCTTACGTCAGAGTATGATTTATTATTTACCCTAACATCACATATTTTCCCGAATCCTTTATACCATATGCTATCTGTGCGCTTTGCTGTAAAGAAATGAATAAATACCATACATATAGGTATTAAAATTGCTATATAAAAGGCTAATTTTAAATTTTTTTTAACTGTGCTATTTTTTATCATATACTCACCTTGACGAAATATTTCGTGCGGTTAATTATCTTTTGAAAAAATATTACCTATACTACAAATAAGTATTATAAGTTTTTGATATACAATATTCAATGATTGCTTTATAAAATATGCATTTTATATTTATAAAGGATATTTTCTATAAAAATAGAAAAATTAAAACTATAAAAAAGAAATTAGAAATAGAAAAATAAAAGCAAAAATTACAAGTTTAGAAAACAAAATTATAAATAAAATATAAACTTTATAACCTTAAATTTATAAAAAAACGCAGCATTTTTAGTATATAATGCACAAAAAGTTTGTTATATCTTTGTACAAATTATCCAAAATCCCGAAAATGAGAAAAAAAGAAAAAAAGTTGAAAAAAAGCCTTTTCAAAAAGAATATTTATAGTATAATTCGATATGCTTTAAGAAATAGATGCTAGTTAGAAATGAAATAGCAAAATTAATTTCTTGGAGCGAAGCTATAGGAGAAGAAAAATTTTAAGATTACGGAGGTATTTATTATGATGACATTTCAGAACAATCAGAACATATTTGTAGATATGCAGCAGATCGTAAAAGAGATGGAAAAAAATCATTTAAAATAATTTAATAGTTAGTAGATTTGTGAATTATTTTAATTGATTGTTATCTGCGATATTTGCAGAATGTGCAGTGCCTAAAAAAGGTATGCACATTTTTTTTGTTTTTTTTTAAAAAGTATTCTGTACCTTGCATAATCCTTTATTCTTGTGTTATTTTCTACTATATAAATAGAATAGAAAAGAGATATACTATGACAAAAATAAAACACTTGTATTATGAAAATAAAATTTTTAGATACGCTTTAAAGCTTATCATTCTTACGCTTGCAAGCGCTGTTTACGGAGTGGGAATTGCGTGTTTTATTGATGCTAACAGTATGGCGACAGGCGGACTTATAGGAGCAGCTATAATAATAAGTAAAATTATCCCTGTATCAGTAGGAATAATGTATCTTATATTCAATATTCCTATTTTAATTTATGGATTTTATAAGTTCGGCAAAGTTATGATGATTTCAACCTTTTACTGCATAATTGTAACTACCATTTTTACTGATTGGAGTAAAAAATATATAGGAGCTTTAACTCATGATCCATGGCTTGGATGCCTTGTAGGAGGAATAATAGTAGGTGCCGCAATGGGATATATTTTTAAGGTCGGATCTACGACAGGAGGAATTGATATTATAACTAAAGCACTTCGATTAAAATATCAATATATAAAAACAGGAGTGATCTTCGGTATTATTGATGTTACTATAGTTTCATTATCTTCATTTATTTTTAAAAATGCGAATTCTGTTCTGTATGGACTTATTTCAGTAATAGTTATGTCGCTTTCCTTTGACTTCGTTTTATATGGGAGAGACGGAGCAAAGCTTATATATGTAATAAGTGATAAAGAAAAATCAATTACGGCAAGATTCTTAAATGATATGAATATTGGAGTGACAAAGCTTAAAGGAGAAGGAGCTTTTTCCGGAAAGAAAAAAGCTATCATAATGGCTGTTGTAAAGAAGAATTCCGTACCGAAAATTGAAACGATAATAAGAGAAGAAGATCCGAATGCTTTTACAATCATATCGGATGCTACTGAAATATATGGACTTGGTTATAAGAGTATTTTTGCGGAAAAAATTTAAGATGAATAATTCGTCTTATTAAGTATTTACTTTCTTGTAATGTATAATGTAAAAATTTTGTAATGTAAAAAATATATATTTTCTTTAAAATTTTACTAAACAAAATCATAAATCATCCGATAAAGAAGTTGTAGGGATGATTCTTCCCAAAAGGATTTAGGAAGTTAATAGAAGCACAATGGAGTGTGATAATATAATTTTTTTGATGTCCGATTAGGATGGATCATGGAGGAAAAATATTATGGCAATGGTAGTACAACATAACATGCAGGCAATGAACTCAAATAGAGTTTTAGGTGGAACAACAGCAGCTCAAGCAAAAGCAACAGAGAAGCTTTCATCGGGATTTAGAATTAATCGTGCAGCAGATGACGCAGCAGGACTTACAATAAGTGAAAAGATGAGAAAGCAGATAAGAGGTCTTGGAAGAGCATCAAAGAATGCACAAGACGGAATATCAGCAGTACAGACAGCAGAAGGAGCTTTAACAGAAGTTCACTCAATGCTTCATAGAATGGAAGAACTATCAACACAGGCAGCAAATGGAACAAATAGTAAGAAGGATAGAGATGCTATCCAGTCTGAGATAAGTCAGCTTACAACAGAAATAGATCGTGTTTCAGAGACAACAATGTTCAACGAAACATATCTTTTAAAGGGTGATCATACAAAACCGGAGAAACAGAAATATTTAAGTGCACATGATGCAGGACTTGAAGGAACTCTTGTAGATAATGGTGACGGAACTGCAACATTTACGATGAATAAATTGTCAGTCGGAGATCAAGTAAAGATTGGTGGGAAAGATTATATTATAGGTGATACGAAGGATGAAGTAAAAAAAGCTGTAAATAAAGCTATGAATAATAATGGTGGTGCTGCATATACAGCAAAAAAAGATGATGTTATTACGGTTAATGGTGTTAAATATACCTATTATGAAGCAGGTAAAAACGCAGCGGGAACCGCAACTGCAGCTGGATTTTATACATTAGATCCTAGTGCAACACAGGAGGTAAAAGGAAGAACAGTAGATGAAATGTTCAAGGAAGGTGCTGACATAACTGCGAATGGAAAGACTTTTCACATACTTTATGATAAAGATGATGTTAAGAAAATAACAGCTGACGGAATTGATAATAATAATACTTCAATTATATCAGCAAATAAAGCATATATGCTTGCTGAAAAGGAACTTAAGGTAGCAAATTCAATAGGTGATACTGAATCTCATGTTAAAGTTGGATATCTTGATGCAGCCAATAACAATGCTTTGACACCTCATGCACTTGATAAACCTACTACTGATCAAAATAAATTCACCATCAACGTAGCTTTAACAAAAGTACCTGAAACTTTATCATTTAATCTTCATGTCGGAGCTGATGCCGATATGTCAAATAAGATTGGAATTTCGATTGATGCTATGAATTCAAATTTCCTTGGAATAAAGGGACTTAATGTGTCAGATGATTCAGGAATGGCAGCAACATATGCAATTGATGCTATAGGAGATGCACTTTCAAGAGTATCAGCTCAAAGATCATCACTTGGAGCTATTCAAAATCGTCTTGAGCATACGATATCAAACCTTGATAATATAACAGAGAATACAACAGCAGCTGAATCACGTATAAGAGATACAGATATGGCAGCTGAGATGGTTGAGTATTCAAAGAATAATATCTTAAAACAGGCAGGAACATCAATGCTTGCACAAGCTAACCAGTCAACACAGAGTGTTATGACACTTCTTCAAGGCTAATTAGCTATTAAAAGAAATGATAATAGTAGTAAATAGTAATAAATAATACTACATAGCAATACGTAATAGAAAAAATTAATATTAATCGATATTAATATTTATAAAAGATTCGCTTTCGATAATGATTATACTACCTTTACTTAATAACTAAGTAAGAGCAGTGCATATCAGAAATTGGAAGCGAATTTTTTTGAAGAATATTTTATCTTACAAAAAGAGTATTAATAATCGTAAAAAAAATTTCATATTTTTTTAATTTTTCTCTAAAGTAAATTGGAAATTATCCGATAAAGGAATTGTAAGGATGATTCTTCCCAAAAGGATTTAGGAAGTTAATAGAAGCACAATGGAGTGTGATAATATAATTTTTTTGATGTCCGATTAGGATGGATCATGGAGGAAAAATATTATGGCAATGGTAGTACAACATAACATGCAGGCAATGAACTCAAATAGAGTTTTAGGTGGAACAACAGCAGCTCAAGCAAAAGCAACAGAGAAGCTTTCATCGGGATTTAGAATTAATCGTGCAGCAGATGATGCAGCAGGACTTACAATAAGTGAAAAGATGAGAAAGCAGATAAGAGGTCTTGGAAGAGCATCAAAGAATGCACAAGATGGAATATCAGCAGTACAGACAGCAGAAGGAGCTTTAACAGAAGTTCACTCAATGCTTCATAGAATGGAAGAACTATCAACACAGGCGGCAAATGGAACAAATAGTAAAAAGGATAGAGATGCTATCCAGTCTGAGATAAGTCAGCTTACAACAGAAATAGATCGTGTTTCAGAGACAACAATGTTCAACGAAACATATCTTTTAAAGGGTGATCATACAAAACCGGAGAAACAGAAATATTTAAGTGCACATGATGCAGGACTTGAAGGAACTCTTGTAGATAATGGAGACGGAACTGCAACATTTACGATGAATAAGTTGTCAGTCGGAGATCAAGTAAAGATTGGTGGGAAAGATTATATTATAGGTGGTACTGATGAAGAAGTAAAAAAAGCTGTAAGTAAAGCTCTTCATAATAAAGATGAGGTGTATGAAGATGCTAAAGCAACACCAGGAGATGTTATTACAGTTAATGGAGTTAAGTATACTTATTATGATGCAGTAACTAGAGCTGACGGAACTAAGGCTAAAAAGGGCTTTTATACATTAGATCCTGCTGCAACACAGGAAACTGATGGTAGAGAATTAGGAAAAATGTTTGGACCAGGATCTGATGTAACAGTGAATGGAAAGACTTTTCATATTTTAGATGATCCGAAAGCAAAAGCAGACGGAATTGATGATAATAATACTTCAATCATATCAGCAAGTGAAGCATATGTGCTTGCTGAAAAGGAGCTTAAGGTAGCAAATTCAATAGGCGATACTGAATCTCATGTTAAGGTTGGATATATGGATGGTAACGATTTAAAACCACATGAACTTAATAAACCGGCTCAAGATAAAGATCCAAACAAATTCACCATCAACGTAGCTTTAACAAAAGTACCTGAGACTTTATCATTTAATCTTCATGTCGGAGCTGATGCCGATATGTCAAATAAGATTGGTATTTCGATTGATGCTATGAATTCAAATTTCCTTGGAATAAAGGGACTTAATGTGTCAGATGATTCAGGAATGGCAGCAACATATGCAATTGATGCTATAGGAGATGCACTTTCAAGAGTATCAGCTCAAAGATCATCACTTGGAGCTATTCAAAATCGTCTTGAGCATACGATATCAAACCTTGATAATATAACAGAGAATACAACAGCAGCTGAATCACGTATAAGAGATACAGATATGGCAGCTGAGATGGTTGAGTATTCAAAGAATAATATCTTAAAACAGGCAGGTACATCAATGCTTGCACAAGCTAACCAGTCAACACAGAGTGTTATGACACTTCTTCAAGGCTAATTAGCTATTAAAAGAAATGATAATAGTAGTAAATAGTAATAAATAATAAATACTACATAGCAATAAATAAAGAAATAATAGTAAATATTAATCGATATTAATATTTATAAAAGGTTCGCTTTCGATAATGGTATATTGCCTTTACTGTATAGCTAAGTAAATGCAGTGCATATCAGAAATCGGGAGCGAATTTTTTATTAATTTCAGATAATTTCAATCACGATAAAAGAATTGACATAAAGCTTTGATATGATAAAATAAAAAAATCTATGTAAAGGAGGAGATATGGATATTTTAACTAATCCGGTAACAATTTCGGTTGTGGTGCTTTGTGTACTTAGCCTTTTAAAATTAAATATATTTTTATCAATGATGATTGCTTGTATTGTCGGAGGCCTTGTCGGAGGAATTCCTCTTTATGGACCGGGAGATAAGACAATTATGGCTCTTCTTACTTCAGGCTTTTCAAGTAATGCAGGAACAGCTTTAGCTTATGTATTACTCGGAACCTTTGCATCTGCAATTACAACAACAGGTCTTGCAGATATAGTTACAGGAAAGCTTGGAAAAATAATAGGTAATAAGAAATATTTATTTCTTATCTTACTTACTATAATTTCTTGTATGTCACAGAATATTATTCCTATTCATATTGCATTTATTCCGATTCTTATACCGCCTATGCTTACTTTAATGAATAAAATGAGGCTCGACAGAAGAGCTGCAGCGTGTTGCATGGCATTTGGGCTTGAAGCTCCTTATATTACAATTCCATTCGGATTTGGACTAATTTTTCAAACTATAATAAGCGAAAATCTTACTGAAAATGGGATGAAAGTTTCTATAAAAGATGTTACTTTCGCAAATATATGGCTCGGACTTTCAATGCTTATAGGACTTCTTATAGCGGTTATTTTTGTATTTAGAAAGCCACGAATGTATGATAACAAACAATTTAAGGACAGTAATTTATTAGAACTAAAAAAAGAATTGTTTAATGAAGATGGAGATAATAAAGACCTTTTAAATGAATATAGTGATAATAAAGGTCTTTCAAATGAAGCCGGTGATAATAAAGAATTATCTAATGAAAATTCCGGCAAAAAAACTCTTAATTATAACCATTATGTAACGCTGCTGGCAATTCTTTTTGTTGTGATTGTGCAGGTTATAACGGAAGATTTAGCTTTGTCTTCACTTTGCGGACTTTTTGTAATGATTATATTTAAAGCAATTCGCTGGAATGAAATTGACGATCAGCTTATGGGCGGAGTAAAGCTTATGGGTATGATTGCTTTCGTAATGCTTATTGCAGGTGGTTATGCCAATGTTATTAAGGCAACAGGAGGAGTAACAACTCTAGTAGAGTCCGGAATCAGCCTTATGGGTGGAAGTAAAATTATTGCATCTATAGTTATAACGTTGATAGGACTTCTTGTAACGATGGGAATAGGTACATCCTTCGGAACAGTTCCCGTTCTTGCAGTATTATTTGTTCCGCTTTGTCAAAAGATGGGATTTTCCGTACCTGCAACGATAATTCTTATGTCCGCTGCAGCCGCTTTAGGAGATGCGGGATCTCCTGCATCCGATACGACACTTGGACCTACGTCAGGGCTTAATGTAGATGGTCAGCATGATCATATAAGAGATACATGTGTTCCATCATTTATAGCGTTTAACGTTCCTTTAATGGTTTGTGCGATAATTATGGCACAGATATTATAAAAAATAAAAGCTCCATATATTTACATAAAGCAATTAAATTGATATAATAAAATTATCAAAATGATATCACAAAGATATCAATTGTTTTTATTAGAAAGGAGCTTTTATGGAAGAAAAAGATGTAAAGGAAATTTCACAAAAAAATCAGGATATAAAAGAGAAAATTATACATAAAAAGAATAATGGGATGTTTATGTTGCTTCTTCTTTTAGTGCTATTTTTAGGTGCGATAGCACTTACAATAATAGGAGTGTGTAATAAAAATTTACTATTTATTATACCGGGAGCTATATATATCCCTATAGGATTTATTTTATTCTTCGGTATAAAGATTTTAAAGCCAAATGAAGCAATGGTTTTAATACTTTTCGGAGAATACTTGGGGACAATAAAAGAATCGGGAATTTATTATCTAAATCCTTTTAGTCACGGAATTAACCCGGCAGGTCAAACAAAACTGGGTCAGAGCGATGATGTTGACGGAGGAAAAAAAGGAAAAGACGATAATACAGCTAATTATGAAGGAAATCTTAGCAGGATTTCTCTAAAGAAAATGACTTTATCGAATGCAAAGCAGAAAGTAAATGATGTCCTGGGAAATCCTGTTGAAATCGGAGTTGCAGTAATTTGGGAAGTAAGTGATACTGCAAAAGCTGTATTTAATGTCGATAATTATAAAGAATATTTATCTCTTCAGGTAGATTCTGCTGTAAGAGATATAGTTAAGATTTATCCGTATGACGTTGCAAAAAATGTCGACACTACAGGAGATGGAGAGCCGGATGACGGTTCACTTAGAGGATCTACTGTAGTTGTTGCAAAGAGAATAGAAGATATGATTCAGGAAAAGGTTGAGCAGGCCGGACTTCACATTGTTGAAGCGAGAATTACATATCTTGCCTATGCTCCTGAAATTGCATCCGCAATGCTTCAGCGTCAGCAAGCATCTGCACTTATTGATGCAAAAAAGATGATAGTTGACGGTGCTGTAGGAATGGTTGAAATGGCACTTAAAAGCATTGAAGAAAATGGAAATGTTAAGCTCGATGAAGAAAGAAAAGCCGCTATGGTATCAAATCTTTTAGTTGTTTTATGTGGAAATCATGATGCAAAGCCTGTTGTAAATGCGGGAAGCTTGTATTGATATGGCTAAAAAGCAGATTCCTCTTCGCTTAAGCGAAAAATTATACAATCAAATTTTAAATTGGGCTGAAGATGATTTTCGATCTGTAAATGGGCAAATCGAGTATTTACTTACGGAATGTGTAAAACAGCGAAAGAAAAATGGAAAGTATGTATCTAACGAGCTTGATAAAGGTGAAGATTTTAATATAAAGTGAAAAATAGTATTGTTTTAAAATATAAAAAATATAGTTGGCATAATATTTTTACTTGAAAAATTTATAAAAAAATAGTATATATATCTTGTAAAGCTTAACAGGAGATCTTCAGGGCGGGGTTAGTTTCCCCACTGGCGGTAAAGTCCGCGACCTTGTTTTAGCAAATTAGTTAATTATGTATATGATTGTTTTTTAAGTACCAACTATAGAATTTATACTTTGCTTTAATAAGTCGAATCGGTTAATTTCCGATACCAACGGTAAAGTCCGGATGGAAGAAGACCATAATTTGAAATTAAACGCTCTTAGTATATCTCGTATATATGGAGCGTTTTTAATTATTTTCATAAGATCTCCAAAATGTGTTTATATGTAAGGAGAATTATATGAAGAATAACAAAAACTCAGTTAAAAGAATGACGGCAGTGGGAATATTATCGGCGGCAGCATTTATACTTATGCTTATGGAGTTTCCAATCCCTTTTTTGATTCCGCCTTTTATTAAATTCGATTTATCCGATTTACCTGCACTTGTAGGGGCTTTTGCATATGGGCCAATTGCAGGAGTTCTTATTGAACTTATAAAAAATCTGCTTCATAGTACTGTTTCAGGAAGCTTTTTTATCGGAGAATTTACTAATTTTGTCTTAGGCTCTATTTTCGTTTTTGTGGCGGGACTTTTTTATAAAAAAGATAAGACGAAGAGAGGTGCTTTTATGGGATCGTTTTTTGGAGGAATTTTAATGGGAGCGATATCGATTCCTTTTAATTATTTGATTGTGTATCCTATTTATTATAATTTCATGCCTAAAGAAACAATATTGGAAGCGTATCAAAAAATAATGCCTAATATAGACTCTATTTTAGATGCTTTGATTTGCTTTAATATGCCTTTTACTTTTGTAAAGGGAATGATTGATTTGTTCGTAGCATTTTTAATTTATAAGAAAATCTCTCCGATATTGAAAAAAGAGTAGGTAATATGAAGAATGGAAGTGCTGAAAAAAACGAAATCATAAAAAAAGAATCTTATATAGGGATAAAAGCTTATGCCAAAATTAATTTAGGACTTAAAATAGTAGGCTTACGAGATGACGGCTATCATTTTATTGATACAATTATGCAAACAATTTCGCTTTATGATACTATATATTTAAGAAAATCACGAAGTATATGCAAAAATCCGAAAGCTTATTCAAGTGTTGAATCGAGAAATTCTTTTAATGGAACTAATGAAAGATGTTCTAATATAAGACTGGACATTATATATGCTGATTATTTTAAAGATGATGAGAAAAATATCCCTACAGATGAAAGGAATACTTGCATAAAAGCTGCAGCTCTTATGCAAAAAGAATTTTCTATAAGAGAAGGCCTTGATATTTTTATAAAAAAAAATATTCCTTCGGGTGCCGGTCTTGCAGGAGGAAGTAGTGATGCTGCCGCTGTAATTATTCTGATTAATAAATTATTTAACTTAAAATTAAGCGATGATAAGCTTATGAAAATCGGAGCTAAGGTTGGAGCGGACGTACCTTTTTTTATAAAAAGCGGTACTTGTATATGTACAGGCATAGGAGAAAATGTTATTCCTATTAAGCCTTTTTGTAGAGATTTTATCCTAATTATAAAACCGGATATTATGATTTCTACAAAAGATGCTTATAAAAGACTTGATGAAAAATTTGACTTTATAGCCGATACAAAGGCTAAATCGGATACAAAGGTTAAATCTGATACAAAGGTTAGAACTGATACAAAGGTTAGAACTGATACAAAGGTTAGAACTGATACAAAGGTTAGAACTGATACAAAGGTTAGAACTGATATAAAGGTTAGGTCGGATACAAAGGTTAGAACTGATATAAAGGTTAAATCGGACATAAGAATAAAAAATGGAATCGACATTAATGATAAAAAAAGCTTAGAGAATATATTCGAGAGCGTAATATTTCCTGAGCATGAAGAAATTTATTATATTAAAAGTAAGCTTATGGAATTTGGAGCAAATGCATCATATATGACAGGCTCCGGTTCTTCTATTTATGCAATATTTGAAGATGAATTAGCAGCCTTAAAAGCTGAAAAATACTTTAAGGGAAATGAGCTTTTAAAGAAAATAAATAATAATTCACTAAAAATATTTTTATGTAAAACCATAAATTAAGATAATTTTTTGAAAGGAGGATATATGACCGAGAATCTTGTGCTTGATATGTCAAAAAATCAGCCACTTAGAAAGCTTGTATTTGACGCTTTAAAAAATGCAATTTTAAAAGGAAAGCTTGAGCCGGGCGAAAGACTTATGGAAGTTCAGCTTGCAAATATGCTCGGAGTAAGTAGAACTCCTATAAGGGAAGCAATAGGGCTTCTTGAAAAAGAAGGACTTGTTGTTACAACCCCTAGAAAAGGTGCGGAAGTTGCAAGAATGACAGAAAAAAGTCTTGAGGATGTTCTTGAAGTAAGGAATGCTTTAGATGAGCTTGCAGTTACGCTCGCATGCAAAAATTGGGATGATGATGATATAGAGCGATTGAAACAAACAATGAAAGAGTTTGCAGATGCGACTAAAGATAAAAATGTAAGAAAAATTGTGCAGAAAGATGAAGCTTTTCATGATGAAATATATAAAATTACCGGAAATGATAAGCTTCTTGAAATTATAAAGAATCTAAGAGTACAGATGTATCGTTACAGATATGAATATGTAAAGACAAATGCCGATTATGAAGAGCTAGTAAAAGAGCATGAAGAAATATTAAAAGGACTTATTACAAGAGATGCACTTTATGTAAAAACTGCAATGCACAGGCACTTGGAAAATCAGATAGAATCCTTGAAGGAAGTTATAAGAAATAGAAGTCTAAAAAAGTAAAAAAAGTAAAAAAAAGTAAAAAAAAGTAAAAAAAAGTAAAAAAAAGTAAAAAAAAGTAAAAAAAGTAAAAAAAAGTAAAAATAAGCTGTCATCAGTATAAAAGCCTATCTACTGTGACAGCAATATTTTTATACATTATATTCTTTTGATGCATTCTTTTTTCTCCATTCCAAAGGAGTTAAATTAAATTCTCTTAAAAACATTCTATTAAAATAGCTTTGGTCTGAAAAACCGCATGAAAAGGCGATTGAAGATATCGGATCTTCTGTTGAAGTTAAAAGCTTACTTGCCATTTCAAGACGGTAGCTATTTAAAAATGCAATAGGAGTTTTCTGTGTATATTTTTGAAAAAGCTTTGCACATTTTGAGCGGCTTACACATGAAGATGCAGCAATATCAGCGAGATTTATTTTTTCATTGTAATGTTCATATATGTAAGAAGACATTCTTCTTTGTAAATCTATATCATTATCATAAAATGTTTCAACAGAATTCTTTTCTGCAATATATACAAGGTAAATCCTTCTAAAAATCATATATATATATCCTATAACATCAAGCTCATATCCTACAGGCTTTTCTGTTATAAGGTCATATATTGAGTCGAAGGTTTCTGAAATTACTTTTGCATAGCTATTTCGACCATTCATTTTGATGTGACCGAAATTTTTATTTTCGATAATCGGTTTTATAAATTTCTGAAAAAGTGCTTCTTGTTTATCAAGCATCTTTGCATTTATTGTAAGTACATCTACAGAACAAACTGTATTTTCAGTATTGTAAATTCTATGAAGTTGATCATAATTTATAAAGCAAAGCTCTCCCGGAGTTAAAACAAAATCGGAATTATTGACATGACAATGAATATGCCCCTTTCTTATTCTGATAAGCTCGACTCTTTCATGCCAATGTAGAAGCTCTTGATGATTAGTTTCTCCTGTCACAAGTTCATGTTCCAAAGTAACCGGAAGATTTTTAAATGTAAATTTCTTTTGTTTTGACATTGAATTGCTTTTATTTGAAATATCACTCATATCGTTACCTTCGTTACCATATTATTTTTTATCGATTAATCTTAGTAAACCTTACTTATCATACGTTTTTTATTATAATTCATTAAAATAAAAAATCAACATATGGTAAATAATCCTAAAAATAGAATATAAAATACAATAAATGCGAAAAAAAATATAATATTATTAAAGACAGTAAAAGAGTATCGGTGATATATAAATATCAATAATACCGTTATTTTATATGAAAGGAGACATTATTATGTCATTAATAAATAAAGAAATATCTGATTTTAAAGTTCAGGCATTTCACAAGGGAGAATTTGAAACTGTAACAAGAGATGATGTCAAAGGAAAGTGGAGCGTATTCTTCTTCTATCCTGCAGATTTCACTTTTGTATGTCCTACAGAGCTTGAAGATTTACAGAATAATTATGAAGAATTTCAGAAGATAGGATGTGAAATTTATTCAGTATCATGCGATACACACTATGTTCACAAGGCATGGCATGATCATTCTGAAAGAATTAAGAAAATTGAATATCCTATGCTTGCAGATCCTATTCATACACTTGCAAGAGATTTTGAGGTTCTTATTGAGGATGAGGGAATTGCTGAAAGAGGAACATTTGTAGTAAATCCTGATTTAAAGATTGTTGCTTATGAAGTTAATGCCGGAAATGTAGGAAGAAATGCTGACGAGCTTTTAAGAAAAGTTAAGGCACTTCAGTTCGTAAGAGAACATGGTGATGAAGTTTGTCCTGCAAAATGGCATCCGGGTGATAAAACATTAAAACCGAGTCTTGATCTAGTTGGAGCATTATAAAATATGGACGCAGAAGAAAAAGATTTGTATGATGCTGTTATTGTCGGCGGAGGTCCATCGGGACTTAGTGCGGCAATATATCTTGCAAGAGCTTGCTATCGAGTTCTAATTGTAGAAAAAAAGAAGTTCGGCGGACTGGTTAATGAAACTAATGAAGTTGTAAATTATCCCGGAGCAGAGCCTCAGAATGGTGAAGAGCTTACAAGAAAAATGAAAAAGCAGGCGGAGTTTTTCGGTGCGGAATTTATGATAGCCGACGTAACAGCTTTAAATCTCGATTCTGATATAAAAATCGTAAAAACGGATAAAGGTGATTTGCATTGCCTTGGAGTGCTTCTTTCAACAGGAGCACATCCCAGACTCGTAGGCTTTAAGAATGAACGAAAGTTTAGAGGCAGAGGAGTCGCATATTGTGCTATTTGTGACGGAGAATTCTTTACAGGTAAAGAAGTATTTGTTGTAGGTGGAGGATTTGCGGCAGCAGAAGAGAGCGGATTTTTAACAAAATACGCATCACATGTAACTCTTTTAATAAGAGAAGATGATTTTACTTGTGCAAAAGCAGTTGCAGATAAAGCAAGATCAAACAAAGATATTACTGTTCTTACGAATACAGAAGTTATTTCAGTAGAAGGTGATAGCTCTGTACGAAAAATTATTTATAAGAATAATGTAACAGGTGAAATTACAACGCATTCAGCTATTGGAGGAGACATTATTGGAGTGTTCGTTTTTGCAGGATTTATTCCTTCAAATGAGCTTGTAAAAGATATTGTAGACCTTGATGAAAAAGGTTATGTTATTACAGATAAAAATAATATGACTACAAAGGAGGGACTTTTTGCTTCGGGTGACATTTGCGTTAAATCTTTAAGACAGATTGTTACTGCTACTTCAGACGGAGCGGTAGCTGCAACATCAATGGAAAAATATCTTGCAAAACGTAGAGCAGTGCTTAATGTTTTACCAAAAATGCAGAAAAAAGAGAATAGATATGCAAAAGAAAATGCAACCTTTGATGCAAAATCTGAAGGAGAAGAATCATTGAACACAGGTGGTTTTAAAGTCTTGGATGGAGATATGGTTTCTCAGCTTAATACAGTATTTTCAAAATTGACGAAGAAGTTAATTTTGGAAGTTCATACCAATAATACAGAGATTTCAAATGAACTTGTCTTGTATATGAAAGAAATTTCATCCCTTACTGACCATATAAGCATGAAGGAAGTTTCCTTGGAAGGCGAAATAAGTGAAGAAACGTCAAATGAAGAAATGGTTCCTTATGTAAGAGTCCTTAATGAAAATGGAGAGCCTGTAGGAATTAATTTCCATGGAGTTCCGGGAGGACATGAATTTACATCATTTATTTTGGGGCTTTACAATGCGGGAAGTGCCGGGCAGAAAGTTTCAGATGAAAACATAGATAAAATAAATTCTATAAAAGAAGATATTCATTTGACAATTTTAGTATCATTAAATTGTACTATGTGCCCTGAGCTTGTAACATCTGCAGAAAGAATCATTACTTTATCCGATAAAGTAACGGCGGACATATATGATTTTAAGCACTTTAAAGAGCTAAAAGACAAATATGATGTAATGAGTGTTCCATGTTTCGTAATTAATGGAAAGGATGTTCATTTCGGAAAGAAGAATGTTTCAGAATTGATTGATATAATTTTGCAATAATTCGTAGTAAAAAATAAAAAGAAACAATTATATATAATAAAAAGAGACGAAGGTCTATCTAATTCCTTATATCAGCGAAAGCTGATTGGCTAAGGAATTTAAGGCTTCGTCTTTTTTTACTTTACTTTATAATAAAACTGTACTACAATAGCAATACGTTGATGTGATGAAAAGGAGAAATTCTTTTTATATGAAAACTATGGCAAAAAATCGGAGAGGAGAAGATGAGGAATCGAAAGGTTACTTTAAATCTTTTTTCAGCGATATATTAAGGAATAAATTACAGCTTACAAAGATAATTTTATCCATAATTATCGTGTTATTTTCCATAATTTTTTCTTTTAACAATGATTTTTTGTATGAAAAACCTATAGGAAAGGTAATAAAAAATGAGTCGGTAAAAAAATATGTAAAAAAAATCAGCGGAGTAAAAAGCAGAGTTTATGTTCAAAAACTTACTATAAAGATAAGAAATACTAAATACAAAGATAGGATTCTTGTTATAAAGAATAAATATACTGATGCCGAATTCAGAACGCATTCTTACAATAAGGGAGAGAAAGTCTTTTTAGAGCTTAAGAAAAGTGATGATGCAGCTTTAAAATCTAAGTCTAACCAAAAAAAGAGTGCATTAGTAAATAATAGAAAAACTTTAGAATCGGATATGTTTGCCAAGATTGTCGGAGTAAAGAGGGACGGTGCATTTATATTTCTTGCAGCTCTTACAATTTCACTTTTAATTATGATAGCAAATAGAAGAAGTATATTCATAATTTTATCAACGATAGGGAATGTAATGCTTTTTCTTATCAGTATGGAATGGGTTTTTAAAGAAGAAAATATAGACTTTATATCGATATTACTTTCAATCTTAATTATTTTCTTTACATTTATACTTTTACAGGGATTTACGAGAAAATCTTTTTCTTCGATAGCATCCACGATAGTAACAGTGCTTTTCGTAATAGGACTTTATGAGCTCTTAGTCTTGGGATTTTCGGACCTTCCTTATGAATTCGTTCAATTTACTAATGGAAATGAAGATATAGAAGCTCTATATCGTGCAAGTCTTGTATTTACGATTTTAGGAGCTGTTATGGATGTAGCAGTGACAGTTAATTCTTCAGTAAGTGAGATTATAAGAACGACAGAGGATATAACTGTAAAAAAGCTTATTCCTTCGATTAGAGAAATCGGAGATGATATTAACGGAACTATGATAAATGTAGTATTTTTTACATTTATTTTGGGAGAACTTCCTCTTATCATATTAAAGCTATCAAATGGGTATGCAATTTCGACGTTATTAGGGTATGGAACAGAATTTGAAATCATAAGATTTTTAATCGGAGCAATCGGAATAGTACTGGCAATACCGGTGTCAGCTTTCTTTGCGATAGTATTTAATAGAAAGGAGCTTTTTAGATGATAATAGGCTTACTTTCATTGATACTCTTTATCCTTCTTGCACTTATAGGAAAAGAGAGAGGAGTAACAACAGCATTTACTATACTTTTTAATACGCTGGTCATGATACTTTATATAAGAGGAATTATGAAAGGATTCCCATTAATTTTATTTACGATAGTTGCAACCTTTTTATTTATGGTGATAAATCTATTCGTTCAAAATGGATACAATGTAAAAACAAGAGTGTCTTTTGTATCGGTAGTAATTATTTTGCTTTTGATATCGTTATATAGCATTTTTGTAATACAAATGTATGAGGTCGGAGGATTTTCAGACATTTATGTATATGATGAAGACCTTCAATATTTTAAAGTAAATATCGGAAGAAATTCAGATGTTTTATTTATGTGTGCGACTGTAACGGGAACACTTGGGGCTTTAATAGATTCCGCAATTTCCATAGCAACTGCTGTAAATGAAGTATATGTTCAAAATCCCGGGATTGAAGAAAAAAAACTTTTTATGTCGGGAATTTATGTAGGACGGGATATATTAGGAACTACGATAAATACACTTCTTTTTGCTCAGGCAGGCGAAGGATTTTTCGTATGGATGATTTATTTGAAGCAGCATTATAGTTTCCTTAAAATTATAAATTCAAAGTCATTTTTTCAGGAAATCTTTTTTGTCTTTTTGGCAAATTTAGGATGCTTCTTAATAATTCCGCTCACAGCTTACATAACGGCAAAAGTACTAAAAAATCATAAATAAAAATATTTTTAGGAGGTTATAATGTTAGAACTTAGGAGAATTGCAAAATCGTACAAATTTGGAAATAATGTACAAAATGTGTTAAAGGATATAAATCTTAAATTTCGTGATAGCGAATTTGTATCAATTTTAGGGCCTTCCGGCTCAGGAAAGACAACGCTTCTTAATATTATAGGCGGACTTTTATCTTATGATGAAGGAGATTTAATAATAAATAATGTCTCTACAAGAGAGTATAAGGATAGAGATTGGGATTCTTATAGAAATCATTCTGTAGGATTCGTTTTTCAAAATTATAATCTTATACCTCATCAGACTGTATTGCAAAATGTCATGCTTTCGCTAATTATTTCAGGTGAAAAAGGAAGCAAAGTAAAAGAAAAAGCAAAAAGAGCATTGGAGAAGGTTGGCCTTTCTGAGCATATAAATAAAAAGCCTAATCAGTTATCAGGTGGGCAAATGCAGAGAGTGTCAATTGCAAGAGCTATTGTAAATGATCCGGATATAATTTTAGCGGATGAGCCTACCGGAGCACTTGATACAAAAACAAGCGAGCAGATTATGAAAATTTTAAAAGAAATTTCAGAAGATAGACTTGTAATTATGGTTACTCATAATCCGGAGCTTTCCGAGACTTATTCTAATAGAATTATTAATTTAAGAGACGGAAAAATTGAAGGAGATACTAATCCTTTAGAAGAAATAAAAGAAAGCAATTATTCTGACGAAGAAATAAGTGATAAGAAGAAGACTAAAAAAGCTAAAAAAACTTCTATGTCATTTTTTACTTCCATAAAATTAAGCTTTAATAACCTTAAAACGAAAAAAGGAAGAACGATTTTAACAGCTTTTGCCGGATCTATCGGAATTATAGGAATTTCAACTGTTCTTGCACTTTCAAACGGGATTAATACATATATTACGTCTATGCAAAAAGATACAATGAAATCATATCCTATCGCAATAAATAAAAAGACTGTAGATTTTAACGGAATGATAAAAAAGGCGAATGAGCTTAGAAAAAATAAAAAGAAAGCAAAAGATGGAATATATGTAAGTAACGTTGATATGACAGACATACGTTCGCAAACAAATATTACGACTAATGATTTAAAAGCATTAAAAAAATATCTCGATAATAAGGATAATAAAATAAATAAGTACATAGGAAAGAGAGGAGTTGTATATAATTACAATACTTCTTTCGATGCTTGGTCTTATTCAAAAGACGATATATTAGTTAAAACGGATGCTAAAGTTGTATTGAAAAAGGAAAATGCCGATGTACCGTCCAATTTCAACACATCGAGAAAGGGTATGGGAACCTTAGGAGGAGAAGGCAAAGAAACTGCTGAAAACTTCTCGGAGATTATGTCCGAAAAAGGCAATATGGTTTCAAGTGTTGTAAAAGAAAACTATAAGCTTTTAAAAGGAAAATATCCTAGTGAATATAATGAAGTTTTATTAGTTTTACAAGATGATAGTAGCATAGCTCCGAAGGCTCTATATCAGCTTGGCTTTATTTCAAAGGATAAATATAAAGAAATTGTTTCAAAAGGAAAAGAGAATAAAAAAGCAAGCTTTGAAAAGATACTTGATTATAAGGATGTTTTAAATCATACATTTTATGTAGTTCCGAAAGCTCTTCAATTTGAAAAAGGACAAAAGAATTTCTATTCACTTAAACCAAGCAATTTAATAGATAAAGCTTTTCTTGATAAAAATGCTATTAAAGTTAATATAGTCGGAATTGTAAAAGAAAAAGATAATGCAAAGAATTCTTCTTTAAGTACTTCGATTGCTTATACACATAAGCTTACAAAAAAAATTGCACAGGTAACTGATGAAAGCGAAGCGGTAAAGGAACAGGAACAGAATAAAAATATAAATATTTTTACAGGAAAAGAGTTTAATAAGGACTTCACATATAATGATGTAATGGATAGTCTTGGAAGTGTTGATTTATCTTCTCCTGATTCGATAAGCATTTATACTGACAAATTTGAAGATAAGGAAAATGTGGATAAAGAGATAAAAGCATATAATAAGAGAGTAAAATCCAATCAAAAGATTTCTTACACCGATTATGTAAAATTTATGACACAGACATTTACCAAGATTGTAAGCGTTATAAGTATGGTACTAATAGCTTTTGTTGCTGTAGCACTTTTTGTATCCTGCATTATGATAGGAATTATTACACATATTTCAGTTATGGAAAGAACGAAGGAAATCGGAATACTTAGAGCTATTGGAGCATCAAAGAAGAATATTAAAAATGTATTCAATGCTGAAACTATAATAATAGGAATATTAGCGGGAGCAATTGGAGTATTCATTTCATACTTACTTACATTCCCGATAAATACAGCAGTACGTCATGCAGTTGACAGCCATATAACAACTTATATTAAATTCGTTCCTTCACTTATGCTTATTTTATTAAGTGTATTCATTAATTTTATCGGAGGATTTTTACCTGCGAGATCAGCAGCTAAAAAAGATCCGGTCGATGCACTAAGAACGGAGTAAAATTAAATAAATTATATTTTATGCAAAAATGTCTCGAAAAAATGTTATTATATTTAGGAACAATTGATAGGAGACATGTATGAAAAATACTAAAATAAAAATTTTTGTAAAAATGGCTTTTTTTCTTGCTATTTTGCTTATATTAATACAGATTTTTAATGTGGCAGTTCTAAATGCTGCTATTAAACATCAAAATAAAGAGGCTTTAGGAACTGAAATTGTAGACCTTGATTCTATGCGTGAAAAAGTAGATACAATAGATATATTAGCTCTGGGAGATAGCGAGAGCTATACTTCATTTTCTCCTATGGATTTATGGGAAAAAGAAGGTGTAACAAGCTTTGTGCTTGCAAAATCGGGACAAAGAATTTCAGATGCTTATCATATTTTAAAAAATAATTTAAAAAGGCAGAATCCTAAAGCTGTATTTTTGGAAACAAACATGCTTTTTGAGACATATGGAAGACTTCATGACTATACACATAATTTAAAAAATGAACTTTTTTATGATATGGCTTTAGTTAAGTATCATAGTGTATGGAAGATTTTGTTTGAGAAAGATGAGCAACGATATCAAAGTTATAAAGGCTTTAATTTCTATGCTGCTAAGGCTCCATATACAGGAAATAAGAATTATATGAAGGAGGAAAAATATCATAATCCTTTTCTATATGGGAATAAGCTTATTTTTGAAAGGATTGTAAAAATGTGTAAAAAGAGGAAGATAAAGCTTATTATGTATAGTGCTCCTTCACCTAATAATTATTCAAAAAGCACTCATGATTTTTTGACAGCACTTGCAAAAGAGAATAATCTTGAATATATTGACATGAATCTTATGGTAGATAAGCTCGGAATTGACTGGAATATAGACTCACTTGATAATGGTGATCATGTTAATGTTTCCGGAACTAACAAAATAATGAATTATTTTTCTTCTTATATAAAAGCATTTAAAATTAAAGATAAAAGACGAGATAAAAAATATTCGGATTGGAATAAAGAGCTTTCAGAATATGCTGGTAGAAGAGATGTTCTCGTTAAAAATATACGTAATAACTGATAAAAATTTAATAAATGTTCAATTTAATCATATTTTAAGCATTTGCATATTTACTATTATATGATAAAATGAAAAATACTGTTTTATGATTATAGTATGTAGATTTTTTAATGGGAGGTAAACATTAAATGAACACATTGGAAATTGTTATTCCTGCTATTGCAGTAATAGCACTTCTCTTTTCCTTATCAAATGCTCTCTTTGTAAAAAAGCAGAGTGAAGGTAGTGGAAAGATGCCTGAAATTGCAGCAGCAATAAGAGAAGGAGCTAATGCATTTCTTTATTCGGAATACAGAATTTTAGTATTTTTTGTAGTTGCAATGTTCTTAGTTATAGGATTTGCATTACATAATTGGCTTGAAGCAGGCTGCTTCTTAGTAGGAGCTGCATTTTCAGTTTTGGCAGGATTTGTAGGAATGAGAGTTGCAACACTTGCAAATGTTCGTACATCTAATGCTGCTAAGGAAAGCGGAATGATAAAGGCTCTTAATATTGCTTATCATGGCGGTGCCGTTATGGGATTTGCAGTTGTAGGACTTGGACTTTTAGGAGCAAGTGTTATATATGTATTAGAAGGAGATACCGAGATATTATTCGGTTACAGCTTGGGAGCATCTACAGTAGCTCTTTTTGCCCGTGTTGGTGGTGGTATTTATACAAAGGCTGCCGATGTAGGAGCTGACCTTGTTGGAAAGGTTGAAAATAATATTCCTGAAGATGACCCTAGAAACCCTGCAACAATAGCAGATAATGTAGGAGATAACGTAGGAGACGTTGCCGGAATGGGAGCAGATCTTTTTGAATCTTATGTAGGAGCTATCGTTTCAGCTGTTACACTCGGTGTTGTGGCATATCAAGGCACGAAGTATCAGGCAGCAGCAGCTCTTTTCCCTCTTATACTTGCAGCAGTAGGTATTGTTGCATCCTTAATCGGATCATTCTTCGTAAGAGGAAAGGAGGGTGGAAATCCTCAAGCAGCACTTAATATGGGAAGCTATGTAGCTTATATAATTGTAATTATTGCATCAGTTGTATTAAGCAAGACCTTCTTAAATGATTTTAACCCTGCGATTTCGATTATCTTCGGACTTTTAGTAGGATCAGTTATTGGAAAAGTAACAGAAATATATACATCAGATAAATATAATTCAGTAAAGACGATTGCACAGCAGTCTGAGACAGGTGCAGGAACAACAGTTATAAGCGGTCTTGCAGTAGGAATGAAATCAACAGTTATTCCTATACTTTGCATTTGCGTAGGTATTGTTGTTGCATATAAGGTTTCAGGACTTTATGGAATTGCTCTTGCAGCAGTTGGAATGCTTGCTACTACAGGAAGCACAATTGCAGTAGATGCATACGGACCTATTGCTGATAATGCAGGCGGTATCGCTGAAATGTCCGGACTTGACGAAAGCGTAAGAGATATTACAGATACACTTGATTCAGTAGGTAATACAACAGCTGCTATAGGAAAGGGATTTGCAATCGGTTCTGCTGCACTTACAGCACTTGCACTTTTCGTTTCATATGCACAGGCTGTAGGAATTAATGCAATCAACATTATGAAACCAGAAGTTGTTGTCGGAATATTTATCGGTGGTATGCTTTCATTCTTATTCTCAGCACTTACAATGGAATCAGTTTCAAAAGCTGCTTACCAGATGGTAGAAGAAGTAAGAAGACAGTTCAAAGAAGATGATGGAATCTTAAAAGGAACAAGTCGTCCAAATTACAAGAGATGCGTAGGAATTTCTACTCATGCAGCACTTAAGGAAATGATTATTCCGGGAATCCTTGCAGCAGGTTCACCTATCGTTGTAGGACTTGTACTTGGAACTGAAGCACTTGGTGGTATGCTTGCAGGAGCTCTTGTCAGCGGTGTTCTTATGGCAATCTTCATGGCTAATGCCGGTGGTGCTTGGGATAATGCTAAGAAATATATTGAAAGTGGTGCTCATGGCGGAAAAGGATCTGAAGCACACAAGGCTGCAGTCGTAGGAGATACAGTAGGAGATCCGTTCAAGGATACATCAGGTCCTGCTATTAACATCCTTATTAAGCTTATGACGGTAATTTCACTCGTATTTGCACCGTTATTCCTTAAATTGGGATCGTTATTCTAAAGAAAGATAAAAGCACCTTTTAAAGTCGAAACAAATGGACTTTAAAGGGTGTTTTTTATTTTTTATTAATATTTAGATATTTTAAAATCTATATAAAAAAGGAAAGACTTATTGCACTTTTTACTTAAAGTGGGACATAGGAAGAATATGATAAATAATTTACGAGGTAGTTTATGGGAATTGTAGTTGTAGGAGCAGTTTTTGTTGATATAAAAGGATATCCGGAGGCACAATTTGTTCCGACCGGTAGAAATGTTGGGAAAGTAATTAATGTACATGGCGGAGTCAGTAGAAATGTTTGTGAAGATATTGCAAATGTAGAACTTAAGCCTACATATGTGAGCGTTGTAGATGATTCACAGGTTTCAACTGAAGTTATTGAAAAATTAAAAAGGCATAAAGTAAATACTGATTATATTGTTAGAGATGAAGACGGATTGGGAACGTGGCTTGCTATTTTTAACAATGACGGTGAAGTAGCGGCATCTATTTCTAAAAGACCTAATCTTCTCCCAATTGCAGATATTTTTGATGAAAAGGGTGATGAAATTATAAAAAATTGCGACAGCATTGTTGTTGAGATTGATATGGAAGCACCGACTTTGAAGAAGATTTTTAGATTGGCAGAAAAATATAATAAAAAAGTTTTTGCAGTAGTTTCTAATATGCTTATTGCTATAGAAAGAAGAGATTTACTTAAGAAGATTGATTGCTTCGTATGTAATCAAAGCGAAGCCGGACTATTGTTCTCAGAAGATTATTCGGATAAAAATCCTGATGAAATGGAAATTATCCTTTCTAAGAAGCTGAAATCCGCTCAAATCAAAAAAATGATTATTACAATGTCCGATAAAGGAGCTGTTTGGGCGGATATTGAAGGAAATCATGGAAATTGTCCACCGAGAAAAGTTACTATTGTAGATGTTACAGGATGTGGAGATGCTTTCTTTGCCGGAGTTGCAATAGGACTCACTTATAATAAATCTCTTGCTGAATCTTGTGAAATAGGTAATCGTCTTGCAGCTTCAGTAATTTCAACTAAGGAAAATGTTTGTCCCAGATTTTTACCGGAAGAATTTAATCTGAAAGTGTAAAAAATTCTTTGGTGCATTATTCGTAAAAAAAGCCTTCTCCAAGTTATCCTGATTTTATAAATCGCTTATATATCGTTTATATATCGCTTCGATTCATAACAGCTTTTATCCTTTTTAATAAAAATGGAACGATTGGAATATAAACAATATTTGTAGCAAGAGTTGTAAGCATTCTTGGAACTATCATAACCAGCATCGTTTGTATTGCTTTTTTGTTTCCAAGAAGAATATTATTTATATAAATTGATACTGTATTTAAGAGTGTGAGTAAAATTCCGCTTAAAATCATAATTAAAGCGATTCCAAAAGTGGTATATATATAATTTTTTTTCTTTGCATAAAGCCCGATGACAAGCCCTCTTATGAGTATGGGAATAATCCAAAGAATGGAAGTAGGCCCTAGACCATATCTTATTGCCTGCTCTAAAAATGCTCCGACACCTCCAATTAAAAGTCCATAGTAAGGCCCTAAAAGTAGGCTGCCCAAGATGAGTGGAAGGCCCGATAAAGTGATTTTTAATATAGTAAGATTTATCGCAAAGTAAGATAAAATGACAAATAATGCGATAAAAAGTGATGAAATTGATAAGTTACGAATATTTTTTTGCATAAAAAATCCTCCCTTCAATTGACTGATTAATACCCTAAGAAGAGAAGAACATATAAAAAAACTTATTTAAAAATTTTTAAATAAGAATTCACACTATATTTATTTTTCTCCGGGGCTGCGAGATGCAATATTTGTACAGCGTAAAAATTTTTACGATTCTAAAATTATTTAAAATTTTTTAAAATTATTCTCACTCCGTCCTTTGATCAACTCTCCGTATCAAAGGCACATAACTCACAAATATTTACTCAGCCATATTTTCTTTGACAAAAGCGATTATACACATATAGAATATAAAAAACAAGATAAAAGCATAAATAAAAATCAAAATAAGGGAAGAGATGATATAAATATAGTATAATTAGCTGGAAAAACATTAATAGAAAGGATGAATTATGGGACTTATTAAAGCGATAGCAGGAACTATATCGGGAGATCTTGCAAATCAGTGGAAAGATTATTTCGTGATGGACTCAATGGAAAATACAACTCTTATAAAAAGATCCGAGCATATGATTTCTCATAGAAGCTCAAATAAAAGAGGAGATTCGGATATAATATCAAAGGATTCTAAAATCATCGTAAACGAAGGACAGGGAGCACTTCTTGTAAGTCAGGGAAAAATTATTGACGTTGCACTTGAACCGGGAGCATATGAATTTGATGAAGGAGCTTCAGCTTCATTTTTTGCAGGTCAATTTAAAGATGTATTTAAAGAAGGCTGGGAAAGATTTAAGTTCGGCGGTGAAAAACCGATGCAACAGAGAGTTTATTATGTAAATTTAAAAGAAATTTTAGGACTTAAATTTGGAACTCCAACACCGATTCCTTTCAGGGTTTTAGATAAAAATATCGGGCTTGATATTGATACTTCTCTTCGATGCAATGGAAATTATACAATTCATGTATCGAATCCTATTGTGCTTTATGTTTCAATTGCAGGAAATGTAGAAGATGAGTATTCGATAAATGATATGACAGATCAGCTTCGAGGTGAATTTGTTCAAGCACTTCAACCTGCACTTGGAAGCCTTTCTGCAGTAGGCGTAAGACCGTCGGGACTTCCTGCAGAGACAACTAGAATAAGCGAGGCAATGAAAAATGAGCTTAATGATGCTTGGACTAAAAAGTACGGACTTTCGCTTACAAGCGTTCAGATTCTTGCAGCGGTAATTCCTGATGAAGACAGTGCTATGATAAAAGACCTTCAAAGACAAGCAATCTATCAGAATAGAAATATGGCAGGTGCTGCAATGGTTGATGCACAGGCACAAGCTATGAAGAATGCTGCTCAAAATGAAGGAGGAGCATTCTTAGGATTCGCAGGTATGAATATGGCAATGAATACCGGCGGACTTAATGCAGGGCAGTTTTTTAATAACCAAAATGTGCAAGAAAGTACTCAAAATTCTAATGTAGTAGGAGCATGGTTTTGCCCAAATTGTGGAACAAAAAATGAAGGTAATTTCTGCCCGAAATGCGGAGAAAAAAAGCCTTCTAATATATGATAAAAAAATAAAAAAGAGGTAAAAATGGCAAATATATTTCCATGCCCAAGCTGCGGCGGAGAACTTAGGTATGATATAAAAGATAAAAAATTAAAATGTCTTTCCTGTGATGAAAGCTTTGAAGCTGATACATACAAAAGTAAATTTATGGATGAAGGTGAAAAGGCTGTAAAATTTCCCATTTATAGATGCAAAAATTGTGCAGGAGAAATCGTAGGAAATGACATAGACAGTATGGAATTTTGCCCATATTGCGGAACACAGATAGTCTTGAGTGAGAAATTTTCTGAAACAGGTGCTCCAAAATTTATAATTCCTTTTTCCATTTCTAAGGAGGATTGTAAAAAAGAATACAAAAATATGACATCAAATGTTGCATTTTTGCCGGATGAACTTAAGAGCGAGGAAGGCCTTAATAAATTTGTAGGTCTTTATACTCCATACTGGCTTTTTAATTATGAAGCAAAAACCAATATCAAGACCGGTGGTATAAAGAGATATAGTAAGGGAAGCTACGATTATACTGAAAAAGCAAAATTAAGTATTGATGTTGATTACGATAATTTGATAGTAAGTTATGACGCATCAGATACGCTGGACGATACTATTTCACATAAAGTGGAGCCGTTTTACTTAAATCATGCGATTGAATTCAATCCCAATTATATGGCGGGATTTTATGCTGAAAATTCCAATGTAAAAAGTGACGGATATAAACATTTTGCAGATAAAAAAAGTGATGAAATGCTTGTAGGAGAGATAAAGGGTTCATCTCCTGAGGGCTTTACACCTTTAATTAACGAGGATGACGAATATAAGCTTTTAGAAAAGAAGGCTTATAAAGGAGTTGAAGGAGCATATCTTCCACTTTGGTTTTTGACAACGAAGAATAAGGACAGAGTTGCATATACAATTGTGAATGGACAGTCAGGAAGAATGTACTCGGAGCTTCCTGTAGACATTAAAAAGTATATAGGTGCATCCTTAATAGCTTCTTTAATTTTCGCATTTATTTTTATATTTGTCATAGGCTCAATTCCTATAAAAAGTATTTCGACTATAGGAATCCTTTTCTCTATTGTTATGATAGTGCTTACTTCATACCAATCAAAGAAGATATATGAAAAGGAAAATCATATAAATGATATTGGCTATCAGCTTACTAAAAAAGAAAATAAGGAGAATATGGAAAAGCCTCATAGAAAGGTTATAGCAGCGATATTCTTTTCAATTTTAGGAGGAATAAGTGCCTTAGCTTTAAAAATTTTAAATCCTGCTGATGATATATTTTATTATGGAGTTCTTATGTTCATCTTTGTAATGCTGCTTTTAAGTATTTTGACGATGGCGAAGGATTATAATAGGCTTGCAACAAATCCTCTTCCACAGTTTAACAAGACGGGAGGCGGACTTGATGGAAAATAAAATGATTAATAATAAAAGTAAAAATATATTAAAATCTATAATAGGTCTTTTATTCTCTTTAATGATAGTGCTATCAATGCTCTATTTATATAATTTTTTCGATACGAGTTCGGCTAATATTTTTGCTGCAGAAAAAAAGAATGTAAAAATTATAGATGATGCAGGACTTTTAAAGAAAGCTGAAAGGAAAGCTCTCATAAATAAATTAAATAAGATGTCGAAAAAATATTCTTATTTAATTTTTACTACTGATGAAAAGACACTTTCTATTCATAAGCAGGCTGAAGAATTTTATAGAGATAATTTTGAAGATGATTCAGGTGTTATTTTCCTAATAAATATGGGAGAAAGAGAAATTTATCTTGCTGCAAATAAAGATGCAAAGAAACTTATAAAAAATAAAGATGCACTTGACGTAACAGATAATTGCTATCGATATGCAAAAAAAGGGAATTTTTATGAATGCTTAAATCATGCATTTTCTGATATAGATTCACTCTTAAATCATAGAGGAATTATAAGAACGATGAGATATGTTGTAGGAATTCTTTTCGGACTTATCTTGGGATTCTTTTCAATGTTTTTATGGATGGCTTTTTCTAGAAAAATATCGCTTCCTGAAGGAAAAGTTTTAACGAAAGGCATTATTCCGCTTAAATATCATACGACTGCAAGCATTGCAGGAACAATTGCAGGTGTCGCAACAGGTATTATTATAAGTAAAGAATTAAGCAACAAAGAAAAGGGAAGCAGCTTTGGAGGAGGCTTTGGCGGAGGAGGAAGCTTCGGAGGAGGCGGAGGAGGTATGTCCGGAGGAGGACATAGCTTTTAATGAAGTGATAGAGAAAGTTGTTATATTTAACCAATTTTACTTACGCAATTTTATGAATGATTTTGAACGAATTTAATTGAAATTGATTAGCACATGCTGATATAATACCATTGTTGAACGAATTTGATTGATAATGATTCTTTTTTTTGGAGGCATCGATGTTAGCGGAAGAAAGACTTAAAATTATATCGGATTTTGTTAATGACAGAGGCAGTGCTACTATTACTGATTTAACTACTATTACGTCATCTTCCGAATCTACAATAAGAAGAGATCTTAATTATCTTTCAAGGGAAGGAAAGATTTTTAAGGTTCATGGCGGTGCAGTTTCAAAGAAACTTGATACAAAGGATGAACAAGTCGATAAGAGACGAGATAAGTATGCAGAGGAAAAAGAAAAGATTGCAACATATGCATCGACTCTTATAGAAGATGACGATTTCGTGTATTTGGATTCAGGCTCAACTGTGGAGCTTATGGTAAAAAATATAGAAGCGACACATGCCATATTTGTAACGAATTCTATTTTTAATATCAAAGCTTTAGCTAAGAAGAATTTGAACGCTTTTTTATTAGGAGGAGAATATAAGAAGTCAACTGATGCTATTGTAGGAGAAAAAGCAATACTTGAGCTTTCTACATATAATTTTACAAAGGGCTTTTTCGGAACTAACGGAATCGATGAAAAAAGAGGCTTTACTACTCCGGAAATAAAAGAAGCTATGATAAAAGAACTAGCTATGAAAAATACAAGTGAATGTTTCATATTATCAGATACAAGCAAGTTCGGAAAAATTTCTGCAATCAAGTTTTCGGATTTTAACAGTGCAACAATCATTACCAACAAAGATCGTGAAAATGAATATTTAAAATACAAAAATGTTATGGAGGTCTAAAATGATTTATACCGTAACGCTGAATCCTTCAATCGACTACATAATAAATGTATCGAATTTTCAGCTTGGTGAAGTAAATAGGACTGATAAAGAACTTATCTATCCGGGAGGAAAAGGAATAAATGTTTCAATCGTTTTAAATAACCTTGGAATTAAAAATACAGCACTTGGATTTACAGCAGGATTTATAGGAGAAGAGATAAAAAGGCTTTTAAAAGTAGAAGGAATAAATACAGATTTTATCGATGTTAAAAATGGGCTTTCGAGAATAAATGTAAAATTAAGTTCAAAAGAAGAAACGGAAATTAATGGAAATGGTCCTAATATTTTAGATATAGATATTGAAAACCTTATGAATAAGCTCTTAAATTTAAAGGAAGGGGATATTTTGGTTTTAGCCGGATCTATTCCGGACAGCATAAAAGAAACGATGTATTCAGATATTTCTGAAAGACTTTCCAATAAAGGCGTAAAAATAGTTGTAGATGCTACAAAAGATTTACTTGTAAATACGCTTAAATATCATCCATTTTTAATAAAGCCAAATAATAAAGAGCTTGGAGAAATATTTAAAGTTACGCTTGATACTTCCGAAGAAATTCTTCCATATGCGAAGAAATTAAGAAAAATGGGTGCGAGGAATGTAATTGTTTCAATGTCGAAAGATGGAGCAATGCTTCTTACAGAAGATGATAAATGCTATTACTCAAAGCCGCCTAAAGGTAAAATGGTGAATACTGTAGGTGCAGGAGATTCATTTGTGGCAGGCTTTTTGGCGGGATATATAAATACGTCTGATTATGAAAAAGCTTTTTATACAGGTCTTTGTACAGGATCGGCTTCAGCATATTCAGAAAAGCTTGCAACAGAAGAGGAAGTTAAAAGATTACTTGATAGTATAGGTAAGTCATACTACTAAAAAGGGAGGCAATGTATGAAGATAAGAGATCTATTAGATATAAATTCCATTGAACTTAATGGTGAATCTTCTTCAAAAGAATACACCATAAAACAGATGGTTTTGCTTATGTCGAAACAAGGCAACATTAAAAATATTGGAGTTTATGAAAAGGGAGTTCTTTTAAGAGAAGAGGAAGGAACTACCGGAGTAGGAAATGGAATAGCGATTCCTCACTGCAAATCCGAAGTAGTAAAGAAACCGGGACTTGCTGCAATGGTTGTGCCACAAGGTGTTGATTTTGGAGCACTTGATAATGAACCGGTTAAACTGATTTTTCTTATTGCCGCACCTGATACTGAGGACAATATTCATCTTGATGTTTTAAGCAAACTTTCAAGAATGCTTATGAATAATGAATTCGTAGAATCACTTAAAAATGCAAAATCAAGGGAAGAATTTTTGAATATTATAGACGTCTACGAAGCTGAGATTGACAGAAAAGAGTCAAGAGAAAAAGGAAATCATGTAGGAGATTACACTACATACGAAGTCCTTACAGTGACTTCCTGCCCGAATGGAATAGCACATACATATATGGCTGCTGAAGCTTTTATTAAAGCAGGAGAAAAAATTGGAGTGAATGTAAAAGCTGAAACTAGAGGGTCAAGCGGAACAAAGCAGCTTTTAACTGAAGACGAAATAAAAAATGCCAAAGGAATTATTGTAGCTGCTGATACAAAAGTGCCTATGGATAGATTTGATGGAAAACCGGTAATCGAAGTTTCCGTAGGTGAAGGAATTCATAAAGCAGAGGAGCTTATTTGCATGGCCGCTAAAGGCGATGCACCTATTTATAAAGCTAATACAAAAAATTCGAGTCAAACATTACCTTCTAAAAATAATAGCATTTATACGCATCTTATGAGTGGCGTTTCACATATGCTTCCATTCGTTATCGGAGGAGGTATACTTATAGCTCTTGCATTCTTAGTTGATACTGTAACAGGACATGCAAATGTCGGAGGATCTTTCGGATCTGCAACGCCTTTATCTGCATTCTTTAAGTATATCGGTGGACTTTCAATGGGACTTATGGTTCCTGTTCTTGCCGGATATATCGCATATTCTATAGCAGATAGACCGGGACTTTCAGTAGGCTTTGCAGGCGGCCTTATAGCTTCAAGCGGAAATGCTCTTGCAGCAAATTATGATTGGAAAAATTTAGGAGCTTTCGGTACTTTTGTTAAGAATTTCGCTTTCCAGGGAGAGCACGGCGGAAATACCGTTTCAGGATTCCTTGGAGGAATTCTTGTAGGCTTTTTAGCAGGATATATCGTTTTATACTTAAAATATATAACAAGAAATATGCCAAAATCACTCGAAGGATTAAAGCCTATGCTTATTTATCCTATTGGAGGACTTTTAATCACATCAATTCTTATGTGTGTAATTTTTAACCCTCTTATCGGTATGATAAATACGGGGCTTTACTCAATGCTTAATTCTCTTGCAGCAACAGGTATGATTGCAATTTTGGGATTTGTACTTGGTGCAATGATGGCAATCGACATGGGAGGTCCTATAAATAAAGCAGCATATGTATTCGGAACAGGAATGCTTGCAGAAGCCGGAAAGATGATTGAAAAAGGAGCAAGCATGACAGATCCTAAAATTCAAGCTTGCTACATTGCAATGGCTGCTGTTATGGTTGGAGGAATGGTTCCTCCTCTCGGAATTGCACTTGCATGCAAATTTTTCCCTAAAAGATTTACAAAAGAAGAAAGACAAACTTGGGTTTCAAATATAGTTATGGGTTCATCATTTATTACAGAAGGAGCGATACCATTTGCCGCTTCAGACCCTACACATGTAATTCCTGCAACAATGCTGGGAGCGGGAGTAGCAGGACTCTTAAGTGCTATGTTTAAATGTACACTTATGGCACCACATGGCGGAGTGTTCGTATTTATTACAATAGGAAATCCTTTTATGTATATAGTGTCATGGCTCGTAGGCTCGATTATAACTATGATTTTACTTGGAATTTTAAAGAAAGATGTAGAATAGTAATATAAAATTGTATATATGCTTATCAATATGAGATTTAGATAACTATTATAAAAAAAGTTGTAAAATTTTTAAAATTAAACTATTATAATGTAAGTTAATGTATAGAAAAGGAGAATATTAATGAAAAGTTTTAAATTCACAATTTCTGATCCTGCAGGAATGCATGCAAGACCAGCCGGAATGCTGGTAAAGAAAGCTGCTGCTTACGCATCTGATATTAATATCGTAAAGGACGGTAAAAAAGTAAGCGCTAAAGGAATTCTTGGAATTATGGGACTTGCAGCAAAAAAAGGTGATGAGATTACAGTAGAGATTTCAGGTGCTGATGAAGATAATGCAGCAAAAGAATTCGAAGCATTCTTAAAAGAAAATCTTTAATCTTAAGAACCAATTTTTAAAATTAGTTTGTCATAAAAAAATCTTTTGTACATTAAAATGTTGATGTACAAAAGGTTTTTTTTCGTATTTTTATGCTTGTATATTGAATTTGATTACAATATATAGTATGATAATTCAGTGTAATTTTATAAGTAGCCCAATATATTGTTAATGGGTTTGATATGATATCAGATACTTAAAGAACGGACTCATCATTGAAATTTTAGGAGGAATGTCGTGGTTAATTTAGATTTAGAAAACGACTATTCAAAAAAGCTTGATGAGATTAATAGAAAGACTAGAGAGCTGGAGCGAAGAGAAAAGCTTTTTGATATGAAATGGGCGGTTTTGGAAGATGAAATTCGAAAATTCACCTCTGAAAAAGAAAAATTTTCTTCTTGGAAAGAAAGAGAAGAAAAGAGAATAAAGGATCTTGAAAAAAATTACTCAAGAAGTGGGTTTGAAAGTGACTTTGATGATGAAAAAGAAGATGTTAAAACGCATCTTAGTGCAAAATTATGCACATCTTTATTTTTTTCAGGAATACGAAAAGATGAAGGGTCATTGAAGAGAAGGTATAAAGATTTACTTAAAATTTATCATCCGGATAATATTGACGGAGACACAAGTATCGTTCAGGAAATTAATAGAGAATATGATAAATTATATGATTTAATTTGCGGATGATTCATATAAATAAGTGGAAAAAGATTTCATCACCATAATATTTAGGTAATGAGATCTTTTTTATTAAAAATATTAATTAAAAAGAATTGATTCATTGAGTTTTATTGATTTTTGTTGTATAGTTTCCTGTATAACTTAAAATATATTCAGAGGTAGGTTATATGCTGAAAAATATTGAAAATTATAATGAAAGGAAATTAAAAAAAGATGTTTCCTTAATAAGGATATTTGTTTCAATGTTTAAAGTAGGAATAATGACTTTTGGCGGCGGATATGCAATGCTTCCGATTATTGACAGAGAACTTATTGAGAATAATAGATGGATAACTAAAGCGGAGCTTTTGGATTATTTTGCGATAAGCCAGTGTACACCAGGTACTATAGCTGTAAATACAGCTACATTTATAGGGAAAAAATTAAGAGGAAATATAGGATCCTTGGTTGCAACATTAGGTGTTATATCTCCTTCAATTTTAATTATTATGGGTATTGCGGCTGTTATGCGTACTCTCTTTTCATTTAAAATAATTCAATATGCTATGGCAGGAATAAGAATATGCGTTTGCGTTTTAATATTCAATGCGGTCATTAAATTATTTAAATCGGCTGTAATTGATATTTTTACTTCAATTTTATATATAGTTGTGCTTATTTCTTCAGTCATATTTAAAGTTTCACCTATTATCATAGTAATTTTATCGATAATTTTAGGTATTTCTTCGCTTTATATAAAAAAAGAAGGAGATAAAAAATGATATTTCTTCAACTTTTTTTTGAATTTTTTAAAACCGGTCTTTTTTCAATAGGCGGAGGAATGGCGACTATACCTTTTCTTCAAGAGATATCTGAAAGAATGGGCTGGTTTTCAAAAGCGGAGCTTCTTGATATGATTGCAGTGTCGGAAAGTACGCCGGGGCCTTTAGGAATCAATATGTCAACCTATGTGGGCTTTAAGGCCGGAAGCCTATATTATGGGACGCCGGGAGGAGTAATAGGAGCAATTATTGCAACATTTGCACTTACACTTCCGTCTCTTATAATAATTATTATAGTATATAATCTACTTAATCATTTTAAGGACAATAAATATGTAAAAGCATCAATGTATGCTCTTCGTTCAGCATCGGTTGCACTTATATCATCAGCAGGAATTTCGGTTGTGCTTTTTTCGATATTTCACATAGACGGGATTTTTGATTATAAAAATGCGGATTTATCACTTAAATCCGTTATACTTTTCTTTATAATACTTATATTATCGAGATATGTGCCTAAGATTAAAAAAATGCATCCGGTAGTTTTCATATTTTTTGCAGCAATATTTGGGATTGTCTTTAAAATGTCGTAATTTTTGTGGTAGAATTATAAGTTAATACAATAAAGTGTATATAATATTAAATTTTAATTTAAAATTTGATATTTTTATATAAAGGAAAAAGAAAAAAGAGATATTACATTTGATGGGAGGATTTTTTATGTATAAAAAAGTTCAGACAGACTTAAATTTTGTAGAACGCGAAAAAGAAGTTAAAGATTTCTGGAAAAAAGAAGATATTTTTAAAAAATCTTTATTGGAAAATAAAAAGGGACCGACTTACACTTTTTACGACGGACCTCCGACAGCTAATGGAAAGCCTCATATAGGTCACGTTTTAACTCGTGTTATAAAAGATATGATACCAAGATATCAGAATATGAAGGGTAATTTTGTACCAAGAAAAGCCGGGTGGGATACACATGGACTACCTGTAGAGCTTGAAGTTGAAAAGATGCTTAATCTGGATGGGAAAGATCAGATTGAAGAATATGGTATAGAGCCTTTTGTTAAGCAATGTAAAGCATCAGTTTGGAAATATAAGTCGATGTGGGAAGATTTCTCTGATACTGTAGGCTTCTGGGCAGATATGGAGAATCCTTATATAACCTATGATGATAATTTTATTGAATCTGAATGGTGGGGAATTAAGAAAATATATGAAAAAGGACTTTTATATAAAGGCTTTAAAGTTGTTCCTTATTGCCCAAGATGTGGAACTCCTTTGTCAGCACAAGAGGTTGCACAAGGATATAAGACTGTAAAGGAAAGGTCTGCTTTCGTTCGCTTTAAAGTAAAGGATGAGGATGCATATTTTCTTGCGTGGACGACAACTCCTTGGACACTTCCAAGTAATGTCGCAATTTGCGTAAATCCAAAAGAAACATATGTGAAGGTAAAAGCTATTGACGGCTTTACATATTATCTTGCAGAAGAGCTTTTGGATAAAGTCTTTTCTTATGCTGTAGAAGTAAAAGAGGTTGAAGCTGATGGCAAAAAGACGAAAGTAAAAGTTGTAGATGGTAAAGAATTACCTTTTGAAACAAAAGATTATGAAGTTATAGATTCTTATACCGGTTCTGATCTTGAATATAAAGAATATGAGCCTCTATATGAATGTAGTAAAGATGAAGCTAAAAAGCAAAATAAAAAATCCCACTATATAACTCTCGGTGATTATGTAACTATGACAGATGGTACCGGAATGGTTCATACTGCACCGGCATTTGGTGAAGATGACTCGAGGATTGGAAAGGAATATGATTTACCTTTTGTTCAATTTGTTGATGACAAAGGTGAGATGACTAAAGAAACTCCTTTTGCTGGTATTTTTGTAAAGAAAGCGGATCCTTTAGTGCTTAAAGATTTAAAAGAAAGAAATCTTTTGTTCTCTGCACCTAAGTTTGAACATGAATATCCTCATTGCTGGAGATGTGATACTCCTCTTATCTATTATGCAAGATCGTCATGGTTCATAAAAATGACAGCTGTAAAAGAAGATTTAGTAAAGAATAATGATACTGTAAATTGGATACCTGAGTCTATAGGAAAGGGCCGTTTTGGAAATTGGCTTTTAAATGTTCAAGATTGGGGAATTTCAAGAAATAGATATTGGGGAACTCCGCTTCCTGTATGGGAATGTGAGGATTGCCATACAAGAGATGTAATAGGAAGTAGGGAAGAATTAAAAGAAAAAACAAAAAGAGATGATGCACTTACTGTTGAGCTTCATAGACCATATATTGATGAATTTACTTATAAATGTGAGTGCGGAGGAACTAAAAGGAGAGTCCCTGAAGTTATAGATTGCTGGTTTGATAGTGGAGCTATGCCATATGCTCAGCATCATTATCCTTTTGAAAATGAAGATAAGTTTAAGCAGCAATTTCCTGCAAAATTTATATCAGAAGCAGTAGATCAGACTAGAGGTTGGTTCTATTCACTTATGGCGGAATCAACTATATTATTTAATAAAGCACCTTATGAAAATGTAATTGTGCTTGGACATGTTCAAGATAAAGATGGACAAAAGATGTCAAAATCTAAAGGTAATGCAGTAGATCCTTTTGTTGCTTTAGAGCAATTTGGAGCAGATGCTATAAGATGGTATTTTTATACTAATTCACAGCCATGGCTTCCTAATAAGTTCCATGATAAAGCAGTAGTCGAAGGACAAAGAAAGTTCCTTGGCACACTTTGGAATACTTATGCATTTTTCGTCTTATATGCAAATATAGATGAATTTAATCCTACAAAATACCGGCTTAAGTATGACTCCCTACCTGTAATGGATAAGTGGGTATTATCAAGACTTAATACTATGGTAAAGGAAACTGATGAAAATCTTTCAGCTTATAGAATTCCGGAAGCTGCAAAAGCTCTTGATAATTTTGTTGACGAACTTTCTAATTGGTATGTAAGAAGATCCAGAGAAAGATTTTGGGCAAAAGGAATGGAAGAAGATAAGATTAATGCTTATATGACTCTTTATACAGCTCTTGTAACTTTAGTTAAAGCAGCGGCACCTATGATTCCTTTTATGAGTGAAGAAATCTATCAAAATCTTGTAAGAAGTGTTAAAAAAGATGCTCCGGAGTCTGTACATTTATGTTCATATCCTAAAGTAAATGAAGAATTTATCGATAAAGATCTTGAAGATAAGATGGGAGAAACATTAAAGATTGTTGTTTTGGGTCGTGCAGCAAGAAATGATGCGAAGATTAAAAATCGTCAGCCGCTCGAAAAGATGTATATAAAGTCAAAGGTTGTTTTGTCTGAATATTACACTAAGATTTTACTTGATGAGCTTAATGTAAAATCAGTTGAATTTAAGAATGACTTAACAGCATTTACAACTTACGAATTTAAGCCTAACCTTCCTACTGTAGGGCCTAAGTATGGTAAATTCTTAGGAAAAATAAGAGCTGCACTTCAAAATATTGATGGAAATAAAGCTTATAGTGAATTAAAGGAAAATGGTTCTTTAACTTTATCGGAAGTCGACAATGCTGTAGTTTTATCGGAAGATGATTTACTTATAAATATAAGTCAAAAGGAGAATTATCAAGCTAAAGCGGATAAAAATATAACAGTCGTACTTTACACGAAAATTTCAGAAGAGCTTCTAAAAGAAGGTATAGTAAGAGAAATTATAAGCAAGATTCAGACGATGAGAAAAGAAGCAGACTTCCTTGTTATGGATAGAATAAATGTGGGAGTCAAGTGTTCTGATAGAATAAATGCAGTAATAAAAGAAGAGAGTGATTTTATAAAGAAAGAAGTACTTTGCGATAATATTTCAGATTCTATAAAAGGATATGAAAAAGAGTGGAATATTAATGATGAGAATGTAATTATCTCAGTTGAAAAAGTACAATAATATTAAGGATTGTTAAATGGAAAAGAAAAGTACAAAAATAGAATCAATTTTAAAAAGTATAATACCGTCGATAATTCTTATGATTCTTCAGATATGTGCGAGCTTATTTGTGATGGGATTTTACTTTATGAAATTCATGAATAGCAATAAGTTTTTAAGCTATGATGATTTTTATAAGAAATTATTTAAAATGGTTCAAGAATTTTCATCATTGCCTTACATATATCAGCTATATTCAATATTGGGAATTATACTTATGCTTATTTTAATAAAAAATAAAAAGGATTTTAGGTGTAATTTTAATATTTCCGCTTTAAAGGGTAATATGATCATATATTTAATATTACTTGGGATTTCTCTTCAAATATTTACATCATATGTTATGAATATATGTATCATTTTTATGCCGGAAGAAGGGAAAAAGTATATTGAGCTTATGGAAAGTGCCGGCATGACTGAAAATATAAAACTTTCAATGATTTTGTATGTTGCTTTTCTTGGACCTATTTGTGAAGAATTGGCATTTAGAGGACTTACTATGTATTATGCACAAAGAGGATTTTCATTTTGGACAGCAAATATAATTCAGTCGGTACTTTTCGGTATGTTCCATATGAATGTTATACAGGGAATATATGCATTCGTCCTGGGATTGGCTTTTGGATATGTACTTAATGTAACAGGAGGAATGCTTGTACCGATAGTTCTTCACATAATATTTAACAGCACTGCAGGTATTATGAGCTTAGTTACAGAATTTGGAAATAAAAATCCTATTACATTTTGTGCATTTTTGACAGCAAGTATGAGCGTTATATATTTTACTTTGATTCATTTGAAAAAAATAGGAAAAAATATATAAAAATTAAAAAAATATCATAAATAATTAATTGAAAAAAATGTTTTTCCGATATATTATATAGATAGATAATATAATATAAAGTAGCTATAGTTTTAAAAGAGTATAAGGAAAGAGTTTTATGATAGCATAAGAAAGAAATTCTTCCCGGGTTTAAGTAGTATTAAAAATGGCTGCATGAACTTACATAAAAGAAAGATATGCTAATCTTAATTGCTTTTTTATGAACAAATAGAATGTTTAAAGAAAAGGATGTGAATTTATGGTGATTAAGAAAAGAATTGGATTATTTTTATCAGCCCTTTTGGTGGTTTCAATCATTCCTATTAATTATTATGTGAAGAATAGAGCTGCAGAAAAGTATCAAACAATAAAAATTGATGGGCACGTTCGCGACTGGAAAAATGTTACCGAAAGAAAGTCGAATGATAGTGATGTCATATGGTGGAAGGTTTGCTCAGATGATAAGTATATGTATCTTGCCGCTATGACTGTAAATGGAGGAAAGGAAAGCAAGTTCTTTGATAAGCATATTAATATTGAAGGATTTGGATATGTATATGCACATTATAGTAATTCCACAAAAGAACCTATTGTAATGGATAACAAAGATAAATATATTGGAAATGAAGCACAATATTCATTTCGTGATGAAGGAACAGGTTCCGGCATATTTAATGAAGTTAAGATTCCACTTTCTTATATAGGAGGAAAGAAGTCTGTTACATTTGCAGGAACTGCTGTATCTGCAGCAAGTATTCAGGATCTTAAGAATGTAAAGAATGTTGACTGGAATCCTGATGATGTAGATGTCATTGATGGAAAAGAAAAAGAAAAAGAAACTTACAACGGAATTAAAATAGATGGAAAATTTGATGATTGGAAAAATAGTAATGTTAATATGACGAATGTTTCAGGAAATACCAATCTAAGTAAAGCGGCGGCAGTATGGGACGGAACTAACCTATATATTTATTTAAAAGAAAATGACAAAGAAAAGGATGGTAATCTTGTAAAGAATCTTTTGAGTACAGAGTCAGGATTTACAATTCAAACCGATAAGAATCAGAAAACTCTTTTCACTTTAAAAGAAGGAGGAAAGGGACAGTTCTATGTAGGATTAGGCAAAGATGCAAAAAGAGAAGCCGGAGCATCTGTAAGATATAATAATCATGAGTATGAGATTTGTATAACTAATTCTTTAATTAAAGGAGTTACAGCAGATACAAAAAAATTGACTTTTGCATCACATACTGCAAGTGGGGATATGTCTATTATAAGAAATATAGAGAATCTTAAGGGAGTAGAGAAAAAGGGAAATAAAAGACCTCTGATTGATACTTCGTTAATAAAATATGATGGCGATTTTTCTGAATGGGGAAAATACCCGAAAAAAAATACTATGAATAAAGGACGCGTAGCAGCTGAGTACAATGCTTATTATAAAGAAGATGGTGAAAATCCATTTACACATAAAAAAGAAGGAGTTATTATAGGCCACTTTAAGACAAAAGATAAAGAATTAGCAAGAGCTTGGCTTAGAACAGGAAAGATTACAATCAGTGGAAATGGAAAAAGCAAAGTACTTACTGCAAGATACGAAAAGGGAAATGCATTTCTTATGCCGAGTAAGACTTTTGACACTGTTGCTGGAGTAAATGGTAAAAATGCAAGGCTGAAACATATGAAAGTTAAGAATTACTTTACACTTGTTGATGGAAGAATTGCGAATAACCCTATAAGCATGAAGAATCGAAATAAATGGAAGTCGCATTGCATAGGAAAAATGCAAGGTACTATAGATTGGAACGGCGATATTGAAATGGAATATGTAGTTCCTATGAAAGAATTTGCAGGAAATGGTAAGATAACAGTTGATGTACCTCATATCGGTCCGGTTGAAATCGCAGGAGCATCGACAGGTGCTATACTAGGAATTCTTTTAGCATTTGCAGTTGTAGGCGGAGTTCTCCTTTATAGAAAGAAAAAAGAAGGAGAATTTTTCCCGGGAATAGATGATGATGATAAAAAAAAGAGAAAAATGATAGCAGCAGCTTAAAGCCTAAAGGATAGCAATGTTATTTTAAAGAAATTAAAATAAGCACTTATTTTCTACTTATTAGGAAAATAGGTGCTTATTTTTAACATAAAAGCATTTTTGGAGGGGATATGAGTTTTACACATCTTCATTGTCATACAGCGTACAGTATTCTGGACGGACTTAATAAAATTAAAGATTATGTAAAAAGGGTAAAAGAACTTGGAATGGACAGCTGTGCTATAACGGACCATGGAAATATGTATGGAGCAATTGAGTTCTATAAGGAATGCAAGAAAGAAGACATAAATCCAATAATAGGATGTGAAATCTACATGGCAAGAAATAGTCGATTTGACAAGGAAAAAGTTGAAGGGGATGCATATGAACATTTAATTTTACTTGCCGAGAATAATGAGGGATATCATAATCTTATGAAAATTGTTTCAATTGGATACATGGAAGGATATTATTATAAACCTCGAGTAGATCTTGAAATTCTTGAAAAATATCATAAGGGACTAATATGTTTAAGTGGATGTCTTAATGGAATTGTAGCAAAAAATATTGTTTTAAATAGATATGATGAAGCAAAAAAAGAAGCATGCAGATATGAAAAAATTTTTGGAAAGAATAATTATTATCTTGAACTTCAAGACCACGGTATTCCTTCACAAAAAATAGTAAATCAATCCCTTTTAAGAATACATAAGGATACAAAAATACCGCTTGTTGTAACGAATGATGCTCATTATACATATAAAAAAGATGCTGAATATCAGGATATTCTTTTATGTATTCAAACTAATTCAAAAGTGGACGATAATAATAGATTTAAATTTTTTGGAACTGAACATTATATAAAGTCTGAAGAGGAAATGAAAGCTATTTTCCCTTATGCAATAGAAGCTATAGAAAATACGCATGAAATTTCTAAAAGATGTCATGTTGACATAGAATTTGGAAATCTCAAACTACCCCATTTCGATATACCGGAGGGATATACTAATTTTTCTTATCTTGAAATGCTTTGTAAAAAAGGCTTAAGTGAAAGATACAAAAATGAAACTGGAGATAAAGAAAAATCTTTAAATGAGAGGCTTTCATATGAACTATCTACAATAAAAGAGATGGGATACATAGATTATTTCCTTATAGTTTGGGATTTTATAAATTTTGCAAGAGAAAATCATATTGCTGTAGGACCGGGAAGAGGGAGTGCAGCAGGCTCTATAGTAAGCTATGTCCTTTATATTACAAATATAGATCCTATAAAATATAATCTTATTTTTGAAAGATTTTTGAACCCGGAAAGAGTATCAATGCCTGATATTGATATAGATTTTTCACCTGAAAGGCGATCTGAAGTAATTGATTATGTCATAAAGAAATATGGGAAAGAATGTGTAACTCAAATTATTACATTCGGCGTATTAAAGGCGAAAGGAGTAGTTAGGGACGTTGTAAGAGTTCTTGATTATCCATATTCTTTTGGCGATAAAATTGCAAAGGAAATTCCAAATGAGAATGGAATTACAATCGATAAAGCTCTTGAGATAAATTCAGAATTAAAAAATAGATATGAAAATGAAGAAGATTTTAAAAAAGTAATAGATATTGCAAAAAGTCTTGAAGGAGTTCCGAGAAATATAGGAATGCATGCGGCGGGAGTCGTTATTTCAAAAAAACCTATTGATAATTATGTTCCGCTTGCAAGGGGAGCGGAAGGTGCTGTTATAACTCAGTTTGAGAAAACTACAGTGGAAGAGCTTGGACTTTTAAAAATGGACTTTTTAAGTCTTAGAAATTTAACTGTTATAGAAAATACTGTTAAGCTTATAAAAAAGCATAAGGATAAACACTTTGATGTGTCTATAATAGATTATAATGATAAAAATGTTTATGAATTGATAGCATCGGGGCATACAGACGGTGTCTTTCAGCTTGAAAGTCCCGGAATGAAAAAATTTATGAAAGAATTAAAGCCTGATAACCTGGAAGATGTAATCGCAGGGATTTCTCTATATAGACCAGGACCAATGGAATTTATACCGGCATATATAAAAGGTAAAAATAATAATGCTACAATTACTTATGACACACCTTTATTAGAGCCTATTTTGGCACCGACTTATGGCTGCATTGTCTATCAGGAGCAGGTTATGCAGATTGTAAGAGATCTTGCAGGATATTCGATGGGAAGATCCGACCTCGTACGAAGAGCTATGAGTAAGAAAAAAATCGATGTAATGGAAAAGGAAAGAAAAGTTTTTGTTTATGGAGATAAGGAAAATAATGTAAAAGGATGCGTAAATAATGGTATAGATGAAAAGATTGCAAATAAAATTTATGACGAAATGATAGATTTCGCAAAATATGCATTTAATAAATCTCATGCAGCATCTTATGCTTATCTTTCATATATTACAGCTTATCTTAAAGTTTATTATAAGGTGGAATTTATGGCGTCTTTAATAAGCTCAGTTATGGATGATGTTAAAAAAGTTTCAAAATATACTATGGCATTAAAGGATATGCATATAAAGCTTTTGCCACCGGATGTTAATAATTCAAGAGATGGATTTTCGGCTGAAGGAGAAAATATAAGATATGGACTTGATGCCATAAAGGGCATCGGTAAAAATGTTGCTTTAGCTATCTATAATGAAAGAAAAGAAAATGGAGAATATATATCTTTTCAAGATTTTTTAGATAGATTAGTAAATCAAATTAATAAAAAAGCTATAGAAAATCTTATTTATTCGGGAGCTTTTGACTCTCTTTTAGGCAATAGAAAGCAAAAAATACAGATTTATCCTACTATGCTGGAAAGTGCAGTTAAAAAAAATAAGGATTCAATAAGCGGGCAATTAAGCCTTTTTGATTTTGCAGGAGATAATGTAAAAAAAGCATTGGAAATTAAATTTCCTAAAGTGGAAGAATTTTCGGATAAAGAAAAACTTGCTTTTGAAAAGGATGTTTTAGGCATTTATTTAAGTGGCCACCCTTTGGATGCAGATAAAAGCTTTATTGAAAAAAATGTTACAGCATATTCTATAGATTTTTCTCCGGAAGAAGAAATAGAAGCTGATAATGAATTAGAAAGTGATGCTGTAAGGCTTAAAGATAAAGATGAAAAAATTATCGGAGGTATGGTAAGAGATGTTAATGTAAGGCATACTAAAACAAATAAGCTTATGGCTATTTTGACTTTGGAGGATCTTTTCGGTGATGTTGAAGTTATAGTTTTCCCGTCGCAGTATGAAAGATATAAGGATATTTTATTTGAAGATAATAAGATATTTATTAAAGGAAAAGTGCAGATAGAAGAGAAAAGAGCCAATCTTATCGCAGAAATAATAAAACCTTTCGGCAAATTGCGAAAAGATATTTGGATAAGATTTAAAGACAGAGAAAGCTATGAAGCTTTAAAGGATGAGCTTTTAAAATTAGAAGCAGATGAAGAAGGAAAAGATGAAATTATCATCTATCTTAGCAAGGAAAAGAAGACTAAAAAAATAAACAAAAATTATACAATAAGTACAAATGATGCACGGATACAAAAATTATATGGAATTTTTGGTAAATCTGATGTAGTTATTCAAGAAAAGAAGATTGCATTTAATAATGAAAGGTTCTAAAATATAGTTTTGAACAACGTATGTAATGTGTAGACAAAAAATGGAGGTATATATGAAAGAGATTAAAAAAATAGGTGTACTTACAAGCGGTGGAGATGCTCCGGGTATGAATGCGGCAATAAGAGCCGTAGTTAGACAGGGAATTTCTAAAGGTTTTGAAGTATATGGCATACATAGAGGATTTGCAGGACTTTTAAAAGAAGAAATTACAAAGATGGAAGAATATAGCGTATCCGACATTATTTCACGAGGCGGTACGATTTTACAAACAGCAAGATGTCTTGAATTCTTAGAAGAAGAATATCAGAAGAAAGCTGCAGATATATGTAGAAAACATGAACTTGATGCAGTTGTTGTAATAGGTGGAGACGGATCATTCAAAGGATCTCGTAACTTAAAGAATCACGGAGTCAATACAATGAGCCTTCCGGGAACGATTGACCTTGACGTTTCAAGTACAGAATATGCAATCGGATTTGATACAGCTGTAAATACTGCAGTTCAGGCAATAGATAGAATCAGAGATACATCAACTTCTCATGAAAGATGCTCAATCGTAGAAGTTATGGGTAGAGGTGCAGGATATATCGCATTGTGGTGCTCAATTGCTAATGGTGCAGAGGATGTTCTTTTACCTGAAACATATGATCATGATGAACAGAAAATTATCAATCATATCATTGAAGATAGAAAGAAAGGCAAACAGCATCATATCATAATCAATGCTGAAGGAATCGGTGATTCTGTAGCTATGGCTAAGAGAATTGAAGCAGCAACAGGAATTGAAACAAGAGCTACAATTCTTGGATATATGCAAAGAGGTGGAAGCCCTACAGCAAGAGATAGAGTTTATGCATCTATAATGGGAGCAAAAGCTGTAGACCTACTTGCAGAAGGAAAAGAACAGAGAGTAGTTTGCTATAGAGGCGGTGAGTTTACTGACGTAGACCTTGATGAAGCTATTGCTATGACAAAGTCTATAAATCAGTACGATATAGGGCTTTCAAAATCACTTTCACGTTAATAAAATGATAACAAGTCTTCAAAATAAAAATATAAAAAATGCAATTAAATTAATAAAGAAAAGAAGAGAGCGGAGGGATAGAGGTTTATTTATCTTAGAAGGGCTAAGAATCTTTCTTGCCACTCCTCTTTCTTTATTAAAAGAGATTTATATATCTCAAAGCTTTTTTAATTCAAAAGAAAAACTTTTGAAATTGGAAGATAGACTTAATGTAAAATTTAATGATTCTTTTTGTGAGGATTCTATTAAAATAGAACTTTTGGATAATCATTATATAGTAGTATATTTTGTGGCGGACGATATCATGGACAAAATGTCTGATACGGATACGCCGCAAGGAATACTTACTATAGCAATTAAGCCTAAAAATGAACTTACTACAATCATACAAAAGGAAAATCCGTCAATAATTATCATTGAAGATATGCAAGATCCCGGAAACTTAGGAACTATTATAAGAACATCAGAAGGAGCGGGAATATCGGGCATTATTCTATCAAAAAATACAGTCGATTTATTTTCGCCTAAAGTTATAAGAGCTACAATGGGAAGTATTTTCAGAGTTCCTATATATATAGCTGAAGATTTACATTCTGTTATAAAAAAATTAAAAGAAAATAATATTAAAATTTATGCTGCACATTTACGCGGTAAGAAGAATTATTTTGATGTTGATTTTAAAGGAAAATCTGCTTTTATGATTGGAAATGAAGGAAGCGGGCTTACTGATGATATAGCTAATTTAGCGGATGAACTTATTCATATCAATATGGAAGGTAAGCTTGAGTCTTTAAATGCTGCTATGGCTACGGGCATAATTTCGTATGAAATATATAGGCAAAGAACGCAAAGAACAAGTATATAAGAGGAGTGCTTTTTTTTGAGAATCTGGTTTAAGGAGTGGAAAGATAATCATCTTATAAAGGATAAAGTTATAGAGGATTATAGTGATAAAACAAGGACTCATAAAATATTTAATGCGATAGATGAGATATGTATGGATTTTGATTTATCACACCCTATATGGCTTGATTCTATAATTAAAGATTTTAAAAAACATAGCAGAGCAAGATTTACAAAGGATTCTTTCACTGAAGAAATACAGTTTGATTATCTTGAAATCCATGTTATAGAAGAAGATTAGTTTTATTATAGATTAATTTTTATAGACATATGGTAATTGGAGGACAGTTTTGGAAGAAAACTTAGATGAAGAAGAACAGCAGGATTGGAAATCTATTATGATGCTGTATAGTGCAGCACTTAAAGAAGTTAATACCAAGGTTGATATTTTAAATGATGAATTTAAAAGGGTTCAGCAATATAATCCGATTGAATATGTAAAAAAGAGGATAAAGTCAAAGGATAGTATTGTAAAAAAGCTAATAAGACATGGTTATACTTATTCTACTGAAAATATGCTTAAATATATAAATGATATAGCCGGAATAAGAATTGTTTGTTCTTTTACATCGGATATATATAAGCTTGCAGATATGCTTACAAAACAAAGCGATTTAACAGTTCTTTCTATAAAAGATTATATAAAAAATCCGAAAGAGAGTGGATATAGAAGTCTTCATATAATAATGAGCGTTCCTGTATTTTTATCGAATCGTGTTGTAAGTACCAAAGTTGAAGTTCAGATAAGAACTATAGCGATGGATTTTTGGGCAAGTCTTGAACATAAGATATATTATAAATTTGAAGGTCATGCACCTTCTTATATAAGCCGTGATCTAAGAGTATGCAGCAGTATGGTAGCATCCCTCGATGAAAAAATGCTCTCACTTAATGAAGCTATTATAAAAGCTAAGAAGGAGCAGGGAATTGAAAAGGAAAAGATTTCTCAAATTTTAGATTTGAGTGAAACTGAATTAAAAGAAGAAACGCTTTCACTTCTAGGAAAATTGGCGGAAGGATATTAAATTAAATATTATAATCCGAGAAAAAAATCGGATTATAAATAAGAAAAAAAGTATGTAGATAAGCATACAAAAATAATTAAGAAAGGATTTTTATGTTAAATAGAGAAACAAACAGGATTAAACTGTCTGACCATTTCACATATGGCAGACTCTTAAGATTCTGTCTGCCATCTATTGTTATGATTATATTCACATCCATATATGGAGTTGTGGATGGCTTTTTTATTTCAAATTATGCAGGGAAAACTGCCCTTGCAGCAGTAAATCTTATTATGCCATATATAATGGTTATAGGTACGCTGGGATTTATGTTCGGAGCCGGAGGAAGTGCACTTGTATCGATGACGCTGGGAGCCGGTAAAAAGAAGAAGGCAAATGAGTATTTTTCTATGATAGTGGAAGTTACTTTAATACTAGGCGTTATATCATCTATTTTAAGTATGATATTTATAAAACAAATATTACGAGGATTAGGAGCGACTGAAGAAATGATGCCTTATGCAATTAATTATGGCATAATAGGCATGATGTCAAATACAGGATATGCTCTTCAAAATGTATTTCAAAGTTTTTTCGTTGCTGCGGAAAAGCCTAAGTATGGTCTTTTTTATACGATTGCAGCAGGACTTACAAATATAGTGCTTGATTATGTATTTTTGGGAATATTTTCATTCGGAGTAACGGGAGCGTCTTTTGCTACATTTATAAGTGAATGTGTAGGCGGATATTTGCCTATAATTTACTTTGCAAGGAAAAGTAACAACAGTCTTTTATATCTTCATTTCGTACGCATTGAGCTTGTACCGATATTTAAAGCTATGCTTAACGGGCTTTCGGAGCTTTTATCAGATGTCTCAACTTCACTTGTATCCATGGTTTATAATGCACAGCTTCTTTATTTCATAGGTTCAGATGGCGTTGCTGCTTATGGAGTTATGATGTATGTAGCTTTTATATTTACAGCAATTTTTATGGGTTATTCAGTCGGTACAGCTCCTCTTATTGCATATAATTATGGAGCAAAAACAAATAACGAGCTTAAGAATATTTTAAAGAAAAGTTTGTATATGATGCTCTTAAGTGGCATACTTATGAGTATTTTAGGATATATTTTTTCAACTCCTTTATCCTACTTATTTGTAGGATATGATGAAAAGTTAAGAGAACTTACTGATTATGCGGGCAAAATATTTGCTTTGCAATTTTTATTTGCAGGGTTTAATATATTTGCATCGGCATTCTTTACTGCACTTAATAACGGCCTTATTTCAGGGCTTATATCTGCACTTCGTGTTATTGTGTTCAAATTATCATTTGTACTTATACTTCCTATAATATTAGGATCAAGCGGCATTTGGTACGCTAATCCTTTGTCGGAGATTTGCTCCCTTATTGTCGGAATTATATTTATGATAAAAGAAAAGAAAAACTACGGATATTGATTTATTAAAAATACATTGTTATGTTAATATACGTTGTTATTTAATAGAAAAATTGATTTTATATCATGCTTTGATGGGAGGTTTATATGGCTTGTACAACTATACTTGTTGGAAAAAATGCAACTTATGACGGTTCAACTATGATTGCAAGAAATGATGATTCACCTTCAGGAGAATATTCTGCAAAGAAATTCGTAAAGGTATTACCAAAGGATCAACCTAAGATTTATAAATCAGTTATTTCTCATGTAGAGATAGACTTAACTAAAGATAAGCCGATGGCTTATACAGCAACACCTGATGCTGTAAAGACAAAGGGAATTTGGGCAGCCTGCGGAGTAAATGAAAAAGAAGTTGGAATGAGTGCAACTGAAACTATTACTTCAAATGAAAGAGTTTTAGGAGCAGATCCCTTAGTTGAATATCAACCTAAAAAAGACAATCAGGAAGAAAAAGTCGGAGGAATCGGAGAAGAAGATTTGGTAGTTTTGGTTCTTCCTTATATAAATTCTGCAAGAGAAGGCGTTATAAGACTTGGAAAGCTTCTTGAAAAATATGGAACGTATGAATCAAATGCGATAGCATTTTCTGATAAAGATGAAATTTGGTGGCTTGAAAGTATAGGTGGTCATCACTGGATGGCAAGAAGAGTTCCGGATGATTCTTATGTTGTTATGCCGAATCAGCTTGGTATTGATGCATTTGATTTTTCAGACGCATTCAAAAAACAGGAAAATTATATGTGTTCAAGCGATTTAAAAGAATTTATAAAAGATAATTTCCTTGATTTAACTCTTGAAGGAGATTTTAATCCTAGAGATGCTTTCGGAAGTCATGATGATGCCGACCATGTGTACAACACACCGAGAGCTTGGTATATGCTAAGACATTTTAATCCGAACTCGGCAATTTTTGATGGAATGGATGCTGATTATACACCGGAAAGCGATGACCTTCCATGGTGCATGGTTCCTGAAAAGAAGATTACTCCTGAAGATGTAAAATATATTTTATCTTCACATTTCCAGGGAACACCGTATGATCCGTATATGATGCATGGCGATAAATCTATGAAAGATGCATATAGAACTATAGGAATCAATAGAACTGATTTCTTCGGGTTCGTTCAGATAAGACCTTACATGCCGGAAGGTGCAAGAGGAATTGAATGGGTAGCATTTGCGTCAAATCCTTTTAATGCAATGGTTCCTTTCTATACAAATGTAGATGAAACTCCATCATATATGAACTCTACTACGAAAGACGTATCAACAGACAGCTTTTACTGGACAAGTAAGATGATAGGAGTTCTTGCTGATGCAAGCTATAAGAAGAATGCAAATAATATAGAAAGATATCAGATAAGCGTAGGATCAAAGGCTCATGAAATTTTAAATCGTTATGATAAAAAAATTAAAAATAAAGAATATAAGGATTTAAAAGAATTGCTTACAAAAGCAAATGAAGAAATGAGTGAAATGATTAAGAAAGAATCGAATAAGACTTTAAAAGCTGTTCTTCTTGAATCAGTAAATAATATGAAAAATTCATATGGAAGATCTGATAATTGAGAGCAAAAAATAATAAGAAATAATAAGAAATAATAATAAAAAAATAATCCTGTTTAGGAAAAATTAATAATTTGTATGAAAAAAATTTGCATTAATTAATTTTAGTGCAAATTTTTTTATTAAAATTATATTTTGTAAAATATTCCCTAAAATATCTATAAGTCTATTGCTTTTAAATGTAGGGTTTTTTATAATAAACTCATTGAATTAGGAGGCTTAAATGAACGATAATAGGAATAATGATCAAAATAATAAAAACAATAAAAATAATAAAAATAATAAAAATAATAAAAAACAGTCTTTATTTGCTTTTATATTAATTGCTTTAATAGCTATTTTTATCACTACTATCATATATAATTCAACAGCAGGAAGCAGTTCTAAGCAAATACCATATTCGGATTTCCTTGATTTGGTTGAAAAGAATGAAGTTAAACAAGTAAGCTTTAATGGAAATAAAATTAATATTGAACTTACAAAGGATTCTGATTATAAGGGAACTAAATCGGAAAAGAGTAGAATGGATTACTACTATCAGCTTACAGGACAGAAATTAAATATGACATATTATACTCCTGTTTTAGGTGACAAGGATTTACTTCCATTACTAAGAAAACATAATGTAAAAATTACTGCAGTTATATCAACAGGTACAGCTTCATTTATATATAACCTGCTTTCATTTATATTACCTATTCTTATTTTATGGGGACTTTTCGGACTTTTTATGAAAAAGATGGGCGGATCTTCCATGGGAATGGGAGTAGGAAAAAGCAATGCAAAGGTTTATGTTCAAAAGTCTACAGGTGTAACATTTAAAGATGTTGCAGGACAGGATGAAGCTAAAGAATCTTTGGAAGAAGTGGTCGATTTTCTTAAATTTCCACAAAAGTATACGAAAATCGGAGCTAAGCTTCCTAAAGGTGCTCTACTTGTGGGCCCTCCGGGAACAGGAAAGACACTTCTTGCAAAAGCTGTTGCAGGTGAAGCGGGAGTTCCATTCTTTTCACTAGCGGGTTCGGATTTTGTTGAAATGTTTGTCGGTGTAGGTGCATCCAGAGTAAGAGATTTATTTAAGGAAGCACAAAAGCAAGCACCTTGTATTATATTTATAGACGAAATTGATGCTATAGGTAAGAGCAGAGATTCAAGATACGGTGGTGGAAATGATGAAAGAGAACAGACTCTTAATCAGCTTCTTGCAGAGATGGACGGATTCGATACATCGAAGGGACTTTTAGTGCTTGCAGCGACAAATAGACCGGAAGTTCTTGATAAAGCACTTTTAAGACCGGGACGTTTCGATAGAAGAATTATTGTGAATAGACCTGACCTTAAAGGAAGAGAAGCAACACTTAAGGTTCATTCAAGAGATGTGCTTATGGATGATACTGTTGACTTACATGCACTTGCACTTGCTTCTGCAGGACTTGTAGGATCGGATCTTGCAAATATTATAAATGAAGCTGCAATCGTTGCTGTAAAACATAATAGAAAATATGTAAATCAGGCGGATCTTTTTGAAGCATTTGAAAATGTGGCAGTCGGAGGAAAAGAAAAGAAAGACCATGTAATGAGCGATCGCGAGAGAAAGATAGTGTCTTATCATGAAGTAGGACATGCTCTTGTAACAGCTCTTCAAAAGCATACGGAGCCTGTACAAAAGATTACTATAGTTCCTAGAACTATGGGAGCACTCGGATATACGCTTCAAACTCCTGAAGAAGAAAAATTCTTACAAACAAAGGAAGAAATGCTATCAGAAATAAGAACTCTTATGGCAGGTCGTGCAGCTGAGGAACTTATACTTGATTCTCCTACAAGCGGAGCGGCAGATGACATAGAGAAAGCAACATCAATTGCAAAGAATATGATAACGAGATTTGGTATGTCTGAAGAATTTGGAATGATGGGGCTTGCTACTGTAGAAAGTCAGTATTTGGGAGGAAGAGCATCACTTACTTGCGGAGAAGAGACAGCTTCAAAGATTGATGAAGACGTAAGAAAAACTCTTGAGAGTATGTTTATGGAAGCTAAAAAGCTGCTTGTAGAAAATAGAGACATACTTGATCATATTGCAGGATATCTATATAAGCATGAAACAATTACCGGAAAAGAATTTATGACAATCTTCTGTAGAATGAAGGATATTCCGATGCCTTCAAATAAAGAAATTGAACCGGGCAGCAAAAAGAAAGAGGTTGCAGAGAAGACGGCAGGTGAATTCTTAAAAGGATTTAACGAAGGCGAAATCGTTATTGAAGGCGATGAAAATGCTTTGTTTAAAAAGGATAGAAGAGAAGAAGCAGATAATAGATATGAAAATGTTACACCTGATGATGAGAAATTTTTGAATCAGTGTGTCCTTCAATATGATGAGAAAAAGAAAAGAGAAGAAGCTTTTGAAAATGAAGATAAAGAAGCTTTGAAAAATGAAGATAAAGAAGCTTTGAAAAATGAAGATAAAGAAGTTTTGAAAAATGAAGATAAGGAAGCTTTTGAAAATAAAGATAAAGAATCTGATGAAGATAAAGAAGCTTTTGAAGATAAAGGAGAAAAAAATCAGTAAGATATAGTATAAAGGAAGAATATAGTAATAGGTTTAGGAAATTTTTAATTATATATGTTTGATTTTGAAAAAGAATTAAAAAAACTTCCGGATTCTCCCGGAGTATATATAATGCACGATGATAAGGATGCGATTATTTATGTAGGAAAGGCGAAAAGCCTTACGAAAAGAGTACATCAATATTTCCAAAATAGTCACGATGAAGGCATTAAGAAAAATCAAATGGTAAAAAAGATTGCATATTTTGAATATATAATAACTGACTCGGAACTTGAGGCACTTATATTGGAATGCAATCTTATAAAAGAGCATAGACCGAAATATAATACTATGCTTAGAGATGATAAAACATATCCGTATATAAAAGTGACTCTTGGAGAATCTTATCCAAGAGTCCTCTTTGTTCGTAGAGTATTAAGAGATAAAAGCCTTTATTTTGGACCATTTTCGTCTGCAAGTTCGGTGAAAAATACTATAGATTTTATACATACATATTTTAAGATAAGAATCTGTAACAGAGATTTTCCAAAAATGATAGGTAAAAAAGGTCCCTGCCTTGCTTATCATATAAAAACTTGTGACGGGATTTGTATAGGAAAAATAACTGAAGGAGAATATAAAAAGAATGTAGATAAAGTTCTTGAATTTCTAAATGGAAATGATAAAGAGGCAATAAATTATCTTACAAAAAAAATGTATAAAGCTTCAGAAGAATTGGAATTTGAAGAAGCACAGAAATTTAAAGATCTTATAGAGTCTATAAGGTTCTGTACGCAAAAGCAGAAAATTACGGAAACGAATATTGAAGATGAAGATATTATTGCTTATGAAAGTGATTCCTATCTTGCAGTTGTTGCAATATTTTTCATAAGAGGCGGAAAGCTTATAGGACGTGACAGCTTCTTTCTTAAGATTGCAAAAAATGAATCGGGAAAGGAAATTATAAGAGCATTTATTGAGCAATTTTATTCCGGAACGCCTTTTATTCCAAGGGATATTTATGTCGAAGATGGATTTGAAGATATAGACGTAATCGAGAATTGGCTTACCGATAAGAAGGGGCAAAAAGTTCATATTAAAAATGTAAAAAAAGGAAAGAAGAAAAAGCTTATAGATCTTGCAAAAAAGAATGCATATCTCGTGCTTAAAAATGAAAGGGAAAAGTATTTAACTGAAGAGAAGAAAACTATTGGAGCTATGAAAGAACTTTCAAAAATCTTAAAAATGGATAATTTAAATCGACTGGAAGCGTATGATATATCAAATACGAATGGATATCAATCTGTAGGCTCTATGGTTGTATTTGAAGGAGGTAAACCGAAGAGGTCGGATTATAGAAAGTTTAGAATAAAAACAGTTATAGGACCAAATGATTATGCTTCAATGAGAGAAGTCTTAACCAGGAGATTTTCTCATGGACTTTCTAAAATGCCGGAAATTGAAAAAAAAGATTCATTTACATCTTTTCCTGATGTTATAATGATGGATGGAGGCAGAGGACAGGTAAATATTGCACTTTCAGTTTTAGATGAGCTTCATCTTAATATACCTGTTTGCGGGATGGTAAAGGATGATCATCATAGAACAAGAGGACTTTTCTTTAACAATATAGAGCTTCCTATTGATAAGAAATCAGAAGTATTTAAGATGATAACAAGGCTTCAGGATGAGGCTCACAGATTTGCGATAGAGTATCATAGATCGCTTCGAGGTAAGTTTCAAGTGCATTCATTTTTGGATGATATAAAAGGTATCGGAAATGTTAGAAAGAGAGCCTTAATGAGAACTTATTCAGGTGTAGATGACATGAGAGAAAAAAGCATAGAAGATTTTTTAACTATACCTGAAATGAATGAGGAAGCAGCGGAAAATCTTTATCAATATTTACATAAAAATGAAAGAAAAAATAATTAAATTATAAAAAGGAGAAGGTATGGAAGGAGTATGTCTTGATAAAATAATTTCAAAGTTTCAAATGAAAGTTTTTACAGACAAGATTAATACTGAAGACATTTACATAAAATCCGTTGAAGTAAATCGGCCTGCACTTCAGCTTGCCGGATTTTATGAGCATTTTGATAAAGACAGAATTCAAATTATAGGAAATGTTGAAAAAGCATATCTGGATACCAAAAAAACTGACGAAAAAAACATGATTATGGATAAGCTTTTATCATCCGGAATTCCGGCAATGATATACGCAAGAGGTCATGAACCTAGCGAGCATGTAGTGCAGATGGCTTATAAATGTGATGTTCCGATTTTAGGTACAACTGACAGTACATATGCTTTTCTTGCGGAACTTATAATTCTTCTTGCAGAAGAGAATGCTCCTATGCAAACAATTCATGGAGTTTTGGTGGACGTTTATGGAGAAGGGCTTCTTATAATGGGTGAAAGTGGAATCGGTAAATCTGAAGCTGCACTTGAACTTGTAAGAAGAGGGCATAGACTTGTAGCGGACGATGTTGTAGAAATAAGGCGACTTAACGACAGAAATTTGATAGGAACGGCACCGTGGACAACAAGACATTTTATCGAGCTTAGAGGTATAGGAATTATTGATGTAAAAAGTCTTTACGGTGTAGAATGTGTAGAAGATAAATGTCATATAGACCTTGTCATAAAGCTTGAAGAATGGAAAGGGAAAAAGGAGTATGACAGGCTAGGACTTAAGGATGATGTTATGAACATTTTAGGGATAGATGTTGTATGTCATTCTCTTCCAATAAGACCCGGAAGAAATCTTGCAGTAATATGTGAAACTGCAGCTGTAAATCATCGTCAAAAGAAGATGGGATACAATGCAGCAGAAGAACTTTATAGAAGAGTTCAGGAAAATATTGATAGAAAAGGTATATCCGGAAAGTAAGTAGTATACAGATTTACATAATTAAAAAGAAAGATAAAAATATAAAATGTTAAATGAAAATATTAAAAATGAATTAAATAAAATTTTACGAGAAGATGAAGTTATTTATGACGAACCTATGAAATATCATACAACTATGAAAATAGGCGGACCGGTAGATGTATTTATAGCTACGGACGATACAAAGCTTTCTGAAGTAATTAAAATATTAAAGACAAATAACGTAGATTATTTCATTGTCGGAAATGGAAGCGATCTTCTAGTTTCAGACAAAGGAATAAGAGGAGCTGTAATTTATACAAAAGGACTTAATTGTATTGAAGTTGATGTGGAAAATGAAACTGTTAAAGCAGATTCCGGAGTATCTTTAAATCAAGTAGCAAATGCTGCAAAAGCTGCATCACTTACCGGAATGGAATTTGCTTCGGGAATACCGGGAAGTATAGGTGGAGCAATCTTTATGAATGCAGGAGCGTACGGCGGAGAAATGAAAGGAATCGTAGAATCGGTTACTTATTTGGACGAAAATGCTAAGGTTTGTGAAATTTTAAAAGATGATTTGGATTTTTATTATAGACATAGTTTCTTTACGGATAATCCGAAATGTATAATTCTTTCTGCAAAGATCAAACTAAAAAAAGGAAACTATGACGAAATTGATGCACTTCAAACAGACCTTGAAGAGAGAAGAAGATTAAAGCAGCCTCTTAAGTATGCCAGTGCAGGAAGCACATTTAAAAGGCCAAAAGGACATTTTGCAGGGCAGCTTATTCAGAATGCTAATCTTTCGGGATATTCAGTAGGGGATGCACAAGTGTCAACCAAACATTCGGGATTTTGCATAAATAAAGGTAATGCAACTTGCAGCGATATGTTAAAGCTTATAAATCATATAATTTCGGAAGTTAAGAAAACTTCAGGAGTTACGCTTGAGCCTGAAGTAAAGATAATTGGAGAAATATAGGATTAAATATGGGAAAAAGAGGAAAAAGGTATGAATCTTTTATTACTTACAGGAATGTCGGGATCTGGAAAATCGACTGCATTTAATTTTCTTGAGGATATGGGTTATAACTGCGTGGACAATTTACCTGTACCGCTTCTTGAAAATTTTGCAAAGCTTATAAAAACTGAAAATAATAAAAAAGTTGCTGTCGGAATCGACATAAGATGTGGTAAAAATCTTCCTTTACTTAAAAGAGAGCTTGACAGATTGGAACAAGAGGGAAATGAATGTGATATTCTTTTCCTTGATGCCGAGGATAGCGTTATTTTAAAAAGATTTAAAGAAACAAGGAGATCTCATCCACTTGCAAAAAATGGAAGAATCTATGATGGAATCGAAGAAGAACGTAAGGCTATGGATTTCTTAAAAAAGAGAGCAAAGTTTGTAATAGATACTTCGCATCTTTTAACAAGGGAGCTTAATGATGAACTTAAAAAGATTTTTACAGGAGATGAATCAGAATATAAGAGCATAAATATTTTACTTTTATCATTTGGTTTTAAATATGGAATTCCGCAGGATGCAGATTTAATATTTGACGTAAGATTTTTGCCAAATCCTTATTACGACCTCGATTTAAGACCTTTAACAGGAAATGATAAACCGATTCGGGATTTTGTCTTAAAATATGATGAATCAAAAGAATTTTTGGATAAACTTGAAGATTTACTTCAATTTTTAATTCCAAATTATATAAAAGAAGGAAAAAATTCTCTTGTTATAGGAATAGGATGTACCGGAGGAAAACATAGATCCGTAACTTTAACGAACGAAATATATAAAAGACTTTCTCAAAACAAGGATAATTATGGGCTTAAAGTGCTGCATAGAGATATTGAAAGAGACAGAAAGATATTAAAATAATGGAAAAATCATACTCTGCAAAGGTAAAAGAAGAACTTTTATCAGTAATACCGAGTAGAAAAAGGTTAGTATTTGCGGAACTTTTTGCAATTATTTTATTGATTACTGAAGCTAAAGATGTAAATCCTTTCTATATATTAGAAAAATTATCTTTGGATGAAGGACTTTATAATAAATGCTTTACATTACTGAAAAAAATCAATATATTAAATGAGTACGACAAAAATAAAAAACAGATTTCGGATAAGAGTATTACTGATTTTCTTACTAAAATAAATATGTATAAAGAAGAGGATTTTTTGCCGATTATAGACAGTGTTTTAACAGAAAATGAGGAAATAAGATCTTTTCTTAGGGGTGCTTTTTTAGTTAGCGGAAGTATTACAGATCCGCTTAAAGGATATCATTTTGAAATTCTTTTAAAGAGTGATTCTCTTGCTAATATAATAATAAAGGCTTTTTATACCTTTAATATAAATGCAAAACTTGCTGAAAGGCAGGAACGATTTTTAGTATATGTAAAAGACAGCGATAAAATTTCAGATGTGCTAGGACTTATGGGTGCTTCCATTTCAATGTTGGATTTTGAAAATGTAAGAGCGAAAAAGGAATTTAACAATTTACTTAATAGAAAAGTGAATTGTGAGACAGCAAACATTGGGAAAATGGTTAAAGCTGTTGTACGGGAATTGAATGATATAGATTTAATAAGTGAAACGATGGGGCTTGATGCTTTACCCGAAAAATTAAAGGAGACAGCGATATTAAGAAGAAAATACCCTGAAATATCGCTTTTAGAGCTTGGGAAATTACATAATCCAAGAGTTGGGAAATCGGGCGTTAATCATAGACTTAGAAAGTTAAATCAAATCGCTTCAGATATAAAAAATCGAGAGGAGTTATAGACCTAATGAAAAAAGAAATTGTAATAAATATGGATGGATTTAATAAAGGTGCTACAGAAATAGCTGAGCTTGTCGCACTTGCTAATCGATATCAGAGTACAATATATTTTGAAATGGAAAATCAAAAGGTTAACGTAAAAAGTATTATGGGAATGATGAGTTTAGTTTTAAAGGATGGACTTCATATAACTATCCATACTGAAGGCAGTGATGATGAAAAAGCACTTCTTGCTATGGAGAATTTTTTAGCTAAATAAAAAGGAAAATTTATGAAAAAGCTTTTGTTTATTTTGAATTTAAAGTCAGGTAGAGGACAGATAAAAAATGATTTGCCGGAAATACTTGATATGGCTGTAAAAGCGGGATTTGATGTTACTGTAAGAACCACACAAGGTAGAGGAGATGCAACTTCAGTTGTAGAAAAACGAGCAAAAGAATTTGATAGAATAATATGCAGCGGTGGAGATGGGACACTTGATGAAGTTGTAACAGGACTTATGAGAGTAAAAGTAAATGTCCCGATAGGATATATTCCGGCAGGCTCAACAAATGATTTTGGAAGTTCACTAGGTATAGATAATAGTATATTAAGTGCCGCAGATACGGCTATAAATGGTGAAAGCATAAGAGTAGACGTAGGCTCTTTTAACGACAATTCGTTTATATATCTTGCAGCATTTGGAGTTTTTACAGAAGCATCTTATTCTACAAATCAGGATTTAAAAAATGTGTTTGGACATGTTGCATATCTTTTTGAAGGAATAAAAAGTCTTAGAAATATACCGTCATATATGATGAAAGTTAAATATGACGGAAATGTTTTATATGATGAATTTGTATTTGGTATGATTACCAATTCAAAATCGGTCGGAGGCTTTAAAAATATTCTTCCGGACGATGTTGAGTTAAATGACGGGCTTTTTGAAGTTGCTTTAATAAAGCCTCCTAAGAATCCTATAGAACTTTCCGAAATAATTTCGACACTTAGAAATTATGACAGAGAGTCAGACCTTATTTATTCATTTACTACTTCTAATATAGAGTTTATTTCAGGAGAAGAAATAGCGTGGACTCTTGATGGAGAATTTGGAGGAAGGACAAAAAAAGCAAAAATCATAAATCAGCATAATGCAATAGAAATTCTTGTTGAATCGCAAGATAAAAATAACTATAATAATTGAGTAGGACTGAATGATGCTTTAAGGTAGCTGTTTGTTTAAAGCATCATTTAGGTTGTTATTAAATTGTGATATAACACATATTCATAGTAGATTTCATTATCGAAAGGAGTTTTTTACAATGATAGTATCAGCAGCAGATATGGTTAAAGAAGCACATAAGGGTAAATATGCTATTGGTCACTTTAACATAAATAACTTAGAGTGGACAAAGTCTATCCTTCTTGAGGCAGAAGCAAATAAAACTCCTGTAATCTTAGGCGTTTCCGAAGGTGCAGGAAAATATATGTGTGGATTCGACACAGTAGCAAGAATGGTTTATGCAATGCATGATGCATTAGGAATTACAGTTCCTATGGCACTTCACTTAGACCATGGAACATATGAAGGAGCAAAAGCTTGCGTTAAAGCAGGATTTACTTCAATTATGTTCGATGGACACTCACTTGATATCAAGGAAAATCTTAAAAAGACAAAGGAACTTGTTTCTCTTGCACACAGCCACGGAATATCAATCGAAGCTGAAGTAGGTTCAATCGGTGGAGAAGAAGACGGAGTTATAGGTGCTGGAGAATGTGCAGATCCTGAAGATTGTAAAAAGATGAGAGACCTTGGAATTGATATACTTGCAGCAGGTATTGGTAACATCCATGGTGTATATCCTTCAAATTGGAAGGGCTTATCATTTGAAACACTTGAAGCTATTAAGGAAGCTGTTCCTGAGATGCCATTAGTTCTTCACGGTGGTTCAGGAGTTCCTGATGATCAAGTTAAGAAAGCTATTTCACTCGGAGTTTCAAAAGTAAATGTTAATACAGAATGTCAGATTGCATTTGCTGAAGCTACAAGAAAATATATTGAAGCAGGAAAGGATAAGCAAGGTAAAGGCTTTGATCCTAGAAAATTGCTTGCACCGGGTGCTGAAGCTATTAGAGCAAAAGTAAAGGAAAAGATTCTCCTCTTCGGCGCAGAGAACAAAGCTTGATTAGTTTAATCATTAAAAAGCAGGAGAGATATCTCCTGCTTTTTTAAAATAATAGGAAGGTATGTATGCAAAACGATAATTTATTTAACGCATCTACAATTTTTGGCGAAAATGTTTTCAATGATAAGGCTATGAATGAATATTTGCCTAAGAAAACATACAATAAATTGAAGGATATTATAAAAGAAGGAAAAGATCTTGATCCAGAAACGGCAGATGTAGTTGCACATGCTATGAAGGAATGGGCAATAAGCAAGGGAGCCACTCATTTTACGCATTGGTTCCAGCCGCTTAATGGAGTAACTGCCGAAAAGCATGATTCCTTTATCACATCACCTCTTCCTACAGGAGAAACAATGATGAGTTTTTCCGGTAAGGAGCTTATAAAAGGTGAACCTGATGCTTCAAGCTTTCCGTCAGGAGGGCTTAGAGCTACATTTGAGGCAAGAGGATATACAACATGGGATTGTTCATCACCTGCATTTGTAAGAATAGATGAATCGGGCGGTACACTTTGTATACCTACCGCTTTTTCAGCATATACAGGTGAGTCACTTGATCAAAAGACTCCTCTTATCCGTTCTATGGAAGCTATTGAAAAGGAAGCGATAAGACTTTTAAGACTCTTAGGCGATGATAAGACTATGCATGTAAGTCCGGCATTAGGAGTTGAACAGGAATATTTCCTTATTGATAAAGAAAAGTTTGAAAAAAGAAAAGACCTTGTATATACAGGAAGAACACTTTTTGGTGCTATGCCTCCTAAGGGACAGGAAATGGATGACCATTATTTTGGAACTATTCCTGATAAAGTGGCTGTATTTATGAAAGATGTAGACAAAGAACTTTGGAAGCTTGGCGTTCCATCTAAGACAGAGCATAATGAAGTTGCTCCTAAGCAGCATGAGCTTGCACCTATTTATGAAGAATGTAATGTAGCTGTAGACCATAATCAGCTTACTATGGAAATGCTTAGAAAAGTTGCAAATAGACATGGACTTCAGTGCCTTCTTCATGAGAAACCTTTCCAGGGCTTAAATGGATCAGGAAAGCATAATAATTGGTCTCTTAAAACTGACGGAGGAGAAAATCTTTTAGAGCCGGGAGATACACCGCATAGCAACAAGAGATTTTTACTTGTTCTTTGTTGTATTCTTGCAGCTGTAGATGATCATGCAGATTTAATTAGAGAATCAGCAACTGATGTAGGAAACGATGAAAGATTGGGCGGAGCAGAGGCACCTCCTGCAGTTATAAGCGTATTTTTAGGCGAGCAGCTTAGTGATGTGATAAATCAGCTTGTAAAGAATGGAAAGGCAACACATTCCATTCCTGAAACTAAAGTAAAAACGGGCGTTAAAGCACTTCCTGATTTTGTAAAAGATGCAACTGATAGAAATAGAACATCGCCTTTCGCATTTACAGGAAATAAATTTGAGTTTAGAATGGTAGGTTCTCAGGATTCAGTAGGAGAACCGAATGTAGTATTAAATACAATTGTTGCTGAAGCTATGAGTGATGCTTGTGATTATATTGAAAGCAAGAAAGACAAGAAAAAAGCGATAGAAGAGTATATAAAGATTCTTGCAACAAAGCATCAAAGAATTATCTTTAATGGAAATGGATATGCTAAAGAATGGGTACAAGAAGCAAAGAAAAGAGGACTTCCGATTATCCCGGCTATGTATGATGCAATTCCGGCTTTAGTTAAGGATAAGACAATAAAAACCTTTGAAAAATTTAAGGTATTTACAAAAGCTGAGCTTCTTTCAAGAGCGGATATTGAATATGAGCAATATGCAAAGAAGATAAATATTGAAGCTAAAACTATGCTTAATATGGTAAAGAAGCAATTTATCCCGGCAACGATTAAGTATGAGAGAGAGCTTGCACGATCAATAAATGAAGTTAGAGATGCACTTGGAATTTCATGCAGAACTCAGACGGAAATTTTAAAGAAAGTAAACATACATATGGAAAAGATGTATGAAGTTACAGAAAAGCTTGAAAAAGCAGTAGAAAAAGGATCTTCAATAGAAAATAATAAAGATAAGGCCGAGCATTTTTACAAGAAAGTCGTACCTCTCATGAGAGAGCTAAGACAGCCTGTTGACGAACTTGAAATGCTTGTTTCAAAAGAGGATTGGCCGGTTCCTTCTTATGGAGACCTTTTATTCTGATATATAAATATATTAAAATAATTTTCTTAAATGGTTAATTTTCCATTGTAGAATAGATAGAATAAAAAGGATATGTTGTTAGCGTGTTTTGATTGAAAAAGGGTGCTGTTATGGAAGATACGACTTTCAAAATTTTATTTGTTCATCCGAACATGGATGATTGCGATAAAATTAGAAGAACTCTTATAGATGAAGAAGAATGCGAAGTTGAAGTAGCGGGAAGCATCAAGAAAGCTAAGTCTTTACTTGAAGAATACTCGTATAATATGCTTATTTTGAATAGAAAGTTTAATTCTGAAAGCTTTTCTGAATTTCTTTCGTATATTGAAGAAAATTTTAAAGATATGGAATGTGTTATCGGTGTTCAGAAGCTTTCTAAAGCGGATCTTATACATTATCAGAATCATGCTAAAAAATATAGACTTTATCTGGAGCCTGTGGACTACACAAAGGAAATTCTTCCTATGGTGCAAAATGAAATTCTTTTGTCCAAAATTAAAAATATGGATGCACTATTTAAAAGGTCTATTGAAAGAGAAGATATATTTAAAAGGAATATAGATGAGATGATTTCTCTTATTGATATAAAAGGAGAATTTCCTAAAAGGGCACAGGATTATTATAAAAGAATACTTACAATGTATCATGACATTGCAATTTCAAATAGCAATATTGAAAATCTTTCAGATATCGAAAGCGAAATAAAAAGCTTAAGCAAGTTATTTTTAAAAGCAGATATAAAGTGGATAAAGGATGATAAAGAATTAAGGAACTTTCTTTCAAAGAAGGAAAAAGGAGAGAAAAGATTTAATCTTGCTATAATATCCAGTATCTTAGTGAATGAAGCTATAGAGCTTTCAGCAAAAGAAGAAGATAATAGTGTAAATGTAGAGCTTAATCCAATGTTACACGACAACGGAATACTTCTTTCTGCGACTGAAAGAGTACCTGTAGATAATCTTTTTACCACAAAAACAATGCCAATGTGTATAGATACAACGAATCTTCTTTTAAAACATTTTTCTATAGATTATTCTGCAAGAATTTCCAGAAATGAAAAATTTTTAGAAATAAAAAGAGATGTACTTCTATAGGAAGTACATCATTTCTTTTTATCCGGCTTTTTGTTGGAACTTTTATTCGGAGCAGGAGCAGGGGCTTCAATAGGCTTATTTTCAGGCTTAGCAGGCTGCTTGTTATTGTTATGACGCTCATTATTATTGCCATCTTCATTTTTACCATTACTGTTAGAATTTCCATTACCTGTTCCATTAGAATTCCCATTAGAATTTCCATTACCTGTGCTATTTACAGGAGGAACTGTATTAGAACCATTATGTAAAGGACAAGTGACTGTCAGAAATTCAGGCGGAATTCTATATTCGTCTTCATTTGAACCATTGATTTCACCTATTATTTTTATTGAAGTTGTAACCTGATCCGCAGGGCAATATGGACCTGCAATGTGACCGGATGCATTACAAATACTTACTTTGATGTGCTTGTCACAAGTATCAGTATCCTTAGGCTCAGTTCCTTCGGCAAAATACTCAGTTGATGTCATATCACCTCTTGGGTCGTTATTACATACATCAGGAATAGGCTTTTTGCCGGATTCTTTACATATAGTTTCTTTAACAATTCCGCTTGGCATTGTAAAATCTTTTTTCTTAAGTCCTTCATGTATTTTCTGCATAACAATTCGCCAAAGCTTATGAGTATAGCTTACTTCCGGCTGATTAGAGTTGTCATCGTATCCACCCCAAATACCGCAAGTGTAATAAGGAGAAAATCCTTCAAGTATGTAGTCTTTTGCATCATTTGTAGTACCGGTTTTACCTGCAACCGGCATATCCGTTATGTTTGCTATTTTACCTGTACCGCTTGTCATAACGTCACGCATAGCACTTGTAAGAAGCCAAGCTGTAGTTTCTTTTATAACTCTTTTCTTCTTATGTTCTCTTTTACTATTATCAAGCAATAGGTGTCCCTGATGATCTAAAATTTTAGTGTAATAAATAGGTTTATGATATACGCCCTTATTAGCTATAGTTGCATAAGCTGCTGTAAGCTCAACATTTTTAACACCATTTGTGATACCGCCGATTGCGAGAGCTTGATTGTTATCTCCGCTTTCAAGAGTGGAGATACCGAAGTCTTCGGCATAATGGAAACCTAAGCTTGTTCCGATTTCTGTGAGAGTCTTAACTGCAACGACGTTGATAGAATCTCTTATACCTACTCGAAGCGATGTATAACCTGTATAAGTATCAGGCATGTTGCGGATCTTCTTTCCATTCGTATATGAATATGGAGCATTGTCCTGAACTGTTGCAAGAGTAAGGCCTGCAGAATCCAAGGCAGGAGCATAAGTCGTAATTATCTTAAATGTGGATCCCGGCTGTCTTGTGACATTTGAAGCTCTATTAAGTGTTTTACTTGCTTTTTTATCACCTCTTCCACCTACAAGTGCAATTACATGACCATTCTTTTGATCCATAATTGTCATTGCAATCTGAGGCTGAAGAGTATAAGTGATTTTTTCTCCTCCTTTTGGAATTTTATCGCCCGGCTTCATAAGACTTTGTTTATATTCTTCGATTGCTTCGTCCGCTTTTTCCTTTGTAGGATAATTTATAGAAAAATTAGGGTTCGTCTTTCTTTTTTCAGTAAGCATGGTTTGCTCACTGTAATTTTTTAAAGTACCATCTTGTTTCTTTATAGAAAGCCTATATGAAAATGAGTATTTAGGTTTTCCTGGATAATTTGCATTATCATTAACTGTATCATCGCATACTTTTTGAATTTTTGAATCCTGAGTTGAATAAATTCTAAGCCCTCCGGAATACAATTTTCTAAAGGCTTCCGTTTCGGAAAGTCCCAATTCTTTTACAAGATCTTTTATAACTGAATCAGTAAGAGCATCTACAAAATAAGAAGTTGCATTTGAGACGGATATATCCACATTTGCATTCTTTATTCTTGAATATACATCATCAGCTATTGCTTTTTTATATTTATCTTTAGAGATGTAGCCCTGATCAAGCATATATTTAAGAACGGTGCTTCTTCTTTTTGCATTTTCTTTAGGATTTGAAATTGGGTTGTATTTTGACGGATTTTGTGTAATTGCCGCAATTACAGCATCTTCCGATAATGTAAGATCCGATACGTCCTTATTAAAATATCTTTTTGAAGCGGCTTGCACCCCTAAAGTATTTTGACCCAAATTGATTGAATTCAAATAATTCTCCAAAATTGTGTTTTTAGATTTTATTTTTTCAAGCTGAATAGCAAAATACTGTTCCTGTATCTTTCTATCAATAGAATTCTTTAAGGTATGCTCGCTTGTCCATCCCGTAAAATAATTATTTTTAAGAAGCTGCTGTGTTATAGTGGAAGCACCCTGATGTACTTTACCTCTCGAAATTACAGCATTAAACATAGCACGCATAAGCCCTTTTAAGTCTACACCGTTGTGCTTGTAAAATCTGGAATCTTCAATTGCAACAAAAGCGTGTTGCAAATCTTTTGGAATATTTTTAATTTTTACATATTCTCTATTAGCTCCAGAAGCTGCAAGAGTTTCAATTTCTTTTCCGTCTTTATTATAAATTTTTGATGAATATCCGGTCGGAGAAATATCAATTGTTTTTATGTCAGGAAGTGCCTTTATAAGATTCCTTATATATACAGCTCCGAATATCAAGATTGCAGCTATAATAACTAAAACAAAAGAAAGGACAGATCTTTGAATTAAAACGGAAGTTCCTTTTGAACGCCTTTTTTTTCTTATATTTTTTTTATTGGAAATCTTTGACAGATGTTTTTTACTAAAATTCATAATTCCTCCATAGAATAGTTCTAAGTCATAATGTATTATACTATATAAATAAGAAAAAAACGAAAAATAATAAAATTAATATATAAATTAAGGAAAAATTAAGGAAAATTTAATGGATTCTAAAATAAAAAAGTGTCTTTTTTCTCCTTCTGAAGGGGAGTATGATGAGAAAAAATCAAGATTTATAGCAAAATGTATTCCTATAAAAAGTGAAGATGAAGCTAAAGAAGAAATTAAAAAAATAAAAAAGGAATTTTTTGATGCAAGGCATCATTGTTTTGCGTATATAATAGGAAGTGACTCAAAAATAAAAAAATGCTCAGATGATGGAGAGCCTTCAAATACTGCAGGAAAAGTTATCTTAGATACGCTCGAAAATGAAAAACTATTTAACATAATTTGCATCGTAACAAGATATTTCGGAGGAATAAAGCTCGGGACAGGCGGACTTAAAAGAGCATATAGGGATGCAACGCGTGATGCAATAGAAAAATCAGAAATTGTTTCTATAAAAAAAGGATATTTATATACCTTGAATGTCGACTATAAGGATAGTAAAAGCTTAAAAAAAATTCTTTCAGATATGGAATGTCATATTATAGAAGATATTTATATGGAAAAGGAAACAATAAAATTTATGATTCCTTATGATATGAAAATTGAATTTCTTTCAAAAATAAAGAATCTTTTTTTGACGTCTTATATAAAAGAGATTAAAGATGTAAGACTTTATTTTATAAGGAAAGAAAAAATTTATATTCTTTAGAGATATATCTTTTTACTTTTATTATATAAAAAGATATTTTAGATTTTATTAAAATAAAAAGCTGTTTTAGATTTTTTAAAATAAAAAGCTGGTTTAGATTTTTTAAAATAAAAAGCTGTTATAGCTTTTAATAAAAATTACAAAGTTAAGAAATCCTATTGACTTATGAAGTGCTTTTTTATAGAATATTACTGTTGCATTTAATGTAAGCTTTTGTATTTAGTGCAATATTTGTTCATTGGCCCATAGCCAAACGGTAAGGCAGCGGACTCTGACTCCGTCATTTCAAGGTTCGAATCCTTGTGGGCCAGCTAGTTAAAAGAATAGAAAATATAATAGTTTTTTAGGCATTGCAGAATAAGCAATGCTTTTTCTTTATTCTTTTTTATGTAGGGAAGATAGCTGTATAGAAATGAGAAATAAAACAAAAAAATTGATAAGAGAAGGAAGAGAGGAGAGTATGTTTAATTTTGATTTTCGTATAAGATTCAGCGAGTGCAATAAAAGAAGAGTGCTAAAAGAATCATCGATTATAAATCTTTTGCAGGATACATCAACTTTTCATTCGGAATATTCGGATGTTAAGATAGAGGATCTTCTAAAAAAGAATTTGGGTTGGATTATTTTATCGTGGGACATTAAAATAAAAGAACTTCCAAAATTTAACGATGTAGTTACAGTAGAAACGAGATGCCCTAAAGGAAAAGGTCTTTATGTCTTTAGAGACTTTAGGATTATAAGAGGAGATGAGGTTTTAGTAAAAGCACATTCAACTTGGATACTTTTAGATTTAAAACGTCTTGTCCCGACAAAAATTCCCAATGAAATGACGAAAAAATATGGAATTGACGAAGGACTTAATGAAGAGTGGTACAATAGAAAGCTTAAAAGCTTAGATGACTCTAAGAAAGTTATAAGCTTTGTAGTTGATGAAAATATGATAGATTCCAATAATCATATGAATAATCAAAAATATATTGAAAAAGCACTTAAACTAATTCCTTCGGATTTAAAAGTTAAGAGGATAAGTGTTACTTATTTAAAGCAATCTCTTCTTAACGATAAAATGGAAATATATTTAGGAAGAAATAAAGATGGTAAATATGTAATAGACTTCAAAGATGATAAGTTGTCATTACATTCAACTATATATATAGAGGCAGAAAAAATCTAATAAAATCAATTTTTAAAAATATAAGACGAATTTAGGAATTGCTTTTACAAAAAAAGAATCAAGAAATTGATTCTAATAAAAAAGAAAATAATTAATAAAAATTAGAAGAGGACGGAATAACTATGTATAGAAAAGAATATAAAACAAAAAATTCATTTGAAAGAAATCATTCTTTAAAATCAAAAAGAATATCGGAAACTACATTTAAAATTGGAGAAATTGAACATTTAAAGGTTATAAGAGAAAAGGATTTCGGAGTCTACTTGGGACATAAGGATTCAAAAGAACATGATGAAGCTGTTCTTTTACCTAAGAATGAAGCTACAGGACTTAAAGTAGGAGACGAGGTAAACGTATTCATTTATAGAGATTCTGATGATAGAGTTATCGCAACGAAAAAGACACCTGCTATTCTTTTAAATCAGGTAAAACCGCTTATGGTAAAAGAAGTAAATAAAGTAGGAGCTTTCCTTGACTGGGGACTTAGTAAAGATTTATTTCTCCCTTACAAAGAAATGCTAAGAAAGGTAAAAGAAGGAGATACTATTTTAGTAAAACTCTATATTGATAAAAGTAACCGAATAGCAGCGAGCATGAAAGACTTGTGGAAATTCCTTTCAACAAATAGCCCATATCAAAGAGGAGATGTAGTTAAGGGAAGAGTATATGAACTTGGAAAAGATTTTGGTACTTTTGTAGCTGTAGATGATAAATATAGTGCTATGCTTCCAAAATTTGAAAAAACAAAAAAACTCTCCATAGGAGATGAAATTATGGCAAGAGTTATTGCTATAAAAGAAGATGGAAAAATCGACATCACAATGCGTGAAGATGCTTATAAAGAAATTGAAAGCGACAGCGAGATAATTCTTAAATTACTTAATGAATATGCAGGAGTGCTTCCTTTTACGGAAAAAGCTTCACCCGAAGTGATATTAAGAGAAACGGGACTTAGTAAGAATGCGTTTAAAAGAGCTGTAGGGCATCTATATAAGGAGAGAAAGATAATTATACAAAATAGTGCTATACGTTTAAGTAAATGAATAGTGATATACGTTTAAGTGAATGATTTAAGTAAAGAAAAGTAATCTTTATTTTGCAGGTAAATATCTATATTTCCTCTTTTCTTACAAGTAAATATCTATATTTCCTCCAATTGCAGGATTAACCATGTGCTCCAGAGATGTCGGATTATTCTTTATAAGCTTTGAAAGCTCGTGTCCTTCGACTTCTTCTTGCTTAAGTTCCTTCTTTAAAAGATTAGTCCCGAAAGAATTTGCTGTATTTATATAACTTAAAGTTGTGCTTAATGAACTTATATCCATATTAGTTCTCCTTTGTTATTATTCAATTTGATTATTGCATAAAAGACGAGTCGTTTCAATAAAAAAGAAAAATTATGTTATAATTAATATGTTGTATAAAATTTATTTTTTAAAGTTATTAAAGTTATTAAATTTTTTAAAGCTGTTTAAAGCTATTAAAACTGTTAAAGCTATAAAGCTATAAAGCTATAAAGTTATAAAGCTATAAAGTTATAAAGCTATTAAAGCTACTAATAGAAAAAAGAAAAATAAAAGTTAAGTTTATATTAAAAGTTAAGTTTATATAAATAGGTTATATAGGAGGATAGATGGAAGAATTCGATCTTATAATCATAGGCAACGGAGCAGCAGGACTTTCAGCTTCAATTTATGGAAGAAGAGCAGGACTTAAGGTTCTTATTTTGTCAAATAATCCTATGGGCGGTGGACAGATTCTTACAACCTATGAGGTTGATAATTATATGGGACTTCCCGGACTTTCAGGTACAGAGATTTCAGAAAAATTTACAAACCACGCAAAAAGTCTTGGGAGTGTTTTCAAAATAGAAGCCGTAAAAGCTATATATGAAAAAGAAAAAAAGCATATCGTAAAAACAAGAAGAAATGAATATGTTACAAAAGCCGTTTTTGTGGCTACCGGAGCATCTCATAGACCTTTGGGCGTTGAAGGTGAAAAGGACTTTATAGGAATGGGAGTTTCATATTGTGCAACCTGTGACGGAGCTTTTTATAAAGACAAAGTCGTAGCTGTAGTCGGAGGAGGAAATTCAGCATTAGAAGATGCTATATATTTATCTGATATTGTAAAAAAAGTTTATCTTATTCATAGAAGAGATGAATTTCGTGCAGATGATATAATCGTAAAAAAAGTTTTGAATAATGAGAAAATCGAGATATTGTATGACACTTTGCTTAATAAAATTGAAGGTGAACAATTTGTTAAAAATATTGTAATATTTAATAAAAAAACTGAGGAATATAAGGATCTTGAAGTGGACGGAGTGTTTATTGCTGTAGGGATTTTGCCGAATACAGATAAAATCGAAGGACTTCCGAAGCTCGATGAAAATGGATATATTTTAGCGGGAGAAGATACAAAGACATCTATTCCGTGGATTTTTGCAGGTGGAGATGTAAGAAAAAAGGAATTAAGGCAGATAATTACAGCTGCATCAGATGGCGCAAATGCTGTAAATTCAATAAAAAAATATATTTCTTCCGCAAAATTATAAAAAAGCAAGAGAAAAATTAATAAAAAAATTTTTTCTTACAACTTGACATAAATTAAATCCATTGTTATAATTTCGGAGAAATATATGTAACAACTTTGTAATATTTCTTTAAAAATATGGAGGTATATAATACATGAATTGGACACATAAAGCTAAGAAAGCAGTGACACTTACTCTTGCAGCAGGTATGATGCTTACAACACCTGCGATGTCGCTTAGTGCAGCACCTAGAGCAGGCGTTTCGGGAATGCTTTCAGCTTCCGAAAGACAAGGAGATAAACCTTTTACAGTAGAAAGAGCATCTACAACAAGATCAGGTGTAAGTCTTCTTATCTCAGGAAATGTTAAGAATTCAACAGCATCACTTGCAAATAAGAAAATTGATGTAAGTGCTTCCTCAGAAGTTACAGATGCACTTGGAACTTCAGATATTAAAAAAATCGGAATAGCAAAAGTAAATTTATACACTTATATAAGAACACAGCCCAGTACGGAAAGTGATTATGCGGGAAAGCTTTATCCTAACGGAGCGGCAGTTGTTACCGGTGAAAGTGGAGAATGGTATCAGGTTAAATCAGGAGATGTGACAGGATATATATTAAAAGAACATCTTTCAGTAGGAAATAAAGATGAAATTAAAGCAGTTGCTAAAAAAGTTGCAACAGTAGTTCCGGAATCTATAAATGTAAGACGAGAAGCAAATGATAATTCTGAGGTTATTTGTCTTGGCGTTAAAGGAACAGATCTTTCTATTTTAGATGATTCTAAAAAAGATTCAGGATGGATAAAAGTTTCAATTAATGATTTTCAGGGATATGTAAAAACAAGCGAAGTTAATACAGTTACGAAGTTTTCTCTTGCTGAATCGAAATCAAGTGAGATGGCAAGACTTGCAGAAGAAGCTGCTCAGCAGAAAGCTGCAAGAGAAGCACAGCTTCAGCAGCAGATGGCTGAAAGACAGAAAGCTCTTAGACGTATGGCTAAGAATGCCGGAGGAAAAAGAGGAAATAGAGTAGCAAGCAGAGGAAGAGGACGAAGCGGCTATGTAGCACAGGAAAGAACATATGAAGCTCCGGGAAGTGCTTCAGGAAATTCTGTATTAGCATTTGCTTCACAATTTGTTGGAAATCCATATGTTTATGGAGGAACATCTCTTACAAATGGAACTGATTGTTCCGGATTTGTAATGGGAGTTTATAAGAATTTCGGTGTTGGGCTTCCTCATTCATCAGCAGCTATGAGAAATGTTGGATATGGAGTATCTCAATCTCAAATGAAGGCAGGCGATATTGTTTGCTATAGCGGACATGTTGGAATTTATGACGGAAATGGAAGAATTGTAAATGCCGCTACAGGAAAGCTTGGAATTACATACTTAAATGCACATTATAGCAAGATACTTGCAGTAAGAAGAGTATTTGATTAATAAAGCTTATAAAAAAATATAGTTTATGAAAAGAGGAAGAGTTATTTAGATTCTTTCCTCTTTTTTATTTTAATAAAAATAAGGGATTATATTAGCTTTAGACCGGAATATATTATGTATAAGGCAAGCTGATTATATATTTTTGTTAAACTTGCACAAACTTATTTAAAAAAATAAGATTGGAAAAAATAACTAATAAAAATAGTGCAAGGTTATCCACAAAAAATAGATTTTAAATAGCGTAAAATGTACTTGTACACGAAGTTATTAACATTATCCACAATTTCGTCATATTTTTTTGGGCTAAAAACGAACGAGCGTTTTGTTAGAAACATATAAAAATGATACTAAAACTAAAAATGTTATTGACTTTAAAATTTTGATTTATCTTAAAAAATATTGGAATTCATAACTGATAATTTGTAAAATTAACAGAAATGTAACTACAAAATGGTGATAAGAAAAACAAAAAAATTAAACATGACAAAATAACTTATAAATAACTTATAAAAAAACTTAAAAAAAAGCAAAAAATGAGTATTTTATACAAAAAACAGCTTTTAATTTTGTTTAATTTATATTAAAATTGACTAAAAGCTATCTTAAATTATCAATATAGGATGAAGAGTGCTAAATTATATCTGCACTATAAGGAGAGGGATTTATATGGTTTCAAACCAAATACTGAAGAGGACTATAGAAAAGACAAAGGAGATTGATGAGGTTCCTGTTGCTATATTTGATGCATATGGAATACCTTTAGCTTCTTCTGTAGAAAAACCGGAAAGGTATATGGACAGAGTAAGGGAATTTGCGACTTTGCCTGAAAAAAGCATGGATTCTGAAGGATTAGAGTTATTTAAAGCTTATGAAGAAGAACATTTGGAATATATAGTTTTAGTTGAAGGAATGGGAAAAGTAGCGTCTATTGTAGGAAAAATGACTTCACTTAAGCTTGAAGAGCTTCTTGTAGCATATAGCGAAAGATATGATACAGAGAGCTTTTTTAAGAATTTGCTTCTTGATAACCTCCTTTTGATTGATATTTATAATAAATCAAAAAAACTCCATATTGATTATGACAAAAAAAGAATTTGTATCATTGTTGAAACCGGAGAAAGTAAGGATGGAGGAGACATTGCAAGAATTTATAATATAATTGGAAAGAGGCAGGTAGATTTTGTTACTGCAGTTGATGAAAATAGTGTAATTATTATAAGGCAGCTTGAGGATAGCGATACAGAAGATACTGTTGTAGAACTTGCAAATAAGATAATTCTTGATATGAAAGAGCTGGAAGGAAGAGATGTAAGAGTTTCTTATGGAACTTCTGTTAATTCATTAAAAGATGTATCAAAGTCTTATAAAGAAGCTAACCTTGCACTGGATGTTGGTAAGATATTCTTTAAGGATCATAAAGTTATAGCATATTCTTTACTAGGGATAGGGCGGCTTATATATCAGCTCCCAATTCCTTTATGCACGATGTTTATTGACGAAATTTTCAAAGGAAAATCTCCTAAAGATTTTGATGAGGAAACGATTACGACAATAAATAAATTTTTTGAAAATAGCCTTAATGTTTCTGAAACATCAAGACAGCTTTACATTCATAGAAATACGCTCGTATATAGGATTGACAAGCTTCAGAAGATGACAGGACTTGATATACGAGTTTTTGAAGATGCTATTACATTTAAGATTGCACTTATGGTTGTAGAATATATGACATATATGGATGACAATAAGTTTTAAAAATGCTTAAGTAGCGTAATTAAAGAGGAAAAAAATATAAGCTTGGAGTAAAAGATGATAAGATTGGAAAATGTGTGTAAGACCTATCAAACAGGAGTTCCTGCACTTAAAGACATTAATATTGATATTGCACCCGGTGAATTTGTTTTTATAACGGGACCTTCAGGAAGCGGGAAGTCTACAATAATTAAGCTTTTATTGCATGAACTTATAGTGACAGAAGGAAAAATTTTTGTAAATGATAAAGATGTATCTAAACTTTCACATAAAAATATTCCATATTACAGAAGAAATATTGGAGTTGTGTTTCAGGATTTTAGACTTCTTCAAGATAGAAATGTTTTTGAAAATGTCGCATTTGCGATGAAAGTATTAGAAGATTCAAATAAAAAAATTAAAAGAATTGTTCCAAAGATGCTTGCTATGGTTGGGCTTGCACCAAAATATAGAGCACTTCCGAAACAGCTTTCAGGAGGAGAACAGCAGCGTGTAGCTATAGCGAGAGCACTTGTAAATAATCCCAAGATTTTACTTGCAGACGAACCTACAGGAAATCTTGACGATAAAAATGGTTGGGAAATTATGCATCTTCTCGAAGCCATAAATGAACGTGGAACGACAGTTGTTGTAGTTACGCATAATATGGAATTTGTAGAGAAAATGAATAAAAGAGTTATAACTCTAAAAAAAGGTACAGTAGTTGACGATAGAAAACCGTCTTGGGAGTAAATTTTAATTATGATGAAAATAAGTTCTTTTTTCTATTCATTAAAACAAGGTTTCAAAAGTATATGGAGAAATAAAATGTTCTCAATGGCATCGATTGCAACGATGTCAGCGTGCATATTTCTTTTGGGAATCTTTTATTCACTTGGAGTTAATTTTTCGGGAATAGTTGAAGAAGCTGAGCAAAATATAGCAATAACAGTATTCTTTAAAAAAGGAATTCCGGATAAGCAAATAAAAGATATAGGAATAAAAATAAAAGATAGAAAAGAAGTATCAAAAATCAAATTTATTTCAGCGGATGAAGCATGGGAAACAGCTAAAAAAGAATTTTTCAAAGGAAATGAAGAAGTTGCAAAATCTTTTGCGGACGATAATCCTATGGCAAATTCCGCTAATTATCAGGTATTTATGAAAGATGTTTCTGCTCAGGATAAGCTTGTAAAGTATGTAGAAAAAATTGACGGCGTAAGGGAAGTACATAAGTCTGAAATTGCAGCACATACGCTTACAGATTTTAGCCGTCTTATGTCTATTATTTTCTCAGCGGTTATACTTGTACTTATAGGAGTTGCAATATTTTTAATAAGCAATACTATTACTGTCGGGATTTCAGTTAGAAAAGAAGAGATAGCAATTATGAAGCTTATCGGTGCTAAAGACAGTCTTGTAAGGATGCCATTCATTATTGAGGGAGTTGTGATAGGAATTTTAGGGTCTATAATTCCTCTTGCTGCACTTTGGTATCTTTATAGAAGCATAATTATGTATATATCTCATAAATTTGAATTTCTATCAAATATTGTAAAGTTCGTTCCGGAGCATTCGGTGTTTAAAACGCTTATTCCTATTTCACTTATACTTGGAGTAGGAATCGGATATTTGGGCAGTAGATTTACTTTAAGAAAACATCTTCATGTATAAAGGAGAAAAGTTTTAATATGAAAGATATGGAAGACAAGGATAAATCATTATCCGAAAGCGATGAATCCGAAGAAATAAATATAGATAGGGATGAAGAATTAAAAAAAGAAGAAAAGAAAAATGGCAGAAGGAAATTCTTTTTAGGCTTTTATGTTGGACTCATAACAAGTGTGATAGGTTTCAATATAATGGCTTTAATCAATAATGGAGCCGGAATTCATACATTTTTAACTAGAGAAGAAATTGAAAAATTAAATGCTATTGATAGACTTTTGGATGATGATTTTTATGCAAAGATTCCGCATAAAAAGAAGGTTGACGCTATTTATAAGGGCCTTTTAAACAGTGCAAATGATAAATATACGGAATATTATAATGAAAAAGAATATAAGGATTTAAAGATAAGCCTTGAAGGAGATTACTCGGGAATAGGAGCGGTACTTAGAATTCGCCCTGATGATGGTAATAAGTATGAAATAATTGAAGTATATAAAGGATCCGGAGCGGAAGAAGCCGGACTTAAACCGGGAGATAGACTTATTTCTGTAGATAATAAAAAGACAAAAAGTGCAGAGTATATGGATGATTTCGTTTCAAAGAATATACGAGGTAAAGCAGGAAAAATAAGAGTTATTTCGTATATGAGAAATGGAAAGGTTAATACTGTAAAAGTTAAGCTTAAAAATATTGTGATTCCATCAGTTGACTCTAAAATGCTTAAAGGCAAGATTGGATATATAAGAATATCGCAATTTTCTTCGGGGACACAGAAAGAATTTGAAAAAGCGTTATCTACATTAAAAGAGCAGGGCATGAAAAAAGTGATTTATGACCTTAGAAATAATGGCGGCGGAATGGTTGACTCAGTTGTAAGTATACTTGATGATATACTTCCTAAGGGAAAAGTTGTTTCGATAAAGGATAGGAATGGAAAAGAAGAAAATTATTATTCTGATGATAAAAAGCAACTTGATATTCCGGCTGTCGTGCTTGTAAATGAAAATACAGCAAGTGCTTCAGAAATATTTACAGGAGCAATGAGAGACTTTAAGAAAGCAACTATCGTAGGGACTAAAACTTTCGGAAAGGGAATTGTTCAGATAACTTATCCATTATCAGACGGAAGTGCAGTTAAGGTTACAAATGCTAAGTATTTTACTCCGAAAGGAGAATGTATTCATAAGAAAGGCATAAAGCCTGATGTAGTGATTGAATTTAAGCCTAATGGACAAGGAAATGACATTTTGAAGGATAATCAAGTAAAAAAAGCGATTGAAGTACTAAATAATAAATAAAAATACTTAAATTATGTAAAAAGGCAGTAGAACGATTTAGTAAAAGAAGAGGTTTTTGTGGTAGAATTAGACGAAATTAAACAGAATATAGGAACATATTTAGAGCCTTTAAAAGAAGCAGGAGCTCATCTTGATTTGGAAAGTAAGCATAATAGAATAGAAGAACTTGAAAAAGAGATGGAAGGAGCAAATTTTTGGGATGATCCTAAGGTTTCTACAGAGAAAACGAAAGAGCTTAAAAGCTTAAAAGACGATGTAAATGTTTATGAATCTTTGCTTTCAATGTATGATGAAATTTTGGATTTTATTGATATGGCAATTTCTGAAAACGACTATGATATGATTCCGGAAATTCAAAATGAGTACAAGGAATTTATTGAAAAATACGAAGCTCTAAAAATGAAGACTCTTCTTTCCGGAGAATATGATTTTGAAAGTGCAATTCTTACGCTTCATGCAGGAGCCGGAGGAACGGAGGCTTGTGACTGGACGTCCATGCTTTATAGAATGTATACAAGATGGGCTGATAAAAAAGGCTTTAGGGTAGAAGTTTTGGATCAGCTTGACGGAGATGAAGCCGGAATAAAGTCGATAACATTTCAGGTTGAAGGTGAGAATGCGTATGGTTATTTAAAATCAGAAAAAGGAGTTCATAGACTTGTAAGGATTTCTCCATTTAACGCAAATGGAAAACGTCAGACATCTTTTTCATCCTGCGAGGTTATGCCGGATATCGAAAAAGATTTGGATATAGAGATTAAGCCGGAGGATATAAGAATTGATACATTTAGAAGTAGCGGTGCCGGTGGACAGCATATAAATAAAACATCTTCCGCTATCCGTATCACGCATTTTCCTACGGGAATCGTGGTTTCATGTCAGAATGAAAGATCTCAGCTTCAAAATAAGGAAAAAGCGTTTCAGATGCTTAAAGCTAAGCTTTATCTTTTAAAGGAAGAAGAAAATAAGAAAAAAGAAGATGAAATCAGAGGAGAAGTAACGGAAAATGGATTCGGAAGTCAGATAAGATCTTACGTTCTTCAGCCTTATACGATGGTAAAGGATTTAAGAACGGGTGAAGAATCCGGAAATGCAAAAAATGTTTTAGACGGTGATTTAGATCAATTTATTATGAGCTATCTTCGTTGGGTTTCGCTTGGAAAGCCAAAGTGGAAAGGAAATGACATAGGCTTATAATAGTACAAAATAAGAGAAGACACAGATATTGCAGATTTCTTTAAAAATAATAGAATATAGCGATCTATACTAATTTTCCTTAAAGGAGTTTTTATGACAAAAGAAGAAGTAAATGTAGATGTTAAGGTTGACTACAAGGATATTTTTTCATTTTTAATATATCAAAATTATCATTCAAAAAATGGGATTATAGCAATAGTTCTCGGAATTTTTGCTCTTTTTTCTGCTATCTATACTTTTGGAAATGTAAAGCAAAGTTATACAATGCTTTTTTCTATTGTAGCTTTTGTTATGCTTATATATGAACCGTATGCTCTATATATAAAAGCAAAAAATCACATGAAGAAAAATGCAATTAATAATAAGGTTTGGCATTATTCTATTCAGAAAAAAGGGCTTTTAATCGCTATTGATGAAAAAGATTTGAAAGAAATTGAAGAAAAAGAAATGAAAGAAGAAGATAAAAATTCACACAATTCGGCGAACAGTGTTTTTTTAGATTGGAAGATGGTATTTAAAATAGTAAAGACGAAGAAAGCACTGTATATTTATACAAGTAGAATCAATGCACATATAATTCCAATGAAATATCTTGAATCGGAATGGGAAAGTGTTTCAAAGATTTTATATAGAAATGTGGAGCAATTTCGACTTAAATTGTAAAGGATAGATGAAATGATACCTTATAAAGTTATTGAATCTTTTTCGAGAGAAGATACATTTTCCTTTGCAAAAAAAATTGGAGAGGAAGCATATGGAGGAGAAGTGCTTGCACTTTATGGAGATTTGGGTGTCGGCAAAACTGTATTTGCAAAAGGCCTTGCAGAAGGACTTTCAATAAAAGAAGATATAAATAGTCCTACATTTACAATCCTTCAGGAATATGATTCGGGGAGGATTCCTTTTTACCATTTCGACGTATATAGGATTATGAGCGAAGATGAAATGGAAGAAACAGGTTTTTTTGAAAAAGTGTATGATAAAGAAGGAGTAGCACTTATAGAGTGGGCAGAAAAGATAGAGGATATGCTGCCGGACAATACAAAGAAGATTGTAATAGAAAAAGACAATGAAAAAGGATTTGATTATAGAAGGATTACTATTACAAGTCTTAAAAATTAAAATTTAAAGTATAAAAGTATAAAAGTATAAAAGTATAAAAAGTGTAAAAGTGTAATAAGAAAATGTGTAAATATGAAAATTTTAGCAATTGATGCATCGGGGCTTACGGCATCGGTAGCGGTGTTTAGTGAGGATAAAATGCTGGGAGAATTTACTTTAAATAGCAAAATGAATCATTCAATAACGCTTCTTCCCCTAATAGATAAATTACTTAAATCGCTTGAAATAGAAAAAAAAGAGATTGATTATATTGCAATTTCAAAAGGCCCCGGAAGCTTTACGGGACTTAGAATAGGAAGTGCGACAGCAAAGGGAATAAGCTTTTCTTTAAATAAACCGATTGTAGCTGTTCCGACATTAGATTCTATGTGTTTTAATATCGCAGGAATAGAACCTGATGCACTGATATGCCCAATTATGAATGCAAGAAGAAATCAGACATATTCCGGAATCTATGAAATGAAATATGAAAAGGAAAGGGATAGATATTCTCTTAATATATTAAAAGAAAATGGAGCATATCAAATTGAGGAAATACTTTACGCTCTTAAAGAAATCGGGAAAAAGGTTATCTTTTTAGGTGACGGAATTTGCGTATTTAAAGATATAATTGAAGAAACTTTTGGAAAAGGAGTGTTAGAGTATGCTTTTGCACCTCTTCATTTAAGAATGCAGCGTGCATCATCTGTAGGATATCTTGCGATTGAATATATAGAAAAAGGAATTTTGGAAGATACATATACTCATCATCCAACTTATTTAAGAGAAACGCAAGCAGAAAGAGAAAGAAAGAAAAATCTTAATGGAGATTGAACTAAATAATTTAGTTAAAGAGGATGTAGAAGAAGTCGCTCGAATTGAAAATGAGACTTTCACAGAGCCTTGGAGTAAAAATGCGATAGTTGATACGCTTAATGAAGAAAAAATGAATAGAACTATCGTAGCAAAAAAGATTTATAAAAATTTGGATGAAGAAATAGAAAACTCAAAAGTCCTAGGCTATATAATTTTTTCATCTTCCGAATATGAAACATCTCTTTTTAGCATAGCAGTAAAAGAAGAATATAGAGGATGTGGAATCGGAGAAAAGCTCATTTTTGAGATGATAAAGATTGCAAAAAATAATCATTCTCCTTTAATTTTTCTTGAAGTAAGAAAATCGAACAAAAAAGCAATTTCTTTGTATAAAAAAGTGGGATTTTCTATAATAGGAGAGAGAAAACACTTTTATAGAAAGCCATTAGAAGATGCATATATGATGCGTCTTACACTTTAGATTTATACAAATGAATTTTAAAATACGTGAATATATAATACTTTAGAATATGAATAATTTTAGAAATGGAAAAATGTTAAAATGTTAGATATTTGCCTACTCGGAACAGCAGGGATGATGCCGCTTCCACAGAGATATTTAACCAGCATGGTGGCACGCTATAATGGTGTTACGCTAATGGTGGACTGCGGTGAAGGAACGCAGGTAGCTATGAAAGAAGCAAAGATAAGCCCGAAGCCTATTGACATTCTACTTATAACGCATTTTCACGCTGATCACACGAGCGGTATTCCGGGACTTCTTCTTACAATGGGAAATGCACAAAAGACATCTCCTCTTACTATAATAGGAACGAAAGGAATTGAAAGAATATGTAATTCTTTAAGAGCGATTGCACCGGAGCTTCCTTTCCCGATAAATTACATAGAGCTTACAGAGAAGAATGAAAAGCATGTAATAAAAGGATTTGAAATCACAGCATTTCGAGCAAAACATAATATAACTTGCTATGGATATTCTATTTATATAAAAAGGAGCGGGAAATTCGATGTAGAAAAAGCAAAAGAGCTTAATATTCCTCTTAAAATTTGGAACTCTCTCCAAAAGGGAAATAGTATAGAGCTTGACGGAAAGACATACACTCCCGACATGGTTATGGGAAATGACAGAAAAGGTATAAAAGTTACTTATTGTACGGATTCAAGGCCTACTGACAATATTATTTCTGCGGCGACAGATTCCGATCTTTTTATATGCGAAGGCATGTATGGAGATCCGGAGGATATAAGAAAAGCGAGAAAGTATCGCCATATGACATTTTATGAAGCAGCAGAAATGGGAAAGAAAGCAAATGTAAAAGAAATGTGGCTTACACACTTTAGTCCGTCGCTTGTTACACCGAAAAAATATATAAGAGATGCACAGAAAATTTTTAAAAAAGTTTCGTTAGGCGAAGATGGACGAATGAAGACATTTCATTTTGAAGACTGATTTGAAGACTGATTTGAAGACTGATTTGAAGACTGATTTGAAGACTGATTTGAAGACTTATTTTATGCTTAAAAGTTAAAGTTGGTAAATATATAGGAAGAGGAGAAAGTATGAAAAAATCACATATAAAGATAATAATCATTGCTGTAGTGCTTGTAGCAATTATTCTATCTTATTATTATTACCTTTCAAGAAAGAGTTATAAGGCAAATTTGCAAAAGAAAGAGATAGTCGGAACATACGAAAAGATAGTTAACAAGAATTTGGATAAAAATTATCCACAAACTCCTCGTTCCGTTGTAAAAGAATATAACACAATAGTTAAAGAATTTTACGATGAAAAGCATTCCAATCAGCAGATTAAAAAGCTTGCAAACCAGGCAAGAAAGCTTTTTGATAAAGAACTTCTTAAAGCAAATTCAAAAGATGATTATATGAATGCACTTACTAAAGACATAAGAGATTTTGAAAAACGTAAAAAAACGATCATAAGATTTAAGGTTCAAAGCTCAAGCGATGTTAAGATGGATAAAATCAAAGGAAAAGACATTGCGTATGTTGAAACATATTATTTTATAAAAGAAGGAAAAAATTACGAAAGAACATATCAGCTATTTTGCCTTAGAAAAGACCAAGAAGGGCGTTGGAAGATCCTTACATGGAAAGTCGTTGAGGGAGATAAGGATTTGTTCGAGTAAAATTTTTAGATAAATGGATGGAAATTACCACATTTAAAATTACCATATATAACATATATAAATGTTAATTTTAAAATAAAAAGAAAGAAGAGAAAAATGCTTGTACTCGGAATAGAATCATCTTGCGATGAAACAGCAGCAGCAGTTTTAAAAGACGGAAGAGAGCTTTTAAGCAATGTCATTTCAACGCAAATTCCTATACATACTTTATATGGAGGAGTAGTGCCGGAAATTGCATCAAGAAACCACATCGAAAGAATATCAAGGGTCGTAGAAAAGAGTTTAACGGATGCAAATGTTAGTCTTTATGATATTGACGTAGTAGGAGTTACATATGGACCGGGGCTTGTGGGACCGCTTCTTGTCGGAGTATCATTTGCAAAGGCTATGGCGTATGCAGCTGATAAGCCTTTTATCGGAATAAATCACATGAATGGACACATAAGTGCAAACTATATTGAAAATCACGATTTAAAACCACCTTTTATTTCACTTGTCGTTTCGGGAGGTCATACAACTCTTGTAAAGGTTAAGGATTATGGCGAATACGAGGTCATCGGGCGAAGTGTTGACGATGCAGCAGGAGAAGCATTTGACAAAGTGGCAAGAGCCATAGGACTTTCGTATCCGGGAGGACCTAAAATAGAAGAAAAAGCAAAGAAGGGTGATGAGAATGCTATTCATTTCCCGATTGCTGAGATAAAAAATCGCCCATACGATTTTAGCTTCAGCGGACTTAAATCTGCAGTTTTAAATTATCTTAACAGTGAAAAAATGAAGGGAAACGAGATTAGTATAGAAAATGTAGCGGCTTCTTTTCAAAAGAATGTTGTTACATCACTTACAAAGAGAGTGGAAATGGCTTTAAATGAATTTAATATAAAGGAATTTGCTCTCTGCGGAGGTGTATCGGCAAATAGTGCGATACGTGATGCAATGGATGAAATGTGCAAAAAGAAAGGCATTAAATTTTATGTGCCGAGCAAGATTTTATGCACGGATAATGGAGCTATGATTGCAGCGGCAACATATTATGAGTATAAAAAAGGAAAACGAAGCGATTTGAATCTTAATGCAATTCCGAATTTGGATTTTTAATTATGAAAAATAATAAAAGAGTTTTATCATCCGCTATTATTCTTCTCGGAGGAGAAGGAAAAAGGATGAAAAGTGACGTAAAAAAACAGTACATAAATATCAAGGGATTTCCGGTAATTTATTACACCATAAAAGCTTTTGAAAAAAGCAATATTGATGAAATTGTTTTAGTTGTTCCAAAAGGCGAAGAAGAATTAGTTAGAAAAGATATTGTGGACTTTTATAGCTTTTCTAAAGTTAAAACTGTAGTGGAAGGCGGATCTGAAAGAATTTGGTCTGTAAAAAATGGACTTTTAGTTTCTAAAGGAGAGTATGTGCTTATCCATGACGGCGTAAGACCTCTAATAAGTACCAATAAAATTAATAGCATAATAAAGGAAGTTCAAAAAAAAAGGAGAGTCATTTTAGCACTGCCATCAAAAGATACGATAAAGATTGTTAAGGATGGAAAAATAGAAAAAACAGTTGATAGGAAGACAGCTTATATAATTCAAACTCCGCAGGCTTTTTTAAGAGACGATATTTTGGATTCGTATAAAAAGATTGAAAAAAATTCTAAGCTTGACATAACAAGGATTACAGATGATGCGATGCTTTTAGAGCTTACTGGAAAAGATGTTTATGTAACTATGGGAGATTATAGGAATATAAAACTTACGACGAAAGAAGATATTGATACTGTAGAAAGCCTTTTATAATATTATATGATATTGTAGAAAGCCTTTTATAATATTATAGCTAAGGCTTTTAGAATCAGGAGTCAAAAAAGGAACTTACTTTGTAGTAAGTTCCTTTTTAATAATGCGGAAGATGGGACTTGAACCCACACGCTTGCAATAAGCACAAGATCCTTAGTCTTGCTCGTCTGCCAGTTCCGACACTTCCGCATATTGTATGTATATGTGTCTATTTAATTATCTAATTTTCGACTGCAGAAGATGGGACTTGAACCCACACGACCGTGAAGCCACAGGCACCTGAAGCCTGCGCGTCTGCCAATTCCGCCACTTCTGCTGAGCCGCAGATTTTCCGCGAACAGACAATAATATACTATTTTTGGAGAGTGTTGTCAAGAGTTTTATGATGATAAAATTCTTTATAGATGAGATAGTTTTAGAAAATGTCTATTCCATCTCTTTAAATAATTTATCTAAGCTGTAAATTATGTCTTCCCAAGAAATCTTTCCATCATGTAGTAGTTTATTAGAGTATTGGATGGAATGTTTAATTCATTTTCCTTGTTTCGTAGGGTATCTTTTAGCTGCCTGACACTATTAAAAATCAATTTATCACCTCCAGATATGCTCTTGTAATCTCTTGACATTTAAAAATTGCAGCATAATCAAGCAATTCTTTAATATCCAGCATATTATTTTTTAAGCCTATTTTCAAAGAATTTAGAACTAAATCTCTGTCTAATTTGTCTATTTTGGATATCATTTCAGATATAGTTCTCTCTTTTGAATAAACCGGCACTTCATTTCCAAATGGAGTTTTTATGAATTCTTTACCTAAATGCCATAATTCTTTTTTCAAATAATGAAAAGTGTACTTTTTATCTTTTAGTAATGGACTATTCCAACCAGAGGGGATTGTTAGTGTTATAGTAGTGGGATTTTCATCACTAAGATTATGAAGATATAAAGAGGATTCATAAGAAAAGATTCCCTTAGGTACTCTGTAGCTTGTAAGATAATATTCATCTTCAATAAAATCTGGATGCAGATATAGCCCGGTTGATATTCTTTCAATATTTCCGCTCTTTACCATTTTTTGAAGTATTTTTACATTTACACCGAGTAGATTTAATTCGGATGTTTTTGCTATCCCATTGTGATTTTTAATGAAATCCATAATCTTTTTCTCTTTAGTTGTCATTAAGTCAACCTCTCTAATTACCTTTTCGTTCGTAAATATTTTATATTATACGAATAAAAAAGACAAGCGGGCTTTTTAAAAACATTTAGGAAATTTTATTATGATAAAAATTAAAAAGGAAGCCAGAAAAATTATCGTATAAAATTCTACAAATTATCTACCACAAGCATATTAATCCTTTTCCAGCGGTCGAGTTCATTTTTCGTGAAGAGAAGCTCGTCCAGCATTTCCTTTGTTGGCTCCTTTGGGTTTAATGATACAAGGCATTTAAATGCACATGGCATGAAGTCAGAGCTTGAAATTCCGCATAAAAGTCCATAAGTTGAATCACGTAAATCCAAAGGATTAAATATATATAGAAGGTCTTTTTCAAGAGCGTTGTACTGATTTACAAATGAAAATCTTATAAGGATGTCGCTGTAAACGACATTTCCGGTATAAAATACTTCAGAGCTTTGCCCTGTAGGAGTGCTGCTGCTTAAGGTAAAAGAAGCAGAATATTTTCCCGGTTCATCCGTTTTATCTAGGATTTCTATAAGCCCGAATTTAAGGCGTTTGTATCGCCCGTCATAGAAATAGAAGTGTAGCTCTTTGGCCTTGAAGAAAGGGCTTTTTCCAGAAAGGCTTGTAACGGAAATCGGAGCAACTTCGGATTCTTGCCTTATGTCAGTAAATCGATTCATAGGAACCGAAAGTGCTTTACTTATTTCAAAGAGAGTAGGCACATCCAAAATTATTTCTCCATTTTCATACTTGCTAACGGACGAGCGACTTTTATGTATTTTGTCTGCAAGCTCCTGAATGGTAAGGTGTGCAGCCTTTCTATAAATTTTTATTCTGTTTCCGACATGCTTTGTAATATCTTCCATAGTTTTCCTTAAAAATGAATATGAAAATTAACATTTATAGTTAAATACAATCTATTCAAAATAATCTGTTCAATATAATTCAATATAACCTATTCACATTGTGATATAAAAAATTTGCTTATGCAAGGATTTAATTTTATGAAAATCTATTTCTGCAGAATAAGCATCTATTAAAGTTCTCTGTATCGAAGGTTACTACCGGAACGAAATGCTCATTATCTTTTTTGCCGGCTTTCACATCAATAGAATTATTTTCTAATATATCACTAGCTTTCATCTCACTAGCTTTAATCTCATTAGCTTTCATCTCACTAGCTTTCATATCATTAGTAGCTTTATTTTCACATTCATACTTTCTAAGAACCGCTTTAATCCCCGAAAGAAGTTTATCCTGCATACAAAGTAAATCATCAGGAAGTACAGCATCGAACACAACACGTGGAAATCCTAAGTGTCTATCAATTCTAAAGTCGTGCATGTGAATTCTATTATCTACTCCTTTAAGATATTCCTTTATACGAAGCCTTATAGTATCGGATTCTTTGTTATTTAAAACGACGGGGTCGTGGTGGACTACAAGATTTATTTTGTATTTATCCAAAACCATACGTTCAATATCATCTATAAGCTCGTGTGCTTCTATCGGATTTTCCCGTGAATCCATTTCTATATGAACGATTGCAAATGTGTTACCGGGGCCGTAATCGTGAAGCATGAAGTCGTGAAGGCCTAAAATCCTTTCGCTAAAGTTAAAAATAGAGTCGGAAATCGAATTTACAAGGTCTTCGTCTGCATTTTCTCCGAGCAGTACGGAAATTGTCTCCTTTAATATGGAAAAAGTTCCATTCATTATAAAAATAGAAAGAAAAAGTCCTGCATATCCGTCGATTTTTATTTTAAAAACATATTCAACTGTCGTTGCAGCTATAACATATATAGTTGTATAAATATCATTTATAGAATCCTGCATAGATGCTTTTAAAGATTTTGAATTGATTGCTTTCCCTATCCTACTGTAAAATCTTCCCATGAAAAATTTAACAGCAATAGATAGAACCAAAACTAAAATCATAATGAAAGAAAAATCAATTTTCTTCGGATTTATAATTTTTTTAATTGAATTTATGAGAAATTCAAACCCAACAGCCATCATAAGAGTTGAAATAAAAAGTGAAGATAAATATTCAAATCTCGCATGACCGAAAGGATGCTTCCTGTCGGGTGGCTTTTTTGCAAAGTAAAAGCTTATAAGTGAAATGATGGAGCTTATCATGTCGGATAAGTTATTTAAGGAGTCCGCCATTACAGAGATGGAGGATGAGAGGATACCTATTATACATTTAAAGAAGGCAAGAAAAAGGTTACAGATAATTCCAAATATGCTGGAAACTATGCCATAACGGATTCTTACTGCAGGATCTTTTGTATTTTTATAATCTTTTACAAAGGCTTTTATTATCAAATTAATCATAAATATCTCTTCTATGACCTATAGAAAGGGCAAGCATTGTTAACGGGTTATCATGTTAAACACTTCATTATGAGTATATACGGTTTTGTCTTTTCAAGCTTTATTAAAATTGTCATAATAAATCTTTTCGTTAATAGTTTAACTCATATGAAAGATATTTTAATATGAAAGTAGAAGTGCCGTCAAATACATAAAAAAATATAACAAGATCACACCACACTTTACAATGAAAAGGAAACAACATACAATAAAATCGATTTGATTGTAATTTAAACTTAAAATAAATAATATGAAAGATAATAAGGAGAACAATATTATGGCACAGGTAAATTTTAGGGTCGATGATGATGTTAAAGCAAAAGCGGAAAGTGCTTGTGCTGCAATGGGCTTAACGATGTCTTCTGCAATAAATATATTTCTTAAAAAAGTTGCAAATGAGAGGAGAATTCCCTTTGAAGTAACGGCAGATTCTTATGATTCTTTTTACAGTAAAGAACATATAAAAATGCTGGAAAAAAGAATAGCCGATATGGAGGCACAGGAAAATATGAAAGAGCATAAGCTTAGTGCTAAAAAAGCTGGAAAATAATAAATTTATAAAATGGCATGGCACTTCTAAAAATGACAGTACACAGAATTACTCGTTGAAATTTTAGTAGGAACGCAGCAAAACGCAGCAGAACGCAGCAGAACGCAGCAAAACGCAGTAAAAGGACAATCATGACAAAAAACGAAGAAAAAATGCTTTCAATTCTAAGAGAGCTTAAAGAAAAATATAATGCAATAGGAATAAGAGGAGAGTTTGAGGCTGAGGGAAGCAGAATAAATGAACTTATGCTTTTAAGCAGATTAGGAGCTTTATCAAGCCTAAAGCTTTTTATAAAGGTAGGAGGATGCGAAGCTATAAGCGATATTAGGAAAGCTAAAGAATTGGGAGCTTATGGTATATTAGCTCCTATGATTGAGTCAGGCTTTGCAGTAAAGAAATTTAAGGAAGCAATAAGAAAAGTTTACGGCAGCGGATATTGTGTGCCGAACTTAGAAAATACCAAAACCACATCAGGATTAGAAACAATCATCAACATAGAAACCGTAACCGGCTACAAAAACCTGAAGTCAATATTAAAAGAAGGACAGGGAGAAATCGACACGGTTTCAATAGGGCGTGTAGATTTATCGGCTTCTTTAGGAATCGATAGAAGCGGCATCAACAGCGATAAAATATTAAGCATTACAAAAGACATAATGGGAAAGTCGAAACAGTACGGATATAGGGTGAACTTCGGCGGAGGAATATCGGAAGATGCAATTCCTTTCATAGAAGAGCTTTTTCCTTTAAATGACAGATTTGAAACGAGAAAAATTGTGTTCGATCTTACGACTTTAAGAGACGACACTAAAAAAATGGAAACAGAATGTCTGAAGTCAAGCACTAACAAGGTAACTTCGGAGTTTCTAAAAAATGGCTCACAGAAAATTGCTCCGGAATTTCTAAAAAATGGTTCACAGAAAATTGCCCCGGAATTTCTAAATTCCGACTTACAGAAAATTAATCCGGAATTTCTAAAATCCGCAATAAAAAAAGCTACGGAATTTGAACTTTTATATCTTGAAAATAAGAGAAATTATTATGGAATTATTGCCAAAGAAGATGAAGAAAGGATTGAAATGCTTAGAAAGAGGATATAGATACCCTGCGTATAATCAAGTTTCGACCCATACAATACCCTGCGTATAATCAAGTTTCAACACATACAATACCCTGCGTATAATCAAGTTTCGACTCATACAACACCTTGCGTATAATAAAGGAATGCTGTAAAATCAATATAAATCAGGACTATCATACAATATTATGTGAATAATGTTTATGGCAAAATGAGGAATATATATGGCAAAAGAAATGGTGTTGAAACGAAAGATTTATAAAAAGCTTCTGGAATGATTTTTTTGGCTTTCCGATTCCATGGTTTCAAATGAGTGTTTTTTATGTGCGGATCCGAATGTGGGCTTGTCGCTTAACGAGAATCGCTCATATATAAAATGTTATTTAGGAGATACGGGACTTCTAATAAGTCATACGTTTGATGAAAACACACTTTTAGAAGAAGAAGTGTATAAACAGATTTTAAATGATAAACTTTCGCTTAATGAAGGAATGTTTTACGAAAACGTCATTGCTCAAATGCTTGCAAATAACGGTCATAAATTATATTTTTATACACATTATTCAAATGAAAAACATAGAAATGATATAGAAATTGATTTTTTGATTTCCAATAATAACAAACTTAAATACAAAATTTATCCGATAGAGGTGAAATCCACGAAAAATTATTCCACGCTTTCCCTTGACCGATTCAAGGAAAAGTTTAAGAAAAGAATAGGGAAAGCGTACGTCGTTCATCCTAAAAATCTTAAAGTAAAAGACGGCACAATTTTTATACCGCCGTATATGGCTTGGCTACTATGAATTATATAGATTCTTGTTGATTAGTAGAAAAAGGGAAGTTTATGAAAAATAAAAAATTTTTAAAAAGGGGGTTGACAATTATATTAGTTTAACTAAAATAAGGTATAGTTATATTGCCTTATTGACTAGTAGGGTTACATTTTTATTCGATATGAAAGAAGGAGGACGTTTATGAAAAACCGTTTTAATAAAGGTTTTGAAGAAACAAAACAGAACAAAGTACCTAAATATGGTATTAGAAAGTTAAAAGTGGGAGTTGTATCCTGCTTGTTAGCATTTTCAATGTTTGCACCTGCTGTAGGTGTACATGCTGCAGGACCAGTACATGTTGACTTACACACTAAAACAAAAGCAGAAGCTGACAAACTTTATGATGATGTTAATACAGAACTTAAAAACATTGCTGCACAAATTTCAACTGAACTTGAAGGAATCCAGCAGCTTGAAGCTAATATTGATAAAGCACAAGCTGATGCAGATGCAGCACAGAAAGCAGAAGAGAATGCAAAGAAGGATTTAGTTCAAAAGAGAGCTGACTACGAAGCAAAGAAAAAGGAATATGCAGAAGCTGAAGCAAAGTTAAAACAGAGAAAAGCAGAAGAAAAGGCTGCAAAGAAAAGAAAAGAAAAGGCTAAAGAAAAATATGATGATGCAGACAAAAAGCGTAAAATAGCAGATGATGATTTCAATAAACATGCAGAGAAACCACTTACAGCGGAGGATACTAATTTAGTAACTACAACTGAAGCCACAAAAAAGCAAAAAGAAGAAGCCCTAAAGGACCTCGAAGACGACAATGCTATTTACGAGGAATATAAAGAAGGGGATAGAAAAGTTACTAACAAAGACGACCTTAAAGATAATGATGATATTGTAATAGCAGCACTTAAAAATGAAGAAGAAGTAAAGCAAGCTATTATAACTGCTAAAGGTGCAATCAAATATGCAGATGACGCATCAACATGCGAAAAAGCGAAAGAAGCTATAAATCAATTTAATACTGATTTAACGGCATTCAAAGGTGCACATAGTGATGCTGCTAATGCTGGTCTAAAAAGCAATAATGATGGGTTTGCTGAGTGGAAAGATGGTTCGGGTTCAGCTAAAAATAACGATAAACTGAACTCAGATATTGTAGTAATAAATAAATGCATTAAAGATGAAAAGGATGCTATCAATTTTGACAGTGACGTTCAAGGAATTAAAACTGCTAGAGCAAACAAGCTTAACGAGGCTAAAGGTAAAGCATTTGCAAAAATTCCAAATGAAAAAAAGGACACAACAGTCGCAAAAAAAGAAGCAGATGAAGCTAAGGAAGCATACGAATTAGCACAGCACGTAGTCGACGTAAAGAAAAACGTTAAAAAAGATAGTGCTGAAAAGAGACTTGGAAAAGCTGAACAAAAGAAAGATGATGCACAAGATGCTCTTGATAAGGCAAGTGATGCTTATGAAACAGCAAAAGATAATCTTGATGCCGCTCAAGATAAGTATGATCTTGCTAAAGCTGCAAAGGATTCAGCTTGCACTGCCAAAGATACTGCACATAAAACTCTCACGGATGCACATGGAGCCTTTAGAGATGCTAAAGAAAGCTTAAGATTAACAATAAAGGTTGCTAAAACGGGTGATAAAAATAAGAAAGCACCTGAAAAAGGAAAAGAAAAGGATGAAAAGCCGGAAGAAAAAGCAGAGCGTCTTGGAATAGAAGGCTTAAGAAACGAGGTTGCCAAACAGCTTAAAGATGCTGAAGATGCATATGGTAATGTTGAACGAGTAGTTACAAGCAAAAAAGATAGAATCAAATTACTTCAGGATTTAGTTGCCTCAACAAGAAAATTCGCTGCTATGGCAAGCAATACTGATGCTGCAAAATCCTTTGATGGAGTTATTGATAAGTATAATGATGAAATTGAAGGTTTATCAGATGAAGTAGCTGACTACAGTGAAAAGCTTGCTGAATCTACAGCACTTATAACTGTTATAAGACAGCTTGCAGAAAAAGCTAAGGTTCTTAAGCCTAGAAATCTTAAGCCTGAAGGATGGAGTCAGGAAGGAACTGACTGGACTTACACAGACTCTAACGGAATGACTGTTAAAGATGACTGGGTTCAGGGCAAGAATGGAGATTGGTTCTACCTTGACGGATTTGGTAAGATGGCTCATGATAAATGGGTTGAAGTTAATAAGAAGTGGTTCTATGCAGGATCAAATGGAGTTATCGCTCAGGAACAGTGGATTCAGAACAAATTAGGTGACTGGTTCTACGTAAAGAAGGGCGGCTACATGGCTCAGAACGAATGGGTTCAAGTAAAAGGACAATGGTATTACGCTCAGAAGGACGGTAATATGGCTAAGAATGTTACACTTAACGTTAATGGTGTAAATTATTCATTCAATGCTAACTGTGCCTGGGTTAAATAATACAACAAATAAAATGTAATCCGTACTATTTTTAAGTATACCGGAAGCTACGAAAGTAGTTTCCGGTATATTTTTTTTATGCTTCCATCTTTTAAAAAGTTGTCCGCTTTTAAGACAGGATAAAAAAATAATTTTATATACCGGATGCTATAATCATAATAAGAGGGGGATTTATATGAGTAGTAAAGAAGAATTATTAAAATACTTAATTTCAAGTAAAGAATATATAAGCTCAAATGAATTAGCAGAGTATTTTAATGTCTCAAAGAAAACAGTATATAGACGTATACAGAAATTAAATTCTTTACTTAAATCATATTCTTTAAAAATTGAATCAAAAAAAGGATTGGGTTATATTTTAAATTTAAATCAGGAAGAATATGCAAAGTTAAATTATATTTTAAATAATGGTAAATTTTCAGAACTGAATGAAGAATTTAAAGATGAAGAATTAGTTATAAAGAAGCTTTTCTCGTCAACTCATTATAATATTATTTCTTTATCAGACGAACTCTATTTTAGTGAATCTAAACTAAGATCTGTTATAAAAAGAGCAGAGAATTACTTAAAAAATTTTAACCTTTTGATATCAGTTGATAGAAAAAACAATTTCCTTCAGATTACCGGTAAGATACAAGATATTTTTAAATGTAAGCTTAATTTTATACAAAACAAAACTATAGGCTATACTTTGGATTTTATTGAGAGCATAAACAATGAAGAAATTCAACAAATAAATAACATTGTAGAAAAGATTTTGCTTGAAAACAGCACTCAAATTTTAGATTATGAGAAGAATTATATAGAGAATTTTATCATAATTGTAATAGATAATGTAAGACATAATCTAAAAGCGTGTATTACTTATGAGAAAAATGATATTGCAATAAGACTAATAAGAGAAATTAAAACAAAACTAGGAATTTCGGATTTTTATGGAAATGAATATTTTATACATGAATTATTTAATAATTTTGAAATATTAGATAATGGAGTTTTTTCAGATTTAAAATCAGACGTTGTAAATTTTTTAGGGAATTACAACAGTCTTAAGATAAATAAGCTTATTAAAAATGAGCGTTTATTTAATAGCTTAATTCTTCACATAGAGAAATTTATAAAACGTTCGGAAGAAGAAATTGTTATTGAAAATCCGATTTTACATGAGATAAAAAAGAATTTTCCTATGGAATTTAATGTTTCTTACCAATTATGTCAATATATAGAAACAAAGTACCCGTGTCTTCTTAATGAAAATGAAATCGGGTTTATTACATTTTACTTGGCTACTCAGAATCTTGAAACACAGAATAAGATAATAAAGACTACCAAAAAGCGTATAGTTATAATCTGTCATTATGGGCTGTCTATGGCGAGCCTTTTAAAAGAAAAAATTATCAATAATTTTGAGGAGATAGAAATATTGGGTATTTTTCCGTATTTTTTAAGAGATGCGGCATACAAGACTAAACCAGATTTAGTAGTAACATCAGTAAAACTTAATGATTGTAATATACCTATAATTTATGTAAAAAATATTTTTGATGAATATTTTATAAAAGAAATGAGGCATAGACTTGCACCTGATGAATCAGTATCTAAAGAAAGACTTTTAAGTATTGTAAATAAAGCTATGTTTTATGATATTGAGGCAAGTACGGGTAAAGAAGCGATAGAAAAGATATGCAATAAATTGCAAAATGAATCATTTATTTCTTCGGAAATTAAAGATGAGATTATAAAAAGAGAAGAAGTATCGTCAACGGAAATAGGACATTTAACTGCTGTACCTCATACAATTTCAGAAAATCAGAATAAATCATTTATATCTTTTTCAAAGCTTAAAAATCCTATTAAGTGGGGAAGCGAGCTTGTAAGAATTGTTGTATTGGTTGTATTTAATAAAAATGATCAATATAATTTACCGGCTTTTAGAAAATTGTATGACGTATTGAATGAACAGGGAAATGTACTACAGTTGATAGAAGAATTTAATTATGAGGGATTTTTAAATATATTAAATAAATAATTATATGGTATTTATTATTAACTTATAAGCTTATAGGAGGGCATCATGATAGAAAAAAAATATATTGTTACAGATCTTGATTTAAAAAGTAAAGATGATGTAGTAGATTTTATCGGAAAAAAAGCATTGGAATTAGGAATAACAGATGATGCAAATGCTCTTATAGCAGATATAAAAGACAGAGAAAATCAATTCAGTACTGATATAGGGTTTGGAATATCTATACCTCATACAAAGTCTGTAGCGGTAAAAAAGATCGCTGTATTGTTTTTTAGATATAAAAACAATATTAAATGGAATGAGAATTCTAAAAAAAGTGATTTAGTCAAAGGTAATGGAAACGAGGGCGTTATAGGTTCAATAGTGTTTTTAACACCGAAAAATAATGAAGATAATATTCATTTAACAATGCTTTCAAAAATTTCCAGACAGCTTATGCATAAGGAATTTTTAAATATGTTATTTAATGAGAAAAATTCTGAAAAGATTTATGAAAATCTAAAGAAGGTTATTGAATCTTAGAGTTAGTATTATCAGTGCCGCTAATATTAGGTAAAGGAAAAATTTTTTAAAAATACATTATATAGAAATGGAGGATAAGTTATGGCAACAAAATTAATTGCACTTTGTGCATGTCCTATGGGACTTGCTCATACCTTTATGGCAGCAGAGGCTATAGAAAATGAGGCAAAAAAAAGAGGATATGAATACAAAGTAGAAACGCAAGGGTCTGATGGAATTAAAAATCAACTAACTGATTCTGATATCAAAAATGCGGATATTATAATTCACTGCATTGCGATAACACCGGAAGGAATGGACAGATTTAACGGATACGATGTATATGAAGTGCCTCTTCAAGAAATGATAAAAAATGCTACAGGTGTTTTTAATGAAATTGAAGAGGATATGAAATCCTGATTTAGAAAGGGGGATAAACATGGCTATTAAAAAGAAAAGAATAGGTGCAGATAGCGAAGCAATTCAAAAGAGTACTACAATGCAAAATTCAGGATCAGGTATTTTTGCAGAATTTAGTAAGCACATAATGACAGGAATATCATACATGATACCTGTACTTATTATGGGAGGTCTTATAGGTGCGTTTTCTCAAATAATTCCTTATGTTATTTTAAAAATAAGTCCTGATGTAGGAATTACTGATGCAATGGCAAGCGGTAAATTTACCGGAATGAATTATTCACTTCTTTATCTTGCCTATTTAATGTCAAGTTTTGGATTTACACTATTTTCTTTTGCAATTCCTATATTTGCAGCATTTACAGCAAATTCAATAGGAGGAAAAGCGGCACTTATAAGTGGATTTATAGGAGGCTATCTTGCAAATAAGCCGATAGAAACAATTTCCATTGTAAAAGGTAGTGCAGAAAAAGTTCAAAGAGTTCCGTCAGGTTTTTTAGGTGCGTTAATTATAGCCTTTGTAATGGGATATATTGTAAAATGGCTTAATTCTCACATAAAATTCGGTAAAAACTGGATGGCATTTAAGACAACATTTTTAGTACCGTTACTATCCGCTCTTATAACAATGATTTTGATGATATTTGTAATTACTCCTTTTGGAGGATTTATAAATGAACTTATTAAGAGTGGATTGCAAGCGGCAGGGAAATCGGGAACGATAGGATATTCAATTATTCTTTCAGCGGCAACGGCGTTCGATTTGGGTGGACCTGTAAATAAAGCGGCAGGCTTTGTTGCTTTAGGATTTACTACGGAAAAGGTACTTCCTATAACAGCAAGAACTATTGCTATAGTTACACCGTCATTCGGTCTAGGATTATCAGCAATTATAGACAAATATGTAGTTGGAAGAAGAGTTTATGGAAAGGAGTTTCAGGAAGCAGGGAAAACCGCTATATTTTTAGGATTTATGGGAATAAGTGAAGGCTCTATACCTTTTGCTCTTGAAAATCCTAAATTTGTTATTCCTTTATATGTAGTAGGTTCTGTAATAGGATCTTTAACAGGTGTTTCATTAGGAGCTGTACAATGGTTCCCGGAATCGGCAATTTGGGCATGGCCACTTATTACGAATAAGATTTCTTATATAATAGGACTTATTGTGGGATCTTTAATAATTGCAATCGGAAATATTCTTTATAGAAATAAACAAATTAAAAATGGAAAGTTATCTATACTTTAATACACCTTATTAAATTTTATAAAATAAAAAACTCACTATTGTGAGTTTTTTATTTTAAAGCTAAATATTATAAAAGATAATTAAAAGATATATATTGGCTAAAAAATAATTTATTGATGATGGAAAATTGATTAGAGCTGTTGTTATCTATTTGAACGGAGACTGTTATGGAAATAAATATTATTATGCATACGCATTGGGATAGAGAATGGTATTTTTCACATTTAAAATCAAGGGTATATTCTTTAAATACATTTGATGAGATTATTAGGGTGATGGAAGAAAATCAGAATATTAATAGTTTTCTTATGGACGGTCAAACATCAATTATAGAAGAGTATCTTGCAATGCATCCAAATATGGAAGAACGTCTAAAAAAATTGATTAAAAATAAAAGAATTTTTACGGGACCTTGGTTTTCACAGACAGATACTCTCATAATTTCAGCAGAAAATATTGTAAGAAATTTACTTTATGGAACAAATTATGCAAAAAGAATGGGACATTCAATGGAAATAGGATATCTGCCGGATTCATTCGGTATGAGTGAACAAATGCCTCAATTTTATAATGGATTTGATATGAAATATGCTATGTTCAGACGAGGAATCAGTGATGATATGACAAAAGATAGAGAATTCTATTGGGAAAGCTTAGACGGTTCTAAGATATTTACTCACAATATATATCACTATGGTTCTATGGCTTATCCTCCGGAAGATGAAAAAGGGATTAAGGAATTTATAAAAGATCGAATTTCTTTACTTTCTTCTAATTCAAAAACTGGAATTATCGTGTTATTTAACGGTGAAGATCAAAAACCTATAAGAAAAAATATAGTAGATATTGTATCTAAAATGAATAAGGTAATGCCGGATGTAAAAACGATTTTAATATCTCCGGAAGAGCTTATGAAAAAATTAAAAAATTCCGAATATAATTTTTCAACGCAAAAAGGAGAAATGACTTCCGGGCAGCACAGCAGGTCGCATAAGAGTATTTTCTCAACTAGAGCCGATTTAAAATCTAAAAATAACAGGTTGGATAATTTTCTAATTAACATTTTGGAACCTGTGCTTAGTATTTCGCATATTTTGGGCTTTAATTATGAAAAAAACAGCATGGATTATTTATGGAAAAAGATGCTTGAAAATTCTGCACATGATTCAATAGGAAATTGTAATTCTGATAGCACAAACAGATTTATAGAACAACGTTATAACGAAGTAGAAGAGTATGGCAGGAACCTTTTAGAAATGAAATTAAGACAAATCAGCATGAATATTGATTGCGATAACATATTTAATTTTCAAATATATAATTTACTTCCATATCGTAGAGGTGGCTTTATAACAATAGATGTATTTTTGCCGGGAGACAATGTAAAGATAGTAGATTCAGATAATAATGAGTACGATTTTATTATAAACACTATAAAAGACGTTACTGATAGAATATATAAGCTTTCTGTACGAGAAACGGGAGTTGGAGGCAATATAAATCCACTATGGTTAACTGAAAAAAAGAATATTTTTTTAGCAAATATTACGATTAGATTGGAAGACATTTTACCATTTGGATATACTACTTTTTCGGTTGTGGAAAAGGAAAATGGTAAATTTTTGTCGGATGCTCATGGAAATAATCAATTGCTTTCCGGCAGGAATGATGTTTATTATGATAATCACCATGAAGAATTTTTTGAAATAAAAAATCAATTTTATGATATTTATGTAAAAAATGGCATTATAAACTGCTTAGATAAGAAATCGGGGAAATTGTATAAAAATTTTATCTCAATCGAAGAAGATGGAGATGAAGGAGATTCTTATAATTATTCAACTCCTACGTGCAATAGAATATATTCAAAAATAGAAAAATTAAAAATACAAAAAGTTGAAAATAAATTTTACAGCAAACTAATAGTTCAAGGGATAATAAAAATCCCGTCAACTCCGGAACAAAGACAAAAAGATATTACGGATTCAAATATAAATGTAAAATTGAATATTTGCCTTAATAAGGAAGATGATGTTATTGAGCTAAAGAGTGATATATTGAATAAAGACAGCTTTCACAGAGTAAGATTGATTGTAAAAACCGGCATAGAATCTGAACATTCTGTAGCAGATCAGCAATTCGGAACGATTTATAGAAACACAACTATAGATTCACATAATTGGAAAGAAAGAGGATTTAATGAAAAACCTATAACAGTTGAGCCTATGATGTCGTATTGTGCATTAAGGAATAATAATAGTACAGTACAGGTAATCACAAAAAATGTAAAAGAGTATCAGGCCATAGGAGATAAATTGGATAGTCTTGCTCTAACATTGTACAGAGCCAACAGTTATCTTGGAAGAGAAAATTTAAATGACAGACCCGGGCGAGAATCGGGAAACAAATCGGAAACATATGATACAAGATTTACAAATAAGATAATTAAGTCTACGCATTTTATAAAAATCTATGATAAATGTGCGTCTGATTATGAGTTAGCATATTTATCAAGAGAGATAAGAACTCCATTTATTATGTACCAAGGAAGTGAATTTAAAAATAATACGGATTTCCTCCTTATGAGTGTACCAAAAGAAAAAAGGCTTCCTCAAAAATTAAGCCTATTTGAGGTTGAAGGAGACTATATTTTGTCTACATTCAAGAAAGCGGAAATAGGAGATGACATTATAATTCGTATATTTAATGCGGAAAGAGAAAAATGTATAGACGGGAACATACATTTATATGATTTACTTAAGGGAAAGCATATTTCGGAAGTAAAAATGAATGAGGAAACAATAGTAAAAAAAGAAATAACTACCATAGAAGCTAAGCCTAATCAGGCAAAAACTTTCAGGGTATGTCTAAGCCGGTAAGACGTATATAACAAGTTTTATATTAGTGTGTTCATACAACATAATATATGATATAATAGCCCCATAATATAATTGCAATAAATTATACTTGTGGGGCTTAAATTTTATAAAAATATAAGGCAGTTAAGATGTTTTTAGTCAATATAGTATGAAAAAGAGAGGGACTTATGATTGAATTTAAGGACGTAACGAAAATCTATTCAAAAGGGAAAAAGGCAGTAGACAATCTATCAATGACGATAAACGAAGGCGAGATATTCGGGCTTTTGGGTCCAAATGGTGCGGGAAAATCTACGACAATTAAAATGCTTGTTGGAATTTTGGATAAGACTTCCGGAGAAATAACTGTAAATGGGATGGATATTGTAAAGGATTCATTCGAAATAAAAAGGATTACAAGTTATGTTCCGGATAACCCTGATATATATACGAAGATGACAGGTATAGCATATCTTAATTTTATTGCTGACATATATGAAGTGCCGGAAGATGTGAGAGAAGAGAGAATTAAGTATTATAATGAAAAGCTCGAATTGGGAGATGCAATATATTCTGTAATCGAGAGCTATTCACATGGTATGAGGCAGAAGCTCGTTTTAATCGGAGCTTTTCTAATGGAACCTAAGGTTATCATTTTGGATGAACCCATGGTCGGACTTGACGTTAAAACATCTTTCAACTTAAAGAAAATGTTAAGAGAATATGCAGATAGCGGCAAAATTGTTATTTTCTCGACTCACGTTATGGAGGTTGCAGAGAAGCTTTGTGATAGAGTTGCAATAATAAATAAAGGGAAATTAGCATATTTAGGAAATATTAAAGATTTGCAGGAAGGAAACTACAAGAACGAAGACCTTGAGAAGATATTCCTTGAAATCACGGACAATAGAGAAGCAGATAATATTGAAATCACGGACAATAGAAGCAGATAGCTTAAAATTACGAACATAGAAGCAGATAGCTTGAAATCACGAACATAGAAGCAGATAGCTTAAAATTACGAACATAGAAGCAGATAGCTTGAAATCATGAACATAGAAGCAGATAAACTTAAATCTTAAAAATAGAGGAAAAATTTATGGATCTAAAGAAAGAAAATAGTAATAATAAGCCGAAGTCAAAGCTTTGGATTTTAGTAAGATACTTCGTTGGGATAGATTTTTATGCATTTTTAACGTTGGCTCCTAACTTTAAGAAAAAACAAGGTAAGAAAATTAAGGTAAATAGAGGGAAAAAATCGCAAGGAATAATGGCTTTAATAGCAGTTATATATTTGGCTGTTTTGCTTGTGCCGATGGGAATATCATTTGTTAAAGCAATATATTCATTGCCTACGATTGCAAAATCCGTTTTTTCATTTATGTGCGTTATGATATTTATAAGTATGTTTGTACTAACGCTTTCGCAGGCGTACAGCTTCATTGAAAAAAGTGAAGAAAGCGAATATCTTTTATCGCTACCTTTAAATGGAGCTGATATTATAAAAGCACGTATTATAGCTTTAGGGCTTGCATTTTTGGGATTTATGGATCTGTACTTTCTTTTGGTTATAGATGTGTCAAGAATACAGCTTCATCATAGTATTTTATCTATAATATTTTCAGATATTGCATTCATTCTGCTTTCAGCTGAAGCGGTATTGCTTGCTTCAATATTGGTGCTTCTTATAGGAAAACTTATAAAAACGAGCAAAGTTTTTAAGAGATTTTCTAAAATTATTTATCTGGCATTTTCAGTATTATTTATGCTTTTATACTTTTTCTTTGTGTTTAACGCATCGACAAGTAACCAAGGTAAAAATGTTTCCATATCGGTAAATTATGCGACTGTAATGGGAGATGCGGACAAATATGTATCTATACCATTTTTCTTTATTGGCTGGGCAAAAAATCTCTTTCTTGATGTAAGCATAGGAAAACAGCTTGTGTCGATTCTTATAGGAATTATATCTGTAACTATTATGTATTTTATAGTAAATCATCTTGCTGAAAAGAATTATATCGGTATCTTAAGAAGTCAAACAGCTTCAGAAGGAGAAAATAGGAAGACGATTATAAAAAGAAAAAATGTAGGGTTAAAATCTAAAAAGAGGGGTCATTTTAGACTCATATTTATGAAAGAACTTAAAAATATTTATTCGGATCCGACTTATATACTACAGATTTTCCCTATGGATATCTTGATGGTAATAGTTGTAATCTTTATGATAATGACTATGAAAGAACATTCAAAGGATATAAGAGTAGTTTTACCTGCAATCTTAAATGCTTTTTCAACATCTAAAAAGCTTGCCATATTTTTTGGAATAGGCTGTGCAATGGGACTTCTGTCAGGAATTGGATCTATCGTTACAAGTAGCATTTCAAGAGAAGGAAAAGCATTTTGGATAATGGCAGTTTCGCCTATAAAAATTACGACTCAGCTTTTAGCGAGAATACTAGCATGTCAAGTATCTCATTTAGCTGTATATGTAGTGCTTTTAGTGGCTACTCTTTTCGTGTATGTGCTTAATCCTATATATTATGTAGTTCTTATTTTAGGAAGCACAATTACTTTAATAGGATCTGCAGCACTATCTATGATGTTTGGACTTATAAAGCCAAACTTTGATTGGAAATCTTCAAAAGAAGCGGTAAATGGTGGAGCCGGAGGACTATTCGCTTTCCTAGGCGTATTTATAATATATGGTTTATTTGCACTTTTAGGAGCTATTATATATTGGGGAAGTAAGTACAATATCGATATGCAATATCTAATCTATGCTGATTTTGGAGTTCTTTTGCTGATTTCGATAGGGATATTTGTAGTGGATTATTACTTGTATAGAAGAGTGATTCACAATTTATAAAATAATGATTATCGAAGAGCTTCATTTGAAATATGTATGCAGAAAAAATTATAAAAAAATTTTGAAATTTTGATTATTGTTTTTATAGTTCTTTCCGATATAATGAGTATAAGATGTGAATCCTGAGTTTATATCTTAGAGCGAAAATTTTGTACCCTTGCTCAAGGGATTAAGCAAGGAAAAATCAAGGAGGAAAATACTATGGCAATGGTAGTACAGCACAACATGCAGGCTATGAACTCAAATAGAGTTTTAGGCGGAACGACTTTAGCACAAGCTAAGTCAACAGAGAAACTTTCATCAGGCTTTAGAATTAATAGAGCAGCAGATGATGCAGCAGGTCTTACAATTAGTGAAAAGATGAGAAAGCAGATTAAAGGCTTAAATCGTGCATCAAAGAATGCACAGGATGGTATATCTGCAGTTCAGACAGCAGAAGGAGCACTTACAGAAGTACACTCCATGCTTCAAAGAATGAATGAACTTTCAACTCAGGCAGCAAACGGAACGAATAGTAAATCTGATAGAGATGCTATCCAGTCAGAAATCGGACAGCTTACAACAGAAATCGACCGTGTAGCTGAAACAACAAAGTTCAATGAAACTTATCTTTTAAAGGGTGATTCAACAACACAGACAACGAAGACAATCAACCTACCGGCACATGATGCAGGACTTAAGGGAGAACTTACAGATAATGGTAATGGAACTGCTACATTTAAAATGAAAGAACTTAACGCTGGCGATAAGGTTATGATTGGCGGGAAAGAGTATACTATTGGAGCTAAGAATGCTGCAGAAGTAATAAAAGAAGCAGCACACGCTGCAAATGGAGATGATACCAAAGATACTTTTCAAAAAGGAGCAAAAGCTACTATTAATGGTGTAGAGTGTGAGTATCATGATAATAATGAGAAGTGCAAAAAGACAACGGCAGGAGATACAGCAATTGAGGCAGGCTGGTATAGAGTAGACCAATTTCCTAAGGATTTGGCAAATGCATCAGAAGATGAGGTTAAAAAAGCTAAGTATGCTGTTACTGTAGATGAACACTTTAAAGGAACATTTGTTGCTGGTGGAAAAGATATTAAATTTACACCTATTAAAGATGACGGTGCAAATAAAATCGGAAAAGCTAATGACGGAGTAGATGATAATGATACATCACTTATCACAGCAGATCACGCTTATGAACTTGTAGCAAAAGAACTTAAGCAAGCTAATTCTATAGGTGATACGGGAAATACAGCACTTGTAGGAATAAAGAAAGGCAATGATGGTAAAGTTGCAACTTTAGCAACAAACGAAAAGTATAACCATAAATTTGAAATTCAAGTAGGTTCGGCAAAAGTCCCTCAAACCCTTTCCTTTAACCTCCACGTAGGTTCAGATGCTGACATGACAAATAAGATCAACGTAAATGTTGAAGCTATGACATCAGCATATCTTGGAGTTAAAAATCTTAATGTATCAGACGATTCAGGAAATGCTGCAACTTATGCAATTGACTCAATAGGAGATGCTATTTCTAAGGTATCAGCTCAAAGATCATCACTCGGAGCTATTCAGAACAGACTTGAGCATACAATCGCTAACTTGGATAACATATCTGAAAACACGACAGCAGCTGAGTCACGTATAAGAGATACAGATATGGCTTCTGAAATGGTTGAATACTCAAAGAATAATATTCTTAAGCAGGCAGGTACATCAATGCTTGCACAGGCTAATCAGTCAAGCCAGGGAGTATTGTCACTTCTTCAGTAATTTTTGATGATTAATAAATATGCATGTTGTATAAAGCCAAAACAAAGCTCTCTTTCCATAAGGAAAGGGAGCTTTTTATAGTTTTATTCAAAACTTAAAAAGTTTTTTTTATTCTATTGCAAAAATTCAGAAAATATTTAGAATTATATATTATAGATTGAAAAAGGAGGAGAATCTATGTCACAAGATAATACACAGGGGAAGAAGAAAAAGCACTCTTTCCCGAACGCCTTTACGGTGCTATTTCTTATATTAATTCTTGCAACAATTTTAACATATATAATTCCGTCAGGATCCTTTGACAGGCTAAGATATGACGATAAAGCTAAAAATTTTGAGATAACAAAATATGATGGTTCAATAAAAACTGCTCCTGCATCTCAAAAGGTTTTGGATGATTTAAAAGTCACAATTCCTATTGAAAAATTTAAGAGCGGAGCCGTTTTAAAACCTGTTGCAATACCTAATACATATCATAGACTTAAGCAGAAACCTCAGGGCTTTAAAGAATTTTTAATGTCATCCGTGTTGGGAGTAGAGGATAGCGTAGGAATTATTGTTTTTGTTTTAATCCTTGGAGGTATAATTGAGACGATTAACCAATCAGGTGCATTTGCCGCTGCAATGTCGTCACTTTCAAAGAAGAGTAAAGGAAAAGAATTTTTACTTGTAAGTACAGTTTGTATCATCATTGCAATTGGAGGAACGACTTATGGAATGGCAGAAGAAACGATTGCTTTTTATCCGATTCTTATGCCAATTTTCCTAGCGAGTGGATTTGATGCACTTACGGGAATTGCAGCTATATTTTTAGGATCTGCAGTAGGAACGATGTTTTCAACTGTAAATGCTTTCTCAGTAGTTATAGCATCGAATGCCGCAGGCATTTCATTTAAGGATTCAATTCCGATAAGATTTATAGGACTTGTTATCTCAGTTATAGTTACACTCATGTATATGTATAGATATGCAAAAAAAGTAAAAAAAGATCCTACAAAATCTCTTGTTTACGACGATATGCCGCATATTAAGAAAAAGTTTTTAGAGGATTACAATTCAAAAGAAGAAATTTCTTTCGATTGGAGAAAGAAAGCTATGCTTTCAATAGTTGTAATAGGCTTTGGAATCATGATTTGGGGAGTAAGCTCACAAGGCTGGTGGTTCGAAGAAATGTCCGGACTTTTCCTTTTAATTGGACTTATCTGTATGTTTTTATCGGGATTTGGTGAGAAAAAAGCAGTAAGCACATTTATACAAGGCTCTGCATCTTTAGTAGGTGTTGCACTTATAATCGGAGTTGCCAGAGGAATTAATATAATTCTTGACGGAGGAATGATTTCCGATACAATCTTAGATGCGTCAGCCCATGCAATTGCAGGAGTGAATGGAATACTTTTCTCAGCAATTCAGATGATATTATTTATGTTCCTTGGAATATTTATCCCGTCATCATCGGGACTTGCAGCACTTTCAATGCCGATTATAGCACCGCTTGCGGATGTTGTTCATATCGGAAGAAATGTAGTTGTTTCAGCATATAATTATGGACAAGGGCTTATGGCATTTATTACTCCGACAGGACTTATTCTTGCATCGCTTGAGCTTGTAGATGTAACCTATGATAAATGGCTTAAATATGTACTTCCGCTCATGGGAATCATAGGAGTAATTGCACTGGCAATGCTTGGAATAGAAAGTGTTATGTAATAGCTAAGCTGAGTTTAAATTAGTTTTTTAGTTTAAATTAGTTTTTTAGTTTAAATTAGTTTTATTAGTTTAATTAGTTTTATTTAGTTTTATTAGTTCAAATTAGCTTTATTTATTTTAAAATTTGCAATAAGAAATATAAAAAAAGAGGAAAGGGAAGATTAACTTTTCCTCTTTTTATTTACAATACATAATATACGGTATAATATAGAAAAGATAAGTACTAAAAAATTTCAGTGCAAAATTTACTTATAATGCTACATACAGAAAGACGAGGAATAATATGTGTGGTTTCGCAGGATTTTACGGCAAAGGAAGTTACGATAGAGAAAATGTCATAGATGCCATGGGCGAGAAAATTAAACACAGAGGTCCAGACTCGGACGGCGTTTTTGTGGACGAAAATGTTGCGTTCAGCTTCAGAAGACTTAGCATAATCGATTTAACGTGCGGAGATCAGCCTATGGTTTCACAGGACAATAGATATGTTATGGTTTTCAATGGAGAAATATATAACTATAAAGAGCTTAGAGAAATGCTGATAAAAGAGCATGGCTGCACATTTAGAACTAATTCCGATACTGAAGTGCTTCTTCAGACATATATCACATTTAAGGAAAAAACTGCTGAAAAATTAAGAGGAATGTTTGCTTTTGTAGTCTATGATAAAGAAGAAAAAACTTTGTATGGTGCAAGAGATCCATTCGGAATTAAGCCGCTTTATTATGCAAGAATGAATAATCATTTATTATTCGGCTCGGAAATAAAGGCATTTTTAGCTCATCCTGCTTTTTCTAAAAAAGTTAACAAGGAAGCACTTAAAATGTATCTTGTTTTTCAATATTCTCCACTTGTTGAAACAATTTTCAATGATGTGTATAAACTCAATCAGGGTCATTATTTCACATATGATGGAGAGAATTTTAAGACTGTAAAATATTTTGATGCAGGATTTGATATTTCTTATCATGATGAAGAAGAGACGAGAAAGAAAATTTTTGATGCTGTGGATGAATCCGTAAAATTCCATTTAAGAAGCGATGTTGAAGTCGGGTCATTCTTATCAGGCGGAATTGATTCAAGCTATATCTGTACGATGGCAAAGCCGGATAAAACTTTTTCTGTAGGCTTTGAATCTATCGGATTTGACGAGACGGAAGATGCTAAAAAATTATGCGAAATTTTAGGAATAGAAAATAGAAAAAAAGAAATTTCTCCGGATGATTTCTTTAATGCAATACCTAAGGTTCAATATCATTCGGACGAACCCCATGCAAACCTTTCAGCTGTACCTCTTTATTTCTTATCAAAAATTGCAGCAGAAGATGTAAAGGTTGTGTTGTCAGGTGAAGGAGCAGATGAGCTTTTTGCAGGATACGATACTTATAAGAGAAGCTTATCGGGAGATTTCTATAAGAGAGTTGTTCCGGCATCCATGAGAAAAAAAATAGGAAATCACTACAAAAATATGAAGGGGAGAGGAATAAATTTCCTAAAAAGAAATGCTCTTAATTTGGAAGATGGCTACATAGGACAAGCTTTTATCATGGATAACGAAACTGCGGATGCACTTTTGACTAAGGACTATAAATCGGATATAAGATATCAGGACGTAACAGCTCCTTATTTTAAAGAAGCTAAGAATTTAGATACAATTCATAAAAAAATGTATCTTGATATGCACCTTTGGCTCCCGAATGACATCCTATTAAAAGCTGACAAAATGACGATGGCACATTCACTTGAACTTCGTGTTCCTTATCTTGATAAAAATGTATTTGATATTTCAAGACGAATCGACTCAAATCTTTTGATTGATAAAAATAATATAACGAAAAAGGTATTTAGAGAGGCATCATCTAAGGTACTCCCGGAAGCTTGGGCAACTCGTAAGAAAAAAGGCTTTCCGGTTCCAATAAGACAGTGGCTTTGGGAAGAAAAATACTACAATAGATTTAAAAAAATGTTTGAAAAAGATTTCGCAAAGGAATTTTTCAACGTAAAGCTTTTAATGTATTGGCTTAATGAACATAGAGAAAAGAAGATGAATCATCAGAGGAAGCTTTATACTGTATATGCTTTTCTTGTATGGTACGAGCAGTTCTTTGAATAATGATGATTAAAGGGATTATATCAGAATAAAAAGACATAAGTATTGTTAATTTTTTAAATAAAAAAAGGAAATCGACTATCTTTTTGTAATTGTATTAATGAAAGGGGTTTTATGGGAGATACAATTAGAGAACAATTAGAAAAGCTGGAAGAAAAGACTTTGTCAAAGTATGCTACTAAAAGCACGGATTCAAAAGGTAGAGAAGTAGAAGAAGAACAGTGTGATATAAGGCCTGTTTTTCAGCGTGACAGAGATAGAATCATTCATTGCAAAGCATTTAGAAGACTTAAAAATAAAACGCAGGTTTTTTTGGATCCTGTAGGGGATCATTATAGAACAAGGCTTTCTCATACGCTTGAGGTTTCTCAAATTGGAAGAACAATAAGTAAAGCACTTTTATTAAATGAAGATTTAACAGAAGCCATTGCATTAGCTCACGACTTGGGACATACGCCTTTTGGACATGCAGGAGAAAGAACCTTAAATCGGCTTGTTAAAGGCGGCTTTGCTCATAATGAGCAAAGCAAAAGAATTGTTGAATTTCTGGAAAAAGAAGGAAAAGGACTTAATCTTACATGGGAAGTTCGTGATGGCATACAAAATCATCGATTGAGATGCACACCTCACACACCTGAGGGATTTATCGTTCGCCTTTCCGATAAGATAGCATATATAAATTCCGATATGGATGATGCAATTCGTGCGGGGATTTTGACGGAAGACGATATTCCTAAGGAAATAAGAAAGGCTTTAGGAAATTCTGTAAAAGCAAGACTTAATACCTTAGTTCATGATGCTATAAAGGAAAGCACAGATTCGCCGGACATAAAAATGTCTAAGGGGGTTTACGAGGCGATGATTGACCTTAGAAAATTTATGTTTGACCACGTTTATACAAATCCTGTTGCAAAAAAAGAAGAGATTCAGGCGGATAGGCTTTTAACAGAGCTTTTTAATTATTATATGAATAATGAAGATGATTTACCTTTGAAATTTAAAAGGATGATAACGAAGGAAAATCCTTTAGATAGAGTTATTGCGGATTATATTTCCGGAATGACGGATCAGTTTGCAATAAATACATTTAACGACATCTTTATGCCGAAAGCTTGGGATGAAGGTAGAATTTATTTGTGATTAGAGTTAATAATTAAGAAAAATTTATTGAAACACCTTAATTTTTACTATCAATATAAAAGTAGAAAAAGAAAGTGAAAGATATGCCAAGATATTCGGATGAAACAATTGAAGAAATCCGATCGAGGATAAATATTGTAGATTTCATCGGAAAATATGTGAATTTACAAAAAAGAGGTTCAGGATATGTGGGATTATGCCCATTTCACAGTGAAAAAACTCCCTCCTTTTACATTTCTCCCGATAAACAGCTTTATCACTGCTTTGGCTGCGGCGAGGCAGGAACAGTTTATCAATTTATTATGAATTATGACAATATTACTTTCCCTGAAGCTATAAAAGAGCTTTCTAGGGAGGCAAATGTTGAGCTTAAAGAGACTGGAGAAGAAACTAAAGAGGATAGGGAGAAAAAAAGGCTTAAGGAACGACTCTTTTCAATGTACAAGGATACGGCGATTTATTACTATAGCTGTCTTAAATCAAAGTATGGCGAGAGAGGATATAAATATTTAAAAGATAGAAAGCTTTCAGACGAAACGATACAGCGTTTCGGACTTGGATATTCAATTTCGGCGAGAGGAAGGCTTTTAAAATATCTTAGAAATAAAGGATATACTAACGATGAAATTTTAAAAAGTCATTTATTTCGATATAGCGAAAAGGATGGATTTTTAGATAAATTTTATAATCGTGTAATGTTTCCTATTATGGATGAGCAAAAACGAGTTGTGGCATTTGGTGCTCGAGTTATGGGGCAGGGAGAACCGAAATATTTGAATTCGGATGATACGCTTATTTTCTCAAAGAGGCATTTGCTTTATGGAATGCATATTGCAAGAAGAACTCGAGAAAAAATGTTTATTTTGTGCGAAGGATATATGGATGTTATAGCACTTCAGCAGGCGGGATTTTTAAATGCAGTTGCATCACTGGGAACTGCACTTTCTGATGAAAATGCTTCATATTTAAAAAGACTTAAAAAAGACATTTATCTTTCGTACGATAGTGATGGTGCCGGAGTAAAAGCCACTCTTAGAGCTGTTGACATGTTTATAAAAAGAGAGGTTACAATAAAAGTCATCGACATGAGACCTTATAAGGATCCGGATGAATTTATAAAAAACTTAGGAAAAGAAGAGTATCAAAAAAGGATTGATAATGCAAAAAATGGATTCATATTTTCGCTTGAAGCATCGGAAAAGGACTATGACTTAAAGGATCCAAATGGTAAAACACTTTTTCAAAGGCATCTTGCGTCCAGAGTTCTTATTTTTAAAAATGAGCTTGAGCGAAAAAATTATTCAGATGAAATATGTAAAAAGTACGGTATTTTGCCGGAAATGTTCAATAATTTAATAAGGGATGAAGCAAAAAAGGGTGTAAAGGATTATACGAATCTTCGATTCAAAGAAGAAAATGGATTTAAAGATTCAAAAGCCTTTGGAATGAGTATGGATAAGGCAAAGAATGGGCTTAACGAATCGGAAAAATTGCTCCTTTCATACTTACTTGACGATAAAAAGGTTTATGAAAAAGTAAAAGCTTTTATAACTTCGGATGATTTTGAAGATGATATTAATAAAGATATATATAGTGAGATAAAAAAGGCTTATGATGCAAATTCACATGTAAATATTCCGAAAATTGTAAATAGGTATTTTGAAACGAATGATCATAAAAAAGTCGTTGATATTTGTGATAAAAAGGATATGCTTGCAAAAGGAGCTAATAGAGATAAGGTTTTATCGGAAACTTTAATTAAGATAAAAAAACATGCTATAGATAGAGAAAATCAAAAAGCTGATCAAAGAGATCCAAGTCTTTTTAAAAAGAAGATTAAGGATAAAAAATTTTTGGAAAAACTAAAGCTTTTTAAGGTAGAGTGATAGCTAACTATAATAGTATAGAAAGAGGAGATTTTATGGCTAAGTCAAAAGTTAATGCAAATAAAGATCTAAAAATAGAGAAGAAGGAAGCTGTAAAAACAAAAAAAGCTTCAACTAAAAAGACGGAAAAATCTGCTGTAAAAGAAAAGAAAGATTCAGAAGAGCTTTTTAAACAAAGACTTGCAGAACTTTTGGAAAATGCTAAGAAAAATGATGATGAAGTAACTTACCGGCTTATCAAAGATACATTTAAGGGAATAAATCTTACAGAAGATGATTTCGATAAAATTTTGGAATATCTTACTAAAAACGGCATTTCTTCCGATGAAGTCGAAGATGTTGATATTGTAGTAGATGATGCCGAAGAGCCTAATGATGAGGAACTCATAAATGAGGAAAAGGAAGATTCAGAATCTGCTTCCATGGATCTTTCTATACCGGAAAATATAAGCATAGGTGATCCGGTAAAAATGTATTTAAAAGAAATTGGAAAAGTTGATCTTCTTTCTGCTGATCAGGAAAAAGAGCTTGCAATTCAGATGGAACAGGGAAGCGAAATTGCAAAGAAAAAGCTTGCAGAAGCAAATCTTCGTTTAGTTGTAAGTATTGCAAAAAGATATGTCGGAAGAGGAATGCAATTTCTTGACCTTATTCAAGAGGGAAATTTAGGACTTATAAAGGCTGTTGAAAAATTTGATTATAAAAAGGGATATAAATTCTCTACTTATGCAACATGGTGGATAAGACAAGCTATAACAAGAGCGATTGCAGATCAGGCAAGAACTATAAGAATTCCTGTTCACATGGTTGAAACTATAAATAAACAGATTAGAGTAAATAGACAGCTACTTCAGGAATTAGGAAGAGAGCCGACCCCTGAAGAAATCGCTGAAAGAATGGAAATTCCTGTTGAAAGAGTTAGAGAAATTTTAAAGATTTCGCAGGAACCTGTTTCTCTTGAAACACCGATAGGTGAAGAGGAAGATAGTCACTTAGGAGACTTTATTCAGGACGAAAATGCACAGGCTCCTATTGATGCTGCAACATTTACAATGCTTAGAGAGCAGATTGCAGAAGTTTTAGATACTTTAACAGAAAGAGAGCAGAAGGTTTTAATTTTAAGATTCGGACTTGAAGATGGTAGAAGCAGAACTCTTGAAGAAGTCGGACGTAAGTTTGATGTAACAAGAGAAAGAATAAGACAGATTGAAGCAAAAGCTTTAAGAAAATTAAGACATACAAGTAGAAGCAAAAAGCTTAAGAATTATCTTGAGTAAGATTACATTTAAAAGATGCGGAGATCATTTTAATTTGAAACAAAATATAACGATTTCAAAAAGACTTAATAAAATATTTGAAATGATTTCGGATATAGATGCTTCAAATGATAGCGAATTAGATGTCATTTCTGATGTCGGGACGGATCATGCTTTTCTTCCTATTGCAATCATCCTAAATCATAAAGCAAAAAAAGTTATTGCTATGGATTTAAGAGAAGGTCCTTTAAAAAAAGCTAAGGAAAATATTAGAAAGTATGGGCTTTCTGATAAAATTGAGCTTCGCCTTTCAAACGGACTTTGCAATATAAAAGAAGATGATAGTGTTGATGCAGTTACAATTTCAGGAATGGGAGGAAATACAATTAAAGATATTTTGCTTTCTTCATTTTCAATCGTAAGAAATCTTAAATATCTTATCCTTCAGCCCCAATCTGATATTCCTATGATAAGAAAGTTTTTAAGAGAAAATGGATTTTTATTTTTAGATGAAGATATCGTTTTAGAAGATAACAAGTATTATTTCTTTATGAAAGTAAGGTATGAAGAAGTTATTAATAGAATCAATAAACTTAAAAATCCTGTTAAAAATAGTAATAAAGAAGAATTCAAAGACTTTTTGGGCCCTATTCTTTTAAAAAAGAAGAGCGATATTTTTAAATCCTATCTTGAAAAAGAACTTAATATAACAGAAAAAATACTTAAAAATATTGAAGAAAAAGACAAAATTAAAACAAGTTCCGATAAAAGGAAAAAAGAGCTTTTAAAGAAAAAGTATTTTTTAAATAAGGCACTTAAATTGTTTTAAAGGAATGTAAGATATGAAATTAGTAGAATTTATAAAAGAAATGAATAAAATTTGTCCCGAGTACTATGCCGAAGATTGGGATAATCCGGGGCTTCAGGTTGGTGATTTACAACAAGAAATTAAAGCTATATATCTTGCACTTGATTTAAAAGAGGATACAATTATTAACGCAATAAAATGTAATGCAGATTTAATTTTAACTCATCATCCGCTTCTATTTAGGCCAATTAAGAAGGTTACAAAGAAAGATTTCATCGGAAAAAGAATTTATTCACTTATCGAAAATCATATGGCACATTATGCGATGCATACGAATTTTGACGCATTTTTCATGAGAGAAATTATTGATAAAAAGCTTGGACTTAAAAATACAATTCCTATAATGAATAATTCACTTTTAGAAAAAGACAAAAATATTTTTGATAACGAATATGAAAATTCCTATGAAAAAGAATATAAAGCTTTTAGAAATAGAAGTTCAATCGGAATAGGCTCTGTTGGAGAGCTTGAAAGGGAAGCTACAGTAAAAGAGATAGCAGAAAAAATTATAAAAGAGTTTAAGGTTTCGTCTGTAAGAATTTTTGGAGATGAAAATAGAAAGATAAAAAAGGTTGGAGTCTTGGGAGGATCCGGGAAAAGCGAAATAGATACTGCAATTTCTATGGGTGCTTCTTTATACATTTCAGGTGATGTTGACCATCATGCAGGACTTGATGCAGTTGAAAAGGGAATATCAATAATCGATGCTGGACATTTCGGACTTGAACATGTTTTTACTTCATATATGAAAAAAAGGCTTTCATATATGAAAGAGAAAGTGAAAGCCTTTAGCGAGATTAAGATAGAGGAAGAGGAACCAAAAGAGCCTTTCACTACGATTTATGAATAAAATAACTTTCAATAGGAGAAGAAATAAATTTCAATGGGAGAAGAAATAACTTATGGTAGAAAATAAAAAAAAATATGAAGTAAGTATTTTAGGAAAAATAATAGAAATACCCGAACATACTACATTTTTAGATATAGTAGAAAAATATCAGGACAAATTTGAAGATGATATTTTGCTCGTTAATTTTAATAATAGACTTAAGGAATTATCAAATGAGATTACAAGTGACGGAAAATTATCATTCATCACAGCAAAAGATAATAATGGAAGAATGACTTACAGACGGAGTGTAGTTTTTCTTATGCAAAAAGCTCTTCAGAATATTTTAAAAGGAAAGGATTTTGATTTCTTTGTTGAGCATTCATTAGATCAGGGATATTATTGCTTATTAAGTGAGAATGTAAAAATTACTTCAGACTTTTTAAAAGATTTAAAAGCTGAGATGAATAGGCTAGTTTCTCTTGATTTAAAAATCAAAAAATATGCGACAAAAACTGATGAAGCAGCAAAGCTTTTCCACGAAAATAGGCTTTTCGATAAAGAAAAGCTTATGAACTATAGAACCTCATCTTATATAAATGTTTATAATTTGGACGGATGTATTGACTATTTTTACGGATATATGACTCCGTCGACGAAGTACCTTAAATATTTTGATTTAAAAAAATATGATGACGGATTTATGATTCTTTTTCCATATAAGCAAACTAAAAAAGTTGCAGAGTTTAAGCCTTCGCATAAATTGTTTGAGATTCAAAAGAAAGCTGCTCATTGGAGCGACCTTATAAATATTCCAACTGTCGGAGCGTTAAATGAAGCAATTGCAAATGGCAAAGGAAATGACATAATTTTGATGCAGGAAGCTCTTATGGAACAGCAGATTGGAGCACTTGCATATAGCATAAATAAAAAGAAAAATGTTAAATTCGTCATGATTGCCGGTCCTTCGTCTTCCGGGAAAACGACTTTTTCTTACAGACTTTCCATTCAATTAAGTGCATTGGGATTAAAACCTCATCCGCTTTCGCTGGATGATTATTACATAGACCGTGACAAAATGGAGAAAGAGCCGGACGGAAGCATTGATTTTGAAAGTATAAAAGGAATTGATACAGTGCAATTTAATAAAGATATGAATTCACTGTTAAGAGGCGAAACAGTTTTAGCACCTTCTTTCAATTTTAAGACAGGGAAAAGAGAATATCGTGGTAAAAAGCTTAGATTAAAAGAAAATGATATACTTGTAATCGAAGGGATTCACGGACTTAATGAACAACTTAGTCATTTAATTCCGGAAGAAAGTAAGTTTAAAATTTACATAAGTGCGTTGACTCAGCTTTCAATTGATGAGCATAATCCGCTATCTACAACGGACGGAAGACTTATAAGAAGAATTGTAAGAGATGCAAGAACAAGAGGAAGCAGTGCAAAGGAAACACTTGCAATGTGGGAAAGTGTAAGAAAAGGCGAAGAAAAAAATATTTTCCCATATCAGGAAGGTGCAAATGTTATGTTTAACTCGGCACTTATTTATGAAATGTCGATTTTAAAACTATATGCAACTCCTCTTCTTTTAAATATTGAAGATGATTGTCCGGAATACTCCGAGGCAAAAAGGCTTTTAAAGCTCATGGGCTATTTCATGCCTTTAACTCCGGATGCTGTAAATAATACATCTCTATTACGAGAATTTATAGGTGGAGGAATAATACAGGTTTAAGAGATTTTTCTAATCTTGAAAAAATAATTTTATATAATTATAATGTAACAATAATGAAATAAAGCAGAACAGGCGACCGCGGCCTAATTTATTAGGGTGAGGAAAGTCCGGGCTTCATAGGGCAGGATGCCGGATAACGTCCGGTGGAGGTGACTCCCAGGAAAGTGCAACAGAAAATAACCGCATATAAGAGCGAAAGCTTTTTATGTAAGGGTGAAAAGGCAGTGTAAGAGACTACCGTTTCAATGGTAACATTGAAAGCCGTGTAAACCCCATTCGAAGCAAGGTTAGATAGGAACGATGACGTGACCCGCCAGTTCCGGGTTAACCGCTTTAGGCATTTGGTAACAGGTGTCATAGATAGATGGTCGTCCACGACATAACCCGGCTTACAGTTCTGCTTTTTTATTTTATATAAATATATCTATTTCTATTCTAATTTTTACACTTCCAAATAAAAATTTTATAAAACACTTTGTCAAAATGTTGACAGATGTCACTACTTTTTTTATCTTATATAATATTAAAATTAGGAATCCAAAATTTTTAAATTTTATATTCAAGGGGTACTTATGTTTGAATATGTTACAAGCAATAAGAAAAATTGGCCCAAAGCGGATCAGATGATTTATAAAAGCTATTATTATGGAATTCGCCATTCGCTAAGAAAGAAAATAGGTACAAAGGGAAACAATTCCTTAAATTCGGATATGACTTTTCTTGCAATTCTTCTATCAGGAATTTATGAACCGAAAGAAAAATCTGATATCGTAAAAAGCATTATTCCACCATTTAGAAAATATAAAAGAATACACAGCGAAGTTATAGACTATGTTTCTGACATGTACATTATTTTGGATTATTATAATCTTTATGCGGATTTTGTCCGAAATAGAAATATTTTAAAAAAGAGAAAAGCAGATTTGATAAAACCATATATTGGAATTATTAAAAATAAATATGAAAGACAAATAGCAGCTATAGAAAAAGCTTTTATGAAATTTGACGAAGCGGAAAGGTCAGGAGAAGATAATTTATCCTTGGTATCTAATTTTAGCGGCGAAATGTATCAGAAAATTTTCTGCTTTAAAATAGATGATAAATGGTCAAAAGACCTTTCAGATATGGGATTTGCAATTGGAAAGTTCATTTATATTTTAAATGCATATGAAGATATTGAACGTGATATAAAAAGAAAACATTATAATCCGATTGTTAAATCGAAGAGATTTTATAAAGTGAATTTTGAAACGTTCATAAAGCAGCTTATTTCTACAGAGCTTAAGTGTGCTAGAGAGTGTTTTAGTAAATTTACGATTAATAAAAATTATGATGTTTTAAACAACATGCTTAATGGAACTATTTGCCACAAAAAGAATAGTCAGAATAAAAATCTAAAAGTAAAGAAATTTGAAAGGATAGAAAAGAAAATAATATCAACGAAAAAGAAAAAGCCTAAAAATATAGAAAAAAAGAAGGGAAAATAATGGAAAATACTTTATTTGCCGATGTAATCGTTGATATTACACTTGAAAAATTAAATCATACATTTCAATATATTGTACCGCATACGATGAAAAATATTTCTATAGGCGATAGAGTCGTTGTGCCTTTTTCAAGAAGAGAGATTGAAGGAATTATTATATCTCTTTCTACGGAGCCCAAAGTAGCAAAAGAAAAATTAAAAGAAATTATAAAAAAATCTTCGGAAGAACCGGAGGATAAAAAACTAATACAGCTTGCAGCGTGGATGAGCGATTATTTCGGAGCAACTTTAAATCAGACGCTAAAAACGGTTTTTCCAAGTAAACATAATATTACCCCATATGAAAAAAAGTTAATAAGGATAAATGAAGATGAAGAATTCGTAAAGGCTTACAAAAAAAAGCTTATGTTAAGAAAGAATCATTCTATAGGAAAAGAGAGGCTTATAAATGAACTTTTAAAAGAAAAGAAGCTTCAATGGGATATTGTGGTAAATAATCTTCATGTTCAAAGCTCGACTATAAGAGAACTTGAAAAAATAAAGATTTTACAAGTTGAGAGATATAGAACTTATAGAAAACCGGTAGGAAACGAAGAAAACTTAGAAGTTAAACCAAAATTAAACGAAGAGCAAAAAGAAGCTGTAGATACTATTTTAAATAAAGATTATGGATCGGATTCAATCGAAAAAAAGAAAAAGCCTTATCTTCTTTTTGGAATTACAGGAAGCGGGAAAACTGAAGTTTATCTTGAAGTGATAGAAGAAAATTTAAGACGTGGGAAGGATGCAATAGTCCTTATTCCTGAGATTTCTCTTACATATCAGACTGTAAAAAGATTTTATAAGCGTTTTGGTGATAAGGTTTCATTTATTCATTCAAGAATGTCACAAAATGAAAAATGGGATCAAATAGAGAGAGCAAAACGTGGCGACATAAAAATTATTATAGGTCCGAGGTCTGCAATTTTTACTCCTTTTAAAAAGTTGGGACTTATCATTGTTGACGAGGAACATGAGACTTCATATAAAAGCAGTAATGCTCCAAGATATCATGCAGTAGATGTCGCTATAAAAAGAGGAGAGCTATCTAATGCAACTGTGATTTTAGGAACAGCAACGCCTTCAGTTGAAACATTTTTCAACGCAAAAAATGGTACATATCATCTTCTTACTTTAACTAAAAGGGCACTCTCAAGAACACTTCCGGAGGTTTCGATTACAGATTTAAGGGATGAGCTTAAAAGAGGAAACAGATCTATTTTTGGGAAAGAGCTTTTTTACTCAATAAAAGACTGCTTAAAAAGAAATGAACAATGTATGCTTTTTTTGAATAGGCGTGGAATTATGGGAACTGTGCTTTGTAGAAGCTGCGGTCATGTCATAAAATGTGATCACTGTGATGTTCCTATGACTCTTCATTATGATAAGCTTCTTCATTGCCATTACTGTGCAAGCACTAAGAATAATCCGACATCCTGCGAAGATTGTCACAGTACTCTTATAGGAACTATGCGTGCAGGAACAGAATATGTTGAAAAGGAAGTAAAGAAAATTTTCCCGGAAGCTAAAATATTAAGAATGGATAAGGATACTGTTACTAAAAAAGGTGACTATGAAAAAATTCTTTCTGCTTTTCATAATAGAGAAGCCGATATTTTAATCGGAACGCAGATGATTGTAAAAGGGCATGATTTTTCAAATGTTACTTTGATGGGAATTTTAGCTGCGGACTTATCTTTAAATGTTTCAAATTTTAGAGCATCTGAAAGGACCTTTGATCTTTTAGTTCAGGCTGCAGGAAGGTCAGGAAGAGGAGAAAAAAAGGGAAAAGTTATAATTCAAACATATAATCCTACAAATTATGCAATATTAAATGCTGCAAAACAGGATTATATTTCTTTTTATAATGAGGAAATAAAATATAGAAAGATGCTTAATTATCCGCCTTTCGGGCATCTTTTAAAGATTCTTTTCGAGTCAAAAAAATTAAATTCTCTTGAAGCTTATGCAAAAGAGGCAGCTAAGTTTTTGAGTGAAAATTATGCAAATAAAATTCCAAAACTTACGATTTTAGGGCCGGAAGATGATATGATTTCAAAAATAAATGACGTATATCGAAAAGCTATATATATAAAATCTTCTCAATATGATAAAATTATAAGCGTGCGGAAAGATTTTTCAAAAAATTTTATAGAAGAAAAAAGTACGAATGATGTTGTTTTATGGTTTGATTTTGATCCTCAGTAATAATCAAATCAACAAAAAATAAGAGATTTATAAGAGATTGATAATAGAATCAAAAGTAATATAAAAAATAGGCAGTTAGAAGGCACATGTCGATTAGAAAGAGGTAAAGCATAATGGCACTTAGACAACTTAGAGTAAAGGACGATCCTATTCTTTTTAAAACAAGCAGAACTGTAACTAAATTAAATGACAGACTTAACGAACTTATTGACGACATGTTTGAAACCATGTATGAAAATGATGGTGTAGGTCTTGCAGCAGTGCAAGTTGGAGTTCTAAGAAGAATCGTTGTTATAGATATAGGCGACGGAGTACAGAGAATTCTTATAAATCCTGAGCTTCTTGAATTTGACGGAGAGCAGGAGATGCAAGAAGGATGCCTTAGCGTTCCGGGGAAGGTTGGAAAAATAAAAAGACCTTTTCATGTAAAAATTAAGGCACAGGATCGTGATATGAAAGAACATGAATATGAAGCGACAGGATTCTTAGCAGAGGCATTTTGCCACGAAATTGATCACACAAATGGAATTTTATATGACTCAAAAGTAGAGGGAGACTTGATTGATGTAAGCACTCTTTACGGAGATGAAGGGGATATTAACTAAAATGAAAGTAATATTTATGGGTACGCCGGATTTTTCAGTGCCTACACTTGATGCAATAAAAAAAGATGGAAATGAAATTGTGCTGGTAGTTACACAGCCTGATAAAAAGAAAGGAAGAAAGGGAATTCTAACGCCTCCTCCTGTAAAAGAGTGGGCAGTAAAAAATAATATTTCTATTTTTCAGCCTGTAAAATTAAGAGAAAAACAAAATATAGAAGAATTAGAAAAATACGAGGCCGATGTAATTGTTGTAGCAGCGTTCGGACAGATTTTACCGAAAGAAGTTCTTGATATGCCGAAATACGGCTGTATAAATGTTCACGCATCGCTTCTTCCAAAATATAGAGGTGCTTCTCCAATTCAGTGGGCAATCTTAAATGGAGATGATGAAACCGGTGTTACAACTATGCAGATGGGTGTCGGACTTGATGACGGAGATATTCTTCTTCAGAAAAAAGTTCCTATTTCTTCAGAGGATACAGGAGGTTCGCTTTTCGATAAACTTTCTAAAGTGGGTGCAGACCTTCTTATTGAAACTTTGCATCGAATCGAAAAAAATGATATCGTAAGAATTCCACAGGATGATGAAAAAGCTACGCATGTCGGACTTATCAAAAAAGATTTCGGAATTTTAAGCTTTGATGAAGAAAATAAATATATTTTAAATAAAATAAGAGCATTAAATCCTTGGCCGTCAGCATTTACATTTTATAAGGATAAAATGGTAAAAATCTGGAAGGCAAAAAGTGTATCATTTAATAATAAAGGATATGAATATGGAGATCTTGTCGTCGAAAATAAAGATGAGCTTTTAGTTGTTACGAGAAATGGTGCAATTTCTATCTTGGAGCTTCAGGAAGAAGGGAAAAAGAGAATTAAGGCAGCCGACTTTTTAAGAGGACATAAGATAGAAAAAGGTGATAAGTTTATCTCGAAGTGAATTTAATTTTCTTAGGATTTTATAAAAGAAAGGCTATAGACAGTGCAATCTTAAGAAAAAAAGAAAGGACCGATTTATATGTATTATGGATATTATGGTTATTACTATGACCCAACTTATATTTTAGTAATTATAGGAATTATGATTACTTTATGGGCAAGTTTTAATGTTAAAGGTACATTTAATAAATATTCAAGATATAGAAGTAACACGGGGCTTACAGGAGCAGAAATAGCAAGAAAGCTTCTTGATGTAAATGGACTTTATGATGTTTCTATAGAGCATGTTGAAGGATCTCTTACAGATTTTTATGATCCGTCTAGAAGAATTTTATGTCTTTCAGATACAGTTTATGGAAGTACGAGTGTTGCTGCTATAGGAGTTGCAGCTCACGAATGTGGACATGCAATTCAGCATGCACTTAATTATGTACCGATGAGAGTTAGAAGCAGTATAGTTCCTGCGGTAAATTTTGCATCTCATATATCATGGCCACTTATTTTTATAGGTTTTATACTTAATAAAAATGAGGGTTATTATCTTATTATGGCCGGAATTTTCTTATTCTGTGCAGTTGTATTATTTCATCTTGTAACTCTCCCTGTTGAAATTGATGCATCGAGAAGAGCTGTAAAAACATTAAGAGAAAATGGATTCATTGACCAATCAGAAGGACATATGGTTAAAAAGGTTTTAACGGCAGCGGCATTTACTTATATTTCAAGTGCACTTATGTCAGTTCTTCAGCTTATAAGACTTATATTAATTGCCCGTGGAAGAAGGGACGATTAATGCCGAATGAAAATTTTAAAATTTTAAATGGCGTTTTATACGAAATTCTTGAAAACAATGCATTTTTAAATGAAGCACTTGATTTGATGGAAATTAAGTATGCATATCTAACCTCAAAGGACAGGCATTTTATAAGACGCACAGTAAAAGGCGTTATTGAAAGAAAATTGGAACTTGATTTTTATATAAATAGTATTTCAAATACACCTATAAAAAAGCAGAAGAAATGGGTAAGAACGATTTTAAGAAGTGCATTCTATCAGATAAAATACATGAATATTAAGGATTATGCTGTAGTAGATGAGAGTGTAAAGCTTGTAAAAAAGCTTAAGTACAATCAGTTTTCAGGATTTGTAAATGGAGTTTTAAGAAATTATATTAGAAAAAAAGATGAACTTATTCCAAGAAATTTAGAAGAAAAGTATTCGATTCCAAATTGGATAATTGAAAAATTCATAAAAGAAGAAGGAATGGAAAATACAACTAAAATTCTTTCTTCTTTTAGTAAAATAAGACCTATTATGATAAGGCTTAACACAAAATATTTTGAAAAAGATTTAATTTTATCCGATTTAAAAGAAGAAGGATATACTATAAAAGAAGTTGATCCGGCTTATAATGTCTATTCTTTATCAGGTATAGATTCTTTGAATGCTTCTAAAGCTTTTTCGGACGGAAAATTTTACATTCAGGACTTAAGTGCCATGTATCCTATTTTTTTAGCTAATTTAAAAAAGGGATATAAAGTTTTAGATACTTGTGCTTCTCCGGGAGGAAAAACTCTTCTTATGGCGGAAATCGTAGGAGATACGGGGAAAATTTTATCTTGCGATATAAGTGAAAAAAAGACTGATAAGATTAAAGAAAATATAAAAAAATCCGGATTTTTAAATATTAATGTAATGATTCAGGATGCAACAAAGCCTAATCCTGATTTAAGAGAAAAGTTCGATGCTATTTTAGCAGATGTTCCATGCTCAGGGCTTGGAGTTATTGGAAGAAAAGCTGATATAAGATATAGACTGAAAAAAGAAGATATAAAGTCGCTTTCTTTTCTTCAAAAAGAAATAATTGATAATACGATTTCTTATTTAAAAAAGGACGGAATATTTATATATTCGACTTGTACGATTTCAAAAGAAGAAAATGAGGAAAATAGAGATTATATTTTGAATAAATATAAAGATTTATATTTATTTAAAGAAAAAAAGATTCTTCCTTTCATGTACGAAAGCGACGGATTTTATACAGCTATTTTTAAAAAGCAGGAATAAAGAAATTATGGATATAAAATCTTTAAATTTGGATGAATTAACTGAATATATTGTTTCTCTAGGTGAAAAGAAGTTTAGAGCAAAGCAGATTTATAGATGGCTTCATGTAGATAATGTCATGTCTTATGATGAAATGAAAAATATACCATTATCTTTAAGAAATCTTTTAAAGGAGAAAGCTCCTTTAATTCCTCTTAAGGTAGAGGATCTTCAGATTTCAAAAATTGACGGGACTAGAAAATATCTTTTTTTACTTCATGATGAGAACATGATAGAAGCTGTTCTAATGAGATATAAATATGGAAATAGTATATGTATTTCGTCAGAAGTCGGTTGTGCTATGGGATGTCGATTTTGTGCTTCGGGAATTGGAGGACTTGTAAGAGAGCTTACAACTTCAGAAATGCTTGATCAAGTTTATGCTATACAAAATGATATTGGAGAAAAAGTGCAGAACATAGTTATCATGGGTACGGGAGAGCCTTTGAACAACTTTACAAATGTATTAAAATTTATAAAAATGGTTTCGGATGAAAATGGACTTCATATAAGCCAGAGAAATATAACTGTTTCAACATCCGGAATCGTTCCGCAAATAGAAAGACTTAAAAAAGAAAATTTAAAGATAACGCTTGCTTTATCACTTCATGCGACAACACAGGAAAGAAGAGCATATCTTATGCCGGTTGCAGGAAGATACGATATAAAGGAAGCGATTGATGCGATGAGACAATATGAGAAAGCAACTAAAAGAAGAGTAAGTTTTGAATATAGCCTTATAAAAGGAGAGAATGATACGGATGAAGATGCAGAGAGGCTAACAAAGCTTTTAGATGGTATACTTTGTCACGTTAATTTAATTCCGGTAAATCCTATTAAGGAAAGAGATTTTAAAAAACCCGATAATAGTGCAGTTATCGCTTTTCAAAAGAAACTTGAAAAAAATGGGATAAATGTTACTATAAGGAGAGAATTAGGTCGTGATATCGACGGTGCTTGCGGTCAGCTCAGACGTAGGCATATGAAGGGAAAGAACTAATGGAAGTTTACTCAATAACTGATAAAGGAGAGACGAGAAAAAGTAATGAAGACAATTACTTTTCGATAGACTCTAAAATCGGTCCGGTTCCAAATATTTTTTTTGTAGCGGATGGCATGGGAGGAGAAAATGCCGGTCAGTATGCTTCTGAAAGAGCTACTGAGTGCATTTTAAAATATCTTAAGGAAACAGATAATAAGGAACCTGTAAAGGCAATAAAAGAAGCGATAAATTATGCAAATAGCGTAATTTATAAAGAATCTAAGGAAGATGAAGCTAAAAAAGGAATGGGAACGACACTAGTTCTTGCAACTGTTTTAAAGAATCAGATTATTGTTGCAAATGTAGGCGACAGTCGTCTTTATTTGTGTGAAGCCGGACATTTAAAACAAGTCACAGTTGATCATTCTTTTGTAAATGAACTTGTTCGTTTAGGAAAAGTCTCAAAAGAAGAAGCAAAAAATCATCCTACAAAAAATAAGATAACAAGGGCAGTAGGTGCGGAGGAAAAGATTCAAGCGGATTTCTTTGACATTGATTTAAAGAAAGACGATATACTTTTACTATGCTCTGATGGACTTACTAATATGGTTTCAGACGACTGTATAGAGCAAATATTAAATGAAAATATTTCCCTTTGTGAACGGGCGCAAAAACTCGTTGATAAGGCAAATGAAAATGGCGGAATAGATAATATAACAGTAATTTTAGTAAAACTTTAAAATTATCATCTTATAATGAAAAATCTTGTATGAATATTAGCAAAAGATTGAGGTAAATATGTTAGAAAAAGGTGCATTCATAGCGGCACGTTATGAGATAACTGAAAAAATCGGTACCGGAGGCATGTCAGATGTATATAAAGCTACTGATGTGGTTCTTGGAAGACAAGTTGCAGTAAAGGTCTTAAAAGAGGAATTTGCAAACGATGAAAATTTCGTTTCAAAATTTCGCTCAGAGGCTTCAAATGCTGCAAAGCTTGAACATCCTAATATTGTTAATATATATGATGTAGGAAGTGAAGATGGGCTTTACTATATCATTATGGAGTATGTTGAAGGTATTACATTAAAGACATATATAGAGAAAAAAGGACATCTTAATTATAAAGAAGTTATAAGTATAGCAATTCAAGTGGGAAGGGGAATTGAAGCTGCTCACAAAAATCAGATTATACATAGGGATATTAAACCTCAAAATATTATAATTTCAAAAGAAGGAAAGGTTAAAGTTACCGATTTTGGAATAGCTCGTGCAGTTTCAAGCAATACTGTAAGTGCAGAAGCTATAGGAAGTGTTCATTATATTTCTCCGGAGCAGGCGAGAAATGGATATATTACTGAAAGAAGTGATATTTATAGTCTCGGAATAGTTATGTATGAAATGTGTACAGGAAGAGTTCCTTTTGAAGGAGATACAGCAGTTTCAATAGCACTTCAGCATCTGCAAGGAGAAATGAAAGCTCCCAGTTCACTTGTACCTTCAGTACCGATAGCACTTGAACGCATTATAAAAAAGTCGACAATGAAAAGTCCTGACAGAAGATATGCTGATATTTCGGAGCTTCTTTTCGACTTAAAAAAAGCACTTGTTAATCCTAATGAAGATTTTGTTGTTATTTTAGATAACAATAACATGGATAAAACAAAGATAATATCAAATGAAGATCTTAATAAGATTAAGAATCAATCGGGAACAAAGAATTTATCTGACAGTGACGAAAATAAAGCTATGGAAGGCGAAGACGAGGATGATGATAAATTAAATCCTAAGATGGAAAAAGCTGTTACAATCATGGGAATTGCAGCGGGAATTATAATTGCACTTGTCCTTGTGTACATGGTAGGAAGTATGCTCGGATGGTTTAATTTTATGTCACATAAAAAAGATGATACAGCTGTTGAAGAACAAAAAGGTAACATTGAAGTGCCTGATGTTCTCGGTTTGTCACAAGAAGAAGCTAAAGAAAAGATTCTTTCTAAGGGGCTTAAATTTAAATATGGAAATACTAGAACTTCTAAAAAATATGATAAGGGAAAAGCGTGTTCACAAAGCCCTAAAAGCGGAAATAAAGTCGCTAAGGGAACTGTTATAGAAGTTGTTTTCTCAAGTGGTGAAAGTGAAAAGGGAGAAGTCCCTAATGTGGTAGGAAGGACAGAACAAGAAGCAAGATCTTTAATTGAAAATGAAGGATATAAATGCGCTGTACAGTATAAAAATTGTGAAGATGAAAATGATCAAGGAAAAGTCATACAACAGTATCCAAAGGAAGGCTCAGAATTAAAGAATGGAAAGAATGTAATTATTTATGTAGGAAAGATAGTAGATAAGCCTGTTCCGTCTGTAGTTGGACTTAAGATTGAAAGTGCAAAAAGTATGCTTCAAAACGAAGGATTCAAGGTTAATGCAATATACCAGGAGGATAATGGAAATAAGGATATAGTAATACGTCAGGACCCGAATAATACTACAGCAAAAAAAGGATCTACAGTTACGCTTATAGTTTCTAAAGGCACAAGCAATCAGAACAATAACAATAACAATAATGGAGGTAACTCGAGAGATAACAAACCTTCAAATGGTAATGCTGCAGGTGGAGATTTGAATCAAAAGCCAACTTCACCTGATGAAAAATCAGATTATATGAATGTAGCTCCTCCGAAAAATTAATTAAAATATGATAGGAAAAATAATAAAAGGAATCTCAGGATTTTACTATGTAGAATCCGAACAAACTATATATGAATGCAAGGCCAGAGGTGTTTTCAGAAATAGAAATGAAAAGCCTCTGGTCGGCGACTTTGTAGAGTTTAAAATCGTATCTGAAGATGATAAAAAAGGAAATATAGAAAGAATTTTAGATAGGAAATCTCTTTTAAAAAGGCCGGAGGTTTCAAATGTAGATCAGGCACTTATCGTATTTTCTTCAATAGATCCGTTTCCGGATATTCATCTTTTAAATAGATTTTTGGTTTCAATGGAGTATGCTAAAGTAAAGCCTTATATTTGCATCAATAAAGATGATTTAAAAAAAGAAGAAAATATACCGAAGATTTTTAAAAGTACGCCATATAAGGTGCTTATTTTAAGCGTAAAAGAAAATAGAGGGCTTTCAGATTTAAAAGAGCTTTTAAATGGAAAAACTACAGCTTTATCGGGGCCTTCGGGCGTCGGAAAATCAAGTATTATAAATAAGATTTCCGGAAAAGAGCTTATGGAAGTCGGCGATATAAGTAGGAAGATAAAAAGAGGAAAGAATACTACGAGGCATACTTTTCTTATAACTTTGTGGGAAAATACATATATCCTTGACACACCGGGATTTTTAAATCTTGATGTGCCGGATATTGAGAAAGAAGATTTGCAATACCTTTTTCCTGAATTTAACGAGTTTATAGGGCAGTGCAGGTTCAGAGGCTGTCTTCATAAAAAAGAACCGAATTGTGCTATAAAGGAAGCAGCTTTTGAAGGAAAAATAGCAGAAGAGAGATATGATGATTATGTCGTATTTTTGGATGAAATTTTGGGAAGAAAGAAATTTTAAATAAAAGAGAGGAAAAAAGCCATGAATTGCCTTGCACCGTCAATATTATCCGCAGATTTTGCAAATCTTGAAAGAGATATAAAAAAATGTGAAGATGCGGGAGCTCAGTACATACATTTTGATGTAATGGACGGACATTTCGTTCCGCCGGTAACTGTAGGTTCTTGTGTTTTAAAATCTATAAGAAAGATTACAGATTGTCTTATTGATGCACATCTTATGATAGATAATCCGGAAGAAAAAGTTTATGAGTATGCGAAAGCCGGAGCTGACATAATCACTGTTCATTATGAGGCATGTACTCATCTTGATAGAGTCGTTAATCTTATAAAAGATTCGGGAGTTATGGCAAGCGTGGCTTTAAATCCGACAACACCTGTCGATATGTTAAAGCATATCCTTCCATTTCTCGATATGGTTTTAATCATGAGCGTAAATCCGGGATATGGCGGGCAAAGCTTTATACCATACACGATGGAAAAAATTTCTGAGCTAAAGAAGATGATAGATGAAAAAAACTTAAGCACTGACATCGAAGTTGACGGCGGAATAAAGCTTTCAAATGTTGAAGATGTTATGGCAGCAGGAGCAAATATTATAGTTGCAGGATCTGCGGTGTTTAAAGGAGATATAGAAGAAAATGTTCAGGCATTTTTAGGGAAAATGGAGTAAAAGCTTGCCCAGGCATTTTTAGGAAAAATGGAGTAAAAGCTTGCCAAGGCATTTTTAGGAAAAATGGAGTAAAATCTTGCCCGGAAATTTTTAGGGAAAATGGAGTAAGAGTGAAAAATTCTTGTATAATTGCAGGGGGAACTTTTCATAAAGAAGTTTTTCTTGATTTTTTAAATAATAAAAAAGTAAATAAGGAAAAGCCTTTTATCGTTGCAGCGGATAAGGGAGCAAAGTATTTATTTGAAATCAATGTCATGCCGGATGTAATAATAGGCGATTTTGATTCCGTAGGAAGTGAATTTTTTGATAAAATAAAGGAAATAGAAAACTCTAATAAGGCTATAGTTGTAAGACTTAAACCGGAAAAAGATAACACTGATACGGAAGCGGCACTCGATTATATATTGAAAGAAGATAGAGTTAAAAAAGGCAGCATATATATTTTCGCAGGCACAGGCACAAGAATAGACCATGTGTACGCTAATATACATATTTTACTAAAGGCAAAAAAATATGGATATTCGGCATTTCTTATAGATGACAAGATGAAAATCCGTATTTTGAATCAAGATGATAAATTTACTCTAAAAAAAGAAGAACAGTATGGTAAATTTGTTTCTATATTTGCATTAAGCGAAGTTGTGAGAGGAATCAACTTAAAAGGATTTAAGTATAATTTATCAGATTATACGCTTCATATCGGAACTTCATTAGGAGAAAGCAATGAAATTGAGAAAGAAGAAGCGACTATTTCCTTTAAACAGGGACTTTTATTAGTAATGGAATCTATGGACTAGCAAGATTATTTTAGAAAAAAGGAGAAAATAATGAAACTTGGAATTGTAGGTCTTCCGAATGTAGGAAAAAGTACATTATTCAATTCACTTACAAAAGCGGGAGCTGAAGCGGCAAACTATCCTTTCTGTACGATTGACCCGAATGTCGGAGTTGTAACTGTACCGGATGAAAGAGTTGATAAGCTTTCTGAGCTTAATCATTCAAAGAAAAAAATTCCTGCAGTAATCGAATTTGTCGATATAGCAGGACTTGTAAAAGGTGCAAGTAAAGGTGAAGGACTTGGAAATCAGTTCCTTTCAAATATAAGGGAATGTGATGCAATTGTTCATGTTGTAAGATGTTTTGAAGATTCAAATATTGTTCATGTAGACGGAAGTATAGATCCTGTTCGTGATATCGAAACTATCAATTTAGAACTTCTTTTTTCCGACCTTGAAATATTAGAAAGACGATATGCAAAAGTAGTAAAACAATCCATGAGTGATAAGTCTTTAAAGAAAGAGGTTTTATTACTTGAAAGATTAAAAGCTTTTTTAGAAGATAATAATCTTGCTAAGAATTTTGAACTTAAAGATGAAGAAGAAGAAAAAATCTTTGCAGGATATAATCTTTTGACTGCAAAGCCTGTAATCTATGCAGCAAATGTAGGAGAAGACGATATAGCTTCAGACGGAGAAAATAATCATTTCGTGCAGGAAGTAAGAGAAAAAGCGAAAGGTGAAGGAAGCGGAGTATTTGTTGTATCAGCAGAAATGGAACAAGAAATTTCTGAGCTTTCAGATGAAGAAAAAGCTTTGTTTTTAGAAGACCTTGGAATGAAAGAATCGGGACTTGATAAGCTTATTAAAGCAAGTTATAAACTTTTAGGACTTATATCATTTCTTACAACAGGAGAAGATGAAACAAGAGCGTGGACTATTACAGAAGGAACAAAGGCTCCTAAGGCTGCCGGAAAGATTCACACTGACTTTGAAAGAGGATTTATAAGAGCTGAAGTTGTATCCTATGATGACCTTATAAGATTAGGTTCAAATGCAGCTGTAAAAGAAGAAGGACTTTTAAGACTTGAAGGAAAAGATTATGTCGTAAAAGACGGAGATATAATAGTATTTAGATTTAATGTATAATTTTTATTGATTGATATGAGCTTTTATTGAATGAGGTAAAGAGTATATGAAATGTCCATACTGTGGAAATGAAGGAACAAGTGTTATTGATTCACGTCCTGCGGATGAAAATACATCTACAAGAAGAAGACGCAGCTGTGATAAATGTGATAAGAGATTTACTACGTATGAAAAAGTGGAAACGATACCTCTTTTTGTTATAAAAAAAGACAATAACCGTGAAAAATACGATAGGTCGAAGATTGAAAAGGGAGTTCTTTTGTCTTGCCACAAAAGACCTGTTTCTGCAAATCAGATTAAAGAGCTTGTGGATGATGTTGAGAAGGAAATCTTTTCTCTAGAAGATAGGGAAGTTAAAAGTTCAAAAATAGGTGAAGCAATTATGGAAAGGCTTAAGAAACTTGATACTGTAGCTTATGTAAGGTTTGCATCCGTATATAAAGAATTTAAGGATGTCAATACATTTATGAGTGAGCTTAAAAAACTTAAAAGTTAATAAATTTTTTAGAGGATTTTTGTTAACTTTTTTAGAATGCAACCGATATAAAGTGTGTAAGGAAAAGCTTTTATATAAGTTAATTATTTTAAGAAAAGCTTTCATATAAGTTGATTGTATTAAGAAAAGCTTTTATATAGAGTAATAGATTGGTTATCTTCGGATAGGAGATTTAATATGAATGTTTCAGGAGTAAAGCCTATAGCAGGTTTTCATAAAATACAAAATATAAATATTGTTAATTCTCCTACTAAAGTAGACGAAATAGGAGAAGCTAAAGAAAAATCTTCTGTAAATGGAGGGGATGCTCCTTCACAGGAAAGAGAATACTTAAAGCAGACATTTGCTGCAAAGGATATGGCAAAGCAGTACGACAGCAGAAAGAAATATGATTTAAAGGGAAAAGACAGTGATTTAAGTACTCTTGATGTTGAGAAAGCAATTTCCGATATTCAGAAGAATACGCTTATGGAGCAGTATAAGAGCTTTGTTGGAGAAGAAGCAAAGAGTGCTGAAGATAGAAGTGCTTCCATTCATAGAAGAGATATTGAAAATTTTACACTTTAATATTTAGAATACTATGTCGGATTAGTGAGTAGGATTAGTGAGTAGGATTGATGTGTAGGATTGATATGTAGGATTGATGTGTCAAATAATATAGAATAGTCCGGATTAATTATATAAATAACCTTTTGAATTATAGATTTATAATTTGAAAGGTTATTTTTTGTTCATTGAAAACTGCAGGGCACAGATTTACAATATCAAGGTAAAATGATTTGCAATATCAAGGTAAGACAATTTATAATATCAAGGTAAGACAGTTTACAATATCAAGGTATACAATATTAAATTTACATAACATAAATAGAAAAATTAAATAGAAATGAAAAAGATATGAATATTTTATTTCCAAAAGATTATATAACAAGCGTGTATCAAGTTGATTTTAAAAAATTATATGAAGAAGGCTATAGGCTTTTACTTTTTGATTTGGACAATACTCTTGTTATGCATGGTGAGCCGGCGGATTTAAGAGCAAAAAAACTTTTTAAGGATTTAAGAGAAATCGGATATAAATTTTATTTTTTGTCCAATAATAAAGAAGCTAGAGTAAAGAAATTTTGCGAAGACGTAAAAGGAGACGGATATATTTTTAAGGCGAAAAAGCCGTCAAAAATCTCATATTTGAAAGCTTGTGAAATGACAGGAGTAGGAAAAGATAAAGCAATATTTTTCGGAGACCAGATATTTACGGATATTTTAGGAGCAAATCGTGCAGGAATACTTTCCATTATGGTTAAACCGGTAAAAAAATGGCATGAAGAAATTCAGATTATCATAAAAAGATTTATTGAAGCGCCGATAATTTTATGCTATAAGAGTGTTAATGTAAATAAAATCGGGATTATACCGATGACAAAATAAAAGAGGAGGAAATCTATGAAAATTGGAATCGGAAACGACCATGCGGCAACTGAAATGAAAAAAGAGATTATGAAATATTTACAAAATCAGGGATATGAAGTCGTAAATTATGGAACGGATACGAATGAAAGCTGCGACTATCCCATTTACGGAGAAAAAGTTGCACTTGCAGTAAAAAATCATGAAGTTGACGAAGGAGTTCTTATTTGCGGCACCGGAATCGGAATAAGCCTTGCAGCAAATAAAGTCCCGGGAATAAGAGCAGCTTCAGTTTCCGAAACGGTTTCAGCTCGCCTTGCAAAAGAGCATAATAACGCAAATATTATTGCTTTCGGAGCAAGAATTGTAGGAATAGAAGAAGCAAAGGCTATAGTGTCTGCATTTTTAAATGCAAAATTTCAGGGCGGAAGACATAAGATAAGAGTTGATATTATAGATGAAATTGACAAAAGGGATCATAAAGAATAAAATATTACTCATAGATTTTAACAACAAGGAGGGAACTTTATGGTTACAGCCGGTGATTTTAAAAACGGTCTTACTATTGAATGGGACGGAAAAGTATGGCAGATTATTGAATTTCAGCATGTAAAACCGGGTAAGGGTGCGGCTTTTGTTAGAACAAAATTGAAAGATATTGTAAATGGCGGAGTAAATGAAACAACTTTCCGTCCGACTGAAAAATTTGAAAACGCAATCATTGAGAGGAATGATTATACATATCTTTATAATGACGGAGAAATGTATTATTTCATGAATTCGGAAACTTATGACCAGATTTCTCTTACAAAAGACAGCATTGGAGATACATTAAGATTTGTAAAAGAAAATGATGTAGTAAAACTTGTATCGTATAAAGGCAATGTATTTGCAGTAGAACCGCCTATGTTTGCAGAACTCGAGATTACAGATACAGAACCCGGATTTAAAGGAAATACGGCAACAGGTGCATCAAAGCCTGCTACAGTTGAAACGGGAGCTGAAGTATATGTTCCTTTATTTGTCAACATAGGAGATAAGATTAAGATTGATACAAGAACAGGCGAGTATCTTTCACGTGCTTAATGAGTATGTTTAAAAAAATTAATTTAACATGAATGCGAAAATTGGAAAACTGACTTTCTAAAGTTTGAATAAGGCTTGTTGAAAGTCAGTTTTTCATAATAATGAATAATGTGAGCAATAAAATAAATAATAAAAGTATTTAAAATCCGATGCATATATCAATCTATAAAAAAGAAAGAGGGGAAGGATGAAGGTTGTAATTTTTGGCGGTGGAAGCGGACTTTCACAGTTAATGAAAGGGATGGTAAGCTTTCCTTGGAAAATAACGGCTGTAGTTTCCGTTTCGGATGACGGAAGAAGCACAGGAGCACTTAGAAAAGAGTTCTCAATTCCTGCTGTAGGCGACATAACAAAGGTTATGATGGCAATGTCGCAAAAATCCGAAAAAGTAAAGGAGCTTTTCATGTATCGCTTTAAAAAAGAAAGCTCTTTAAAGGGACACTCCATAAAAAATCTTATCATGACAGCTCTTTTGGAAATGGAGGGCGATTTTAAGCATGCAATTCCTATACTTTCAGACCTCCTTTATATAAATGGTGACCTTTTGCCGGTTACAGAAGATAATGTCGATTTAATCGGCATAACTTCTGAAGGAAAAGAAATTGTAGGGGAAAGCGAGATTACAAAGGCAAGAAGTAAGATCGATTATTTAAAATACGATAAAAAAGTTTCCGTAAATAAAGACGTTATAAAAAAGATAAAAGAAGCAGATTTGATTGTATTTAGTGCAGGCTCTCTTATTACAAGTATTATGCCGCATATCATTATCGAAGAAATTCAACAGGTTATAAAAGAATCAAAAGCTAAGAAAATGTATATTTGTAATATCATAACTCAGCCTGGAGAAACGGATGAATTTTCCGTAAAAGACCATGTAGATATGCTCGAAAAATATTTAGGCAAGAATACGATTGATGTTGTTATCGCAAATAATACAAAATTGCCGAAAAAATTAAGAGATAAGGCTGCAATGGAAGATAAAGAGGAAGTTAAAATTGATAGAGAAAGGCTAAAAAATGCCGGAATAGAGCTTATTGAGGATAGAGTTTTCTGTAAAACCGGAGATACGATAAGACATGATCCTCTAAAGACGTCTTATCTTATGTTTGCATATCTTATGGATAAATTTAATAAATAAAATTAGTGTAATAAAAGGAATAGAATAAGATGGCAGAAGATGTAAATTATTCGGTCGCTGATATACGAAGGTTTAGCGATGAAAACTTTAATGAGTTTTATTCATATATTTCAAAACATAGACAAAAAAAAGCGGATTCCTATAAATTAAAAATTGATAGAAAGCTTTCAATTCTATCAAGCTATCAGCTTGAAAAACTATTTTCTTTTATGGGAGTAAAAGAGCCTTATAATTACAGTGTTCTCCCTAATGGAAAGCCGATTCTACTAGGAGATGATATATCTTTTTCCCTCACTCATAGCGGAAATTATGCTGCTTGTGCTGTTTCAAGAAAATATGATGTTGGAATCGATGTTGAAGATGTCATGCTAAAGAAACGTCGTATGGATAGATTAAAAAAAGCGGCATATAAGTTCTTTTTGGAAGATGAGATTCAATATATAGATTTTGAAATGTGTGATAATGAAGCAATCCATAATAATGAAGCAGTGGAACATGTAATACATAATAATGAAGCAGTGGAAAATGTAATCCATAATAATGAAGCTATGGAGCATATAATCCGTGATAAATTCTTTAAAATCTGGACATTTAAAGAAGCATATATGAAAGCAAAGGGAATTTCACTTATCGATGCAATGAAAAAAGATATATTTTCAGAAGGGAAAGATACGCTCGTGCAGAAGCATACAAGCGAAGCCGTTTTGTCAATTTATAAAATCTTAAGGAGTAAGAGTTGAAAAAAAATTATCAGGCGAAGCTTTCTCTTGATGGAAGAAGAATATCGCTCGGCACATTTTCTTCAAAGCAAAAAGAAAAGAAAGCATGTGACAGTGCAAAACAAATCTATTTTTCAAATGATATAACATTAGATGATGCACTTATAATGTTTGAAGAAAAGGGTGAAGAAGGTTTAAATATTTCATTTGATATATTAATTTCAATTTTAAATTATAGAGATAATAGGATTTTTATAAAAACACCGATTTATATAAGACTTAATTATATTTCTTATTTTTTAACCCCTAAGGTTGAACTTAAATTTGATGTAGACGAACTTTTTTATTATTCTTCTCATAAGATTTTGACTAGGGGAAATTCTTTACATTCCTTATATGTAAACGATTTTGGGATTCAGGAGAGAATTTCTGAAAGATATGGACTTCACGTTTTTTCAGTAAAGGATAGAGATTATAAATTTTTAAATGGAGATGAAACCGATTTTCGCTCCTCAAATATTTCCATAATCAATAGATTTGTAGGTGTTTTTAAAAAATATTATGAAAAAAATAAGTTCTATTATGAAGTTAAAATACATATAAATGGAGAATTTATAATAGGAAAATTTAAAGATGAAATCAAAGCGGCAATAGCTTACAATAAAGCTGCCGATTACGCAAATGAAAAAGGACTTAAAAAATCATTCAATCAAAATTATATAGAAGATATATCAAAAGACGAGTACAAAAAAATATATGAAGATATAAAACTTCCAGAAAGCTATATGATTTATTTTAATGCTTCAAGCTTCGCTTATTTTATTTCAAAAGAAAAATAGTAATATTTCACTTAATATGCTAACAAAAAAATAAAGATAATTGAATAATAGTTGCATTTAGTGTAGTATTATTTAATAAATTGATTATAAGGAGGATGGATTATGGCAGTACCTAAGATACTAGTGTGTGATGATTCAATTCTTGCTAGAAAACAGTTATCGGATGTAGTAAAAGAATATTTAAAGGATGTTGATATATGTGGAGCAGCAAATGGTGAAGAAGCTCTTGATGTCTTTAAAAAAGAAAAGCCTGAGCTTACATTTATAGATTTAGTTATGCCGAAGATGGATGGAATTGAGGCTATTAAGGCGATAAAAGAAGTTGATTCTAAAGCAAATATAATTGTTGTATCATCAATCGGAACGAAGAACGAACTTAAAAGAGCCATTGAAGCCGGAACTACGGATTTTATTCAAAAACCATTTTCTGTAGAGCAAATAAGATTGCTTTTAAAGTCTTATTTTAAGGAGGATTAATAGATGTTTGCTCAATTTTTCGGAAGTTATCTTTTAAATAATAAAGCAGTTTCGAATGAAGATTTACTGGAAGCAATTTCAAGACTTAAAAAAGCAAGAATAAAGCTTGGAACTTTAGCTATGCATAGAGGATTTATGACTGCTAAGGAAATTGATGAAGTATGTATGATGCAGTCAAGAGAAGACAAGAGATTCGGAGAGATTGCAATCGCAAGAGATTATCTGACAGACAGTCAGGTGGAAGAACTTTTAAAGGCACAGAATCCTGACTATCTTTTACTTGGGCAGATTCTTGTCGATATGAACGTGCTTACCAATGCACAGCTTGAAGAATTATTCCTAAAATATCAGAATGAGACTGAAATCTATGACATGGATATGGAAAGTCAAGCTAATTTTGATCAGCTGATGAAAAAATTCTTGTTGGTATCGGAAAGACAGATGCCTACTGAATTAGTTGATTATTTAAAATTATTCTTTAATAACCTTTTAAGATTCGTAGGCGAGGACTTTATGCCAATGTCCCCCGTCCCTTCATCGGAATTTCCGGTGAATTATGCTGTAGAGCAGCAGATTTCAGGAGACGTAAAGAAGAAAACATTTATTGATATGTCGAAAGAGACCGCTGTTATATTTGCATCAAGATTTGCAAAAATGGAATTTAAAGAGTTTGATGAGTATGTGAAAGCTTCTATAGAAGATTTCTTAAACTTAAATAATGGACTTTATGGAGTTAATATTTCAAATAATTACTCCAAGGAAATTGCATTAAATCCGCCGACTGTAGTGGATAAGGATATATTAGAGCTTCCTAAGGATTCCTATGTAATTCCTTTTGCTTATCCATTCGGAACTATTCATCTTATTCTTATGGGAAATCAATAATGAAATTCATATATTAAATTAATATATGGAATTTATAATGAAATTCGTATATGAAATCAATGTATGGAATTTATAATGAAATTCATATATGAAATAAATATATAAAATTTACAATAAAATAATGTATAAAGAATGAACTGAATTTAATTTTTTAATTCGGTTCATTTTTATTTAAAAAGAGATTTTTTATGCTATAATAAAAACACAAAGACCAAAAGTTGTTGATTTATCAATGCTTTCGGTCTTTTTTGTTACTAACTTGTCACTAGTTCACTTTGAAAAGTTCAATTGCACTTTTCAATTCTTCAATAGTTTTATGATTATAAACTCTATTTCCAACATCTTTTGATACATGACCCATCATTAAATCAATACATCTTCTATTAGCACCTTTTGAATCAAGAACTGATTCAAATGTATGTCTGCATTCATGAGGTGTTTTATTTATATTTAGATAATTCATAAGGCTGTTCCAGTTCGCTCTGTATGAACTTTGTGAAATCTTTTGACCATTTATATTGATTAGATATTCAAAGTCTTTATTTAGCCTATTTTTGACGATTGGAAGGATGGCTGAATGTATAGGAACTATTCTATTTTTACCTGCATTAGTTTTTATTCCGCCTTTAAATGTCATATTTTTAAGGTTTACATTTTCAGTTTTAAGGGTAAGAAGTTCACTAATTCTAAAACCAGTATATAAAAAAATTAAAATTGTATCCAACCATTCAACAGGAACATTTCCAAAATCTTTTCCTTGAATGTATTCTTTATATGCTGACCAAATTCTTTTAATTTCTTCATCAGAAAATCTATCCCTTGAACTTGTAGGGATTGGATCTGAAGTTAGTAAATCGGAATAGCATCTTGTTGTTATATCAAGTTCAAGTGAAAATTTATCAAGATGCCCCCAAAGGTTTTTTATCGCACCTTGGGTTGAATATCCCCTTCCACAATTATCAATGCAATCTTGCATGTGATATGCTTTGATTTCTCTATATCTCATATCAGATAATTTTTTAATATGCTTATATGCAGATTTTAAGCTGTTTCTATTTGATTGACTGAGTTTAATAGCTTTCTTTTCTAACCACAAATCAAACAATTCTTCTAGTGTAATTTTTATTCTGTCCACATCCCAAGGGTTCTTGTTATATTCAGCAAGAAGAATGTTTCCTTCCTCCCTAGTTGCAACATAACCAATTGTATCATAGACTGGATGTCCTTTATCATTCCATCCAGTTGTTTTTCTAACCCAAAAGGGTTTCCTTCTGTTTCCTGAAAGCTTAACAACTGAACCATAACCATTTGGATTTTTCATATTTTTACCATCCTTTTATTGAACCAAAGGACAGAAGAAGATATAATCTATAGATAGGTGTAACCTTTCTTCCATCCTGAAGTGGTTGCATTCACATCTGACCCTGACTGTTGCAGCAGTTGGGGTCTTTTTTATTTGCAATATTTTCTTAAATATCTAATTACATCATCTTGTTTTTCAATCATTTCATCAAGTGTTCCTTCAAAAATATCAATTTTATACAAGCTTCTAAAAATCTGCATCCAATATTTTCTTCCTTTCAATTTGATTTTTCCTATTGGATAAGTATTAAAATATGGTTCTATTATTCCACTTGATAATCTTTTTAAAACTAAAAGGTCATATTCTTCTGATTTTAATTTGTTTTTGAAAGCATTAAAATATTTTATTTCATTTGAATCTAGTTCTAATTTCATAAAAAAATCACATCCTTTCAAATATTTTTAAAATTTTACATAAATTATATTACCTATGCGTTTAATGATTCTTTTTTGAATGAGTATTTTTCATCTTCAAGTAATGTTGCTATTCTTTCAGTGATTTTAATTTTATCTACTTCATCAAGTTTTTGGAAATCATTTACAAGTTCAAGTGTTGCCTTTCCATAAGTTTGCTCAATAGAATTCTGAAGTTCAGCTTCCTTTGATAAGTTTTGTTCAAGATTCTTAAGTGCATCTATTCCTGAAGGAACATCATATCCCATCAGCCAAACTTCATTTACTTTTAGAGCCATTGACAAAATGGTTAATTTTTCTTGACTTGGAGAATATTTATTTGAAATGTATTGACTTAAATCATTTTTGTTTAACTTTACATTATATTTTTTGCAGTAAGGTTTACAAAGTTCTAATATATCAACTTGTTTCAAATTTCTTTCCAATAATAATTGGTTTAGTCTATCAGCTGTTGTGATTTTAATGACAATCACCTCTTTCTTATTTTTATATTGTTATTATAATGTATCTTGAACTTTAGTTCAAGGCAATAATGAAAAAAAGTTCAAAAAATATGAATTTAAGTGTTGACGGATTAAAAATCTTTTGATATACTTTACTCAAGTTCAGAAAAACTGAACAAAAAATAAAAATTTTAAATGTATAGGAGCAGATGCAATGGCTTATGATTATTCAAAACTAAATGGAAAGATTGTTGAAATTTTCGGCACTCGTAGAAAATTTGCTGAAGAAATGAATCTTTCTGAAAGAACCATTTCTTTAAAGCTGAATAATAAGATACCTTGGAAGCAAACTGAAATTCAGAGAGCAATGGAAATCTTAAATTTTCAGGTTGAAGAAATACAGGATTATTTTTTTACTCGTTAAGTTCAGAAAATATGAACTAATCAAGAAAGGATGGAGTGTATGAACAATTTTGCAGAAAAGTTAAATCAAGCAATGCTTGAAAGACAACTTTCACAGAAAGAACTTGCTGCTGCAATCGGCAAGGGAAAAAGTTCGGTTAGTCAATATCTTTCAGGAAGGTCAGTTCCAAGACCTGATGTGCAGGAAAAAATCGCTGAAGTTCTTGAATGCACAGTCGAATGGCTGAACAGTGAAATAGATGGTGAAGATGTAAGTGTTGGATTAAAAAGATTAACACCAGCTCAAACAGCTAAAATTTTAGGAGTTGGTGTTCAAAGTGTAAGGGTGGCATTACAACAAGGAACCGCACCATTTGGTTATGCGGTTAGAAACAAATCAAGATGGTCTTATCATATAAGTCCTAAAAAATTAAATGAATATGTTGGTGTATAGAAAGGTGGATTGATTATGAAAGGATACAAAGTATTTAATCCTGATTGGACTTGCAGAGGTTTCCAGTTTGAAGTGGGAAAAATATTTGAAGAAGATGTTAAACCAAAATGTTGTTATAGGGGATTTCATTTCTGCACAAAAGCATCTGATTGTTTTTCTTACTATGACTTCAATTCAAATAACAAGGTTGCTGAAGTTGAAGTACTTGGGGATATAGATTCAGAAAGTGATAACAGTAAGCGCTGTACAAATAAAATTCATATTTTAAGAGAATTAAGCTGGCATGAAGTTCTTGAATTGGTGAATTTGGGAAAAGCTTGCACTGGTCTTTGCAACAGTGGCAATTACAACAGTGGCAATTACAACAGTGGCAATAGGAACAGTGGCAATTGGAACAGTGGCAATTGGAACAGTGGCAATTACAACAGTGGCGATTGGAACAGTGGCGATTACAACAGTGGCAATTACAACAGTGGCAATAGGAACAGTGGCAATTGGAACAGTGGCAATTGGAACAGTGGCAATTACAACAGTGGCGATTGGAACAGTGGCGATTACAACAGTGGCAATTACAACAGTGGCAATTGGAACAGTGGCAATTGGAACAGTGGCAATTACAACAGTGGCGATTGGAACAGTGGCGATTGGAACAGTGGCGATTACAACAGTGGCAATTACAACAGTGGCAATTGGAACAGTGGCAATTGGAACAGTGGCGATTACAACAGAGCCTGTTTTTCAAATGGTTGCTTTAATACAGAAGAACCTAAAATATTTATTTTCAACAAGATTTCTGATTTAACATATAGGGATTGGTTGAACTCAAAAGCAAGATATATTTTGAATCAAATTCCTTCAAATGTTCTTTCATGGATTTGGGAAGATGATATGACTGACGATGAAAAAAAAGAACATCCTGAATATACAGTTACAGGTGGATTCTTAAAACATATTGAAGAAGAAACAGGAAGACAAATGTGGTGGGATGAACTTTCTACTGATGAAAAAGATGCTATTTTCAACATTTCAAACTTTAATAAAGAAATATTCAAAAAAATAACTGGAATAAATGTTGAATCATAGCTTGATGACTTGCTTGATGAACTTGAAGAAGCACGAGCTACAAAGAAAGATAAGATTGAGATTTTAAGTATAAGACTAGAAATAAAAGCTATTGCAAGGCTCATGGCAAGTGAAGTGAAAGAGGCATTTTGATTGATTTTATAGAAAGGAAAAAAATCAAATGAAAGAAAGAAGTATACAAGTTATTGATTTACGAGAATGCACTTTAAAAAGAAAGAAGAAAGAGAGAAAGCGAAAACTAAAATATGCAGCGGTCGGCGGATTTTTACTTATTTCAGGCTTTACTTTAGGAAGCTTTAACTCTTCTAAAGTTGAAACAAAAACGGTAGTAAGAACCGTAAAAGCAATTGAAAAAGGCAGTAAAGCACCTATAGTGTCAAAACAAAGGGGTAATTTTAAACGCTTAAATATTCCACTTTCAGAGAATTTGCAAAAACATATATTTGAAATATCTGAAGATAATAGTGTTCCTTATTCTTTGTCTTTAGCAATGATAGAACACGAAAGCAAGTTTAATGCAGACGCTATTTCTTATACTTCTGATTATGGACTTATGCAGATTAACAGGTTAAACATTGGAGAAATGGCTAAAAAATACAATTCTCACGATATGCTTAACGCTTATCAGAATGTTTATTGTGGAATTTCAATAATCGGAAAATACCTAAAGAAATACAAAGGCGATGAAGAAAAAGCTTTACTATCTTACAACATGGGTGATTATGGAGCAACAAAGCTTCGTGAAAGCGGGATAAAATCAACAAGCTATAGTAAAAAGATTTTAGAGTTACAAAAGAAATATGAAGACATGTTAAAGCAAGGTAAGGAGAAGTAAAACATGACAAAAAAAGAAGGATTAGAGATTGTTGAAAAGCTTTTATGTGATAACTTTGAAATTTATAATTTCGATAAAAAAACACTAAATATAATTTGTGAAGAATGTGGAAACTCTTGTATTGAATATTTCTCAAATGATGAAATTTATGCATGGCTTAATGGCATCCGTGACGGACTTAAAAATTTTAGAGATTAAACCAAAGCCAAAACAGGTTTAGATAAGGAAAAGTAAAACATGACAAAAATAATAAGAGTTAAAAAGCTTTTATACGATCACTTTGAAATTTATAATTTCGATGCAGAAAACGAATTATATATTATTAGAGATACTCGTTATAATTCTATTTATTTTATATATGCAAAAAATCCTAAAGAAGCATTAAAAAATTTTCTCAAAGAAATAGATTCATGGAGGGCAGAAAATGATAAGCAACAAAAAATTAGAAAGTAATTTTGAAAGAGAATTTTGTGAAATTCTATTTAATAATGGTTTTTGGGTACATAATTTTGTACAAAATCATGATGGTCAACCGGCAGATGTTATAGCAGTTAAAAATAGGGCGGCAGCTCTTATTGATTGCAAAGTATGTAAAAATGACGAATTCCCACTTTCAAGAATTGAAGAAAATCAAAAATCATCAATGGAACTATGGGAAAAACGTGCAAAGTGGAAAGGATGGTTTGCACTTAAAACAACGAGAGGAACTTTTATGATGCCCTTTTTTGTATTGTTGTGTAACCTAAGTAATTCAATAACAGTATTGAATTTATCGGATATTATCAGATATTCTATTCCGCTTGAGGATTGGCTATGAAAGATTGGGTAGGTAACAGTAGTACACCTTTTGTTTGCAATGGTGCAAGTAATTATTCAAAGCAAGAACGTGAAAAAAAATGATTTTTATGCTACAAAGCTAAAATAGATTTTAGAAAGGAAAAGTAAAAATGATAGATGAACTTATTCATGACTTTTATAGACAAGTAGTGCCATTATACAATCTTAACTGGAGACGGTTTGAAATTAATAATCAAGATCTTAATTATTATTCAGATGAAGAATTAAGTACTATCAATGTCTGTTACAGGTTTTACTACGCAGGAGATGACTTATATGTTATTAAAGATACTCGTTTAAATTCTATTTATTTTACATATGCGAGAATACCTGAAGATGCGTTAAAAAACTTTTTTAAAGATAAAGATAGATGGAGAATGAGAAATAATGATAACAGTTAAAAACTTTAAAAATGAGAAAGAGTGGCTAAAAGCAAGGAAAAATAAAATTGGCGGTTCTGATTGTGCGGCGATTTTAGGAATGAATCCATATAAAACAAATGTCGATTTGTGGAAAGAGAAAAAAGGAATAAAAGAAGCTGAAGATATATCAGACAAGCCGTACGTTGTTTATGGAAAAAGAGCTGAGCCGCTGCTTAGAGAACTTTTTAAACTTGATTTTCCAAGATACGAAGTAAATTACTCGGAAAATAATATGTGGCTGAATAGCAAATATCCTTTTGCACACGCTTCTTTAGATGGTTGGATTACTGATAAAGAAACTAACGAAAAAGGAATACTCGAGATTAAAACAACCCAGATAATGAAAAGCCAATCAAAAGAAAAATGGAAAAATCAAATTCCACAAAATTACTACTTACAAGTGCTGCACTATCTTTTAATTACTGAGTTTGATTTTGTGATACTAAAAGCACAATTAAAGTATGAGTACACAGAAAGCAACAAAACATTTTTAAACACAAACCACTACTTTATAAAAAGAAAAGACGTAGAAGAAGACATAGAGTATTTAAGAGACAAAGAAGAAAAGTTTTATCAAAGCTTAATTGATGATAAGTGCCCTGATTTACTCTTGCCTGAAATATAAAAAAAAAGAGAAAGGAAAGAAAAAGCAATGCTTGAACTTAAAATAAAAGAGTACAAATTACCTAAAAAAATTGATTTTAACGATGAAGAAATAAAAAGTCAGATAAAAGAAAAAGTATCTTTTTATAAAAATCTTGTTTATACAGAAGATCAGCTGCAAGAAGCTAAAAAAGACAGAGCAAATTTAAACAAGTTCTTTACTGCACTTGAGAATAGACGAAAAGAAGTAAAGAAAGAGTGCTTAGAGCCTTACGAAACCTTTGAAAAAAAGATAAACGAAATCACAGCAATTATAAGAGAACCTATTGCACTTATAGATAAGCAAGTAAAAGACTTTGAAGAAAAAGAAAGAGAAGAAAAAAGAAAAGAAATTGAAAAGTTATTTAATGAAATAGACTTTTTAGACTTTGTTAAATTAGAGAATGTTTTTGATACGAAGTGGCTTAATAAGTCAGTTAGCTTATCAAAGATTGAATCTGAATTAAAAGAAAAAAATAAAAAAATAAGAGATGAAGTTAAAAGCCTTAATGCTTTGCCTTATGCATTTGAATCGCTAGAAGTATATAAAGAAACATTTGATTTGAATGCAGCTATCTGCGAAGGACACAGGCTTAAAGACATACAAGAACGTAAGCAAGCAGAAATTGAGAGAAGGAAAAAGGAAGAAGAAGAACGAAAGCTTTTAGAAGAGCAAGCAAAAGTTGAAGTCCAAGAAAAAGAAGCTGCTGCAACTGATGAAGAAAAAGCAAGTAAAGAAAACACAGCAAATACTGAAATAGAAGAAGCAAAAGTTAGAGAAATAAGAAGTTGGATAGGATTTAAAGCTCATCTTACAAGAACTGAAGCTATTGAACTTTCAAAATGGCTTAGAGAAAGAAACATAGTATTTAAAGCGTTACAGTAAAGAAGAAAAAAGAAAGGAATAAATATCATGGTAAACAATTCTTTAGTAAAAAGTAAAAAGACAAATCTAACAGCATATTTAACATCCGATGCCGTAAAATCGCAAATAAATAAGGTCATCGGGGGTGCTAACGGTGATAGATTTGTCTCATCTATTATATCAGCTGTACAAGCTAATGCAAGTCTTAAAGACTGCACATCCCCTTCAATAGTATCTGCTGCACTTCTAGGATATAGCTTAAAGCTTTCTCCATCTCCGCAATTAGGACAGTATTATTTAGTACCTTTTTATAACAGAAAAAAAGGCTTATCGGAAGCTCAATTTAACTTAGGATACAAAGGATATATTCAGCTTGCTTTAAGAAGCGGACAATATAAAAAGCTTAATGTTTTAGCAATAAAAGAAGGCGAACTCATAAACTATAATCCACTTGATGAAGAAATCGAAGTTAAGCTTATAGATGATGAGGAGGAAAGAGAAAATGCTAAAACGATTGGATATTATGCAATGTTTGAGTATCTGAACGGATTTAAAAAGACGATGTACTGGAGCAAAGCAAAAATGGAATCACACGCACTTAAATATTCTCAAGGATACAAAGCTAAAAAAGGCTACACTTTTTGGGAAAAGGATTTCGATAGCATGGCTTATAAGACAATGCTAAGACAGTTGATAAGCAAGTGGGGAATCATGTCAATAGATATGCAGTCAGCTCTTGATAGTGATATGGGAGTTATCAAAGAAGATGGAACAGTTGACTATGTAGACAATGTTACAGAAGAATCTGTAGAAGATAATGTTGTAGCTGATACTACTACTGAAGAGGTAAAAGAAGATAAAAAAGCCGCTGCAAAAACTGAAAATAATAACGGCGACAATGGAACTCAGATGGATATAGAAAGTGTATTTTTTAACAGTGGAGAAGTGAATGAATAATTTAAAAGATATTAAGATACTAAAAATAACAATACCTTTAATACCAAGAACTAAAAAAAATTCACAGAGAATATTTAAAACACCTTCAGGCAGACTTTTTATAGCACCTTCTAAGGCTTACAAAGACTATGAGAACGACTGCAAATACTTTCTAAGAAGAGGACAAAATTGTCCTCTTTCTGTGAAAGTAAATGTGAAAGCTATATTTTATATGCCTACAAAAAGAAGAGTTGATCTTGTAAATCTTGAAGAAGCAATACTTGATATATTAGTTAAATATGAAATCTTAGAAGATGATAACTGCAAAATTGTGGTTTCGATGGACGGTTCTAGAGTCGACTATGACAAAGATAATCCAAGAACGGAAATCGAGATAAAGAAGTTAGATTAAGAGCAAGAGGAATTTTGAAATGGCGGATAATAAAAATACATCTCTTTTATATAATAGCTGGATACAACTTATGGCATCACTATCAGCTGAACAGTCACATCAGCTTATACAAATAATCAGTAATTATCAAACAGGTACTGAATATGATGTTACTGATGATACTGTTGTATCTATTTTTACAACTATGATAAAACCTGAACTGGATAAAAATGAGGAAAAATATCAAAGTAAAGTAGAAAACGCAATTGAAAGTGCAAAGAAAAGAGCGACAGTTAAAAGCGAATCGCAAACAATCGCAAGCGAGCAAAAGCGAATCGCAAACAATCGCAACGAATCGCAAGCGATTAAAAGCGAATCGCAAACAATCGCAAGCGAGCAAAAGCGAATCGCAAACAATCGCAACGAATCGCAAGCGATTAAAAGCGAATCGCAAACAATCGCAAGCGATAGTGTTAATGTTAATGTTAATGATAATGTTAATGTTAATAATAATATAAATAATAATATTAATAATAATAAAAGAGAAAAGGGTAAAAGAGAAAACGGCAAGCCGTTTTCGGAGACCGCTTTAAAAACCGATGATGATATTTTAATAAAACCAAAAACCGACACTGTAACTAACAGCGAAAGCAAAACAAAGATTCAAGATGTTGTTAATGACTTTAACAGCATTTGCTTAAACTTACCCAAAATCAAAACTTTATCCGAGCAAAGAAAAAGAGTAATCAAGATAAGGCTTAAGTCATATCCTCGAGATAAGCTCTGCGAAGCTTTTAAACTTGCTAATAGTTCAAGTTTCCTTTGCGGAGATAATACCAGAAGCTGGACTGCTACTTTTGACTGGATTATGCAAGAATCGAATCTTGCTAAGATTCTTGACGGAAATTATGAAAACAAAGACGGAACACGATTTAAACAGGTGAACTATGCCCAAAATTCAAGATTTAATAATTTTTCACAGCGAGAAAAAAGCGAAGAAGAAAAAATAGATCTTGAGCGAAAACTTTTGAGAGGAGGATAATTTAAAAAGCAAAGTTAAAGTAACTTGCCTATATATTAAAATTTATCAAAATTTATAGGCAAATTGACACGATAAGTAATTAGACGATTATTTTTAGGCTAAAAAAATAAAAGGCGAAATAGAGGCTTTTAAATGCGTTATAAAGGCATACGCAAAAAACTAAAAAAGTAAAAATAATAAAAAGGCAATATATATTAACAACAAAAAATAAAAAAGCAAAAGAGAACACATAAAAAGCAATTTAGAAAGAAATGCGATTAAATCATATACCAAAATTAAAAATAAAATTTAGATTTAATTTACATAACACACAAAACAATTTAAAATAAAATATAGATTTAGTTTCTGCCTTTTAGCCTTTTGGGCAGAGGAAAGGAGAAATAATGAAAAATAATTTATTAGAATTAAATAACTATCTTTTTAAGTGTATTGAGAGAATACAAGATGACAATCTTTCAGAGGATGGACTCGACAAAGAAATTAAAAAAAGTGGTGAGATTGTAAAAATATCAAAAGCAATTATCAATAATGCAAGCTTATGCTTGCAAGCTAAAAAGCATCTGGACGAATACGGATACGGCACAGACACAGATATGCAAATCTTTGGCATTGAAGAGAGAAGAAAAAGAAAAAGAAAGTGAAGGAAAAAGATATGCCAAAAGTAAAGCGGCACAGGTATACAGACGAAGAAAAACAATTTTTTAAAAATTTTGTTCCAGGACATTCATACAAAGAAATTCAAAGTGCTTTTACTAAAACTTTTAACTGGAGTATAAGGATAAATCAAATAAGAAGATTTCTTTTTAGTAATAACTTAAGCACTGGAAGAATAGGAAAATTTAAAAAAGGGCATATTCCAAAAAATACAAGAAAAGTAGGAGCGGAAAGAATTGATAAAAAAAGTGGATATGTTTTTATAAAAGTAAAAGAACCTAATTTTTGGGAATTAAAACATCGTGTTATTTGGGAAAAAGAGCATGGGAAAATACCTGAAGACAGTGTAATTACTTTTAAAGATAATAACAATCAAAACTGCAATATTGAAAATCTTATGCTTGTTAAAAGGTCTGCACTTTCAGTTATGTCCCGACAAAAATTACACAAGTACAAGAACGAAGAAAAAGAAACAGCTGCACTTATAGCAGAAGCTATTGTTACAATTGCAGAAGCTAAAAAAAAGAAAAGCAAATCAAGAATAAATAAAAAATAAAAAAGGAGAGCTAATGACAAAAAAAGAGCTTATAAAACTTTTAGAAGAATATCCGGATGATGCAGAAATCCAAATTATAGTTTCTTATCCTGCATACCCTGATGTTGATGATGATAGATTAAATTGGCGTGCCGATGAAGATAAATGCCTTATTTACGACATAGAAAAATACGAATCTAAAGATGAACATTTTTGTAATATTTATCTTAGAACTAAAACTTTAAACAAAAACTTAAATAAGCAATTCAGTTAGGAAAGCGTGAAATGATGACAAAAGCCAAAAAAGAAGAAATAGAGAAACTGATAGCTAAAACTATAGCATCAGGCGATAAAGAAACGGCAGAGATTTTCAAATATAGATTTTTAGACCAGATGAACTGGGAGGAAATTGCAGCCAAAATAGGTGCAACAACAAAAAAAACGGTTAAATACGGAATATTTGTATTTTACCATTTTTGATGAGTGATGAGCGTGGAATATAAAAAGAGGAGCATAAAAGTGACAAAAAGTGAGCTTTTAAAAATACTAACTAAACAAAACAGATTAGAATCTAAAATTAAAATGCTTGATTTTGAAATAGAGAGACTATATCAGTCCCTCTATCCTCAATCAATAAGATATGATACTGAAAAAGTTAAAAGCTCACCTGAAAGCAAGCTTGAACCGAAAATGGCACTCATTATTGATAAGAAAGAGCAAAAAGAAAAGCTCACAAATGAATATATAAAAGCTTACAAAGAAAGTGAAAGCATTATTGATAAGGCTAAAGACGAAAACGCAAAAGCAGTATTAAGGCTTAGATTTTTAAGCAACATGGATTGGAAGGAGATATCAAGTGAAATTGATGTATCAAGCAGCAGTATATTCAGATTTTATAGAAAAGGAATGAATGAATTGAAGAAGTTAAAATCATAAAAAGAAAGCAAGAAAAATCGGCAACACATTTCTGCATTGCCGACTTAAAAGAAGCAAGATGTAATATTATTGAGTTACTTTTTGAATAATTAATTTATCTCCGTCAATTATTTTCTCAATAGAATTTATTGTTTTATCTTCATTTACGAATCCGAGCAGTTGGGCTTCTTTTAGAGATATGCTTACAGTATAGCTTGAAACATATCCGTGTCCCGTAAAAGTCAATAGTTTTTACCAAGTTCTTCTCAACTCTTCTGCGTTCTTCTCAACTCTTCTGCGTTCTTCTTAAATTAGAATTTTAGAGTATACAATAAAATCAATGCTTTGATAGTAAATAATAGTAAATGAGAGTAAATAACAGTAAATAACAGTAAATAACAGTAAATAGTAGTAAATGATAGTAAATGGCAGTTAAAAAAGTGCTATTATGGTAGTTGTAAAAAGTATGTTAAAAAATAAAACTGAGCAGAGCTGTTCTGTTCAGTTTTTTTTGTTACAAAGAAATAAATAAAAGCATTAGAGAGGAGGATTATTAGTGAAGACAAAGCCTTTAAAAGAAATAGATAAAAAGCAGTTTGAACTGCTATGTGGATTGCAATGTACAGAAGAAGAAATCTGCAGCTTCTTTGATGTCACTGATAAAACTCTTACGAGATGGTGCAAAAGAACATATAAAAAGAGATTTTCCGAGATTTTCAAGCAAAAAAGACAGATAGGTCATGTGTCGCTGAGAAGGAGTCAGTTCAAACTGTCAGAAAGTAATCCTACTATGGCTATTTGGCTCGGAAAACAATATCTTGGGCAAAAAGATGAAGCAAAAATAAAAGATGAAGTATCGGCATCTGATGGATTTATAGAAGCATTAAAAGGAAAAGCAAAAGATACTTTTGAAGGTGATGAAGATGTCGAGAGTTAAAGATAATAAAGTAGATAAAAACAAAATAGTAAAAAAAGCAAAATTTGTATTTACACCATTTTCAAAAAAGCAGCTAAAACTTTTGACATGGTGGTGCGATAACTCCCCTTTCTCGGAAAAAGACGGAATAATCGTTGACGGAGCTATAAGAAGCGGTAAGACAGTTATTCTGTCTTTTTCTTTTATAAACTGGGCGATGGACAATTTTAGTGGAGAGAGCTTTGCACTTTGTGGAAAAACGATAGGCTCATTAAGACGAAATGTAATAAAGCCACTTAAAAATATTTTAAAGTCAAGAGGATACAAAGTAGAAGAACATAGAGCTGATAATGAAATAACAATAAAACTTGAAGATGTAGAAAACGAATTTTTCCTTTTTGGAGGAAAAGATGAGTCAAGTCAAGATCTAATACAAGGTATTACACTTGCAGGGATTTTTCTTGACGAGGTTGTTCTTATGCCTGAATCATTTGTAAATCAAGCTGTAGCAAGATGTTCAGTACAAAATTCTAAAATATGGATGACTTGCAATCCTGAAAGTCCAACGCATTACATAAAAAAGAATTGGATTGACGAGATAAAACATAAGAATTTTATTCGAATACACTTTGAGATGAAAGACAATCCATCTCTTACAGAAAGCATATTAAAACGTTATGAATCAATGTACAAAGGAGTTTTTTATGACAGATTTGTAAGAGGTCTTTGGGTACTTGCATCAGGCTTAATATTTAAGTATTTTGCCGAGAACGAAAAACCGTATCTTTTTAATTTGGATACAGAGCTAAACACTATGAAGAAAGAAAAACGATATTTCACAAAGATCGTTATGGGAATCGATTTCGGAGGAAACGGCTCAAAAACAACTATGGTTTTGATGGGATATTTAGACGGATATAAAGGCTTTAGAGTGCTTGAAGAAAGAGGCTTACCAATCACCGAAAATATCGATGCAAAAAAGATATGCGATAGTTTTATTGAATTTTACAAGATGTGCATTGACAAGTATAGAAGAATTGACTTTGTGTTTCCTGACAGTGCATCTCCCACACTTATTAATTCGCTTATATCAGTAGCGAAAGAAAAGAACTTGCCTTATACAAATATAAAAGGATGTAGAAAAAACGAAATATCAGAGCGACCAAAAACGATAGATTTGCTATTTAACACGGGAAGATTAAAGATAAACGAAAGCTGTATAAATGTAATAAATTCACTTAAAAATTTAAGATGGGATGAAAAAGACGAGAGCATCCCTGAAGACAAAAATATTGACAATTGCAACGACTGGTATGATGCACTTTGCTATACGATGTTAGATTTCATTGAATTTATAGATTTAGCATATTAAAAAAAGGATTAAAAGAAATGGAAAAATGCGTAGAAAAACTGCTAACAGGCTTAGGATACAAAGTAAATAACAAGCCATACGAATATATAAAAGAATGTAATGAGTGGTATGAGAATAAGCCAATAGAAAACTTTCACAATCGAACGACCGTTCAAGGAGAACCCTACGAAATTGAAAGAATAGGATTTGCAAAAAGAGGATGTGAAGACGATGCTAATCTTTGTGAACTTTTAAAGATATATGTAAAAGATGAATTAAGCACAAAAAAAATAAATAAAGTTTTATATGACAATAACTTTTTTGTAATGTATCGAAAGCAACTAGAACTTATGAGTGCGACAGGTACTGTAGCGTGTTATATAAGATTAGATAATGCTGAATATCTTTCAAATGGTAAAGTTCGAGGCGGAGATTTAAAGATTACATACTGTAAAGCAAATAACTATATTCCTCTTACTGTAGTAAATGGAAACGTAGAAGAAGCTGCGTTTTATGGCACAGACTATGTGCAAGGAAAGAAGAGACTTACTTTAGTTGTTTTTACAAAAGGAGCAGACAATAACTATTTAGCAAGTACATATGTCTTTCAATTTAAAGACAATGGAGAAGATGAACTTATAAAAAATTACTGGCTTAATCTTGGACAGATTAAGCCTTTTATGATTATGAGAGTTGCTAAAGTAAACAACTTAAATGATATGCAAGGCTTCGGACTTCCTAAGGTATATAACGCTATACCTACGTTAAAAAAATTAGATCTTGCAAATATGATTTTGACAGGAGATTTAGAGCGTGGAGAAAAGATGATCCTGACAAATGAAATCATGGTTCCAATCGACAGAAGAACAGGAAAACTTAGAGAAAAAACACCACTCATGAAAAAGCTATTTGTGTTTTTAGGTCAAGACAAGCTTCCTGACGCAAAAACAGTTATTCAGGAATACAATCCTAAAATACGAATTGCTGAGATAAAAGAAGTGTTTGAGCTTTGTTTGTCTATTTTTTCTATGATGTTTGGTTTTGGAACTAAAAAATACACTTTCAAAGATGGAGACATAACAACAGCTACACAATATATAGGTGAACGTCAAGATGCTATGCAAGATTTGAATAAGCAAAGAACTGAAAGTAAAAAATATATAACTGATATTATTAAAGCTATTATGTTTTATAGCAACGTGTTTAAGAGTGAAAACTTTGATGTTGATTCAGAAGTTTGTATTGATTTTGATGATTCTTATATCGAAGACAAACAGAGTAGAATTGAAAGCTTAAGACAAGATGCACAAGCATTTTCAGACATACCTGAATTTACGATTCAATATATTATGGCAAGATTTAATATTGATAGAGATTCAGCAATTAAGATCTATAAAAATAAAGATGAAGAAAACGAAGATAATTCAGATGTAGAGAAAGAAAGCGAAGACTTAAACAATTAAAGCTAAAAATATAAAAAAAGAAAGCGATTATGTTATCAGATGAACAACTTGAAGCATTCGGGGACGATATGGCTTTTCTTATGCAATCTTTTGAGCAGGAAGTTATAGGAGATATAGCAAGAAGGCTTAAAAAGACAGGACGATATACTGAAACGGCTGAACTTATGGCAGGAGCTATGAAAGAAGCTGGATATAGTCCTGCAAAAATAAGAAATGAAGTTATGCGTCTTATACATGCAGATAAAAAATTAAAAAGAGCGATTGCAAAAGAAACGCTACTACATAAGCAAAATGTAAAAAAGAAGATCATAGAAATGGAACGAGAGGCATATCTTACAGGCGACGATATTATATCAAAAGCTGGAGATATGTCTTTTAATTATGACTTAAAGGTGTGGAAAGATGCGGGAAAAACGCTTAAGAAAAGCGACGCAATTCCTATCATGATTCAGTCAGCGAAGAAGCTTGCAAAAGGAAACATAAAGAACTTAACAAGAACTACAGCTTTTAAAGTTGGAAATGCTACTTTAAATCTTAAAGAAGCATATACAAGAGCTTTAAATTTAGGACTTATGAAAATGGCAACAGGAACATTTTCGTATGACACAGCAGTAAACGATGTAGTGAGCGAAATGGCTAGAAAAGGAATAAGAACTATAGATTATTCGAGTGGCAAGCAGTATCAATTAGACACTGCTTCAAGAATGATATTGAGAACAGCTTGCCATCAGTTAAGTTCAAGTATATCGATGGAAAATATAGAAAGCTCGGATGTGGATTTAGTCGAGGTATCAAGCCATTGGGGAGCGAGAGACAGCCATGCTGTATGGCAAGGAGCTATTTACAGCAGAAACGGTAAAAGCAAGAAATACAAGTCATTTGATGTTTGTCGATACGGTGCAGTAGACGGTCTTTGCGGTATTAATTGTAGACATAGATTCTATCCTTTTTTTGAAGGCATAAGCGAGCCTAACACATGGATTCCTGAGCCTAAACCGAAAGAATATAACGGCAAGAAATACAGCTACTATGAAGCTACGCAGAGACAAAGAGAATTAGAGCGAACTATAAGAGCAGATAAAAGAGAAATTGAAGCACTTAAGAATTTAGAAGCAGATTATAAACTGGCTAGTAGGAATTTAAAGAAGCATGTAAAGGAATATAAGAATTTCTCTTATGCTATGAATATTTCTGAAAAACCTAACAGAACAAGAGTTATAAAAGATGTTAGCGAATTTAAAGCATATAGAAAAGCTGAGAATGAACTGCAACTAAAATATGATTTACAATTTTTTGCTAAAAAATTAGATAAATATAAAGTACTAGAAGAACTAAAAAATGGGTTACTATCGAAAGAACAATTTTATAAAAATAAAAAAGCTTTTGATAAAATATTTAAGCTGGGACTTGAAACACCAATAGAAACAGTTTACAATGAGGAAGATAGATTCTATCATATAGTTTTTAACCATACGGAACTAGCACTTGATGACGATTTTGTAGAGAAAATAAAAAGTGTTTTGCAAAGTCCAGATGAGGTAAGAGAAACTACTGACAAATTTGGCGAATTAGGTAAAACTTATATAAAGCAAATAGATGGTAAAAGCATGATTGCTGTTACTAGAGATAGTAATATAATTACATCATATATACCTAATCCCCCATATATGAAGAACAATATATATATAAAGAAAAGGATTCTATGAAAGGTTTAAAAATTAAAGATATAATAGTGACAGAGTACGAACTTGATGAAAATATAGACAGCTTGTTTATAAAATTTCCTATGCCTATAGATAAGTGTGCTTTCCATAGTGAAATCGATGGCGTTGAATCAAGATGTATATATATGTTTGACGAGCTTGAAAATGGTAATCTAACTTATTTGGAAATAGCAAATTATCAAGATGCGGTAGCACATGATTTTTGTGATTTGCCGTTTAACTTCAAAGTTGAATATAAGGGTAAAGAATATATGCTTAAAGATTTGCTGATAAAAATCACAAAACCGTTAAAAGAAAAATGGAGCAAATAACATAGCAATTAAAAAATGAAAAAAGCTTAAAGCATACTAACAATGTTAGTGTGCTTTTTAATGCAATAATCGTGAGAAAAGGCAGTTTTTATACTGTCTTTTTTTATGCAAAAAATTAATTGGTAGGTGAAAGGCACTTTATAGAGGTTCAATTCCTCTACTACTACTCCTTGCGGATGACAATCCGTGTAAAAAAATGTGTCGTAAAGAAAAGGAAGGAAAGATTTATGAAAAGAGAAGACCTTGAAAAAATTAAGCTAACGAAAGAGCAGATTGATAAAGTTATCAACTTATATCATGAAGAAGTTACACCTATAAAAGAAGAATCTGAAAAAACTAAAGCTGCATACGAAAAGCAGAAAACAGAACTTTTAGCAAAAGAAGATAAGCTAAAGACTACAGAAGAAGCTTTGAAAAACTTTGAAGGTGTAAATGTTTCAGAACTCAAAGAAAAAATAAGTGCACTTAACAAAGAGCTTGAAGAAAAAGACAAAAACTACAAAACAGAGTTAGCTGAGAGAGATTTCAAAAGTCTACTAGACAGTTCTATCGTAGAAGCAAGAGGCAAAAACAAAAAAGCAATATCAGCTTTACTTGACTTAGATACTTTAAGAGAATCTAAGAATCAAAAAGAAGATATACAGAAAGCACTTGAAGAATTGAGTAAAGCTGAAGATTCAAAAATGCTTTTCGGAGAGCCTGAGCCGTCAGTTGTCGGAAATGGAAGTGCAATCGGAGCAATTGGAACTTCAGGAAACAATGATAATTCCGAAATTGACGCAATAAGGGCAGCAATGGGCCTTGCTCCTGTAGAAAACAAAGAAAGCAAAACTACAGAAAACAAGTAAATAAAAAAATAAGAATAGGAGAAAAAATTATGGGAAATACACTTAAATTACCAAAAGGATTTACGGAAGCACTTGATGAAGTATACAAAAAAGCTTCAGTAACAGCAGATTTATCAGCAAATACTAACTTTGTAAAGCAAGGAGCTAATGCTAAAGAAATTCAATATCCGCAGCTAACAGTTTCAGGACTTGGAGATTATGACAGAAATTCAGGATATACAACTGGAGCAGTAGATCTAAAATGGGCAACAGCAACTTGCAATTATGACAGAGGCACAAAGATTAGCGTTGATGTTATGGACAATGAAGAATCACAGATACAAGCATTTGCACTTGCAGCAGCTGAACTTGTAAGAACAAAAGTTGCTTCTGAAGGAGATGCTTTTACATTCGCAACGCTAGCAGGAAAAGCAGGAGTTTCTCTTGCACCAGGAGAAGATTTATCGACTGGAGCAAAGTTCCTCGAATCTCTTCTTACTGCTATTTCTAAAATGGACGAAGAAGAAGTTCCAGAAGAACAAAGAATACTTTATGCAAATTCAACGCTTCTTAATTCTGTAATGGCACTTGACACAACAAAGTCAAGAGAAGTTTTAGGAAGATTTGCAAAGACAGTATCAGTTCCTCAATCAAGATTCTATACAGCGATTGATTTGCTTAAAGGTAAAGATGGAGAAGAAGCAGGACATTATAAGAAAAATGCAAATGCAAAAGATATTAACTTTGCAATTGTTCATGAGCCTGCAGTAATCAAGTATGATAAGCACATTGCAAACGATATTATCTTAGCAAGTGCAAATCCTGACGCTGATGCAGATATTCTTAAATATAGAAAATATGGACTTGTTGACGTATACAAGAATAAATTAGCAGGTGTTTACATCTCTACAAAATAAAATAAAAAAAGATTGGCAATTTTAAGAGTGTTGAAAAAATCAACACTCTTTTTAATTACCAACTAAAAAAAGGAGGTTTTAACAGTATGGCTAGAACGATAGGATTAATTGTTCCTGAAGAAGTTCCTAAAGAAGTTCCTGGTGAAGTTCCTGGTGAAGTTCCTGGTGAAAAAAATAAAGGATCTGGGAAGAAAAAATAAAAAAGGGGGAAATTATGGAAACAATTATAGATTTTAATTACTATAGTTCTCATTTCCCTTGCGTCATAAAAAGTGAAGAAGAATTTAAAAACATAGAAGCTCAAGCAGAAATTGAGCTTAAAACAGTTGTGCCTGAATTTCTTTTTAAAGATATAGAAGAGCCAAGAATTAAAGACACAGTTTTTAAAATTTGCAATTTTTTATATAAAAATAAAGATTCTTTGTCTGAAAAAGATATTTCAAGCGTAAATAATAATGGCTACTCAGAAAGCTATGTTGTAAAGAAATCTGAAGAAATGCAAAGCGATTTAAAGTCTATGATTTATAGTGCAATTGGTGTTCGACTTTTAGGAGTTTACTAAGATGAACGATAAAACGATAACTTTATATAATTATTATCCTAAAAATAAAATATGGCTTAAAACAGTTATAAAAAATGTAGAGTACAGACAAACATCAAAAGAGATTATAAGCTCGAATGGTATTTTAACTTATACAAAAATTTTAACATGTATAGTCCCTTGTGAAGCTAAAGCTGAAGACAATAAAACGTATATAGATTGCAGCAACTTTGAAAAGCTTAGCTTAGAAGAAGCAAAAAATCACTTTACATTTAACTTTATAAATAATAAAGACATTGTAGTAGCTGAAAGCATAGACAAAGAAATCACTAAAGACTATACAATTACAAATTTAAAAGCTGAGCATATAAAATCAGGAACGATTATAGCTTTGGATGATAATACTGAAGGTAGACTTTTAAAGCATTGGAAAGTAGTGTGTAAATAAAAAATGGGATTTGAAATTAAAATCGATCTTAAGAAAATTGAATTTGACGGAAAAAAAGCTGTAAAAAATCATCATTTAGATCCAGGCGGAGAAATTCAGAAAATGATTGACTCTGAGGTGTTAAGACTATGCGACCCGCTAGTTCCTTTTGACACAGGAGCGTTACTTGATTCAGGAATTTCTCACACAAAAATTGGTAGTGGAGAAGTTATATATCAAACTCCTTACGCAAGAAGACAATATTACATACCTATGACGCATTACGAAGGAAGAACTGATTATTGGTTTGAACATATGAAAAGAAGAGGAGGAAAAGATAGCATTCTTAAGAAAGCAAAAGCAATGCTTAAGTAAGAGAATATATGACAATATCAAAAATTTTAAAAGACTGGTTGTCTGAATTTACTGAAGCAGAATTTTCGGAAGTTTTAACAGATTTGTTAGCAGCAGTTCCAAACTCCGCTTCTCTTTTTCGTTCTCCAGGAAGAATAACAGAAGATTTTATAGATGGAAGTTCTCAAGTAACTGATTTTTATAATTTTTTTGGAAAAAAATCATCACAGCTTGATGACGAGAGAATAACTAACGATGAAATATTTACAAAGCTAGAGAAAACTATAGAAGAGCGAAATTTTAATGAAGATTTACCAGATTTAGAAAAAGCACAAGATAAAAATTACACTTATACTTGCGAAGATGTAAGCGTATCACAGACAACATCAATCATAACATCAGAGCAAGACACAGCAATTTATCAAATAACAATAAAAATTATTTATTTAAAAGAAAAGAGGTAAAAAAATGGGCGATACAAGTAACACAGTAGCAACTACTTCAAGCAACAACTTTGCAATAAGAGACAAAATGGTAAGAAAACACAAAATAGCACTTTTTATAAATGCAGGAAATTCAGGACGCTTTATACGAATTAAAAAGTCAACAGCTTTAACAATCACTATGAATCCTAAAGAAGAAACTTATGACTATATAGCAGACGAATCACCTACAACGGAAATTGTACAGTATAAGCCAGCAATAGACCAGGAAATTGTTATGTATAAAGGAGAAGAAGATTACGAAGCAGTATTCCCTTATTTTTACGAGCAACGAACAGGCTCAGCTGCACATGTAGAAGCAATGATCGTATTTATGCAAGAAGGAACTCCTGAAGAGGGATATAAAGCATGGAAAACAGATGCGATTCTTTCTATTCAGAATTTATCTGCAGTTGATAAAAAGTTAAAATTTAAAATTACGTTCGGAGGAACGACAAAAAAAGGAATTGCAGTTGTTAAAGAAGGAGTACCAGCTTTTGCTGAAAAGAGTACAAATATCTGATTAAGGAGACAAGCTAATAATGAATGATTACAGTGTAATTATAAATAATCGAAGTTTTAATTTGCCTAAATTTACAGCAAAAATAAGGGCAAAAATTGAAAGCATAAATAAAAATAATCAAAATACAAGTATTAGTTTTGAAACTAATTATAGAAATATGCTTACTTTTGTAAAATATCTTATTGGAGAAGATGGAGCAAAAGAGATTTTTGAATGTACAGATTTTAATGACATGGATTTAAACGATATAGCTGTTGCTTATTTTTCTATCGTATCAGCTTACGAAAAGCCGATTCAAGAAATGACATCTGAAGAAAACATGATAAACATATCTGATAAAGATAGAGAGCTTGTTGAAAGTCTTATAAAAAATGCAGGTAGTATTGAAAAATTAGCTAATCAAGAAACTTTTAATAAAGGCAAAGTAAACTATTTTACATCTTCTCTTAGATAGAAAAAATATGATTGATTTAAGACAAAGAGAATTAAAAAATACTATAAGAATTAATAATCAGGACTTTAAGATTAATACAGACTACAGAGTGTGGCTTAAGTTTGTAATAGAGTTTGAAAACTGGATAAACGAAGGAGCTATTTCAGATATTGATATATCATATATTTTCAAAGGCAGCTTACCTATTTTTACAAGCGGAGATGATTACAAAAGCATTTTAGAGTTTGCTTTTCCGAAATCGGAGCTGCCTTATGAAAATAATGAAGAGAGAGAGCGAACACTTTATTTGGAGTATGACATGGATTATATATTTGCAGCTTTTCTCCAAGCTTATGATATTGATTTAACTGAAGTTAACATGCACTGGTATAAGTTTAGAGCATTATTACAAGCTTTGCCTGAAAAAACAATGCTAAGCCAGATAATGAGCTATAGAGCTTATACAGGACATGAAAATTCAAAAGATGAAAAAGAGATTTATTCAAAATTAAAGGATTTATGGACACCACGACCAAAACCGACAAAACAAGAGCTTAAAGCAGAAGAAGAATTTGAAAAGTATTTTGATGTGTAAAAGCTATAAATGAAAAGTTAATGTTTATGAAATAAATAGTAATAGAGAGGAGGTAAAAAAATGGCTGACGGATCATTGATATTTGACACAAAAATAAATAGTGAAGGACTAAGCAGCGGATTAAAAGCAGGTATGGTAGCTCTTACAGCGTTAGGAGTAGCAGGTGCTGCAGCTGCTTATAAAGTTACTAGAAGTGCATTAGATTCAAGTGCTGCATTAGAGCAAAATGTTGGCGGTATTGAAACGCTTTTTGGCGCTCAAGGCAAGTCTTTAAGAGGCTATGCTCAAATGACAGGACAAACTGTAGAAGAAGCTCAAGGAAAATACAAAACGCTTATGCAAAGTCAGAAAATGGTTATGGATAATGCAAAAATAGCTTACAAAACAGCAGGAGTAAGTGCTAATACTTATATGCAACAGATTACGAGCTTTAGTGCATCGTTATTACAATCTTTAGGAGGAGACACGGTAAAAGCTGCTAAACTCGGAGATATGGCTATGGTTGACATGGCAGATAATGCAAACAAATTTGGGACAAATATAGGCGACATACAACATGCTTATCAAGGATTCGCAAAACAAAATTTTACAATGCTAGATAACTTAAAACTTGGATATGGTGGCACAAAAGAAGAAATGCAGCGTTTAATCGATAAAGCAAATGAGCTTAATGCTCAGCACGGGAAACACACTAAATACACTATAGATAGTTTTTCTGATATAGTTCAAGCAATACATACAGTGCAAGATGAAATGCACATAACAGGTACTACAGCAGAAGAAGCTATGAGCACTGTTTCAGGATCTATTGGTTCAGCAAAAGCTGCGTGGGATAATTTTTTGAATGGCGAAATATCAGCAGATGAACTTGTACATTCAGTTGTTATTGCGTTTAAAAATGTAAAGAAAGCACTTGACAAGATAATTCCGAGATTGTTAGAAGGCATACCGAAAGCATTTAAAGCTTTGGGAAAAGAACTCAACATGCCGATTCTAACGGCACTTGGAAATATTATACAATTTTTAATAAAAAACTTTGAATTATTTAAATCAGTTGTTTTAGGATTAACAATAGCTTTTGGAGGACTAAAAATAGCGATGGCAGCAATAAATCTTGCGTCAACAATTTTAAATAATCCAACAGCACTTTTAAATCCTGTAACAGCAATAACTCTAGCGATAGGTCTTTTAATTGCAGCAATTATATATTTGTGGAATAATTGTAAGCCATTTCGAGATTTCTTTATCAATATGTGGAAAAGTATAGCAACTGTAGTAAAAACCGTTTGGAACGGAATAAAAGCGTTCTTTACAGCAATTATTCCTGGAATTATAACTTTTATAAAAGCATATTTTACAGTATGGCTTACTTTCCATAAAATGGTTTTTAAGGCAATATTTACAGTAGTAAAAGCCGTCTGGAACGGAATAAAAGCATTCTTTACAGTAATTATTCCTGGTATCATAACTTTTATAAAAGCGTATTTTACAGCATTGCTCAATTTTCACAAAATGGTTTTTAAAGGGATATTCATAGTAATAAAAACTATTTGGAATGGAATTAAGACGTTCTTTACAAGAATAGTTCCTAATATTGTAAATACTATTATAAAGTTTTTCTCAAAACTACCAGGAAAAATTTCAGGATTTTTCACTAAAATTGTTAGCAATATTATGAGATGGGGACAAAATGCTTTTAATGTAGCTAAAAACGGTGCTAAAAAAATTTGGGACGGTATAGTAAATACTGTATCAAAATTGCCTTCAAAAATGATGAGCCTCGGTGCAGATATCGTAAAAGGCTTAGGAAATGGAATAACAGCTGCTTGGGGATGGGTAAAATCTAAAGTTAGCGGACTTGTTGGAGGACTTGTAGATGGAGTAAAAGGACTTTTAGGAATACATTCTCCTTCTACGGTCTTTAAATATATAGGTAAGATGTGCGTTGATGGATTTGAAGAATCTTTTGACGAGTTTAATCCTTACGAAACACTGGATAAAACTATAAGTGCAAAAAAAGGTGTAATAAGTGCTAACTTTTTATCCAATTTACCTTCCGCTGCATCAGTAGAGAATACTAAAGAAGTTAATCAAACGTTTAACATTTATCAACCAGTGAAAACACCGTCAGAGGTAGCAAGAGCGATAAGACTTGAGCAACAGTACGGATTAGCAGGAGTGTAGTTTATGATTCTAGAACTAAGTTTTAAAAGAGATGACGATAAAGTATTAAAGCTTGATGGAAATTACAAAAACGATGCTTTCTTTGGGATTACCAGTCTTGCTGGAATAGGAGAGATAAAATATGACTATAAAACAGAGTCGCTTATCAATGAAGATGATTTTAGCATTATAGGAAGCAATATAAGTAAAAGAAGTATAGACATAGAAGCGATAGTAAAGAACTCAAAAAACAACGATTTTTGCAGACAAAATGTGTTATCTTTTTTCAGGAAAAATCATAACTATAAATTGTATGTAAGAAAGGATAAAAGAATTCTTTGGATAGAGTGCATACCCGAAAAAATTCAGTGCAAAATAGGAAAAGAAAAAGAGAACGCAAAGCTGAAACTTTCGCTAATGTGTCCTAATCCATTTTTTAATAGCTTTGATGATTTTGGAAAAGATTTAGCACAAATTAATCCTTTATTTGTTTTCCCATACAAAAAAAAGATGGACGAAATGTATCCAATAAGTTCATTTCAGTTTTCTAAAGAAATTACAGTTTACAATCTTGGAGATACATACACTTATCCTAAAGTTATAATTACAGCTCACGGAGACGTTAAAAATCCTATTGTAAATGTAAATAATGCTTATATAAAGCTAATAGATAATTTAAAAGAAGGCGATGTTATAGAGATAGCAGCTCCTCTAAAGATTACAAAGAACGGTCAAAACTGTATTAGATATGTAGATAAAAAATCTAATTTTATTGATTTTAAGTTAAATGAGGGCATTAACAAAATCGGCTATAATGCGGAAGATGGCGATTCAAATATGAGTGCAAAGTATTTTTATTTTATGAAATATAACGGAGCTTAAATATGCAAATAATGACACTTAACAAAGATTTTGTTCCTTGCGGTCAAGCAATGCTGCGATATATAGATTTGACTTGGCACAGAAAGTATTACGAAACAGGACAATTTAAAATACAGATCTTATCAAGAGATTATATAAAAGACATGGCTTATATTTATACAAAAGATAGGCCTGAGCTTGGAATAATACAGAAAATTGAGTATTCCGAAGATAGTCAGAAAATGATTATCTCGGGATATTTTTTAGAAAAAATTTTAGCAGATAAAATCATATATCCAACTTTTGATATGTACGGAACAAGAACAAAATTTGTAGTAGAAGCAGTAAAAAAATTTAAAGGAGACATACCAAATCTTGAAATGGGAACAATCTTAGATGATTCTAAAGAAGAAAAGATACAAAAGCAAGAGACAGGAAGCTGCCTCGACAAAGTAGCACATGAAACTTTAGCAATAGAACAAAAAGCGTATAAATTAAGATATGACTATTTAAAAAACAAAATGTATTTTGATATTTGGCAAGGAGTAGATCGTACTCAATCTCAAAGTAAAAACAATTTTGTAATTTTTTCTAGAAATTTTAAGAATATAAAAGAAGTTAAAGCTACTTCTGATACAAGTAATTATAAAAACTACTTTGTTATTGCTGGAACAGGCGAAGGAGAACAAAGAATAATAGAAACACTTGATTTGTCGAACGGAGGATACAAAAAAGAAGTTTTTATTGATGCAAGGAATGAGAAGTTTGACAAAGAAAAGCAAACGCTAGAAGAATACAAAAAAACTCTTGTTCAAAAAGGTATAGAAAAATCAAAAAATTATGCTGAGATAGAAAACATAGAATTTGACACAATTAATAATGGGAAAAGCTTTGAGTATATGAAAGATTTCGATTTAGGTGATAAATGCGACATAGTTATAAGCAATCTGAGAAAATCGTATGAATCACGAATAATTGAAGTTTTAGAAACGTGGAACAGTAACGAGCATCGAATAACTTTAACTTTTGGAAATAAAATTCCAACTTTTTTTGAGAAAGTGAGGCTACAGTAAGTAATATGAAATCATTTCCTTTTGATAGCAAAATTTTACAAGGCAAAGATGGTGATACACAATATGACAGAGCAATAGACAGTAAAACACTAAGAGAGTATTTCCATTTGCTATACTCGAATGGAATTTTTGCGGGGGACAATTATGAATGCTTTAACGTAGTAATGGATGAAACGTCAGTAACATCTCTTGATCAAACAACAAGCGATTCATTCAGAGTAATTGTAAAACCCGGAGCATGTAACATTGAAGGAGCTTTAGGAATAGAAGAAAAAGAAACTGTTATAACAATAGATCCTGTTTATGAAGATAAAGAAAGAGTAGATAGCATAGTGCTAAGACTTGACACAAATATCGATGCTAGAAAAATAAGTATTGAGTACAAAAAAGGAACTCCAGCTGTAGGAGTTCCAGATAAAGATAATCCAAACACTGTTTTAATGCCAGCTTTAATAACAACAAGACCAGAGCTTACAAGAAATTCAACAGTATACGAGCTTAGATTAGCTGATATTATGCTTCAATCTCGTGAAAATTTACGTTATAAAAATAAGATACGTGATTTAATACAGGATACTCGCTGGCTTACAGATGAATGCGGAGTCGTATTATGCAATCCTAAGCAAATCGATACCGATGGGATTTCTAATGAACTAAAAGAAATATATCAAAATGCGTTGAAAAAATTTGAAGATGAATTAGACGTAACCAAAGAGTTTGCTAAAAATGCTTTTTTATCTACTGCAGATGATTTAACACAAATTTTAAAAAAAGATGAAGCAGGAAAAATCACTTTTGAATTAGCAAACTATGTAAAAGAATTAAAAGAATACATATCTACAAGTGATGACTTGCAAAGTCAAATAGATAAGCTACAAGACTCCTCTGAAACATTGCAAAAAACTACACTTCCAGCAATAAATAACAACATTGACAATCTAAAGAAAACAGTAAACGAGGATATTCAAAATACGCTTCATTCAAATGGAACTAGCATAAATTCTTTAGGAGATAGAATAGGAACGCTAGTAAACAGAGTATCTACACTTGAAGATAAAATACGAGAAGGTTTTTTTTTTAATAAGAGCTTGAAGATACTTCAGTTTAGTGCGGGTACTGATACAGGCGTAACAGCGATAGGTGTGGATTTAAAATTTAGAGAAAATGGTTACATAAGAACTGTATCGATGTTGGAAGCGTTAGAAAAAAGCTGGAGCAAATCTTATATTCATTATGCTCCTTTACACAATTATAGTCCTAGTGAGGTACAAATCGGCGGAGGGGCTTATGACAGTGATTGTGAATTTTCACTAGACTATAAATTTTTCAGAAGTAGAACTGAAAGTAATACCGCTCCCAGATTTTGTTTAAAAAAAGGGAAAACAAAAGGAATATTGCTTGCGAGATTTTGGTGGAATATGCCAAAGCTTCCTGAATATCGGTTAAGCACCGCTGTTAAATTTTATGCTGATGGTGATTACTTTGCAGATAAATTTTATGAAAATGAACAAAGATATATGTGGGCAATTCCAATAAATTCAAGATACGAGTATGTAGATTTAGACTTTAAATTTGATTTTCGAGGAGCTGATGAGGTTGATGAGCTTAAAGATACTTTTATTACTATTTGGGAGTCTCTATTTAATTTTGACCTGACATATATACACACTTAACACTGATAAAACGTAAAGGAGGTAAATTATGAAACAAACAATTTTAACAATTTTAGGCATTTTAGGAGGCACGTTAGCCTCTTTTTTTGGTGGATGGGACGATGCAGTGATAACATTAATTATTTTTATGGCAATAGACTATATCAGTGGCCTAGTTGTAGCTGGCATTTTTCATAAAAGCAAAAAAACTCAAAGCGGAGCACTTGAAAGCAGAGCAGGACTTAAAGGACTGATTAGAAAAGGCATGATGCTTTTAATTGTTCTTATAGCTTATAGAGTTGATATAACAATGCACACAACGATTGCAAAGGATGCAGCGGTAATCGGATTTATAGCAAATGAATTAATCTCTATTGTAGAAAATTGCGGACTTATGGGTATTCCACTCCCTGAAAAGCTTACAAATGCGATTGATGTACTTAAGAAATCAACAGAGATAGAGCCTAAATAATATATAAAAGAAACAAGGACAATTATCCGAAAACATATCAATAATGTTTTTGACTGAAGGCGAATTGAATAGAGAGAACAACACGCAAAAAGTGCGTGTTGATGGAGTAAAGCAACTAGTTGCATTTTACAACCTTGATACGATTATTTCAGTTAGTTTCAAAAAAATGAGAGTAATTGCCCTTTTATAATTATATCATTTTAAGCGGTAATAAATTCGGATTTCTCGGACGGCTTCGGACGGATTCGGATGGATTCGGATAAAGTAAAAATTGATAATTATAATGCGATGCAAATATAAGTAAAAACATAAAAGTGACACAAAAGGAAAAAAGTTGAGAAAAGGAAAAAAGTTGAGAAAAGTTGAGAAAAGTTGAGAAAAAGAAAAGAAAGTTGGTAAAAATGGAGAAGTTGAAAGGGATTGACTTATCTCACCATAACGGAGATATAAATTTTAATTCTGTAAAAAATGGTGGTATACAATTTGTTATTTTAAGAGATGGATTCGGAACAACAACAGAAGATAGAAAATTCAGAGAATATGTTGAAGAATGTAAAAATGCAGGACTAAAGATTTTAGGATTATATCATTTTAGCTATGCTTTAAACGAAAGTCAGGCACGAAAAGAAGCAGAAATTTGCATAAGAAGAGCAAAATCCGAAGGCTTAGGAGTAGATACGCAAATATATTTTGATTTAGAGTATGACAGTGTTAATTATGCGAGACAAAACGGAGTGATTATAGATAAAGCAAAATGTGAAAGCTTTACTAATGCTTTTTGTGAGAGAGTTCAAGCTTTAGGATATAAAACAGGTATATATCTTAATCGTTCATACTATAAAAATATGTATAGCTCATCAACACTTCAAAAATACAATATATGGCTTGCAGACTATAAAGAAACACCTACATATAGTTGCTTACTACATCAGTATACAAGCAACGGAAAAGTTCCTGGAATTACAGGAAATGTTGACTGTAATTTTTACTATGGAGAAATATCTTCAACATCTTCTGAAAGCGGAGAATGGAAAGAAAATGAAAAAGGTTGGTGGTGGTCAGTTGGTGGAGCATACATAACTAATGATTGGAAAAAAATTAATGGATTTTGGTATTATTTTAATAATAAAGGTTATGCAGTCACAGGATGGCAGCTCATAAATCAAGATTGGTACTATTTTAATGATAAGTGTCAGATGCTCAAAGGATGGCAGCTCATAAATAGCAAATGGTACTATTTAGAAGAGGACACAGGAGCGATGCTCAAAGGATGGATAAAGTATAAAGACAATTGGTACTTTTTAGACGAAAAAAACGGAAATATGGTTTCTAATGAATTTAAGAAAGTTAACGGAGCGTGGTATAAGTTTGACGATGCAGGACATATGCTAACTGATACTAAGCTTACAGTAGAGCCGAATGGAATTATAAAATAAAGAAAAGTAATTACAATTATAATTAAAGAGTAGATTGATAAAAAAATATATCGGTCTACTCTTTTTCTATTTTATTTATGATTATAATGCGATTCAGAATCGTGTAAAACAGCTTTTGTAATTGTCACTATTTTGTCACTAACCCACATATTTTTTAAGGGTTTTAGAGCAGTGAATAGTTTACAAAAGTATTGAATTTGTGCGATTTTCTATACTATCAAAATGAACAAATTTATGCTATAATAAATCTATCCGAAGTAAAATCTGTGCAGTTTGAACCTACATTTACTTTAAACGGGATTCCTACATCGCATATTCATATGTCAGGCCTCAAGTCGTGGAAGACAGACGTTTATGTTGCGGTTGCCCACCTGGCATTAGCTAGGAGTCAAAAGCGCAGGTTGTATTTCGGATTTTTGTATAATTATTATCTATTAATTCTTGTTGATTTTCTTAATTTTTTTATATTTTTCGTTAAAGTACTTGAAGTTTTATACCGATAGAATATAATGAAGAAAGGTATATTTGCTCAGGAGTATATCTTATAGTCACTATAATTACCTTGTTACAAGGATAGTAATGAGGAAAAAAATCAAGGAGGAAAATACTATGGCAATGGTAGTACAGCATAACATGCAAGCCATGAACTCAAATAGAGTTTTAGGCGGAACGACTTTAGCACAAGCTAAGTCAACAGAAAAGCTTTCATCAGGATTTAGAATCAACCGTGCAGCAGATGATGCAGCAGGTCTTACAATTAGTGAGAAGATGAGAAAGCAGATCAAAGGTCTTAACCGTGCATCAAAGAATGCACAGGATGGTATATCAGCAGTTCAGACAGCAGAAGGAGCACTTACAGAAGTACACTCCATGCTTCAAAGAATGAACGAACTTTCAACTCAGGCAGCAAACGGAACGAATAGTAAATCTGATAGAGATGCTATCCAGTCAGAAATCGGACAGCTTACAACAGAAATCGACCGTGTAGCTGAAACAACAAAGTTCAACGAAACTTATCTTTTAAAAGGTGATACAAAACAGGGTACTAAGGAGATTAACTTACCAGCACATAAGGCAGGACTAAAAGGAAGACTTGTAGATGAAGGCAATGGAGATGCTACATTTACGATGGATGACCTTGAAGTCGGCAAAAATGTTATGATTGGCGGTAAAGAGTATACGATAGCTGAAAATGACACAACTAAGCTTAAAGACGATATAAACGTGCCAGCACCTAAAGAAGGAGATAAGATTGTAGTAGATAATGTTGAGTATGTTTATTGCGATAAGGGTCATGCTTGTAAAGACGCTGCCGGACTAAAAGAGGATGCAAAAGGATTTTATAAAAGTGATTATGATTTTACACAAAAAACTTCGGATCAAGCGAAAGTTGATGTTAAAGCTAAAGTAGAAGATGTGTTAAAACTTGCAAAAACTGATGTAAAAGCAGCTGGAAAAGAAATTCATATTCTGACAGCAGGTACCAATGTAGATACAAATGATTCATCTGTTATTTCATTAGCTGAAGCACAAAATAAGGTAATTAAGGAGCTTACAGAAGCTAACCATATAGGAGATACAAAAAACCATGCAAGTGTAGATAAACCTGATACTAAAACTCCTAATGTATTTAAAGTTCACGTAGGAAAATCAGATGTTCAAGCAACACTATCCTTTAACCTCCACGTAGGTTCAGATGCCGATATGACAAATAAGATTAACGTAAATGTTGAAGCAATGACATCAGCATATCTTGGAATTAAAGGCCTTGATGTATCAGACGATTCAGGAAATAAAGCAACTTATGCAATTGACTCAATAGGTGATGCGATTTCTAAGGTATCAGCTCAGAGATCATCACTCGGTGCTATTCAGAACAGACTTGAGCATACAATCGCTAACTTGGATAACATATCTGAAAACACGACAGCAGCTGAGTCACGTATAAGAGATACAGATATGGCTTCTGAAATGGTTGAATACTCTAAGAATAATATTCTTAAGCAGGCAGGTACATCAATGCTTGCACAGGCTAATCAGTCAAGCCAAGGAGTGCTTGCACTTCTTCAGTAATTGATAAAAATTTATACAAAATACACTCTTAAATATTTAAAAAACTTATGGACTAAACTTTTAAAGAGTAATTCATTTAAAGTGTATGAAATATTTTATAGAGTGTATTTTTGTATAATATAAATTTTGTACTCTTGTTACATGGAATGTAGCAAGAAAAAATCAAGGAGGAAAATACTATGGCAATGGTAGTACAGCACAACATGCAGGCCATGAACTCAAATAGAGTTTTAGGCGGAACGACTTTAGCACAAGCAAAGTCAACAGAGAAGCTTTCATCTGGATTTAGAATCAACCGTGCAGCAGATGATGCAGCAGGTCTTACAATTAGTGAGAAGATGAGAAAGCAGATTAAAGGCTTAAATCGTGCATCAAAGAATGCACAGGATGGTATATCTGCAGTTCAGACAGCAGAAGGAGCACTTACAGAAGTACACTCCATGCTTCAAAGAATGAACGAACTTTCAACTCAGGCAGCAAATGGAACGAATAGTAAATCTGATAGAGATGCTATCCAGTCAGAAATTGGACAGCTTACAACAGAAATCGACCGTGTAGCTGAAACAACAAAGTTCAACGAAACTTATCTTTTAAAGGGTGATTCAGAGTCGAATAAAAAGATAATAAACTTACCGGCACATGATGCAGGACTTAAGGGAACACTTACAGATAATGGCGATGGAACTGCTACATTTACGATGGATGAGCTTAAAGCCGGCGAAAAGGTTATGATTGGCGGGAAAGAGTATACTATAGGTGAGGAAGAAGCAGATCTAAAAAAAGATGTTGTGGAAGCATTACATGATCCTAAAGCTAATCCGGCTGTAACTGATTTCCAAAAAGACGATAAAGCCGTGATTAATGGTGTAAAATGTAAGTATCATGATGGCACAGAAACGTGTAAAGGTAATGATAAAGTTGAGGCAGGCTGGTATAAAGAAGATGGATTTCCACATGACTTGGCTAATACAGACAAAGCTAATTTTAAGGACTTCAAAGTTGATTTAAAAGGAACAGTTGAAGCTAATGGGAAAAAGTTTAAATCTATGGAAAATGACGGTAAAGGCTTTGATAAAAACGATAAATCAACTATAACTAAGGGTAAGGCTTATTATCTTGCATCACTTGAATTAGCAAAAGCTAACGAAATAGGAGATGATCCATCGGCAGATCCTGATAGACCAGCTGGAGCAGGGAAAAGAAATGATAAAAAGGTAGATTCATTTAAAGAAGACGGAACCGATGCTAAAAATGTAATTGACATTAATGTAGGCCAAGCAAAAGTTCCAGCCACTCTATCCTTTAACCTCCACGTAGGTTCAGATGCTGATATGACAAATAAGATCAACGTAAATGTTGAAGCAATGACATCAGCATATCTTGGAGTTAAAGGGCTTAATGTATCAGACGATTCAGGAAATCTTGCAACTTATGCAATTGACTCAATAGGTGATGCTATTTCTAAGGTATCAGCTCAGAGATCATCACTCGGTGCTATTCAGAACAGACTTGAGCATACAATCGCTAACTTGGATAACATATCTGAAAACACAACAGCAGCTGAGTCACGTATAAGAGATACAGATATGGCTTCTGAAATGGTTGAATACTCTAAGAATAATATTCTTAAGCAGGCAGGTACATCAATGCTTGCACAGGCTAATCAGTCAAGCCAGGGAGTTCTTGCACTTCTTCAGTAATTTTTGATGATTAATAAATATGCATTTTGCATAAATCAAAAATAAAAAGCTCTCTTTCCATACGATATGTGTTCAGAATTCTGGGCACATATCAGTAAGGAAAGGGACTTTTTTTGTGCTAACTAAAAAATAAAAAATTTTTAAAAATTCTTATTAACTTTCCCGAAAATTTGCCGATAGGATAAATGTAAGATGTGAATCCTGAGTTTATATCTTAGATTTAAAATTTTGTACCCTTGCTCAAGGGATTAAGCAAGGAAAAATCAAGGAGGAAAATACTATGGCAATGGTAGTACAACACAACATGCAGGCTATGAACTCAAATAGAGTTTTAGGCGGAACGACTTTAGCACAAGCTAAGTCAACAGAAAAGCTTTCATCAGGCTTTAGAATCAACCGTGCAGCAGATGATGCAGCAGGTCTTACAATTAGTGAAAAGATGAGAAAGCAGATTAAAGGCTTAAATCGTGCATCAAAGAATGCACAGGATGGTATATCTGCAGTTCAGACAGCAGAAGGAGCACTTACAGAAGTACACTCCATGCTTCAAAGAATGAACGAACTTTCAACTCAGGCAGCAAATGGAACAAATAGTAAATCAGATAGAGATGCTATCCAGTCAGAAATCGGACAGCTTACAACAGAAATCGACCGTGTAGCTGAAACAACAAAGTTCAATGAAACTTATCTTTTAAAAGGTGATTCAACGCAGGCACAGAAGACAATCAACTTACCGGCACATGATGCAGGACTTAAGGGAAAACTTGAAGATAATGGTGATGGAACTGCTAAGTTTACAATGGATAAACTTAACGCCGGCGATAAGGTTATGATTGGCGGAAAAGAGTATACTATTGGAGATACCAAACAAGAAATTGAAAAAGCTGTTAAGAAAGTTCTTAAAGGTGATGCTAATAAGAACTTTGAAGGCGGCGAAAAAGTTACAGTTAATGGACAAGAGTATACATATCATAAGGAAATAGCTAAAGTTACTACAGCTGGTCCAACTAAAACAGAAGGTGCAAGCGCTGGATGGTATACAGAAGATCCTACAGAAGCTGCTAAAACGAAGGCACAGACAGCTACTGATATATTCAAAGATGGAGCAAAGATTAAGGCTGGCGGTAAAGAATTTGCAATATTAAAAGATGAAAAACCAGCTGCTGTAGCGGGAGGAAAAGCTGGTGATGGAGTTGATGATAACGATGCATCAATTATCTCTGATAAAAAAGCATATATGCTTGCAGCAGATGAGCTTAAAGCAGCAAATGAAATCGGAAATACAAAAGGTGAGGTAGTTGTAGGGAAGAAGAATAATAAAGGTGAAGTTAAAGCTGTTACGGATATGAAGAATGCTGACAATGTATTCGATATTCAGGTAGCCAAAGCAGAAGTTCCTCAAACCCTTTCCTTCAACCTTCACGTAGGTTCAGATGCTGACATGACAAATAAGATCAACGTAAATGTTGAAGCTATGACATCAGCATATCTTGGAGTTAAAAATCTTAATGTATCAGATGAGACAGGAAATGCTGCAACTTATGCAATTGACTCAATAGGCGATGCTATTTCTAAGGTATCAGCTCAGAGATCATCACTCGGAGCTATTCAGAACAGACTTGAGCATACAATCGCTAACTTGGATAACATATCTGAAAATACGACAGCAGCTGAGTCACGTATAAGAGATACAGATATGGCTTCTGAAATGGTTGAGTACTCTAAGAATAATATTCTTAAGCAGGCAGGTACATCAATGCTTGCACAGGCTAATCAGTCAAGTCAGGGAGTATTGTCACTTCTTCAGTAATAATTAATATGACTTAGAGAATCAAGATGAGTTAAAGCTTATAGTAAATTAAAATTACTATAGCTAAGCTAAAGCGATTTAATGTATATTAAATCAAATATGCATGTTGTATAAAGCCAAAAAAAAAGAGAATTTCTTCTCGCATGAGAAGAGATTCTCTTTTTGTTTTATTATATAAAATAGATTTTAAAAATTCTTACAAAACAAAGCACTCTCCTTTATTTACTTTGCACAAAAATTTTAAAACAAAATAATAAAATATAGACATAATAAATTATAAATGTTACTATATTCCTTGTGAAACCGGTTGAAATTTTTAAAATTTAAAGCTTTAAATGCTGAAGTATTATAAAAGGTTAAAAGGAAATGAGCTCTAATAAATCTCATTAGAAAACAAATGGCGGAAAAAAAAGTTACTATGCAAATGGTGGCTAACAGATTGGGAATTTCAAAATCAACTGTATCAAAAGCTATATCCAATTATAGAGGAATAAGTAAAAAGACTCGTAAGAAAGTTTTAGATGCAATGAAGGAGATGGATTTTCATCCCAATTCAATGGCAAGAAATTTAGCCAACGATGTTTCTAAAAATATAGGTTTAATTTTACCCAATGGAAATGACGACTTTTTTATAAGTCCTTTTTTCCAAAATTGCTTAAGAGGAATGACAGAAACAGCTGGTGATAGAGGTTATGATTTATTAATCATTTATAATGGTAATGATGTCTGTAAAGCTGTAGATATGGCAATAAAAGAGAGAAAGGTTGACGGAATAATTTTGCTTCGTTCTACCTTAAATAATCCTATAGTTAAGTATTTAAAACAAAAGAATTTCCCTTTTGTACTGATAGGAAAATCTTTGGATTTTAAAGATATAAATACGGTTGATACTGACAATATAAAAGCATCCTATGATTTAACTGAAAGGCTTATAAAAAAGGGATGTAAAGAGATTGCTTTTATAGGAGGAAATAAGGATTCTGTAGTTACTATAGATAGAAAAAAGGGATATTATAAAGCCTTAAAGAATAACAATTTATCATATAAAGAAAATATGGCGATAGAAAGCGATTTTACATCTAGCAGCGGATATTTTAGTATGAAAGATATAATGGCTAAATATCCCGATACGGATGGTGTGATAGTAACTGATGAGATTATGTTTATAGGAGTAGCTAATTATATAAGCGAATATGAAGGACTTAATAAAAAGGTTATAGCGGGGATTTTTGGCAATGGACTTTTAGAAATTGAAAATCCTTTATATAAAAGCAAAATTGATGTTATAAAGCTTGACATTAATTCAAATGATATAGGTTCTTTAAGCTGCAACAAAATAATAGATATAATTGAGAATAAAGAAGTTCAAAGAGAGAGTTATATTCGATATGATATAAGTAAATAACCGAAAGGACTAGTTAATATATTTAGCCGAAAGGCAAAGGAGGGAAGTATGAAACTAAAAAAAGTAATGACTTTAGCTTTAGCCGGTCTTATGACAGCTTCAGTTCTTACAGGTTGTTCAGGCGGTAATGGAGGTAAGTCGGCAAGCGGTCAGGTTACTGTTGATGTATTCCAATTTAAGGTTGAGTTTAAGGAGCAATTCAATAAACTTGCCAAGGAATATATGAAAGAAAATCCTAATGTAAAGGTTAATATAACTACAGTAGGTGGCGGTGCCGATTATGGTGCAGCTCTTAAATCAAAATTTTCATCAGGAAATGAACCTGCAATCTTCAATGTAGGCGGACCTTCTGATGTTAAGGATTGGAAGAGTAAACTTCAAGATTTAAGCAGTTCAAAGCTTGTTAAAGATGCACTTCCTAAGACTGTTGACGGTGTTACAGTTGATGGAAAGGTTTATGGATTACCATATAATCAGGAAGGATATGGATTTATTTATAATAAAGAAGTATTCAAGAAAGCCGGAATCAATGCTGACGAAATTACAAATTATGCTAAATTAAAAGAAGCTGTTGAAAAGCTTGACTCAAAGAAGAAGGACTTAGGTCTTGAAGCAGTATTTGCTCTTCCTGCAAAGGAAACTTGGGTAACAGGACTTCATTTATCAAATGTTTTCTTATCACCTGAATTTAATGGAGATATAAATAAGACATTCAAGTCAAAGACTGTTGATTTTAAATATGCAAAGCAATTTAAAGATATTCTTGACATGGAAAACAAATATTCAGTACAGCCGACAAACAGCCTCGACTATTCACAGCAGGTTGAAAAACTCTTCTCAATGAAGAAAGTTGCTCTTATTCAGCAAGGTAACTGGGTATTCAATTCAATCAATGATATCGATAGCGACCTTGCAAAGAATATAGGAATTATTCCTATACCTGTTGAAGGTGTTGCAGAAGGCAAGATGCCGGTAGGCGTACCTATGTACTGGGCAGTTAATAGCAAGAAGGATGAAAAAGTTAAGAAAGAAGCAATTAAGTTCTTAGAGTGGATGTACACATCTGACAAAGGAAAAGACTTCGTAATTAATCAGTTTAAATTTATCCCTGCATACAAAGGATTTGATGAATCTAAGATTAGCGATCCACTTTCAAAAGAGATATACAAATATGCTAAAGATGGAAAGACAATCAACTGGGTATTCATGGGATATCCTTCAGGTTGGGGACAAGATAAACTTGGCGCCGATATTCAGAAATATGTTGCAGGAAAAACGTCGTGGGATGATATGATTGATACAGCCAAAAAGACATGGGCTGATAAGAGAAAATAATATATACGACATTTAATTATTTAATATATTAACAACGGTCCAAGATATATAGAAAAGTCTATAATGTTCAAACAGAAGGTGCTGTTTAGGCAGCACCTTCTATTATGAATGTTATCATCATATGGGGAGGCAGTATGTATAATACTAAACGAAAAAAATATGGATTGTTCTTTTGGCTTTTTATTGCTCCGGCATTAATAGCTTTATTTATGGTAGTAATAGTTCCACTATTATATGGAATATATTATTCATTTACCAATTGGGATGGTATCAATGAACCGGTTTTTCAGGGATTTACCAATTATGTAAAGCTGTTAAAGGATCAAAGCTTTAGAGATTCATTATGGTTTACAACTAAATTTGCTGTAGTATCAGTTATTTTAATCAATGTAATAGGGCTTTCGCTAGCACTATTAGTTACGCAGAAAATAAAAGGAAATAATCTCCTTAGAACTATATTTTTTATGCCTAACTTAATCGGCGGTCTTATATTAGGATTTATTTGGCAATTCGTCTTTATCTCAGCATTTACAGCAATAGGAGAAAAAGTAGGTATAAAAGCTTTAGAGGGATGGCTTTCCACAACAAAAACGGGATTTTGGGGACTTGTTATTTTGACTGCTTGGCAGATGTCAGGATATATAATGATAATCTATATAGCTCATCTTGAAAGTATTCCGGAAGATGTTCTTGAAGCTGCAAAGATTGATGGAGCAACTTCTTTTCAAAGATTTCGCTATATAATATTTCCTCTTGTAGCACCTGCTTTTACAGTAAGTTTATTCCTTACTTTATCAAACTCATTTAAGTTATATGATCAAAACTTATCTCTTACAGGAGGAGCACCTTATAATTCTACACAAATGGTTGCGATGAATATTTATAATACGGCTTTTGTAAATAATAATATGGCATTTGCACAGGCAAAGGCTGTTATATTCTTTATAATCATTGCAATTATTTCATTGACACAGGTTTATTACAACAAGAAGAAGGAGGTTGAAATGTAATGGAGAGTAAAAGCAAAAAAATTTTACTTTATGTTGTAGGTATAATCTTGGGATTTTTATGGATAAGTCCATTTTACCTTATGATAGTAAATTCACTTAAAAGCAAAAAAGAAATATTTCAGTCTCCGCTAAGCCTACCTAAGGGATTTAATCTTGAAAATTATAGAGAAGCTGCGGAAAGACTTACATTTTTAAAAACATTTTTAAATTCACTTGTAATAACAGTAGTATCAGTTTTCGTTATTGTTTTATTTTCGTCTATGGCAGCATACGCTTTATCAAGAGTAAAGGGAAGAGTAAGTACATTCATATTCTTTGTATTTGTCGCAGCAATGCTTATACCTTTTCAGGCGGTTATGATTCCTCTTATATCGCTATTCGGAAAGCTTAATATGCTTAACAGACCGGGAATTGTATTCCTATATTTGGGCTTTGGATCAAGTATGTCGATATTCTTATACCACGGTACAATGAATTCAATCCCGAAAGCACTTGACGAAGCTGCTATAATAGATGGCTGTAATAGATTTCAAGTATTTTGGTATATAATATTTCCGATATTAAAACCGATTACTGTTACAGTATCGATACTTAATACAATTTGGATTTGGAACGATTTCCTTTTACCTTCACTTGTTATAAACAAGCCGGGAATGGAAACTATACCGCTTAAAATGTTCTTCTTCTTCGGAGAATATACTAAACAATGGCACCTTGCTTTAGCGGGACTTTCTCTTGCAATCATACCCGTAATAATATTCTATTTCATAGCTCAAAAGCAGATTATAAAGGGTATTACAGCAGGATCGGTAAAATAGGACATAAATTTATTGAAAATGAAGGAGAGTACAGATGGATTTTTCATCTAACGAATTTAAAATCGAAAAGCATGGCCTTGATAAGGAAAACATGCGAATCAATGAGAGTATCATGTCCATAGGTAACGAATATATGGGTATGAGAGGTAATTTTGAAGAGACATATTCAGGAGATTCATTACAAGGCGTTTATCTTGGAGGAGTTTGGTATCCTGATAAGACAAGAGTAGGTTGGTGGAAAAATGGTTACCCTAAATATTTCGGGAAAATGATTAATTCTCCGAATTATGTAGGCATAAAAGTAACAATCAACGGAAAAGAGCTTGATTTAAATGAAGAAGATGTAAAATCTTTTGATTGGACACTTGATATAAAAGAAGGCGTTTTATATAGAAATTTTGTCATTAAAAGAGGAAATGACGAATTTGAAATAAAAGTTCAAAGATTTGTAAGTATAGATGTAAAAGAACTCTGTGCTATAAAATATGAAATAAAGGCATTAAAGGGAGAGGCAAATGTTGAATTTGTCCCATATATTGACGGAAGAGTAAAGAATGAAGATTCAAACTACGAAGAACTCTTTTGGAATGCACTTGATAAAGGAATCAAGGGAGATAAAGGATACTTAATTTCAAAGACTATTGAAAATAATTTCGGAATCGAAAGATTTAGCGTATGTAACTACATGAAGAACAACGCTTCCGGAAAAGCTATAGGCAAAATCGAAGAAAAAGATTTAGTCGGAATTGTATATGAAGATTCTATAAAAGAAGGAGAAACAGCTTTCATAGAAAAACTTATAATCACGACTTCTACAAGAGATTATAAAGAAAATGAGCTTTTAAAGAAGAGCGAAGATTTAATGGAAAAAGTATCTAAAGAAGGATACGAAGCTTTACTTAAAAAGCAGATTAAAAAATGGAAAAATCGCTGGGAAATTGCAGACGTTGTAATCAAGAATAATCCTAAGCAGCAGGAAGGAATAAGATATAATATATTCCAACTTTTCTCAACATATTATGGAGATGATTATAGACTTAATGTAGGACCTAAAGGATTTACAGGCGAAAAATATGGCGGTGCAACATACTGGGATACAGAAGCTTATATTCTTCCTATGTATTTATCAATAGCACCTACAAGCGTTTCAAGAAATCTTTTGATGTACAGATTTAAGCAGCTTAAAGAGGCTTATCATAATGCAAAAGAGCAAGGACTTAAAGGTGCACTTTATCCTATGGTTACATTTAATGGAATTGAATGTCACAACGAGTGGGAAATCACATTTGAAGAGATTCATAGAAACGGTGCTATAGCTCATGCAATCTACAATTATTCAAGATACACAGGAGACGGAGAATATCTACTTAACTACGGTATTGACGTGCTTATCGGTATTGCAAGATTTTGGGCGGATAGAGTTCACTACAGCAAGAGAAATGATAAATACATGATTCATGGTGTTACAGGACCTAACGAGTTTGAAAACAACGTAAATAACAACTGGTATACAAATACTCTTGCAGCATTCGTTCTTAAGTACACACATTCAGTATTAAATAAAGAAGAATTTAAGAATCTTAAGCTTGAAGGAGAAGATAAGGTAAAGCTTGATGAAAAGATTAAGGCTAAAATTGATGAATATGGAATTAGCGATGAAGAGCTTAAGAAGTGGGATGAAATCGTAGAAAAAATGTATTATCCATATGATAAAGAGCTTGGAATCTTTGTTCAGAATGATACATATTTGGATAAAGAGCTTATTCCGGTATCAAAGCTTACGGAAAATGATAGACCGCTTACAAAACACTGGTCTTGGGATAAGATTTTAAGATCATGCTACATTAAGCAGGCAGATGTACTTCAAGGAATTTATTTCTTTGACGATCAGTACACAAAGGAAGAAAAGAAGAAAAACTTTGATTTCTATGAGCCTTATACAGTCCATGAATCAAGCCTTTCAGCGTGTATTCATGCAATAATCGCTTGCGAAATCGGAGAAGTTGAAAAAGCAGTTAAGCTCTATGAAAGAACTTCAAGACTTGACCTTGATAATTACAATAAAGACACTTGTGATGGACTTCATATAACAAGTATGTCCGGTGCTTGGCTTTCAGTTGTTCAAGGCTTTGCAGGAATGAGAACTTTAAGTGGGCAGCTTTCCTTTAATCCTATTGTCCCTAACGAATGGGATGGATATACTTTCCATATAAATTATAGAGAAAGACTTATAAAGGTTGACACGACAAATGATAAAGTGAAGATAACACTTGTAAAGGGTGATAAGTTGAATTTGAAAATTTATGGTAAGGAATATCTTTTAGAGGATAAAATTGAGGAAAATTTAAAAAAATGTGACTAATAAGAAGTGATAAAATTTTATTAAGGAGATATTTTTCATGAAATGGTGGCAAAACTCAGTAGTTTATCAGATTTATCCGAGAAGCTTTAATGATTCTAATGGAGATGGACTTGGAGATATTAAGGGAATTATAGATAAACTTGACTACTTAAAAGAACTTGGAATTGACGTTATATGGTTAAGCCCGGTATTCGATTCCCCTCAGGATGATAATGGTTATGACATAGCTGATTATAGAAAAATATGGAAACCTTTCGGAACAAATGACGATATGTATAATCTTATTGATGAAGCTCATAAGAGAAATATTAAAATCGTTATGGACCTTGTTGTAAATCACACAAGTGATGAACATAAATGGTTTATTGAAAGTAGAAAATCAAAGGATAATCCTTACAGAGATTATTATATTTGGAGAAAAAAGAAAAATAATTGGGGAAGCTACTTCGGAGGAAGTGCATGGGAATATGACGAGAGAACCGGAGAATATTACCTACATTATTTTTCCAAAAAGCAAGCTGACTTAAACTGGGAAAATGAAAAAGTAAGAAAAGAAGTCTATGACTTAATGAAATTTTGGATGGATAAGGGAGTAGACGGTTGGAGAATGGACGTTATAAGTTCAATCTCAAAATTTACTGATTTCCCTGATTATCCAAATCTAAAACCGGGTGAATATGGTCTTGGAAAATATCATACGAATGGACCCAGACTTCATGAATTTTTACAAGAAATGAATAGGGAAGTTCTTTCAAAGTATGATTGTATGACAGTTGGAGAAGCCGGCGGATCAAATTGTAATAATGCATACCTTTTCTGCGGAAATGACAGACATGAACTTAATATGATATTTACATTTGAGCATGTTGATCTTGACAGAGATCATAGTGAACCGAATAATAAATGGAAAGTTAAAAAGCTTAATCTTCTTGATTTAAAAAACAGTTTTGAAGGCTGGCAGCATAATCTTTATAATAAAGGATGGAATTCACTTTATTTTGAAAATCATGATCAACCTAGAGTTATTTCAAGGTGGGGAAATGATAAAGAGTATAGAGTTGAGTGTGCTAAGATGTTCGGAACAATCCTTCATATGATGCAAGGTACTCCTTACATATATCAGGGAGAAGAAATTGGAATGATAAGCCCTGATTATGAACTTGACGATTATGACGATATCGAAATAAAAAATGCATACAAAGAGCTTGTAGAAGACAAAAAGTCTATGACAAAAGAAGAATTTATGAAAGGCGTTCATACTGTAGCTCGTGATAATGCAAGAACTCCTATGCAGTGGAATGATAGTGAAAATGGAGGCTTTTCAACCGGAAAGCCTTGGCTTAAAGTAAATCCTTCTTATAAGTACATAAATGTAAAACAGGCTTTAGAGGACAAGAATTCGGTTTTCTATTACTATAAGAAGCTTATAGAATTAAGACATAAAGATGAAGTCGTAACACTTGCAAATTTTAACTTTATAGACAAAGAAAACGAAAAGGTATATGCTTATGAGAGAAAGTATAAAGATAAGAGTCTTGTTGTAGTAGCAAACTTCTATCAGGACGAAGTTGATTTTACTCTTCCTAAGCAATATAATTTATCAGAATATAAATCTATACTATCAAATTATTCTGATTTACAGTATAATAAAGAGAGTAATGCTATTCATTTAAGACCGTATGAAGCAATTATATTCAGAAATTATAATTTATAATAGTTTTTTGATAGTTAAGGACAATGATTATGGCAAATAATAAAAAAGGCGTTATATTTGATTTGGACGGAGTTATTACAGATACTGCCAAATATCATTTTATAGCTTGGAAAAATTTGGCTTCATCAATAGGTATAACGCTGGATGAAGAGTTCAACACTTCATTAAAAGGCGTTTCAAGAATTGATTCACTTAAAAGAATACTTGAACATGGCAACAAATTAAATGATTATACCGAAGATGAAATATTATCTCTTGCAGAGAAAAAGAATAACGAGTACAAGGGACTGTTGGAAAGCTTGACTAAAAATGATATATTACCGGGTGTAGCGGATTTTATTGATGATTTAAAAAATCACGGAATTAAAATTTCACTTGCTTCAGCATCGAAAAATGCACCGTTTATATTAAAGAAATTAGGTTTATATGAAAAATTCGACTATATAGCAGATCCAGACAAAGTAAAACATGGAAAACCTGCACCGGATATTTTCATTGAAGCGGCGAGAGGACTTTCATTACCTATAGAAGAAACAGTTGGAATAGAGGATGCCGTAGCGGGAGTAGCTGCTATGAGAGCATGTAATATGAATAGCATAGGTATAGGAGTTGATGCCGATATAACATTACAGAGCACTTATGAACTTAAATATAGTTTAATATTAGAATTTTAATATGTTTTACAAGGGGAGGATAAAATAATGGCAAGAGTGCAGTTAGAAAACATTTGTAAACAGTATAGCAACGGATTCAAAGCAGTGAAGGATGTTAATATAGACATTAAGGACAAAGAGTTTATAGTCCTTGTAGGGCCTTCAGGATGCGGTAAATCTACTACTCTTAGAATGATTGCGGGACTTGAAGACATCACATCAGGTGAATTAAAGATAGATGGTAAAGTAGTAAATGATGTAATGCCTAAGCAAAGAGATATAGCTATGGTATTCCAGAACTATGCATTATATCCTCATATGACAGTTTATGAAAATATGTCTTTCTCTTTAAAGCTTTCAAAAATGGATAAAAAAACTATAGATCAAAAGGTTCATGCTGTTGCTAAGATATTAAAGCTTGATAATTTACTTGATAGAAAGCCTAAAGCTCTTTCAGGCGGTCAGAGACAGAGAGTTGCACTTGGACGTGTTATAGTAAGAAATCCTAAGGTATTCCTAATGGACGAACCTTTATCAAACCTTGATGCAAAACTTAGAACTGAAATGAGAGCCGAGATTTCCAAATTGCACAAAGATTTAGGTGCAACATTTATCTATGTAACTCATGATCAGGTCGAAGCTATGACAATGGGTGATAGAATTGTTGTTATGAAGGACGGAGTTGTTCAGCAGATTGACTCACCTAAGAATCTTTATGATTTACCTTACAATAAGTTCGTAGCAAGCTTTATCGGAAGCCCTCAAATGAACCTTGTTGATGTTAAAATTGTAGAGGAAAATGGAAAGCTTTATGCTGAATTTACAAATGGAGACAGATTCTTAATTCCTCAAAATAAAGCAGATTTGCTTAAAAATAAGAATTATGTTGGAAAAGAAGTAACGATCGGAGTAAGACCTGAAGATATTCATGTTGAAAATGACAAGACAGCTGTAAGTGAGGAGCATACATTAATTGAAGCTCAAGTAGAAATAAGAGAGCTTATGGGTGCTGAAGTTTATGTATATATGAGATATATAAAGGACGAATTAATCGCTAAATTCCCTGTTCAGCATGATGTTGAATTGGGTCAGAAGATTAAATTATACTTTGATATGAAAAGAGTTCATTTCTTCGATAAGGAATCAGAAGTTAATGTAATAAATGTATAAAAGAGAGTACGGATTTTATATATGCAAGGTGTAATAGCCTTGCAGGTAAAAACCGATGATGCGGTTTTCAAAATGAAAGTGCATCATCGGTTTTTAATTTTAGTTTATGTCTTGTATAAAAAAAATTGATTGATATACTTAATAGAGTGCAGGTATAAAGGCAAAAAATGCTTATATCATAATATAGTTTTAGCAGATAATATCTAAATAGATATCTAAATAGATAACTATATAGATACATATTTGGATAACTATATAGATACATATTTGAATATCTATATATGGCGTGGAAATTTTAAATTATAATTAAAAAAGAGGTTAATATGCGTAAGAATAAGGCACTAAAAGTAGGAATAATTGTTTTTATAGTAATTGTAATTATCGTTGTTGGTTTATTTATTGCAAAAAAGATGATAGTAAAAAAGGCTGCACATATTGCAACAGATAAATTTGTAGAAAAGATGGTCAACGATGACAATAGTGAATTAACAACTGAACAAAAAGAAAAAATAAAAAATACATATGATAATCTTCCTGCTAAAGATAAAGATGAAATGGAAAAAATTGTAGCAAAGCATATTGATGCCGGTACTGTAAAAAAAGCTTTAGGATATATGAAAAGTGGAAATAAAGAAGCACTTAAAGACATGGCAAAAAAACTTCTTACAGAAGAAGAAAAGCAGAAGCTTATTAAGATCTTAAGAGATAATGAGATGAAGCATAATAATCAAAATTAAAATAACGATATAAAGAAGAATAAGTAAGGAATTAATAATGGAACAAATGTCCTTGTTTCAAAATAACATCTATAAGCCGATAGCGGAAAGACTTCGCCCAAAAGATTTGGATGAGTACATAGGTCAATCACATCTTTTAGGAAAAGGAAAGCCTTTAAGAAATCTTATAGAGTCTGATAATATACAATCTATGGTACTTTGGGGACCTCCGGGAGTTGGAAAAACTACGCTTGCCAAAATAATTTCTTCAAAGACTAATGCTTTATTTATCAATTTAAGTGCTGTAACAAGCGGAATAAAAGAGATAAAGGCTGTTATGGAAGAAGCCAAAGAAAATAGAAATTATGGTAAGCGTACAATTGTATTTGTAGATGAAATTCACAGATTTAATAAAACGCAGCAGGATGCATTTTTACCATATGTCGAAAATGGAAGCATTATTTTAATCGGAGCTACCACGGAAAATCCATCATTTGAACTTAATAATGCTCTTTTATCAAGATGCAAGGTATTTGTCCTAAAATCACTTTCTATAGAGGATATCGTTAAAATTTTAAAACATGCATTAAATTCTCCTGAAGGCTTTTTAAATAACAAAGTTGTAATATCGGATGAATATCTTAAAAATATTGCTTTACTATCGGAGGGAGATGCGAGGAATGCTTTATCGACTCTTGAGATGCTTGTGGAGAATGGAAATTTAACTTCAGACGGAAGCATTACTATAAGCAAGGAAACATTTTCTCTTATAACTGAAAGAAAGTCTTTTTTATATGATAAAAATGGAGAAGAGCACTATAATTTAATTTCAGCATTTCAAAAATCAGTGAGAAATTCAGATGTGGATGCAGCTGTTTATTATCTTGCAAGAATGCTTGAATCGGGAGAAGATCCTATATATATTGCAAGGCGTATTGTGAGAATTGCAGCGGAAGATGTAGGACTTTCCGATACTAAGGCCCTTCCTCTTTCGATTTCAGCAATGCAGGCTTGCAAACTTATAGGATATCCGGAATGTAATGTCCATCTTACGGAAGCTACAATCTATCTGTCTTTAGCTCCAAAATCAAACTCCTGTGAAATGGCATATTTAAAAGCTAAAGCGGATGTAAATAATAAGCCGAACCTTTCTGTCCCAATGGCGATAAGAAATGCTCCAACAAAGCTTATGAAAGAAGAAGGTTATCATAAAGGCTATAAGTATGCACATGATTACAAGGATAAATTAACGAATTTAAAATGTCTTCCGACAGAGCTTTTAGGGACAACATATTATTATCCGACAGAGGAAGGAGAGGAAAAGAATCTAAAAGATAGATATTTATATATAAAAGAATGGAAAGAAGAACATAAAGATGATTAAGCTTCTTGATTTTAGATATGTATAATGATAGAATAATAAAGCTTTTTATTTTATAAAAGCAAAAATTTAATATGCAGGAGTGGCGGAATGGCAGACGCATCAGACTCAAAATCTGACGCTGGTAACAGCGTGTGGGTTCAAGTCCCATCTCCTGCACTTAAAATAAATAATAAGTTCACTCTTACAGAGTGAACTTATTATTTTAGGGTTTTTTATATATTTATTTGTTGTAGGGAAATAGTACCTACAAAAGGTTTTGTAAAAAAAGTAAAAGGTAGACTATTATAGACAAACAAAAGATTTTTTTGAATGTATTAAGTATTATTTTAAAAAAGACGATATATAAACAAAGGGAACATCTTTTAACACAAATAAAAAATAAAAGAACTTAAGTAAAATTTTTGTTTGTTTTGTAGAAATTAAAACACGGAGGAAAATATATGAAAATTCTAAAAAAAATAGGAAATTTTGTTTTTCCTGTATTGTTGATTCTTTCTTTGGTATCAATTTCAACTGTAGATGTATTTGCAGCCGCTGGAAGTAGAACATATAATTCTACAAAAAAAATGAGCGTGATACTACCAGTTAAAACTACTGGGGATTCTAGTGAAATACAAATCAGAGTTTCTGATTTACCAAAAAAAGCTGTTATAACAAAGATGATAATTAATACTGGTTCTTTATCGTATACTGGTGCTGTAGTAACTAATTATTTAACAATTAAAAGCTCAAATAATAGAACTGAACAGATTCCATGGAATGGGCAGGCAAATAAAAATCTAACTACAAATGGATTTTTAGCTTCTTTAGCTAATGGAACTTACACTTTAAAATTTAATGCTACTTGTGTTGGGGGAGCAATAATATATGGGAAAATGACTGATATTGGGACAAAAACATACAGTAGACCTTCAATTACAATTTATTGGGATGATAGCTTTTAAAACTAAACAAAATTGAAATGTTAGGAATGTGAGAAAATGAGTATAAGTAATATAAATCAAGTACGACAACTGAATACTTTTACAAATATTTCGGGAAGAACTCAAACTAAAAATAAATCTGATAATACAATATTAAAAGAAGATTTACTTGAAATATCAGAAGAAGGAAAGAAACTTCTTAAAGATGAAGAAATTTCAGTTACATCTGGTAAAGAAAAACTTAATATTTCAAAGACCAAAGACGGAAAATCCTTTAATATTCATTTTGAAGATTCAGCTGCTGTCTTAAGAGTAGTAGATAATGGTTATATAAGTATTAATGGTAAGAAAATAATGCTTTCAGAAAATGATAAGAAAAAACTTATAGAAACTGATAAAATAGCAGCAGCACAAAGATTAGAAACTTTTGAAAAAAGACACATAGAACATGAAATGAGAGTCGCTAAACAACAAGGTGCAGCATGGGAAATATATTTTAGACAAAGGGCAAAAATTATGGAATCCCAGTTGAAATTATCAAAAGGAGAAGAATTAGATCCGTCGGAACTAAAAGAGTTATTGGAAAGAGATCCACATGGATATCAAATGGCATTGATGCTAAAAAATATGAAAGAAAATCATAAAGTGAAAAATATCCATAGGACTAAGGTATATTCAAAAGAAGATGAATATATGAAACGACTTTATGAAACAGCTTCTAAAGGTGTCAATGAAAGTGATATTGAATGGATAGGATATAACACATCGTTAAGTATTTCTCTTGAAGGGAAAGAGCCAAAAATTGGAGAAATATCAGTTGGACAAAGAGTTATAGTTGAGGGCAAGAAATAAATCACACGCAAATTAAATATAAAAAGCGATTAAGAAATCTTTTCCTTAATCGCTTTTTATATTAGATAAGAGATATATAGTAAACGCCTTATAATACACTTTTATAGGCAGTTAAAGAGAAAATGATTAATTTCGTAAGCTTTGGAATCGATGTATAAAATTGACTTTAAATTTTTAATGAGAGATTTTCTCAAATATTACGAAAAGTATTACAATTAAGTTGTATTAGTGTATAATATATTAAATAAAATAATTATTGACTCTTGTATAGTATTTTAGAGAATATCCGATATGATTAGTAGAGAGCTTCTATTAAGTAAGGAATGAAAGAAGGTGGGCAATATGAAGTTCCAAAAAATAAATGAAAATAAAATACAATGTTATATCTCTTCAGAGGAGCTTGTTGCTCAGGGAGTTGTTATAAAAGATTTAGTTGATAATCAGGACAAAGCAACTAAGTTTTTAAAATCCGTTTTAGAAGAAGCAAATAATGCTGTAGGATTCCATACCGGCGGTAGATTATTAAATGTTCAAATTTCGGTGCTTTCTAACGAATCTCTAAGTATCATTATAAGTGATGATGAAGATGCTATTATAAAGTCACTTTTCTCAGAAATGAAGTCGAAACTTGAATCTGTTAAGAAAATGTTTAAGGATAAAGATGACAAAAATTTAATGAGTAAAGAGGGACCAAAAAAATTAGAAGATATCTTTTCACCTATAATAAAAGAGCAGCAGCAGGGAGATATGGATATTAAATTGAAAGAATTTTTACCTTTTGATATCGATATGGATGATTTTGAAGAAGAAGAAGAAACTGAAAAAGATGATAGTGATAAAGAAAAAAATGCACATATAAAAACGAGTCTTGAAACAAGCAATATGACGCACTTTTCATATTGGGTAGAGATAGACAATTTGGATAGATGCATAGAGCTTTCAAAAAGTATGGAAGGGATGAAACAGGTTCCAAATAAACTTTATAAGTTAAATGGTAAATATTATCTTAATCTTAAACTTTCTATGAAAAAACTGGAATTAATCGAATTTATTTGTAAGACATTAGAATTTGGAGATCAAATATATAATAATAGAGGCTTAAGCATAGGCTATATTCTTGAACATGGTAAGGTTTTAATTAAAAAGGATGCACTTTCAGTTCTTAGAAAATTATAAATTGCTAAAATAGCAGACTTATAGTAATTAGTTGAGAATTTAATAATAAAAAGATAAAAAGCAATCGGATATCCGGTTGCTTTTTTTTGTTTTTTTATTGAAAAAAGTTATCATATATGATAACTTTTTAAAATGAAAGATTTTATTAATAAATGAAAGATCACATTAATAAATAAAAGATCACATTAATTAAAAATTAACCTACAAGCTTTTTTAGTTTTAAGAACTTAAATTGACTAATTTTGCCTAAGTCTTAAAGGAGTGACATTTGAAACCACGATATGAAGATAATTTTATCCCGGATAAGATAAAAACTCTTAGGGAAAATACTGCAAGAGAGATGAAGGATATAAGAAAAGAGCAGAAGATAACTCAGAATGAGCTTGCAGAAAAAATCGGAACTAAAAAATCTAATATTTCAAGATTTGAAAGCGGGAAATATAATCCTACTCTTGATTTTATGGCAAAAATGGCTGACGGACTTGGAAAAGAGATAAAAATAATTATTGATTAAAATTTTGAGGAAATAATAATGTTTTTTAAGAAAAGATATTCATTTGATAAAAATATAGATAAGAGTGTAGTTTTATGTCAATCTTATACTAGAGCAATGGAATATAAAATCACGAATGCACTTTCAGAGAATAATATTCCTTTTAGAAAAGATAGAGTTCAAATTCCTTTTTTCCTTAGAAAAAAGTTCAGGGGAGCGAATGAAATATGTATTTTTTCCGTAAATCGAACTGATTTTTCAAAAGCAAAATTTATTCTTCCAAATATGACTGTAAGAGAACTTAGGAAAGTAGCTATTACGCCTTCAATTGCTATATAAAAATATATTCATTTGTTTGCAAAATTAACAAAAATCTACTAATATCTTTATATGTGAAAAAGGGGGCTTGTATGAAAAACTTTAACGAAGCTTATGAAACTTTAAAAGAAGAAAAATTAGATGATATTGATTCAATGGGATATTTACTTCGCCACAAGAAGAGTGGAGCTATGATTTCAATTATTGAGAATGGCGATAACAACAAAGTTTTTTACATAGGATTTAAAACACTTCCGAAAGATTCAACGGGAGTAATGCATATAATTGAACATACTGTTTTATGCGGCTCTAAAAAATATCCTTTAAAAGACCCTTTTGTAGAACTTGTAAAAGGAAGTCTTAATACATTTCTTAATGCGATGACATATCCGGATAAAACTGTATATCCTATAGCAAGTACAAATGAGGCGGATTTTAAAAATCTTATGGATGTCTATATGGATGCGGTTTTTAATCCGAACATTTACAAATACGAAGAGATATTTAAGCAGGAAGGTTGGCACTATGAACTTCCTACAGTAGATTCCGACCTTAATATCAATGGGATTGTTTATAACGAAATGAAGGGTGCTTTTTCATCACCTGAAGAGGTCTTGAATCGTAAGATTATGAATACTCTTCTTAAAGGAACGATTTATGAAAATGAATCCGGAGGAGATCCGGATATAATTCCGACTCTTTCAAGGGAAGATTTTCTTAACGTACATAGGAAATATTATCATCCTTCAAATTCTTACATTTATATGTATGGAAATATGAATACAGCTGAAAGGCTTAAATATTTGGATGAAGAATATTTATCAAAGTATGATTATAAGGAATTTAAGCAGGATATTTCTCTTCATAAGAATTTTAAAGAAGGAAAAAATGTAAGCGAGTTTTATTCAATTGACTCAAATGAAAATCCCGAGAAAAAGAATTATTTGGCAAAGAGCTATCTTGTTGGAAATTACACTGACACGAAGCTTCAGGTTGCTTTCGATATTTTGGATTATGCACTTTTGTCTTCATCGGGTTCTGTTTTTCAGAATGCTTTCGTAAAAAGCGGAATGGCTGAAGATGTTATCGGAGGTTATGACAGCGGAATAAAAGAAGGTATTTTTTCAGTTATTTTAAAAAATGCCGATGAAAAGGATAAAGACAAATTCCTTGAAATTTTGGAAAATACGCTTAAAGATGTAGTAAAAAATGGAATTGATAAGGATACTCTTATTGCTGCAATTGAAATAAATAAGTTTCAATTTTTGGAAGCTGATTTCGGAAGCTATCCTAAGGGGCTTGTGTTTGGACTTTCATTATTTGATACTTGGCTTTATGACAAAGAAAATCCATTTGTTTCGCTTCATGTTATAGATATTTTAGATGAACTTTTAAAGGAAGTTAACACGGGATATTTTGAAAAGCTTGTAGAAAAATATCTTTTAAATAGCGAAAGCTGTGCATTTGTTGATTTAAAGGCTAAGCCGGGACTTACAGTTGAAAGAGATAATGAATTACAGGAAAAATTAAATAAATATAGAGATTCTCTTTCGGATGAAGAGAGAGAAAAGCTTGTGAAACAGACTAAGGAGCTTAAAGCATTTCAGGATGAAAAACCGTCACCTTTAGATTTGGAAAAGATTCCATCTCTTGAAATAAAAGATTTAAGAAAAGAGATTTTACCGCTTTCACATAATATTTATAAAGAAAATGATATCAAGATTTTGCATACTGATATGGATACAAGCAAAATCCACTATTTGGATATCAATATTTTGCCTGAAAATATTGAAGAATCAAAGATGCCGGCACTATCCTTGTATACTAAGATATTAGGACTTATTGATACTAAAAATTATACTTATCAGAAGCTTGAAGTTGAAAAGAATAAATATACCGGAGGAATTAGATTTGGAGTAAACCTTTTTAAAAGAGGAGACGAAGATTATATCTTTACATTTTTTATAAAGGCAAAAACGTTTTACGATAATGAAGACAAGCTTCAGAAACTTATTGAGGAGATTTTATATAATTCAAAGCTCGATGATAAAAAGAGAGTTAAGGAGCTTTTACTTAAAGACAAAAATTATTTTGAGGAAAGTATTGTATCTGCGGGGAATCTATTTTCAGTAAAAAGAGCATTTTCTTATTTCTCTAAATATAATAAAGTAAAAGACGAAATTTCGGGAATTGCATATTATGACTATTTAAAAGCATTTTTAAGTGATTTCGATAAAAATTATGAAAAGTTTAAAAAAGATATTTTAGAAATAAGAAAGAAGTTATTTAAAAATAATAATGTAATTATTTCGACGACAGGACGAGAAAAAGCTCTTACATATGCTAAGAAGATTTCAAAATATTTATTTGAAAGAAATCCTAAGGGCGATAATAAAGAACTTTTCGGGCAAATATATTTTGACGAACCATATAAGGAAATTATAAATGAAGGATTTAAAACATCTTCCCAGGTTCAATATGTATGTATGGCAGGAAATTTTAAGGCATTGGGATATAAATATTCGGGAGTTATGAATATTCTTGAATCCATTTTAGGGTATGATTATTTCTGGCTTAATCTTCGTGTTAAAGGCGGAGCATATGGATGCATGAGCGGATTTTATAGACTTGGAAGCACCTACTTTGTATCTTATCGTGACCCGAAGCTTAAAGACACATTGTATGTTTATATAGATACTTACAATTATCTTAATAATTTTGATGTAGACGATTGCGTTATGAAAAAATATATCATAGGAACTATAGGAAGTATGGACACGCCTCTTACTCCTGCAAAGAGAGGAGAAAGAGATTTAAACGCTTATCTTTGCAATATTTCGGAAGAAGAGCTTCAGAAAGAAAGAGATGAAGTCTTAAATGCAACACAGCAGGATATACGGGATATGGCACCGCTTCTTAAAGCTATTATTGATAATAGTTATATCTGCGTTATAGGAAGCGAAGATAAGATTGAAAAATATAAGAACGTATTTGATAGCGTCCGTACACTTATATAATAAAGTTTTAATATAATTATTTATAATTAGTATTTAATATAATTATTTGTAACTAGTATTTAATATAATTATTTATAATTAGTATTCAATATAATTATTTATAAAATTAGTATTTATAATTATTTATAAAAATAGTGTTTAATATAAAGGGGTATAAGAAAATATATGTGTAAAGACGGTGGAAAAAAAGCTTTTGATTTAGATTTTGATTATGAACACTACAATTATGATGATATCAATGTAGGAGATATATATATTGGAAATATAACTACCGTGGATATGAAACTGAAATCAGGATTTGTTACTATGGTAGGAAAGCCGAATGTTGGAAAATCCACATTGCTAAATAGAATTATGGGTCAAAAGCTTGCAATCACATCTAATAAGCCGCAGACTACCCGAAAGAAAATAAGAGCCGTTTATACGGAGGATGATAGAGGGCAGATAGTTTTCATTGATACGCCGGGAATTCATAAATCAAGTACAAAACTCGGAGAGTATATGGAAAATATAGTAGCTAAGGCAATAGAGAATGTTGATGTTATTATTTGGCTTGTGCCTCCTAAAGTTCCGATGTCAAAAAGCGATTATAATATTAAAAAAACTCTCGAAAAAGTGAATAAGCCTGTAATTCTAGGAATCAATAAAATCGATATGGTAAAGAAAACGCAGATGCTTAAAATTCTTAAATTTTTCGGTGAGCAGTGCGATTTTGCAACGATTTGTCCTTTCTCTGCAAGAACGGGAAATGGAATAAAAGAACTTTTGGATAACATTTTTAAGATGCTTCCGTACGGACCCTTTTACTATGATAAAGAAGAATATACAGATCAGACTGAAAGAGGACTTGTAAGTGAAATCATAAGAGAAAAATCGCTTCATGCACTTAGGGATGAAATTCCTCATGGCATTGCTGTAACAGTAGAATATATGAGAGAAAGAAAAGATAAGCCGATTTATGACATCGATGCGACAATTTTCTGTGAAAGAGATTCCCACAAGGGAATTATCATAGGGAAGGGCGGTCAGATGCTTAAAAAAATAGGAATCAACGCACGATATGAAATCGAAAAAATGCTTGATATGAAAGTCAATTTAAAAATACGAGTTAAAGTAAAAAAGGATTGGAAAGAAAATATATCATTCCTTAAAGATTTGGGATATATGGACGATATAGAATAAACTATAGGAGATGGAATGTCGGAAAATTTATCATTTCAAGGTGTTGTTCTTTCTTCTTCACCTATAGGAGAAAATGACAAAAGAGTAGTTATTTTGACTGTAGAAAAGGGAAAGATTTCGGCTTTTGCTAAAGGAGCAAGAAAAGGAAAAAGTGCAATAACGCTTGCAACTAATCCTTTAGTTTTCGGAACATTTAACGCATTTAAGGGAAAAAATAGTTATACAATAACGTCTGCTGATGTAATAAAATATTTCGATTTTTTAACGAAGGACTATGATAAGCTTTGCCTTGCTTCATATTTTCTTGAAGTTTCGGATTTCTTTTCAACGGAAAATACAGATGAAAAAGAAAGACTTAATCTTCTATATTTATCACTTTCGATGCTTTCAAAAGAAGACTGTAATCGAGTTCTTATAAAAAGGATCTATGAGCTTAGGACTTTTACGATAAATGGAGAATATCCGAATGTTTTTTCTTGCTTAAATTGCGGTAAAAATGAAAATCTCGGGTTTTATTCTGAAGAGAAAAATGGCATAATATGTGTTGATTGCGAAAAAAAAATAAAAGAAGGATATGAGATAGATAAAGACCTTATTTATGTGCTTAAATATGTGATCACATCGCCTCTAAAAAAACTTTTTTCGTTTAAGCTAAAAGAAAATCTTTTAAATAAATTTGATTATTTTATGGACAGATACATAGATAAAAATCTCTGTCACAGGTTTCGGTCGGAGAAATTCTTGAATTGAAAATATTTATATTTTAAGTAAGGAGTATTTATGGAAAAATCAATGGAAAAAATCGTAGCTCTTGCAAAATCAAGGGGATTCGTTTATCCGGGTTCCGATATTTACGGAGGACTTGCAAATACATGGGATTATGGTCATCTTGGTGTTGAACTTAAAAATAATGTAAAAAAAGCTTGGTGGAAAAAATTCATTCAGGAAAATAAATACAATGTAGGTGTAGATTGTGCAATTCTTATGAATAAAGATGTTTGGGTTGCTTCCGGACATTTGGGCGGATTTTCAGACCCTTTAATGGATTGTAAGGAGTGTCACGAAAGATTCAGAGCTGATAAGCTTATCGAAGATTTTTCAAATGAAAATCATATTACTTTAAAATCAAGTGTTGACGGCTGGAGCAATGAAGAAATGATTAAATTCATAGATGACCATAATATTCTTTGCCCTTCTTGCGGAAAACATAATTTTACAGATATAAGACAATTTAACCTTATGTTTAAGACCTTCCAGGGAGTTACAGAGGATGCAAAGAATATAGTTTATTTAAGACCGGAGACTGCTCAGGGAATTTTTGTAAACTTTAAGAATGTTCAAAGAACATCAAGAAAGAAGCTTCCTTTTGGAATTGGTCAGATTGGAAAATCCTTTAGAAATGAAATTACTCCGGGTAACTTTACTTTCAGAACAAGAGAGTTTGAACAGATGGAACTTGAATTTTTCTGTGAACCGGATACGGATATGGAATGGTTTAACTATTGGAGAACATTTTGCAAAAATTGGCTTTTATCCTTAGGAATTAATGAAGAACATATAAGACTTCGTGATCATGACAAAGAAGAATTATCTTTTTATTCAAAGGGGACGACAGATATTGAATATACTTTCCCATTTGGCTGGGGAGAGCTTTGGGGAATTGCAGACAGAACCGACTATGACTTATCTCGTCATCAGGAAGTATCAGGGCAGGATTTAACTTACTTTGACGATGTAAACAATAAAAAATTTATTCCTTATGTAATTGAACCGTCACTCGGAGCTGACAGAGTTGTACTTGCATTCTTATGTGAAGCATATGATGAAGAAAATATTGGAACCGAAGAAAAACCGGACATAAGAAATGTTATGCATTTCCATCCTGCAATTGCACCTGTAAAGATTGCGATTCTTCCGCTTTCTAAGAAATTATCAAAAAATGCTGAAAAAATTTATGATACACTTTCAAAGAAATATTACTGTGAATTCGACGAAAGAGGAAATATTGGTAAGAGATATAGAAGACAGGATGAAATTGGAACTCCATTCTGCATAACCTATGATTTTGATTCTGAAACAGATGAAGCTGTTACAATTCGTGATAGAGATTCTATGAAACAAGTAAGAGTTAAGATTGAAGAGTTAAAGGATTATTTTGAGGATAAGTTTGAGTTTTAATAAATAATAAATTTTTTTAAGTGGTGTAAACGTAGCAAATTGGTAAACTTTATGAAGTGGTATGAATATAAAATAAAAACAACAGTAGAGGCGGAGGACATTATGTCCTTCGTCCTTTCTAATAATGAAATATTTAATATAGAAATTGAGGATAATGTGCCGGAGGATGATTTATCACAAGGAAAGGTCTATAAGGAGCTTTTACCTGATAATCCTTTGAAAGACGACGGAAAATCTACAATAAAATTTTACCTCCCCTCAGATATAAAAAAAGAAGAACGTGATAAAATTGTAAAAGATGTTTATGATGAAGCAATGTCCTATGATGAAGTTAAGTCCGGTGATTTTAAAATAGAAGAAACATCTACGAATGAAGAGGATTGGATCAATAAATGGAAAGAATTTTTCCATAAATTTACGATAGGATCTTTTCTAATAAAGCCGTCTTGGGAGAAAGATGAACCTCTTTATAACGATAAGAGTATTGAACGTATTTATAACGATAATAGTATTGAACGTATTTATGACGATAAGAGTATTGAACCTAAAGAAAAAATCTTATATATTGATCCCGGCACTGCTTTTGGAACAGGAAAGCATGAAAGCACAGCACTTTCAATTCTTCTTTTAGAAAAATATCTAAAAAAAGAAGATAATGTATTTGATATGGGCTTTGGAAGTGGGATTTTATCCATGGTTTCTTATAAACTCGGAGCAAAAAAGGTATGCGGAACGGATATAGCAAAAGATGCACTTTTATCTTTAAAACATAATTTTAAAGATAATGGTATAGAATTTATAGAAGATGATTTTAAGATAGGAAATATTATTGCAGATCAGGATCTTTTCTTATGGTTTAAGTACAAAAAGAGTGATATTATCTGTGCAAATCTTCTTGCAGATATTATAGAGCCTATGAGAGATTTCTTATATGAAGGACTAAAAGAAGGTGGAGTACTTATAGTCTCCGGAATTATAAATTTTAGAGCAGATGGGCTTTTAAAGAGCATGGAGAGAACAGGATTTATAATGCTTGAAAGAAAAGATATGGGAGAGTGGGTCTCATTTGCATTTAAAAAGTGATTAAGAGGTAAACGTACGAAAAATCAATTAAAATTTAGCAATAAAAAAAGGGCTTTGCTTATGAAAACAAAGCTCTTTTTTATAGGAGTATAAATTATTATATAAAATTATGGAATCATTGTAATTTACAAAACCTTTGAAAGGAATTCTCTTGCTCTATCGCTCTTTGGATTATTGAAGAAATCTTTTGACAAAGAATCTTCTATAATATATCCCTTTTCCATGAATAACACTCTATCGGATACATCTCTTGCAAATCCCATCTCGTGAGTTACGACAATCATCGTAAGGCCTTCTTTTGCAAGATTTTTCATAACATTTAAAACATCATTAACCATTTCAGGATCCAAAGCTGATGTAGGCTCATCGAATAGTAGTGCAGTAGGATTCATAGAAAGGCTTCTTGCAATTGCAACTCTTTGCTTTTGCCCTCCTGAAAGAGAATAAGGCTTTTGATCTTTAAAATCGTACATTCCTACTTTCTTTAAATATTTTTCAGCAGTTTTAACAGCTTCACTTTTATTCTTTTTAAGAACACTTATCTGACCTACTACACAGTTCTCAAGTACACTCATGTTATTAAATAAGTTAAACGACTGAAACACCATTCCGACCTTGGTTCTATATTCATTTATATTTTTTAAATCCAAAATATTTTGTCCTTCATAGAGGATTTCTCCTCCGGTCGGCTCTTCAAGTAAATTTATACATCTTAGAAGTGTCGATTTGCCGGAACCTGATGAACCTATGATTGAAATAACTTCACCCTTTTCTACGGAAAAATTGATATCCTTTAAAACTTCATGCTTACCAAAAAATTTTTTTAAATTTTTAATTTCAAAAATCATATCATTCCTCCATATTAATCATATTTGAAGTGGATTGTGATTCGTCAAATCTTTTATGATGAGTAGGATCCATTATATTTTCAATAAATTTCATAAGCTGCGAAATTGAAATTGTAAGTATAAGATAGATCACAGCTGTTATAAAGAAGACTTCAAAGAATCTTAAGTAAGTTCCGGAAGCGGATTTTGATACGAAGAAAAGCTCCGAAACGGAAATTACATTTAATACAGAAGAATCCTTTATATTTACAATAAATTCGTTACCTACTGAAGGAATTATATTTCTCACAGCTTGAGGAAGTACGACTTTTGTCATGGTTTGAAAATGAGTCATACCGATTGATAAAGCACCTTCAATTTGACCTTTATCTATGGAAATTATTCCGCCTCGTATGATTTCTGTCATATATGCTCCGGTATTTACGGAAACTATGATAAGTGCACACGGCATAGCAGCCATATCAATATTAAAATATTGAAGTGCTCCGTAGTAGAACATCATAGCTTGAACCATCATTGGAGTTCCTCTTATGACTTCAACATAAACTGATATTAAAATATTAAAAAATTTAAGTAATGCTTTTTTAAAAATAGAAGCTTTCTTATTAAGTTTTATCGTTTTAACTATTGAAGCTGAAAGCCCTATTATAAATCCAAAAAATGTACCGACAACAGCAATTATTATTGTATTCATAGTTCCTTTTATAAAAAGAGAACCGTATTCTTTTAATAGAAATGGAATCCATTCAAAAAAGTTTGTAGGCATATTATTCTCCTAACGGCTGATTCTTAACAGCTTCTTTCATAATATTTTGTCTTTCTTCTTCAGAAATCTTTTTAAGAGAAGCATTTACCTTGTTTAAAAGGTCTTTATTTTTCTTTGATACACCTACAGCGATAGCAGTATCTTCTTTTTTAGCCTTAAATCCATTTCCTTTGCCAAATGAAACAAAGGTTAAATCCTTATTTGAATTTACTGCTGACAAAGCACCCGGTCTTTCTGAAATGTAGCCGTCGATTTTACCGCTTTGAAGTGCAACAATCATAGCAGGGAAAGTTTCCATAGCAGTCACTTTATTTACACCTTTAATTTGGTCTATTACTTTATAATGGAACGTATTAAGCTGGCCTGTGATTTTTGCTCCCGAAAAATCACTTATATTCTTAGCGGATGCAAATTTTGAATCTTTCTTAACTACGATAACTAAGTCGGAATTGTAATAAGTATCCGAGAAATTAATTGTTTTCTTTCTTTCTGCAGTAGGACTCATACCTGCAATAATTAAATCGATTTTTCCGGAAGTAAGAGAAGGAGTAAGACCATTCCATTCCGTCTTTACGATTTCAAGCTTTTTACCCATGTCTTTTGCAATTCTTTTTGCAATTTCTACATCATAGCCTCCGGCATATCCGCCTGAAGATAATTTAACGCCATTATCTGCTTTAGTTGTAGTCCAGTTGAAAGGAGCATAGTCGCATTCCATTCCGACTTTTAAGGTACTGCTATTACTTTGACCGCTTTTTCCTCCGGTGCTGCCGGATGCACCATTTCCTGACGAGTTACATGCTGTTAAAAGCATCGACATGCAAAGCCCTGTAACTACAGCAGCTTTCTTTAAATTAGTTTTTAAGTTCATAAGAAACCTCCGTTCTTTAACCGGAGCTAAGAAAAGTAAAAAAAAACAGTTTGGGAAAACCAAACTGCTAAGTAAATGCTTTATGATTAAAAATACAAAAGCAATAACTTTAGATAGCTCTCCACATCATGTGACAGTCATACAGATATTTTCTGTATGCCCAGCATATCAATTGACAAATGATACGCTTCGGCGAACCTTCCTTTCATCAATCTTCATCGTATATGTCTTACTCCAAAAGACTACTGATAAGATCCGCTCCTCTATCGTATTTTCATACAACTTTGAAATTGTCCATTATGTTATACCTATAAAAAACAATTGTCAAGAAAAATTTTGAAAATTATAAAAAAAAATATTAAAAATTTTGCACAAAAGTTGACAGATATTTTACAAAATATGACAGTAATTATATAAAAAAATTGATTGAATGAGAAATAAAAAATGATAAAATAATATATATAAATAAATTTTTATAATTCAGTAAAACAGGAGGAAGCAAAAAATGAGTAAGAAATGGGTTTATCTTTTTACCGAAGGGGATAAGAGCATGAATAATCTTCTCGGAGGAAAAGGGGCAAATTTAGCTGAAATGACAAGAATCGGTCTTCCGGTTCCTTTAGGATTTACGATTACAACTGATGCCTGCATTCAATATTACAATGACAACAAAACTATAAATGATGACATCATGAAACAGATTGTTAAGAGTGTTTCATGGATGGAAAAAGAAAATGGGAAAAAGTTTGGGGATAAAGAAAATCCACTTTTAGTTTCTGTTCGTTCCGGTGCAAGAGCATCTATGCCCGGTATGATGGATACAATCTTGAATTTAGGACTTAACGATCAAGTTGTAGATACTATGATTAAGAATAATCCGGATCCTAAATTTAAACGTTTCGTTTATGATTCATATAGAAGATTTATTCAGATGTTTGCAGACGTCGTAATGGAAGTCGATAGAAAATATTTTGAAAATAAAATAGATGAGTTAAAAGCAAAAAAGAAAGTTAAATTTGATATTGATCTTAATGCTGATGATTTAAAACAGCTTTCTAAAGAATTTAAAGAGGAATATAAAAAGCAGATAGGAAAAGATTTTCCGGCTGATCCAAAAGAACAGCTTACTCTTGCAATTCAGGCTGTATTTCGTTCTTGGGATAATCCTCGTGCAAATGTATATAGAAGAGACAATGATATTCCTTATTCATGGGGAACAGCAGTAAATGTAATGCCTATGGTATTTGGTAACTTAAATAATGATTCCGGTACAGGTGTTGCCTTTACCAGAGATCCTGCTACAGGTGAGAAGAAGCTTATGGGAGAATTCCTTATCAATGCACAAGGAGAAGATGTAGTAGCAGGAGTTAGAACTCCTATGCCTATTACGAAGATGGAAAAAGAATTTCCGGAAGCATACAAGGAATTTGTTAAGGTTTGCGATACACTTGAAAAACATTATCGTGATATGCAGGATATGGAATTTACTGTTGAAAATAAAAAGCTTTATATGCTTCAATGCCGTAATGGTAAGAGAACAGCTAAAGCTGCACTAAAGATTGCATGTGATCTTGTTGATGAAGGAATGATTTCAAAAGAAGAAGCAATTCTTATGATCGATCCTCGTAACCTTGATACTCTTCTTCATCCACAGTTTGATGCCAAAATATTAAAAGCTGCAACACCTATAGGAAAAGGGCTTGGAGCATCTCCGGGTGCTGCATGCGGTAAGATTGTATTTAATGCATCAGATGCTGTTTCATGGAAAAAAGCAGGAGAAAAAGTTATCCTTGTTCGTCTTGAAACATCTCCTGAAGATATTGAAGGAATGAAAGAAGCAGAAGGCGTGCTTACAGTTCGTGGAGGTATGACAAGCCATGCAGCGGTAGTTGCCAGAGGAATGGGTGAGTGCTGCGTTTCAGGATGCGGCGACATCATCATGGATGAAGAAAATAAGACATTTAAGTTAAAAGGGAAAGAGTATCATGAAGGTGACTTTATTTCTCTTGATGGAACTACAGGAAATATATATGACGGAGTAATTAAGACTGTTGATGCAACTATTGAAGGAGAATTCGGAAGAATAATGGGATGGGCTGATGAATTCAGAACTATGAAGGTTCGTACAAATGCCGATACTCCTCGTGATGCAAAGAAAGCAAAAGAGCTTGGAGCTGAAGGAATCGGACTATGCAGAACAGAGCATATGTTCTTTGATAAAGAAAGAATAGCATCATTTAGAGAGATGATTTGCTCCGATACAACTGAAGAAAGAGAAGAAGCACTTGCAAAGATTCTTCCTTACCAGCAGAAAGACTTTGAAGAGTTATTTGAGGCAATGGAAGGAAAGCCGGTTACTATTCGTTTCCTTGATCCGCCTCTTCATGAATTTGTCCCTAAGGAAGAAAATGAAATTCAAAAATTAGCTCTTACAAAGGGAAAAGAATATCATGAAATCAAAGCAAGAATTAATGCATTAAAAGAATTTAATCCTATGATGGGTCACAGAGGCTGTAGACTTTCAGTTACATTTCCTGAAATTGCAGTTATGCAGACTAAAGCTATTATAAGAGCCGCATTAAAGGTTCAAAAGAAACATAAGGATTGGAAGATTAAGCCGGAAATCATGATTCCTTTAATCTGTGAAGTAAAAGAATTTAAGTTTGTTAAGAATATTGTAACTACTACAGCAGAAGAAGAAATGAAGAAAGCAGGAATGGAAATTGAGTACGAAGTCGGAACTATGATTGAAATTCCACGTGCTGCTCTTACAGCTGATGAAATTGCAAAAGAAGCTGATTTCTTCTGCTTTGGTACAAATGATCTTACACAGATGACATTCGGATTTTCAAGAGATGATTCGGAAAAATTCCTTGATTCATATTATGAGGATAATATTTTGGAAGCGGATCCTTTTATAAAGTTGGATAAAAAGGGTGTAGGAAAACTTATGAATATGGCTGTACAATTAGGACGTCCGGAAAATAAAAACCTTCATGTAGGTATTTGCGGAGAGCATGGAGGAGATCCGGCATCAGTTTACTTCTGTAATTCTATAGGACTTGATTATGTATCTTGCTCACCTTTCAGAATACCTGTTGCTCGTCTTGCAGCAGCAAAAGCAGCTATAAGAGATAGAAAAAAATATGAAAAATATGGTAAGATGGTATAAAAGGAAAGAATAAAAAATAAAAAAAATGAGGCAGCAGTAAAAAGGAAAATTATGACTTTAATGCTGCCTCTTTTTTTATTATTATATTGTTAAGTATTTATACAAAGGAGGCTGTTATGGATTTTAAATTTATAAGACTTGAAGACAGAATTTATGCAAAAACTGACGAAGGAAAAGTTATATGTGAAATCACTTTCCCGGAAACTGAAAAAGGTGTATGTAATATCGATCATACTTATGTGGATGATGATTACAGAGGAATGGGACTTGCAGGAAAGCTTGTACAGGAAGCTGTAGATTCTATAGAAAAAAGAGGTTGTAAGGTTACAGCAACTTGCTCTTATGCGAAGCATTGGCTTGATAAACATAAAAAAAATTAATTTTAAGGAGGTTTTTTAGTGGCTAAAGGTTTAAAAGAAAGAAAAGACATGGATCCTAAGTATATGTGGGATTTAAGTCTTATATATAAAACATCTGAAGATTGGGAAAAAGATTTAAAGGATGCAAAAAAAGAGATGCAAAAATTTCTTGCATTTAAGGGAAATCTTAATAATCCAAAAAAAGTAAAAGAATATCTGGATGAATTTATGAAATTTAAAAAGACTCTTATGAAGATATTATCATACGCTTCACTAAAATATAGCGAAGATACAAGAGATGAAAAAGCAAAAAATATGAATATAAGAGCTGAAAATTTTGCTGTAGAATACAATACTCTGGTTTCTTTTTTTGAGCCGGAAATGCTTTCAAAGGATGAATTATTTCAAAAAGAAATTTTAAATGATAGTGATATGCAAGAATATAAGACTTTACTATCAAGGATTTTTGACAAAAGGAAATATACTCTTTCTGAAAAAGAGGAGAGAGTTATAGCTTCTTTCGGTGAAGTATTATTTTCACCTCAGATTATTTCAAGTAGCCTTGAAGACTCTGATATGGTATTTGAAGATGTACTTGATAAGGATGGCAAAAAAGTACCATTAAGCGGATCTAATTTTACAACACTTGAAGCTAGTACAGATAGAGTATTAAGAAAAAATGCTTTTAAAAATTATTACAAAGAATTTAAAAATCATATAAATACATTTTCATCTACGATGTCTGCAAATGTTAAAGCTAAAGTTGTTGAAGCTTCTCTTAGAGGGTATAACTCTTCAAGAGAGCAATCAACATTACAGGAGAGAGTGCCGATAATTGTATATGACAATTTGATAAAAGCTGTAAGAAAGCATATTTCATCTATGCATAGGTATGTAAAACTTAGAAAAGAGATTTTAGGAGTAAAAGAGCTTCATTTCTATGACATATATGCACCTTTGGTAGAACATAAAAGAAATTATACTTTTGAAGAAGCGGAAAATCTTTTATATGATACAGTAAAAATTTTTGGAGAAGACTATTATAAGCAAGTAAAGAATGGCATCAAAAAGAAATGGGTTGATGTATTTCCAAATAAAGGAAAAACCGGAGGAGCTTTTTCTGCAGGAACTTGTTCAACAGATCCTTATATTCTGATGAATTATACAGGAACTTTGGATTCTGTATCCACTCTTTTGCATGAAATGGGTCATTCTATGCATACATATCTTTCAAAAAAGAATTTACCTATACAATATTCAGATTATACTTTATTTGTAGCTGAGGTTGCTTCCACTGTAAATGAAAATCTTTTAATAGAGAATCTTTTAAGTAAAACAACTGATAAAAAAGAGAGGCTTGTACTTTTAAATCAATATCTTGAGAATTTTAAAGGTACACTCTATAGGCAGACAATGTTTGCAGAATTTGAAAAGCTTATACATGAAGAAGTTGAAAGAGGAGGAGCACTTACGCCTCAGTATTTATCAGATTTATATGAAGGACTTAATAAATATTATTTTGGAGATGAAATTGTAATTGATGAGGAAATAAAGTATGAATGGGCGAGGATTCCACATTTTTATATGTTTTTTTACGTATACAATTATGCAACGAGTTACTCAGCGGCAGTAGCGTTATCTGAAGGAATAATTAATGAAAAAAAAGGACTTTCTAAAGGAAATATAAAAAGGTATCTTGAATTTCTATCAATGGGATCTTTAGAGGATCCGCTTGAAGAATTAAAGCACGCCGGAGTAGATTTTACTACTGAAAAGCCAATTTTAGATGCACTTGATAAATTTGATAAGGTGCTTGATGAAGTAACAAATCTTGTAGAAGAAATTAAAAATGAAAAAAAATTATAATTTAGATTTAATTGAATATTGTATATGAATGAATTAAAAAGAATTGTCAATTAAATTTTTTTCAATTGGTACTTGCATTTTAAAATTATAGAATATACAATACTCTTTAAATAATTAAAGAAGTTAGACGATAACGAAGTATTAAGTTTAAGTTAATAACTTCTTTAAGGATATTTACTTAGTTACAACAAATTGGGAGGAAAATGCTTATGGTAAAAAAGAAATTTTGGAAAAAAGCCGTTTCATTGATTGCCGTAGCCGCAATGCTTACAGGATGTGGCCAAGGCTCAGGTAAGAAAAGAGATACCTTAGTTATAGGTACTTCAAATTTCAGTCAGAAATTCTCACCTTTTTTTAGTGAAACTGTGTATGACAAGGATGTGTCAGACTTTACACAGATAAATGCACTTCTTGTAGATAGAGAAGGAACTGTAATTAAAAATGGAATTAAAGGCGAAAAGAAGAAGTTTAATGGGAAATCATATACGTATAAAGGGCCTTGTGATTTAAAAGAAAAAGTTAATGATGACGGAACAATTGATTATACTTTGAAAATGAGAAAGGATCTTAAGTTTTCTGATGGTAAAAAAGTTACAGCCGATGATATAATCTTTTCGATGTATGTGCTTTCAGATCCTACATATGATGGTTCATCAACTTTCTTTACACTCCCAATTACAGGAATGAAAGAATATAGAGAAGGTATGGAGCCTTTAGTTAAATTACTTTTAAAAGCAGGTAAGGATAACAAAGATTTTTCAAAGTGGAAGGAAGATTTGCAAAAGGATTTCTGGGAAAAGGATTTACCTAAAGCTGGAGAAAAGTTTGCAAAATCTATCGTTGATTACGAAGTTGCAAATAAGATTGTAAAGAAAGGTGCAAAAGTTTCAGAAGCTGCTAAACAATGGGGATATGATGGACTTTCTAAGGATGCTAAGCTATCAGATTTCTGGAATGCGATTATCACAAATAAAAAATATGAAGGTGATATCTTAGCAGCAACTGACAAGGAAAAGACAGATAAAGGACTTACTGATTTACTTGATGCTAAATATCAAAAGGGTGTTGCAACAGGAAGCACTGCTGATAGCATTAAAGGTATAACTAAAGTGAGCGACACAGAAGTACGAGTTCACATGGATCAAGTTAGTGCACCTGCTGTCTATCAGTTAGGAATTGACATTACTCCACTTCATTATTATGGAGATGTTAATAAGTACGATTATAAAAAGCATAAGTTCGGTTTTGATAAAGGAGATTTATCAAAGGTTAAACAAAAGACAACAAAACCTATGGGAGCTGGTCCTTATGTATTCAAGGGATACAAAAATGGAACAGTATCTATGGAAGCAAATAAATATTATTTCAAGGGTCAGCCTAAGACTAAGTATTTGAATTTACTTGAATCACAGGAAGCTGATTTGTTAAATGGTATAAATACAGGAACTATCGATGTAGCAAGTCCTTCAATTACATCTGATGTAATGAAATCTATAAAACAGCAGAATAGTAATCATAAGCTTTCAGGAGATAAGATTCAGACAACTTTATATCCTACTTTAGGATATGGATATATAGGAATGAATGCTGACCTTGTAAAAGTAGGAAATGATCCGGCATCTGAAAAGTCAAAAGATCTTCGTAAAGGTTTTGCAACTGTTATTTCTGCATATAGAGATGTAGCTATTGATTCATTTTATGGTGAAGCAGCATCTATTATAAATTACCCGATATCTACAACTTCATGGGCTGCACCGCAAAAAACTGACTCGGACTATAAAGCTGCATTTTCAGTAGATAAAGATGGAAAAGAAATTTATAAAGAAGGAATGAGTGATAAAGATAAGTATAAAGCTGCACTTAATGCTGCACTCGGATTCTTTGAAAAAGCAGGCTGCAAAGTTGAAAATGGAAAAGTTGTTCAAGGACCTGATGGTAAGCCGCTTGAAATTACAGCTACTATTCCGGCAGGAGGAAAGGGAGATCACCCTTCATTTATGATTCTTACTCTTGCAAGTAAGGCATTTAAGACAATTGGTGTAAAGTTTGATGTTCACGATCTTTCCGATACAAGCCAGCTTTGGACCGGACTTACAGCTCAGCAGATTCCTATGTGGTGTGCTGCATGGCAGGCAACTCCGGATCCGGATATGTATCAGGTTTATTACTCTGATATAAAGAATGGCGGAAAGAATAAAGGAGGATCTAGCTATCAATATAATATAAAGGATCCTAAGCTTGATGACATTATTATGGATGCAAGAAAGAATATAGACCAGCAATATAGAAAAGCAAAATATAAGGAAGCACTTGACATTGTTGTAGACTGGGCAGTTGAGATTCCTATATATCAAAGAAAAGATTGCATTACTATTTCTTCAGCACGTGTTAATGTAAATACAGTGACTAAGGATATGACACCATTCTATGGTTGGGCTACAGAAATTGAAAATATTGAACTTAAATAATATATAGATTTTCTAAAATTTATATAGAATAAATAAGGGATGCGGAGTATAGAATTGCCCCGCATCCGTTATTATATATAGATAGTTATTTTATTTACAAGCTTTGTGTGGTATAATTTCAAAAAAGTAGAGTACTAAGATATAGTATAGCCAAGGGGAATAATTTAATGCAAAAATATATTTTAAAAAGAATACTTATATCATTTGTGATTTTATTTATTGTCGCATTTCTGATTTATCTTTTAATGAGGAGTTTGCCTACATCTTATGTTGAAAATCTTGCAAGACAAAAATCACAACAACCAAATTCAAAATCGTATGAAGAATGGATGAAACAATTATCTGCAGCTTATGGCATGAATAAAGGAATAATTGGAGGCTTTTTTAGTTGGCTTAAGAATGCTATAACAGGTAATTTTGGGGATTCTTGGTATTATACGGTTCCTGTACTTACAAAATTTAAAGATACAGTAGGTGTATCAGTATATATGGGTTTTGTATCTATGGTTTTCGAGATTGCAATAGCTATTCCGCTTGGAATTATTGCAGCAACGAAGCAATATCAAAAAGCCGATTATATAATTTCAATTATCGCAATTGCAGGTATGTCACTTCCGACATTCTTTTTTGCTTCACTTCTTAAACTCGTTTTCTGTGTCAGATTGGGTTGGTTCGATTTATATGGACTAACCGGTAGAAATTTTAATCAGATGAATATGTTAGGACAATTGGTAGATAAGGCATACCATCTTGTGCTTCCTATAACTGTTCTTGTAGTTATAAGTATAGGTTCTCTTATGAGATATACCCGTACTAATATGCTTGAAGTTTTAAATCAGGATTATATAAGAACTGCAAGAGCAAAAGGCTTATCTGAAAAGAAAGTTATTTATCATCATGCTTTCAGAAATACATTAATTCCAATAGTTACAATAATAGGAGGATCTCTTCCGGGACTTTTTTCCGGAGCTCTTATAACTGAAACTCTATTTGGAATAAATGGAATAGGTTTTACTTCATATAATGCTATGGTTAATGGAGATATTCCTTTCTCTATGTTTTATCTTGTATTTATATCAATACTTACTTTAACAGGAAATCTTATATCGGATGTTTTATATGCGGTAGTTGATCCTAGAGTGAGAATGTCATAGGAGGGATTATGAGCTTTTTTAAGAATAACACAAAAAATAATCTGAATGAACAAGAAGATCTTATGGCAGAAGAGAAAAGGGAATTAAAAGAATCTAAAGAAAGAAACAAAAAATTTTCTATAGGGGATGATAGAAGAGTAAAATCGTTGTCACCCGGAGCACTTGTGCGTAGAAGATTTTTCAGAAATAAAGTAGCTGTACTTGGATTAGCAGTTCTTTCATGTATGTTTATATTTTCTTTTATAGGCGGATTTTTATCACCTTATGGTCAAGGAGAAATTTTTTATCGTCAAGAAAATGTGTCGAAAGATTATGCATCTGCAAAACAAAGTAAGGATTTTCATTTTTTATCTAACGATACAAATAATTTTAATTCATCAAATGAAGCAGATATGATTGTATCAATGGTTGATAAGAAAACGCAATTTACATCCGGTGGTAAGAATTATACTCTAACTGAAGAAGGAAAGGACTTTTTTTCAGTTTCATTTGGAGGAAAAATCGTAGGAATAGCATTTAAAGATATGGTAGTTGATAATCAAGGGAAAAGCTCTTTTGATTTCAATACAGTTTACAATATCTTGAAAGCAAAAACCGGTGGTGCGGCAGGATGCAAGGTAGACGAAAAAGAATATAGCTTTGATAAAGAAAATATATTGGTTGATAAAAAAATTGTAGGCTCTATTACCAGACTTATTTTAAAGCCGAGCTTTAATGGAACTGTACTTACAAAGGATTTTAAGGAAAAATTAAATGTAGCAATAAAAAATGAAGATGATTCATTTAAAGCAAAGGACAATAAAGGCAAAAAATTTAAGTATGCAATTAAATATGATCCGGCAAAGCAAATTTGGAACATAAAAAAAGATAGATCGACAAGAAAATTTAACTCGTACCAAAGACCTTCAAAATATCATTGGTTTGGAACTGATGTAAATGGTATGGATATGCTTACTCGTCTTATGTATGGAGGTAGAGTATCTTTAGTAATAGGATTTATTGTAGAAATTATTGCAGCGACTATAGGTGTTACAATGGGAGGCGTTTCCGGTTATTTTGGTAAGCAGGTTGATAATCTTATCATGAGAATTGTAGACGTATTTTATTGTATTCCTTCTCTTCCCATTATAATTATTTTGGGATCTGTTATGGATGCACTTCGTGTAAACCCTGCACTTAGAATGACATATCTTATGCTTATTTTAGGATTTTTAGGATGGCCCGGAATGGCAAGACTTGTCCGTGGGCAAGTTCTTTTATTTAGAGAGCAGGAATTTATGATAGCAACTGAAGCTACAGGGCTTTCAGTTCAAAGACGAATATTTAAGCATCTGGTACCTAATGTAATTCCACAGCTTATAGTATCTATGACAATGGGATTAGGTGATACTATAATTACTGAGGCAACCTTATCATTCTTAGGTCTTGGTGTAAAATTCCCATTTGCATCTTGGGGAAATATTATGAACGATGTTAATAATACTTTCGTACTTACTAACTATTGGTTTGTATGGATACCTGCCGGTGTACTTTTACTTCTTACAGTGCTGGCATTTAACTTAGTAGGTGACGGCTTAAGAGATGCTTTTGATCCGAGAATGAAGAGATAAATTGAGAGGAGGGCTTTAATGTTAAATAAAAAAGAAAAGGGATATCTTTCCTCTAAAGAAATAAGAAATATTTCAAAGTACAATAAAAAGATAACGTCGGAAATTGAAAAGAGAAATAAAAGAAAAAATGTCCCAAAATCCGAGTATGTTACAAAAATGAAGGATAGTAACAATGAGGTTGAATTTGAAAATGTTCACACATACTTTTTTACTGATTCAGGAATTGTAAAATCTGTAAATGGAGTTTCTTTTTCTGTACCAAAAGGAAAAACTGTAGGTGTTGTAGGTGAATCAGGGTGTGGGAAATCTGTAACTTCACTTTCTCTTATGAGACTTGTTCAAAGACCACAAGGACAAACTGTAGAAGGGTCTATAAGACTTAATCTTGGAGATGAAGCTATAGATGTAACAAAGGCTCCGGATTGTGTTATGGAAAAATTAAGAGGAAATGTAGTTTCTATGATTTTCCAGGAGCCTATGACAGCACTTAATCCAATTTTTAGAATAGGTGAGCAGATAGATGAAGTAATTATGCTTCATGATGGTGAAGGCAAGTCAAAAGAGGATGTGAAAAAAAGGACGATTGAACTTCTTGAAATGGTAGGAATTGCAAATGCTTCCGGGGTTTATAAAATGTATCCTCATGAGCTTTCAGGAGGTATGAGACAGCGTGTTATGATAGCTATGGCTTTATCTTGTAATCCACAGATGATTATAGCGGATGAGCCTACAACTGCTCTTGATGTTACAATTCAAGCTCAAATTCTTGATTTACTTAGAAGCCTTAAAAATAAAATAAATGCATCAATAATGTTTATAACGCATGATCTTGGTGTTATAGCAGAAATGGCAGATTATGTCGTTGTTATGTACGCAGGAAGAATAATTGAAAAAGGTACAGCACAAGATATTTTCTATAATCCTGCACATCCTTATACTATAGGACTTATGGCAAGTAAACCGGTTGTAGGTAAAAAAGTTGATAAGTTATATTCAATTCCGGGAAAGGTTCCAAATCCGATTAATATGCCGGATTATTGCTATTTTAAGGATAGATGTGATAAAAAAATTCATGCTTGTGATGGAAAGTATCCATGTATGGTAAAGCTTTCCGATACTCATTTTGTATCGTGTTATAGATATTACGATAAAGGAACTTTAATTGAAGGTGAGAAATCTTTTGAGGAGGGTGTTACAATATAATGGAAAAGAGTGATTATATTCTTGAAGTAAAAAATTTAAAAAAACATTATCCTATAAAAGGTGGACTTTTATCACATGCAATAGGATATGTGAAAGCTGTTGATGGAATTTCTTTTGGAATAGAAAAAGGTACTACAATGGGCCTCGTAGGTGAATCAGGCTGTGGCAAGTCGACTACCGGCAGAACTATTTTAAAATTAGAAGGCTCAAAAACAGAAGGAGAAGTCCTTTTTAAAGGAGAGGAAGTCTATAATTTTTCAAAGAAAAAGATGCGAAAGAAGAGAACTGAGATGCAGATTATATTTCAAGATCCCTTCGCATCGCTTCAACCTAGAATGCCGATAGGAGAAATAATAGGAGAAGCAGTAAGAGAACACCATATTGTACCGAAAGAAGAGTATGAATCATATATTGATGAAATAATGAGTGAATGTGGGCTTTATCCTTTCCAAAAAGAAAGATATCCTCACGAGTTTTCAGGTGGACAAAGACAGAGAATATGTATAGCAAGAGCAATTGCATTAAAACCGGATTTTATTGTTTGTGATGAGCCGGTTTCTGCTCTTGATGTTTCTATTCAAGCACAGATTATAAATCTGCTTAAAGATTTACAGAATAAGAGAGGACTTACATATCTTTTTATTTCACATGACTTATCTGTAGTAGAACATATAAGTGATACTGTAGGAGTTATGTATCTTGGAAATCTTGTTGAAATTGGAAAGACTCAGGATATATTTAAGAACCCTCTTCATCCTTACACAAAAGCTCTTCTTTCAGCAGTACCGGTACCGGATCCTAATGCAAAGATGAATAGAGTTGTTCTTCAAGGCTCTCTTCCTTCTCCTGCAAATCCTCCAAAAGGATGTAAGTTTCATACGAGATGTCCTATGTGTATGGAGTGTTGTAAAAATATAGAACCTAAAGAAAAGGACTTTGGAAATGGGCATAAAGTGGCATGTCATTTATATGATGAAGAAATCATGAAAAAACAAGTTGAAGTAAAAAAGGAAGAAGAAGTTAATGTATAATAAAATTTCTGATAAAAATAAAGCTAATAATGAAGCTAATAATGAAGAAGATATGTTAGTAATTTCAGATATGTCAGAAGTTAAAAGACATTCTTTCTTTTCTTTTACAGGCTTTTCTTATGGTAATAGATTAAGAAAAGAAAAGAAAAATACTAATGCTTCTAATTCTTTTTCTAATGAAAATGATGTTATAGAGCTTACTGCAGAAGAAAAGAAGTGGTATATTTTAGGAGTTTTAAAAGCTTCACTTCTTATAGGAGCTATATATGCTTTGGGACTTTCTTTAGTAATTATAATTTTTCTTTTGTTATGAATTAAAAAAAGCTATAGTATAAGTGTATCTTATTGATACACTTATATTTTTGCTAATAATTAAAAAAGGACATTAAGAGAATATGTATGGTAAAAAGGGATTTATTACAAGATTTACGAGATGGTAATAAGCTTTCTATACGAGAAATGATACAACTTACTATTACGCTTTCAATACCGTCTGTTATAGCAGAAATTTCATATATTTTAATGGAGTTTATTGATGCTTCAATGGTCGGTTCTTTAGGTGCTGAAGCGTCCGCTTCCGTAGGTCTTGTTGCAACTACAACTTGGCTTATAGGTGGTATTCTTCGATCGATTACTTTAGGATTTACTGTTCAGGTTGCACATCTTTATGGAGCAAAGAATTATAGAGATGCAAGAAGTGTTACACGTCATGGAGTCGTAATCTTATTAATGATAGGAATTATTTTATCAATTTTTGCTTTTTTAATATCTCCTTATTTACCAATATGGCTTGGAGGAGGAGAAAGTATATCCTTAATGGCGACACAGTATTTTATGATTTATGCATTTACTCTTCCTTTTACAGCACTTTCTTTTTGTGCAGGAGGAATGCTTCAATGCGGAGGCAATATGAAAACTCCGGGAATTTTAAATGTGCTGACATGTATTCTTGATGTTATATTTAACTATTTCCTTATAAATGATTATCATGAGATTTTCTTATTCGGAAATTATTTATATATAAAAGGAGCGGGACTTGGTGTAGAAGGAGCAGCCATAGGAACTTTGCTTGCAAGCATGATAACGTCATTTCTTATGGTGTATTTCCTTTTTGTAAAATCAAAAAATCTGTCATATAGACAAGAATTACTAAAAAAAATTGACAAAGAAGAGATATTTACAGCTATAAAAATATCATTTCCTATAGCATTTGAAAATCTTCTTGCAGGCGGAGCACAGATTGTATCGACAAAGATTGTTGCACCTTTAGGTAATATGTCAATTGCAGCAAATTCATTTGCAATTACAACAGAAGGATTTTGCTATATGCCGGGATATGGACTTTCAGCTGCTTCGACTACAGTTGTAGGGCAGAGTATGGGAGCCGGCAGAAAAAATACGGCACGAAAGATAGGTTGGATATGTATGATAACAGGAATGACTGTAATGGGAATTGTAGCTATTCTTATGTATGCACTTTCTTATAATGTAATAGGACTTTTGACACCGGTTCGTGATATAAGAATTTTAGGCTCAAAAGTTTTGAGGATTGAAATGTTTGCAGAGCCTTTCTTTGCAGCTTCTATTGTAGGGGCCGGTGTATTTAGAGGATTTCAGGATACTTTAGTTCCATCAATTATAAATTTTTCAACGATGTGGCTTATAAGACTTCCTCTTGCGTATTTTCTTTCAAAGATGATAGGCCTTTCGGGAGTGTGGTACGCTATGTGCATACAGCTTACAATATGCGGAATTTTATTTATTTTAAGAATGATATTTAAATATAGAAAAGAACAATTCAAAAAAGCATATTTAAATAATTGAAAAAATAAGATAATAGCTTTATATTTAACAATGTATTTATTTAATAATAGATGAATGGATTATATAAAAGATGAATGGATTATATAAAAGATGAATGGATTATATATAAGATGAATGTACTATATATAAGATGAACGGACTATATATAATGTGAATAAATTATATATAAGATATACGAAAGGAAGTAAAAATGAACAATATCAAGGGAAAAAGAAATATTGCAATGATGGTTGATTTATACGAACTTACTATGGCAAATAGCTATTTCTTAACAGAAAACCATGATCAGGTAGTTGTATTTGATCTTTTTTTTAGAAAAAATCCGGAAAAAGGCGGATTTTCGATATTTGCAGGGCTTGAGCAGGTAGTTGATTATATTACAAATATGCATTTTGAAAAGGATGATGTAGATTATTTAAGATCTCTTGGCATTTTTGATGAAGGATTTTTGGAATATCTTTCTAATTTTCACTTTAGAGGAGATGTTTATGCATTCCGCGAAGGAACTATTATGTATCCAAATGAGCCTGTTATTACAGTAGTTGCACCTTTGATTGATGCTCAAATGGTAGAAACAGAAATACTTGCACAAGTAAATCATCAGTCTCTTATAGCTACAAAAGCAAGAAGAATTGTAAGAGCTGCCGGGAATAGAGCAGTTTCTGATTTTGGAGCTAGAAGAGCACACAATAATGATGCTGCAGTATATGGAGCTAGAGCAAGCTTTATAGGAGGAGTTGTAGGAACAGCTACTGTTCTTGCAGGACAAGATTTTAAAATACCGGTAGGCGGAACTATGGCACATAGTTATGTTATGTATTATAAGGATGAGCTTAAGGCATTTAGACAATTCGCATCCGTTTATCCTAATAATTGTATTCTTTTAATTGATACTTATGATGTATTGGATTCAGGTATAAAAAATGCAATTACTGTATTTAAGGAAATGAAAGAAAAAGGAATAAAATCTAAAAATTATGGTGTAAGAATAGATTCCGGAGATCTTGCTTATTTGACTAAGGAAGTAAGGAAAATTCTAGATAAAGAAGGCTTTAAAGACGCAAAGATTGTTGTTTCAAATTCTCTTGATGAATATACAATTGTTTCAATCTTAGATCAAGGTGCTTGCATTGATTCTTTTGGCGTTGGAGAGAGAATGATTACATCCAAGTCTGAACCGGTTTTTGGCGGTGTATATAAATTAAGTGCAGTAGAAGAAAATGGAATTATGGAGCCTAGAATAAAAGTATCTGAATCAGTTGAAAAAATAACTAATCCGGGACTTAAATCAGTATATAGAGTTTATAATGATAAAGGCCATGCATTTTGCGATCTTATTGCAAAATATGATGAAAAAGTTGACTTAGATAAGCCTTTCCGCTATGTAGATCCCGAAAAACCATGGAGAAAAGATTACTTTAAAAATTGCACATTAAAATCTCTTCAGCAGCTAGTTATAAAAAATGGAAAGAGAACTTTTGAAAAAGAAAATCTTAAGGATATAAGAGATTATGTAAAATATCAGCTTGATAATGAGATATGGGATGAGGAACAAAGATTTGAAAACCCGCATATTCACTATCTTGACATGACACCTGATTTTTATGAAATGAAGATGAATATGCTTTATGAATTAAATCAAAAAAAGGCATATGATTGTTATACTGTAAAAAATCAATTATAATCTATAAGTGTATTGTAGAAAAATGTAAATAAAGATTTAAGGCATAAGTCGAGAAAACAAATATGAATTACAGGTTTAAAAATGCAAGACTTCTTATAAATAAAAAGGATTCACATTCTTTCGATATAAAAAAAGGAGAGCTGTGGACATCAGGGAATATTATTTCCTTCTTAGGAAACAAAGAAGAAGCAGAAGAAGAGATTAAAAATAAAAATATCAATTTCGATGAAGAAATTGACTGTGAAGGAAATCTTTTAATGCCGGGATTTAAAAATGCACATACGCATACGGCAATGACATTTTTAAGATCGCATGCTGATGATTTACCGCTTAACGATTGGCTTTTTAAAAAAGTTTTTCCTAAAGAGGATAAACTAAAAGAAGAAGATATTTATTGGCTTAATCTTCTTGGAATATTAGAATATTTAACGAGCGGAATTACAGCAAATTTCGATATGTATTTTTATCCGCCTATGATAGCAAAGTCTTCTTTTGATGCAGGATTTAGAACTGTGCTTACAAGTGGCTTTAATAATTTCGGAGCGGGAATAGAAAAGGTTGAAAGTGACTATAATGCTGTAAATGCAATGGGAAGCGATTTAGTTTCCTTTATAATAGGATTTCACGCTGAGTACACGACTTCAATGGAGAGAATGAAGGATTTAGCATCTCTTGCCAAGAAGGTAAAATCTCCTGTATTTTTACATAATTCTGAAACTAAAAAAGAGGTTGATGAATGTGTTGAAAGATGGGGTATGACTCCTACAAGGCTTATGGAAGAGCTTGGAATGTACGAGTATGGAGGTGGAGGATATCACTGTGTATATCTTAGTGATGAAGATATAGATATTATGAAAAAAAGGCATCTTTATGCAGTAACGAATCCGTCATCAAATTTAAAGCTTGCAAGTGGAATTGCTCCGGTAAAAAAGCTTTTGGATGAAGGAATTAATCTTGCGATAGGAACGGATGGACCTGCGTCAAATAATGCTCTTGATTTCTTTAGAGAGATGTATCTTGCAGCAGTGCTTCCTAAGGTAAGAGAAAATGATGCAGCGGCGGTATCAGCGGAAGAAATACTTTATAGTGCTACTAATGTTGGAGCAAAATGTATGGGACTTAATGACTGTGTTTCTATTGAAAAAGGTAAAAAAGCCGATATAATAATGATTGATTTGCATAGACCTAATATGCAGCCTTTTAATAATATAATTAAAAATCTTGTATATGCAGGAAGCAAAGAAAATGTGAAAATGACAATGATTAATGGCAGGATGTTATATTGTGACAAAAAATTTTATTTGAAATATAGTCCTGATGAAATTTATGATAGAGTAAATGATATTGTAAATAGAATAAAAAGTGAATAAAATATATTAAGTATAATTTATGAATGGGAGGTAAAGCATGGCAGCTTTTTTCAGTTGTTTTTTTACATATCTTTTAATTTTTTTAGTTAGTATAGTTGCACTTGTAATTGCAATTAAATTAGGGAGAGCTTGGAGACTTAAAAAGGATGCTCGCCTTGCAGAGGAGAATCAGTCTGCAAAAAAAGAAAAATAATGAAAGGCAATACGAAATAATGAAATACGGTGAAAATGAATTAAGACAAATGTATTTGGATTTCTTTTCAGAAAAGAAGGGACACCTTCTTATGAAAAGCTTTTCCCTTATACCCAAAAATGATAATAGTCTTTTACTTATCAATGCGGGAATGGCACCATTAAAACCATATTTTACAGGTCAGGAAATTCCTCCGAGAAGAAGAGTAACTACCTGTCAGAAATGTGTAAGGACAGGAGACATTGAAAATGTAGGAAAGACGGAAAGACATCTTACTTTCTTTGAAATGCTAGGGAACTTTTCTTTCGGAGATTACTTTAAAACTGAGGCGATACATTGGTCTTGGGAATTTTTAACGGAAGTCTTAAAACTCGATCCAAAAAGACTTTATCCGACTATCTTTGAAGATGATGATGAAGCATTCAGAATTTGGAATGAAGAAATCGGCATAGAAGCTGACAGAATCATGAGAATTGGGAAAGATGAGAATGGCAAGAGCGATAATTTCTGGGAACATGGAGCAGGACCTTGCGGACCTTGTACGGAAATTTATTACGATAGAGGAGAAAAATACGGAACATCACCTGATGATGTAATGGGTGGCGAAGGCGACAGATTTATGGAAATTTGGAACAACGTATTTTCTCAGTTTGAAAATGACGGCCACGGAAATTACACAGAACTTAAGCAAAAGAATATTGATACAGGTATGGGACTTGAAAGACTTGCACTTGTAATGCAGGACGTCGAATCTGTTTTCGATATTGATACAATGAAAGCGATAAGAGATAAGGTTTGTTCTTTTTGCAATAAAAAGTATAAAGAGAATGAAAAAGATGATATATCAATTCGTCTTATTACAGACCATATAAGAAGCTCGACATTCATGATTTCCGATGGAATTCTTCCTTCAAATGAAGGAAGAGGATATGTCCTTAGAAGGCTTATAAGAAGAGCAGCTCGTCACGGTAAAATGCTAGGGATTAAGGATACTTTCTTGAATAAGCTTGCAGATACTGTTATTGAAAATAGTAAAAAGGGTTATCCTGAACTTGAGGATAAGAAAACATTCATAAAGAAAGTTCTTCTTGAAGAGGAGGAAAGATTCGCAAAAACTATAGATCAGGGGCTTAGCATTTTAAAGGAACTTTGCACAAAGCTTCATGATGAAAAGAAAAATATTCTTTCAGGTGAAGATGTATTTAAATTATATGATACATACGGATTCCCGGTTGATTTAACAGCAGAAATTATATCAGAGCATAACTTTACATATGACAAAGAAGGCTTTGATAAGTGCATGGAAGAGCAGAGAAATAAAGCAAGAAGTGCAAGAAAAGAAACCAATTATATGGGAAGCGATGCAACTGTATATAATGAAATCGATCCTTCAATATCGAGTAAATTTGTAGGATATGAATATACAACTTATGATTCCAAAGTAACAGTTATGACAACGGAAGATGCTATTGTAGATACCTTAAAAGAAGGAGAAAAGGGAACTATTATAGTATTAGAGACTCCTTTCTACGGAACAAGAGGCGGACAAGTAGGAGATACAGGTGTAATTGAATCTGAAAATGGATTATTTAAAGTAGAGGATACAATCCATTTACTCGGAGAAAAGATCGCACATATAGGGAAAATGGTTAAGGGCTTTATAAGCGTAAATGATAAAGTTACACTTAAGGTTGACAAGAATAGAAGAAAGCTCATTGCTTCAAACCATAGTGCAACTCATCTTGTACATGCAGCTTTGAGAAGCGTTTTAGGAGACCATGTTCATCAATCCGGATCATATCTTGATGAATATAGATTAAGATTCGACTTTACACATTTTAAGCCAATGACAAAAGAAGAAATTAAGAAAGTAGAAGACTTTGTAAATAATGCTATAAATGAAGAAATCAAAGTAAGAACCGATATAATGGATCAAAATGATGCAAAGAATACCGGTGCTATTGCATTATTCGGAGAAAAATATAAAGAAAAAGTAAGAGTTGTAAATATGGGAGACTTGTCTGTAGAGCTTTGTGGAGGAACTCATGTAAGAAATACACAGGATATTAAAGATTTTAAGATTATCTCCGAAACAGGTGTTTCTGCAGGAATAAGAAGAATTGAAGCTCTTACTAATCAGGGCTTATTCAATTATTATGAAGATGAAGAGAATACTCTTAATTCTGCAGCTAAGCTTTTAAAGACAACTTCAAATGAACTTCTTGAAAAGATTGAACATCTTATGAAAGAAAATAAGGAAATTAAATCTGAAAATGAATCGCTAAAGCAGAAGATGGCAAATGATTCTGTTAAGGATGTTTTATCTAATGTAAAGAAGATTGGCAATTTCAGTGTTGTAGCAATAAATGTTCCTGATACAGATATGGGAGAACTTAGAAACTTGGGAGATTCCATAAAAGGAAAAATAGGATCTGGAGTGGTAGCACTTGCATCTAACAAAGATGGAAAAGTAAGCTTTATAGTAACTGCTACGGATGATGCTGTTAAAGCGGGAATTCATTCAGGAAATATTATAAAGAATGCGGCTCCTCTTCTTGGAGGTGGCGGCGGAGGTCGCCCTGACATGGCACAGGCAGGTGGAAAAAATCCGGAAGGAATTGAAAAAGCACTTAGGAAAGTTGAAGAGGTTGCAAAGGAGCAGCTAAGTTAAGCTAAAGAGGCTAAAAGGAGCAATTAAGTTAAGCTGAAGAGACTAAAAGGAGCAACTAAGTTAAAAATAATTTAGGTGCTAAAAAACTTAAAAAAGAAGGAGCATTTATGAAAAACAGGGTTAGGCTATTATCAATTTTGCTTGTAGGAGTTATGGCACTTAGCGGGTGTAGTATGAGTGCAAGTAATAATAATGGTGACAAAAAATCCGATACAAAAAAAGAGACTGTAAAAAAAGATAAAAAGAAAAAGTCTGATAAAAAGAAAGATGAAAAGAAACTGGAAATCGGTTTTGAAAATAATATGGCTGTAACTAAGAATTTAAATCTTAAAATAACAGATTATAAGATTTTAAAGCCTAAGGATAAGGGAAATGAAGAAGGGAAAACTTCTGTTATCGTATTTTATTTTGATGTAACAAATAAATCAGATAAGAAGTATTCTCCGGGAATAGCATGGTCTGAAGTGTTTAAAGAAGGCATAAGTCAGGAAATCGACGGCAAAAAGGATATTTTGGATGAGAATTTCAAAGTTGAAAAATCTTTAGCTAAAAATGATTTAAAAAATATCGAAAAAGGAAAGACTGTTTCAAGTGCTATGGCATTCAGTTTAGTAGATGAAAAAGCGGATGTTATGCTATATGCTTTTGACGAAGGTAAAGTAATCGGAAAGCAGGCTTTTAAACTTAATAAATAAGAAATCTAAGGTGCGTTTCAACCTATCTTTTAAAAACGATTCAAAAAATCTAAATTCTAGCGTTTGAATTTCTAAAATCTTTAACTCGCTTCGCTCAGACAGAAAGATTTTTACGAAATTTAAACGAAGAATTTAAACGATTTTTCTCATATATTTTTAAAAGATAGGTTGAAACTTATTAGATTCATTGAGAGTTTGATTATTAAAATATAATTTTATTAATTTCAAACATTTATCCGATTTTAGTATAACAATTAAATTTTATAGGAGAAATTGCGTGAGACTTGGTATTTTAGGTTCAGGGAAGATTGTTGAAGAATTTTTAACCGTAATTGATAAGCTTGATTTTGAAAGCGTTGATATTTTATCAACCGAAAGATCAAAAGATAAAGCTGAGAAGATGGCGAAAGATTTTAATCTTCGAGATACTTATACGGACTATGATAAGATGCTTAAAAGTGATATTGATGCCGTGTATGTGGCACTTCCTAATTTCCTTCATTTTGAATATGCTAAAAAAGCGATTTTGGCAGGGAAAAATGTTATTTGTGAAAAGCCGATAACAAGCACTTTTAGAGAATTTATTGAACTTAAAGAACTTGCTTTAAAAAAGAAGTTGTTTTTAATTGAAGCGGTTACGATTCACGAGATGCCTTCGTACATTTCTTTAAAAGAAAAAATAAAAGAGCTTGGCGATTTAAAACTTATTTGCCTTAATTATTCTCAGTACTCTTCACGGTACAATGCATTTATGGAAGGAAAGAAGGCACCGGTTTTTGATTATCATAAATCGGGAGGCGTTTTATACGACCTTAATGTATACAATGTAAATTTTGTGGTCGGATTATTTGGAAAGCCGGTAAAGATTTCTTATACCGCAAATGTGAAAGAAAATGTTGATACAAGCGGGATTATGGTTTTAGAATATCCGGGATTCAGAGCGGTGTTAGTTGGAGCAAAAGATACCGAAACAGGATTTATTAATGCAGTCGAAGGAACAAAAGCTCATATTGAAATCAATATGCCGGTTTCAAGAATGACAGGATATAAGCTTATTTACAATAAAAAAATCTCCGGAAATTCAATAGATTATGAAAATGTAGAGTATAAAAACACAGGGTATGAAAATATAGAGTATAAAGATAAAGATAAACATCATGCAATGTATTATGAATTTACTGAATTTAAAAGGATGATAGAAAATAAAGACTACGAAAAGATGAACGAATTACTTTCTATTTCCGAAACGGTTTCCTATATCTTAGAAAAAGGAAGAAAGGACGCCGGAATATATTTTGATGCCGATATGAAGTAAGCACGACATATATTTTAACTTCCATGTTACGTGGATATAGTAAATAATGTTAATTAATATACCGCCTTAGTTTTAAAGCACGAAACAAAAAATTTGACGCTTTAAAACTATGGTGGTATAATTGCTTATATATATAAAATATAAAGGAGATTATTTGATTATATGAAAGCATGCTACACTAAACTTTGGAAAAAATTAATAGATAATCAAATGAATAAAACGGATTTACGTAAAAAAGCAAAGATAAGCAGCAGTACGCTTGCTAAGATGAGTAAGCAAGAAATGATTAGCTCAGATGTACTATCCAAAATATGTAATACGTTGAAATGTAGCATTGATGAAGTGGTGGATCTCGTACCTGATGATAATGAGGAATTTATTGTTGAAAATAATCCTAATAAATTAAAAGTTATATCTTTATTTTCAGGAGCAGGAGGCATGGATTTAGGGTTTCTAAATGCCGGTTTTGAAATTATATGGGCTAATGATTTTTTTAAAGATGCGGTAAATTCTTATAGGAAAAATGTCGGAAAACATATAGTATATGGAGATATTACTAAAATATCAGATAAAGATATTCCGGATGGAGCTGATGTTATTATAGGCGGATTCCCATGTCAAGGATTTTCTGTTGCAAATATTAAACGATCCATGAAAGATCGAAGGAATTTTTTATATAAAGAAATGTTAAGAATCATTGCAGATAAAAAACCTAAATTTTTTGTGGCAGAAAACGTTAAAGGTTTATTATCTATTGAAAATGGAAAAGTTTTTAAAATGATAAAATCTGATTTTGAAAACTTAAAAGATAAAAATGGAAATCCAATTGGATATAATGTTGATGCGAGAATTTTAAATGCCGCTGAGTATGGAGTTCCACAAAATAGAGAACGTTTGGTTATTATGGGAAATAGAATAGGAATTGATAATCCTTATCCGAAGCCTACTCATTATATAGAAACATCTTTAAATAGCAAAAACTTATTACCTGCTATGACAACAAAGCAGGCTATAGGTTTTTTACTTAATAAGAAAATTACTAATAATGAGATAATTATCAGTAAAAAAGAGTTAGAAGAACATATACAAAAAATGAATATAGCTGATGTTTCGGGATTTTATGCGAATTTGGGTGTCAGTCAGAATGAAGAAAAATATACTATTAAAAATCATATAGCGTCAGAAAATGTTGCAGATAAATTTTGGGGAAGAAAATATGAAGTTAATCAGCACGATATTTGTAATTATTTAAGATATTGGAGAGATAAGTCCGGTTGGACAACAAAAAAAGTTGACAAGCATTTTGGATATTCTTATACTGCAGGTCATTGGTTTAGAAAAGATAATAATTCAGGAAGTATTCCAAAACCGGAAGATTGGTGGGAATTAAAAAAAATTTTTGGCTTTGATGACAAATATGATAAGCAAGTAACTACGTTAATTGAGAAAAAAATAAAATTTGAGCAATCACTAAGAATTACTAACTGGGACAGACCTAGTGACACTATTACCGCCACTAGTCCTGAAATAGCAGTAAATAAGAAAAGAAGATTAAGCGTTAGAGAATGTGCTATATTGCAAACATTTCCATTAGGCTATGAATTTACCGGAAGTTTAAACAAAATGTACACTCAAATAGGAAATGCTGTCCCGGTTAGGCTAGCTACACAAATTGCAAATGAAATTTGTAAAGCAATCGAAAAGTATAATGAATCAAATAAAAAATGAGTATTATTAATTTAATGTTGGATCAAAATTATCAAGATAGAATTTTAGCTTTTTCTTTACGTAGTCAGACATATCAGGATTTTTATGAATAATTCTTACTCTCTTTTCATTACCGTTTAATAATTCAAAGTTCGGTACTGCACTAAAATTAAATCTTGCTTTACCGGGATTTTTGCCGGCTTTTAAAGGTCTGGATTTATACTTCTCTTTTAATCTGCCGTTAGGAAGGCACATAATAGAAATTAGTTCACATTTTTGAGTCACGGAACTATTTAACATACATACAAAATATGTTAAGGTTATTTTTTTAGTGCCATCTGATTTAGTATAAAATACAGGTAAGTTGGGCTTATATATTTCATTATTACCGTTAGTTTTTAGTATTTCAGCACTATATGAATTTTGATTTTCACCAACAAAAATACAAGTATTGAAATCTCCTATGTTATCATTTTTACTTGTGCCTTCATTTGTTGTTACGCTTTTTAAATCAATATGTATATAAGCATCTTCTACTTCAAAAAACAAATCGGAGCTTACAGGACAAGAATTCGGTTGACCAGCAATTTTACCATTAAGAAGAGCATATACAATTCTTTCACTTCCTACGTCAAATTCTGATATACCGCTGTTATTATTGCCATAAAGTCCTTTCCAATCGTTTAAAATTTCCTCTTTTGAAAGCATTCCACGGACGATATCATCTTCTGCAAATTTCAAAAAATACCAATATTTCATCAAATATTTGTATTCTAATTGCTCAATTTCCTCAAGCGTTAGTTGATCTGCTTGTTTATGATTAATATCATACATATTAAAATCCATCGTAATATCACATCCTTTACAGAATACATATAAAAATTAAATTTAGTTAATTATATCAAAAAAAATATAAAAAGTAATGTTATATATTGACGAACATATGTTTGACTGATAAGCTATTAATAGGCGTTGATTATGTAAGGAGGGTATATATGTTTGCAATGAATCTTTTAGATGTTACCGACCATGATACAGAATATGGAATGCTAATTTGCTGTAATAATGATATTGACGAGAATATCATACAAAATAAAGTTATGGAAATAAAAAACATATTTGAAGCTAATAAAGAAGATTGGAATATTAGGGATATTATTAGTAAGATGCCAAAAAATTGGCAAATTATTTTGCAACCTATTAGTAAAAATATTATGATATAAAAGCCATGTATTTATATGTATAGTAAAAATAATGGGTATATTTTCTAAAATGTAATAAAATCATAATTTAGGAAATATATTGACGAAACCTTGATTTACGGTTATAATCAACTTCGTGCAATGAAATTTAATTTGAATCGGCACAATACGCAACCGGAGGGAGGTTGGTTAGAAGAATGGCAACTGTTATCGTAAAAGAGAATGAGTCTCTGGACAGTGCGTTACGCAGATTCAAGAGAAGCTGTGCTAAGGCAGGAATTCAGCAGGAAATTCGTAAGAGAGAGCATTATGAAAAGCCTTCTGTAAAGCGAAAGAAAAAGTCTGAAGCTGCTCGTAAGCGTAAGTTCAAATAAGAACGATTAGAGTCTCTGCTAAAGCGGAGACTTTTTTTGAATTAAAAATAAATTTAAGCAGGAGAATAATTTTGAAATTAGCATTACTTAAGAAAGAAATAGAAAAGAGAAGAACCTTTGCGATTATTTCTCACCCGGATGCCGGAAAGACTACACTTACAGAGAAATTCCTTCTTTATGGAGGACAGATTAACGAAGCAGGTTCCGTAAAAGGAAAAGCAACAGCAAGACATGCTGTATCGGATTGGATGGAAATTGAAAAGCAAAGAGGAATTTCTGTAACATCTTCAGTTCTTCAATTTAGATATAATAATATGTGCATTAACCTTCTTGATACGCCCGGACATCAGGATTTCTCCGAAGATACATACAGAACTTTGATGGCTGCGGACTCTGCAGTCATGGTAATTGACGGTGCTAAGGGAGTTGAGCCGCAGACAAGAAAGCTTTTTAAAGTCTGCGTTATGAGGCATATTCCGATTTTTACATTTATAAATAAAATGGATAGAGATGCCATGGATACATTTTCTTTGATGGACGATATCGAAAAAGAACTCGGTATAGAAACTTGTCCTATAAACTGGCCAATAGGCTCAGGAAAGAATTTTAAGGGCGTTTATGATAGAAAAAGTCAGGATGTTTTACTTTTTTTTGATACAAAAAAGGGAACAAAAGAAGGACACATAGAAGAAATCAATATAAAAGATTCCAAGATAAATGATATTTTATCTAAAGGAGAAATAGATAATTTAGTAGGAGAAATGGAACTTCTTGACGGAGCGGGAGTTCCGCTTTCTATGGAAAAAGTTAAAGTAGGAGAGCAGACACCCGTATTTTTCGGATCGGCACTTACAAATTTTGGAGTGGAAACATTTTTAAATCACTTCCTTAAAATGACACAGGCTCCTTTAAAGAGACATTCTGATATAGGAGATATTGATCCTTTCTCAGAAGATTTTTCCGCATTTGTATTTAAAATTCAAGCGAATATGAATAAAAATCATAGAGATAGAATTGCATTTATGAGAATTTGCTCAGGTTATTTTACAGCAGGAATGGAAGCTTTTCATGTGCAAGGAAATAAAATCGTAAAGCTTTCAAAACCGCAAACTATGATGGCAGATGAAAGACATATGATAAATGAAGCCTGTGCAGGGGATATCATAGGGATATTTGATCCCGGAATATATTCGATAGGAGATACAATCACAACTTCAAAAGAAAAATTCAAGTTTGATGGAATTCCAACTTTTGCACCGGAACATTTTGCAAGAATAAGACAAAAAGATACGATGAAAAGAAAGCAATTTACAAAAGGAATTATGCAGATTGCTCAGGAAGGTGCAATTCAGATTTTTCAGGAATACAACACTGGACTTGAAGAAGTAATCGTAGGCGTTGTAGGAGTTCTACAATTCGACGTTTTAAAATTTAGACTTAAAAGTGAGTACGGAGTGGAAATTATTATGGAAAATCTTCCATATGCATATTTACGTTGGATTGAAAATGAAGACATTGATCTTGATAGCATAAATGGTACAAGTGATATGAAAAAAGTTAAGGACTTAAAGGATCGACCGCTTCTTTTATTTGTAAATGAGTGGAGTATAAAGATGACGGAAGATAGAAACAAAGGGCTTATTTTAGAAGAATTCGGAAAAGCATAAGGAGATTGGATTTACTGAATGAATTTTATGAAGAGTTACTGCTTTTTCATTGAATTTAAAAAAGTGACATGATTTTTTTTTGAAATTTTGAAAAGAATAAAAAACAAAAAAAATTTTACTTTTGAAACTACCCTTTTTAAAAAAGAAAGTGTATAATTGTTAAAGATGAATAAAAGGAGGTAACACGAATGAGTTATTTAACTATCGAAAAAGTAATAGGTCGTGAAATTTTGGATTCAAGAGGAAATCCTACAGTTGAAGCTGAAGTTTGGCTTGAAGACGGAACAGTCGGCAGAGGAACTGCTCCAAGCGGTGCTTCAACAGGAGAATTTGAAGCACTTGAACTTAGAGATAACGACAAAAAGCGTTACGGCGGAAAAGGTGTAGAGAAAGCTGTTAAGAATATCAACACACTTATTAGTGATGCAGTTGTAGGCCTTGAAGCTGATGATATCTATGCAGTTGATAAGGCTATGCTTGATGTTGACGGAACAGAGGATAAGTCAAAGCTTGGTGCAAACGCTATTCTTGCTGTTTCAATCGCAGCAGCAAGAGCAGCAAGCATTTCTCTTGATATTCCTCTTTACAGATTTTTAGGAGGATTACAAGGAACAGAGCTTCCTGTACCTATGATGAATATCTTAAACGGCGGTGCACATGCTACTAACACAGTAGATACACAGGAATTTATGATTATGCCTGTAGGTGCTCCTTCATTTAAGGAAGCTCTTCGTTGGTGTTCAGAAGTATTCCATGCACTTCAGAAATTATTAAAATCAAAAGGTCTTGCAACTTCAGTAGGTGATGAAGGAGGATTTGCTCCTAATCTTTCTACAGATGAAGAAACAATAGAGACTATCCTTGAAGCTGTTAAAGAAGCAGGCTATGAACCAGGCAAGGATTTCATGATTGCTATGGATGCAGCAGCTTCAGAATGGAAGAGCGAAAAAGGAAAAGGATTCTATCATCAGCCTAAGTCAGGAAAAGACTTTACAACGGATGAACTTATTGAACATTGGGAGAAGATTGTTGATAAATATCCTATTGTTTCACTTGAAGATGGACTTGATGAAGAAGACTGGGAAGGCTGGCAGAAGATTACAAAGAAAATTGGACATAAGGTTCAGCTTGTAGGTGATGACTTATTCGTTACAAATACAAAGAGACTTAAAAAAGGTATTGATATGGGATGTGCTAACTCAATCCTTATTAAGCTTAATCAGATTGGTTCTGTTTCAGAAACTCTTGAAGCAATCAAAATGGCTCACAAGGCAGGTTATACAGCAATTGCTTCACATAGATCAGGTGAAACAGCTGATACAACTATCGCAGACCTTGCAGTAGCTCTTAATACAAGACAGATTAAGACAGGTGCTCCAAGCAGATCTGAACGTGTTGCTAAATACAATCAGTTACTTAGAATTGAAGAAGAGTTAGGCTCTGCAGCAGGTTATGCAGGAATGAAAGCTTTTTCATTTGCTAAATAAAAGAATAGTGTGAATTTAGCTATAGTTTATATGATTTTTAAATTTATATATTCTTTAATAAAAAAGATTTTTTTAGAAGTGTTGATTATTTTAGTCGACACTTCTTTTTTTGTTAAAATTATTTATATAGGAGATTATTTATACCGAAAATTACTTATATAGGAGATTATTTATATCGAAAATTACTTATATAGGAGATTATTTATATCGAAAATTACTGATATAGAAAATTATTTATGTATTGAAATTTTGATTTATATGAAAAATGGTTTAGAAATTATTTATATATAGAAAAATTTCTTTAGAAGGGCTGATTGCCTTTTTATCAATAATTCTTTTATTTTTATACATATTTTATGAATAATAGGGTATGATATAGAAAGTCGGTAAGACAAAGTTAAAGTTATATCATATAAAATCTTATGTACTAAGATTATAAAATTGTAAAAAATATATTTTTAAAAAGTTGACAATTAAAAACAAAAATACTATTATAAAAACATAAAATCGAACATGTGTTTCGATATTCGATTATTTTAAGTGGAGGATTATATGGCAACAGATTCTAAAGATAAGATAAAAGAAGAGAGAATTAAGGCATTAGATGCCGCTATTTCTCAGATAGAGAAGCAGTATGGAAGAGGCTCCGTTATGAAGTTAGGAGACGAATCCAATGATATGAAAGTGGAGACTGTTCCGACAGGGTCTATAGGGCTTGATATTGCATTAGGACAGGGAGGACTTCCGAAGGGAAGAATTATAGAAATATATGGACCTGAATCAAGTGGTAAGACTACAGTTGCACTTCATTGTGTAGCAGAAGTACAAAAACGTGGTGGAATAGCTGGATTTATTGATGCAGAGCATGCACTTGATCCTGTATATGCAAAAAATATAGGAGTTAATATAGATGACTTATATATTTCACAACCGGACAGTGGAGAGCAGGCACTTGAAATTACTGAGATGATGGTAAGATCCGGAGCTGTAGATATTGTTATTGTGGATTCTGTAGCAGCACTTGTTCCAAAAGCTGAAATTGATGGAGAGATGGGAGATTCTCATGTAGGACTTCAGGCAAGACTTATGTCTCAGGCACTAAGAAAACTTACTGCAGTTGTATCTAAGACTAAGTGTATAGTTATCTTTATAAATCAGCTTAGAGAAAAAGTTGGAGTTATGTTTGGAAATCCTGAAACGACTACAGGAGGTAGAGCATTAAAATTTTATTCTAGTGTAAGACTTGATGTTAGAAGAATTGAAACTTTAAAGCAAAATGGAGAGATGGTAGGAAATAGAACTAGAGTTAAAGTAGTTAAGAATAAGATTGCACCACCTTTTAAAACTGCTGAGTTTGATATAATGTTTGGAAAAGGAATATCAAAATCCGGCGATATATTAGACCTTGCAACTGAAATTGACTTAGTAAATAAGGCAGGTGCATGGTTCTCTTATAATGGAGAAAAGATTGGGCAAGGAAGAGAAAATGCAAAAATTTATCTTGAATCTCATCCTGAAATTATGACTAAAATTGAAAATGAGATTAGGGAAAGATTTAATCTTGATGGTGGAATTGAAGAACCAAAAGTAAGTGAGTAAAGTTGCATTTTTTAGGCTGATGAAAAAATAAAAATATTTATGTAAAAGAGAAGATAAATGGTTATAGTAGATATAAAGCCTTTATTTATTAAGAAAAGAATAAAAAAGAGTAAAAAGCCGAAAAGTACAAGAATTAAAGAAAATAATCAATGGTATAAGGGAAGAGTTTGTCTAGACGACGGGACAGACTTTGTCCTATACAAAAAAGAGATATACAGATTCAATTTAGAAGTTGGACAAGTATTACAAGAAGAAAAATATCAGGAGATATTAAATGAAATCTTTATTAAAAGAGCAAGAAAGAGAGCAATGAATCTTGTCCTTAAAATGGATAGAAGTGAAAATGATTTAAGAATTAAATTAAAAGCTAGCGGATATCCTAAAGAAGCTGTTGATGATGCAATTGAATATATGTATAAGTTTCATTATATTGATGATTTAAGACTTGCTAAAAATTTTGTACGTTATTACGAATATACAAAGAGTATATCGGACTTAACAATGAAGCTTACCAAGATGGGAATAAAAGAAGAATATATAGAAGAGGCACTTTCAAATGAACTTAAACTTAGTGAAGAAGATAAAATTTTATCAATATTAAGTAAGAGGAAATACTATAAAGAGAATGCTGATGAAAAAGAGAAAGCAAAACAGTATAGATATTTGATTTCAAAAGGCTTTAAAACAAGTGATATAATGAAATTTCTATGAAGAATAATACCTTCTTATATGTATGTTGTCTTGACTTTGTACTTCCTAAAATGTAATATTATAGTGTTTGATATTATCGAAAGAAAATACGGTAATTAAAATATATAATTGAACAATGACAATTTAATAAAGGAGGTGCTCCTGTGCCAATAACAGTTTTAGCAGTAGTTGGGACACTGGTAGTTGCCATTCCTCTAACTTTAGGATTTGCAAATGTATATAATAAAAAAGTTGCTGAAAAAAAAGTGGGAGGAGCTGAAGAGAAAGCTCGTGGAATTATAGATGATGCTGTAAAGGAAGCTGAATCTAAGAAACGAGAGGCACTACTGGAAGCAAAAGAGGAAAATTTGAGAACTAAGAATGAGATTGATAAAGAAATTCAATCTAGACGTAATGAGGTCTCAAAAAATGAACGAAGAGTTCAACAAAAAGAGGAAACTCTTGATAGAAAAATGGACTCTGTTGAACAAAGAGAGAAAAATCTTGTTCGAAAGGTGGAAGAGTTAAAAAAGAAGGAATCTGAAGTAGATAAGCTTAATGATCAGCGAATACAGGAGCTCGAGAGAATATCGGGATTAACAAAAGAGCAAGGAAAACAAATGCTCCTTGATTCACTCGAATCAGATGTAAAGCTTGATGCTGCAAAGCTTATAAGAGAAACTCTTGCAGAAGCGAAAGAAGAAGCAAGCAAGAAATCAAAAGAAATTTTGGTAACAGCAATTCAGCGTTATGCGGCAGATCAGGTATCTGCAAGTACGATTACGGTTGTACAGCTTCCTAACGATGAGATGAAAGGAAGAATTATCGGGCGTGAAGGTAGAAATATAAGAGCTCTTGAAACTTTAACGGGAGTTGAACTTATTATTGATGATACACCTGATGCTGTAGTTTTATCTGCTTTTGATCCGGTAAGAAGAGAAGTAGCAAGAATTGCTCTTGAAAAACTTATTTTAGATGGAAGAATTCATCCTGCAAGGATTGAAGAAATGGTTGAGGTCGCTAGAAAAGAAATAGATGAGGACATTAAGGAAGCTGGAGAAGCAGCTACACTTGAAGTCGGAATCCACGGACTTGATTTTAACCTTGTAAAGATGCTTGGAAAGATGAAATTTAGAACAAGTTATGGTCAGAATGTACTTAAACATTCTATTGAAGTTGCACAATTTGCAGGTCTTTTAGCTGCAGAGATAGGCGAAGATGTAAAGCTTGCAAAACGTGCAGGACTTTTACATGATATAGGGAAATCTATAGATCATGAGAGAGAAGGATCACATGTGGAGCTTGGAGTAGAACTTTGCAAGAAAGCAAAAGAACATCCTGTTGTTATCAATGCGGTAGCAGCACATCATGGTGATTGTCCGCCTGAATCTCTTATCGCAATATTGGTTATGGCGGCTGATACAATCAGTGCAGCAAGACCGGGTGCAAGAAGAGAGACGATGGAAGCATATACGCAAAGACTATATCAGCTTGAAGAAATTACAAATGATTTTGACGGAGTAGATAAGTCTTATGCTATTCAAGCAGGACGTGAAGTAAGAATTATGGTAATTCCTGACAGGATAGATGATGCAGGGATGACGATACTTGCAAGAAATATTGCAAATAGAATTGAATCGGAAATGAAGTATCCGGGACAGATAAAGGTTAATGTAATAAGAGAATCTCGAGCAGTTGAATATGCAAAATAATTCAGACTACGAAAAAAATTATGAAAAAATCTCAAACATCAAACGATGTTTGAGATTTTTTTCATTTATATTTTAATTCATTCAAGTGTTTTTCCTGTAAAGATTTTAAAAGATAAAACTGCCTGATAATGAAGCATGTCAAGACCGTTCATAGTCTTGGCTCCGACTTTTTTTGCTTCGGAAAGTAATTTCGTTTCAAGCGGATTATAAATTATATCCGCTACAAATAAATCTTTTCTTAAATCTTTTGGGCTTACTAAAAGATTATCATTTTCTTTCATACCTACATAAGTCGTATTTACCAAAATATCACTTTTTTTAATACTTAAACTTAAGTCATTCATCATATAAAGATTAATAGGAATGGAAGAATTATTCTTAATTCTTTTAAGCAATTCTTTAAGGGAATTATGCTCTTTTCTAACAACGATATTGATTTCTTTTGCTGAGGTTTGAGAGAGTGCAGCAACTATGGATGATCCAGCACCTCCGCATCCCAGAATCGTAAATATTTTATTATCATAATTAAAATCATTTTTTAAAAGAGCTTTTAAAAATCCCTTTCCGTCAGTTGTATCGCCATAAATTTTGTTGTCTTTAAAAATTATAGTGTTTGCAGCTTTTATCATTAAAGTTTCATTTGACATTTCATCCAAATATGGAAAAACTATTTTCTTTAAAGGCATTGTAAGATTGCAGCCTAAAACTCCCATTTTTTTAAATGCATTTAAAATAGAAGGTAAGTCATTTTCTTTTACATCAAACGCCATATATTTATAATTTAAATGCATCTTAGAAAAAGCACTGTTATAAATAAAAGGCGAATGGGAATGCTCTATCGGGCTTCCCAGAAGACAAAATAATTTAGTTTTTCCATTTATTTCACACATATAAAAAACCTCTAAAAAATACTATTCTATATATTAAATCTTTTGTTAAAAATTCAAAAAATATTGTCTAATGTTGTAAGTCTTTGATATATATATTAAATATGCACATATAATATTGAATACATATCTAATATTACATATACACATACAATATTAGATACATATATAATATTATATATACATGTACATAAGATATTAATATCAGATATACGTGTATAGTATATATCAAAATGTACTTAAGCGATATTGAAAAATGTTCGGGAAAATATATACTTTTATGAAGAGGCAATAAAGAGGTAATATATGTTCAAAGAAATCTTGGATAAATTATTTATAACCAATTTAAAAAAGTATAAAGAAGAAGTTGCAAGAAAGAATATGAATGATCTAAATTTATTTATTAAATTTGGACTTTTTATAAGTGCTTTTAACTATTTCTCACAGACAATAGTTATTGGGAATATGGGGCATGAAACTTCTTTCTTATTTTTTATATTTTTTTTAATGGTATTTTTAATAAAAATATTTTTTATTTCTAAGACTTATGAAGGTGCCAGAGAAATTTTATATACGATGGTATCAGTAGTTTTCTTATATTCAATAATGATTGGTACTATTTTTGATTCGGAGCATCAAGCAACTACTTATTTTATATTTCTTGTAACTATGCCGTTGTTTATTCTTGAAAAAGTAGTTATCCATGTCATTATAGAGTGCTTTTGGACAGCTATATTTATTGCATTTTCATATTTTGTAAAAAGTGAAATACTTTTTAAATATGATTTGCTTCATGCCGTGGGATTTTTAGCTGTAGCAATTGTCATATCAATAGTTGTAAGTAATATAAGAATAAATGAGCTTAAAAAGGATTATATTCAAAGATATAAGGATGAGCATGATTCGATAACAAAATTATATAATAGGAATCATTTTGAAAGATGCACAAATAAATATGTTGGGAAATCACTTTCCCTTGCAACTATCCAAATTAATAATTTAGGGGAATATTATGACAAATATGGAAGAAAATTCAATGAAAAGCTAGTAAATTATTTAGCATCCATTTTAAAAAGATATATAGAAGAAGAAAATATTTATGTTTTTGAATTGGGGCTTATACTAATATTATGGCCGGATGGTACAGAAGTTGACTGTTATCGTGACCTTAATTTTGTAAAAGCGGAATTTGCCGAGGCAAAGATTGAAGATTATATAGTAAATCCTACATTTTCAACAGGATATATTTATGGCAAATGCAATACAGTAGTAGACCTTGAAATGATGATAAGGCAGGCAGATACGCATAGAAGAAAGTTTAAGTCGGATGAAGAAGGATTTATTTTCGGCGGTGCATACGATAGGAACTTAAAATATAATAATTAATAGAAAGATTGGCATAATTTACAAATGAGAAGATATAGACGACATAAATATAATTTAACATCGTTAATCATAAGTATAATCTTTGTTTTAGGTGCTGGACAATTCTTTGCAGGAAATCATTCAAAGGATGTCATACAACATAATGATACTAAAACAAATGTTGCTGTTCAGAAAGATGAACAAGTAAATGTAAATACACTTAATGACATTCCTGATTTTAATAATATTCCATATGTAAGGCTAAATAATAATATTCCTGAGTTTACTGATGAGGAAAAGAAAGTAGAAAGCCTTGAAGAGTATGGTGAACATGATTCATTAAATAGATGCACAGCTTGTATTGCACTTGTAGGTAAAGAAACTATGCCAACTTCGCCCAGAGGAAGTATTGGAATGGTAAAACCTACCGGGTGGCATACGATAAAATATACCGGAATTGACGGAAAATTTTTGTATAACAGGTGTCATTTAATCGGATATCAGCTTACAGGAGAAAATGCTAATACTAAAAATCTTATAACAGGTACTAGATATTTGAATGTGGAAGGTATGCTTCCCTTTGAAAACAGAGTTGCAGATTATGTTAATGCTACAAAAAATCATGTTTTATACAGAGTTACTCCTATATTTAAGGGAAATGATCTTGTCGCAAGAGGTGTTAAAATGGAAGCGTATTCTGTTGAGGATAATGGAAAAGGAGTTTCATTTAATGTATTTTGCTATAATGCACAGCCTGGAATAGAAATTGATTATAGTAATGGTGATAGTAAACCGATTGAGTAATAGCAAAGGAAATTAGTAAAAAATTTGCTTATTTATCAATTATAAAAAGGAAAATAGATTGATTAAATATAAAAAAAGGAATATTTATGACGAAATATGCACTTGTAACGGGAGCAAGTTCCGGTATTGGAAAAGAAATGGCAAAAATACTAAAAAGCTATGGATATAATTTGATTCTTGTGGCAAGACGAAAAGATAGGCTTAAGGAAGTTTCAAATTATATCGGCGGAGACAATGTTATTTTACCTATTGACTTATCTAAAGAAAAGGAGTTATATAGACTGGTTGGGACAATAAATGAGTACAACCTTGAAGTTTTTATTAATTGTGCAGGCTTCGGCGATTGCGGAGCATTTGTGGAAACGGATTTAGATAAAGAACTTCAAATGATAGATGTAAATATAAGAGCTGTTCATATTTTAACTAAAGAAATTTTGAAAAATTTTTCAAAAGAAAACAAGGGTTATATTTTGAATGTAGCATCGTCAGCAGGTCTTTTACCGGGAGGCCCTTATATGGCAACATATTATGCTACAAAAGCTTATGTTTGCAGTCTTACAAGAGCAATTAGTAAAGAACTAAAAGATAAAGGACTTGATAATGTATATGTAGGTGTGCTTTGTCCCGGACCTGTTGATACTGAATTTAATAAAGTGGCAGGTGTAAAATTTGCTTTAAAAGGAATAAGTGCCATATCTTGTGCAAGAGCGGCAATAAATGGAATGTTAAAAAGGAAAACATTAATTGTACCGACTTTCACTATGAAGGCAGGTATATTTTTCTCAAAATTTGTGACTGGAAATGTGTTATTAAAAATTATATCTAAGCAGCAGAAAAAGAAAATATATAAGTGATGGTAAAATGAAAAAAAAATATGTGTTGTACAGTCTATTAGTTATTATTTTAGGATTTATTTCCTTATTTTCAATTAGATTATTTAACAAATATACAAAAACTTCGGGCAGTAATCAAATAGGAAAAGATGATCCTCTTAATATAAGAAATTCAAAGAATAGATCGAAAAAATCAAATAATAATACAAAGGGAAAAGACTATGAAAACAAAACGACAGGTGTTAAGTTATCTGGTATTACAGCTAAAAGCGTTAAATATCAGGATAAATTCCCTTATTATATTATGGTAAATAGAAAAAGGAATACGGTTACGATTTATAATTCTACCGATAAAATGACATATAATAATCCTTTTAAGGTATTTATCTGTTCAACAGGACTTAATAAGGATGATACACCTATAGGAAATTTTCATACTAAAGCAAAGTATAAATGGAGAGCTTTATTTGGAAATGTATATGGACAGTATGCGACAAGAATAAGTGATAATATTTTGTTTCACTCGGTTCCTTATGAAAAACAAAAGAAAAACTCCTTGAAAATGGAAGAATATAATAAGCTTGGTTATAAAGCTTCGATGGGATGTGTAAGGATGAATGTAGCAGGCGTGAAGTGGATATATGATAATTGTCCTATAGGAACAGGTGTTACTATATATGACGGAGATGCTCCCGGAGAATTAGGTAAGCCTAAAATTAAAAAAATAACTAAAACTAATAAGAAAGGTACATGGGATCCTACAGATCCGGATGAGGAAAATCCATGGAATAACGATTAAATTTAAAATATAGTTAAGCTTTAAGTATAAAATGGAAAATTTTTAGAGATAGATTGGTATAACGTGGAAAATTTTTAGAGATAGATTGAAAAGGAAAAGAGAAAACGATGGCTAAACTTTATTTCAGATATGGAGCCATGGGTGCAGGAAAAACCATGGACATACTTAAAGTTGCATATAATTATGAAGAGAGAAATCAAAAGGTTATTATTTTAAAACCTAAGGCAGATAAGAGAGACGGAAAGACAGTAGTTAAAAGTCGTATCGAAGGATTTATGAGAAAAGGACGTTTGGTTGAAGATTTCATAAAGATGTCTGAAGAAGAGATTAAGGGATACGATTGTGTACTTGTAGATGAGGCACAATTTTGTACAAAAGATCAGATTTTCTTCTTTGCACACGTTGTTGACGATTTAAATGTTCCTGTAATATGCTATGGACTTAGGACCGATTTTCAATTAAATCTATTTGAAGGTTCAGAGTGGCTTTTTGCGTTGGCTGATACTATAGAAGAGACAAAGACTATCTGCTGGTGCGGTAAGAAAGCAACCTGTAATGCGAGATTTAATAAAGATGGAATTATTAAGACCGGAGAACAAATTCTTCTAGGCGGAAATGATAGTTATATAAGTCTTTGTAGAAAACATTACATGGAAGGAAAATTATAAAAAATAGAAAAATTTATTTTAAAGTGCAATTTGAAAGATTATCCGAAAGTATAATTTCTTTTCTTTCATAAAAATATGGAGTTAAAAACGATACTTTGTAGGCTTGAAGCTTCAAAGTGTCGTTTACTTTTTTATTCATTTTGTTAATAGTGTTTGATTCTCGTATATATTTAAAATCGGATTTTCTATTATATAAAGGATCTTCGCATATTGGATGACCTATTGAAGCAAGATGAACTCTTATCTGATGAGTTCTTCCATTTGAAATTTTAACTTCAATAAGAGTTCTATTTTCTTCTTTAGAAAATCGTATTTTTTTTACAAAAGTTTTTGCCGGCTTTCCATCTTTATGAACTTCTCTAATCATAAGGCAGTTTGGCTTTTCACGAATAGGTTTATCAATAATTAAATTATCTTCTTTAATTTCTCCTTCGACCCATGCATAATATGTTTTCTTATATAGATGATTCATTTGCTCTTTTGTAAATATAGTTGCACTGTCGGAATTTTTTGCAAATAAAACTATACCTGATGTATCTTTATCAAGCCTTCCTATGGGGTAAATTGCCCCTTTCTTTATTCCAAGGTGAAAAGCTACCTGATTTGACAAAGTATCAGCATAATGACCAGGAGAAGGGTGGCAGACAATTCCGGATTTTTTATTTAAGAAAAGTAAATCGTCATCTTCATATAAAATAGAAAGTGGCGGCATATTGGAAGGAGGAGTAGCCCAAATAGACTGTGATGTAGTATCTATTTCTCCTATGTCACAAAGCCGTATTTTAACTACATCATTTTCATGAATAATAGCATTTATAAAACAATATTTATCATTAATTAAAATACCATCTTTTCTATGCTTTATCCGATTCAGCATTTTCTCTGAAAAAAGAAGTTTATTTTTTAGAAAGGATTTAATAGTATCATTTTCATAATCCTTTAATACAGTAAAAGCGAGATATCTTGTTTTATTGTTATATAGAATTTTTAAATCAAAATTATTCATTTTATTTCTTATTTCTAAATCAATATATCGACTTTAACTCTTGCCACAATTTGTTCATGTAAGACTGATCTTTATTGCTTAAGAAGTGAAAGAGTTCACAGTTTTTTAAGTCAGCTTCTTTAGGGGATATAGTGGGATCATTTTTATCCTCTTTACTTAAATTGTCTTTGACTGATTTAATGGGTGAACAGTATCTTACATAATCAAAATTCTTTTTCGCTATTTTATTATCACATAGGAAATTTAAAAAGTCTTGTGCCTGTATTTTATTCTTGCAGGTTTTCGGAATAAACCACGAGTCAATCCAGACATTAGAGCCTTCCTTAGGAATCACATAGTTTAGATTTTTGTTATATTCCATAGCATAGGCTGCTTCTCCTGAATATACGACAGCAAGATATGCATTTTCCGCAATCATTTCATCTCCCGTTTCATCGACCATGTACGCATAAACTAAAGGATATTGCTCTTTTAAACTTAAAAGAGCTTTTTTAAGTTCATTTTTGTTAGTCGTATTAATTGAGTAATTAAGACGGGAGAGAGCCGGGATAAATGTATCTCTTACAGAATTTTGCTGAATTATTTCATTTTTATATTTTTTATTCCAAAGCACATTCCAAGAAGATGCTTCATCTTTTGTAACAAATTTTTTATTATATAAAAGCCCAACAGTCCCGTAGAAATATGGAACTGTATATTCATTTTTCTTATCAAATGAAGTTGATAAAGCTAAAACATTTTGAGAAATATTCTTATAATTTTCTATTTTACTTTTATCAATTTTTTGAAGCTCTTTTTCTTTTAAAAGCTTTTCAATCATGTAGTCGGAAGTACAGATAAGGTCGTACTTAATAGAACCCGATTTATATTTTGTGTACATTTCTTCGGGAGATGCGTATTCTTCATATTTTATAGTAATGCCTGTTTCTTTTTCATAGTATTTTAAAATTTCAGGATTTATATATTTACCTGAATTTAAAATAGTAAGTGTATTTTCGCTTGATTTATCAGCACTAGAAAACTTTTTTTCAGATGAGCATGAAGTTAAAAAAATGCAGAGGATAAATGTAAAACATAAAGCCGTAATTTTTAAATATTTCTTAAAAATCATTATGCTATACCTCCCATTACATTTGATAAATTTGAATTTTTCGCTCCTTTTTTGCTTTTTACATTAAGAAGTAAAAGAATGAATAACACAATGAAGAAAAGTATTGTAGAAAGTGCATAAAGCTCAGGCCTTATACCTTTTCTAAGCTGCGTATAAAGCATAGTGGAAAGTGTATTCATTCCTGCACCTTTTGTAAAATAAGTGATTGAAAAATCATCAAGCGACATTGTAACAGCCATTAAAAATCCTGAAAAAACGCCGGTTTTTATATAAGGCCAGGTAACTTTTCTAAAGGCGAGCCATTTTCCGGCTCCCAAATCCAAAGCTGCTTCGTATGTAGACATATTCATCTCATTTATCTTAGGGAGTACATTTAAAATAACATATGGAATATTAAATGTAATGTGTGCAAGAAGTACAGTTACAAATCCTAAATTTGTAAATTTAACGAATAAGAGCATCATTGAAAGTCCTGTAACGATGTCGGCATTTAAAAGCGGAATATTTGTAGCTCCTAAAAATATCGCACGATTTCTTTTTTTCATATAACTTATACCGATTGCTGCAAGAGTCCCTATTAAGGTTGAAAGGATTGCAGAGATAAATGTTATTTTTATAGTTGTAAAGAAAGCTGACATGATGGACGGATCACTGAAGCATCTACTGTACCATTTTAGCGTAAATCCTCCCCAAGCTACTTTTGACTGTGAATCGTTAAATGAAAGTACAATCAGTACAGCAATAGGAAAGTAGAGAAAGATAAAAATGAGTGCAAGATAAAATTTTTCAACACTTTTTTTCATGATTTTACTTCCTCCTTTTTATCAAAAATTACGGAAAGTGCCATAGTTATAAGGACAAAAATCATAAGAACCATAGACAAGGCACTTCCTACGCCCCATTCATTTCCATTCATAAAATCCTGTTCAATAATATTTCCTATAAGAAGAATCTTTCCGCCTCCTAAAATATCAGAAATAGCAAATGTTGTAAGAGAAGGAACGAACACCATAGTGATACCGGTGACAATTCCACTCATAGTAAGAGGAACTATGACTTTAAAGAAAATAATTTTATTATTTGCTCCTAAATCCTTTGCTGCTTCTATTAAATCAGGCTTTATCTTTACCATAGAAGAATAAATTGGAAGTAGCATAAATGGAAGATAATCGTACACCATACCGATAACGACTGCACTAGGAGTATTTATGATGTTAATTTTAGGAAAGCTTAAATTGGAAAGCATAAAATTAAAAATTCCATTTTTATTAAGCATCATTTTCCATGCCATGACTCGAAGTAAAAAGTTCATCCACATAGGGAGCATGAAAATAAAAACTATCGTGTGTTGGTGCTTTATATTCATATTTTTTAAAATAAGCGCCAAAGGATAGGCAAGAAGTAGACATATTAAAGTAGTAAAAAACGCTAAAAGTAGCGATAGAATGAAAGCAGCAATATGTACATGGGATGTAACATTAGATAAATTATTCCAAGTAAAGCTTCCATTCATATTTGTAAATGCATAGTAAAATACCATAAGCATGGGAAGGATGATAAATCCTATAATCCATACGAGGTAAGGCGTTGCATAAAGAGATTTACTTTTTAATCTATTCATCAATTTCCACCGCCTTTTCATCTGACGATTCAGGCTTATGCATAATCTGAATGTTGAATGGAATTACATTGATTCCAACGTGAGTGCCGATTTCCACATATTTTGTTGTGTGAACCAGCCACTCATACCCATTTGCCATTACATCGATTTCGTAGTGAACACCTTTAAATATGATGGACGTTACGTCTCCTTCCATAAAGCCTTCAGATGGAGATACAAGTTCAACATCTTCAGGACGGATTACAACATCGACAGGTTTATTATTTCCGAAGCCTGTATCGACGCATGGAATTTTAACACCTAAGATTTCAACGAGTTTATCTTGAATCATAATGCCGTCTAAAATGTTACTAAAGCCGATAAAGTCTGCGACAAAAGCATTTTCCGGTTCATTATATATTTTCTCCGGAGTTCCTATCTGCTGGATATATCCCTGATTCATTACAACGACGGTATCCGACATCATAAGTGCTTCTTCCTGATCGTGAGTTACATAGATAAATGTAATTCCTAGTTCCTCTTTAAGTCTCATAAGCTCGTACTGCATGCTCTGTCTCATTTTTAAGTCAAGTGCTGCAAGAGGCTCATCCAAAAGAAGGACTTTAGGCTCATTTACGATAGCTCTTGCAATTGCGATTCTTTGCTGCTGACCGCCGCTAAGTGAATCTATAGTTCTATCTTCAATTCCCGGGAGATTTACAAGGTCAAGTGCATATTTTATTTTTTCCTGAATAAAACTTTGACTTTTCTTTTTTATTTTAAGTCCGAAAGCGATATTTTCCGCAATAGTCATATGAGGAAAAAGCGAATATTTTTGAAAAACGGTATTTAATTTTCGCTCATTTGCAGGAATAGTCGTTATATCTTTTCCGTCGAATAAAAGACGCCCTGAATCCGGATTTTCAAATCCTCCTAAAATACGAAGAGTTGTAGTTTTACCGCATCCGGAAGGGCCTAAAAGAGTTAGAAATTCATTTTCTCTTACGGATAAATTAAGTTCATCCAAAATTACATTGTTACCGTATTTTTTAGATATGTTATCAAAAACAATGAGATCTTTTTTCATAATTCAAAACCTAACCTATAATAAATTAAAAACCTAACCTATAAATTTTTTAAATTATTGACTTCTTCCTCAGTAAGTTTTTTATATTCTCCTATATTTAAATCTTCCGGAAGAAAAAGAGAGCCGAAACTTATTCTTTTAAGATATAAAACTTCATATCCTAAAGCTTTAAACATCTTTTTTATTTGATGAAATTTACCCTCGCAAATTGTGATATTTACATAAGTGATTGTGCTTTCATCAGAAGCTTTACGTTTTAATATCGAAAGCTTTGATGGTAAAGCTTTTAAATTTTCATCATAATAAAAACCTTCATTAAAGGTAAGTATATCAGAATCTTTCACATTTCCTAATATTTTAGCAAAATATGTTTTTTGAACGTGATTTTTCGGAGATAAAAGAAAATGAGATAATTCTCCGTCATTCGTGATAAGAAGTAAGCCTTCTGTATCTATATCAAGTCGACCTACGGGAAAAACATCTTTTCTATTTCCTTTTAAAAGGTCTGTTACAACTTTGTGATTTTTGTCGGAAGTTGCAGATACGTACCCTGAAGGTTTATTTACTATAAAATACTGGTAAGGTTCATAAGTGATTGCTTCGTTTTTATATAGGATAGTTGAATTTTTAAAAATGGGAAACGAAGCGTCGGAAATTATCTTTCCGTCTACTTTTACATATCCTTTTTTTATATCTTTTTTAATTTCATTTCGAGTGCCGACATTCATATCGGACAGAAGCTTATCTATTCTCAATTCATATTCCCCTATAAAAACTAAAATAAAAAAGCAATCTATATTATATACTAAATTTACATTTATAACTAATATTAATTATAAAAATCAAGTTATTTTAATATAAAAAAATTTATAATACAACTAAAATTAAAAAAATAAATTTAGAAATATAAATAAAGGTAATATTGAATACATTGAATCATTTTGTTAGGATAAAAACGTATAAATAGTAAACAGTATATAGATATTAAATATAGCGTTAAACAGAGTATTATATGTTAACCGGAGATAAAAAATGAATTTTTATGCACTTTCTTACTACAAAAATGAACTTAAAAAAGAAAAATTACTTATAGAAGAAAAAAAATATTGTAATAACAAATTATATGAAGAAAAAAAAGATACAATAATTGAATATATTACTTATGATTCTAAGAAAGTAAAGAAGAACACGCTTTTTATATGTAAAGGAGCAGCTTTTAAGAAAGAATATCTTCTTTCTGCAAAGGAAAAAGGAGCAGCATGCTATGTGAGCGAAAAGGATTACGATATAGACCTTCCGTGCCTTTTAGTAAAGGATATAAGAAAAGCTATGCCTTATCTTGCATCGGAATTTTTTAATTATCCGCAAAAAGAGATTACTATTACAGGAATTACGGGAACTAAGGGAAAAAGCACGACAGCATGCTATATAAAAGCTATTTTGGATCTTTATTTAAAAGAAAAGGAAAATAAGGATACAGCACTTATTTCATCAATAAATACGTATGATGGAAAGGCAGATTTTGAATCACATATTACGACTCCGGAGTCAGTTGAACTTATAGAGCATATAAGAAATGCAGTAGATAAAGGACTTCCTTACCTTACGATGGAAGCATCTTCACAGGCGTTAAAATATGACAGAGTTGATTTGGTCGAGTTTACTGTAGGACTTTTTTTAAATATTTCGGAAGATCATATAAGCCCTATTGAGCATCCGACATTTGAAGATTATTTTCATTCAAAGCTTAAAATATTTGAAAGGACTAAAAATGCTGTTATAAATCATGATGCAGATTATTTTGATGAAATAAAAGAAGCTGCACAAAAATCAGATAAAGTAGAAAATATTGTAGTTTTCGGAACCGATAAATCCTGCGATTTATATTGTCATGATATAAAAAAGATAGGCGGAGCTATAGAGTTTTATGTAAAGACGAAGGATTTTGATGAGAAATTCGATATCACAATGCCGGGACTTTTTAATGTGGAAAATGCACTTGCAGCTATAGCTACTTCACTTATATATAAGATTCCTTTAGATTATATAAAAAGAGGACTTCACATTGCAAGATCTAAGGGGAGAATGGAACTTTTTTCTACAAAAGATAAGAAGCTTTTTGTACTTGTAGATTATGCACATAATAAATTATCATTTGAAAAGCTTTTTGGCTCAGTAAAAGAGGAATATAAAGATAGAGAGATAATATCCATCTTCGGCTGTCCGGGAAAGAAAGCATATAAGAGAAGAACGGAATTAGGGGAGATAGCAAGTATATATTCAAAGAAAATATATATTGTGGCGGAAGATCCGGGAGAAGAGAAGTACGCTGATATTGCATCGGAAATGGAAAAACATATAACATGTGATTATGAGAAAATTGAGGATAGAAAAGAAGCTATAAGAAAAGCAATTTTTTCCATAAGAAATAAAACAATAATTCTTGTTACAGGAAAAGGAGATGAAACAAGGCAGAAGTATGGAAGAAAATATCTTCCTTATCCTTCCGACAGTTCTATTGTTAAAGAAGCAATTAAGGAATATGATGAGTTATATTGTTAAAAATTTATTTGTAGCATAGTTATACGCTTATTAGAGACGGAATGCATATCTTTTATGAAGAGGGGGTTTATATGAAAAAAGTTATGGATGAACATCAAATCAATGAGCAAAAAAATTCACAAAAGAACAAAAAAATTCTTATTATTTTAGGTGTAATACTTGCCGCTGCATTAGTTATCGGAGGAGTAGGATTCTTCTCACAAAATGGCTTTATGCCGAAAAATGGACCTAAGTATGCTCACATAGATAAGAGCTATCTATTTGCAGATCAAAGTCAGGACTACATGACACCACTTGAACCTACCAGTAATGAAAATATAACTGTAAGATTTAGATCAAAAGCAGGGGAGCTTACAGGAGCAAATTTACATTATATGGAGAAAAAAAGTGACAGTCAAAAAATCTCATCGATGAAAAGAGCAAAAAAATCATTTTATAAAGACAATGGATATGACCCTTCAAAGGTTGAGTTTTGGGAAGGAACAATTCCGGCAGGGAAAAAAGTTATCTATTACTATTTTGAAGCGATAAGTAATAAACAAGGAAAGACTAAAAAAGCATGGATAAGTGCTGGAGCTGGAGATGATGGACGAGGAATATATGACTTGGAGCCTTCAGAAAGCGGTTTTTCCGTTGCCCCTAATTATAAAACTTCAAAATGGAGCAGAGAGAGCATACTCTATCAAATTATGGTTGAAAGATTTAGAGATGGGGATTCTTTAAATAATAAAGATCCAAAGGATTTTTCAAAAGCAGGAGAAAAACCGGAAGTAACCAAGTGGGGAGGAAAGATTACAAATGGAGCGGAAACCGACCTTATTTGGAATAATCAATTCTTCGGAGGAGATTTGGTAGGAGTTAAAGAGGGAATACCATATTTAAAGAAGGTGCTTGGAGTTAATGCACTATATTTCTTACCGATATTTCAGTCCGATAGCGACCATAAATATGACAATGATACTTATGATTATGTAGATAAAAATTTCGGAGGAAATAAAACTCTTGCAGACCTTGGAAAGAAACTAAAAAAAGAAAATATAAAGTACATTTTGGACGGAGTATTTAACCATACATCCGCTACCGGAAGCTTATACACTAAAAATAAGGGAAAACTTTATTTTCAGAGGAAGATTAAAAAAGGAGAAGAGGGACACGAATATTATCCATGGCATGGATATTTCAGTTTTGCAAAACTTGACTATAGTAAAGAAGCTACAAAAAACTATATTTACAAAGGAAAAGATTCTGTTGCAAAAAAATATTTAAAAGCCCCTTACTATGCAAATGGATGGAGACTTGATGCGGCTGATGACGTAAATACAGAACCGGGAGATTTATATAGTGAAAAAGGTGCTAAAAATACTCAGCGTCATATAAAAAATAATTTAAAGGTCTGGAAGGATTTTCATGATAATGTAAGGAAAGTAAATAAGGATTGCTTTATTTTAGGAGAAGTATGGAGCGATGGTAATCAATGGTATTATGGAGATGCTTGGGACGGAAGAATGAATTATTCAGGATTTTATCTTCCTTTTATAGAAGGAAAATATAACATGGATGAAATAATTTCGTTTACAAGAGATAATATTCAAATGATTCCTTATAATACTGCATTAAGCTGCACAAATTCTTTATCAACTCATGATAAACCAAGAATTTTGAATCAGCCATATTGTGGAAAGGATAATTCAAAAGTGATGAAGCTCGCACAGACGCTTCAGCTTACTTATGTCGGCATACCTATGATTTATTACGGTGATGAAATAGGATTAATAGGAGATCATGATGGAAATGATCCATATGATAGACAGACATTTAACTGGAATTCTTCAGAATGGAATTATGATATTTTAAATAATTATAGATATCTTATTTCAGCTAGAAAAAATAATAAAGATGCATTTGTTTATGGTGCTCTTGAAGAAATCATGAGAAATAAAGACGAACATTTAATCGTTTATGCAAGATATGGCAAAAAAGATAAAGCGATAGTTATGATTAATGACGGTGAAGATGAAGCAAAAAAAGAAATTTCTCTTAAAAATCTTGACAGATACGGATTTAAAAAAGGAGATGTCTTAATAGATGTACTTTCAGGAAATGAAATTAAATTAAATGGAACGTCAATTAAAATTCCGACTTCAGGAAAGAGTGCATCTTGTTATGTATTAAAGGATAAATTTACAAAAGTAAAGAAATTAGATAAGAAATTTGACGTAAAAAAAGTACTTTACAATTATAAAGATACAAGAACAAAGCTTTCAAAGGTTAAGGATGCAAAGCTAAAGAAAGACGGCTCTAAAGTGGAGCTTACATATTCCTTAAAAAAGGAAAAAGGTCAGAAAGAAGTACTTGTACGTGTGCTTAATAAGTCTGAAGAAAAGCTTTTAAAGGATATAAAAGTAAAACCTGATGAAGGAAATGTAAAATTAGGAAGTATTCCAAGTGATGCAAAAGTATATGTAAAAGTACTTTCAGACAGAGATAAGAAAGTAAAAGGTATTAAAGATGTTTATATGGACAGCGAATATGTGAAAGCTGATTTTTAATAAAATATAAAAAATCGTTTTTTTTGTAGACTTATTATAATAATAGTTTATAATCAGAGGTTGTTGGCTAAATTTACTAAATTTTTTACAGAGGATTATTTTATTTATTATGTCTTGTTTTATAGTTGAAGATAAGCTTCCACCTATGGAAGTTAGAGGAAATGACCGATACATATATACCGAATATGATGCAATTACTGACAGCATTATATTTAAAATTAAAGCCGACAAAGCTTTATATGGGTATGTAATGTGTAACACCAATGATTGGAAGCAGAATGCAAAGTATAAATTTGAAAGGAGCTTCGACGACGTTGATCAAAATAGATTGATGTCGATTTATGTGCCGTACAAAAAGCTTATTTCCAAGGATCAGCGTTATGAGTATAAAGTTGTCCTTACTTATGACGGAAATCATTTTCAATGGATGAGTGATGATGGAACTGATGGTGTCAATTCGAGATTCCCACAGAGTCATCCGAAGCCATATAAGGCTTCAAAAATACATGCATTTACATCCTATGATGAAGCAAATGATACAGTAACATTTAAGGTAAAATCCGATGAATATGACTACGGATATGTTATGTGCCGTGCAAATCAATGGAATTATAATAATTTACCTGCTATAAGAGATTATAAGCTTGTAAAAGATGAAGAAGGCTTTCTAACAGTTACGCTTTCTTATGATAAAAAACTTTATCCGAGAGACGGAGAAATTATATTCGGGCTTTTAGCGTGGCAGGGAGTTTTTCAATATAAGCTCTATCTTCATAGCACGGTTGACGATAATTTTCACTGGATGGATGCTGACGGAAGAAATGTTTGGGGAATCAATTCAAGATTTGAAACAAAATCCAATTTCTCTACGGACCCTTGGGTTATAAGTGCTGTTGTCGATAATGAAAAATGTATCAAGGTATTTTTGAAAAATTGCTATACGAATAGAACGGGTGAAAAACCGAAGTTTGAAGTTTCTATCGGAGGAGTAGAATATAAGGCTGTAAAGCAAACTGCAAGGGACGATGGAAGTCATATACTTATAAGGATTCCTTTAAGTGAAGTTTTTAAAAATGAGCCTTTTGATACGAGAAAACCGCTCTACGTAAGAAGAAAAGGTGCTTCTACATATACAAAAGTATATCTTAGAGATATTCTTGATAAATATGAATATAAAGGAGACGATTTAGGAGTTAAATTCAGAGAAGATGGGATTTCCATTAAGGTATGGTCTCCTGTAGCATCAAGAGCAGAGGTTATAATTTATGAAGACTATGACAGTTTCTTAAAAAGTAAATTAAATGGTCAGGCAGTGGAGATGGATTATGATGAAAATACAGGAATCTACTCTGCTTTAATTGATAAGGAAAATAGAGATAGATATTACATTTTCAGATTCCATTTTGGTGACAGTGTAGTTCGTTATGCTGTGGATCCATATGCTAATTCCGTCGGGATGAATGGAATAGTTGGAGCACTTACGGATATAGATATGGAAGATACAAAGCCTTTAGGGTATGAGTACGATAAGAGACCTATATTTAAAAATCCTGAAGATGCTATAATTTATGAAATGCATGTACGAGATTTTACAATAGATAGAACTTGGGGTGGAAGACCTGAGCTTGCAGGAAAGTATCTTGGTGTAGTAGAAGAGGAAACCAAAGTTAATTATAAAGGGAAAGAGTATGCAACAGGATTTGACCACTTAAAGGACTTAGGTATAACTCATGTACACTTTCTTCCAACTTATGATTTTTCTTCAACAGATGAATCAAGAGCTCGTGACAAGGATGTAAGAAACTGGGGATATGATCCCGAGAATTATAATGTTCCGGAAGGAAGCTATTCTATGAATCCTAAAAATCCGAAATCCAGGATTATAGAATATAGAAAGATGGTTATGAAGCTTCATAAAGCTGGAATAAGAGTAATAAATGATGTTGTTTACAATCATATGGCAAGTACGGAAAATATGGATTGCATAGTACCCGGATATTATTTCAGAAGTAAAAGGGATGGCTCTTACTCTGACGATTCTGCTTGCGGAAATGCAGTTGAAAGTAGACGTCCGATGATAAGAAAATTTATCATTGACTCATTAAAGCATTGGATAAAAGATTATAGAACTGACGGTTTCAGATTTGACCTTATGGCAATTCTTGATACAACTACAATGAATCTAATAAAAAAGGAATTAAAGAATTTAGACCCTTCTCTATTAATTTATGGAGAACCTTGGATGGCGGCCCCTTCGCCTCTTTCAGACGGTAAACAAACTAATAAGGATAAGGGAATCGCATATTTTAATGACGTATTTAGAGATGCAGTAAGAGGAGATAATCATCCGGAAAAATCAAAAGGTTTTGTGACGGGAGATTTTATCAAAAATCCGATTGTGTGTAATGGAATTAATGCGAGTGGAAAAGAGCCGAAGTATATGATAAATTATGCCGAAGCTCATGACGATTATACTATATGGGATCAGATAGAAAAGAATCAGAATCCGGATATAGATCCGTCTCAGTATAGGCAAAATATTCCTGAGGATGTTTTATCCGATATAAGAGTAAGGAAAGCATTACTTGCAAACGCAATTATGATTTTATCTCAGGGTATTCCTTTCTTTCAGGGTGGTAGTGAGATATTAAGAACGAAGCATGGAGATAGTAACAGCTTTAGAAGTTCAGATTGGGTAAATAAGTTCGATTGGATAGGTAAGGGACAGTTTTTACCGGTATTTAATTATTACAAAGGACTTATAGCGTTAAGGAAGGCTCATCCTGCTTTCAGACTTACAAGTGTGTTACAGGTTAAAAAATATCAATATGTAAAAAGGCTTCAGGATAAAGATAATATCATATATCAGTATCTTAAACATAATGCCGGAGGAGATGATTTTAAAGACATATTTATATTGTATAATGCTTCTGATAAAAGAGAACATATAAATTGTCTTCCAAAGAATGGTGATTGGAAGGTTATAGCAAATCATGAAAGAGTTGACCTTAAAAAACCGATAGAGATTATTTCTCCTATAAAAGATATGGGAACCGGAAGATACGATTTCTATATAGAGCCTTATAGTCTTATGATTATGTATAATAATGATTAATAGTAAAAGTAAAGCCGTGCGGTTATAGCCGCATGGCTTTAGATTTTTAGATTTATGAATTAAAAATAAATTAAAAATTGAAAAGATAATTAAAAATCGGTCTAAAATCTATGGTACATAACTGAACTGTCGGTTAAATCGACAGTACCTTGTCTTATATAAAAATGATAGGCATCAGAACCTTTTTTAGTTGTAAAGAAGGCTCCAGTTACGCCTTTTTCTTTTAACTCTTTAATAGCAGAATTATAAAGAGAACTTCCTATTCCTAAATGTCTATATTTTTTATCAACAAAGAAATGTTCAATATAATATGTTTTTGTCGTTCCAAAATATTTAATATTTCCTAAAATTGCTCCGACCGCTACATTATTATATGATGCTACTAAGCCAAAAAATTGTGGAGTATTCTCCAAATCATACAAATTTTTCCGTGCATATTCGTTATTCCAATTTTCATTCCACGGATCTTTGTTAAAAACATTAACAAAAATGGAAACTAAAACAGATGTATCAGTAACCGGTTTTATTAATATATTTTTATTGTTGTTTTCCATAAAATCTCCATACTTAAATAATAATTCTAAATGATTAAAAGTAAATCCGTGCGGTTATAGCCGCATGGCTTTACTTTTTAAAAATATTATAAAATCTTGAGTGGTTCATAAACATAATAGAAAAAGAAAGTACAAATAAAATAATTGATACAAAAAGGACAGCTATGTCCCTTTTTTTGATAGATTTTTCGCTATACCAAGTACGCTTATTTTTTTTACCAAATGATCGAAGCTCCATTGCATTATCAATGAGTTCAACTCTATCTAGACTAGATAAAATAAGGGGTATTAAAATCATTGCATAATTTTTTACTCTTTTTCTTAGTTTGCTTTTTGATGATAAATCAATTCCTCTAGCTTGCTGTGCTTTTGAAACTGTTTTAAAATCTCTTTGAATATCCGGTATATATCTAAGAGCTAAAGATACTGCATATGCAATTTTATAACTTACTCCTACCTTATTCAATGATGAAGCAAACTCACTAGGATGAGTAGTTGTAACAAATAATAAGGCAATCGGAGTAACTACTAAATATTTTAAAATGATATTACTTAAATAAAATAATTGCTCTTCTGTTAAATTATATCTCCCAATTCCTTTTAGTAAAACATGGGAGCTTCCATATAAGTGGACACCTTCCTGGGGAGAAAAAATATATATTGTTATAGTATTTAAAGCGAGGAAAATAATAATTAACCAAAAGATAAAACTAATTTCTTTAAATCTAATTTTAGATATTTTAAAGATTAAAAAACTTCCGCAAAGCATTACTAAAAGAATTCTTATATCGTAACTTATCATAGCAACAGTTGACCATAGCAAAAAAAATATAAGCTTTGTAATACCGCTTAACTTATGTATAAAAGAAGGCCTATCTATATAAGAAAGCATCTCAGTTGACATCTCTTTTTACCTCCTCGCTGTGAATAAATCTTGCTACAAATTTTTCACGTTCTTTAATTCCTACATAATCGGCTAAATAATATAAAGAAGTTTGCTTTAAATTAGCTTTTTTTATTATTTCTTCATCTCCAAGTATATTTACCGGTGTGTCATCGGATATTATTTTGCCATCTGTTAAAACAACAGCTCTTTGAGTATATTCCATCATAAGATGCATATCATGTGTAATTAAAACTATTGTTATGCCAAGTTTATTTAATTCTTTAAGAAAGTTCATGATGTCAGTATAATGCTTCAAGTCTTGCCCTGCTGTAGGCTCATCTAAAATTAAAATAGAAGGCTTAAGTGAAAGAATTGAAGCTATTGTAACTCGTTTCTTTTGTCCAAAGCTAAGTGCAGATATCGGCCAATTCCTATAGGAGTATAGTCCACAAATTTTTAAAGTTTCATACACTTTTTTTTGAACTTCATCTTCAGAAAATCCTCTTAATCTTAGCCCTAATGCGACTTCATCATAAATTAAAACTTTTGAAATCATATTATTTGGATTTTGCATAACAAGACCTATATTTGATGCTCTTTCAGCAATAGAAGCTTTTCCTATGTCTCTACCTTGCATAATAATATTGCCTTTACTATGCTTTTCAATTCCTGTAATGACTTTAGCTAAGGTTGATTTTCCTGCTCCATTCTTACCTACAAGACTTATCATTTCGCCTTTATATATTTTTAAGTTAATATTTTTAAGAAGCATACTACTTCCATCATAAGAAAAATTCAAATTTCTTAATTCAAGAAGGACTTCATCTTGCTTAGGTTCCAAAAAATCATGCTGATTATTAAACCAACTTAAAACCTTTTGCTTTTCTTTATCATTTAAAAATAATTGATCCAGTCTACTGGCGTGCATATCTTCATGAATTACTACACCAGCATCCTTTAAAGCTGTAATATACAAAGGCTCTCTCAATTTAACATCAGTAAGTACAGAACTACTTAAAATTTTATCAGGGGATGTGTTCATAACAATTTTGCCGTCATTCATAACTATAACTCTATCAACCGGCCTATGAAGCACATCCTCGATTCTATGCTCGATGATTACTATCGTTTTTTTAGTTTCTTCGTGCATTCTATCTATAAGTTCTATAGCTAATTTTCCTGTATGAGGATCAAGATTTGCAAGAGGTTCATCAAAAAGAAGTACATCAACGTCATCTACAAGAACTCCGGCAAGTGCAGCTCTTTGCTTTTGACCTCCTGATATTTCATGTATGGAAGATTTAAGCTTTTCAAGCATGTCTACCTTAAATGCATAAATTTTTACTTTATTTTCCATAATATCTTTTGGAGTTGCGTCATTTTCCAATGAAAAAGCAATATCTTCTCCTACAGTAAGACCTACAAATTGGCTGTCAGGATCTTGAAGCACTGTTCCTATCATTTTAGATCTATCAAAAATATTCTTAGAAAAGGCTTCTTCATTATTTATTAAGAATTCTCCACTGAATTTTCCTTTATACGATGACGGGATAAGTCCGTTAAGACAATGTGCTAAAGTGGATTTTCCAGATCCCGAAGGTCCTACTATTAAAATCTTTTCTCCTGGATAAATGGATAAGTTAATATTATTAAGAGTAGGCGATTTTTGACTGTCATATTTAAACGAAAAATCTTTAAATTGAATAATAGGCTTATCCATTTTAACTCCTTTTTAAAACGAACTATTCCTTATCAAGACTGTTAGAAGATACTCTTGTTTTGGCATATGCTATAAGTATAGCAGTACCTATAATTCCAACAGTTATTATATTTGCAACTCCTGCAACTAATCCCTGTATAAAGACTTTATTTGCAGGCTCTTTATAAATTACAATATCCAAAATAGGGGCTACTGCACCAAATCCTATTGCTTGAGTTAGTGCTTGAGAAATATTAAAAAATACGATTTGCTTTACAGTCATTTTTTCTTCTAGAGGTAAAATTTTCTTGTTAAACATTCCTATAAAAAATCCAACGAAACCAGAAACTACAATCCAACTCCACCAAGCACTTCCATATGATAACATATCATTTAAGGTATGTCCTATTAAGCCAATAAGTCCTCCTGCAATAGGTCCAAATAAGGTAGCAGCTATAGCTAAAAATGCATAAGATGTCTTTATTGAAGTATTTGGAATTCCTGATGGAATGTCAGCAAATCTTGATAAAATTACAAAAACTGCAGACCCAATACCAATTGCTACAATAGTACGAACAGATAAATCCTTTTTCATTATTTTCCCTCCAATTTTCTAAGCTTTATTATCCAACCAGCTCCTTCTACAATATGATAAGCATTAGCAAAGGAACCTTGATTCAAAGCAACTCCTAGCTTATCTAAAGAATTGATAAATAAAAGTGCATCACCGCATCTTGTTTCAGCAAAAGTCTGTCTCATTTTTAGTACTTTTTCATATACTACTGAATGATTAGATTCTATAGTGATAAGTATATCATCACCATAATTTATTCCTTTTCCAAAAATGAAATTTCTGTCTAAATTAGTCCATAAATTACCAAATCTTACATCTAAAATATCGATTGAGCCTAAAATTAATCCATCTTCAGTTATTTTTGGAGAATTATGAGCAATTGTTATGATCTGATCTAAAGAAATTTTTTTTCCGACTTCTTCAAAGGTTATAACTCCGCTTGCAAGTCTAGCTCCTGCATATGCATATACATCTCTGCCATGAAAGGTATAGGAATTGCCGGAATTAGGAAGTCTATTTGTTTTTTCGTCAATTTCTCTAACTTCACAAATCCCTACTTCTTCAAGAATATGAGTAAGTGTACCATTGTTTGGAGTTACTATGAACTGATTCGTTTTAGTCTTTGCTATAACACTAAGTCTATCTGTTCCTACTCCAGGATCAACTACTGACACAAAAACAGTATTTTGAGGCCAATATTGAATAGTCTGAAGAAGACGATAAGAAGCATCCCAAATATTATACTGTGGGATTTCATGAGTAAGATTAAAAATCCTAAGTGTTGGGTCAACTCCAATGGCAACTCCGAACATTGCAGACACTGCTCCGTCACAAAGCCCGAAATCTGTTTGCAATAACAATGCTGATTTCATAAAAATCCTCCCTTTAAAATTGATAAAAGAAATTGCTTGAAAGGTAATTATACATGAACATAAAATAAAAATCTTTATTTTATAACTTTTATTATATATATTTTATTTTTATATCATAAATATTTTATTTAAGTAACATTCAAGTTTTATTTATTTAAAAAGGTTATTGCATATAAAATAAATAATGAAAGTATGATATATTAGTTTTAAAGAATATTAAAATTATGAATATCTTATGGCAATATATGCATCAAATGCGGGTAAATCGGGAGGAGAATTCTTTACACCCGCAGATATCTCAAAGCTTGGAACTGTAGGGAAATCGGAGGTTAATAAGGTGTATATAAATAAGGTGTATATAAAAAAGTTTAAAAACAGGAAAGGATGTTTAAAATATTATGAAAAACCTTGAAGGATTATGTGGATGTGGGAACGACGACCGTAAAGCAATCATTAACATTTGTGTAATGTCAGCGAAATATTTTAACAATAAAGCGTCAGTACAGGATATTAACGAAGCTTTGAAAGAAAACGGTCAATCTCCTCTTACAGAAGAGGAGATGAAAAGTTTAAACTTAACTGATTAACCTTTTTAACAAAATAAAAGAAGCGGATTATTGGCTTATAAGAGTTACTATATAAGAAATCAAAAGGTTATGCTTGATTTTGAACTTGCTGAAATATATGGATATGAAACAAAAACATTTAATCAGCAAGTCAAGAATAACATAGAAAAATTTGATGAAGATTTTAGATTTCAACTTACAAAAGATGAATGGGAATTTTTGAGGTCAAAAATTTTGACCCCATCAAGATTTTATTAGATCAAAAGAATTAGTGCAAATAGCAGTACATACAAATGAAAATACAAAGGATATAGCTGAAATAAAGTCGCAAATGGCTACAAAAGAAGATAATGTTATTACTAGGTATAATTGTGATAGGTATTATTGTATACCAATATCCAATGCAAAAAGCATTAGCACAAAGAAATTTCACAAGTTATATAAATAAACAAGGTGTAGTTTCTGATGAAATTGAGAGTAAAAAGATAATTAAAGATTGGAAACAAGGAGGATATTTGATAATTTAACTTTTCGTAATGATGAAAACAACAAATACTATTATCATTATCAAACATGGACACATAAAAAAGGAGAAAAGTTGAGATTCAATAGAATTACATTAAGTATTATTGATGAAAAAAAATCTATTGTGCTAGATGATCCTTATGATGGGAAATGTAAATATCCCCCTATTCAGGAGTAAAAATTAATATAATTATTAAGTGACTAAGGACATTAAGTCTTTAGTCGCTTTTTGTTAGTAGATTGTTTATGGTGTGTAAAACAGAATTACAAAAGATCAAATCAGCGATTGAAAGCAAGCAAGTGGAAATGAAAGAATTAGAAAAAGTAATGGAAAAGATAGAGAAAGAAGCGGACAAAATAGAAAAGGCACAAAATAAAATGAAGTTGCTTTTGCAATCTGGTTTCAAAAATATTTAAAACAATAACTGTTGACAATTTTTATTTTTGTACTTTTTTTTTATAAAAATTTTTTGATATAATTATGACAAGTTCCTAAACACTAATTTTTATTATTATTTATTTAATTTCTACCAAAAAAAATATAAAGGAGTTTATTGTTTTTTTATTTACAATATTAATGACAACTTTCAAAGTGGCGTTTAGGGAATTTACTAATTTGACATTTCTAAAAGTATCTGTTATGTTATTCGATAAATAAAGAGGGTGTCCCACTACCGTTAAAGGTGGAGCATTAAAGAAGGTGTCTCACTACCTATATCCAAAAGGTGAAGTATTAAAGCGAACAGAGAGGATAAAACCTCTCTGTTTTTTTAGGAGAAGACAATGGCAGAAGCGATTAAATATGGATTTTATGCTGTAAATCTTGATTATTTTGAATATCTAAATCAAATAGATTCAGAAGTTTATTACAACCCATCGTATAGAAACAGTATTAAACCATTTGTTTGAATTATTGTTGGGATAGAAAACTATAATTATTTTATTCCAATATCTTCTGCAAAGGAAAAACACAAAAGATGGAAGAATGTTTCTGATGAGCATTTTTTGATTTATGAAGTATTTGATAATAACATTACTATAAATGGAGATATATACAAATATTACTCTGATGAAGAAAAAATGCACATATTATCTATATTGGATATTAAGAAAATGATACCTGTACCGAATGGTTGTTATGAAAGAATTGAGTTTGATGAGCTTGATGACATCAGATACAAAGACTTATTTGAAAAAGAATATGCTTTTTGCCTTAAAGTAAAAACAAAGGTTTTGAAAAAGGTAGAAAAATTATATCAGAAGCAAAAGGAAACAGGAACTATCAGAAGAGCAAATTGTAATTTTTCAGAGTTAGAAAAAGCAATGTTGGATTGGAAGTAAAATATAAATTACTTATGAATAATCAAGGAAGTGGAATAATATTCTGCTTCTTTTTTTTGCGAGGGAAAGTATTTATAAGTATGATACAAGACAACGGAGAGGTGTTTTTAGAACATTGCAGCTAAAAGAGGCATAGAGTATGCCTAAGATAAAAGCAAGTCTTAAAACACATTCCATCACTTAATACAACAAAACAGTTAGAGCGATTAGAAAAGTAAAACATCTAATCGCTTTTTTTATTGCGATGAAAGGAGGAGGCAAATGACAGATGAAGAAAACAAACCTGAAAACACATTTAGCAAAAAAACTGGAAAAACAAACTATAAAGTTACAGTGCATTTCAGCGAAACCAGTGATGAAACAATCACAGATAAAATAAATAGACTTATTCAGAAAGAATGTGAAGATATGAGTTACAAAAAAGAGATGCTGATTTTTTTGATAATAATTATTGACAAAAAAAGGTTAGATAATATGATTATTTTAGATAATCTTATTATCTAAAATAATCATATTATCTAACCATGGGAGGTAGATATAATGTCGTATAGTTCAGATTTAACAAAAAATAGAATTTTAGAATGCGCGAAAGAGGAGTTTTTAGATAAGGGCTTTGAGGAAGCACAGGTGGCTGGAATTGCTAAATTGGCAAATGTAACTACAGGAGCAATTTATCGTCATTTTAAAAATAAGGAAGCCTTATTTTTCGCTCTAATCGAAGAAGTATATAATTACACTCTAAATGTTGTTGCTGATGCTGAAAAGAAAAGTGAGGATGAAAATCAAAGAAAACATTTTGAATTAATAGATGAAAAAGTTGCAATAGAAGAGTTCTTTTCAGAAACAATGTTGTTTGTTGATTATATGTATGCTCATTTTGACGATTTCAAACTGATTCTTGAATGTAGCAAAGGTTCGAGAGTAGAAAATTTCATTGAGGAAATCGTTGAAAGATATACGATTAAAAATATGAAATTAATACATAATGACTTTCCGCTACAAATAAATAACGGAATAAAAGAGTTTGAGGTTCATGTTATTACAAAAGGCTATATAACATCTTTGTGCGAGTGTATTCTTCATAGAATTCCATACCAAGATGTTAGCGAATATATCAGAAACATAGTTGCTTTTCAGTATTATGGTTGGCAAGGATTGATGAATAAAAAAGAAAAATAAGTTTTTTGCCATCAAGTTAGCCAAATCTAAATAATGTTCGAATGAAGGGAGGCTTTATTCTTGGAAAATAAAAATAAAAGTGCTATTTCAGAGTTATTTAAATACGCTGGTAGCGAGAAAACACAATTATACAAATCAATTTTGTTAGCAATCATAGGGGAAGTATTTGGAATGATTCCCTTTTTAGCTATAGCTAAATTGATAGAAAAAATTTATCAGTCAGAACTGTCATTTCAAACAGTGTTTTCTATAACTTTTGTAGCTTTAAGTGGACAAATTTTAAAAGGCATTTTCACTTTGTATTCAACAATGACTTCACATAAAGCAACCTTTCACATTTTGAAAAATATAAGAAGCTTAGTTGCAGAAAAAATGTTAAGAGTACCTATGGGTGTAATGATAGATACTCCTATAGGTAAATTTAAAAATTTAATTGTAGATACAGTGTCTAAGCTGGAAGATTCAATGGCTCATTTTATGCCGGAGATAACATCAAGTATAGTATCTCCTGTTTTGTTTTTGGTTTTGATTTTTGCTTTGGACTATAGGATGGGGTTGGCTTCGCTACTTACAATTCCTTTAGGAATGCTTGGATATATAGGTATGATGAGGGATTATGAGTTTAGAAGCAAAACATATACTACAGCTCAAAATAATATGAATAGTACTTTGGTTGAATATGTTAATGGCATTGAGGTCATAAAAGCTTTTAATCATAGTACATCTTCATATGAAAAATTTACTAGTGCAATTCAATTTTTCCATGATAGTACCCTTGCTTGGTGGAAACAAAGCTGGTTATGGTCAGCATTTGTTCAAGCAGTTATGCCGTCAACACTTTTGGGGACTTTGCCAGTTGGTGCATATCTATATATGAATTTTCAAATATCTCTATCAAATTTCATTGTGTGTATTATCTTACCTATCGGCTTTATTGCACATTTAATGAAAATCGGAAAGTATTCGGAGCAATTCAGTATGGTTAAGGCAAGTTTAGATGTAATAGATGAATTTTTATCGACAGAGGAACTTAAAAGACCAAAAGAGAAGGTAATCTTTGATGATACTATTTACCATTTTGAAAATGTTTCATTTGCATACGATAAGGAACTTGTGTTAAAAAATATTAACTTTGAATTAAAACCTAATACAGTAACGGCACTGGTTGGCAACTCAGGATCCGGAAAATCAACTATAGCAAAGTTAATGGCTGGCTTTTGGGATCCAACAGCAGGTAACATAATTTATGGAGGTAAAAAAATTTCTGAAATTCCATTTGAACAGCTAACAAGTGAGATAAGCTATGTTGCTCAAGATAATTTTTTATTTAATACAAGTATAAAAGAAAATATAAAAATGGGAAACCCAACTGCAAGTGATGAGGAGGTTATTGAGGTGGCTAAAGCTGCATCTTGCCATGACTTTATTATGGAACTTGAAGATGGATATAACACAAAGGTCGGTGATGCAGGAGGTTATTTGTCGGGTGGAGAAAGGCAAAGAATTACCATTGCAAGAGCAATGTTAAAACAATCTAAGGTAATAATTTTAGATGAAGCAACTGCATTTGCGGATCCAGAAAATGAATATCTCATTCAAAGTGCAATTAACAATCTTATTAAAGGAAAGACTCTTATAGTGGTTGCTCACAGACTTTCTACTATTACAAATGCTGATACAATCCTTGTTATGAAAGATGGAGAAATTGTAGAGAATGGAACTCATGAAAATCTTGTGAAAAAAGATGGAGTATATGCTTCCTTGTGGAAAAATTATGTGGGCAGACTAGATGACGGAAAGGAGGCGATTTAAGTGATTGCGATTGTAAAACGAATATTAAAAATATCAGGGAAATATCGAAAAAATGTAATCCTTGGTCTTATATTTAGTGGATTAAAATCATTTTTCGTTTCTTTGATGTTGTTGGCGGTTTTATTGATTATGATTAATCTTAAACAATTGAACATGACTATTATTATGCAGGCAACAGCGATTATAGTTGTGAGTATATTCGGCAGATTCATATTTCAGTATCTTTGCGATAGAAAACTTAGTGCTTCAGGCTACGAGATTTTTAAGGATAAAAGAATTGAAATAGGCGAAAAATTAAAGAAAGCTCCGATGGGATATTTTTCAGAAAAAAACTTAGGGACAATTCAAGCTGTTCTAACGACAACTATTTCCGACTTAGAAGCTATGGCAATGCTTGCAATGAACTTTATTGTTGGTGGGTTTTTCCAAGCTCTAACTATGACAATCATGTTATTAATCTTTTGTTTCCCGGTAGGGATGGTGTCTTTAATTGCGATAATCTTTGGAATAGTTGTTCTTAAATTAATCACAAAGAAAACTGAAAAATATTCTCCTATTATGCAAGATTCGCAGGAAATATTAGTTACAGAAGCAATTGAATATATCAGAGGAATTTCTGTGCTTCGTTCATTTAAGAAAGGGACTGATGGAAAAAATAAAGTTGAAAAAGCTTTTATGAGGAAATGCGAAGTTGATATTGAGGTCAATGAAGGTTCAGCTTATTTAATGAAATTATATGAAATGATTTTCAAGGTAGCAAGTTGTGCTTTAGTGTTTGTTGCTACGGTTTTATATATGAATTCACAAATTCCACTTTCATATGCACTGATGTTTATAGTATCTGCCTTTCTGATTTTTTTGGAATTGGAGTTGGTCAGCGATGGAGCTTTTTTAAGTAGGATGCTTGCAACACAACTTAATAGACTGGAATATATTTCGGATATACCTTCACTTGATGATGGTGGAAAAGAGATTGATTTGGATTCCTATGATATTGAATTGAAAGATGTTTGTTTCGGCTATGGAGAAAGGGAGATTTTGAATAATATAAACTTGCAAATAAAGTCTAATAGCAGTTTAGCCATTGTGGGTGCTTCAGGTTCTGGGAAAACAACGCTATGTAATCTGATAGCAAGATTTTGGGATGTAAAAAAAGGTGAAGTTCTTATTGGTGGAAATAATGTTAAGGATTTTACTTCTGAAAGCCTTTTAAAAAATATCAGTATGGTATTTCAGAAGGTGTATTTGTTTAATGACACGATCGAAAACAATATAAAATTTGGAAATCCTAATGCTACACACGAAGAGGTGGTAGAGGCTTGCAAGAAAGCATGCTGTCATGAATTTATAACAAGCCTTAGTGATGGGTACGATACTGTTGTTGGTGAAGGCGGATCAACATTATCCGGAGGAGAAAAACAGAGAATTTCAATTGCACGAGCAATTCTTAAGGATGCTCCAATTATTATACTTGATGAGGCAACATCAAGCGTAGATCCTGAAAACGAGTATATGTTAATCAGTGCAATTAAGGAATTAACAAAAAATAAAACGCTTATTAGTATTGCACATAGACTATCTACAGTAAGAGAAGCAGATCAAATTATTGTCATTGATAAAGGTAGAATTGTGCAATGGGGAAATCATAAGGAACTAATTGGTCAAGATGGAGTATATAAACATTTCATTGAAATAAAAAAACAATCTATTGGCTGGCAAATATAGGTGATGAAATGAGAGATGTAGTTATTGAGTTTGATAATGTAAGTTTCAGTTACGGGACACAATCAGAAAGAAGTCTTAGTAATATAAATCTTAAAATTAAAGAAGGAGAATTTGTATTGGTTACTGGTCAGTCTGGTTCAGGGAAAACAACTGTTACAAGATTGATAAACGGCTTGATTCCTCATTTCTTTGAAGGAGTTTTGACTGGAAGCGTGAAAGTAATAGGAGATGATATAAAGAATGTTACTCCCGGAGAAATGGGTAAAAATACTGCTTCTATATTTCAAAATCCACGAAGTCAATTTTTTACAACGAATAGTACCAATGAAGTGGCATTTGCTCTTGAAAATTATGGAATAGATAGAGATGAAATGATAGATAGAGTAAATTGCTCGTTTCACGATTTTGAAGCTGAAAATCTTATGGATAGGGATATGTTTTCTTTATCTAGTGGTGAAAAACAGAAGATAGCGATTATAGCTGCAAAAACCTTGAATCCTAAGATTTATGTTTTCGATGAGCCATCTGCAAATTTAGATATTCCTTCAATTCTTAAATTGAAGGAAATAATGGAAAGCTTAAAGAAACAAGGACATACAGTGATTGTTTCAGAGCATAGAGTGTTTTACTTAAAAAATTTGGTAGATAAATGCTTGATAATGAAAGATGGAGAAATTGATAGGCAACTAAATCACGATGATATTGAAAATTTGAATGAAACAGATCTTCAAACATATAAACTTAGAACATTTAATTTGAGCAATATCAAGTATGGCTTGAAGAACAATGCACCTATTAGTAAGCAACAATCAGACTTTAAGGTGGAGAATTTATCATTTTCGTATAATGCAAATAATTCGATTTTAAATAATTGTAATTTAGAAGGAAATTTTGGTGAAACAGTAGCTATAGTTGGGCACAATGGAAACGGCAAAACTACATTAGGGAAAATAATGTCAGGTTTATTAAAAGCAAAAAGTGGACAATTTTTTATTGAAAGCAAACTTACAAAGCAAAAGAATTTACATAAAAGTGTATATTTTGTAATGCAAGATGCAGATTTTCAATTGTACTCCGATTCTGTTGTTTCTGAGTTAATGCTCAGTTCTATGAATAGTATTAAGCAAAATGATGAAAAAATAGAAAATGCGCTGACTTTATTGAATATTTCATCATTAAGAGATAGACATCCGCATAGCTTATCAGGAGGGCAAAAGCAGCGAGTTACTATTGCAGCTGCTATAGCTTCAAATAAAAAAATTCTGATTTTTGATGAGCCAACTAGTGGACTTGATTATGAGAACATGAAAGGTGTATCGGAAGCAATAAATTATCTTCGTAAAAAAGGAAAACTGATTTTTGTTATTTCTCATGATTTAGAATTTTTAAGTAAAGTAGCAACTAAAGCAGTGTTTATAGAGAACAATACTATCATTCAAAGCATCAGTTTGAAGAATAGTGATGATTTTGAAATAATAAAAAGATTTTTATTACAGAATGAGAGATATGAAGAATGAACAAATCTTGTAAACATAATGGAATAAGATATGATCCAAGGATTAAGCTGTTACAAGTTTTAATTATAGGGATTTTAGCATTTACATTAACTGGTAAAAAGTATGAAGTTCTACTTTTTTTATCGGTGTTTGTATATGGAATGATAAGTGGAATTTACAAAACTTGTTTTAAATTCTTAGTTTTATATGTAGTGTTGTTTATGGTAGCAGAAATAAGTCCTTTATTTATTTCAACAACAATACACTACTTTATCCTTCGCTTTGTAACATTGACATTTGCGGCTGTTAATATGAGTAGGACAAGTGATGTATCTGAAGTATTAGCTTCCTTGCAAAATATGAAAATCCCATATTATTTAAACATTCCATTAGCTGTTATATTAAGATTTTTTCCCACTCTAAAACAAGATATTACTTGTATAAAGCAGGGAATTAAGACGAGAGGGATTGATATTTCATTCCTTGGATTTTTAAAACATCCATTTAAAATTTATGAAATGATGTTGATTCCTATGTTAATGCGAATGTTATGTACTGCAACTGAGTTGTCGGCATCTGTTGAGACACGAGGACTTGGAGTTTCGTGCAAAAAAACCAGTTATACAGAAGTCAAATTTCGTATGCTTGATATGTTATTGCTAGTAATAATGATGGTATTTTATATAACTATCATCATTATGAAAATAAAAAATATTTAAAAATAAGGAGAATGATTATGGAAGAAAAAAAGAAATTTCAAATTAAAGATTTAATTATTACAGCACTAATGGTGTTATGCTCACAAGTTTTATATAGAGTATTATCCTTTTTGTTCGTATCACCATACACAATGTTATTAGCCGTCCCAGTATGGTCAATTATAGGAGCAATTGCTTATTTTTTGGTTCCGGTAAAAACAAAAAATCCTTGGATGATTTTATTGTTCTGCATACTTACAGGAATTATAAGCTTTTATCCGCCATATATAATTAGTTTGATAATCGCAGGAATTATTGCGATGGTAATTGCACAAACAAAGGGAATACAAAATTATAAAGGATTAACAATCGGTTATATAATATTTTGTGCTCTTGCTGGTTTTGGTGGAATGTGTGTTCCATTTCTTTTCTATGCAGAGCAAACGATTAAATCTTATGAAAAAATGTTTGGCAGTGAATACATGAAAACTCTAACTAAACTTGTTTCCCCTATGACCTCAGTAATATTTCTTGTTGTTATAGTGATTTGTGCGTTGATTGGAGCAATAATTTCCAAGAAACTATTGAAGAAGCATTTTGAAAAAGCGGGAATGATTTAATCAATCTATATTAGTGAGAAAAAAAGGATTAAATAATGGAGTTAATTTACATCTATTGTTTAAGCTATACTGGTAATTATCATAAAAAATCAAATTTAAAATATAGATAAATAGCAAATTTATTTCTCTTAAGAGGATTTATGCCTTAGAGCATAAGTCCTCTTTTTATGTTCAAATAAATCATTAAAAATCAAAAATACTATAAAAAAATAAAAATTCTGGTTACCAAAGAGGGTGAATTTCACTTTATAAAGTGAGGGGTATTTTGTCATCATTCAAAGGGAATACAAGAAGCAGCAATAGAAAAAGCATTTGTTGAAAGCTATAGGCAATTATGCCATGCAGATTCAACAGTAATAGATGACTTTTTAAAAATTGTTGAAGAAGAAATAAATGATGAATCCTTAGTCAAAGATTTGAAAAAGATAGAAAATCAATTAAATAGAATCATTAGTCAAGAAAGAAAGCTTAACATTTTATTTCAAAACAGGAGTTAAAGATAGTCAAGATTCTAATAATTTCAAAGATAAAAGAAAAAATGCCAAAGACAATTACAGTGATAAATTGTGGTCTTACAAGAATGACGAGGATAAAAAATTATGTTTCCAAGCAAAAGACAACGCATGTTGAGAGTGTTGTATTGATGTCAAAGGCTTAATAGCCGGGTGCAAGTTTGCCCTTGTGTAGCAAGGCTTAGCGAGGGCTATCGTTAAAAGGTTTAATGCGAAGCGGCTGTAAGCCAAACCGTTCGATGACGGAAAAATTCAGCTCCGGCTTTCCCATGCTTCGGATCGCCCGGCGATGAACAGGCAGCTGTTCCGATTATGGAGCCCTACACTGCCGCTTATCCTCAATAGTAAACAGAACGATGTATTGTTTATCGGGCCGGAAACACCTTAAAATACATCAGCCGTAAAATAATTTACACCACCAATGCCATAGAAAGCCTAAATGCGGGGTGCAGACGCCTTAATAAAGGAAGGACGATATTCCAAGCTTGCAGCACTTTTTTTCCTATGGTACAATGAATTTGCTTGGGGGATGACCACAAGCGTCAAATGGCAAGCTGTGCCGGTAAGGTACAAGTTGGACAAATAGCTGTTTACAGAGATTTTTCTACGCACTCAATGTTGTCGATTTTGTAAACGGAGTAGGTGATCCAAACAGTGCAAACGGCGCTGCTTCAATGGGAGGCTGATTATGAAAAAGCAAAGCAAAAACAAACGAAACATGCTGCTAGTTGTGTGCGTTATAGTTTTTGCGATGCTTTTTGTTGTATTCGGGCTCTTAAGGAACAGAATTTTTCAGTCAAGTATTGTAAGAAACGTTAGCGACAAAATCGATTTTATCGTCAATACTAAACAACTTAAAATCCCTGATGACGCCCTTGCTTTTTCGGTGTATGACATGGATGCGAACAGTTACTTATTTTATGAAGGAGCGGGTCAGGAGCCAACCGTTGCAAGCCTGTCAAAACTTTTTGCTATAGATTATGCACTTAGTAAGGTTAAGCCTGATGACGTTTTTGAAGCAAACGAAGAAACGCTTAAACTTGTTCCTGCCGGCTCATCGGTAGCTAATTTGACACGTGGCACGTATACTGCAAAGCAAATTATGCAGGCGATGCTTGTTCCATCCGGAAATGATGCGGCGTATGTTATGGCATATAATATCGGCAAAATGGATTTAGGTGCAGGTCATAGCGCAAAAGAATATATCAATCATTTTGTAAAATCACTGAGAACCTATTTAGCACGTGAGGGCTATGGCAAAACAGATCTCTTTGACCCAAGTGGATTTTCTATGCAGGCCACTACCAATTTGGATGACGTCAATAGGGTGACGCTTAAACTGCTCGATTACGATTTTGTCAAAGAGTGCATGGGAGAGAGCTCATTTACCATTACAACAAAACAAGGTAATTTTACGTGGAAAAATACCAATGAATTTTTAGATAAAGACTCGCTGTTTTATAACAAGCACATCAAAGGTGTAAAAACGGGAACTATGGCTTCTTCTTATAATATCATTGCCCTGTACGAGAACAATGGCAAAAGATATTTAATTACCTGTTTAGCTGCACATTCCAATAAAGACAGATATCGAGCCGTTCGGAACGCCATAAATAAGGTTATAGAAAAGCGTTAACCCTATAGCTTGGGGCACAAAGGCAACATATTATCAATCAAATCTTCATCATTGTAAGAAAGCGTGATGCCATTTAGAGCTAGAAAGATTAGCATGGCGTGGGTGCCAATGTGCTTATTGCCATCAATAAAAGAGTAGTTTTTGATCAATCCAAAGGCCAGCCGTGTGGCTTTATCCAGTAGTGAAGGAAAAAGTTCACTTTTATCAAAAGTCTGTAGTGGAGTTTTTAGCACAGAGTCTAGCATTCTCTCATCACGAATACCTAACGAGCCACCACTTGTTTCAATCAGAGCTTGATGAAGTCTAACTACTTGATCTTGGGTTAGATACTTCATTTAGCTAATTCCTCATAGACTTTTGTATTCTTTTTGATGAACATATCCGATAAAGCCATGACCTCATCATCAGCTGGAGCAGAAATCTCATCGACTTTAGGGAACTCTAAAATCACATAGCGCGGAGAGTTGTTTTTTAGTATTACAGCTGAGCCGTATTTATCGACAAGACGAGCAACCTTTGAGAAGTTTTGATTGGCTTCAGAAATTGAAATCAGCGTATCTGTATTTACATTCATAACGATAGCCTCCTTTTAAGGAGATTATACCCTATATTTTAGGATGAATCAATCCTAAGTATTTCAAATCTAGTCATAACTATTAACTCAGAAAAGATATGAAAGGTGTCAATCGGAACTCATGGTTTTACGATTGAAGCTGTATAAATACAACAGTTTTAGGTTTGAGCATTAGACGGCAATGCTAGCAAAAAACACTTGACTATGACGTTGCGTAATACTTTATTCTAGTGATAAGGAAGGAGGTGAGATAGTGAAAACAGTGAATGAAGTCAGCAAGATAGCAGGAATTAGTATTCGTACTCTTCAGTATTACGACAAAATCGGTTTGTTAAAACCGTCCGCTTATTCGGAGTCAGGATATAGGTTGTATGGTGATGAGGATTTAAAGGTACTACAATCCATTTTACTGTTTAAAGCTTTGGAATTTCCGCTCAAAGAAATTAAAGAAATAATAACCAGTGAGCATTTCGACAAAGATTTAGTACTGGAACAACAAATCAAATTATTAATCCTGAAAAAAGAGCATTTGGAAAATTTAATTCTTTTTGCAAAGGGATTAAAAGCATTAGGAGGTAACTATATGAACTTTACAGCATTTGACACAAGCTAAAATCACAACACAGCGATTCAGTTGAAGTTCAGGCTTTGGTAAAGAAACTGCAGGAATTTATTACAGCTAATTTCTATAAGTGCTCGAATGAGATTTTATCCGGACTTGGCAAGATGTATGCTTCTGGTGGTGATTTTACGAAAAATATAGATGCGTTTGCAGGCGAAGGGACATCAGTATTTGTCAACAAGGCAATCGAATATTATTGCAAGTAAGTTTTATAATCGAATTATTGATTAAAAACACCTAATTAACTAATGTAGTGCTCCCAAAAGTTGGACCAAAAATCTAAATTTTGGAGATCATTACAAAAAGGTGCTTTAATTTTCTACCAGAATAAAAAATTGTTTTGTAGAAAATAGATTCTTAAACCTTTTAACGATAGCTTTTCCTATCGTTAAAAAGTGCACCCAATATCCATAGTGTGCACTCAAAAAAGTGTAAATAGACTACCTGTTCACTCAATCAACGTGGAAGTTATAGAGTTGATACAAAAGATGTAAATTTAGAAATCCTGCATTTTAAGCAGTTTTATAAGCATTTTTAGAATTGAAAATCAGGCTGCGAAATATGCCCGGAAAAGTGTATAAAACCTTGGTGTTTTTATAGTCGGATAGACAGGAATATTGAGAATAGGTTGGGCATACGAAAATAATGAATGGTAGGTGATTCTAGTTGGCATACGGAAAATCAATAGAGTTGTTTCTTGTAAATGGAACGGCTGACAGTTTGATTATTGCAGAGTTATCAAATTGGAATGGAAAAGCAATTAAGATTCCTCGTATTGAGGTTTCTTCTTGTAATCGTGAGGATATTACACAGGCAGGAGTATATTTCTTGTTTTGTAAGGAAGACGATGGTTCTGATTCTGTATATATTGGAGAAGCGGAAAATGTTAAAGAAAGACTTGTACAGCATTTAAGAGATTATCAATCTGAAAAAGAAACATACTACTGGAGTAGTGCAGTTGTCTTTATTGGCAGAGATCTCAATAAGGCATTGATTAGATATTTGGAAAATCGTTTTGTGGAGATTGCGAGAGCAAGTAAACGATATCTTGTACTTACCAAGAATACCTACCGAAATACAGTTATGAAAGAATCGCAGGTAGCTGTAATGGAGGAGTTTGTAGACAATGTAAAGACACTTATCAATGCTTTATTTAAAAACATCAGTTAAGAACGGAATAATCAGTATTCATTCTTTGAATCCGGATGCGATATACTATAAATGTGAAGTGTATGGAAATTTTTATGTCATTGACATTTAAACGGCAAATGTTAATCAGCGTTGCTTGTGGAAACGGTATGTTTTTCCTACAATGAGGACAACAACTGATAAAAGGAGGTTATCATCGATGCTTAATGAGAACATTCAGTCCATAAGAAAATCGAAAGGACTATCACAAGAGGAGCTTGCTATTAAGCTGAATGTAGTGAGACAGACTGTGTCCAAATGGGAACGCGGCTTATCGGTTCCGGATTCCGAAATGCTGATCAACATTTCAGGGATTCTCGAAACACCGGTTAGCGTTTTGCTTGGTGAAACGAATACAGAGAACGCGGTACCCGTTGATGATTTGAAAGTGATTTCTGAAAAACTGGAGGCCATCAATCTGCAGTTGGCACGAAGTAAAGCTGCTAAACGAAAAGTTTTACACCGGTTGTTTATCACATTGTGTGCTCTAATTGTGATAATTGCTACAGTTCTGATTTCACAAAACAGTCCCTATTTGAGTTGGAATTTCAATGATCCGGAAACTGCAATAGTAGGAACATTCTTTCATGCGTTTGAATGGCTCTTTTTCAGATTGGCACCTGTTGCTTTAATGGGAGCTATTGTTGGGATAGTGTTAACGAGACAAAGGAATTAAGACAGACCAAAGCGCATCCCTACAGGCAAGTGTGTCGGCGGCTATGGTTTGGTTAACGGTTTGTTATGAAACTTTAGACAGCCGATGCACTGATTTGACGGAGACAAATCATAACTGATATTAATTCGCAAACGGGTAATTTATTATATGTGGAAATAAAGTAAGCGTACGGACGTTGGATTTAAATATGGATTTTTCAGAAAAGCTTGATTACATAGCAGAGTAGCATTTTGGAGGTCGAATATGAAAATTGAAGTTTCCGATTAATTGTATGATAAATTCCGGGTTGTCATAAACTTGGACTCTCGTGCTCCCGGATGACAAGAGTTTCATCTGCTTAGTAAATAAAATTTAGAAAACAAAGACTATTTCAAGAATATCGTTAAAAGATATTGATGGCTTGGAGTAAGTCTTTGTTTTTTAATATGAAATTATATTAAACAGAAACATATCCAAAGACAAAGGTTGACACCGGTAAAGGATACCAAGAAAAATATAATTACTGCACCATGGTTTTAAAAAACAAAAATTGTATTTCATAATTGTTTCATAAAAGGTGTGTAGAATATTATTTAAAGTAGCTTTAATTGCTGTTGTGTAAAAAATAAAGGAGGAAAAATTTATGAAGAAAAATAGCACCAAGAGACGCACGTCGATTACTTATATTATGTTTGAACTTGAGTAAAGTCGGTTGTATCAGATGCAGACAAAGTAAAAATCTTTGTTCGGTGGATACAATTAGTTATGGTTAAAAAAACAGAAAGGAGTAATCAGAAAAGTGATAAAAAATGCTATAGCTTATATTACAAGAAAGAAAAATAGAACCTTAATAATTTTTATCATATTGACCATAGTTCTTTCTTGCTTGTATTCTTGCTTAACAATAATGAAATCAAGCAATAAAATAGAAAAGACTTTATATAAAAATTCTAATTCTTCAATATCAATAACAAAAAAAGACGGTAAATATTTTAATGTCAATCAATTTAAAGATATTGAAAAAATAAAAGAAATTGAAGAAAAAATAATTCAATTTGATGGATTGGCAAAACTAAAAGATGCGAAAGTAGTTAGCGGAGAACAAAAAATAAACAGGGAAGATATATCTGATGAATTTAAGAATGTTGTTTCACTCGAAGCTACAAATAATACTAAAAAAAACATTTTATTTAGCAGTGGAGTATTTACCGTTAAAGAAGGCAAGAGTATAGGAGAAAATGATAAGAATTCAATTCTTGTACATGAAGAATTTGCCAAACAAAACAATCTAAAATTAGGTGATGAGGTTAATCTTGAATTATTGGATACGGAGAACAACGGACAATTTAGAAATCATAAATTTAAGATTATAGGAATTTTTTCCGGCAAAAAGCAAGAAAAATACACGGGATTATCTTCTGACTTCAGTGAAAATATGGTATTCGTGGATTATTCAACTAGTCAAGAGATATTAAATAAGACAGAAAACAATCAAATTGCAAATAAAATCTTGATATATTCTAATAGTGCAGAATCTACAGATTCAGCCCTGAACAAATTGAAAGAGCTTAAAATTGATGAATCAAATTATTCTATTGAGAAAGATAATAATGCTTTTGAAGAGTCTTTAGAGTCAGTGAGCGGAATAAAACATATTATAAAAATAATGACTTATGCCATTATGTTAGGAGGAGTTGTAGTTCTTTCATTGATTTTAATTCTATGGTTAAGGGAAAGAATCTACGAAATAGGTATATTATTATCAATCGGCACATCTAAGATAAAGATAATAATGCAATTTATATTAGAGCTGGTATTCATATCTGTCCTCGGCGTAATAACTTCCTTATTTTTAGGGAATGTATTATTAAAAATAATTGCTGATGGATTCATTAAATCAGACGAATCAATGGTTTTCGGTGGAAGCTTAATAAATAATATCGATATTATGTTAAATATAAAAACATTTGGAGAAAGTTATTTAATATTAGTAAGTATTATTATATTATCAGTGGTATTTGCTTCTTCATTAATACTAATTAAGAAGCCAAAAGAAATATTATCAAAAATAACTTAGGAGAAAATAATGGATATATTAGAAATAAAAAATGTAGCATATAGTTATTCAAACTCTAAAGAAAAAGTACTGTCAGGAATTAATCAAAAATTTGAATTAGGCAAGTTTTATGCAATAGTAGGAAAATCCGGAACAGGAAAATCCACACTACTTTCATTGCTTGCAGGTCTTGATAAGCCTAAATCGGGAAAAATATTATTTAAGAATGAAGATATAGAAAAAAAGGGATATAGTAATCACAGAAAAAATAACATATCTTTGGTATTTCAAAACTATAATTTAATTGACTACTTGTCACCACTTGAAAATATTAGATTGGTTAATAAGTCAGCTGATGAAAGTATACTATGTGAACTGGGATTAGATCAGAAACAAATAAAAAGAAATGTTATGAAATTATCAGGTGGACAGCAACAAAGGGTAGCTATTGCCAGAGCATTGGTATCGGAGGCTCCGATAATACTGGCTGATGAACCTACAGGGAACTTAGACAGTGTTACTGCCGGAGAAATAATTGATATATTAAAGAAATTAGCTAAAAATAGAAATAAATGCGTAATAGTTGTAACACACAGTAAGAAAGTGGCGGATTCTGCGGATATAATTTTAGAATTAAGCGGTAAAAAATTGAAAAAAGTGAATAAAATGAATTTGGAGGTTGAATAATGATAAAAAATGCATTTGCTTATGTAACCAGAAAAAGCTTGAAATCATTGATTCTTATATTGGTTATTTTATCAATGTCAACTTTGAGTCTTATTAGCTTATCTATTAAAGATGCTACAGACAGAGCCTCAAAAGAAACATTTGCCAACATAACAAACAGTTTTTCTATGGAAATCAATAGACAAGTAAATCCGGGAACACCTAGGGGCGGAGGAAATGTAAAGGGTGAAGACATTAAAAAGATATCTCAAACAGACAGTATAGACTCCTATGTAAAAAGAATAAACAGCGTTGCGGATCTAGTTGATTATGATATTATTGAAAATAAAGAGACACTTGCAAATCAATCACCGGAGAGAGCTAAGAATTTTAAAAGAACGGTTATGTTGACAGGTGTTAACGACTCATCAAAAGAAACAAAATTTGTATCAGAAGCATATAAATTAGTTGAAGGAAATCATTTAAAAAACGATGATAAAAATAAAGTTTTGTTGCATAAGGATTTAGCGGCAAAAAACAATCTGAAAGTCGGAGATAAAATTAAATTGAAATCCAATTTATTTGATGCCGATAATGAAAAGGGAGCAGATGAAACCGTAGAAGTAGAAATTAAAGGTTTGTTTGATGGACATAACAGCGGCGGAGTGAGTGCCGCACAAGAGCTTTATGAAAACACATTGATTACCGATGTTCACACGGCTGCTAAAGTTTATGGAAATACAGAAAATACAGCTGTATATCAAGATGCAACATTCTTCGTAAAAGGTGATAAAAGTCTTGATAGCGTAATAAGGGATCTTGGAAAATTAGATATAAATTGGAGAGAATATAATTTGATTAAGAGCACATCAAATTATCCGGCGTTACAACAATCCATATCGGGTATCTATTCAATATCAAACAAATTGTTTGCCGGCTCATTAATATTTGCAGGCGTTGTAGTTTCATTGTTACTGTTCTTATGGATGAATGCCAGAAAGAAAGAAATAGCGGTATTGCTGTCATTGGGCAAATCAAAATTAGAAATTTTCGGACAGTTTATAATTGAGATGGTATTCATATCTGTTCCCGCACTTTTCGGTTCTTATTTCTTAGCTCAATATACATCTGATAAGCTTGGGAACAATATATTGAATAAGGTTACCGGTGATATAGCTAAACAAATAGCAAGACAATCTGCGTCTAGTCAATTAGGCGGTGGGGCAGAAGCTGAAGGCTTTAACAAGACTTTATCAAGTTTAGATATAAATGTGTTACCTAAATTTATAATTTATGTAGTTATATTTGTGAGTTTGGTACTTCTTGTATCATTGATTATTTCTTCATTTAATATATTAAGAAAGAATCCCAAAGAACTATTAATTGACAATAATTAAAATTAAATAAGATACTGTATAATACAGTATATATACTTGAAATGAGGCATCTATGAGAATATTAACTGTTGAAGATGATAGTATTATAAGAGAGGGTATAAGTGAATATCTTTCGGAATTCGGATATACTGTTATTCAAGCTAAAGATGGCAGGGAAGCCCTATCAAAATTTAATAGCGATATAAATTTGGTTATCTTAGATATTCAGATACCTTTTATAAATGGCTTAGAATTATTGAAAGAAATTAGAAAGAAAAGCGATTTACCAATTATAATTTTGACTGCATTTAGTGATGAAGAATATAAAATTGATGCATTTACTAATTTGGTAGACGGATATATGGAAAAGCCATTTTCATTACCGGTTTTAAAGGCCAGAATAGATGCTTTAATTAAGAAAACTTATGGGCATTTAGAGAAATTTGAATATAAGGATTTATCGGTTAATTTTAATAGCTATACGGCTAAAATAAATGATAAAGAAATAGATGTGAATGTAAAAGAATTAGAAATTTTAAAATGCTTATTGGACCATGACGGACAAGTTTTAACAAGAATGCAAATCATTGATTATGTATGGAAAGACAGCGAAGAAATTCCTTATGATCGAGTAATAGATGTATATATAAAAGAACTTAGAAAAAAATTACAATTAGACTGTATAACTACTATAAGAAATGTGGGATATAAATTGGAGAGAAAATGAAAGAATTAAAGATATTCCCCAAAATGTTTATACAAATATTTTCTGTCCTTGGAATAATAATGATATCGGTTCATTCGTTGGTTTTTTTTATCTTTCCCAAAACATATTTGGAAACGAGAAAAGAAAAGATTCATAATATGGCAAATGAAATTTCCGGAAATATGAACGGAAAAGAAATAAAATATATAGAGCAAACTTTAGAGCTTTATTCTAAAAGTAGTGAAATAAAGGCGTTTATAAAAGAAAAAAAATATAATAATGAATTACAAATAAAAGATAATATAAATTTTAATCCGGAAAGTGATAGTAATTCTTTGATAATTGAAGAAAGAGAAATAAAGCTTAATGATGGTAAAAAAATAAATCTGCAATTTGTTTCTACAGCTGACATGCAAAAAGACGCAAAAGATTTAAGCCTTAAATTTTTACCATATTCTTTATTGATATCAATTTTATTTTCTGCCGTTATTTCTTTGTTTTATGCAAAATTGATAAAAAACAACATACAAGAAATAAAAACTGTGACTGATAAAATGATGAAACTTGATAAAAAAACACGTTTAAAAGTTGGCTCAAACGATGAGATTGGACAATTAAAACAACAAATTAATGATTTGTATTCTGTTTTATTAAGAAATATTAACGATTTAGAATATAAAAACAAAGAGATTTTAAAATTAGAAAAGGTAAAATACGATTTTTTTAAAGGTGCATCCCATGAACTTAAAACTCCTCTTGCCAGTCTTAAAATAATATTGGAAAATATGAAATATAATATTGGAAAATACAAAGAAAGAGATGTTTATATTAATGAATGCATTGAAATCGTTGATAGTCTAACAAAAAATATTTATCAAATATTATCTATTCATTCTATAGAAAATTTAAATAATGATGAAGAATATTTAAAAATAAATGACACATTAGAAGATGTATTAAAAAAGTATGAAATATTAGCCAAACAAAAGAAAATAACTATCAATAATTATATATTAGACGAGAATATTTATATAGGGAAAACAGCTTTAAGTATTGTTCTGTCTAATTTGATTAGCAATGCTGTAAAATATACTGATGTAAGTGGAGTGATTAATATTAGGGTGGTTAATGATTGGCTATATATAGAAAATTCATATGATAACGGTAAAATTTCTATGGATAAAATATTTGATGTTAAATTTGATTTAAATAAGGAAAACAGTAATGGATTGGGATTATATATTGTGAGTAATATTCTTAATAATTACGATATAGCATATAAAGTATTGCAGAATGAAGGATTTTTTATCTTTAAAATAAAAATATAACACCGCCACTTGTTTTTCTTACGCAGTTTTAAAAAATGTTGGATTCGGATTTTAACAGCTTTATTTCAAAGCATTCGGTGCGTTTTTAGCGTTGCACACAGCTTCATATAATGCTGCTAATCTTATTTATCACCGGTGACTTCCACTATTCCCTTTACATCTGAAACCGACTCTACAAACAGCATGCCTTGTCCCGGAATATCCAGATTCAAACGATGAAATAAAGCTTCCGTGACCGTATTCGCTAGCACGTTTATCAAGATAGTTAAAATTTGGCATAATCAAAATCTCCTTTGTTATTTATGTAAATGGAATTTTCCCTTTGTTAATACTGAATCTAATGCTCAATATAAATATCTAGATGCAGTTTATTCATTGATTCGATTCCATTCTTGTAAATAATTCCAGTTGTATTAGTAGCTTTTGCAATCTGGTTTATATTGTTTGTTGCATTTGAAAGCAGCCATTGTAAGTTTCTAAATGGTTCTAAATCTACAACATAAATTTATTTTTCTATTATCCATAGTATATCTCCTTATCATAAAATATTGGGGTCTTAGGGTTCTCCCTAACAAAGTAAAATTGATAAAAAAAGAAGCAGTCCATAAAGGTTCTGCTTCATCAATTTTTCGTAAGTGGGTACTCACTTACTGTGCTTGCTATTAAAGTTAAAAGCGTTAATCGTATATTAAGTTATTTTTCTAAATCTTTAGTATTATCCTCGAGTTCTAAGAACTTATCAAAATCACTTTTATAGAGTCTATCTTGTATAATTCTAAATTTTTCAAACTCACTCTCTGCGTGTTTTTTAGCAAGAGCTGCAGACACTTTTCCTGAATCATTTAAGATTTCTTTATCCCATAATTGTAAAAATCCATTTAATCTTTTTTCCCAATCTTCCATTGTCATAGGAATATGTCTTTCTGCTTGCAGTTCTGCCATGTCCAAATAAGAGGAAACAATTCTTTGCATTTGATTTAATTCTTCTTCGTTTAGATAATTTTTTGCAACGACTACATCATATTTATGAATTTTTGAATCTGGAGAGCCTTCCCAAGTTGTAAGTCCCATATTTTTCGCTTTGTGATTGGCTCTATCTACAATTAATTCAGCTGCAGTTTTTCCATGAATTGCATAGTGGAGTTTATTTTGAATAGCGGCAAAAAATCTTTTTGTTGCTTTTGCAGATGGGTCATAGTCTAAAGAAGTGGCATAAATATCTGTGATTTTTTGATAGAATCTTCTCTCCGATAATCTAATTTCACGAATTTTTACAAGTAATTTTTCAAAATAATCCTTGGTAAGTTTTGTGCCAGAATTTTTTAATCTTTCATCATCCATTGCCCAACCTTTAATTGTAAAATCTTTTACAATTTGGTTTGCCCACTTTCTAAATTGGACGGCACGTTCATTATTTACTTTAAAGCCTACTGCAATGATTGCTTGTAGGTTATAGTGCTTTGTATTATATGATTTTCCGTCGTTTGCAGTTATTAAGTATTTCTTAATAACTGAATTTTCGTCTAATTCGTTATCGTCAAATATTTTTTTTAGATGTTGATTTATTGCGGAAACACTTACATCATAAAGAGCTGCCATCATCTTTTGAGTAAGCCAAATATTCTCATCTTCATATCTAATTTCAATAGCTTCCTTATCATCGCCGTTAGCTGCAATAAAAGTTAAGTATTCAGCAGCAGATGATCTAATTTGAAGCTCATTTTTATCATGATTTTCGTTTTTATTTTTATCAATTTTTCTACTCATAATTTCCTCCAAGTACAAATTTCATTCTACCTTTAAACACTGGAATAGTAATTAAGAATACAATTACATAATGTATAAAGGAATTTATCATCATACTTTTTGTTATTGTTAATTGATGATAAGTTTGACTTATTATTTTAAAAGCGGTTAGTGTGCTTGTTATAAAATAAGTGCCAACCATAGGGCGACTGATAATCCTATAAAATCAATCAAAAATGCTGAGATTTTTACAGAGTAGGTAGTGATGAGATAGTAGAAAACTATTTTTCTGTTTGAGATATAATACAAACTGAACTTATATTTATAGCATAGCACAAACATTCGAGTTTGTAAATAAATTGTGTTTATTATCAAAGAAAGAAGGAAGCCATTGCATTGATTAGCACCTAAATTTAATATTGGCATTCATTGACTGAAAGAATTTAACAGGTGAAGAATACAGTATTTCTTGTGAAATTATAAATAATCAATTCTTAAAATCTGAAATAGAAACCGGGGAGATGCTAGAATGTATAAGCTTTTATGGGGAAGAAAGGATAAAGCTATCCATTGGAGCCTATGGGGAAAGTTGGGGATACATAGGGTGCAGACTAATGGAAACAATTTTTTGCCGTGTGTCTTTTACGCACAAAAGTGCAAGTTAGTCAATTTGGGCGTAATTTTTAAGTTGAACTTGAAATTTACGCCCAAAATGTATACACTATTATGCAAAGGGGGGCCTTTTATGATAAAAAGAAAAGTTGCTGAAAAGTTGGTACAAGTTTCCAAGCAAGTGCCTGTAGTTACCGTAATTGGGCCGAGACAATCTGGTAAAACTACCCTAGTAAAGGAGTGTTTTCCAGAATACAATTACGTAAATTTAGAAGATCCCTTTACTAGAGCGTTAGCCACAGAAGATTACCGAGGATTTTTTGCAAGCTACAAAGAACCTCTCATTATAGATGAAGTTCAGCGAGTACCTGAGCTTCTTTCAGCAGTGCAAGTTATGGTTGACGAAGATAGAGAGAGAAATGGGCGATTTATACTAACTGGAAGTCATCAATCCACCTTGCAAAAAGAAATTTCTCAATCTTTAGCAGGTAGAACGAGCATAGTGACGCTTCTCCCATTAAGCATGGATGAACTTGCCGAAGATGGACGTCTAGGGAAATTATCTGCCAATAAGTTATTAATTCAGGGTTTTATGCCTGAATTATATAGAGAAAATTCAAGAGAAAGCAGTGTGTATTATCGCGATTACTTGAATACATATGTGGAAAAAGATTTACGCGAAATGTTAGAAGTTAAGAATTTGGATAAGTTTCTACGATTCTTAACCTTGCTTGCAGGCAGAGTTGGGCAAGTTGTAAATTTGTCTTCTATGTCTGGAGACGTTGGCGTTTCATCTGCAACTTTGTCGCAATGGCTGTCAGTACTTGAGGCATCTTATATAGTGTATAAGTTACAGCCATATTTTTCTAACATTTCAAAGCGGCACACCAAATCGCCAAAAATCTATTTTACAGAAATTGGATTGGCTTCATACTTATTGGGAATTGAAACAGAAAATCACGCAAATAGAGATCCATTACGGGGAAATCTTTTCGAAAATCTAATCGTTTCGGAAATCCTAAAATCTCGATTGAACGAGAACAAAACTCCTCAGCTATTTTACATGAGAACAGAAAAAGGGATAGAGGTGGATTTGATTGCAAAGGAAGAAAATGCTTTATATCCAATTGAAATAAAAACATCAATGACACCTAATAGGTCGTTTTCTAAGAATTTACTATCTTTTGTAGATGCAGAAGAAAATGCAAAGAATCCTAAAATTATTTACACAGGACAGTCTTACCCACAATTTAATGGCGTTGAGTATGTTAACTTCAAAGATACAAAAAACTACCAGATGTTCTAGATAACGCTGATGTAAATGCTTATGCATTGTCAAGCAAAATAAACAGACGGTCGTTACTATGGGATTGAAATCTCTATGAACTGAGTTGTCTGTGCTGTAGGGCTTTACTTGGCGTGTTGGTACGATGATTATCTGGATTTTGTTCCGATGATTGCTTACTTTCGTATGGTTTTAGAAGAAAATCTCCTGCGACTATATAAAATAGCGGCAGGAAATAGGAAAAACATGAATTTATGCTATAATTATGCTGTATCACTGAAATGGATACGTGAGTAGATGAAATAAGATGACCTGTTCAGAAGAAATAAAGAAAATTCGTCAAAAATGCTTTCTGTCACAGGAGGCTCTTGGAAGAGAACTTGGTGTATCTTTTTCCTCTGTCAATCGTCGGAAAAGCGGAAAGGTCAAGCCTAATATGTCAGCTATGAAAAAAATTAAAGAATTCTGCGAGACGCAGGGTATTGATTTCAGTGTGTTGGGAGCAGAATGGACTAAATAACTGAAAGGATGAATAATATAATGGTCCTAGATACTAAAAAAGAACAGGAACGTGAAGAGCTTCACCGTGCTATATGGGCGATTGCTGATGAACTTAGAGGAGCTGTCGACGGATGGGATTTTAAAAATTATGTCCTCGGTACGATGTTTTATCGTTATATTTCAGAGAATATTGCAAATTATATAAATGAAGGCGAAATTGCAGCGGGAAACACGGATTTCGATTATGCAAAAATGTCTGATGATGATGCAAAAGAAGCAAGAAGCGGACTTGTTTCGGAAAAAGGATTTTTTATCCTACCGTCTGAACTTTTTTGTAATGTAAGAAAAAGAGCAAAAGATGATGAAAATCTTAATGAAACATTGGAACAGGTATTTAGACATATAGAAGAATCGGCTAAGGGAAGTGAGTCAGAAGATGACTTTGCAGGACTTTTTGATGATTATGATGTTAATAGCAATAAGCTCGGTGCAACTGTAGCTAAAAGGAATGAAACATTGTGTAAGCTTCTTAATGGTGTGGCTGATATGAATCTTGGTGATGTTAAGAACCACGATATTGATGCATTCGGAGATGCTTATGAATATCTTATGGCGATGTATGCATCAAATGCAGGTAAATCGGGTGGTGAGTTCTTTACTCCTGCTGATGTATCAGAACTTCTTACAAGGCTTGGAACTGTAGGAAAATCGGAGGTTAATAAGGTATATGAGAAGTCATTGATTTATCTAATACAATGAAACTTTGAGGTTAATTGGTTAAAAAATTTATTTCAGATAAACAAAAATGTAATTTTGGCTAGCTAGTGCTAAAATTTTTTATTTTAGGTGGGGTGTGTAATTGTAAGGGTGTCTTGTCGAATTTTGAAAAGCTAGTATTTTACAGGGCTTTTAAGTTATTCATAGACTGATACAAAGTTTCATTGTGCTAAATACTGTAAGTATATAGTGTAGAGAAGTCATTGATTTATCTAATACAATGAAACTTTGAGGTTAATTGGTTAAAAAATTTATTTCAGATAAACAAAAATGTAATTTTGGCTAGCTAGTGCTAAAATTTTTTATTTTAGGTGGGGTGTGTAATTGTAAGGGTGTCTTGTCGAATTTTGAAAAGCTAGTATTTTACAGGGCTTTTAAGTTATTCATAGACTGATACAAAGTTTCATTGTACTAAATACTGTAAGTATATAGTGTAGAGAAGTCATTGATTTATCTAATACAATGAAACTTTGAGGTTAATTGGTTAAAAAATTTATTTCAGATAAACAAAAATGTAATTTTGGCTAGCTAGTGCTAAAATTTTTTATTTTAGGTGGGGTGTGTAATTGTAAGGGTGTCTTGTCGAATTTTGAAAAGCTAGTATTTTACAGGGCTTTTAAGTTATTCATAGACTGATACAAAGTTTCATTGTGCTAAATACTGTAAGTATATAGTGTAGAGAAGTCATTGATTTATCTAATACAATGAAACTTTGAGGTTAATTGGTTAAAAAATTTATTTCAGATAAACAAAAATGTAATTTTGGCTAGCTAGTGCTAAAATTTTTTATTTTAGGTGGGGTGTGTAATTGTAAGGGTGTCTTGTCGAATTTTGAAAAGCTAGTATTTTACAGGGCTTTTAAGTTATTCATAGACTGATACAAAGTTTCATTGTACTAAATACTGTAAGTATATAGTGTAGAGATAACTTTACAGGAAATGATACAGAGCTTGGTGGCCGTTGCATAAAAGAACACTGTAAATAAGGGCTTATTGTAGGCTGACTAAGCAGAGGAACGTGAATGAAAGTCTAGTGTGAATTGACGCTAGATTTTTTCTTTTTTAGGGGTGTCTTTTTTGAATTTAGGGGTGTGTGCGATTTATACAAGGGTGTGTGTTTTTGATTTAGGGGGGGTGCTTTTTTACTTCTTAGGGGGTTTATCAATACTTGACTTATTCCTAAGGCTGAGTGATATATAGGCTACAAGGAGGACGAGCCAATGCGAGAGGTAAAGAAAATACTGCAGGACGAGATGGATTACAGTCTTTGTAAATTGCTTTTAGACTATCTGCATTTCAAAGGCATGGTTGATGACAAATCATGGCAGTTATCAGTTACTCAGATAAAAGATCACTATGATCCTCCAACTCTTATGCTGGAGGGAATTTATGGTAAAAGAAGTAGTAAAACTGACACCAAGAACTTTTAAACTGCCGAAAATCAAAAAGATAAGAGTTGCAGCTTATGCTCGAGTTTCCACTGAAAAAGATGAACAGCATAATAGCTTAGAGGCACAAAAAGCTTACTTTACAAAGTATATTAAAGAGCGAAACAATTGGCAGTTTGCCGGTCTATATTACGATGATGGTATTTCAGGTCTAAGCCGTAAAAATAGAGATGGTTTTAATCGCTTGATAGAAGATGCCTTGCAAGGAAAAATTGATTTAATTGTTACCAAGTCAATCAGCCGTTTTGCCAGAAATACGTTAGATACCATAAGTACGATTAGAAAGCTTAAAGGAAGAGGAATCGGCGTATTTTTTCAAAAAGAAAATATCCATACGCTTGATAGTAAAAGCGAGTTCGTTCTTACTTTAATGTCTAGTTTTGCTCAAGAAGAGTCTAGATCAATTTCAGAAAACTGTACCTGGGGTAAGCGAAAGAGTTTCGCCGATGGTAAGGTAACAGTTCCGTTTACGAGATTTCTGGGTTATGACAGAGGTGAACACGGAGAACTTATCGTCAACAAGGAAGAAGCTAAAATAGTTGAGTTTATGTATTCGCTGGCAATTCTTGGGTTTAATGCGAGTGAGATTAAACGAGAATTGGAAGCAAATCATGTGAAAACTCCTAGTGGATTGTGCAGTTGGAGTTATCAAGCTGTTCATGCCATTTTAACTAATGAAAAATATAAGGGTGATGCTCTACTGCAAAAATCATTCACAGTTAATTTCTTAACCAAAGAAAAGAAAAAGAATGAGGGCGAACTACCAAAGTATTATGTAGAAAATGACCATGAGGCTATTATTTCACGAGCTGTGCATGACTATGTGCAAAGCATACACGTAAGCGAGAGAGTTAATAAGGTTAGCAGGATTAGCGGGAAAATCTTCTGTGCTATGTGTGGAGCATATTTTGGACGATTTCGTATTCATCCTGAACAGTGTGGTGGACGTGTAGCTTGGCGGTGTAAAAATAAATGGAACAAAGATCATAAGTGTCATATGAGGCACCTTTACGATACCAAGGTTCATGAATCAATCACGAGAGCAACTTTTGATGTCTTGAAAAAGAGAAAAGACTTAATTGAGAAGATAGCTAATTTAACAGGGCTACCTAATGACAAAATCACAAGAACAATTAACAAGGTATCTGCTAGTGAGTTTGTTGGCGACTACAAAGTATTAGAGACCATCATCAAGCGCATTACTGTCAGGAAAAATCATGATGCGGGGTTTACTTTTATTGATGGAAGTAAGGCTAAGGAGCATATTGAAGGTACTGGGAAAACAAAAGTTAAAGGGCAAAGAAATCAACAGAAACAGCGAGGGCGACCTGAGCCTAAGCACTTTGATGAGTTTGTAAGATGGCTAAAAGAAGAAAGTGGTTATGCCCAATCAACTATAAAAAGCATTCGAAAGAGGACAAGGTTGGCACATAGAATTTTAAGAATCAAAAATGAAGATGACTATGTGGAAATACTAGAAAGCAAAGATGATTTTAAGACACTGACAAAAAAAGTGCAGGATAACGTGAAGTATGCACTTAAGGTATATTTTAGGTTTATTAAAAAGGATGAAAAGGATATCAGCTGCCGATAGTGTAAGGTCGAGTGCACAGGATGGTAACGTTAAAAAGTGCACCCTCTTTGTGCCCGAGGTGTTTATGAAAAAGTAACTATAAAAGTAATTACAATAGGGGTTCAAAAAGTCCTAGTTTTTGCTATAATAATCCCTGTGAAAGGAGCAGCATATGGACGAAAAAGACAGCAAGAAAACTATGGGCTTTTATAACATGTCTGATTTTTTACGTGGACAATCATCAAAAATTATTACTGGATTATCTGAGAACGATGAAGCTGCTTTTATACTTAAAAATGGAAAACCGAAAGCTGTACTTATTTCAAAAGAGAGATACGACCGTTTAGTGCAGGCTGGTATAGATATCTTAGATTATTAAACAAGGAGACGAAGAGGACAATGGCCGTGAAAAAATCAGAGTTATATTCCATTTTATGGGAAGCTTGCAATAAATTAAGAGGTGGCGTAGAACCATCAAGGTATAAAGACTACGTATTGGTACTACTATTCTTTAAATATGTATCGGATCGATACAAAGGTAAAAGATTCGCATACTTTGAAATAAGCGAAGGTGCTTCATTTGACGATCTGGTAAAAGCTTGTGAAAAAACTGATGTTGGTGAACGTGTTGATATCATCATTCAACGGTTTTTAGAAAATAACAAACTGAAAGGCTTGCTTCCTGATGTAAGTTTTAACAATCCGGAAGAGCTTGGTAAAGGCAAGGAATTGGTTGATAAGGTTTCAGGCCTTATTAAAGTATTTCAAAATCCTGCTATCGATTTCAAAAGCAACATGGCCAGTGGTGATGACATTATCGGAGATGCCTATGAGTACTTTATGATGAAATTTGCTCAAGAATCAGGTAAGAGCAAGGGGCAATTCTATACACCAAGTGAAGTATCTAGAACAATAGCAAGGCTAATTGGCATCGGTAATATAGATGTTAACGTACAAAGGCCTTATACCTTGCACGAAGAAACCACGACCGAAGTGATACAATCGACCCATATGCACACCCTTAGAAAGTGCTTAATATAAGGGGATTTGAGAACAGACCGATATTGAGGTCTTATTTTTTTTCTTTGAGCTAGAGAATGCAGTAGTTTCAAACTATTAAAGTTGCACACCTTTTGAACGATAGGTTATGCAAGTAATCGTTCAAGGGGTGTTTATCGTTCAATTATGCACACCCCTAAAAGTATTGTGGTTATGATTGTTATATTGCGGATGGGTTTGGAGAAAATGGGCAGTATCAATAAAATGTTAGAAGAATAAACGATAAAAATTTACACAACGATAGTTGAATTTTTTTATGGATTGTAGCATCATTATAAATGTTATTTTATAACAACGGTATGGTATTAAATATCAGAAAATGATATTACATAACAGAGGTATATAATTATGATAAAAATCAAACTATGTGAAATTATGGGTCGTGAAAAAATGACACGAAAAAAACTAGCAGAGTTAATAGGAGTTCGTCCTAACACAATAGGTGACCTTTACAGAGAAAATGTAAGAAAGATAGATCTTCAAGCGTTAGATAAAATCTGTGAAGTTTTTGAATGCGATATATCAGATATTTTGGAATATGTTCCAGAAAATAAAATACGAGAAGAAGAGGATTGATTATGATGAATTTTATTGACCTTTTTGCGGGATGTGGTGGTCTGAGCGAAGGATTTTATAAAGAAGGATTTAATGCTTTGGCACATGTGGAAATCAATCCTACGGCGTGTAGAACCTTAAGGACAAGGATGAAACATTATGGATATGAAAATGTGGATGATGCAGTGTTAGAAATGGATATTACAAGGGATGATGTCATTGATGAAATTGAAAAAGTAGTTAACAAGCAAAATGTTGATATCATCATAGGCGGTCCACCTTGTCAGGCATATTCTAGCTTGGGTAGAGCAAAAGATGAAAATGCTATGCAAAATGACCCTCGAAACTTTCTTTTTGAGAGTTATGTCAAGGTTCTTAACTATTACAAACCTAAATTTTTTGTGTTTGAAAATGTAACCGGTATATTGACTGCAAAAATTAATGGAAAACATATAATTGAACGTATCATTAAGGCTTTAGGTGAAAATTATAAAGTTAAATTTGATCCTAAGATGATTGTTTTAAATTCTGCAAATTATGGAGTTCCACAGATTAGAAAGCGTGTGATAATAATAGGTGTTAGGAAGGATTTAGATATATCACCAGAAGAAATGTATGCAGGTATAATAAAAACTCACTTTGACCCAGAAATGTCAGAGGAAGAGTCAAAAGGATTGAAACATTTTGTGACAGTCCGAGATGCTATTGAAGAACTTCCTGCTTTACAACCGGGAGGTGGTAAACCGGAAGTAGAATTTAAATACAATAGAGATAATGAATTTTTACAAAGAATAACTCCAGAAGATTGCAATATTTTGAGAGATCATGTTGCAAGAAACCACAATGATAAGGATGTAGAGCGTTATGTTGCGATGAGTAAAAATCATTGGACATTTCAAGATATGCTCGAAAAAAGGGAAGATTTAAGGCACAAGAAACAGCGTGTTTTTGGAAACAGCTATACTGTTCAATGGTGGGATCAACCATCAAAAACAATTATTGCTCACTTGTATAAAGATGGAAATCAATTTATACATCCTGACTACAAACAAGGAAGAACATTTAGCGTTAGAGAAGCGGCACGTATTCAGTCCTTCCCTGATGATTTTGTTTTTGAAGGACCAAGAACAGAACAGTTTAAACAAATTGGAAATGCAGTACCACCGCTTCTGGCAGAAGCAATTGCAAAGTGTGTCAAGGAAAAACTTGAGACAGTTGAAAAAGGAGCAAACAAGAAATGATTTTCAAATCAGTAAGTAATCTGAATACCAAAACTGAGAAGACTTTCTTTTTGGAACAAATAAATGTCTATATCAGGCTTACAGAGGTATTCATTGAAAAATACAATAAATCAGTGGATGGAATTTTGAATGAACCGAATATTGGGGAATTACAGTCAATAGGAGTTATAGAGGACGAAAGAGAAATAGATGAACTAAAAAAGGTTTTGGGAAAACAGTATAATGAATTTATTAAAGCTGTAAATTTTGCTGTAGCTAATAGGGATGAAATGGGTGGTATTTTAGATAAGCTGAGTAATAAAGAACGCCAATTATTGCAGCAAAAAGCAGCGCGAAAGAAAAAATATACAATGGTTGATTTTTTCTGTGGAGCTGGTGGATTGAGTCTTGGATTTATACAAAAAGGATTCACAGTTAAACTTGCAAATGATATAGAAGATGTATGTATAGAAACATATAAGTATAATCATCCTGAGTTACCTTCGGATAAGTTGATTCAAGGCGATATCAAAGAAATAGTTGATAACATTGATGGCTATGTGACACAAGAAATTGATATCGTTGTTGGAGGACCACCTTGTCAAGGATTTAGCGAGGCGAATAGACAACGAGTAATAGATGATCCGAGAAATAAGTTATACAAGTATTTTGTTAAGGTGGTTGAAAAGATAGCACCTAAATTCGTTGTTATGGAAAATGTTAAAGGTATGCTTAAAGTAGCAGATCAAGTTGTTGAGGATTATGGCAAATTACGGGTGAAAGATGGATGCTCTTATTTGGTGGCATACCGCTTGTTGAATTCACAAAATTTTTCTGTGGCGCAAAGCAGAGAGCGATTAATATATATTGCCATTAGAAGCGACATTGCTGAAGAAAAGAATATAACTCCTGATGAAATCTTTGATTTGATTGAAAAAAGTTGTAAAAATCATAAAACATATAATCTGGCAGATGCATTGAATGATATAAAACCGCTGGATGCTCCAAGAATTAAAAACATGAATGAGGTTGATAGTGAAACTACTGGAAAGAAAATCGATGTAAATTATGATGACCAGAATAATAATGAGTATTTGCAACTTATAAATATGAAAAGAAAAATTCCATTTTTATTCAATCATAAGGCAAGATATTGCAGTGATGTAAATTATGAAATTTATAAAAGGCTAAACCAAGGTGACGATGCTACAGATGAAAAGATTAAGGATATAATGCCTTATGCGCATAGAAATTATTGTTTTAAGGATAAATACTATAAATTGGTAGCGGATAGACCTTGCCGAACAATTACTGCACATTTGAGAATGGACTGCCATTCGCATATACATCCATATCAAACTAGAGCATTAACACCAAGAGAAGCTGCAAGGGTACAATCATTCCCAGATGATTATCTTTTCTTAGGAGCTTACTTAAAAACATATATGCAAGTCGGAAATGCTGTGCCACCAATGATGGCAAGAGGTATTGCTGCAGTTATAAAAAAATATATTTAGGAGGAAACACTATGAGGGTAGTTCAAGTTATCAAGAAATTAAATAATACTGAACTTGGAAAAAGTGGTACGCATGAATTCTATGTACAAGTGCCACAGAATCTTGAAATATCAGATTTGTTTCCTGAAACAGACACAATACAAAATTTCATTTATAAAAAAACCGGCAAAATATATCATATTCGTTGCACCATAGGTCGAGAAAAAAGAATTGTTGGATTAGGAGACTTTTATCGTGATAATGATGTCTGCGCCGGAGATGAAGTTGTACTAGAACGTCAGATTTCGGAGTACGAGTCTACATATTTTATAGATTTGAACAAAAGAAAAGATATTCTAATGCTTCAAAGATGTAGAAAAGGTTTTGAACTGTTGAACGCAGAAAGAAAAAATTTGATTACTCATGATGTCACGGTTTATTCAAATGGCAAGTGGGGAGATATCAGATTAGAGTTTTTAGGTTCGGAAAAGAAAAGAGATGATTCTCCAACGGCCACGGATATCTATGATTTAAGGGTAGATGGTATAAGTGTTGTTAACAATTTCTCGGGAAAAGAGATGGTAGAAGTTCAAGTAGATACCAATAACGAAAAAGCATATGTGAATAGAATATGTGCTTGGAAGAGATTCTTATTTGAAATGGAGGAGCAAGATGACTAATTATTATATATTGTCAATAAATTCTTTGATAAAAACCTTTTCTGTTCTTGATGCAGGAAATTCGGTGAGTTTTGGTCTGACAACCCAAGATTCGAATTCGCTTTTTGAGAAGGTCTCTCAGGGTGATTATATATTAGGGTTTGTTGGAACTCCAGTAAATCGTGTGAGATATGTTTTTGAAGTACAAGGAATTGAGGATACATCGCAGATTGAATTGATTAAAAAGTTTGAAGTATCAGACGGCACAGATATAGATAATATTTCACTTAGAAATGAATTGGTTAATAATGATTTTGCTGAAATATCAGTAGATGTGTACAATTCATTTATTACAAAAATGACTCAGGAACTGGGTGGAAAATTAGGCATTGATAATCAATCAAAAAATGTGGCACAAATAAAAGAAGAACTGCGTAAAACTACAGGTGAAAATATTCTTTTGTATGGTGTGCCTGGTGCTGGAAAGAGTTGGACTATTCAGCATGAATACTGTGATGATGAAAAATGTATGGAGCGTTTAGTATTCCATCCAGATTATATGTATTCTGATTTTGTTGGACAGATTTTACCTATAGTAAAAAAAGATGATGAAGGTAAAGAGAAAGTAAGGTACGAATTTAAGCCGGGACCATTCACGAAGATATTAAAGAAAGCATATGAAGACCCGGAACATTCGTATTATCTTGTAATTGAAGAAATAAACAGAGGCAATGCACCAGCTATATTTGGCGAAATTTTTCAATTGCTTGACCGAATGGATGAAGATAAAGAAGGATTTAAAAAGGGAACAAGCGAATACGGTATTACTAATGAGAATGTAGCATTGGAAGTGTATGGAGATGCTGATAGAAAGGTTCGCATTCCAGCCAATCTTTCTATTTTAGGAACAATGAATACCTCTGACCAAAATGTATTTACACTTGACACTGCATTTCAGCGTAGATGGATTATGCGAATGATTAAAAATTCATTTGTTAAACATAAATATGCCAATAATCCTATTCTTGATACTTCGGTATCTTGGAAACAGTTCTGTGAGGCAATTAATGAAGAAATTTTGAGTAGAAATAATGTGACTTCTTCTGAGGATAAGCGTCTTGGTGCATATTTTGTATCTGCTGATGATTTAGTTTATGTTAAAACGCAGGATGGGGCTTTAGAAAAGCAAATTATAGATGCTGAACACAAGAATGCACGATTTGCAGAAAAGGTAATTAAATATCTTTGGGATGATGCGTTTAAATTTTCTCATCCAGACACATTTGATACTCGTAGATATAAAAGTCTTGAGATGGTGATTGAAACCTTTAACACATCAACGGGCGATGATAGGTTTAAAGTCTATCACGAGAATTTAAGAAAATTAATACTTGAAGGTATAGACGAAAATAATTCAGTTTCTGATGAAGATAATGAATAATCATGAAAGGGGGGGAAGACCAATGGATTTAGGGTTGAATTTAAAAGTCAGATGCCATATAAATAAAAATGGCGATGGTGACCGTTTTGTTGGTGTAAAGGCTGATACTAATAATGCTATGGTTTTCTTCCCTATGGGTTATCGTTTACCGGATAATGAGGAAGATATAAGAGAAGATATTTTGAAGCTTATTGAAGTAATATCAGCATTTAATGATTCAAAAGATCGTCTTTTAGCTATGGATGAGTTTGCTGCACCACAGTCAGTTAATTTTCCTATAAATGCCTATATGAATATCATTCGATATTTTCTAGAGCAGAATGATTACTACAAGGAAAGAGAACAAATCAGAAAAACAGCAGATAGAGGAAAAATAGATTTTCCTGCATCGTTAAGAAAAAATGTTAAGTTTTTTCAAGAGGACGGATCACCTTTTTTTGATAAATATACAGTAAAGGGCTCCAGTCCAAATGAGAAAAATCTAATAACTCAAATTCACAAGTATTGTGTATATGAGGCTTTTAGTACATTAGGATGGCTATTCACACCTCATTTACCTGCTGACCCGCATATAACGCTAGAAACAGAACGTTTCTTATTTGCATTAAGGAAAAAGCTCGGTGTAACCCACAATGATAAGGACAAACTGTTGTTTCAAGCTATGATTCAGATGCTGGAGTATTTGGATTCTGAAAATGACAATAAACAGTATTATTTTGGAACAGATAGGTTTGAGTATGTGTGGGAGAGACTTATAGATGAAGTCTTTGGAATTAGAGGTAAAGAAGAGTTCTTCCCAAGGACTAAATGGAATCTCAGATTCAATGCAAATAAGGATAACCACGCATTAGAACCGGATAGCATTATGATGTGTGACGATAAAATCTATGTTTTAGATGCAAAATATTATAGATATGGTGTTACTGGGGAACCAAGACATCTCCCAGAATCTTCATCAATAAATAAACAAATTACATATGGTGAGTACATTGACAATTTCCAGGAACTGAAAGATAAATATGGTGATTTGCCAATATACAATGCCTTTTTAATGCCCTTTAATAGAGGGGAAAATCCTTTTCATGTATCTGGTGATTACTTTCTAAATATTGGTGAAGCAACAGGTGAATGGAAAAATGATGCTAAAATGTATGAGCATGTTCAAGGGATTGTGATTGATATAAGATTTTTGATGAACAACTATACAGGATCACATAAAAGTAAAATAAGAAAGCTGGCAAAAGCCATTGATGAAGAACTCGCTAAAAATAATGGCTCTCTACCCAATGTAGACTAATTAAAAACCAAGACAAGTGGATTAACCATCTGTCTTGGTTATTTTTTTTGCCTAAATCGGTAATCTCGTTGATTGCTTGCGTTTCTGCAGGCACTACAGCAATACTTCTTTCTGCTATTTGATGTTTTGACAAGAAAGAAATTGGTGCAAGAAGGATTTGCACATTTTCTATATATTTCAGATTTTGGTTTCATATAGAAAAGCGAAAAATATAGTGCAGTCAGAAGATTAGGAGCCTTCCAAGATGGTTCTAAAGGAATAGGGTTATAAATCGGCTTCATGCGTGAAACGTGGTGATTGATTTCTTTAGCAAGCACATATTTTGCAATAAGCAATAGTGCTTTTTTCATATGTTCGTCAAGATTTAAGTTTGAATTTCCATAAAACTCGATTCCAGAATCAAAAGCAACATTTTTTACAACACCATTAGTATTCATAAAATGGAATAAAAAGTCGATGACTAATCTTTGGATTTTCGGTACATGATGGCTGTTTTTGTAAGCGATAGTAATTCTTTTATAGCGTAAGTCATCAATGCCAGGATAGGAATACATGAAATGCTCACCAGTAGATATATCTTCATATTCATCGACTCTCAAATTGTAAGGTATACCATACACGAGGTCTGCAATGCTATAGTAATCCTCATTATCTATTGTGATGTAGTTTGAATTGTCAGTAGAAGCAATTACAGAATCGATTACATCAAGTGTCGATTCATGATATCCGGTATAAGTTTGTTTATCAGTAATTTTCATTTCTACTTTTGGAGATAGAAGCAAGAATAAGGTCAAGTGGAGAATATCATCATAATCCATAGACGTCTGTTGCAATGCATTCATCTGCAGCAAAGCAGCTTTGATATGGTATGTCACTTGAATAAGATTATTAAAGTCTACAACATTTGATTCGTTAGGAGACATCTTGAAAAAATAGCCATAAGTATCAAAAAAATTCAATAATTCTTTTGCATTGTTAGCTCGTAGCGATAAAAATTTTCCCAAGATATTTTTTTGAATTATTGAACCAAATTCAGTAGTTAAGCATAAGCCCTCATTTCCACTAAAAGAAAAATATAGTTTTTCAGTACTATCAGAAGAGATTGTAAGTATATTTTTCGAATTGATGTGTGGATTATCATTTTTCTGGATTTCAAAATGACATTTCTGTCCTACAAACGAAAAATAATCAGTTCCTAAATTAAAAAAATTTTCTGTATCTATCATAAAATCTACTCCTAATATTAGCTCTCTTGCTGAAAAGGAGCTTTTTTGTGGGTAAAAATAAGTGAAACATAAGTGATATAAATTAATTTGCACTTACTATTATATGCTTTTTAAGCTGAAATGTAAATGAAATAATAGGAAAATAAGTGATAATGTGAGAAATTCACTTACTTATTCAAAGAAACTAAAATAAGAATACAAAAATACAATGAAAGCGAGGTGATGAAAATGCATAAGAATACTAAGCAGACCTCGAAGCGAGTAGCTTCCAAGGCTAGCAAAGTGATGCGTGACGGACGCTATAGCAAGACAGCTAAGTCTGTAGCTGGCAGTGCTCTCGCACAAACAAAGAAACGTGGAAAGTAACCACACTAAAAAATCTACAAGGTAACAGCAAGCTGATTATTTAATTAGCCTGCATAAATAAATGATTTCAAAGCCTGATTAGCTATAGGGCGATGGGATACATCATAGAGTTTTCACGAATTTATTTCGTGGAGTGCTTTGTGAAGTACCTCTATTTTCCTATAGCTATTTTTAGCTAAAAGAAGAGTCGGTATTTCACAAGAATATCGGCTCTTTTTGTATGTGCTTTTCATCGCTCTTTACCGCTACAGGCGGAAAGGAGCGAGTATGAAGACTCGTAAAACAAACAGTAACAATCGCACAACCTACAAGTACACCTACTTTGTTCCGAACAAATCGGGTGGTTATGATGAAAAAACGCTCGAAATCAAACCAGGCGAAAACGGTGTAACTGAAGCCCTTATTAAGATACTTCACGCTGAAGATGATAGAGAGGTTTATAACAACCTTAAGAACATTCGTCCTAATAGAACTACTAAGGAAAAAGCTGAAATTAAGGCTTGGAAAGAAAACTATGTGAAGCGTTTTAAAGTGGAGCATGGTTATGAGCCGGGCGGAGAGGATGTAGATGCTGAGGCTGAAGAGCATTTTCCACGTAACTATAATCTTTCACTTGACTTTGATGCAGATGGCGAGCTTGAAGTAGATAAAAGCCATCTCGCTGAAGCCCTTAGTACTACTGATGACCATGGTTTTGAATGGTCAGAAGAAATGGAGCATGCACTTTCAACACTGACTGACAAACAACGCAAGGTTATTAATCGCATGTTTGTTGAAGGATACACTCAGTCAGAGATTGCAAGAAGGCTTGGCATCTCGTCTGCCGGTGTGAAAAAACACTATGATATTGCTATCAAAAATCTAAAAGCGGTATTACCGGAAAACAATAGAAAAAAATAGAAAAAAAAAAAATAAAAAATTTTTTAGGAGGAGGTTAAAAACTCCTCCTTTTTCTTTGCCTGTGATGTGTAAGGAAGGAAATCTTTAGAAAGGAGAAAATCATGAAGCACAAAATTATTATAAATGTCACTAATGAAAACGGTGACAAAAAGTGTGTTTTAAGAGGTGCAGAAATGAGACTGCCAAGACGCCTTATTAGTTGGCTGTTTGGCGATTATTCTCAAGTGTATCTGTTAGACCCGGGAAAAAGTGTGGAATCAGTTGATGTGAAAGAAGTGTAAGGAGGGAAAACATGAATAAGGAAGTTATAAAAGAAGTCATCACAGATTTGGAATTACTTATTAGTCATCTAAAAGAATTAAGTAAAGATGATGAAAAAGAAAAGAAAAGTAATAAAAAAACGGAAGGAAAGATAACGCTTGGCGATGTAAGAGGATATCTTGCAAAACTAAGTCAACACGGAAAAACTTCCGATGTTAAAAACTTAATTATTAAGTACGGAGGTAACAAGTTATCGGATATAGATGAGAGCGATTACGAGAATCTATTAAATGATGCAAAGGAGATAAAAATTGAGTAATCATGCGATGTTATCCCCCTCAAGTGCAAATAGATGGCTTAACTGCACAAAGAGCATATTTCTTGAACAAGACTTTGAAGAAGAAGAAACAACGGCATCAAAGGAAGGAACGGAAGCTCATGCTTTTTGTGAATATAAGTTAAAAAAGCTTTTAGGTATTAAGTGTGAAAAGCCGAAGCCCGTATTCTATAACGAAGAAATGGAAAACTGCACCAATGATTATGTGGATTTTGTAATGGAACAGTATGAAATATTAAAGCGGGAATGTAAAGATCCATTGATACAGATAGAAGAAGAGGTAGATTTATCGGAGTATGTTCCGGAAGGGTTTGGAACGGCGGATTGTATCTTAATAGGAAATAATACTCTACATATCATTGATTTTAAGTATGGGCAGGGAGTTATTGTAGATTCTTATGAAAATCCACAGATGAAATGCTACGCACTCGGAGCACTTTTGCGATACGAAATGCTATATGACCTAAAAGAAGTAAAAATGAGTATATTTCAGCCAAGACGGGAAAATGTATCAACCTTTAATCTTTCAGTAGATGAATTAAAGAAATGGGCGGATGAAGTCTTAAAACCTAAAGCCTATGAAGCATCGAGAGGAGAGGGGGAATATGAAGTAGGAGACTGGTGTCGATTTTGCAAGGCAAAAGTAATCTGCCGGAAAAGAGCCGAGGAAAATTTAAAACTTGCACAGGAAGAATTTAAACTGCCGCCTATTTTAAGTGATGAAGAGATAGAAGAAATTTTATCCATCATTCCAAATCTTACAAAGTGGGCAAATGACATCATGGCTTATGCAACGGACTGTGCAATAAATCACGGTAAAGAGTGGGCAGGATTTAAGGTAGTGGAAGGAAGGTCGATTCGTAAATATAAAGATGAAGAAGAAGTGATAAAAAAGGCAACGGAAAACGGTTATACGGATATCTTTAAAAAAAGTCTTATTACTCTTACGGAAATGCAAAAGCTTATGGGTAAAAAGAAATTTGAGGAGATATTAGGCGACCTAATTATAAAGCCTAAGGGAAAGCTTACGCTTGTACCTAACAGTGATAAAAGAAAAAAAGTGGAAATTGATAACAATGTAAATAATGAGTTTAGTAAAGAAACGGAGGGCATTTAATATGTCAAAAATAAGTAAAACCAAGGTAATCACAGGAAAAGAAACAAGACTTTCATACTTTAACGGATGGGAGCCTAAGTCAATAAACGGAGGCCCTGAAAAGTATAGCGTATGTCTTCTTATTCCAAAAGATGATAAGACAACACTTGATGCCATAGAAAAGGCAATCGAGGCGGCAATAGAGGAAGGAATAGCTAAATTCGGAGGGAAGAAACCGAATAAGGCTGCAATAAAACTACCACTCAGAGATGGAGATGTAGAGCGTGAAGATGAAGCATACAAAGGACATTATTTTATAAATGCAAACTCCACCACACCGCCTCAGATAGTAGATAGCTCTGTAAAACCGATTTTAGATCGAAGTGAAGTTTATTCCGGATGCTATGCACGAGTTTCTATAAACTTTTATGCGTTTAATAAAAACGGAAATAAAGGAGTTGCCTGCGGTCTTGGTAACATTCAAAAGATTAAGGACGGAGAAATGCTCGGCGGAAAGTCACTTGCGGTAGATGATTTTACAGAAGAAACTTCCGATGATTTCTTAGGTTAAGATGAAAGAAAAGGGAGTGAAACAGTTTCACTCCCTTATTTTTATTTAGGAGATAAGTATTTATGGAAAATATATCAATGGATTTAGAAACGTTTTCATCTGTAGATTTAAAAAAATGCGGAGTATATAAATATGTGGAATCGGAGGATTTTGAGATTTTATTATTCGGCTATAGTGTAGATGGTGAGCCTGTAAAAGTTATTGATTTAGCAATGGGAGAAGAACTTCCAAACGAGATTATAAATGCACTAAATGATTACAGCGTTACAAAGTGGGCGTTTAATTCCCAATTTGAACGGATATGTTTATCAAGATTTTTAAGAGATAGAGGTCTTTTAAAAGATAAAAATAATAAGGATACGATGTTTTTAAATCCGAGGTCATTTAAGTGCTCCATGATATGGTCTGCCACTTTGGGACTTCCGTTATCCCTTGAAAAAGTGGGGGAAGTATTAAATCTTGATAAGAAAAAATTAACCGAGGGAAAGAACTTGATTAAATATTTTTGTGTACCCTGTAAACCTACAAAAGTAAATGGAAACCGAAAAAGAAACTTTTATTTTCATGATAAGGAAAAGTGGGAACTCTTTAAATTTTATAACAAACGAGATGTGGAAGTTGAGATGGGAATAAAGAATAGATTATCAAAATTTCCCGTTTCGGATTTCCTTTGGGAGGAGTTTTATTTAGATCAGGAGATAAATGATAGAGGAATAGAAATAGATCCTGTACTGGTGGATTCTGCAATACAGATAGATAGTGATGTAAAGAAAGATTTAATGAAAAGATTAACCGATATAACAGGTCTATCTAATCCGAACTCGGTACTTCAAATGAAAAATTGGCTTTCATCTCACGGCCTTAATATTGAATCACTCGGTAAAAAAGAAGTTGAAAAAGAGATAAAGACCGCACCGAAAGAGATCTCAACGGTTTTATCACTTAGGCAGAAACTTGCAAAGTCATCAATTAAAAAATATATGACAATGAAAAATGCTGCGGGAAAAGATAATAGGGAAAGAGGAATGTTCAGGTTTTACGGTGCAAACCGTACGGGACGATTTGCAGGACGGCTTGTACAACTTCAAAACTTACCGCAGAATCATTTATCCGATTTAAAGGAAACACGAGATCTTATAAAAGATCAAAATATGGAAGCTATAAATCTCTTATATGATGATATCCCTGATACATTGTCACAACTTATAAGAACGGCTTTTATCCCACATAGTAATTATAAATTTATCGTGGCGGACTTTTCCGCTATTGAAGCAAGAGTAATAGCATGGCTTTCAAACGAAAAATGGAGAATGAAAGTCTTTTCTGAAGGTAAGGATATCTACTGTTCTTCAGCAAGTCAGATGTTCGGTGTGTCCGTTGTAAAACATGGAATAAACGGTCATTTAAGACAGAAAGGTAAGATAGCGGAGCTCGCCCTTGGATACGGCGGAGCTGTAGGTGCTTTAAAGGCTATGGGGGCACTTGATATGGGACTTACGGAAGAAGAACTTCAGCCTCTTGTAGATGCTTGGCGAAGTACCAACCCTAATATTGTATCGCTTTGGTGGAATGTAGATAAGGCAGTAAAAACCTGTATTAAAAAGAGAATCCTTACTGAAACGCACGGCATAAAGTTTTCATATAAAAGCGGTTTACTTTATATAACTTTACCGTCTAAAAGGAATCTTTATTATGTAAAACCTAAAATTGAAATCAATAGTTATGGAAGTGAATCGGTTACTTATGAGGGAATAGGATCTACGAAAAAATGGGAACGAATCGAAAGCTACGGGCCTAAGTTTGTAGAAAATATCATACAAGGTATATCAAGGGATATTCTTTTATATGCTATGAATACTTTAAGGAAATATCGAATCGTAGCTCATGTGCATGATGAGGTAATAATAGAGGCAGACAAAAATGTAGAAGTTGAAACCGTATGTAAAGGAATGAGTATGACACCGCCTTGGGCAAAAGGACTTCTTCTTAGAGCGGACGGGTATGAATGTGAATTTTATAAAAAAGATTAAAAAATTTTTAAAGAGGGTTAAAAAAACCCTCTTTTTTTTTGCCTGTGATTTAGGAGGTAATAGTGCCTCTTAAGTTTCCACAAAAAGGAGGTCATATAGATGACAAAATTAACAGAATTTAGTAATGCGGAGTTCGGCTCTGTAAGAACAATGGTAGTGGATAAAAGTCCTTATTTTGTAGGGAAGGATGTGGCGAAAATCCTAGGCTATAGTAATCCACAAAAAGCTATTAGAGAACATGTTGATGACGAAGACAAAGGGGTGAACGAAATGGTCACTCCCGGTGGAAAGCAACAGATTATTCTAATCAATGAATCAGGACTTTATAGTCTAATTCTTCGTAGCAATCTTCCAAAGGCCAGACAGTTTAAGAAGTGGGTTACATCTGAGGTCCTTCCCAGTATTCGTGCAAACGGTATGTATGCCACAGATGAACTTTTAAACAATCCTGACATGGCAATCGAAGTGTTTAAGGCACTAAAAGAGGAACGAGAAAAAAGAAAAGCACTTGAACTCACGAACGCCATGCAAAAACAACAAATAGCAGAGCTTAAACCGAAAGGTAGCTATTACGATGTGGTATTAAAGTGCAAAGATGTGATTTCTATTAGTGTGATTGCAAAGGATTATGGCAAATCGGCACAGTGGATGAATAACCGTTTACATGAACTTGGAGTGCAATTTAAACAATCCGATATTTGGCTTTTATATCAAAAGTATGCTGAAAAAGGCTATACCAACACAAAAACGCATACCTATGAAGACTCTAACGGAATTACACATTCTAAGGTGCATACCTACTGGACGCAAAAAGGCAGACTGTTTATTTATGACCTTATGAAACAAAACGGAATTTATCCTCTTATCGAACAGGAGGGAAAAGATGAGTAAGACATATAGAAAAATGATTAAAACAAATCCTGATTTTAAGCCACTGGTATATATCTGTGCACCATATAAAGGAGATACGGAAAGTAATAAGAAAAAGGCGATAAGTTATGCAGATTATGCGTATAAAAATGGAGCAATACCTGTGACGGTTCATTTCCTTTTTCCGTTTTTAGATGACGGAAATGAAAAGGAAAGAAGGGACGCACTTTTTATGGGAATAATTCTTTTAGGAAAATGTGATGAGGTTTGGGTGTTTGGAAATGAGATAACTTATGGCATGAAAAAGGAACTCGAAATTGCGGAAAAGAGAAAGCAGCCTATCAGACATGTTTCTATTAAAGATTTGGAGGTTTAGGGTAATGCTTGATTTAAAAATTTATGATTCTACCTTCGTAGGAAACAGTAGTAACTGCATATATCCGAATGAGGTAATTGTGTCGGACGAGAATAGCTTTAAAAAAGCTATTTCGTTTGACCATGTAACGGCACGATTTAAGAATGATTATCGAACGAAAGATAACTTCTTATCGTCCACTTGTATTCCTATGGACTGCGATAATGACCATTCAGATAATGCAAAAGACTGGGTAGAACCGCTTGATGTTGCTATGGCATTTCCGAATGTAGGATTTTACGCATCTTATAGTAGAAACCATATGAAGGATAAGCATGGAAAATCGGCAAGACCGAGATTTCATATTTATTTTCCTATTGAGGAAATTACCGATGCGGATGTTTATGTTGCACTAAAAGAAAAAATAAGGGATAGTTTTCCTTATTTTGATAACAATGCACTCGATGCCGCACGATTTTTATATGGAGTTAAAAATCCTACAGTTGAATTATTTAAGGGTGATACATCAATTACAGATTTTCTTTCTGAAGATTCGTTTTTAGATTTTGATGTAAGTACAAATAATATACCGCAAGGTAAAAGAAACTCAGCTATGAGCCACATAGCGGGGAAACTTATAAAACGCTACGGAATAACAGATGAAGCACATGAAAAATTTATAGATGAGGCACAGAGGTGTGATCCTCCACTTTCAGATGCAGAGCTTTCAAGTATATGGAGTTCGGCAAAAAAGTTCGGTGTGAAAGTAGCAAATCAAGATGGCTATATTCCACCGGAAGAATACGGAAGAAGTTATGAGGAATATAAGCCTAAGGATTTAACGGATATCGGTATGGCAGAGGTTTTTTCAAAACATAATAAAGGAAAAGCTATATATACTATGTCATCGGGATGGCTTTATTGGACGGGGAAGAAATGGGAATCGTCCGAATTAAAAGCTATGAAACTCTATATGAATACGGCTAAAAAAGTGTTAAGAAATGCCGGATTTGAATATAAGGAGATATATAAAAAATTTATTCAGGCTGAAACTACGGGCGATAAAGAAAAGATAAGTAAGGAAAAATCCAAAGTTAATCAAGTAAAACAGTATCTTACTTTTGCAAAGAAAATGAATGACCATAGCAAAGTGTCGGGAATACTGAAACTTGCAAGATCAATGCTTGAAGTAGCAAATGAAATGCTGGACAGTAATGCTTTTATATTAAACACGCCTAATGGAATAGTTGACTTAAAGACAGGCACTATTAAGCCACATGATCCGAGCTTTTATTGTACAAAAATGACAAGTGTCCTCGTATCTAGTGAAAATATGAACTTATGGCTTGATACATTGGATGAAGTTACAGGGTCGGATAAAGAGTTTCAAACATTTCTGCAATGCCATGCAGGTAGCACACTTATCGGACAAGTTTTCGAAGAATCCTTACTTCTTGTCTATGGATCAGGCGGTAACGGGAAGTCCACCGTATTTAACTCGGAGGCTCATGTGCTGGGAGATTATGCAGGTAAAATTCCTGCAGAGTCTTTAACAACAAGAGCAAAAAATGTGAAGGTGGATTTAGCGGAACTTTGCGGAAAGCGATTTATTTTGGCATCTGAAACGGAAGAAGGACAAAGGCTATCTATTTCTATGTTAAAGCAAATAGCGAGTGTGGATGATATAGCTGCAGAAAGAAAATACTACGCACCGTTTAGTTTTAAGCCGAGTCATTCAACGATTCTTTATACTAATCATCTACCGAAAGTTGGATCTAATGATAAAGGTACATGGCGAAGAATACAGGTAGCACCTTTTAATAGGGAAATTAAAAATCCTAAAACGGACTATGTTGATGAACTTATAAAAAAGGCGGGCGGAGCAATACTACAATGGATGATAGAAGGTGCAAAGCTTTATGCAGAAAACAATTATAAGTTCCCATCTTGTAAGGTGGTAGAGCAGGCTAAAAATGTGTATAGAGCAGAAAATGACTGGATAGGACATTTTGTTTCTGAATGTTGCATCAAAGGTGTTAATGAATCTGAGATGAGTAGAAGTTTATATTTAGCTTATCGTCAGTGGGCAAATCTTAATGGGGAATATATTAGAAGTGATAGAGATTTTTCTAAAGCCCTACTTTTAGCGGGTTACACTAAAAAACGAACCAATAAGGGATATAGGTGGAGTGGTCTTTCCATCAATCAAAATTTGGATGCGGAGGAGGATTTTCTGTAATGTATAAAAGTAAAAATATAACTTAAAAAATGTATCTTAGTGTAGTCAAGTAGAAGTATGGATAAAAACCGAGATAAAAAAATGTATTTAAATAGAAATTTTTTATACACCAAAATAAGCCTTACATACACGATAGGGTGTATTAAAAAAGGAAAGAAACCTTTATATATAGGGCTTTTGTATAATAGTGTACCCTTATTCTTTACTTTTTATATAAGAATAAAAATAAAAAAATATATATGTATATATAAGGATATATAGAGAGGAGAGTAAAGTCCGGTTAAAACCATACATAAGTGCATAAGCGACATTGACCTGATGAATAACATCGATTTATGGAGTAACTTATAGAAATAATTAAGAGAGGTATTTAATGAGCTTTTTAAGGGAAAAAGAGATTGAAAAGAAACTGGTACTTAAAGTAAAAAAGGAAGGAGGGATTTGTATAAAGCTGGTAAGTCCGTCATTTGACGGACTACCGGATAGAATGGTGCTTTTATCGAACCGAAAGATTGGGTTTATAGAATTAAAAGCACCTAATAAAAAGCCAAAACCTCTTCAGATAAAGAGAATGAACGATTTAAGAAAATTAGGGTTTAAGTGTTTTGTAGTAGACAGAACTGAGCAGATAGGAGATGTGATAAATGAAATATACTCCACATAATTATCAAAAATATGCCACAGATTTTATAATCTCTCATTCCGTATCCGCCATATTACTTGAGATGGGACTTGGAAAATCCGTTATAACACTTACGGCAATAAATGAACTTATGCTTAATTACTTTGATGTCGGTAGAGTTTTAGTTATTGCACCGTTTAGAGTAGCAAAAGCGACATGGTCTTCTGAAATAAAAAAGTGGGATCATCTAAAATACTTAACTTATTCTATTGTAACGGGAAACCCGAAAGAAAGGATAAAAGCATTAAACAGTCCTGCACATATTTATATAATAAATCGTGAAAATGTAGACTGGCTTATTACTAAAAGTAACTTTCCTTTTAATTTTGATATGGTTATAATTGATGAGCTTTCATCTTTTAAGTCCTATCAGGCTAAAAGATTTAGAACTCTACTTAAAGTAAGACCTAAGGTAAAAAGGATAGTGGGACTTACAGGAACACCAAGCAGTAACGGACTTATGGATTTATGGGCGGAATTTAGAATCCTTGATATGGGAGAAAGATTGGGACGATACATAACGCATTATAGACAGAACTTTTTTACTCCGGATAAAAGAAATCAACAGATGATATTTTCTTATAAACCGAGAGACGGAGCTGAAAGGGCTATATATAATTTGATATCCGACATAACGATTTCCATGAAATCAAAAGATTTTCTAAAAATGCCAAAATGCGTAATGAATGAAGTTAAAGTTTCTTTATCGGATAAAGAGCAAAAGATTTATGATTTACTAAAACAGGATATGGTTTTATCCTTAAAGGGAAAAGAAATCGATGCAATAAATGCGGCATCTCTTTCAAATAAACTTCTTCAAATGGCATCGGGTGCCGTGTACGGAGAGGAAAAAGAAAGTATTATAATTCATGACAGAAAGCTTGATGCCTTAGAAGATTTAATTGAAGGTGCAAACGGAAAACCCGTTCTTATAGCGTATTGGTTTAAACATGATCTTACGAGAATAAAGAAACGATTTGATGTTCGTGAGATAAAAACAACAAAGGACATAACGGATTGGAATGAGGGAAAAATACCGATAGCATTAATTCATCCTGCAAGTGCGGGTCATGGACTTAATCTTCAAGACGGAGGGTCAACTCTCATATGGTTTTCACTTACTTGGAGTTTAGAACTCTATCAGCAAACCAATGCAAGACTTAATCGTCAAGGGCAGAAAAACACTGTGGTAATTCATCACATCATAACAAAAGGTACGATTGATGAAAATGTAATGAAGGCACTTAATAAAAAGACGAAAGTCCAAGATGAACTTATTGATGCGGTTAAAGCCAATTTATAAAAGGCTTATATGTTATGAGTAAAATTAATTTAGAAACTATTAAATTTTTATTGAGCAGGGGTTCTAAAAAGAGAACTTACCTCATATATTACGGAGGTAAGAATGAATAAAAAAGAATATTTACAGCAGGCGTTTTACTTGGATAAAAGGATAAACAGTAAATTGGAGCAGATAGATAGTCTGAATGCACTCGCTACGAAAGCCACAGTAACCTTATCCGATATGCCGAAAGCCCAGAATAAAAGTACATCAAAGCTTGAAGATATAGTGGTTAAGATATTAAGTCTTGAGGAAGAAATCAATGATAAGATTGATGAGCTTGTAGATAAAAAGAAAAATATTATGTTTATAATTTCCAGAATAAAAAATAAGGAGATTAGAATAATATTTGAGGAACGATATCTCTGTTATAAAAAATGGGAAGAGATAGCTGTTGATATGGGCTATGATATAAGACAAATTTATCGACTTCATAACATAGGACTAAAAGATATCGTGATTTAAAAAGATGTCACTAAATGTCATAGAATGTCAGTAAATAATTCTGATAGTATTAGACTAGAAAAAGTAAAATAAAAAAAAGATGTCACTAAATGTCATAGAATGTCAGTAAATAATTCTGATAGTATTAAACTGGAAAAAGTAAAATAAAGAGCCTTGGAAGGTATAAATCTTCCGAGGCTTTTATTATGAAAAGGGAGAAAGAAGATGCCGAGAAAACCTAAAAGACCGTGTTCGTATCAAGGCTGTCCGAACCTAACTTATGAAAGGTTTTGTGAGGAACATAAGAGGGAAGAAAACAAACGATACGAAAAGTATGAAAGACCTTACGATGCACATAAGCGTTACGGAAGAGCGTGGAAAGCAGTTCGAGATAGTTATGTAAGAGAGCATCCACTTTGCGAAGTATGTTTTAAGAACGGTTTACTTATTCCTGCAGAGCATGTTCATCATATAAAACCTATCTCAGAGGGCGGAGGTAATAATAAAAGCAATTTAATGTCGGTATGTAAATCGTGTCACTCGAAAATACATGCAAAGAGAGGCGATAGATGGAATAAAAGACGAAAGGGGTAGGGGGAGTAAAATCTCTAAAAACCTATTCCCCGGGGAACGGGCGCAGGGTCTCGCGTGTAAAAACAGCATATTCAAAAGGGTAATAGGGAAAATCAGATACAAAAATTTTTAATAGTTAAAATTCATGCGGAAAGGAGGCGGAAAGTTTGCCTACAAAATCAAATAATATCGGCGGTCGTGGCGGCAGACGCGTGGGTGCCGGGCGAAAGAAGAAAGCGGTTGTTGAAAAAGCTAATGACGGAAACCCTGGTGGTAGGCCTTTAAGTGTTCTTGATATTCCGGAGCTTGAAGGTGCTGAAATGCCTCAGCCTCACGAGTTTTTATCCGCCACGCAAAAAGACGGTACGCAGCTTCAGGCTAGAGAAATTTTTGAAGAAACATGGAAGTGGCTAAAAGACATTGGTGTTAGCAGTAAAGTGCCGTCTCCTCTTATTGAACGGTATGCGATGAGCTGTGCTCGTTGGATTCAATGCGAGGAAGTAACCAGTAAACTTGGGTTTCTTTCCAAGCATCCAACCACGGGAAAACCGATACCATCGCCTTTTATCAATATTGGTATTAACTACATGAATCAGGCGGTCAGGCTTTGGAATGAGATTTTTCAGATTGTGAAAGAAAACTGTTCGACTGAGTTTGATGGTGTTTCACCTCAAAACGATTTAATGGAACGCCTGCTTTTAACACGTAAAAAATTATAAGGAGAAAAAATTATGATTGAAAAAGTAAATCCAAGTCACCCGGACAAGGTTTCGGATCGTATTGCTGGAGCAATTGTTGATCTGGCTTACAAGATTGATGAGAATCCTAAGATTGCTGTTGAAGTGATGCTCGGGCATGGTAAGTGTGCCGTGTTTATTGAAAGCACGGTGATGTTTAAGTTTAAGGATATTAAAAATATTATCCACCGTTTAAGCCCTGGGAAAGTAAGGATTGATATTACGGTCGTGCCGCAGGATAAGCATTTAAGCCAAAACCAAAACGGCATGGTTCGCTGTGGCGATAACGGGATTTTTAAAGGCGTACCGCTAACAGACGAACAGAAGAAACTCGCGGCTATTGTTCGAAAGGTTTATGAAAAGTATCCGTATGACGGCAAGTATGTTCTTGATGGTGAAAAGCTTATCATATGCCAGTCTCACGCTAAACGAGAGGACTTATTGAAAGATTATCCGAATGCGTTTGTTAATCCTTTAGGCGACTGGACGGGCGGTATCAACGTGGATACTGGAGCGGTTAACCGAAAACTCGGGTCAGACATGGCAGATTCTGTCACGGGCGGCGGTCTTCATGGTAAGGATCTTACGAAAGCTGACGTGTCGGTTAACATTTACGCGTTTTTGAAAGCACAGGAAACCGGACGGGTGGTTGAGTTTTCTTGCGCTATCGGAGATGAAATGGTTGATGGTAAACCGTATTCTAAGATTGTGAAAATTGCTAAAGATTACATTGACTCGGTGGGTGGTTTTGAAAAGTTCGCTTGCTGGGGTCTTTTTTAACGGGAGGAAATCTTATGGAAAAAGAAATGCAGTATTATTTAGCTGACGTAAGTGAGCTTATCCCGTATGTGAGAAACGCTCGCACGCACTCTGAGGCACAAGTAGCTCAGATAGCGGCAAGTATTCGTGAGTTTGGTTTTCTATCCCCAATTCTAGTGGCGGAAGATAATACGATTCTTGCAGGGCATGGAAGGCTTGCCGCGGCATTAAAACTGGGGCTTAAAAAAGTTCCGTGTGTGAAAGAAAATCATTTAACTGAAACACAAAAACGTGCTTATATTATTGCGGATAATAAGCTTTCACTTAACGCCGGTTGGGATAGTGAGCTTTTAGCTGTTGAATTATCAGAGCTTGAAGGAGCTGATTTTAACCTTGATCTTCTCGGGTTTGATGAGGCGGAGCTGTCCGGTATTTTTGATGCTGATAAAGACGTGAGTGATGATGATTTTGATGTTGAAAAAGAGCTTAAAGAACCGTGTTTTTCTAAAACAGGTGACATATGGATGCTTGGTAAGCATCGTATTATTTGCGGTGATTCAACCGATTCTTCCACGTTTGAAAAATTACTCGGTGAAACAAAGGTAAATCTTGTTTGCACGGACGCACCTTATTTCGTGAACCTTGAAAACGCGTCAGGGAAAATTAAAAATGATGATTTAAGCGATAAAGAAGGCTACGAGTTTTTAATGAAAGTTTTCACCAACTTCAAAAACTCTATGGCAGCTGACGCGTCTATTTACGAGTTTTACGCGACCATGAAAGCACGTGTTTTCTACGATGCTTTTGAGGACGCGGGGTTTAAGGTGGCGGCTGGTTTAATTTGGAAAAAGCCGAGAGCACCTCTTATGCGAACGGACTGGAAGTTTAACATGGAGCCGATTATTTACGGTTGGCGTAAAGACGGTAAACATAAGTGGTATGGTGATCAGAAACAGACAGCTGTTTTTGAATTTGATGGGATTAAAAACTCGAAGGAAGAAGGCTGTGGGCATCCTTCCAGTAAGCCTGTGCCGCTGATTGCTTATCTTATTAAACAAAGCACGCAAACAAACAGTCTTGTGTTAGACGGGTTTTTAGGCTCAGCATCCACGCTTATAGCCTGTGAACAGATTGGAAGAGTGTGTTTTGGAGTGGAGCTTGAACCTAAATTCATTGACGTTGCGGTTAAACGGTATATGAAGTTTCACGATGATAAAACAGAAGACGTGGTTCTTATACGAGATGGGAAACAGTATAGCTACGAGCAGGTAATTGCAATGATGAAAGAGACTAAAAATGAGTAAAACACTTACACTCGCCAGCCTCTTTGATGGCTCGGGCGGTTTTCCTTTAGCAGCTACGCTTACAGGGATTAAACCTTTATGGGCAAGTGAAATCGAGCCGTTTCCTATAAGAGTTACCACTAAAAGATTACCTGATGTTAAGCATTTAGGAGATGTGTCAAAGATTAAAGGCGATGCTGTGGATGCGGTTGATATTATAACGTTTGGAAGCCCATGTCAGGACATGTCGATTGCTGGTAAACGGGCAGGTCTTAGCGGTTCTCACTCGAACCTATTTTTTGAAGCGATTCGGATTATTAAAGAGATGAGGAGGAAAACAGATGGACAAAAACCAAGATATATCGTTTGGGAGAACGTTCCGGGAGCGTTTTCCTCAAATAAAGGAGAAGACTTCGAGAAAGTTATCAAAGAAATCTGTGCTGTCAAAGGACATTCGTTTAATGCTCCTAGACCTGAAAAATGGAGCAGCGCAGGACTTGTCATGGCAGAAGATTTCAGTATCGCATGGAGGGTATTTGATGCTCAGTACTGGGGAGTTCCCCAGAGAAGAAAACGAATCTATCTTGTCGCAGATTTTAATGGAGAAAGTGCCGGAAAAATATTATTTGAGTCCGAAGGCATGCCTTGGCATCTTGAAAAGAGCAAATGCCCGTGGAAAAGAACTGCCGGAGGTCTTAAAGAAAGCACTAGAGATGCAGTCACAAATCTGTGCTTAAATGACCAAGGGGGTCAGAGGATGGATGTTCATGAAAAAAAGACCGGAACAATCACTGCAAGTGTAGGAAATCACCCGCCACTGGTATTTGAAAATCACGGACAGGACTCAAGATTTAAAGGCCCGATTGATATTAGTAATACCATAGGAGCAAGTCTTGGAACGGGAGGAAACAATCAGCCTTTTGTAGTAGAAGATAGTACCAGAACGTTTGATGTCCGTATTACCTCAGAAAACACCAAAAATCACAGAGCCAATATCTATGAAACCGATGTGGCAAGAACTATTAACACGGGTCAAAACTCACCGGAAGCTAATCAAGGCGGACTTGCTATTGTCTACTGTGACAAAACAGCAGGTACATTATGTGCGATGGATGGTCCAAAGGGTGTTCATAGTGAGATGGCAGGTCAAGGTAAACTTATCGTAGAAAAGGAAATTTATTCAACCAGCAAAAACTCCCATCATACTGAGGCGATGGAAAATCTAGCTAATACCTTAGTTGCAAGTGACTATAAAGATCCACCTGTTGTAAATGACGTGGCGGGTCAAAGATATATTGTTAGAAGACTAACCCCACAGGAGTGCGGCAGACTTCAAGGTTTCCCAGATGGTTGGTGTGAAGGACTTGAAACAGAAAATCCAACTGAAGGAGAATTGATATTTTGGACTGAAGTCTTTGAAACCTATAGGAAAGTTGTAACTAAAGCTACTAAGCCTAGAAGTGAAAAACAGATAAGAAAATGGCTTGCTAGCCCTCATACAGATTCAGCAGAATACAAAATGTGGGGGAATGGCGTGGCACTTCCTAATGTATGCTTTGTACTTGCAGGAATTAAGCACTTTTATTTTGAATAAAGCACAGATATGACTTGCTATTTACAGCCTTTAGAGTGATATATGTACATACCAAATTAAAGGAGGTAAAACAATGCAAGTAAAATTTAATGTTACAGGTAAAGAGAGAAAAGAGCTTGTCAAAGGGATTGAAAGAATCACAAATGAAAAATCCAAGTATTTAGGAATGCCAAGTACAGCTTATGAGGTTGGAATCTTTACAATTGATAAGACGGGAATGGTTTTATGTGAAGATGATTTCGCACTTGAAAGGTTAGTTCACAATCTTATCGGTGACGGCTTTGTACCTAAAGAAGAGATTAAAAGGGAGCCAGTGGCCACACAGGGGCTTACAGTGGCAATTCCAAGAGAGAAGGTGGATTTATCCAAGCTAGAAAAAATCTTTGAAAATAAGGGCAATTTAATCAAAAAGGCACTGGGCGTTACAAGCCTTGAAATTAAGGAAGATGAAGAAAAAGTAAGTTTTCCTTGGTTTGAAAATATCGATAACGAACATCTAATGACATATACAAAATTCATTGCAGCACTTTGTAAGATGAGCGTGGGTGCCAAACGCATCAACGAATCTTCCAAAGAAGTTATAAATGAAAAGTATGCCTTTAGATGTTTTCTTTTAAGACTTGGATTTATCGGAGATGAATTTAAGAAAGACAGAAAATTACTTCTAGAAAAACTTTCAGGATCATCAGCTTTTAGAAATGGAGGTCATGAAGATGAGATTTCCAAGTAGAAAGGTTGTTGAAGGAATAAGGAAAAGATATCCGGTGGGAAGTAGAGTGGAGCTTGTATCTATGGATGATATCCAAGCACCGCCTATTGGTACAAAAGGAACGGTAAGAGGTGTTGATGATATTGGCTCTATTATGGTTTCTTGGGATAACGGAAGTAGTCTAAGTGTAGCTTATGATGAAGATTCTTGCAGGAGGATTTTAGATGAATGATAAAATAAAAGAGCAGATCCTCACAATAAGAGAAACGGGAATTACAAATATGTTTGATACAATAACAGTTCAGAGAATAGCCTTTGAAATGGAGTTTTATGAGTTGGTGGATTTTCTTGAAACTAATAGAAAAGCTTATGTTAATTTCATTATGTTTGGCGACTAGTCATTGAAGAATAAACTACATTTATCTTTAAATATGACTTGCTATTATGTGCTTTTAGAGTGATATATAGTACTACCAAAAGCAAAGGAGATAAAGAAAAATGACAAACATTTACAGGAACAAACAGGAAGCATTAAAGGGGCTTGAAAGCGAAATGAAGGCTTTAAGAAAGTACGCTAAAGCTTCAGAAGAAAAAGCCAAAGAAGGAAAAATTGGAGCAGCCATTAACCTTTTAGACATTGCACAGACAGCAAAAACTTGTGCCGAGCAGGCACACGAGAGTTTATGGGAGCTTTCCAAAGGAAACTTAACAGAAAAAGAATTTGAAATCTTTTGCGACTCAGAAACCTTAAGACAAGACATTAACAAGGCTTACCAAACAATTAAAGAAGCAAGAAACTAAAATGCAAGGGAAAAGAGCTTAGGCTCTATTTCTCGTAGTAGCAGCCGAGAGGCTGTATTTTTTATGTCTAAAGAAAGGAGGAGCTTAAGTTGCAAAAATACGAGGTTACTAAGTTTAAAAAAGAAGATTCAACGTATAGTAAGGATTTGGCGGATTATGCTGTAAGTTTTATTGAATGTTTAACGCATACGAAGGGAACGTGGGCTGGTAAGCCATTTAAGTTGCTCCCTTGGCAAGAACAAATCATAAGAGATTTATTTGGCGTGATTAAACCAAATGGATATAGACAGTTTAATACTGCATATATTGAAATACCTAAGAAGATGGGTAAAAGTGAGCTTGCTGCTGCTGTGGCACTTCTTCTTTGCTGTGGGGATAATGAGGAGCGAGCGGAAGTTTATGGTTGTGCGGCGGACCGTCAGCAGGCAACAATCGTGTTTGATGTGGCGGCGGACATGGTAAGAATGTGTCCTGCACTGAATAGAAGAGTTAAAATTTTAGCTTCGCAAAAACGTATTATTTTCCTACCAACTAACAGTTTCTACCAAGTTTTATCGGCTGAAGCTTACTCTAAACACGGGTTTAACATTCACGGTGTTGTGTTTGATGAGCTTCACACGCAACCTAACCGTAAACTTTTTGACGTGATGACTAAAGGCTCCGGGGATGCTCGCATGCAGCCACTGTATTTTCTGATTACCACAGCCGGTACGGATACACATTCGATCTGCTATGAGACGCATCAGAAAGCAGTGGATATTCTCGAAGGTAGGAAAATTGATCCAACTTTTTACCCTGTGATTTATGGTGCAAAAGATTCGGATGATTGGACTGATCCGAAGGTGTGGAAGAAAGCTAATCCTTCTCTTGGGGTGACTGTTCAAATGGAGAAAGTTAAAGCTGCTTTCGATTCAGCTCGGCAAAATCCTGGTGAAGAGAATGCTTTCCGTCAGCTTCGTCTTAACCAGTGGGTGAAACAGTCTATTCGTTGGATGCCGATGGAAAAGTGGGATGCTTGCGGTTTTCAGGTGAGTGAGGAAGAACTCGAGGGCAGGGTTTGCTACGGGGGTCTTGACCTTTCAAGCACCACCGACCTTACCTCCTTTGTTTTGGTCTTTCCACCAGAAGATGAGTCGGATAAGTTTCGTATCCTACCTTATTTTTGGGTGCCTGAAGAAACCTTGAGTTTGCGCGTGAAACGAGATCACGTGCCTTATGACGTGTGGGAAAAACAAGGGTTTATTAAAACTACGGAAGGAAACGTTGTTCACTACGGGTTTATTGAAAAATTCATCGAAACATTAGGTGAACGTTTCAATATTCGTGAGATTGCTTTCGATAGGTGGGGTGCGGTGCAAATGGTACAAAACCTTGAAAATATGGGATTTACCGTTGTTCCGTTCGGACAGGGGTTTAAAGATATGAGTCCGCCTACCAAGGAGCTTATGAAGCTTACACTCGAGCAGAAAATCGCACACTCAGGTCATCCGGTGCTTCGCTGGAACATGGATAACATTTTCATCCGTACCGATCCTGCAGGAAACATCAAGGCAGATAAGGAAAAATCAACCGAGAAAATAGACGGTGCTATCGCAACTATCATGGCACTTGACCGTGCGATTAGATGTGGCAACCAGAATACGGAAAGTGTGTATGACAGTCGAGGAATCCTATTCATGTAAGGAGGTGGGTCATGAATATTTTTAGTAAAATTTTTAAGAGTAGAGATAAGCCTGAAAACAAGATGGCAGGCGGTGGTTATCGTTTCTTAATGGGTGCGTCCTCGTCGGGTAAGAGGGTGAATGAGCGTTCAGCGATGCAGATGACGGCGGTTTACTCGTGTGTGCGTATTTTGTCTGAGGCGGTGGCGAGTCTTCCACTTCACGTGTATGAGAGAACGAGTACGGGCACGGCTAAAGCGGTTAAACATCCTTTGTATAAAGTGCTTCATGATGAGCCGAATCTTGAAATGACAAGCTTCGTGTTTAGAGAAACCTTGATGACGCATCTTCTGTTATGGGGTAATGCTTATGCACAGATTATAAGAAATGGAAAGGGAGAAGTTATAGGACTTTATCCTTTGATGCCAGACAAGATGAAGGTGGATCGAAACAAAAACGGACAAATTTATTATGAATATCCAGTAGGCGATACAGGGGAAAATGTAACATTAAATGAAAGTGAAGTTCTTCATATACCGGGGCTTGGTTTTGATGGCCTTGTAGGCTATTCACCAATTGCGATGGCTAAAAATGCAATAGGTATGGCAATAGCCACTGAAGAATATGGTGCATCATTTTTTGCTAACGGTGCTACACCAAGCGGTATCTTGGAGTATCCAGGAACAGTCAAAGATCCAGAAGGCATGAGACAGTCTTGGTCACAGGGTTTTTCAGGTAAGAACTCGCACAAGGTAGCAATTTTGGAAGAAGGAATGAAATATACACCTATTTCCATTTCTCCAAATGAAGCACAGTTTTTAGAAACTCGTAAGTTTCAGATTAACGAGATTGCTCGTATTTTTAGAGTTCCACCACATATGGTTGGTGATCTTGAGAAGTCGAGCTTTTCTAATATTGAGCAACAGTCACTTGAGTTTGTAAAATATACACTTGACCCTTGGGTATCGAGATGGGAGCAGTCTATAAAAAGGACCCTTTTTACTGATATGGAAAAGGAAAAATATGATGTTAAATTTAATGTAGACGGACTTCTTAGAGGGGATTATCAAAGCAGAATGAATGGATATGCGGTTGGAATTCAAAACGGATTTATGTCACCAAATGATATAAGAAAACTTGAAAATATGGATCTTATTTCAAAAGAAGATGGAGGGGATCTATATCTTGTAAATGGAAATATGCTACCACTTTCTAAAGCGGGCATTTTTTATAATAAAAAAGGAAAGGAGGAAGATAATGGATAAATTTTGGAAATGGGAAAAACGAATAATAAATAATGATAGTAAAGAAGAAATAGAAAGGACTTTATTTCTAAACGGAACAATAGCTGAAGACTCGTGGTTCGATGATGATATTACACCTAAAATGTTTAGGGATGAACTAAATGAAGGAAAAGGAGATATAACCGTCTGGATAAACTCTCCTGGAGGAGATTGTATAGCTGCAGCTCAAATTTATAACATGCTTGTTTCATATAAAGGAAATGTAACTATAAAGATAGATGGAATAGCAGCAAGTGCCGCATCAGTTATTGCAATGGCGGGAAATAAAGTTCTTATGAGCCCTGTTTCAGTTCTTATGATACATAATCCTATGACTATAGCTTTTGGGAATAAGTCGGAAATGGAAAAGGCAATACAGATGCTTGATGAAATAAAAGAATCAATTATAAATGCCTATGAAATAAAAACGGGACTTGATAGAAAAAAGATATCCAATTTAATGGATTTTGAAACTTGGATGGACGCAAATAAAGCAATGGAACTTCATTTTTCAGACGGGATTTTAAAACGAAGTAATTATGAAAATATTCCGAAATCTTGCATGATGTATTCTAAAGTGAAAGTTCAAAATTCGCTAATGGAAAAGATAGTAAAAAAGTGTAGGATTAATGAAAAAGAGGGGCATAAAACGGAAACATATAAAAGAGCAGATGACTTAATGGATCGTCTTTTTTTAATTAAATCTTGGAGAAAGTAAAAAAAGTAAAAAGAACTTAACACACAAAAACACAAAAGACGGATGAGTTAATATATCGTCTTTTTTTTATTTAAAAAGGAGGAAAAAATATGAATAAATTAGTTGAAATGATGGAAAAAAGGAATAAAGCATGGGAAGGAGCGAAAGCTTTTTTAGAGAGTAAGCGTGATAAAGACGGACTAATATCTGAAGAAGACTCTAAAACTTATGATGAAATGGAAAGAAAGGTAAGAGCATATAACTTTGAAATAGAAAGATTAAAGGATATGGAAGAAATGGATAAAAAACTTTCAAAACCTACATCTAATGCTATTGTTACAAAGCCTATGAAAATTGAGGAAAAGGAGAAAAAGATGGGAAGGGCAAGAGATGAATATAAAAATGCGATGCTTTCCGCTCTTAGATCAAACTTTAAGCGATTAGAGAATGTTTTACAGGAGGGTGTTGATGAAGATGGAGGATATCTTGTACCAGAAGAGTATGATGAACGTTTAATTGAAACATTAAAAGAAGAAAACATAATGAGAACTCTTGCCACATCTATAAAAACAAGTGGAGACCATAAAATAAATATAGCTATGAGCGACCCTGCAGCTGCATGGATTGAGGAAGGAGGAGAGCTAAAATTTGGTGATTCTAAATTTGCACAGAAACTCCTTGATTCACATAAACTTCATGTTGCAGTAAAGATAACAGAGGAACTTTTATATGATAATGCATTTGACCTTGAAGAACATATACTTAAGTCATTTGGTATGGCACTTTCAAATGCAGAAGAAGATGCATTTTTAAATGGAGATGGAAATGGAAAACCTGTGGGAATCTTTGATAAGAAAGATGGAGGAAATTATCTAAAAGAAGTAGCAACTCTAAAGACAGATGACTTAGTCGATTTAGTTCATGCGTTAAAGCGCCCATACAGAAAAAATGCAGTATTTATTTTAAATGATAAAACAATAGCAAGCATTCGAAAATTAAAAGATAACAATGGGGCATATATTTGGCAGCCATCATATCAGGAAAAAGAGCCTGATACTATTTTGGGATATCCTGTTTATACATCGGCTTATGCACCGGAAAATGCTATAGCGTTCGGAGATTTCTCTTATTATAACATAGGAGATAGAGGAGAGCGTTCCTTTAAAGAACTTACAGAGCTTTTTGCAGGAAACGGAATGATAGGATTTGTAGCAAAAGAAAGAGTTGATGGAAAGCTTGTATTAAAAGAGGCGGTACAGATACTTCCAGTAAAAGCATCTTCAAACGCAGATAAATAAAAATAAAAGGAGTGAATATGGTTGTAAGTTTGGAAGAAATGAAAAACTATCTTCGTATTGATTTTGATGATGATGATTTACTTTTAAAAAATCTAATTACATCATCAGAAAAACTATGTATGGATGTAGCAAGAATAGATAACAAAGATGAATTTATGAAATTAGAGAGTTCTAAAATGGCGGTTATGTATGCGGTGTCATATCAGTATGAAAATAGAGAAAACTTGGATCATAAAGCACTAACTTTATCTTTAAGGTCTATGCTTTTTGGAATACGAAGGGATAAGTTTTAATGAAAGTTATAGATTTAAACAGCAAAATCATTATTGAAAAAAACAGTATCGTAAAGGATAAGATAGGAAACCATAAAGCAGAATGGAAAGAGTTTTATTTATGCAAAGCCAAAGCAAAAGAAAATAGCGGATACGAAAAAAATGTGGCAGGAAATGTAGTAGAAAAAACTGATATTTCATTTATCGTACGGTTCTGTAAAAAAACATCTTTAATAAATCAGACGGAATATAGAATACAGTTTAATAAAGAAATCTATAACATCGTTTTTATAGACCATATGAGTTATAAAAACAGGTATTTAAAATTTTTATGTAAGAAGGTGAAACGGTAGTGGCGATAAAGATTGATAAATTAAGCGATGAAATAATGAAAGGCTTAATTGAATATAAAGATCTTGTAGCAGATGATGTTAAATCAATCGTAAAAAAAGTCGGAAATGATACTAAAAATGAAATCAAAAACAATGCACCTAAAAGAACGGGTGCATATAAAAAGAGCTGGAGTGTAAAAATAACGAAAGAAAATTCAAATGCTCTTACCGTTACAGTTCATTCAAAAAATCGATACAGACTTACACATCTTTTGGAAAAAGGCCATGCAAAGAGAGGCGGAGGAAGAACAAAAGCAATACCACACATAGGTCCTGCAGAGGAAAAAGCAATAAAAGAGCTTTATGATGAAATAGGTAGAAAAATAGGAGGAACATAATGGATGTATCAGAAGAAAAAGAAACTATTATAGATAGGGTTTCAAAAATAATAGAAGAAATGCACATACCATTTTCATATAGTCATTTTGCAGAAGGAGAAAATGTTCCTGTGCCTTTTATATGTTACCTAATTCCATCAAGCTCAAACTTTTCTGCTGAGGGGAGTGTTTATTTAAAAATAGATGATGTCGATATCGAATTATATACGGATTTTAAAGATATAAAAACGGAAGAAAAAGTTGAAGCTGTACTTAAAAAGTACGGCATTTTTTATGACAAAACTGAAAACTACATAGAGGAAGAGAAATTGTACTGTGTAACATTTTCTTTTTCTATAAGTGAATAGTTAAGGAGGAAAGATATATGTCAGGTAAGAAAAATAAAGTTAAATTTAATATACGAAATGTACATTATGCCATTTTAAATAAAGCTGAAGATGGAAAGGTAACATATCAAAAGCCTGTACCAATACCAGGGGCGGTTTCCATATCACTTGATCCTAACGGAGAGCCTTCGGTTTTTTATGCAGATGGGTATGCGTTTTATACCATAAATAATAATCAGGGATATGAAGGAGACCTTGAAATTGCATTAGTTCCGGAATCATTTAGAACTGATGTATTAAAAGAAACCATGGACCAAAATAATGTGCTTTTAGAAGATGCAACTGTAGAAACAGGAAAGTTTGCACTGCTTTTCGAGTTTGACGGGGACGTTAATAAAATAAGACATGTCTTATATAATTGCTCTGCAGCCAGACCTACGATTGAGTCCGAAACAAAAGAAGATGAAATTGAAGTAAAGACGGAAACATTATCCATAACGGCAACACCGCTTGACGGCGGATATGTAAAGGCAAGAACATCGGACAGTACGAAAAAAGAAGCGTATGAGAACTGGTATAAAGAGGTGTATATGCCAAAGGCTGAAAATGAAAGTGCAGGAAGAAGTGCTATGCCAAGCGGTAAATAGAAATTAAAAAGGAGATAAAAAATGAGTCTTATAAAAGAATTAACAATAGATGATAAGAAAGTAAAATTTAAGGCATCGGCAGCCATTCCAAGGCTTTATAGAATAAAATTCGGAAGAGATATTTATAAAGATTTAAATACACTAGAAAAATCTATGAGTAGGAAAAGCCAAGGCAAAGATATAGATGTTTTTTCTTTAGAAATGTTTGAAAATATCGCATATATAATGGCAAAGCATGCGGATAAAACAGTGCCCAATTCTATAGATGAGTGGCTTGACTGTTTTAATGCTTTTTCAATATATGAGGTTCTTCCGGAGATTATAAAACTTTGGGGACTTAATATAAAAACGGATGTAACTGCAAAAAAAAAGTTCGAAAAACTGAAAGACAAATGACAACCCCACTTTTTATTTTAAGATGTACTGAACTCGGGATAAGCATAAAAGATCTAGATTTACTAACGATAGGACTTATAAATGACATGTATACTGAAAGCCAAAATGATGAATATAAATATCGTGAAATAGCAACGCAGGACGATTTTGATAACTTTTAAGGAAAAGATAGGGTGATAAGTCCTTTTTTTATGCTTATTTTTACTTTGGAAAGGAGGGAAAAATGGCAAGCAGAATCAAAGGTATTACCGTAGAAATCGGTGGAGATACTACAAAACTTCAAGTCGCACTTAAAGGTGTAAACGATAAAATAAGAAGTACCCAAACCAACCTTCGTGATGTTGAAAAACTGTTAAAACTTGATCCTACAAATACTGAGCTCCTTTCACAAAAGCAAAAATTACTTTCTGATGCGGTCGGAAGTGTAAAAGAAAAACTTGAAGCTCTAAAAGGTGCTGCTGAAAGTGCGAACGATGCTCTACAAAAAGGTGATATCACAAAAAGTCAATATGATGCCCTTCAAAGGGAAATAATAGAAACGGAGCAGGATTTAAAAAGGCTTGAAAATCAAGCAAATAAGTCAGAAACTGCACTGCAAAGAATATCTGCAAAAGGTGAACAATTAAAAAATGTAGGAAAAGGAATGGAATCCGCAGGTAAAAAGATGATGCCCGTAACGGCTGCCATTGTCGGAATGGGAAGTGCGTCTGTTATGACCGCCGCCAATTTTGAAAGCAGTATGAGTAAGGTGCAGGCTACCATGGGCGTTACTAAAGGCTCTATGTCAAAGGTTAACGGACAGTCCGTAAATACGATGGATACTTTATCGAATCTTGCAAAAAAGATGGGTAAAGAGACGGCTTTTTCCGCAAAGGACTGTGCTGATGCTTTAAATTATTTAGCACTTGCAGGATATGATACGGATCAGATGTGTAAGACACTTCCTACTGTTTTAAATCTTGCAACCGCAGGCAATATGGATTTGGCACAGGCATCGGATATGGTAACGGATTCCATGTCGGCTCTTTCTATGAATACAACCGATGCAGAAAAAATGGTAGATGAAATGGCAAAGACAGCATCAAGCACTAATACATCGGTTGCACAACTTGGAGAAGGAATACTTACGATAGGTGCAACAGCAAAATCAATAAAAGGCGGAACGGTTGAACTTAATACAGCACTTGGAATACTGGCAAATAATGGTATAAAAGGTGCTGAAGGTGGTACTCATCTTAGAAACATTATTCTATCACTGCAAAGTCCTACAGCAGAAGCTGCAAACGAACTTAAGAATTTGGGCGTTTCTGTATATGACTCACAAGGAAATATGAGGTCACTTAATGATATATTAGGTGAACTTAATAAAGCCATGGACGGTATGACATCTGAAGATAAAAATAACATCATAAATAAAATTTTTAACAAGACAGACCTTTCTTCTGTAAATGCTCTTTTATCCAATACGGGAGAGACATGGACTAAATTGGAAAATAAAATAGGAAATAGCGGCGGTGCTGCAAAGCAGATGGCAGAAACACAGCTTGATAACTTAAAAGGTATGACTACGATTTTAAAATCGGCACTTGAGAGTCTTGCAATTTCACTTGGCGAACTTCTTATGCCTTTTATAAAGCAGGTAGTAACAGGAATACAAGGATTTGTGGATTGGCTTAATTCACTTGATAGAACAACACAGGGCGTTATATTAACAATTTTAGCGATTGTAGCAGCAATAGGACCTGTACTTATCACGATAGGAAAGATTATATTTTCTGTTGGGCAGATAATGACAATAGCACCTAAAATTGGAGCAGCAATAAAAGGATTAAGTGCAGCATTTAGCGTGTTTAACGCAGTACTTGCAGCAAATCCTATAATGCTTATTGTTGTGGCAATAGCAGCACTCGTTGCAGGATTTATATATTTATGGAATACGAATAAGGGCTTTCGAGAATTTTGGATTAACCTTTGGGATGAGATAAAAAATGCTGTTACGGTATCAGTAGATTTTATTGGAGATTTTTTATCAAATGCATGGGGAACTATAAAAGATACTTTTACTACGGTGTGGAGCTTTATATCCACATTTTTTATTGGCATTTGGGACGGAATAAAAAATACAATTTCAAGTGTAGTAGAAGGTATAAAAAATGTAATATCAACGGCATTTGATTTTATAAAAAATACGATAAGTACAATAATAAATATAATTTTTACGATAGTAAGTACAATTTTTTCAAATATTTTAAATACTGTAGGTGGGATTATAGGAAATATAAAGAATGTAATAGTAAATGGCTTTAACAGTGCATTTAACTTTATAAAGAATATACCTGGAGAGGCACTTAAATGGGGAAGAGATATGATTATGGGAATCGTAAACGGAATAAAGAGTGCGGTTTCTTATGTTGTTGATGCAGTAAAAGGTGTAGCAAGTAAAATACGATCGTTTCTTCACTTTTCTGTACCAGATGAAGGACCTTTAAGAGACTACGAATCTTGGATGCCTGATTTTATGAAAGGATTATCTAATGGAATAAAAGATAGCAGAGGAATGGTAAGAAAAGAAATAGAAAGACTTTCAGATGATATGACCTTAACAGGAAAGATGTTTAATTTAAATGCGGGATTAAATGTAAGTAGTGAAAGAGTAGGAGGAGAAAATAGTAGCATAAAACTTGATCAACCAATTTTACTTGACGGTCGAATTATCACAAAGCTCGTATCTGAAATTCAGTATAAGAATGGAAAAGCATCTATAAGAAATCTTGGGATAGTATAAAAGTAGGAGAAATGTATGTCAAAAATAATTGACGGAAAAAAATATTATACAGTAAGGTTTTTAAACCACGCAGGAAATGACCTCTTAAAAGTTATTGATGTAGAAGAAAATGGAGATGCTACAAGACTTGCACCAAAGCCTGAAAACGTACAGGGTATGGATTTTGTAGGTTGGAATGTAGATATAACATGTATAAAAGAAGATATAACGGTAAGGGGCGTTTATAAGAGTAAATCAGAAGGAAAAAAATATTATACAGTAAGGTTTTTAAACTACGCAGGAAATGACCTCTTAAAAGTTATTGATGTAGAAGAAAATGGAGATGCTACAAGACTTGCACCAAATCCTGAAAACATAGATGGTATGGATTTCGTAGGTTGGAATGTAGATATAACATGTATAAAAGAAGATATAACGGTAAGGGGTGTTTATAAGAGTAAATCAGAAGAAAAAAAACATTATACCGTTAAATTTCTAAAATACAAAAGTGATGATGTACTAAAAGTAGTAGAAGTACAAGAAGGAGAGGATGCTACAAGACTTGCACCAAAGCCTGAAGATATAGAGGATATGGATTTTGTAGGCTGGAATGCAAATATAACATGTATAAAAGGCGATATAACAGTACGAGCAGTATATGAATCAAAAATAAAGTCATATATTGTTAGATTTTTAAATTATGAAGGAAATGATGTCCTTTTAATTACAGAGGTAAAAGAAGGGCAAAGTGCGATTCCTCCTACACCGGAAAGAATAAATAACAAGATTTTTATAGGATGGAGCACATCATTTTCAAATGTGAAAGAGGATAAAACGATAAAGCCTATATATAGAGATGTGCCACCTCACCCTATTGTTAAATTCTATAAAAGAAATAAGGATAATACTACAGGAAATTTTATTAAGTCATACAATTCTTCAAATGACTGTAGAATAACATCAAGGCTAAATGGAGAATGCACTATGACGTTTAAAACCCTTACACGAAAAATCGATTCTTTTGTTGATGTAAACTCTATAGCAGAACTTGACGGACTTGTTTTTTATATAACTAATATAAAGAAGAATATTTCAAGCGGAGTTTGCTATACAGAAATGGAATTTGAGCATATATCGTACATATTAAATGATGAAAAGTATAAAGTTACAGCTTTTGATATGACAGGAAGTGTAAGAGATATTTTATTTGTTCTACTAAAAGATACACCATTTAATGTAGGAGATGTAGATTTTCATGATGAAGTTACATTAAAGGTAAATCAAAATGCAACAAGAAGAGCGTGTATTATGCAGCTACTTGCACTAGTAAAAGGAGAGATTGAATACTACGGATATACGATAGGAATAAGAAAACATAAAGGGAATAGCAATGCTATTGACATAATGAAAACTGAAATTGTGAAAGACATAAGTTATTCATATAACAAAATAGAACATAGGTATAGCTATTCTATTGACCTATATAAAAAGAAAAATATAGACCTAGGTGATGAAATATTGATTGATTTTAAGCCACTTTCAGTATATAGAGAAAAGAGAATCGTAGAGATTGAATGGAATCCGTTTAATTATAATGAAGTAAGCATAACTGTGGGTGCATATATTCCGACAATAAACGATGCACTGTATTCTAAGACTACTACTGTTGAAGATATAACAACAACATCTGCTAAATATACACTTGAATTTGGTGAAATAATAGGAGAAGGTACTTTTTACTTTACGAGAAGCTATAATGACAGACCATATTTTCACTACCAAACGAGCGATGGAAGTAAGCCTACAATAAGACTTAATAGAAAAGGAACTAGTGATTTTTCTTCATATGTTGGAGCTACTATAAGTGGAGTAAAAAGTGATACGAGTACAGTAGTTTCTTTTTATTGTACACTTCCTGTTCAAAATGGAGATTATAGATGATATGGTATTCAAAGGTTTAAAATATATAGAAGCATCAAATAAGGCACTAACTTTTATAAAAAGTCAATTGGATGTAAATAAGTTTAAGTATAATATTATCTTTGCAAGAAAATATAGGGATGATTATGAAGGCGATGTTATATGGGGATATGTAGAAGGCTTATTAAAAGAAGAAGAAATAAAGCCCGAGCACATACGTGTCTCATATTATGATTTCTATTATAAAGGAAAAGTATCGGGGCAAGTTTTCAATTTACCTGATTATACAGGGTACGGTGTAAGAGTGTCAGTTGTTCATGATACAACATACGAAGTTATAACATGTCCTATAAATGAAGATGGCACATTTTCATCAGAAATATTATATAAAGAGGTGTACCACAAGAATAAAAAAGGAAAAAAATTTGATAAGATAGCTAAATATAAGGTTGATGTAGAGGTAGGGGAAGGTATAAAGGAATTTAAACTAGTAAGCGGAATATCAGGAGACTGGCAAAAAATAAAAGATAGTAAAGAGCTTACAGTATATAGATATGTGTATTCTGGCGGTTCTATCGTAGAAAATGGATATGGTTATTTAAAAGATTTTAATGTAAATTTATATACTTTTTCAGATGCAGAATATTTAAATTATTCTTGTAATATTTTTAACGTTGGAGATGGGGTATATATTTGGTATGCAAAGAAAGTATATAAAGGACATAAAATAGGGAAATTAGTTAAAACAGTTTTTAAAAATGGTAAAAAAGAATATCAGGTCGTAGGTATAGCGGGAGCTGTCACAAATTTAAAAACAGGAAGACTTCCTGCATCGTTTTTAATCCCACCAGATGATCCACAATATAATAAGGACGGTACAAAGGCACTCGGAGCTTTTGGATACATGCTTAATTCAAGAACTTGGGCTTATGATGTTGGCCTTGCACTTTTAGTATTTACAACGAGTAGAGACTATAGCATATGTAAAGAAATGCTAAGAAGAATGCAACATGAACAAAATAGTGATGGGAGTTTTAACTTTTCATATGATATTTATATAGGGCAGCTATTTGAGGGGTATGTAAGAACAGGTGCTTTAGGTTGGCTTTTATGGGGTATGTGCTACTACACAATGGAAAGTAGAGACAAAACTTTTTTAAAAATGATAGAAAAAACGGGAGACTATCTTTTATCAAGACAAGTTACGGATAAATCAGATGCAAGGTATGGTCTTTTAAAAGGTGGGTACGGAAGTTATAACATGGAAGATTACTCTTATAATGCTGAAGAAATAGAATGGTGCTCTGTAGAGCATCAATGTTCAGCACTTCAAGGTCTTATAGGGTGCTCTTTAATATTTAGAGATAAAAAGTACAGAGATGCAGTGGAAATTATAAAAAATAGTTTGTATTTAAGCTGCTACGATAAAGACAATGGACGATTTTATCAAGGTATAAATGGAGATATTCCTGACAGTGCATGGGCTCTTGATTGTACAACATGGGCAGGGTCACTTATTTTTTCTGTTATTCATTCCGATACAGCAAGAGACTGCGCAGATACCGCAAGTATTTTTTATAGTGTAAGAGATATAGAAATAGAACAAAGCCGAGAAAAAGATTATTATAATACAGCCTATTCAAGTGATGAAACCTTTTCAGGATTTAAGCCATATAGTGATGTGACAGAGGATTATGCGGGAGCACCTGAGCTTGTATGGACAGAAGGAACACTTGGATACGCACTTTTATCACTTATTTTAGGAGAAAAAGATGAAGCACAGAAATATGTTGATGAATGTATTAAGCTTCAAAATTGTAATGGTAGTACAGGAGGAGTTATTTATACAACAGCAACGTATGGAATGCTTCCGTGGGAATTTCATGTATGGGAATCAGTGGTGTCTTCATCGTGGCTCTATTTAATTATAAATAATCCAGATGTACTTTTCCCTAGAACTTTAAGCCGGGTTTATTACATGGCAAAAATAAATAAGGAGGATGACAAAAAAAATATAAATAATAAATAGATAAAAATAAGGAAAAAGTAAAGCAAGCATCAATTTGATGTTTGCTTTTTTATTACAGATTTTCATTAAGAACGGAGGAAAAATATGAAAAAAGTGTGGAATTTAATGCAGATTTTATTTTCTGGGTTAGGAGGATTTATGGGATACTTTTTAGGGGGATGTGATGGACTTATATTTTCGCTCCTTATATTTATATCAATTGATTATGTGACGGGAGTGATGTGTGCTATAGCAGAAAAAACACTTTCAAGTGATGTGGGATTTAAAGGAATCTGCAGAAAGGTACTTATATTTTTACTTGTAGGTGTAGCACATATTTTAGATTTACATGTTGTAAAAACGGGAAGTGTATTAAGAAGTGCTGTTGTTTTCTTTTACCTGTCGAATGAAGGAGTGAGTATTTTAGAAAATGCCGCACATTTAGGACTCCCTGTACCTAAAAAGGTAAAAGATGTTTTAGAGCAGTTACATGATAAAGAAAGGGAGTAATCTATGATAAAAGGAATAGATGTAAGCCATTGGCAAGGTGATATTGATTTTAATAAAGTAAAAGCGTCGGGCATAGATTTTGTAATTATAAGAGCTGGATATGGGGTTGGGCATGTAGATGAGTTTTTTAAGGAGAACTATAGGAAGGCAAAAGAAGCGGGACTTAATATCGGAGCATACTGGTATTCGTATGCAAGTTCTGATTCTGAGGCGGTTTTAGAGGCTCAAAGCTGCGTGAACATACTTTCAGGTAAGAGTTTTGAGTATCCTATTTACTTTGATTTAGAAGAAAAAAGCCAGCTTAACCGTGGTCGAGCTTTCTGCGATTCTTTGATTACAAGTTTTTGTAATAAGCTGGAAGCTTGCGGGTATTATGCAGGCTTTTATACTTCGCTTTTAGCTGCTAATAATCTTGTGTCCTCTCATATTGGAGAACGTTACGCTTTGTGGATTGCACAGTGGAATACACACTGTGATTATCAAGGCTCATATGGTCTTTGGCAATACTCGTCAAACGGCAGCGTTCCTGGGATAGCTGGAAGAGTTGACATGGACTATGCTTATGTGGATTATCCAAGCATGATTAAAAACGCTGGGTTAAACGGGTGCGAAAACGTCGGCTCTTATACAGCTCCTCAAACATCAAGTATTGATGAGGTGGCAAGAGAAGTTATTAACGGTGATTGGGGTAACGGAGATGAGCGTAAAAACCGTTTAACTCAAGCAGGATATGATTATATGAGCGTGCAAAATAAGATTAATGAGCTTCTTGGTGTTAAAGCCTATAGAAAGTCGGTTGATGAGCTTGCACGTGAAGTAATCCGAGGCATTTGGGGTAACGGCAACACACGAAAACAGCGTCTAACTCAAGCAGGATACGATTATAATGAAGTACAAAAACGAGTAAATGAACTCTTGTAAAACAGTTTGAAACACTTATAAAACCCGAGGCTTGTTCCTACATTGGAGCAATCCTCGGGCTTTTTTTTTTTTATTTTTAAGGTTAAAAAACGGCTCTTTTTCTTTGCCTGTGATGTAAGGAGGCACAGGCGAATGAATATAAAAGAGAAACAGCAAGTAATGAAACTTCGTAGTGAAGGCTTGGGCTATAAGAAAATAGCTAACGAACTAAATATCAGCATTAACACTATTAAGTCGTTTTGCAGAAACAATTACCTTACGAGCGAATATATGGATTCTAAAACCTGTTGTAAGGAATGCGGCAAAGAGCTAAATCAGATAGAACATATTAAAGTAAGACAATTTTGTAGTTGTAAATGCAAACAGACGTGGTGGAATCAGCATAGAAATCAAGCAAAACGAACAATCCTGGAAGAACACATCTGCCCGAACTGTGAGAAAACTTTTCATGCGTACGCTCGAGATAACAGAAAATACTGCTCACACACCTGCTATATAAACGCTCGCTTTAAGAAAGGTGATAATCATGAATAAGGAGGAACATTCGGAAATACTGTATCAGCTTTCTATAAATCTTGCTAAAAGAATGTATGAAAAACAGCTGATTAGCTTGGAAGAATTAAAAGCTATGAATTGTATCTTATTGGAAAAATATCATCCCACTATAGGGGCTCTTTTCTCACTAAAAGACTTGATATCTTAAGGCTTTAGAGTGATGTATATACACTGACAAGGAGGTAGACACAAATGAAAAAGATAGAAAAAATTGAAGCGAAAAAGCCAGCTATCTTAGAGCGTAAAAAGGTGTGTGCCTATGCCAGAGTGTCTATGGAAACAGACAGGCTTAAACATTCCCTATCAGCACAGATTAGCTATTACAGCAAGCTGATCCAGAATAATCCTGAATGGGAATTTAAAGGCGTGTACTCAGATTATGGCATAACAGGAACAAGCACTGTAAAACGATCAGGCTTTATGGAAATGCTTGAAGAATGCGAAAAAGGAAATATAGACCTTATTCTCACCAAATCCATCAAGCGTTTTGCAAGAAATACCGTGGACTTGCTTAAGGTGGTTAGACACTTAAAGAGCAAAGGGATAGAGGTCAGGTTTGAAAATGAGAACATTAACTCTCTTAGTGGCGATGGTGAGCTCATGCTTTCCATCCTCGCTTCCTTTGCACAAGAAGAATCACGGTCAATTTCTGAAAACGTCAAATGGGGTACGAGAAAGAGATTTGAACAAGGAATACCAAATGGCAAGTTCAGCATTTACGGTTATCGCTGGGAAGGTGACCATCTTGTCGTTATTGAAGAAGAAGCCAAAATCATCAGACGAATATATGATGAGTATCTTTCAGGTAATTCAAGAATTCAAATAGGAAAACAATTTAATGCGGAAGGGATTCGAACAAGAAAAGGCCATAAGTGGATGGATTCTAGCATTAAAGTTATTCTTACCAACATCCACTACACAGGAAACTTACTCTTTCAAAAAGAATATGTGGTTGATCCTATTTCAGGAAAGACAAGAAAAAATCGTGGACAGCTTCCTCAATACTTCGTTGAAAACACGCACGAAGCCATCATTCCTATGGAAACATTCAAACAAGTAGAAGCGGAAATGAAACGGCGAAGAGAAGCAGGAGCTATTGGAAATCCTGCTATAGCAACAACGGAGATGACCAGCAAAATAAGATGCGTTCATTGTGGCAAAAGCTTTCACAAGTGTAGAAGGAGAACTGTTAACCGTGGGTCGGTGTTTTGGCAGTGTGCAACAAGAAAAGCCGCTCAAGGTAATCCTTGCCATACGGGTGATTTGAATGATATTGCACTTAAAGAACTTATCTGCAAAGTATTAGGCATTGATAAATATGATCCTGACACTTTTACTCAACGCATCGACCATATTGATGTAATCAGGAAAGAAAAACTTATCTTTCATTTTGCTGATGGAAATGTTGTTGAAACACAGTATCCGAAACTCAATCGAAAAGAGTATTTTACTGATGAGATAAGAGCGAGCCTTTCTAAACAGCGACGTGATAAACACCGTTATCATCGTAAGAATTCTTCTACGCCTTTTACAGGGATTATTGAGTGTGTGAAGTGTGCTAACAGTTTTAACTCATTAACAAGGGTTCTAAAAACAGGCGAAAAAATAGCCTATCTTTCGTGTAGAACAAATAGAAGTGAGTGTCCGCATAATTCTATACAGGATGTGACGCTTAAAGCCTTAGTTTGTGAGGTGTTAAAGCTTTACGAGTTTAACGAAAAAGTAATGGACGAGCAGATCAAACGCATTTATATTGCTGAGGGCAAAGCCACTTTTAAGCTCAAAGACGGTCGTGAAATAGTAAAAGAATATTCGGAAAGAAAACGTGGCACGCCTTGGAGTAAAGAAAGACGAGAAAAGCAGCTGCCTAAGATGCGTGAGTATTGGGCAAATGAAGACAATCGTAAAGCAGCCGGTGAACGCTGTAAGAAAATGTGGAGGGAGAAAAATGGCAAATAAGAAAGTAACAACGATACCTGCTACGATTACGAAGTTTGCTCAAAAGCCTATCAACAAGGTAAGCAAAAGAAAAGTGGCAGGATACGCTAGAGTATCAACTGACAGTGAAGAACAGCAAACATCCTATGAAGCACAAGTCGACTACTACACTAGCTACATCAAAAGCAGAGATGACTGGGAGTTTGTTGAAGTGTATACCGATGAAGGCATAACTGCTACCAATACGAAAAAACGTGATGGTTTTAAGCGTATGGTAAAGGATGCTTTAGCAGGGAAAATTGATCTGATTGTTACCAAGTCTGTCAGTCGTTTTGCCAGAAACACGGTAGACAGTCTTTCAACTATTAGAAAGCTTAAAGAACATGGTACAGAGGTTTATTTCGAGAAAGAAAATATCTGGACGTTCGATTCTAAAGGCGAGCTTTTGATTACTATCATGTCGAGCTTGGCTCAGGAAGAATCACGCTCTATCTCTGAAAACTGTACGTGGGGTCAGCGTAAGAGATTCGCTGATGGTAAAGTCACTGTACCTTTTGAACATTTCCTTGGCTATGATAGAGGAGAAGATGGAAACCTCGTGGTAAACAAAGAACAAGCTGTAACGGTTAAGAAGATTTACCGCTTATTCTTGCAAGGCTATTCACCCTTTGGTATAGCTAAAGCACTTACAGCGGATGGCATACTTACACCCAGTGGTAAGACAAAATGGGCAGCGCAAACTGTTAATGCAATACTTAGAAACGAAAAATATAAGGGTGATGCACTCTTACAAAAGAGTTTCACAGTAGATTTTCTTACTAAAGAAAAGAAAAAGAATGAAGGAGAAATTCCTCAATACTATGTGACGGGAAACCATGAAGCGATTATTCTTCCAAGCACTTTTGACCGAGTGCAGAAACTTTTAGAAAAAAGAAAAGGCGGTAAAAATCGTATTTCAAGCGTCAGTATATATTCGAGCAAGATTAAATGTGCTGATTGTGGTTCATGGTATGGTTCTAAAACATGGCATTCAACCGATAAGTATCGAACTAGAATTTGGCAGTGTAATCACAAGTTTGAAGAACACTGCACCACTCCACACTTAAAAGAAGATGAGATTCAAACGCTGTTTATTAAAGGCGTAAATATGCTAGTTAAAGATAAACAGGAAATCATCGCAACGCATAAAGAGATGGTAAAAACTGTTTTTGATACTTCAAGTCTTGAAAATGAACAACTGAAACTCGAAGAAGAACTCAACATCGTAGCTTACAAGGTCAAAAACTGTATCAATGAAAACGCACGAAAATTGCAGGACCAGGATGAGTATGAGAAAAAATATACGAGTCTAGTGAACAGGTTTAATACTGTAGAATCAAGGCTTAAAGAAGTAAAAGCTATCATTGTTGAAAAGCAAGCAAGACGTGATGAGGTTGAATATTTTATTGATGGCTTGAAAAAGCAGGACTTGTTAACAGTTTTCGATGAAAACGTCTGGCTTAGCATGGTCGACTATCTAACCGTACATAAAGATGGAAAGGTTGAGTTTACCTTCCTTGATGGGAGTGTAATGAAAATAGACGGGTAAACAACGAATATAGAATAAATAAAGGCTTGTCAACATGGAATTTATCTTGTATAATTAGCATATTAAAAGTTATGTATAAAAAGGTTGACAAAGCTATGGGAAATCTGACAAAATCCTTGACAGACAGACAGACAGACAGACAGACAGACAGACAGACAGCATAAGTCTGTCTCTTTTCACATAGAATTTTTTAATAGGCAGGAATGCATACCTAGTGGATAGGTGCGTGTTTCTGCCTATTTTTATGCGATTTTTCAAAACAGTAATGTAAATCATTTGAACATATGAAAGAAATATAGAAATAATAAATGGAGTTGTGAGATGAAAGTGAAAATGAGAATGAAAAGGATGATGGGCCTACTTCTTGCCCTATTTATGATCATAGGTTGTATGTCTTTAAATCCAATAGCTACCTATGCAAATGACGCTGACCCGAATACTTTTAATATCAATGCGGGTAATGTAAATATAACAAAAAGCGGTACTTATACGATTGAAGGAACAGGTCAACCAACGTCAAATACGATTAGTGTGACAGGAAGTAATATCAAGGCTAAGATTATCCTAAAAAATGTAAACATTGATGTATCTAATCAGGATGAACAACAGGCTTTTCTTGCAAAAAATAATGATCAATCTAATGTTCATTTAACGATAATACTAGAAGGAACAAATTCGTTGAAGTCAGGTGACCATCGGGCTGGGTTAACATGGAACAATTCTGATAATAATTCAACGTTAGAAATCGAGGGGGATGGTTCTCTAACCGCAACAGGCGGGTGGTCAGGAGCAGGCATTGGCGGTGGTTATGGTGGTTCAAGTGAAAACATCAAAATCACTGGTGGAACCGTAACTGCAACAGGCGGAACTTTTGCTGCTGGCATTGGTTGTGGTATTGGTTCAGGAGAAAATATTACAATCACTGGTGGAACCGTAACCGCAACAGGCGGATGGGCAGGAGCAGGCATTGGCGGTGGTGATGGTGGTTCAGGAAGAAACATTACAATCACTGGTGGAACCGTCAAGGCAAGCAGTATCAGTACAACGCCAACCGATGGCAAGGGTAATAACGTCTATCTTTTTAAACTGAAAAATCAGGACAGTGTGAATGAGGTAACTGTGGACAGTGGCACAAAAAATGCAAAAACATTCACAAGAGCAGGCAACCACCCTGACAGAGATACCGCATTTTATCTGTATCTGACAGGAAAAGACCATGACCTTGATACTTCTAAAAAGAAATATAAGGCAGAATGGAATAATACTACGAATACATTTACTACTAAATTTGACCCGAATGATGTAAAAAGTATGACGGTAACAACACAGCCTTCAAAGTTGAGTTACACGGAGAATGACCCACTAGATTTATCTGGGCTTGTTGTCACGTTAACTGATGATCAGGACAAAACAAAAGAAGTGAAACCTACTGACTTTACGGCTAATAATATCAATGCAGATCCTAAGAATGGAGCAGTATTAAAGCTAGACCATAATGAAAAGCCTGTTACCTTAAAGAGAGGAAACTTGACTGCAACTACAGATGCGTTACAGGTGAAGCAGAGAGTGTTTGACCCAACTCGTGTAAGGTCTAGGATAATCACACACCAGCCTAAGTTGAGTTATACGGAGGGAGAGAGGCTAGATTTAACGGGGCTTGTTGTAACGTTAACAGATTATCAAGGCTTAAAAAAAGATGTGCAATTTGCACAATTTGAAAGATATGGAATCCATGCAGATCCTGCAGATAAAACATTTTTAAAAGTAGCAGACCACAATGGGAAAACTGTTAAATTAGTAATTTATAGTCCTGGAACGTGGATTCAAAGCTGGTCGGCACAAGCAGGCGTATTAATGGTAAAGCCGAGAGTGTTTGATTCGACTCATGTAAACTCTATGAGTGTAACAGCACAGCCTTCAAAGTTGAGTTACACGGAGGATGACAAGCTAGATTTAACTGGGCTTGAAGTCACGTTAGAGGATGCTAATCATGTGAAAAAAGTCATGACTCCTGCAGAATTTGAAGCGAATGGCATCAAGGCAACTCCTGAGAATGGTGCAAAACTAGCATTAACTGATGGAAATCCTGTTAAGTTAACGAGAGGAAACTTGACTGCAACTACAAGTGCTTTGAAGGTGAAGGCAAAAGAATCTATTCCAACTCATGTAGGAGGTGGTTCTACTTCTACTTCTACTTCTGGTTCTGGTTCTGCCGGTGGTTCTGCTGGTGGTTTTAGTGCGGGTATGAACTATTATGCGCCTACTACTGTGGATAAGGACGAGTTGAATATTCAGATTGATAGTGCTGAAAGTGATTATAAGCCCGGCTATGCCGGAGATGGAACTGGTGCGGCCGTTAAGCAGGCGGCGGATAGGTTAGGTGATGCTTTGGCACAGGCTAAGCGTGTTGCGGCTAATCCAAACGCAACGCAGGCTCAGGTGGGCGCATCTGCACGCAAGCTTGCGGATGCTCGTAAGGCGCAGCATGAGAAACCAGATCCTAAGCCACATCATGAGAAACCAGATTCTAAGTCGCATCATGAGAAACAAGCTCCTAAGTCGCAGACTAAAAAGCGTATTGGTATGATTCATAAGACAGACAAATCAGCATCGTTTGCAGGCTTGATTGCAGTGCTTGTAGGCTCGATTGCAGTGATTGGCTTCTCTATTGCGGGATTTGCAATTCTTCGAAGAAGAAAATGATGGAAGAAAACAATAAGTAGGCACTGCTTGTTTTAAGTAACCGGCATTGTTTATGGAAGGTGGCTCCGGCGATATGTTAGAGCCATCTTTTTGTATGTCATCTTGTGAGTATGATGCTCCGAGCTAAAGTTTCAGGGTTCAGAGGCAAAGTTTCAGGGTTCAGAGGCAAAGTTTCAGGGTTCAGAGGAATAGTTTCAGGGTTCAGGGAAAGGTTTCAGAGTACAATGTTAAAGTTTCAGAGTTCAAAGGCAAGGTTTCATTGTATCCAACACGTGATGAAACTAGATCCTGCATGTGGTTCAGGGGTATTTTTAGTTGATAGTTACCGACGTATAGTAGAAGAAAACTTAAATGGAAAAATGTATTGTGATGATGATAATTTACTTAAATCTCTTTTAACTGATAATATTTATGGTATAGATATTAATGAGGAAGCAATTGATGTTACAATATTTTCTCTTTATTTAACTGTTTTAGACTACAAAGATCCAAAATCATTATCAACTTTTACTTTACCGAATTTAAAAGGAAAAAATTTATTTGTTAGTGATTTTTTTGATGAAGAGAAACTTAGAAGGTTAAGCCACATTAACTTTGATTTTGTTATTGGTAATCCACCTTGGGGTAATGTAAAAACAGGTCTTCATTTAGAATATTGTAAAAAAAATGGATACTTTGACAAACAACAAAATAATGAGATTTGTAGAAGTTTTGTTTTCAGAGCTAAAGACTTTTGTAAAGAGCATACTGTTTGTTGTTTTATTTTACATTCTAAATTATTGTATAACCAAAAGAAACCTTCAAAAAGATTCAGGAAATTTTTGCTAAATAAAACTAAAATTCATAGCATAATTGAAATGTCTTCGGTAAGAAAATTAGTTTTTGAAAATGCCGATGTACCCGCAGCAATAATTTCTTTTAGTTACTCAGAAGAAAACAACTTAGACAATATTATAAATTATACATCTATAAAGCCAAATATTTTCTTCAAGCTATTTAATGTTATTGTCATTGAAAGATATGATATAAAGTATGTAGCACAGAATATGCTTATGAGATTTGATTGGGCTTGGAAAACTATTGTATATGGGTTTTCAACTGATTTGACTCTGATTATGAAACTTAAGAATCGTTTTTGTACAATTTCAAATGCTATCGAAAAACAAGAACCTCCTATTATTATGGGGGCAGGAGTAGAATATCAAGATGGTGATAAACAAGACGCTTCTCATTTACTAAACAAAAGGCTTCTTGATTCGTATAAAGGAGTAGACCACTTCTTTGTTAACTCAAATAAAACTACATTGTTTTCGAAATCTAAAGTACATCGTCCTAGAGAAAAAGCGTTGTTCTCTCCTCCTTATGTATTAACTCCAACTGGAGTGGACTGCAATAATTATAAATTACGAGCAGCTTTTAGTGATGAAACTTTCGTTTGTAAAAAGACCATGTATATTATTAAAGGAAGCGTGGAGCAAAGACCATTCTTTATGAACTTGGTAGGATTGCTAAACTCATCATTTTATTCTTATTTGAATCTAATGCTTGGAACTTCAATAGGAATAGAACGCGAGCAGCGATTTATAAGGGAAATACTAGAATTTCCTTATATTTTTTCTGAAGATATTGCAAATAAAACAGAGTACATTCAGAGTAAAAAAAAGAAAGATGAATTTCTGTGCTTACCAGATTTAGATTCTGAAATCGAAAACCTGGATAATTTAGTATTACAGGAGTTTGGATTGAAAGATAATAAATTTATTGACTATGCAATAAAAATCCAGATACCGGAACTTACGAATAAAGACATTGAGAATATTTATAGAAAGGTATCTGCCAAGGAATTAGTTGATTATAGTGAATGTTTCAAAAAACAATTTACTGCTATCTATAAACGTGTAGAAAAACATATTGAAATTAAATTATATCATAATGTATTAAACAGATTTTCTATATTTGAGCTGGCCGTTTTAGACGGAAAATCTGATACCACTATTGATTTGGTCGAGAATATTGATTATGATAAAGTACTTTTATCAAGATTTTGTGTGTTTTCTCACAATGATAAGTTTCATCAAATTAGAGATGTCATCCACTTTTCTGATAACTCATTTTTTATAATAAAGCCTAATTTTTATAAGTACTGGCATCCTGCAATTGCAGAACTTGATCTCTCCGATGTTATGGAGCAAATAATGGAATCGGGAGGTGATGAATAATGGGAGGTTTTAAGCAAAAATCAATAAATGAAGATTTTCAAAATGGTTTTTATTGTTATATTATTGAGACCATTGAAAAATGCTGTAGCCTAATGAAGCAAAATTGTATTTCTGTAGGACGTAAAGTTAATAATCATGAGGTAAACATACAGAACCATCTATTTCATTATTATTTAGACGATAATTCTATGTTAACTAAATTAGGATGTGAAATGTTTCCTATATCATTCCAAATAGAAACGCCAGAAACATATGATGAAAATACAGATTCCTTTATAGGAAGGTGTGATATCAAAGTGACATCAAATAATTATTGGATAAATAAAAATAAAAAAGACTATTTTATTATTGAATGTAAACGAATTGATGGCAGTAAAAGTCTTAATAAAAAATATATTAATGAAGGCGTCAGTCGTTTTGTAGAGGAGCCTCCTAAATATCCGTCACATCACAATAAGAATATTATGTTCGGATTTGTTGTGAAAAGCATTGATATTTATGATAATTCGATTAAAATTTCTAAAATAAATAGAGAAAAGTTTGGAGAAATATGTCAAGGAAATTTGATTCTGGTAAAAGAAAATACAAACGAAGGGTTGCATGAATATATAAGCAACTATAATTTATCGAGAAACTCATTACAATTGCTTCATATCTTTTTTGATTTTTCATCTATAATAAAGTAGTCTTGATTAAAGATTAAATTTGTGAATTAAAATAATTAATAAATAAATTGGGTGAATTTGTTTTATGTTCTATATAAATACATACAAGATGGTGAAGAGTGGATAGGTTTGTCTGCTCTTTTTCATGGTAGGGTCAAAAAAATGTATCCAATACTTGACACAAGGGTGGGGATAAAAAATATCCTATGTGCATAAGCTCTTGGAAAAACAACTGAGCAGAACTATCGACATATTTCAAATATCTAGAAGGAGTAAGAAAGATAATATATACAACTAATGCTATAGAAAACTTCAATAGGCAACTAAGAAAAGTAACCAAAAATAAAACCATATTTCCACATGATTATGCTTTACAAAAAAGTTTGTATTTAGCAATGGTAGATGCATCAAGCAAATGGACCAATAGAATACGTGGCTGGGATCAAATTTTATCCCAATTATCAATATTTTTTAAAGGGAGGTTTTAAAAATCGAAATAGATAAATAAGTATAATCAGCTGCAAATTTTCATGGAAATTTGACAGTTTATTAAAGTTGTGTAAAATTAAGACAAACTCCATTCCTATAGGAATGGACTAACATCAATACATAAAAAATGTAGTGACCCTTACCCTTTTATCAGGATTTAGGTTGATATACAAAATTATTTACAGACCCTTTCATCAGTTTTTTCACTATTAGTTATATAATCTATTGCCAAATTTAGAGTGGATTTTATAGGATGTATTTTTGTAATTGCCATACTCATCACCAGAACTTTCTTTTGACTTATTAAGAAGTAGGGAATGGATCTGCCATATTTCTTTTGATAATTTTTCTATTTCTTTATTCATTGAATCAATTTCATTTTTGTAAATAATACCAGTCGTATTAGTTGCTTTTGCAATCTGGTTTATATTATTTGTTGCATTTGAAAGTAACCATTGTAGGTTTCTAAATGGTTCTAAATCTACAACATAAATTTCTTTTTCCAATACATATTTCCTAAGAAAGTGGGACATAGTTTTGCAATTAGAAAGTTTCATTTTCTTTTCAAAGATTTCTTTTTCTTCATCTGTTAAATATATTTTTAGTTGATTATTTCTTTTTCTATTATCCATAGTATATCTCCTTATCATAAAATATTGGGGTCTTAGGGTTCTCCCCAACAAGGTAAAATTGATAAAAAAAGAAGCAGTCCATAAAGGTTCTGCTTCATCAATTTTTCGTAAGTGGGTACTCACTTACTGTGCTTGCTATTAAAGTTATAAGCATTAAGCGTGTATTAAGTTATTTTTCTAAATCTTTAGTATTATCCTCGAGTTCTAGGAACTTATCAAAATCACTTTTATAGAGTCTATCTTGTATAATTCTATATTTTTCAAACTCACTCTCTGCGTGTTTTTTAGCAAGAGCTGCAGATACTTTTTCTGCATCGTTTAAGATTTCTTTATCCCATAATTGTAAAAATCCATTTAATCTTTTTTCCCAATCTTCCATTGTCATAGGGATATGTCTTTCTGCTTGCAGTTCTGCCATGTCCAAATAAGATGAAACAATTCTTTGCATTTGATTTAATTCTTCCTCGTTTAGATAATTTTTTGCAACGACTACATCATATTTATGAATTTTTGAATCTGGAGAGCCTTCCCAAGTAGTAAGTCCCATATTTTTCGCTTTGTGATTGGCTCTATCTACAATTAATTCAGCTGCAGTTTTTCCGTGAATTGCATAGTGCAATTTATTTTGAATAGCGGCAAAAAACCTTTTTGTTGCTTTTGCAGATGGGTCATAGTCTAAAGATGTGGCATAAATATCTGTGATTTTTTGATAGAATCTTCTCTCAGATAATCTAATTTCACGAATTTTTACAAGTAATTTTTCAAAATAATCCTTGGTAAGTTTTGTGCCGGAATTTTTTAATCTTTCATCATCCATTGCCCAACCTTTAATTGTAAAATCTTTTACAATTTGGTTTGCCCACTTCCTAAATTGGACGGCACGTTCATTATTTACTTTAAAGCCTACTGCAATAATTGCTTGTAGGTTGTAGTGCTTTGTTTCTCTTGAAACATTTCTAGAACCTTCTTTTTGAACTATTAAGAAATTCTTAATAGTTGCTTCTTCTTGTAATTCATTGTCATCAAATATTTTTTTTAAGTGCTGATTTATTGCTGCAGTACTGACATCATAAAGAGCTGCCATCATCTTTTGAGTAAGCCAAATATTTTCATCTTCATATCTAATTTCAATAGCTTCATGGTCATCACCGTTAGCTGCAATAAAAGTCAAGTATTCAGCAGCGGAGGATCTGATTTGAAGTTCATTTTTATCATGATTTTCGTCTTTGTTTTTATCTATTTCTTTACTCATAATTTCCTCCAAGTATGAATTTCATTCTACCTTTAAACACTGGAATACTAATCAAGAATACAATTACATAATGTATAAAGGAATTTATCATCATACTTTTTGTTATTGTTAATTGATGATAAGTTTGACTTATTATTTTAAAAGCGGTTAGTGTGCTTGTTATAAAATAAGTGCCAACCATAGGGCGACTGATAATCCTATAAAATCAATCAAAAATGCTGAGATTTTTACAGAGTAGGTAGTGATGAGATAGTAGAAAACTATTTTTCTGTTTGAGATATAATACAAACTGAACATATATTTATGTATATAGCACAAACATTCAAGTTTGTAAATAAGTTGTATTGGGGTGATTAGATTGAGAATAAGTAAAACTTTAAAGAATATAAGTAAGAAGAGCTATTTCTAAACTAAATGTTGATGACGGATATTCCGGAACAAATGAAAATAGACCAGCCTTTCAAAGATATTTTATTTTTATATCATAAATATTTTATTTAATTAGTAATAATAAATGCTTTAAATCTCAATTCTCATCCCCGAATAAATAATACAAAAATATGGTATAATAAGTATAATATTTGCTATATGACGGTAAAAATGAAGGACGAAATGATAGTAAAAATGATAGTCAAAATGATAGTCAAAAATTAAAGCTAAACGATAGGCGTGGAAAGATTGTAGAATTTATGAAAGAAAATTCAAATATAACATCACTGGAGTTATCTAATATACTACATGTTTCTGTAAGTACTATTAACAGAGACTTAAAAATTCTCACAGATGAAAAAACAATCGAGTATATAGGCAGTGCTAAAGATGGATATTGGCAAGTAAACAGATAAAGTTATTAAAAGAAAGGATAATTAATGGATATAGATAATAAAAAAGAGCAGGAGCGTGAAGAACTTCACCGTGCTATATGGGCGATTGCTGATGAACTTAGAGGAGCTGTCGACGGATGGGATTTTAAAAATTATGTCCTCGGTACGATGTTTTATCGCTATATATCTTATGGCAATGTATGCATCAAATGCGGGTAAATCGGGAGGAGAATTCTTTACACCCGCAGATGTCTCAAAGCTTCTTACAAAGCTTGGAACTGTAGGAAAATCGGAGGTTAATAAGGTGTATGAGAAGAAAAAAAGCAAAAGGTTATTGATAAATTAAAAGGCTTCTTTGATATGTTCTATGGAGTAAGTCCGGCTTATACTAATAATGTAAAAAGTTATACGGATTTTAACGAAAAAGATTTATCGAAAGTAGCAGAAAATAGTTTATTCTCTAAAGACGATAAAAATTAAAAGCTAAATAAATAATATTACTTATTTTGGAAAGGACATCTTTGAATAGTTTAGAACATGATAGACTGCCTCTAGCCATAACATTAACAGAGGATAGAGTAGAAGGATTTATAGAAAAGATAGAATCAATTAAAAAATCAAAAGAGATTATATCTTCTTTTAATTATTATTTTGAATGCCGAATTGACTTCATAAAAGATATAAATAAAATGGAAAAGGAAGAATTTATATCTATCTTAAATGCTTTAAAGCATTATAGAAATATTCTGATTTTTACGTTAAGAACTAAAAGAGAAGGTGGACATTTTTCTAAAATTGATAAATATTTTGAGTATCTAAATTTAGCAGAGGATATTTTAAAGCCGAAATTTTTGGATGTTGAAGCAAAATTTTTTATGGAATATAAGGGAAATGAAGAATCTAAGGAATTACTTAGAAAAATGGATAATGAGAAATTTCTTAGAAAGATGGATAATGCTATATATGATTCAAATATAAAACCAGCACAGCTTCATGACTTGCTTAAAAAATCTCATAAGAATAGTACAAAAGTTATAGGCTCTTTTCATATTATAGATGAGCCTAAGGATAAAAAGTTTTTATTTAATAAGCTTTTAGATTTATATAATTTGAATTTTGATATTTTAAAAATAGCTTCGATTTCAAAAAGCGTAGAAGACGTAAAAAATATGCTTGATTTGCCAAAGGATTTTTTAGAATATAAAAAAGCAAATCCTAATATAGCTTTTGATAAAAAGGATATAATCATAATCTCGATGGGACAATTAGGTGAGATTACACGCTTATATAGTAACGAAAATGCTCCATTCATTTTTGCAACGGAAAAAGGAAAAAGTAAAATCGGGCAAATCTTCTATAAAGACATGGAAAAATATCTTTCAGCAATCGATAAATTTAAAAAGAGTAAGAAGAAAAATATCTACATTATAGGCTTTATGGGAGTAGGGAAAACTAATTTCGGAAATATTCTTTCAAAGAAATTAAAACTTCCATTTTTCGATATGGATAAGCTATTAGAGGATGTCTTTAAAATGTCTGTGGAAGATTATTTTTCTAAATTCGGGGAAGAAGCATTTAGAAGAGAAGAAGCAGCTCTTTTAGCGATTTTATCAGAGGTGGGACCTTGCGTGATATCTTGCGGAGGCGGCATAGTGACAAATAAAGAAAATATCTTTATTATGAAAAAAAGCGGAATTATCGTTGAACTTTATGCGTCTTTGTACACTATAAAATATAATTTAAGGCATAGCTATAAAAGACCTCTCTTAAAAGATTTTTTTGAAAAGGGCGAAGTCTTGACTTTAAAAAAACTTTTTATTGAAAGAAAAGACATGTATCAAGGTATAAGCGATATTTCAATAAGCAGAAATAAAAGAGTAAAAAGCGATTTTGACCGTGTTATAGATTTATATTTATCATATCTTAAATAAAATCGGTTATTTAAAATAGTCATATTATAAAATTTTAGTAATAAAATTGACTTTATTACAAAATAATGATAATCTTGTTAAGAAATTGTTAAGTAGGCGTGGCGTAGCTGGATAACGCATCGGACTCCGACTCCGAAGATCGCCGGTTCGAATCCGGTCGTCTACATATGCTATTTTTATAGTGTATATGTAAGCTAAAAGCTATAGCCTGGAAACTAAAATTAAGAACAATATATTGAAAAGGATTTATATGAAAAAAGAGGATTTAAACAAGTATTTAGATAAAGCAAAAGAGTATTTAAAAAAAGCCGAAGCTTGGCTAACTGACAAAAAGCATTTCAGATATTATGGGGCTTTTGTAGTTGTTATTTTAATAATTGTGATACTTGGAAGCTTTACAGGAACAAAGAAGATTGTTGAAGGTGTATATAAGAATTATACGAACGAAAGCAAAAATGGAAACAAAGAAGTTACTAATCTTATGAACACATACTACAAAGCGTATGCAAAAGGTGATGTTAAAACAATAAAGAAGATTGCAAAGCCTATTTCCGATAAGGAAGAAAGCTATATAAAGTTTTTTAGTAAGTACCTTGATAAATATGAGGATATAGAAGTTTATAGTAAAAAGGGATTAACGAATGATTCACTTTTGATTTCCGTATCAATGAATATTCGCTTTAAAGGCATAAAAACAAAGGCGGCAGGACTTGACTTTTTCTATCTAAAAAAAGGAAAAGATGATAAGCTTTACATCGATAATGTGTATAGCAATTTTAATTCCAACAACAGCGAATTTAAGATGGATAAAAAAATAGTTAAGCTCATTAAAACATTTGAAAAGCAAGATGATGTTCAAAAGCTTCAGGAAAAAGTCCAAAAGAAGTTTAATGCTGCTATGCTTAAGGATGAAAAATTAAATGCTTTCCTTTCTGATGAGCTTATCGCTGCTACAGAAAAATGGTCAAATGAATATGACGAAAAAGTAGCAAAAGAAAAGGGAAAAAAGACCGAAAAAAAGAAGTCAGCTAAGAAGGATAAAAAGAAAGACAAGAAGTCGAAAAAAAAGGACGAAAAGAAGAAATCATCTAAAAAGAAATCTTCAAAGTCTAAGAGTAAGAAGAGCAAAAAAACTTCTGTAGTTTATTCAAAGGGAGAAGTAGCAGTATATGATTCCGCTTCAACCTCCGGAAATAATTTAGGTAAGCTAACAATAGGACAGGAGCTTAAGAAGATTAAAGAAAAAGGAGATTTTGTAGAAATTAAATATGAAGACAAGAAAGCTTATGTAGAAAAGAAATATTTGTCTGATAAGAAGCTTGATAATAACGACGTTGTTATTGTTGAAAAACTTCCTGACGGAAAAACTGTTGATTTAACGGGCACTGTAAGACTTAGAGAAGGTGCAAGCGAAAGTACAAAGATTGTAGATTTAGGATATGCAAAAGAGCCGGTGACTTTGCATGAAAGCTATGCGTCAGGATGGACAAGAGTTACATCGATGAGAGGAATAACAGGATATGTAAAATCTGAATTTATCGAGTAATTTTTATAAAATTTGCTAACAAGTAGTACGGATAAAATATAAAAAATAAGGTCCTAATAATTCTTTTTTAAAGAGTTATTGGGGCTTTATTTTGCTTAAAAATATTTTGCTGATATATATGAGTAGTTTTTATAATGAGATATTTTTGAAAAAATGTTATTATAAAGGAGCTATGTATAAGATTAAGAGATAAAAGGTTAAAAGATGAGAATTAATAAATATCTTTCTTTTGCAGGCTTTGCATCTAGAAGAAAAGCAGATGAGCTTATAAAAGAAGGAAAAATAACAATAAATGATAGAATTGCTATTTTGGGAGATGAAGTATCTAAAAAAGATATTGTAAAATGTGAGGATACTATTATAAAAAGAAAAAGTAATGATGTAATTTTATTATTTAATAAGCCAAAAGGGATTGTTTGTACTTCTGAAAAGCGTGAAAAAAATAATATCATAGACTATATTAATTATCCGGTTAGAATATTTAATGTTGGAAGACTTGATAGGGATTCTCACGGACTTATACTTCTTACAAATATGGGAGAAATTTCAAATAAAGTTTTAAAAGCGAGAAATTATCACGAAAAGGAATATATAGTTACAGTAGATAAAAAAATTACTGACAGATTTTTAAAATGTTTAAGAGAAGGTATTTATTTAAAGGATTTAGAAACGACTACAAGGCCCTGCAAAGTATGGAAAACTAAAGATAAAGAGTTTCATATAATTCTTACGCAGGGGCTTAATCGTCAAATTAGAAGAATGTGTAAGGAATGCCATTATAAGGTTATAGATTTATTTAGGATAAGAATTATGAATCTTGATATTAGAGGCATAAAAGAAGGAAAATATAGAGAAATTAAAGAGCTTGAATATAACGAGCTTTTAAAAATATTACATTATTAACATATTGATTTGTACGTTGAATTTAAAAATATATTATGTAAAAGGAATAAAGATATGGAAAGACCGTCAAAAAAAGAATATGAAAAGCTAAAAGACAAAATAAAATATCATATGAACCTTTACTATAACGAGGATAATCCTGAAATTTCAGATGAAGAATATGATGCACTTATGACTGAATTAAAGCAGATTGAAAAAGATAATCCGACTTGGGTAACAATAGATTCTCCTACGCAGATTATCGGAGGAGTAGCAAAACGTGAGGCAGGTGAGAAGGTTACTCATAATATTCCTATGCTTTCTATCGAAGACGTATTTGACTATGAAAGCGTAAAAGATTGGGTAAGAAAAGTAAAAAAAATGCACCCTGATGTATCTTTTTCTGTAGAGCAGAAGATTGACGGGCTTAGCCTTACGCTTAGGTATAGAAAAGAAAAAGATAAGATGACTCTTTATATGGCAGAGACGAGAGGAGACGGGCTTATAGGAGAAGATGTTACGAAGAATGCACTTGTAATAGATGATGTAAAAAAGACATTAAATGCTTCTTATGATTATCTTGAAATCAGAGGTGAAGTGTATTTAAGCCATGACTCATTTAATGCTTTTAATGAAGAACAGGAAGAACTTGGAAAGAAGCCGGCTGCAAATCCAAGAAACCTTGCAGCGGGAACGCTAAGGCAGCTTGACAGTTCAATAACGAAAAAGAGAGGGCTTTCCATGTTCATTTTTAATGTTCAGGACGGTCCAAAAGACCTTATGACTTCTCAGACTAAAGGACTTGATATATTAAATAAGCTTGGAGTTACAACAGTTTTTCATAAAAAATGTAATACGGAAGATGAAATCATTGAAGCAATTGAAGAAATTGGAGATATGAGAGAAAATCTCCCTTATGATATAGACGGTGCTGTCGTAAAAATTGATAATATTGAGTATAGAACAGATTTCCCTTTTGGAAGTAAGTATCAGGCAGGACATATTGCTTACAAATATCCGCCTGAAGAAAAGAATGTTATTATATTTAACATAATAGAAACAGTTGGAAGAACAGGTAAAATAGGCTTTATAGGAGAAGTGTGTGACGAAAATACCAAAAAGCCTGTAAGACTTTGCAAAACAAATGTATCACGAGTTACGCTTCACAATATGGATTATATTAACGATATGAAAATTGGAATCGGAGGAGTGTACAAGATTAAAAAGTCGGGCGATATAATCCCTAAACTTTGCGGTGTTGTAAAAGAACCGAAAGAAGTTTATAAGATAAATGAATTTTGCCCTATTTGCGGAGAAAAAATTGTAAAAGAAGATGATACAGCCGATTTACGCTGCATAAATCTTACATGCCCTTCAATACAGAAACGCTCGATTTCTTATTTTACATCAATTAACTGCATGAATATTATGGGTCTTGGAGACCTTCTAATTGAAGCTCTTATTAATAATGGATATCTAAAAAGTTATGCCGATTTATATCATTTAAAAGATTATAGAGATGAACTCGTAGAAAAAGGAATTATTGGAAGAGAAAAAAATACGGATAAATTGTTAAAGGCGATAGAGGATTCTAAAAATAATAGCCCTAAACGTCTTCTTGCAGGTCTTGGTATAAGAAATGTAGGAAGAAGAACAGCTTCTACTTTAATTGATTATTTTAAGTCGATTGACAATATAATTTCAGCATCAGAAGATGCATTAAAAGATGTGCCTGATATAGGAGATATTACAGTAGTTTCCATAAAAGACTTTTTCCTAAATGAAAAAAATAAAGAAATTATTTTAGATCTTAAAAAGTCGGGCCTTAAGTTTTATATAGATGAAAGCGAAATAAAGGATAAGAAAGATACTTTATCGGGAAAGAAATTTGTTATTACGGGAACTCTTAAGAATTATAAGAGAAAAGAAATTGAAGAACTTGTAATAAGTAACGGAGGTAAGATAGCAGGAAGCGTATCAAAAAACACAGATTATCTTATCGCAGGAGAAAATGCCGGGAGTAAACTTACAAAGGCAAAAAGCCTTAATGTAAAAGTAATATCTGAAGATGAATTTCTTAAGATGATTCATTCAGTGTAATTATGTAAAAAGAATTTCACGCATTCATCAGCAAGTACATCAGTAGAATCTATATACATATTTGAAAGCTCGTGATATTCCTTATATACAGATAACTCCGTACAACCTAAGATTGCTTTATCGCATCCGGCATCTTTTATCGCTTTATCAATTTTAGCGAAAGTATCAGGATTACCTTTTTCTCCTTTTTTTATTTCATCATAAATAAGGTGCATAACTTCTTTTTGAATATCTTCTTCGGGTTCAAAAGATATAAGACCATAAGCTTCAATAGCTTTTCTATAAACGCCTGTTTTAATAGTACCGTCAGTAGCAATAATTGCTATCTTTTTATTCTTAGGATTTTCTTTAATTCTTTTTATTGTAAGACGCGGCATATGTAAAATCGGGATGGAAAGCTTTTCTTGTAAATCGTCTGCAAAGTAATGAGCTGTATTACATGAAATTGCGATACAGCTGCAGCCTGATTTCTCTAAAAAAAGGCAGTCTGAAAGGAGCTTATTAAAAATATCCTCGGTATTATGAGAAAGAATAGAAGCTGTTCTATCCGGTATAAAAGTATCACTTAAAATAAGCGTAGGAATATGCTCCTGATCGTTTTTTGCAGGAGTTTTATCGATAATCCTATGATATAAAATTTGTGTAGCTTCAGGCCCCATTCCACCTAAGATTCCTAAAAATTTTTTTTGCTCTTTCATTTTATCTCCATAAAAGTTTCTTTTTTCTTACAATTCATCTTTATAAAAAATCTTTTTCTTACAATTCATCTTTATAAAAAATTTTTTCCTTAAAATGCATCTTCATAAAAGTTTTTTTCCCTTACAACGCATTTTCATACAAATTAGGATTTTTTTTCATAATAAATCTTAAATTTTTTGAAGTGACTGTGTAAATTTTTAAATGTCCAAAGCTTTCTTATGAATCCATTATCGAAAGAGTAGAGAAGTGAATTTGATACTTTCCCTTCCTTTTCAAGTTCTTTCATTTTAGGATGATATTTACTAATTATATAGTCATAGGAAACACTTTTAGGCACAACTCGCCAAAGAGTTTCATTATCACAAATTTTAAAATCCATTTCTTTATTTTTAATATAATCGTTAACAAGATAGGTCGCAATATTAAATCCCGCTCCTGTTACATAATAGTTACTTCTTCCTTGACGACAATTTATTTCAAATGCTTTATATGTGTTATCTCTCATATCATATTTTAAATCGAAATTTGAAAATCCGATATATCCGATATCTTCAAGGAAATTTTTGATTTTATATGAGAGCTTTTCATTTTTCTCTGTAAGTATAACAGCATGATTGCCAAGTCCATGAGGCGTATGCTCTTCAAGAAGGACATGACCAAGGCACATCATTTTAACTTTGCCTTTTTTATCGGAATAATTTGTAAGAACTCCCATATATGAGTCGTCTCCCGGAATCATATCCTGAATTATCATGGAATCAGGATATCCTGCACCGTAGCATTTATCTAAAATATTTAAAAGCTCTTTTCTTGAATTTATGATAAATACTTTGTTATTTCCCGGGAATGGATGCTCCCAATAGGTTATCGAGTTTGAAGGCTTTAATATAAAAGGTGTCTTAAAAGGGACAGTAAAATCGTGTCCCATTGAAGGTGTATATATTAAAGTGTCGGGATGAGGAATATCATATTTATCACAAAGAGCGTAAAATTTTTCCTTATGAATAAGCGTATTTAAAAGATTAGGTTTTATATATGGTATTATGCAATTATCCGGAAAATATTCTTTATTTTCCGAAGCAAGCTGTACATAAGCATCTCCGCAGCCTATAACAAAAACCTTATAATCCTTATGAGAATTTGCAAATGAAATTACAATATCTCTAAAGACTTCAGCTTTTTCGATGTTTTCATTAGCTATATAATCGATGATTTTACTCCTTAATGCAGGTCCTGAATTGTACTTTCCATAGCAAACCGATTTTACTTTATATGCTTCATGAAATGCTCTTGCAACTGAGTAAACATTTATGTCTCCGCCAAATAAAAGAGGAATAAATTTTTCATTCATATTAGTATAAGCTCCTCTAAATTTAAAAAGTTTAACTGTAATATAAATTTATTGTAATATAAATAATATAAAATAAAAATGCAACTTAAAAAATCACATAAAAATGCATAAAAATTATTATATCACAAAGTACTTATTGAATAAATAAAGTTGACTATAATTTGAAGCTTTGGTAACATATCAAAGCATATGTTATTTGAAATTTAATTTGGTTATTTTTTAATTTTTTAGAATAAACTACATTTTTATAAAAATATATAATTAGTAAAAATACATATAAAAAATTCGTAAAAATACATATAAAAAATTGGTAAAGGACAAATATGGCAGCTTCAAATATTTTTATTTTGATATCAATGGGAGCATACTTGCTTTTAATGGTATATATAGGAGTTAAATCTTCAAAGCAGACGAATTCCGTAGATGATTTTTATTTAGGAAATAGAAAATTGGGACCTATAGTTACGGCGATGAGTGCAGAAGCATCAGATATGAGCAGTTATCTTCTTATGGGAATTCCGGGACTTGCATATCTATCAGGAACTTCTCATGTAGGATGGACTATCATAGGACTTGTTTTAGGTACTTATTTAAATTGGCTTATTGTTGCAAAGAGACTTAGAAGATATTCGGAAAAAATATCTGCAATTACAGTTCCGTCATTTTTCTCAAAAAGATATAAAGATGAAAAAAATATTTTGATGATGATATCAGCACTTTTAATTGTACTTTTTTTCATTCCATATACAGCTTCAGGATTTGCTGCTTGCGGAAAGCTTTTTAACAGCTTATTTAATATTGATTATCATATAGCAATGATTGTAAGTGCAGTAGTTATTCTTATGTATACATCTCTTGGAGGATTTTTGGCGGCATCTATAACAGATCTGGTTCAAAGCATAATAATGACACTTGCACTAATAATAGTGCTTTTATTCGGAGTAAAAGTGGCAGGAGGAATGGAAAATGTTTTCAAAAATGTTGAACACCTTGCAGGCTACCTTTCTCTTACGAAAAGCTATAATCCAACGACAATGGATGCAAAGAATTTTGATTTTATAAATATTATATCAACTCTTGCATGGGGACTTGGATATTTCGGAATGCCGCATATACTTTTAAGATTTATGGCTATACGAGATGAAAAAGAGCTTACGCTTTCACGCAGAATTGCATCAAGTTGGGCACTTATTTCAATGGTAGTATCTGTATTTATAGGAATGATAGGACTTTGCATAAGCTCTAAAAAAATTCTACCTTTCCTTGGAGGCTCAAAGAGTGAAACAATTATAATTGAAATTTCAAAGCTTCTGGCAAAGCACAGTTCTATAACAGCACTTATATCGGGGGTTGTATTATCGGGAATACTTGCATCAACAATGTCTACAGCCGATTCACAGCTACTTGCTGCATCTTCTTCTATTTCGAGCGATATTTTGGTCGACTTTTTCCATCTTAAATTAAGCGATAAAAAGCTTATGGATATTTCAAGGCTTACTATTATAGCAATTTCTATAATAGGAGTGCTTATTGCATGGGATCCCAACAGCTCTGTATTTGCAATCGTAAGTTTTGCATGGGCCGGACTTGGTGCATCGTTCGGCCCTGTTGTACTTCTTTCTTTATTTTGGAAACGCTCAAATAAATATGGTGCTATAGCAGGACTTATAGCAGGAGGTGCAACCGTATTTATCTGGAAATTCTTGGTTCGAAATTTGGGAGGAGCATTCGACATATACGAGCTTTTACCTGCATTTATAGTCGGGCTTATTTTTGAAATTGTAGTAAGTCTTATGACAAAAGAACCGGATAAGGAAATTAAAAAAATTTACGAATCAATTCAATAACAAAATAAAGAGAGCTATCTAAAAATCTTTCCGAGCCTTTTTACAGCTTCCTTTTGAGTTTTTTCGTTTAAATCTGAAAAATTTAAAATCATAGTATGGTCGTACTTTTTATCATACTTAGTGCAGTAGTCTGATAAAAATGCGACATTAATTCCTAAGTTTGCAGCCCTTTCTTTTATAATGGAGTCGGAGAGCTTAGTATTAAGCTCCACTAAAATATGTGTTCCATTGTTTCCTTCGGAAATTTGTTTTATCGGTAAATCGTTGCTACTTTTTAAGATTTCTCTAAGCGTTTCACCTTCTTTTTGATATTGCTTTTTTATTCTATTTAAATGTCTTTCAAAATATCCCTTTTTTATAAAATGAGTAAGAGAAAGCTGCTCCAAGGTTGAAGTTGAATTTGTGAAAAAGTTTGTTGTATTTAAGTATATTTCCATAAGCTTTTCAGGAAGCACCATATAACTTATTCTTATTGCAGGAGATAAAGTTTTACTGAATGTGTTCATATATATAACTTTTCCATTTACGTCCATACTTTTAAGAGCAGGTACGGGCTTTGTACCATAACGAAACTCGCAGTCAAAATCATCCTCTATGATGTAGTGACCTTTTTTATCTGCCCACGATAAAAGCTCCTGTCTTCTTTTCATCGGCATAAGTGTGCCAAGGGGGTAGTGGTGCTCAGGTGAAACGTGAACGATGTCTGCTTTACTTTTTAAAAGGTCATCCATTGAGATTCCACTTTCGTCCATATCAACGCTTTTCCATTTAAGGTTATATGCCTCATAAATTTTTGAAATCTTTTTATAACCGGGATTTTCAATCGCATAAATTGACGTCTTTAAAAGTATTGAAATCAGGCGGTTATACAAAAATTCAATTCCTGCACCGATTACGATAAGCTCGGGAGATACATATATACCTCTACTTTTATAAATGTAACTTGCTATTTCTTCCCTAAGCTCTCTATTACCGAAAGGATGTCCTCTTTCTATTAGTTTTTCTTCGTACTCATTTAACACAAAACGTATAACCTTTTTCCAAGTTGAAAATGGAAAATAGTGGTAGAGTGTATTATTAGATTTAAAATCTGCAAACCATTTATCCTCTTTATAAAGTAATTTATCCTTTTGCTTTATCGGGCACATATCAAGATTCGGCATAGATTTTATATCGGATACAAAGTAGCCGATTTTCTCTTTACTTACAATATATCCTTCCATAAGTAGGTGGTTATATGCATTTATCACTGTTGTAAGACTTATGTTATTTTTAATAGCCATTTCACGCTTCGATGCAAGCTTATCATTTGAGCGAAGCCTACCGGATAAAATATCATTTTTAATATATTCATATAAAGACTCATAAAGAGGCTTATCCTTTTCTTTAATTAGATTATAGTTATACATTTTTCCCCTTTCATATCATTAATTGCATCCATAAATTAAAAATTATTTTTATTAATCTATGAAATATAAATGTATTAAAATTAGCATTAAATCATAAAATATATCTGGTATCTTTAAATATATCATATCTGGATATTTTTTAATACTCAGTTTAAGTATAAAATTACCTTGTAATGAAAAATTAAGTACCATATTAAATATTGGCTTGTTAATGGGAATAAAAAGGGTACGAAAAATAATAAAACAAGTTAAAAAGAATAAAAAATATAGATAATTTGAAGGGAGAAATATAAATGTCATTAAAGTTAAAAGAAAAGTATGGACTTTTTATTGGTGGTGAATGGAAAGATGCAAAAGACAATGCAACCTTTGAAAGCAAAAACCCTGCAACAGGGGAGGTAATTGCAAAATTTGCAGAAGCTACAAAAGAAGATGTTGATGAAGCGGTTAAGGCTGCGTGGAAAGCATTTCCTTCATGGAAGGCTATGGAGCCAAATGAAAGAGCTTCAATATTAAATAAAATTGCAGACAGAATTGAAGAAAATGCAGATATGCTGGCAGAAGCTGAGACAATAGACAATGGAAAGCCGATAAGAGAATCGAAATTTATTGATATTCCTTGGGCAATCGAACATTTCCGTTATTTTGCAGGAGCAATTCTTACAGGAGAAGGGAAGGCTTCAGTTTTAAGCACACCGAATTTTAAAGGCGAATCCTTAAGCATCGTCCTTCGTGAGCCTATAGGAGTTGTAGGGCAGATTATTCCTTGGAACTTTCCATTTCTTATGGCAGCTTGGAAGCTTGCTCCGGTGCTTGCAGCGGGAGATTGTACAGTATTAAAAACTTCATCAAGTACTCCTTTAAGCGTAAATCTTTTAATGGAGCTTATAGAAGATATAGTTCCAAAGGGAGTTATAAATATAATCACAGGTAGAGGTTCAAAGTCGGGACAGTACATGCTGGAGCATCCGGGATTTAAGAAGCTTGCATTTACAGGTTCAACTGAAGTCGGGAAAAATGTTGCACTTGCTGCTGCAGAAAAACTTATTCCGTCTACGTTGGAGCTTGGCGGAAAATCAGCAAATATTTTCTTTGACGACTGCAACATGAATCAGGCACTTGATGGACTTCAAGTAGGAATCTTATTCAATCAAGGTCAGGTATGTTGTGCAGGATCAAGAGTATTTGTTCAGGAAGGAATCTATGATGAATTCGTAGAAAAGATAAAGAAGGCATTTGAAACTGTAGAGCAGGGTGATCCATTAAATCCTGACACGAAAATCGGTGCATCAATAAACGAAGCTCAGATTAAAAAAGTAAGTCATTATATGGACATTGCAAAAGAAGAAGGAGCAACAATTCTTTGCGGCGGCGAAAGAAATATGGAAGGAAAGCTAAAAAAAGGATATTTCTTTAAGCCTACACTTATAACAAATGTAAAGAATGATATGAGAATTGCAAAAGAAGAAATCTTCGGACCGGTTGCCGTTGTAATTAAATTTAAGACTGAAGATGAAGTTATAAAGATGGCTAATGATTCAGACTACGGACTCGGTGGCGGAGTTTGGACAAAAGATATCACAAAAGCTATTAGAGTATCTCGTGCAGTTGAAACCGGAAGAATGTGGGTAAACACTTATAATCAAATCCCGGCAGGTGCTCCATTCGGAGGATATAAGAAATCAGGTATCGGAAGAGAAACAGACCTTAGTATTTTAGATGCATACACTCAGACTAAGAACATATTTATCAATTTAAGTGATGAATCTTCAGGATTTTACTGCTAGTTAAAAATTTTTAGAAAAAAAAACACCTTTATTTCAAAAGCTTAGGAATAAAGGTGTTTTTATGTAAAAAAGCCTTTCTTTTTTAAGAAAGACTTTTTAAATGTTTTTTTAAATATTTGTACTTTTATTCTAGAACTCATCCATAGTTTTTTCATTAGGATATAGATATTTATGACTTAAGAATGAAATAGGAATTCCTGCCAATATTACAATTATACCTATAACAAACCATTTAGGATCTGATAATACTGATGAAATAAGCATGAATGCCGCACCGCCTATACCGATTAAAGGAACAATCGGATATAAAGGAGTATTAAATGTTCTCTTAAGCTCTTTTTGATGACGAAGCTTAAATGCATCATAAAGTGCAAATAAAGTGAATACCCAAGTAAAGAACATTGTCATAAGTGAAATGCTTTCAAAAGTACCTGTTAGCATAAGAATTAAAGCAAGAGTACCCGAAGTCATAATTGAATGAATAGGTGTATTAAATTTAGGGTCAATATGACGAATCCATTTAGAACCCGGCAAGTTGTTGCAACGTGCTTGATAAAGCATATCACGAGTTGCCTGAACAACTTCAGCATTAAGCGTGAAAAGACTGCATATGACCATAAGGATTGCCATAATATAACGTCCGGTATTACCCATAAGAGATTGACCGAAATTTGAGCCGAAGCTTTCCTTTGAAATCATAATTGTTTTGGTAGAAATAACATTAAATCCTACCATGTTGAATAAAACAAAAATTATGATTAAAAATGACATTGAAAGAAATAGTGCTTTTGGAAAATCTCTCTGAGGGTTTGACATTTCTTCACCTAAGTTGGCTGTTGCCTGCCATCCGTCATAAACCCACATAGCACCTAAAAGTGCTATACCGAATTTAACGCCCGGAGAATTAGGATTTCCTATAAGTGAGAAGTTAATATTTGTCGGCATTCCGCCTTTGAATATACCTAATATAATTACTAAAAGTAATGGAACTGCTTGCAATAAAGCTCCTACAAGCTGTGTTCTCATAGTTCCTTGAACTGAAATCATCTGTGACGAGCAAAGAACAATAATTATTATAAATGCACATATACGAAGCTGTGTATCGTTCATAGAAATGATACCTGATAGAAAAGTCGCAGTTGCTATAGAGTTAGCAGCTAATGTCCCTGGGTCATTTAAGATAGCAAAGAACCATCCTGATAAAAAGCCGATTTTCTTTCCATTATATTGAGTGACATAAGCTGTCATACCGCCCAGACTTGCTTTATATGATGCAACTTCCGCAAGCGTAAGTGCTGTACACATAGTAATTAAACCTGCAAAAATCCACATAAGTATTGCCATTCCGGTAGATCCGGAAGCTTTAAGAACGGTAGTAGGTTTCATAAATATACCGGTTCCTATAACCTGAGCGACGCAAAAACCGATTGCTTCAATCAAGGTTATATTTTGCTTAAGTTTTCCTTCTTTTTTTTGCATATAAGTCCCCCTTTCAAAAAACAGTAAGAAAAACAAAATATTGTTATCGAATATTGTATATACATGTTTCATTAAAAGTCAATTATATTCAAAATTTTTTAAAAAGTATTAGGCCCTATTTTGATTTTTAGATTTTTAGTCTATAATACAAAAATGCAAAACAAAATAATTAGAAATAATGGGAAATTATAAATGGATAAAATATTAAATATAGAAATTATAAATGGATTAAATATTAAGTATAGAAATTATAAATGGATAAAATATAAAATAGTTTAATAAATAAATTTAGAAGAGGAGAAAATATTTTATGAAATTTTTAATTCAGATTGTAGATGATGCAAGCGTAAAGATTGATAATGAAGTTGTAGGACAAATAGACAGCGGATTTTTAGTTTTTATAGGTGTTACTAATAAAGACACAAAGGAAATTGCCGATAAAATGCTTAAAAAACTTATAAATTTGCGTATTTTCCCGGATGAAAATGGAAAAACCAATCTTTCTATAAAAGATGTAAAAAAAGATCTTCTTTTAGTATCACAATTTACTTTATATGCGGACGCAAAGCATGGGAATAGGCCGTCATTTATAAATGCGGGAGATCCTAAAAAAGCTGAAGATATGTACAATTACATTGTTGACAAAGCAAAAAATGAAGTAAAAAAAGTTGAAACCGGAAAGTTTGGAGCTGATATGGAAGTGTCTTTAAAAAATATGGGACCTTTCACAATCATGCTTGATTCAAAAGAACTCGGATTTGATGAGTAAAAATCATTAAAAATAGGCTGAATTTCAGCCTATTTTTTCATAAGTGTTTTATTTAATAAATCTTTATATTCTTATAGATTCGTTAATAATTTTGACTTTTTATTCCATGAGTATCATATTAAAGTCGTCGCAAGATATTGATGCAACATTTTCAATTGTTCTATGAAGCTGCTTGACTAAAAGACAGTCCTTCGCCTTATAATACATTTCTTTTCCTTGCCTTTGTGACACGATAAGACCGGATGCCTTTAAAAGTCTTAAATGATGTGAAACGGCAGGACTTGACATATTGACTATGGATGCAATATTTATCACGCATTCATCAGTATGGCAAAGTAGCCAGAATATGCGAAGGCGGCTCGGATCTCCAAGTTGTCTCATAGCTGAGGAAACCTTTTCCATAAGTTCTTCATTCGGTATATGGTCAATAATTTCTTCAATATTTCTCTCTCCATGGTTATGTGGAAGATTCTGATTAACTATTGTCATAAAAAAAATCCTTTCGTAAAAACTGATTAAATTTTAACTTTAATATTAAATTTAATCAAGATTACATTTTGAAAATCTTTTTCTTTTTTAGACAACTTATGAAATATCTTTATATTTTAAAGTTAAAATCTGAATGAATCGGGGAAAATATTTTGCTATGCAAAATTATAGGAAGATAATATAAAAAATTAATTAATAAAGATTGACTTTATATTTTAATAAAGATATATTAAAAGCATAGAAACAATTAAACAATGATTTAATTGTTTAATTGTACTTATATAGGCATATGCCTTGCATAATTCATAATTTTAGAAAAAATAATTTAATATATAGATAGGTATTTATATGAATAAAGAACAAAAAATAGATTTAGCAAAGATTATTATAACGATAATTTTTTCACTTTTAATTTCCTTGTCAAATATATCTAATAGTAATTTAAAGTTTTTATTATATCTTATTCCATATTTTATAATAGGATATGATGTTTTAAAAAAGGCTATAAAAGGGATAATTAATTTACAGCCTTTTGATGAAAATCTTCTTATGATGGTTGCAACAATAGGAGCAATCGTACTTTCTTACATAAAAAAAGAAGACTATCTTGAAGCTATTGCCGTTATGCTTTTTTATAATATAGGTGAACTGTTTCAGGACTATGCTGTAAATAAAAGTAGAGATAATATTCTTAATTTAATTGATATATGCCCCGAGTATGCAACTATAGAAAATGAAAAGGGAGAGCTTATAAAAGTAAATCCGAATGAACTAAAAATAGGAAGCATAATATATGTATCTCCGGGAGAGAAGGTTGCAATTGATGGAGTAGTTTTAAATGGAAAATCATCGCTAAATATGTCATCTCTTACAGGTGAATCAGTTCCTTATCCTATAAAAGAAGGTGATGAAGCTTTAAGTGGAAGTATTAATATAAATGGAGTTTTAAAAATTAAAACGACTAAGGCATTTTCGGATTCCACTGCATATAAGATTCTTGAGCTTATAGAGGATGCAGGAGAAAAAAAGGCAAAGGCAGAACTTTTTATAACAAAATTTTCAAGGATTTATACGCCTATAGTAGTAACATTCGCTCTTGTAGTGGCATTTTTAGTCCCATCGATTATATATTTATATTCTAAAGAGCTTACATTTAATACATGGGTCTACAGAGCTCTTACATTCCTCGTAATAAGCTGCCCATGTGCACTTATGGTAAGTGTCCCGCTTTCATTTTTTGCAGGAATTGGAAGTATAAGTAAAAATGGCGTTTTAGTAAAAGGATCCAATTATCTTGAAAAATTATCTGAAGTTAAGACAGTTGTATTTGATAAAACCGGAACTCTTACGAAGGGATTATTTTTAGTTTCGTCTGTTCACTCAGATAATGAAGCGGAGCAAAGAATCCTTCATATGGCGTCTCACGGAGAAAGATATTCAACTCATCCTATAGCAGTTGCCTTAAAGAAGGCGTTTCAAAGCGATAATGACGGATGTGAAGTAAAAAGTATCGAAGAAATTCCCGGGAAAGGGATAAAAGCAATAATAAATGATAAAACTGTATATCTTGGAAATAAGGAACTTATGAATGACATAGGACTCTCCATAAAAGAGTGTAACGATGATGACGGAACTATAGTTCATCTCGCAATAGATAAGGAATATTCCGGTCATATATTGGTATCAGATGTGCTTAAAGAAACAAGTAAAGCTTCTGTAAGAGCTTTAAAGGAAGCGGGAGTTAAGAGAATTATAGTCTTAACAGGCGATAACAAAAGAACTGCGGAAATTATCACAAAAGAACTCGGAATAACAGAATTTATAAGTAATCTTTTACCAAATGAAAAGGTTAAAAACTTTGAAAAGATATTAAATGAAAAGGAAAATAAGAATGATGCAGTAGCATTTGTCGGAGATGGAATAAATGATGCACCGGTTCTTACAAGATCAGATGTTGGAATTGCTATGGGAGCAATGGGAAGCGATGCAGCTATTGAAGCAGCAGACGTTGTACTTATGGATGATGACCCTTTAAAAATATCATACGCAATACATGTTGCAAAGAAATGTCTAAAAATCGTAAAAGAAAATATTTGGTGTTCAATCGGAGTAAAGATTCTTGTGCTTCTACTTGGAACTATAGGAATTGCAAATATGTGGGCGGCTGTCTTTGCAGATGTAGGAGTTATGGTTATAGCTGTATTGAATTCTATAAGATGTCTTACAGCATCTAAAAAATATATGGACTGAGATTAATACATTTTATTTATGATATGGTTCATTTTTAATGATTTTATACGAGCGATAAATCTGCTCTAAAAGAATTACTCTCATAAGCTGATGTGGAAATGTAAACTTTGAAAAGCTAAGCTTCATATCAGCTTTTTTTATAACATTTTCGGATAAGCCTATGGATCCGCCTATTATAAATGTTATAGAACTGTATCCTTTTATTCCTAAAGACTCTATTTCTTTTGAAAATTCTATAGAAGAAAAAGATTTACCATCAATCGTTAAAGCTATTATATATGAGCTTTCATTTAAAATTTTAAGAATTTTTTCTCCCTCTTTAGCTTTTATTGTATTTTCTAAATTAATGCTTGCATTTTCAACAGTCTTTTCGTCAGAAACTTCAATAATTTTTATTTTGCAATATTTTGAGAGTCTTTTTTTGTATTCAGCTATTGCATCTACATAAAATTTCTCTTTAATTTTTCCTACACAAAGAATTTCTATATTCATTCAACGTCTCCAAGATAAATAAAAAAGTGAGATAAATGCAAGAATGCCAAATAAAAAAGGAAAAATCAAGAATTTCATAATAAAATTTACATAAACCTTAAGAAATCTTAAGGCTATCTAAAGAGGCGATTAAGTCTTGCGTATTACAATGATAATACATAGAAAAGGATATTGAGGAATTAAAAATGGCTTACAACACAAATACTTACTTCGTTTTTTTCATGCCGGCGGTTATGATTTTTTATCAGCTTACCCCGAAAAAATACCGTTATATAACACTTCTTTTAGCAAGTATGGTATTTTTCCTTCTGATAAGTAAATATTTAATAGCATGGACAATACTTACAACGGCAATTACTTATTTTGGCGGAATTTTGATAGATAAATATTTAAAATTATCTAAATCAAAAGTAAATGACAAAGGCGAAGCATTATCTTCGGATGAAAAAAAAGTATTAAAGAAAAAGTTTAAGAAAAAAGCTAAGAATGTTACAACGATAGCAGTGCTTTTAGTATTTTTCATTTTGGCAGGACTTAAATATACACAGTTTACGATAGACACCATATATTACATCATAAATGGAAAAACTAATGCAAGCATTTTACCATTTGCAAAAATTTTGCTCCCTATAGGTATTTCTTTTTACACATTACAGGCAATTGGATATTTGCTTGATATTTATTGGAAAAGAATCGAAGCAGAACATAACTTTTTACATGTAGCATTATTTATGTTCTTCTTTCCGACACTTATGGAAGGCCCAATATTAAGATGGGAAGACATAAAAGATCAGATGTTTTTAGGGGAAGCAATAACCGGAGAAAGCTTTATTCAAGGTGCTGTACGTATTGTGTTTGGACTTTTTAAGAGAATGATTATATCCGATAGACTTAATATGATGATTATTTTCTTATATAAAGATAAAGCGTCATTCCAAGGACTTATGATTGTTACGATAGCGGTAGTTACTACAATTCAGCTATATATGGAATTTTCGGGAACTATAGATATTGTAATCGGTTCTGCAAGAATTTTTAACATTGTTTTGCCGGAAAATTTCAGACAACCTTTTATGTCGAGAAGTGCAGCAGAATTTTGGAGAAGATGGCATATAACACTAGGTGTTTGGCTTAAGAATTATGTTTTTTATCCGGCATCGACTTCAAAGATGATGAAGCAGTGGGGAAAATTTGGAAGAAAGCATTGCGGAAAATATATAACTATGATGGTTACATCATTTATAGCACTTTTCCCGGTATGGCTTATAAATGGACTTTGGCATGGACCTAAGTGGCCTTATATCATATATGGAATGTATTATTTAGTAATTCTCATGCTTGAAATTGGTCTTGAGCCTGTAGCACTTAAGGTGTATGAGAAGCTTCATCTGGATAAAGATGGGATTATTGTAAGACACTTTCAGATGTATAGAACATGGCTAATTATCTTTTTAGGAGAAATGCTTTTTAGAGCAAATACGCTTGAACAGTTTTGCCGCTTTATGAAGAATATGTTTGAAAAACCTTGGGACGGAGGATTTTTCGCAGGAAGGATTATAGAAGTAGGACTTGATGCGGGAGATGTAATAGTTGCAACTATTGGAACGATAATAATTTTTATTATTGATTGGAAGCTTGAAAAGGATCCGGAGTTACTTACAAGAATCCCGTCACTTCCAATTGTAAAGAGATGGAGCTTATATTATTTAGTAATATTTACACTTATTATTTTTGGAGCTTATGGAGCAGGGTATCAACCTGCAGACTTGATTTATGCAGGATTTTAATAAAAAATTTTAATTTATTAATTTTTTCTTAGTGTGCTTTCCTTTTAGAAAGGATAGAAAAAGCTTAGGAGATTATTATGAAAAAGTATTTAAAAAATATTTTATTTCTAACAATTTTAGCAGCGTCGGTTATCATTCCGGGATTTTTCATGACATCTAAATTTATGACAAAATATCATCTTGCCAACGGGAAAGGTGCTGTTTCAGAAAAGCTTGCAGTAGAGCAAAAAGATACTATAGATGTTATAGTTGCTGGAGACAGTGAAAGCTATACGACGATTTCACCTATGCAAATATGGAAAAAGTACGGATATACAGTATATGCTGCAGGACAACCGGGAGCTAAGCTTACAGAGACAAAATATATTTTGTCTAGAGCATTTAAGACACAGTCCCCTAAAGTTGTCATGCTTGAAACTAACAGCTTATACAGATGTCAGAATACACAAAGTGAAGTATCAACTAAAACATCTGAGTTTTTATATAAACATTTACCGCTTTTAAGACTTCACAGTGCTTGGAAATCTCCTTTAATGGAACTTCGAGGCAAAACATATAAAGGATTTTTAGTTTCAGGAAAAGTAAGACCATATAAAGGCAAAACCAATTATATGAAGAAGACTGATGAAGTTGCATATATTGATGAAAACAATATTAACACTTTACGAGAAATTAAAGATCTCTGCTTAAAAAATGGTGCAAAGCTTATGCTTTATTCTGCACCGTCTCCTAAGAATTACAATTATAAGAAACATAATGCAATTGTAAAGCTTGCAAAGGAAGAAAATCTTACATACTTGGATATGAATATGCATGTCAAAGAAATGGGTATCAATTGGAAAACAGATACAAGAGATAAAGGTGACCACTTAAACTATTCAGGAGCAATAAAGAGTACGAAATTTATCGGAAAATATATGAATAAAAAATTTGAGATTCCTGATAGAAGAAATACACAGGTTGCATTTCAGTGGGACAAGCTTCATAAAAAATATGCACATAGTGGAAAACGTGCACTTAAAAGAACTGATCGTAAAGTAAAGCTTTTGCTTTTAAAAAGAAAAATGAATTAATTAGAAAGTATATTATGAATAACGATATCAACTCAATTTTAGACATATTTGAAGAAACTGTAAATAAATGTGGAGATAGAATTGCTGTAGTAGAGCCGAATTCTTCAATAAATTATGAGGATTTTTTAAGCAAGGTGAAGCTTGCAGGAAGTCAAATTTTAAAGAAGATAAGTAAAGATATAAAAGAAGAAGAGGTAGGTTATCCTATAGCAATTCTTGCAGATAAAGGCATAGATAACCTTTCTGCAATGCTTGGAAGTGTATATGCAGGAGGATTTTATGTGAGTGTAAATCCTGAGCAGCCGCTTGATAGAATTAAAAAGATTCTTTCAGTTCTTTCCCCGAAGCTTTTTATTGTAGAAGAAAAATACATGGAAAGAGTAGCTACGCTTCAGAATGAAGTTAGAATGTGTACTTTAGAAGAAATATATTCTGATAAGGAAGTAAATGAGGATAGTCTTTTTTCTAAGAGAAAGTATATAAAAAGAGATAATCCTTTATATGGAATATTTACATCGGGATCAACAGGAGTTCCAAAGTGTGTACTTGTTCCGGAAGGAGCAGTAATTGATTTTATATCGCATTTTACAAAGACTTTTTCATTTACAAAAGAAGATATAATAGGAAATCAAGCACCTTTTGATTTCGATGTTTCTATAAAGGATATCTTTTCAGCTTTATTTACCGGTGCATCGCTTGTACTTATACCGAGAGAATATTTTTCAACACCAGCAGTTCTTATAGATTATTTGATTGATAATAAAGTCACAAATCTTACATGGGCGGTTTCAGCATTATGTATAATATCGGGACTTAAAGGATTTTCCTATAAAGTTCCTAAAGATATTAAGAGAGTTATGTTTAGTGGCGAGGTTATGCCTATTAAGCAGCTTAATATTTGGCGAGAAAATATTCCGAATGCTAAGTATGTTAATCTATATGGACCTTCTGAAATTACATGTAACTGTAATTACTACGTAATAGATAGGGAGTTTGAAAAAGGTGAAAGACTTCCATTAGGAAAAGTGTTTGACGGAAGAAAGGTTCTTCTTTTAGATGAAAATGACAATATAATTAAAGAAGAAGGAAAAACCGGAGAAATATGTGTTTTAGGAGAATCAATCGCCATAGGATATTATAATAACGAAGAAGAAACAAAGAAGCATTTTGTGGAGTATACTTATGAGGGTAAGAAACAGAGAATGTACAAAACAGGAGATGTTGCAATTTATGAAAATGGCGAAATGTACTTCTCCGGAAGAAAAGATTTTCAAATCAAGCACATGGGACACAGGATTGAGCTTGAAGAGATTGAAAGAGGAATTGATAAAATAGATAGAGTTTATAGAAGTATCTGCACTTATGATGAAAAGAGAAGCAGAATTACTGCTTATTATAGAGGCGACATAGATAAGAAAGACTTACATATATTTTTAAAAGAAAAACTTCCGCTTTATATGGTGCCAAATAAATTTGTACACATAAAAGAATTTATACTTAATAAAAATGGTAAGATAGACAGAAAACAATTATTGAATTTAGAGGTAGTAGAGTGAGTATATTAAGAGATTCAGTTATTAAGCATGCAGTAGAAAAATATGGTTCACCGCTTTATATTTTTGATACTGACGCATTTAAAAACCAATTTGAATATTTAAAAAGAACTTTAGGCAAAGATGTAAAAGTAAATTATTGTATGAAAACTAATCCTTTCCTCACAGAGTATTCAGTGCCTTATACAGATAGGATAGAGGTATGTTCTTTCGGAGAATTTTTGATCTGTAAAGAAAGAAAGATAGATCCTAAAAAGCTTCTTATTTCAGGCGTTCTAAAAAAAGAAGAAGATGTAGAGACAATAGTTTCTTACTGTACAGATAAGGCGGTATATACAGCAGAATCAGAGAATCAGATTCATATATTAAATAAAGTCGCAGGTGAGCATAGGATTGTAATCGATGTTTATTTAAGGCTTAACGCCGGGCAGTTTGGTATCGATGAAGAAGCTATTTTGAATAATTTAAAGAAAATAGATGAATTTAAAAATATTCATTTTTATGGGATTCACTATTTTACAGGAACTCAAAAGCATAAATTACAAAAGCATGAGAAAGAGCTTACTATAGTTAAAAATTTATGCAACAGAATAAAGAATGAAATAGGAATAAAAGTAGAAAATCTTGAATATGGCACGGGATTTGGCGTTCCTTATTTTGAAGGGCAGGAAGAAACACTTACATCTTATGAAAGCTTAAATGAATTTAAAGAGCTTCTTTATAAAATGGATTTTGACTTAAATATTTCTCTTGAAATGGGAAGAGCTTTGGCGTACAATTGCGGATATTATTGCGTTGTAGTAAGAGATATAAAACAAAGCGACGGAGTTAATTATTGCATAACAGATGGAGGAATTCATCAGATTAACTATGATGGACAATTAAGAGGAATGTATCATCCTATTATAAGAATTATAGGAAATGACGAAGAAAAAGACGAAAAAAAGTATGTACTTTGCGGTTCACTTTGTACAACAAATGATATTTTAACAATAGATTATCCGATTAGAGGACTTAAAGATAAAAATATCATTGTATTTGAAAGAGCGGGTGCATACTCATTATACGAAGGAATGAGTTTATTCTTAAGCCACGAACTACCGGGAGTTGCATTTTATAATATGGAAGATGGACTTACGCTTGCAAGAAAGCAAGAGGAGAGCTTTAAGATAAATACAGCATTTTCAAATGTGAGTATTTAGTAATATATAAGAGTTAATAAGCATTTTTAGGAGGATGAAATGAAAGAAAAATTACTTGAAATATTAAATGATATTGATGACAGCATTGATTATGAAAATGAAGACAAGCTTATAGATAATCATTTACTTGATTCTTTCGGAATTATTGCTTTAGTTGGAGAACTCGAGGATGAATTCGATGTTTCGATTGGAGCTGCTGAAATGATTCCTGAAAACTTCAATTCAGTAGAAGCTATGGAAAAAATGATTAAAAGATTACAGGATGAATAATTATATTTTGCCTTTAGAATGATTATATTTGCCTTTAGAATAATTATTTTTAAAAGGAGAATGATTATTTTTTTTAGGAGAATTAGATATGAAGGGTTATCGTATTCTTGTCGCTGAGGATGACATTGATATTGTCGGTATTTTAAAATTATATTTGCAAAACGAGGGATATGAAGTCTTATCTGCTTCAAATGGTGTTGATGCTTTAAAACTGATTTCAGAAGAAAAGGTTGACCTTTGTCTTTGTGATATAATGATGCCTAAAATGAATGGATATGAACTTATTCAAAATATAAGAAAAGAATATAACATGCCTATAATTATAATATCTGCAAAAAGAACGGATAGCGACAGAATAATAGGACTTGACATAGGAGCAGACGATTATATAGTAAAGCCTTTTAATCCGCTTGAGCTTGTCGCACGTGTAAGATCTGCTTTAAGAAGATTTTATAAATTAAATCCGTCGCTTTCTGAAAAGGATTCGGGAATTCTTGTTTGCGGTAATCTTAAAGTGGATCAGAATACGCTAACTTGTTATAAAAATGATAAGGAGCTTTTAGTTACTCCTACGGAGCTTAAAATACTTACTCTTCTTATGAGAAATCCGGGACGAGTTTATACAAAGGTTCAGATATATGAGCATCTTAATGGAGAATTTTTCATAAGTGATGAAAATACATTAATGGTTCATATGTCAAATCTTAGAAATAAAATAGAAGATGACCCGAAGAAGCCAAGGTATATAATTACAGTTAGAGGCTTAGGCTATAAGATGGGTGAAGTAAGTTAAATATAAGAGCATTAATAGTAGTATTAATAGTAGATCTTAAAAATCCAAAAAAAAGTAAATATATAATGAACCGAAAAATTTAAGAAAGAAAGACATTATAGGAAGAATATAATTATGAAAAAGATTTTTTTGAAAAATTATAAAAAAGAAATTAATTCCCTATATTTTTTCCTCGTTAAAAATTTCGTTATCTTATTCATTATAATTTTAATTTTTGCCGGAATTTTAATGATGATAAGTAAATATATAAGTGAAAATACTTATGTAGTAAAAGACTTAGATAGTATTGCTGAACAGATAGAATATTCAAATGAAAAAGAGTATAAATATATAGATTCAAAAAAAGCCCTTGGAAAGAAGGGCTATTTTGAAATTCTTGATAAAAATGCAAAAGTTATCTATGTAAGCAATTCAAAAAAAAATAACAAATATAAAAAATCAATTCTTAAATATATAGCAGGGTCTAATACGGGTTTTTATTGTAGAGTTTATCCATTTAAAAAAGACGGACAAAAAGGATATATCATAATAAAACTTATTATTGATAACCACACTGGAAAGACGAAAAATCATATAATTGCAATTGATGAAAATAGAAAAATTTTATTTTCTACAACTAAATATACAAAAGGATATTTCAGTAAAGCTGATTATAACTACCTTATCAAAGGAAAAAGGTATTTTTCTGACAATTCTTCAATGATGTCTCAAAAATACCAATATAAAGTAGGTGGAGAAACAAGATATATTATTTTTCACTTTGAAAATCCCGACATACAGAATTATAAGAGTACAGAAAGATTAAAACTTATTTTTATAATTGTATTTATTATTTTGGTTTTAATATCCGTTTTGGTAGCAGGACTTTTTATTTCATCAAAGGTAAGAGCTCCTCTTAAAAAGATAAGAATGGCTATTGACGATTTTTCTAAGGGTAAAAGAGAAAAAATCGATAATTCTAACGAGGTAAAGGAATTTGCTCAAATTATAGAAACCTTCAATGATATGGAGCAAAAATTAAAGAAGAGTGAAGATTTAAAAGAGGAACTAGAAAGTCAAAAGCAGAGAATGCTCGCAGATATATCGCATGATTTGAAGACACCTATAACAGTAATTCAAGGATATGTAGACGCAATAAGAGATAAAATAATACCGGAAAATGAAATTGATAAATATTTAGAAATTATAAGTAATAAAGCTGAGACTATGTCTACTCTTATTAATTCACTTAGTGATTATAGTATTTTAGAGCATCCTGATTTTAAATTAAATAAAGAAAGAGGAAATCTTACAGAATATATAAGAGAGTACATAGCTTCAATATATGAAGAAATTACTATTGCAGGATATAAACTCGATATTGATATACCGGATGAAGCTTTTTATATGAATTTTGATCGATTTAATATAAAAAGAGTTTTTGAAAATATCATTAATAATACTATGAAATATACAAAAGCGGGAACTACTATATTTATTTCATTTTCCATAGGAACTAATCTCGTAGAAATTGAAATTGGAGATGATGGACCGGGAATTCCGGATGAAATGAGAGAAAAGATTTTTGAACCTTTCGTAGTAGCGGAAAAAGCAAGAACCAACGGACAGGGAACGGGACTTGGACTTTCAATAGCAAAGAAAATTGTCGAAGCTCATAATGGTAAGATTTATATTTCAAATAAGAAAATTAACGGAAAAGGAACCTTTTACAAGATAATATTTTTCGCATAGCAACAAAAACACATGTATATATTATAAATTAGTTGCAAAATTCTTTAAAAATTATTATACTTTCGTTCGGAAGTATTATCTTTATACAACTATTGTAAGGAATAGAATATGAATATTTTTTCGTTTTTTAAACTATTTGGAGGATTGGCATTTTTTCTTTTCGGAATGGCACATATGTCAGGTGCTCTTGAAAAAATGGCGGGCGGAAAACTCGAAAGAATGCTAAAAAAAGCTACAAGCAATAAATATAAAGCATTGGTTTTCGGAGCTGTAATTACAATTGCAATTCAATCTTCATCAGCATTTACTGTTATGCTTGTTGGCTTTGTAAACTCAGGTATAATGGAACTTGGGCAGACAATAGGTGCTATTATGGGATCTAATATCGGAACGACACTCACAGCGTGGATCCTTTCTCTTGCAGGAATTTCAAGTAATAATATCTTTTTATCACTAATAAAGCCTGAAAATTTGGCACCAATAATAGCATTTATCGGCGTTATAATAGTGATGATTTCAAAAAATCCAAAGCAAAAAAATATAGGAAATCTTATGGTAGGTTTTTCGATTCTTATGACAGGAATGAATTTCATGTCGGATTCGATGAAGCCTTTTTCTGATATGCCTGAATTTAAAGATATTATGGTTGCATTTAAAAATCCTGTAGTAGGTGTTCTTGTAGGAGCTATTATAACAGGAGTTATTCAAAGCTCTGCAGCTTCTGTCGGTATGCTCCAGGCACTTTCTATGACAGGACAAGTAACTTATGGAATGGCGATACCTATAATAATGGGTCAAAATATTGGAACATGTGTAACTGCAGTTTTGTCTTCATTTGGAGTTAATAGAGCAGCAAAAAGAGTTTCTGTTGTACATATATTATTCAATGTAATAGGTACTGTATTTTGGCTTATTATATTTTATATTCTGCATGCAATTTTTCGCTTCTCATTTATAGAAGATACTATAGATCCTGTTGGAATAGCATTTTCGCATACAATTTTTAATATAGCAACAACATTCCTTTTATTTCCTTTTACTAAGCAGCTTGAAAATATGGCCAAATTTTTTATAAATGTAGGAGAAGGAGAACAAGCTAGAGTATTTCTTGATGAAAGACTTATGGCTACTCCAGGGGTTGCACTGGAAGAACTTACACATGCTATGAATTCAATGGCGATAAAGACGAGAGATGGACTTGACAGAGCGATGCTTTTGCTACAAGAATTTAATCATAGAGATTATGACTTTATTTTGGAAAATGAATCGAATATTGATAAAATGCAGGATAATATCGGTTCTTATGTAACTAAGCTTTCTACATTGGGACATTTATCTGAAAAAAGTAAAAAGAAAGCAAACGCAATTCTTCAAAGTGTAAATGAATTTGAAAGACTTGCCGATTATGCACATTATTTGGCTGATTCTGCAAAAGAAATTTATGATAAGAAGCTTGAATTTTCTACGGAATATGAAGTTGAATTAAAAAAACTTATCGATGCAATGTCAGAGTGTTACAATATGGCTATAAATAGTTATTTGAAAAAAGATACAGAAGAAGCAAAAAAAGTCATTCCTTTAAATAGTGTTATGGAAGATCTTGTAGAATATGAAAAAGAGCTTCACGTAGACAGAATGAATAGTGGAATATGTAAGATGACTCAAGGATTTGTTTTTAACGATGTTTTAACAAGTGCCGCAAGAATTGCAGGACACAGTGCGAATATTGCGGTATCTATGATTAGAGTGGATTCCAATAAAATAGGAAAAGGTTATATGCACGACCTTAAGCACAGATATAATGAAAAGTATAGTATTCTTTATGATAAATATTATGAAAAATACATAGGGAAACAAAGTGTATAATAAAACTTATCAACTGTTAGCATAAAAAGGGGAGTATGTTATGGCATTAATAAATATAGCAAAAGGGGAAAAAATACATACTATAGGTACTAAGGTTTCAGACATGACACTTATATTGGACGGAAGCGTTAAAGTGTCATCAAAGTTCAGTGAAAGAATTTTTGGAAAAGGAAGTATTATAGGAGCATCGGAAGAAGCAGGAGAGAATTTCAAATTTAATTATGAGGCTGAAACTGATGCTGTTATTTTAAAATACCCTTATAAAAACAATGAAAGCCTTAAAGCAGTAGTTGAAGCTAATGAAAAGATAGCTCCGATGTTTGCAATAAGCTTAGCTGAAAGTATCTTAAATTCATACAATGTATATAATGAGCTTTTTAAAAAAGCTGAATCAAAATATAAAAAGCTGGAAGAGGATTTGTACGAATATCCTATTCAATGTAAAAAGCTTGGAATACAAGAAAAAAATTTTCCTGAGTTACGAGATATAGAAGCACCTATGAAAGAAGAAGTTCTTTTAGATTGGGAACTTAATTATGTGGAAGCTTTAAAGAAGAATGAAAGTACACTTATATCTTCATATTTTGTAGTAGATAAGTCGGTTTCTATATGGAACATTATGCACTTTAATGTGCTTTTAAAACAGATAGAAGAAGAGATTTTATATCTTGATAAGTATTTATCTATATTTAGTGAAGCTGAAAGTGAATTTTTGCAGGAAAAAGAGCTTATAGGAATAAGACTTAAGGCTGAAAAGAATGAAAGCGAAGACCTTACAGAAGATGGAGAAATTCCTCTTATAAAGGATGCAATGAATACTATTCTTTTATATAGCGGAATTGAAAATAAATATATTCTTTTAACTAAGGATTTGATAAAAAAATACAAGGCTCTTCCGGATAAAAGAGATACTTCTGATGAACCGAGAAAGATAAGAAGAAAACTTACTGAACTTTTCTTCATGATTTATAAGAGCTGCTTTTTAAAGAGCAGAAAGAATCCCATGAATACACCGTCAGAAGTTATGATGTTTCTTCTTTTCGGATTTTTTGATGAAGAAATGGCCGGAGAGAAGAATACTGAAGCTATGTACAGACTTTTAAAAAGTTATAAACCTGATCCGAACGGACATATTTTTACTTTGTATCAATGGCTTTCTATGATATACAGCGGTATGACAGAACCTTCGAGAAATGAATTTGAAGAAGACTATGAAGCATACTTAAGAGAGCAGAAAACTAGGGGTGATATTGAAGAAAGTGAATATAAAAAGTTAAAAACAGATAATGAAAATAAATTAAATTTTGAAATAGATAATCTTTTTAAGCTGGGAAATAGAATGACTTTCGGAAGAATAAGTATATATCAGCCTTTCTTTGATGAGGAAAATTGTAATTCTGATTTACAGAAGTCATTTTTGGATGCTACAAAGCTTAACACTCTTATAGATAAAATGAGAAATATTGATAAATCTTTGTTTAGAAGAGAGAGAGAGTTTAATGACGAAAAGCTTGATATAAAAAATTTCCCTATAAATGTTGAAGTTTTGCCTAAGATTATTTTGCTCCCTAATTCCGGAGTAAGAGCTGCACTTTGGCAGGAAATAGAAGGAAAGAGAAGAGATTCTTCTGCAAGAATGATTATGCCTATCTTTATGATAGAAGATATAAATAAAATATTTGTTTCTCTTTGTGGTGAATTCAGATGGGAAATTATAAAGACTGAGCAGGGTGTTCATTGGAATGATTTAAGCGATTTATCACTTACTTCTGAATATAATGATTATATACAATTTTATAGAAAAAATCGTGAGCTTAATACAGAGCAGAAAGAAAAGATAAAAAAGAAACTCGATAAAGTCGGAAAAAACTTGAGAAGAACCTTTGTTTTAGATTATATAAGTTATATAAGCGTAGAAAGAAAGGGAACTCCGGTTATGGATAAAGTGGCAAGAAGAATTTTCTTTACATATTGTCCTTTCTCAAATCAGTATAGAGAAAATCTTAAATCTATGCCGCTTTATGTAAATGAAATTAACAGATATGAAACAAAAAATAACGATAGAATAAGACTTATATCGAATATTATTAAGAAATTTGAATATAGACATTTGGAAGTACCAAAGGAATTAACAGAACAGATAGAATTTCTTAAATCATAAATAAAGGTTGTAACTTTTGTAACAATTTATTAAAATATTATTTGGCAGGAGAGACTTCTATCGGGAGGTCTATGATTTATGAAAATAAAAAAGGCAAAATCAGACTCTTTCTGATTTTGCTTTTATGTAATCCATTTTTTATTTCGGGTTGCAAAAAGAAGTCTTATATTGAAAAGAAAGCGGAGTATGCCGCTTCTCAGAAAAATTATTACAAAAAATATAAAAACAATTACAAGAAATCCAAGGAAAAATCCAAGGGAAAATCCAAGGAGAAATCTGGTAAAATATGCAAAGAATGCTTCGTTGATATAGGAGGAGCTGTAAAAAAACCGGGAGTTTATTCATTAAAAAGAGGGGAAAGAGTTTTTGATGTAATAGAAAAAGCCGGCGGACTCTTAGAAAATTCATATATTAAGGATTTAAATCAAGCCAAAAAAGTAGAGGACGGAGAAAAAATCTATATTTATACGGTGGAAGAATATAAAAAGTTATCTTTAGAAGAGCAAAATAATAATAGCTTGGGCAGAAGAAATAGGAAAAAAAATGTCGGAGTCAAAAAATCTGGAAGAAAGACTGTTAACAAAGTTATAGTCGATATCAATACAGCGGGAAAGGATGAGCTTATGACTTTGCCGGGAGTTGGAGAATCAAAGGCTAGGAGCATAATTTCTTGTAGAGAAAGAAAAGGACCCTTCAGACGAAAAGAAGACCTAATGAATATAGCGGGCATAAAAAATGGAGTATATAATAAATTAAAGGATATCATCAGGGTGAATTAAATGTCAAAAAAAGTATTGGTTGTAGATGATGAAAAGCTTATTGTAAAGGGAATAAAATTTAGTCTTGAACAGGACGATATGGAAGTTTCCTGTGCATATGATGGAGAAGAAGCCCTTAATATGGCACTACAAGATAACTACGATATGATACTTTTAGATGTGATGCTTCCAAAGATGGACGGCTTTACTGTACTTCAAAAGGTTAGAGAAGTAAGTAAAGTACCTATTATAATGCTTACAGCAAAAAGTGAAGATATTGATAAAATATTGGGACTTGAATATGGTGCCGACGATTATATAACAAAGCCTTTTAACATTCTCGAAGTAAAAGCGAGAATTAAAGCGATTATGAGAAGAATAGTGCCTAATAATAAAGAGGAGTCACTAACGAGTATCATTGATAGCGGTGATATAAGTTTGAATCTTGAAAATAGAAGATTTTATCTTAGAGGTGAAGAGATTAATTTAACAGGTAAAGAATTTGACATGATATACCTTTTCGTAAATAATCCTGGAAAAGTTTTTAGTAGAGATGCACTTTTAAACGAAGTATGGGGAAGTGATTATCCTGGTGATGCAAGAACAGTGGATGTTCATATAAGACGCTTAAGGGAAAAGATAGAACCGAATCCGGGGGAGCCTAGATACATTCATACAAAGTGGGGAATGGGTTATTACTATAAAGTCTAGTGTTTATCTCAGAGGGCGTTATCTTGAATAAATTTATTAAAACAATAAAATCTGAAAGTTTTATTACAATATTCTTATGTGCTTTTTTACCCCTATTTATTCTGGGCATTTTTGTTATCCCTTTTTATGCAGATAGAAGTATAAAAAAAAATGTCACAAAAATACAGTCTCAAGCTCAGCTTATTGTAAATCAGATAAGAACTACAGGTTATCTCGAAAATCCTACTATTGAATTTATAAATACGGAACTTGTTGCCTTGGGAAATGCATATTCCGGAAGGATTTTAATTACTGATTCATCTCTTAATGTAGTAAAAGATACATATGGAATTGATGAGGGAAAGACTATACTTTGGGAAAATGCGATTTCTTCATTAAATGGTAATTCTAATACTTTTTATGATAAGAAAAATAGCGTCGTAATAGTTACAGTTCCTATATACTCGCTAACGAATGAAACGGAAGCATCAAATAGTGATAACAATGCATTATCTCTTACACCGTCAAAAAAAGTTGCAGGAATTCTTATCATAACTCATTCAATCGATGATATTTTGCAAGATTCTATATTCATAAGAAATTTAATATTGGATATTACATTAATTGTGTCAGTTCTAGGAATAGTTGTTGCTATTGTAATGTCAAATAAATTTTCAAATCAGATTAAAAAACTCGGAGAATATATTCATTCTGTTAGAGAGACAAAAAAGAAAATTAATTATGTTCCTAAATATATGGAACTTAAAGCTGCACTTTCAGAATTTGAAAAATTTAAGGAAAAAACAGAGAGTCTTGAACAGTCAAGACAGGAATTTGTATCTAATGTGTCACATGAATTAAAGACTCCTCTTGCGTCAGTTAAAGTTCTTGCGGATTCTCTTACTTCATTTCCGGATGCTCCCATCGATATGTATAAGGAATTCATGACGGATATAACTGCTGAAATTGATAGAGAAACCAAAATTATAAATGATTTATTATCTCTAGTTAAGCTGGATAGAAAAGCTGCGGCTTTAAATATAGAACAAATATCGTTGAATGATATGATTGAAAGCATTTTAAAGATGCTTAAGCCTCTTGCTGAAAAATCGGGAGTTGACCTTGTTATTGAAAGCTTTAGACCGGTTATGTGTGATGCTGATCCCGTAAAACTTTCTCTTGCAATAATGAATCTTGTAGAAAATGGAATAAAATATAATAAGAAAAATGGAGCGGTTCACGTTACGTTAAATTCAGACAAAAATTATGCTTATATAAGAGTGGAAGATACAGGTATCGGAATGCCTAAAGACGCTCTTAATCACATATTTGAAAGATTTTACAGAGTTGATAAATCACATTCCAAAGAAATAGGAGGAACAGGTCTTGGTCTTTCTATCGTTAAAGAAATAATTGCCCTTCATGGAGGAGAAATAAAAGTTTCTTCCATAGAGGATATAGGAAGCGTATTCGATATAAGAATGCCACTTAGATATGTATCGGACAATGGACCTTTAGTAGAGAGCACAAAGCCTGCTACTGTAGAGAGCAGAAAGCCTGCTGCTTTAGAAAGAATAAAGTCTGTAGTAGAAGGGAAAAAGCCTATATCGGAAGATAAAAAGCCTGTAGAAAAGGTTGAAACTTCTGTAATAGAAGGTAAAAAGCCTGTAGATGGAGGGATAAAACAATGAAAAGAAATATAAGTTTTATTCTTTTAATAGGAATTTTTATATTAAGTTTATCAGGATGCAAAAGCGGTGAAAAAACTGCACAAAAATATAAAATTTATGATCTTAATGCTGAAAAAAATGCCATTGTATATGAATATGTCAAAATAAAAAACAATGACAAGAAAAAGATGGCTCAGGATTTAATTGCAGAAATGTCAAAAAAATCAAAAGATAGCAATAAAATCAGACCTATTTTACCTTCATTTTCTTATCAGAATATAAAGTATGATGATGAAAACAAAAATTTAACAATTTCGTTTGACAGAAATTACTATACATTAAGTGAATTTGAAGAAATTTTAGTAAGAGCGTCCATTACACTTACTATGTTACAGATAAAAGGAATTGAGGAAGTTACATTTAACGTGGAGCATGAGCCGTTAAAATTAGCTGATGGAAAGGTTGTAGGTGCTATGAATAAGAGCTCATTTGTGATGAGTCTTACAGGAAATGATTCCGTCTATCAAACAGCAAACCTACTACTATATTATCCGAGAGAAGACGGGAAAGGTCTTATAACTGAAAAAAGAAATGTGTCTTATGCAAGTAATCTTTCACTTGAAAGGGTTGTCATAAAAAATCTTTCAAAAAAACCTGAGAAGCGTGGAGCAATACCGACATTGGATGATAAAGTACAGATCCTTAATATAAATGTTGCTGATGGAGTATGCTACCTTAATTTGAGTTCCAACTTTATGGAGAATCTTTCGGATGAAGCACTAAAAATCAGAGTTTATTCTATAGTTAACTCGCTTTGCAATCTTGAACGTGTAAATAGAGTCCAGATTTCGGTAGGAGGGGAGAATCTTTCTTTATCGATGGATAAAGAGGTAAAAGACTTCTTATATATGAAAGATGAATCACTAGTAAAAAATGGTAAATAATGGTAAATAATTATAAAATCAATTAAGAAGAGGAGAAAAAATGCAAAAACGCTTTCTTTTTGTAGCGTCTTTGATTTTTGCCTTGTCAATTTATTCTGCTGTAAGAGAAAATATTTTTATAGGATTTCTTGCAGCGGGAATTCTACTTTCAGAAATTTTCTATATAATTTTTTCAAAATTGGATAAAAATAAAAAATTATTCCTTTGTTCTTTTATAGGTATGTTTTTATTACTCGGAATTTTAGTAGGACAAAGAGTAGTAAGAAGAAATGAAAATATAGAAAAAGTATACTTTAATAATAAATTTATAACTTTCTTTTCAGACATAGAAAATATAAAGCAAGTCGAAAATCAGATTATAATATCTACAAATAATATAAATATCATAGGAAAATATCAAAAAAGAAATCCTTTTAAATTAGAAAAAAAATTAAAAATTAAAAGAATTCGTGTTATTTTGTTTGATACAGGGGATAAAAGAATCTTTTCTGTAGGAGATAGAATACAAGTAAAAGGTAAAATAAAATCCCCAAAGGAATCATTAAATCCCGGAGAATTTAATCAGAAAAATTATCTTCTTTCAAATGAAATAGATTTTACAGTAAATGCAAGAAGCATAATTCTTATAGAAAAAAGAAAATATTCTATAAAAAAGGAGATTGAAAAGATTAGAAAAAAAATTAAAGAAGGATTTAAGAAAAATCTCCCCAAAGAAGAAGCATATCTTTTATCATTTATGTGTATAGGAAAAAGCGATATTGAAAATAATAGGAATTTCTTTGATACATCAAATGAACTGTTTAGGCTTTCAGGAATTATATCTCTTCTTGCAATTTCAGGAACTCACATATCCGTTGTTTCATATTTTTTATATAAAATTCTTTTAAAAAGAAAGAAGAAATATATATTATATGGTCTTTTAAGTGCTTTTATAAGTGTCTTGTATTCTTTTATATGTAATAATCCTATCTCTTCAATAAGAGCAATTATAATGTTTTTTATTATGGTAATTTCAAGTATGATAGGAGAAAATTACGATGCAATAGTTTCTTTATCTATAGCTATGATAGCTGTGCTTTTTCTTCATCCGATATATATATTAAATCAAGGATTCATTTTATCATTTGGTATAACTTTTATCGTGTTGTATGGCATAAAAAAAGATAATTATGATAGTATGTATTTTAAAAATGTAAGAGCTGATACGAAAGAAAACCTGATAAAAGATAAGATAAAAATGAGAATAAAGAAACTTAAAAATTCTTTTTTATCATGTTTTGTAATTTCCGTCTTTTCTTCAGTTATAATTTCATCTCTTTATTATGAAGTACCATTATACTCATTTTTAACGAATTTTATAATACTTCCTTTATTTCCTCCTTTATTACTTTTAGGGCTTACAGCGGGAATTTTTATTGCAGTAGGTGATGTTTTTATTTCAAAAATACTTTTAAATATTTGCCACATATTTTTATATTTTTATGAATGGTTTTCAGATAAAATTACAATTCTTCCATTTTCTAATGCTATAAAGGGAAATATCAATTTATTAATTTTAGTTATAATTTTTATTTTGTTTTTGATTATTTTTAGTGAAGAACGTAAAAAATCGGTATTAAAATATTTATTTACATTTTCTGTATTTATATATATCTTGATTCCAAAATTAAGAAAGAATGAAGCTATAAAACTTAATTTGCCAAATGGACAGGGAGCTTATGAATGTCATGAAAATAAAACTATATTTATCGATGGAGGAAGTAAAAAAAGCGGTATTAGGATAGATAGCGAAGGAAATATAAAAAGTAAAGTAGGAGATAAGATAGTTGTTCCTTTTTTAATGTATAAAGGCGTTAGAAAAATTGATGAATGGATTATAACTGATTCTTCATATCTTGAAGGGCTATTTTCATCTTTAAAAAAGGGAGTTAATGTAGGAAAAATCATAACATCAAAAAATATAGGAAAAAGTGATGAATTTATTATCATAAAAGAGCTAGCAAAATTAAATGGAACAAAAATTGTATTTATAAAAGAGTAGTTCATTAACTAAAAGAGTAATTCATTAACTAAAAGAGTAATTCATTAACTAAAAGAGTAGTTCATTAGCTAAAAGAGTAGCTAATTATCTAAAAGAGAATTATAAATAAATATATAGATATTATCAAATTGTGTTGAATAAAAAAATCAAAAACTCATCTTATTACCTTGACAAAATATAAGATGAAAGATTATTATACTTGTTGTATGTCGTATCGGAGTGTCCGTGTCCTTTTCCGATACGGAAAGGAAAGAAATTTTATAGGAGGTGGACGATTTGGCAAATATCAAATCAGCTAAGAAAAGAATTCTTGTTAATAAGAAGAAATATGATAGAAATAAGAGCATCCGTTCTGAAGTAAAGACAGCTATTAAGAATGTAGAAAAAAATGTAGAAGCTAAGAATAAAGAGGAAGCTAGTAAGACTCTTACATTAGCAACTTCACTTATTTCAAAAGCTTCAAACAAGGGTATCTATCATAAAAATAATGCGGCAAGAAAGATTTCTCGTCTTACAAGAGCTGTAAATTCATTAAATTAATTAATATTGTAAAAATAAAAAAATCGCTTATAAAATATATGGCGATTTTTTTGTACCCTTTATATTGATTTTTTTGTACTCTTTATATTCATTCTAAAATAATTGTTTCTATAGCAAGAATTGGATCAATCTGCCCGAGCTTTATTTTCTCATCATATGAAAGAAGCTTATCCAAAAAATCAGTAAGCTCTTGACTTGAAAAATTATTTGCAATTTTAATCATTTTATCTATATAGGTTCTATATATTCCAACTCTACTTGCAATTGTGTATTTATCCAAATGATTATCAAGCATAGATTGCACTAATTTTATTTTTAAAAATTGTGTTCTTAAAATTTTTAAAATTTCAAGAGGATGTACTTTATCTATCACAAGGGATTTATAAAAGTCCATAGCTTTCTTTTTATCTTTATAACCTATAGCATCAATCATATCAAAAATTCTTTTTTCTGTATGATTTACACATATAGCCTTAATATCGTCCAAGGTTATTATGTTTTTATCTCCAACATAGCTTATAAGCTTAGAAAGCTCTGTATCCATTTTGTCCATCGATTCAAAAGTACGAATGAAGAATTCTTCCCAAGCATCATTTTCCATACTTTTAGTATATTTTTTAAGTCTTTTATAAATCCAATTTTTAAGAATAACTTCGGATTTTACTTTATCTTCAGGAAGAGTACATTCGTATGCAAAAGCTTTGTCGCTTTTTTCTATGAGTTTAAATATTTTAGTAGTTTTATTTAACTTTTCTTCAATATCTATAATAATTGTGCTTTCATTTATATTTTCAAGATATTTTAAAAATTTTTCATTTGATTTGGAACAAAGCTGGACATTTTCACATAAGATTACTCTATATTTGGAAAAAAGTGGAATAGTATCCGCCAAATTTACAAATTCATCCAATGAAAAATTGTATTCGTTAAAACGGCTGAAATTCATGGTATTATTTTTATTTACAAGCTTATTTATGAGCATATTTTTATATGTTCTTTTAAGGTACGCTTCTTTTCCATATAAAATATAAATGTTATGAAAAGAATTATTTTCTATGTCATTTTCTATAATATTTTTGCTTGGCATAAAAACTCCTGTAAATTTTTATAAAAAAGTATAAATATAAATATTATAAAAACTTCAAAATACATTTTATTTATTATTTAGCAACAAATTAAAAATTTATGTTAGAATAATTATACATTAAAAGGTGTTAAGAAAACAAACAGAAATGATATAGGAGGGAAAATGTCACTTGATCAGTCCCATATAAGAAATTTTTGCATAATAGCACATATTGATCATGGAAAGTCTACTCTTGCAGACAGAATTATAGAGATGACCGGGACTCTTACAAAAAGAGAAATGCAGAATCAGGTTCTTGATAATATGCCGCTTGAAAGAGAGAGAGGAATTACAATAAAGTCTCAGGCTGTTCGTCTTATCTATAAAGCTAAAGATGGAGAGGAGTATATTTTTAATCTTATCGACACACCTGGTCATGTGGATTTTAATTATGAAGTATCAAGAAGCCTTGCAGCGTGTGACGGAGCGATTCTTGTTGTTGATGCTACACAGGGAGTTGAGGCACAAACACTTGCAAATGTTTATCTTGCGATAGATCATTCTCTTGAAGTGCTTCCGGTTATAAATAAAATAGATCTTCCGAGTGCAATGCCGGAACAAGTGGCAGAAGAAATTGAAAATGTAATCGGAATCGAAGCTATGGAAGCACCAAGAATTTCTGCAAAAACAGGACTTAATGTGGAGGAAGTGTTAGAGCATATTGTAACTGATTTACCTTCACCTAATGGAGATATTAAAAAGCCTTTAACTGCACTTATATTCGACTCAGTATATGATTCTTATAAAGGTGTAATTTCTTTTGTAAGAATTGTGGATGGAAAAGTTAAATCTGGAGATAGTATATTATTTATGGCAAGTAAGGCAGAAGACCTTGTGACGGAAGTAGGATATTTCGGAGCAGGAAGAATGATTCCATGCGATGAACTTACTGCAGGAACAGTAGGATATATTGCAGCTGGAATCAAAAATATTAAAGATGCACGCGTAGGAGATACAATAACTTTATCGAATAAACCGAGTAAACAGGCACTCCCGGGATATAAAAAGGTTAATCCTATGGTTTATTGTGGAATGTATCCGTCAGATAGTGCAAAATATCCGGATTTAAGAGATGCACTTGAAAAATTACAGTTAAATGATGCATCACTTTTCTTTGAGCCTGAGACGTCAATTGCCTTAGGATTTGGATTTAGATGTGGATTTTTGGGGCTTTTACATCTCGATGTAATTGAGGAAAGACTTGAAAGGGAATATGACTTAGATCTTGTTACAACAGCACCGGGAGTTATTTATAAAGTGCATAAAACAGATGGAACTGTTATAGATCTTACAAATCCTTCAAATCTTCCTTCGCCTGCAAATATCGAATATATGGAAGAACCGTACGTGAGTGCGGAAATAATGGTTACATCCGAATTTATAGGAGCTATTATGGATTTATGTCAGGAAAGACGAGGCATATATTTAAGCATGGATTATATTGAGGAAAATCGTGCAATCTTAAAATATGAGCTCCCTTTAAATGAAATAATTTATGATTTCTTCGATGCATTAAAATCAAGATCCAGAGGATATGCGTCACTTGACTATGAATTTAAAGAATATAGAAGAAGTGAGCTTGTAAAGCTTGATATTTTAATAAATAAGGAAGTTGTCGATGCATTTTCATTTATCGTATTTGCAGAATCTGCATATAACAAAGGGAGAAAGCTTTGTGAAAAATTAAAGACAACTATACCAAGACAGATGTTTGATGTTCCTATTCAGGCTGCTGTAGGGGCTAAAATTATTGCAAGAGAAACTGTAAAAGCGTATAGAAAAGACGTGCTTGCAAAATGCTATGGCGGAGATATTTCAAGAAAGAAGAAACTTCTTGAAAAGCAAAAGGAAGGTAAGAAGAGAATGAGACAGATAGGCTCTGTTGAAATACCGCAAGAAGCATTTATGAGTGTACTTAAATTGGATGAAGAATAAGGCTTACTATGGAAATATATATACATATTCCTTTCTGTGAAAGGAAATGCAATTACTGCGATTTTTTGTCGGGCATATCTACAAAAGAAGATAGATATTTATATACAAAAGCTCTCGAAAGAGAGCTTATTCTTTGCGGAGAAAAATATAAGGATAAAGAGATAACGTCCGTATTTATAGGAGGCGGAACTCCTACATATCTGGAAGTTTCATATATGCTTGAGATTATTGAAACTCTTAAAAAGAATTTTAACTTACGATCCAATCTTGAATTTACAATTGAATGTAATCCTAAATCTGCTACTCTTGATGCATTAAAAAAATATAGACAGAGCGGCATAAATAGAATAAGTATAGGACTTCAGTCAGTTAATTTCGATGAACTTAAAATGCTGGGGAGAATTCATACATATAATGACTTTTTAAAGACATTTGAATATGCAAGAATTGCAGGATTTTCAAATATAAATGTGGACATTATGACGGGGCTTCCTATGCAGAATGAAAAGAAACTTAAAAAGACTTTGGAATCTGTTGTAATGCTTAGACCGGAGCATATATCTGCATACAATCTTATAATAGAGGAAGGAACGCCTTTCTTTAAAAAATATATAGATGATGTAAAGCGTCGTGATAGAGGAGATGAAACACGATTTCTACCTAATGAAGATATGGAATATAATCTTACGTTAATGACGGAAGATTTTTTAATATCTCATAGATATATTCAGTATGAAATTTCAAATTTTTCAAGAGAAGGGAAAGAATGTATTCATAATAAGGGATACTGGGAAAGAGAAGAGTATTTGGGTGTAGGACTTGGAGCATCTTCATTTATAAATGAAACTCGATGGAAAAATACAAGCGATGCATATAAATATAGAGAAAGCTTATCACATGATAAGCTTCCAAAAGAAGATGAAGTTAAATTGTCAAAAAAAGATGCAATGGAAGAATTTTTTTATTTGGGACTTAGAGAAATTAGAGGTGTAAGCAGAAATAAATTTGAAAGCTATTTTAATATGACAGTTGACAGCGTATATAGAGACGTAATAAACGATTTAAAAAATAAAAATCTTATCATAGAAGATAAAGCATCAATAAGACTTACAAAAAGAGGAAGAAATATATCAAATCTTGTTTTGGCGGAATTTTTATTAGATTAAAAATTTTTTTGTTTTTTAAGATTTAGGTGTATAAGAGTTTAGAAACATTTTATAAAAATAATTTTCATAATTTGTTGACAAAAAAATAGTAAGGTGTTACCCTAGAGTAGAAATGATGTTAGCACTCTAAATAAACGAGTGCTAACAAAAGAAATTGAATTCCATTTATTATAATGAAAAATTCAATAATTAGTAATAAAAATGGTAACTATATATTATATTTTATAGAAACTTTGGTTTATAAAAGAAGGAATATCGAATGGATGAGTTAAATCAAAGAAAAAAAGATATTTTATATGCGATAATAAAAAATTATTTAGAGACGGGTGAGCCGGTAGGGTCAAGAACGATTTCAAAAAATTCGGATCTTAATTTAAGCTCCGCAACTATAAGAAACGAAATGTCAGATCTTGAAGAGCTTGGTTATATAATATCTCCTCATACTTCTGCAGGAAGAATTCCTACAGATTCGGGTTACAGATTTTATGTTGATATTCTCATGGAAGAAAAAAATAAGGAAGTATCCGATATAAAGGATCTTATGATTACTCAAAATGAGAAAATGGAGAAGATGTTTAAACAGCTTGTATCTTATGTAGCAAATAATACGAAGCTCCCGAGCATGATTTCAGCACCTTCAATAACAAAAAATCGTATTAAATTCATTCAGCTTTCTAAGGTTGATGAAAATCAGATTTTGGTAGTAGTTGTTATGGAAGGAAATATCATTAAAAATAAGATGATTAAAACGAAAGCCATTCTTAATAATGATATTATTTTACAGCTTAATATGATTTTAAATACGGAACTTAATGGGCTTACATTGCAGGAAATAAATCTTGGACTTATACAGAAAATAAAAAATGAGGTTACAAAGTACAGCGATGTGTTAGAAGCAGTTTTAAATACACTTTCGGAAACTATTTCTGATGAAGACCTTGAAGTTTATACAAGCGGTGCAACAAATATATTCAGATATCCAGAGCTTAGTGATTCTAAGAGAGCAAGCGAATTTTTGGATAAGTTTGAAGATAAAGATGATTTAAAAGATCTTCTTATAGATGCACAGGAGGATGCGGAAAAAACAGGTACAGGTCTTCAAGTATATATAGGAGATGAATCACCTTCAATAAGCTTAAAGGATTGTAGCCTTGTTACAGCAACTTATGAGCTTGGCGAAGGAGTTAAAGGAACAATAGGAATCATAGGGCCGAAACGTATGGACTATGAAAATGTAATGAACAATTTAAGAACATTAAAGAATCAACTTGAAAATACACTTGGAAATAGAGATAGAGATGATTTTGATGATAGGAAGGGCGGTTAATTTATAAATGAGTAAGAAGCATACACCTTTAAGAAATGAAGATTTACAGAAAAAAAATAAATCTATTGATATGGAAAATAATAAAGGGAAGGATATAAATAAAAAAGAAGTTGATAAAGACTCAGTAGAAAAAGAAGAAGCTAGAGTTTCAAAAGAAAATAAAAGATTAGACAATGACGATAAAGAAAAGAAAGGCTTCTTTGGAAAGAAAAAGGATAAGCCCGATGAAAAGTTAAAAGATAAGTCAAATGAAAAAATTAAAGAATTACAAGATAAGCTTACAAGACAAATGGCTGAATTTGAAAACTTTAGAAAACGCACTGAGAAAGAAAAATCCAGTATGTTTTCAATGGGAGAAAAAAGTACTTTAGAGAAGGTTCTCCCGATAGTTGATAATTTTGAAAGAGCACTTCAAACTGAAACATCGGATTCTTCATTTAAAGAAGGAATGGAAAAGATTTATAAGATTCTTATTAAAAATTTATCGGACCTTGGAGTTACACCTATTGAAGCACAGGGAAAAGAATTTGACCCGAAATTTCACAACGCTGTGATGCATGTAGATGATGAAAATTACGGAGATAACGAAGTTGTAGAAGAACTTCAAAAAGGGTATATGTATAAAGATACAGTGCTTCGACATAGTATGGTAAAGGTTGCAAATTAGCATTTTTACAAGATAACAGTTTTAGTAACGTTATAAATAACATTGTATATAAAAGATAATATTTAATATAGATGAATCGGAGGAATTAATTATGGGAAAGATTATAGGAATTGACCTTGGAACAACAAACAGCTGTGTAGCAGTTATGGAAGGTGGAAAACCTACGGTAATTACAAACCAGGAAGGACAGAGAACTACACCTTCAATAGTAGCATTTACAAAGAATGGTGAAAGACTTATAGGTGATCCTGCAAAACGTCAGGCAGTTACTAATGCAGATAAAACAATTTCATCAATCAAGAGAGAAATGGGAAAGGATTATCATGTAAATATTGATGGCAAGAGCTTTTCACCGCAACAGATTTCAGCAATGATTCTTCAAAAATTAAAAGCTGATGCTGAAAATTATTTAGGAGAAAAAGTTACTGAAGCCGTTATTACAGTACCTGCTTACTTTAACGATGCTCAAAGACAAGCAACAAAGGATGCAGGAAAGATTGCAGGGCTTGATGTAAAGCGTATCATAAACGAACCTACAGCAGCAGCACTTGCATATGGACTTGATAATGAAAAAGAACAGAAGATTTTAGTATATGACTTAGGTGGCGGTACATTCGATGTATCTATAATTGAAATTGGAGACGGAGTTATAGAAGTTCTTGCCACAAATGGTGATACGAGACTTGGCGGCGATGATTTTGATAATAAGATTATAGACTTCTTTGTAAGTGAGTTTAAAGCTAAGGAAGGTATTGACCTTTCAACAGATAAGATGGCAATGCAGAGATTAAAGGAAGCTGCAGAAAAGGCTAAGAAAGAGCTTTCAGCTGCAACTACAACAAATGTCAACTTACCTTTCATTACAGCAACAGCTGAAGGACCTAAGCACTTTGATATGGATCTTACTCGTGCAAAATTTGATGAACTTACAAGCGACCTTGTTGAAAAGACTGTAGTACCTGTACAGAATGCTTTAAACGATGCAGGACTTACAGTAAATGATATAAGTAAAGTTCTTTTAGTCGGAGGTTCTACAAGAATCCCTGCAGTTCAGGCTAAAGTAAAGATGCTTACAGGAAAAGAACCTAATAAATCATTAAACCCTGATGAATGTGTCGCTATCGGTGCTTCAATTCAAGGTGGAAAACTTGCAGGTGATACAGGTGCGGGAGATATCCTTCTTCTCGATGTAACTCCACTTTCACTTTCAATTGAAACTATGGGAGGCGTTGCAACAAGACTTATCGAAAGAAATACAACAATTCCTACAAAGAAGAGCCAAATATTCTCTACAGCCGAAGATAACCAGACAGCTGTTGATATTAACGTATTACAGGGTGAAAGACAGTTTGCAAGAGATAATAAATCTTTAGGTCACTTTAGACTTGACGGAATTGCTCCTGCAAAGAGAGGAATGCCGCAGATTGAAGTTACATTTGATATTGATGCAAATGGTATCGTAAATGTTTCAGCTAAAGATTTAGGCACAGGAAAAGAGCAGCATATTACGATAACTGCAGGATCAAATATGTCCGATGAAGACATAGATAAAGCTGTTAAAGAAGCTAAAGAATATGAAGCTCAGGACAAGAAGAAGAAAGAAATTATTGATACAAAGAATGAAGCTGATGCATTTGCAAGTCAGACTGAAAAAGCTTTGTCTGAAGTAGGAGATAAGGTTTCAAAAGATGAGAAAGATAAAGTTGAAGGAGACGTAAAGGCTCTTCGTGACATTCTTGATAAATATAAAGATAAGGCTGACCTTTCAGACTCTGAACTTTCAGAAATTAAATCTGCACAGGAAAAATTACAAACTTCAGCTCAGCAGGTATTTACAAAGATGTATGAAGAAATGCAAAAAACTCAAGGGGCTACAGGAGCTAAAGAAGCCGGAGCACAAGGAAATGCAGACCAAAATAATACTAAGAAAAATGGTAGCGATGACGATGTTATTGATGCTGATTTTAAGGAAGTTTAATTGGTAAAATAATATAGATAAAAGGTAAAAAAATGGCAGAACAAAAAAGAGATTATTACGAAGTTTTAGGCGTCGATAAAAATGCTGATGACGCTACGATAAAAAAAGCATATAGAAAGCTTGCCAAAAAATATCATCCGGATATGAATCCGGGTGATAAGGAGGCTGAAGCTAAGTTTAAGGAAGCATCTGAAGCATATGCCGTTTTAAGTGATAAAGATAAGCGTGCAAAATATGACCAGTTCGGTCACGCAGCATTTGACGGTGCAGGTGGTGCTGGAGGATTCGACTTTTCGCAGATGGACTTTTCTGACATATTCGGAGATCTTTTCGGTGGAGGAAACGGAGGCTTCTCAGGATTTGGAGGATTTTCAGATATCTTCGGAGGAGGAAAATCCAATCGTAATGCTCCTATGAAAGGTGCAAATAGCGGAACTTCTATGAATATTACTTTTGAAGAAGCTGCATTCGGATGTGAAAAACAACTTGAACTTAATTTAAAAGATGAATGTGATACTTGTCATGGAAGCGGTGCAAAGCCGGGAACAAAGAAAGCTACATGCTCAAAATGTAATGGAAAAGGACGAATAGTTCAAACGCAAAGAAGTATGTTTGGAACTATGCAAACTGTTTCAACTTGCCCAAATTGTCAAGGAGAAGGAGAGATTATAACTGAAAAATGTACGACTTGTCACGGAAGCGGATATGTTTCAAAGAGAAAGAAAATTAAGGTATCTATTCCGGCAGGTATTGATAATGGGCAGGTAATAAGAGATAGAGGAAAAGGAGAGCCGGGACTTAATGGAGGACCTAGAGGAGACCTTTTAGTTGAAATTCATGTATCACCTCATCCAATATTTGCCAGAAAAGATTATGATATTTATTCGACAGCGTCTATGTCTTATGCACAGGCTGCTTTAGGAGGAGAAATCATAATTGATACGTTGGATGGAAAAGTTGCTTACGATGTAAAGCCGGGAACACAGACAAATACCAAGATAAGGCTTAGAGGAAAAGGTATACCAACACTTAGAAATAAGAATGTAAGAGGCGACCAGTTTGTTACCCTTGTAGTGGAAGTCCCTAAGAAGTTATCAAGTGAAGCAAAGAAGAAATTAAAAGAATTTGATGAACTTACAGGAAACTCGCTTTCCGGTAATAAAGATGATGATAAGCCGAAGAAGAAATCGTTCTTTGGACTTTAAAGCGAAATTGAAAACCTATATAAAACATTCATTAAAAATTAATTTGATGTATTGAAATTCCTAAAATTTTTAAATATGCTAATATAATATATAAAATTTTTTATGGAATTTCAGTGCATCATTTTTTATGCTTTAATCAGTATGTTTTTAAATAAGGTGTCAATTTACGCTTTTTTTATGCTATAATATTTCTTCTGAGAAGAGAGGAGAAATGATGGAAGCATATCTTGATAATTCAGCAACAACGAGATGTCTTGACGAAGCAAGAGATAAAATGATTGAAGTTTTGAGTAAAGATTATGGGAATCCTTCATCACTTCATATGAAAGGCGTTTCGGCTGAAGACTATCTTAAAGAAGCAAGGCATACGATTGCAAAATCATTAAATGTAAATGACAGAGAAATATTTTTTACATCAGGAGGATCCGAATCAAATAATCTTGCAATAAGAGGAACAGCTGAAAGTAGAAAAAGATATGGAAATAAAATCATCACAACTTCTATAGAACATGCATCTGTAAAAGAGCCTATGAGATATCTTGAAGGATTAGGCTTTGAAATCGTATATCTTGACGTCGATGAAAATGGAATTGTAAATCTTGATACATTAAAAAAAGAAATGGATAATAATACGATTTTAGTTTCTATTATGCATGTAAATAATGAAATCGGCTCCGTTTCTCCTTTAAAAGAAATAGGAGAAATTGTAAAAGAAAAAAATAATAAATGCTATTTCCACGTTGATGCAATTCAATCATATGGAAAATTTAAAATAAGACCTAAAGAATTAAATATCGACATGCTTTCTGTAAGCGGACATAAGATAAATGGACCTAAAGGAAGTGGATTTTTGTATGTAAGAGACGGAGTAAATATTATGCCGCTCATTTTCGGAGGCGGGCAGGAAAAGGGCATGAGATCGGGAACGGAAAATGTGCCAGCTATTGCAGGACTTTCTGTTGCTGCATCATATTATGATAAAAATCTAATAAAAGATAGAGAAAAATTATTCAGCTTAAAGAAAAGATTTATAGATAAAGTATTACAGCTTGATGGTACTCACATTAATGGAAAATATGACGAAGAATCAGCTCCTCATATCGTGTCCGTTACATTTGACAAAGTAAGAGCGGAGGTGCTTCTTCATGCACTTGAAGATAAAGGAATATATGTATCTTCGGGGAGTGCTTGTTCATCAAATCATCCATCAAAAAGCAATACTCTTTATGCGATAGGACTTAGAGGAGATAAACTGGATCAGACTATAAGATTCAGTTTCAGTATATTTAATACAAATGAAGAAGTAGATTATACGATTGATAAGTTAAAAGAGCTTCTTCCTTTACTTAGAAAATTTATAAGAAAATAAAGGTTATATAGTAAAAATATTATTAAAAAGGGCGGGAATAAAAGCATGTATCAAGCGTTTTTAATTAAATATGGAGAAATCGGAATTAAGGGTAAAAATAGACATATATTTGAAGAAGCTTTAGTTAGAAATATAAAGCATTCTTTAGAATATATTGATGGAGAATTCTCTGTTGAAAGAGAACAGGGAAGAATATATATATATGTAAAATCTGAGGAATATGACTATGAAAAGACAATCGCTGCACTTAAGAGAGTGTTTGGTATTGTTGAAATATGCCCTGCACATATTACAAATGAAAGAAATTTTGATATTTTATCAGAAGAAATAATTTCATTTTTAAAGGAATCTTATGATGGTAAGAGCTTTACATTTAAAGTTAATGCAAAGAGAGCTGACAAAAAATATCCGATGAATTCAATGGAAATAAATGTTGAGCTTGGAGGTAGAATTTTAGACGCTTTAAAAGATGCAAAAGTAGATGTTCATAATCCCGAAGTTATGCTTCATATAGAGATAAGAGATGTAGTAAGTTACTATTATGAAAGCATAAAAGGACTTGGAGGAATGCCGGTAGGAACTAATGGATCTGCAGAACTTTTACTTTCAGGAGGAATTGATAGTCCTGTTGCAGGTTATATGGTTGCAAAGAGGGGCGTTACAATCAATGCAACTTATTTTCATGCACCGCCTTATACATCGGAGCGTGCAAAAAATAAAGTTATCGATTTATGCAGAATAGTATCACAATATGCTGGGCCTATAAAGCTTCATATTGTAAATTTTACGGACACGCAGCTTGAAATTTATGAAAAATGTCCTCATGATCAGCTTACAATTATAATGAGACGATACATGATGAAGATTGCAGAGCATTTTGCAGATGAGGATGAATCACTTGGACTTGTTACAGGAGAAAGTATAGGACAAGTTGCATCACAGACTATGCATTCTATGTATGTAACAAATGAAATCTGTAAATATCCTGTATATAGACCTCTTGTAGGATTTGATAAGCAGGAAATTATAGAAAGAGCACTTCAAATTGGAACGTATGAAACGTCGATTCTTCCATATGAAGACTGCTGTACAATATTTGTTGCAAAGCATCCGGAGACAAAGCCTAAGCTTTCTATAATTAAAAAATCGGAAGAAAAATTAAAAGATACAATTGATGAAATAGTAGATAAAGCGATAGAAACGACAGAGACTATAATTGTAAAACCGGAAAGATAGTCATAATATATAGTAAATATAATATAAAATATATAGATATAATAGTAAGCTAAAATAGTTAAAGTGCTTAAGAGAAGTGATAGGTTAAAATTAAGAAAAGTGATATGTTAAAAAATAAGATAAATGATGTAAGCATCATTTATCTCTATAAAAATTTATCATACATTTAAATATCATATTAATACGAATAATAACTTGATTTTAGTACAAAATATTAAATATGTTTTATTATTTTGATTCTTTTATTACTAGTATTTAATAACATTACTATTATTTAATAACGAAAGAATCAAGTTTCTTTATTATTTCGTCTGCATTTTCATCGGAATGGATGTTTAGTGTAAGCGGAGATGAAAGATCGAGACTAAAAATTCCCATGATAGATTTAGCGTCTACAACGTATCTTCCGGATACCAAATCAAAGTCGGAATCAAGTGTATTTACGGTATTAACAAAAGCTTTTACCTTATCTACGGTATTTAACAATACTTTAACTGTTTTCATAACAAACCTCCTAATAAATTGTCATTATTACGCTTTGATATTAGTCTATGTATATTAAAAAGTCAATTCATTTGAAAGGAATAAAATGAGTAAAAAGGCGGCACTTCACAATTTAGGCTGTAAAGTCAATGCATATGAAACTGAAGCTATGAAAGAGCTTTTAAGAGAAGACGGATATGAAATAGTTGATTTTCACGATAAAGCGGATGTATATGTGGTAAATACATGTACAGTTACTTCAGTAGCGGATCAAAAATCAAGGCAGACACTTCACCGTGCGAAAAAAGAAAATCCGGATGCAATAGTAGTTGCAGCAGGGTGCTATGTTCAAACTGCAGCGGATAAATTAAGAAAAGATAATTACATAGATATTCTTATCGGAAATAATAAAAAGGATCAGCTTGTAAATAAAATTCATGAATATATAAAAGGTCAGGAGCGAGAAGAGTCCATAATGGATGTAAATAAGGGAAAAATCTCTTATGAAGCACTTCGAGTAAATAGTACGGGAAAAAATACTAGAGCATTTGTAAAGATTCAGGACGGATGCAATGAATTTTGTACATACTGCCTTATTCCATATGCAAGAGGAAGAAATCGTTTCAGAGATATAGCATCAATAAAAGAAGAAGTAAAAAAATTCGCAAAAAATGGATATAAAGAAGTAGTGCTTACAGGTATTCATTTATCCGCTTTCGGCGAAAATGAGGATTTTGGACTTATTGACGTTATAGAAAGTATAAGTGAAGTTAGTGGAATAGAAAGAATAAGATTAGGTTCTATTGAACCTCGTATTATAACTGAGGATTTTGCAAGAAGAGTTTCAAAAATCAAAAAGTTTTGCCCGCATTTTCATTTATCTCTTCAGAGTGGATGCAATAAGATTCTAAAAAGGATGAATCGTAAATATACAAAAGAAGAATTTAGAGAAGGATGCATACTTCTTAGAAAATATTTTAAAGACCCTGCACTTACAACCGACGTTATAGTAGGATTTCCAGGAGAAACGGAAGAAGATTTTATGGAGTCTTATGAATTTTATAAGGATATTAACTTTTATGAAATGCATGTCTTTAAGTTTTCTAAAAGAAGAGGAACCGGAGCTTATACTATGCCTAATCAGGTTACAAATGATGAAAAAACAAGACGAAGTCATATATTACTTTCATTAGCAAAGAAAAATGGAAGGGAATATAGAGAGAAATTGATAGGAACAGAAGTTGAAGTGCTTATTGAATGCAAAGAATTTATAAATAAAAAGTTTTATTGGACAGGTTTTACAAAAACTTATGTAAGGGTTATAGTTGATTCTAAAGAGGATTTAAAAGATAGGATCGTATCGGGAAAAGCTATAGAACTTTTAAATGATGAACTTATAGTTCTTGACAGAAATCTCAAAATCAACATAGAATAGAACTATATATAAGTTTAACTATTGGGGGCAGTTATGAGTGATTTAGAAAATACACAATTTTTCAAAGTAGACAAAGGCGAAAGTGTAGGAGTAGATGAAATACTTGAAAGAGTATATGAAGCATTAAGCGAAAAAGGATATAATCCTATTAATCAGATTGTTGGATATATTATGTCAGGTGATCCTACATTTATAACAAGTCATAAAAATGCAAGGTCTATGATTATGAAGGTCGAAAGAGATGAGCTTGTTGAGGAAATGCTTAATTCCTATGTAGAAAATCATTCATGGAAAAAATAATGAAAAATAAAAGACTTTTAGCTCTTGATTTTGGAAGTAAAACGGTAGGTGTTGCAATAACAGACGAGCTTCATGTTACAATATCGCTTTTTCCTGTAATAAGAAGGGAAAAGCCTACAAAGTTTAGAAAAACATTTGCAGAAATTGAAAAGATATTGTCAACTTATGAAATTGAGAAAATAGTATTGGGATTTCCTTATAATATGAATGGCTCAAAAGGAAAAAGATGTAAGGAAACAGAAATTTTTAAAGAAAGCTTAAGTCAAAGAATTGATATTCCTATAATATTATATGACGAAAGGCTTACTACAGTGGAAGCTTATGACATTATGAAGGAATATAAAATAGATAAAAGTAAACAAATGGAAATTGTTGATTCTGTTGCAGCTGCTGTAATTCTTAGAAGTTATTTAAATCAGAATGAGAATTAATTATGAATAAAATTGAATTTATCGATGAAGACGGTAAGAAAATAGAACTTTATGTAGTAGATGAAACTACTTTAAATGAAAATCATTATATATTGGCATCAGAAGAGAAAGAAGAGGACTCGATGGCATATATCTTAAAGGAAGTGGAAAGAAACGATTCCGATATGATATTTGAAATAGTATCCGACGAGAAGGAATTTGACTCCGTTCTTTCTATTTTTGAAGAGCTTATTGATGATGTTGACTTTGAATAAGTTTCGTCATATAGGAGGATAAATAATTTGAAAAAAACTGAAAATGATAAGTTGAGGGTTATCCCGTTAGGCGGTCTTGAACAAATAGGAATGAATATGACCGCTTTTTGTTATGGTGATAGCATTATTGTTGTGGATTGCGGACTTGCTTTCCCGGAAGATGACATGTTAGGTGTTGATCTTGTTATCCCAGATGTTACATTTCTTGAAGAAAATGCTGATAAATTTAAAGGATTTTTTATAACACATGGACATGAAGATCATATAGGAGCACTTCCATATGTATTAAAGAAAGTTAATGCACCAATTTATGCTACAAGACTTGCTATGGGCATTATTGATAACAAATTAAAAGAGCATAATCTTGATAGAAAAGTAAGAAAGAAAGTTGTAAAGTACGGAAGTAATATAAATATAGGCGATTTTAGAATAGAATTTATAAGAACAAATCATTCTATTCAGGATGCAGCGGCTATTGCAATTCATTCACCTGTGGGAACTATTATCCATACGGGAGATTTTAAAATTGATTATACGCCTGTTTATGGAGATGCAATTGACTTACAGCGTTTTGCAGAGCTAGGGAAAAAAGGAGTTCTTGCAGTTATGTGCGATAGCACGAATGCAGAAAGACCGGGATTTACACCTTCAGAAAAGACAATCGGTAAAATCTTTGATGATTTATTTTTTGAAAATATGAATACAAGAATTATAATTGCAACTTTTGCTTCAAATGTAGACAGAGTTCAGCAGATTATAAATTCTGCAAATAAATTTGGAAGAAAAGTAGTTGTAGAGGGAAGAAGTATGGTAAATATCATTTCTACAGCTATAGAGCTAGGATATATAAAAGTTCCTGAAGATACGCTTATAAATGTAGACGAACTTAAAAATTATCCGGATGAAAAGACTGTAATTATAACGACGGGTTCTCAAGGAGAATCCATGGCGGCACTTTCTCGTATGTCAAATGGTATGCATAAGAAAGTTCAGATTAAACCTAATGATACGATTATCTTTTCATCACATCCTATTCCGGGAAATGAAAAGGCTGTAAGTAAAGTTATAAATGGACTTTTTAAGAAAGGTGCAAAGGTTATATTTCAGGATGTGCATGTATCCGGACATGCGTGTCAGGAAGAAATAAAACTTATTTATTCATTGGTTAAGCCAAAGTATGCGATTCCTGTACATGGAGAATATAAGCATTTAAGAGCACAGGCGGAAGTTGTAAAATCACTCGGATATGATGATGATAATATTTTGATTGTTGAATCCGGTGATATTATGGAATTTGATAAGAAGCAGAGAGTAAAGATAAAGGGGAAAGTTCATACCGGATTTGTTATGGTTGACGGATATGGTGTAGGTGACGTCGGCACTATAGTGTTAAATGACAGGCAAAAGCTTTCTGAAGATGGAATTATTATAGTAGGACTTGTAGTCGATTCTGACAGCAATATAATTACTGCTCCGGAAATTGTGTCAAGAGGATTTGTTTATGTAAAAGACTCTGAAGATATGATGATTGAAGCAAAAAATGTTGTTAATAAAACAATAGAGAGAATAGAGAAAAAGCATATTACGGATTGGTCTAAAATGAAAAATGAAATAAGAACAGATCTTTTCGATTATGTGTGGAGAAAGACTGCAAGGAAACCTATGATTTTACCTATGATTATGGAAGTATAGTATGAATAAAGATGAAAGACTGGATTTATACTTAAATTTATTACAGCCTTCTCTTCCGGATTGGTTAAGTGAAATTGAAAACAGTGCGTTAAAAGAAAAAGTCCCTATTATAAGAAAATCAGTTCAACATTTTTTTAGATGGTTCTTAAGAGTACATAAGCCTAAGAAAATTCTTGAACTTGGTGCGGGGGTTGGATTTTCCGCACTGTTTTTTGCTGAATATTCGGATAAAGATACAAAAATTTTTACCGTTGAAAATTCAAATCAGAGGATAAAAGAAGCAAAAATAAATATAAAAAATTCCCCTTATGAAGAAAAAGTCAATTTAATAGAAGGCGATGCACTTATTAAAATACAGGAATTTAATGAATATTTTGATATGATATTTTTGGATTCCTCAAAGGGACATTATATATCAATCCTTCCCGATATAAAAAAGAGAATGAAATCGGGAAACGTTCTTATAGCCGATAACATCTTACAGGATATGACGGTGATAGAATCCACTTTTTCTATAAAGAGAAGAAATAGGACAATACATAAAAGGATGCGAGAATTTTTGGAAGTAATTTCAAAAGATAATGATTTTGTGACTTCAACCGTTCCGCTAGGAGACGGTATTATTTTGGCTGTGAAAAAATAATAAGAAATTGGAAGACTTAAAAAAGGAAAAAATTAAAAAGATACGAAGATAATAATTAAAAAAGATATTTGGTAGGAATAATATATGAATAAACCTGAACTTTTGGCACCGGCAAAATCGCTTAAAATATTAAAAGTCGCTGTACGATATGGAGCAAATGCCGTCTATATAGGAGGAGAAGCATTCGGGCTTCGTGCAAAAGCCGATAATTTTTCCAATGAAGAGATGGATGAAGGCATAAAGTATGCTCACGAAAGAGGCGTAAAAGTCTATGTTACTGCAAATATTTTGGCACATAACTATGATATGGTAGGAGCTAAAAAATATTTTAAAGAATTGAATGAATTAAAGCCTGACGGGATAATTGTAGCGGATCCGGGAATGTTTTTGCTTGCAAAGGAAAATTGCCCTTCTATTGACATACATATAAGTACACAGGCAAACAATACTAACTATGAAACTGCAAAATTTTGGAAAATGCAAGGAGCAGCACGAATTGTTACAGCAAGAGAGCTTTCACTTTATGAAATAAAGCAGCTTCATGAGAAGGTGCCTGATATTGAAATAGAAACATTTGTCCACGGAGCAATGTGTATGTCATATTCAGGAAGGTGTCTTTTGTCATCCTGCCTTGTAGGGAAAGATGCCAATAGAGGAGAATGTACTCATCCTTGTAGATGGAAATATTCTCTTGTTGAGGAAAAAAGACCAGGAGAATATTTCCCGGTATATGAAAATGAAAGAGGAACATACATAATGAATTCAAAAGATTTATGTATGATTGATCATATAGATAAACTTGTAGATTCTGGAATTTTCAGTTTCAAAATTGAAGGAAGAATGAAGACTGCACTTTATGTTGCAACTGTTGTAAGAGCGTATAGAAATGCAATAGATGATTATCTTAAATCGCCAGAGCTTTATAGAAAAAATATAAATCACTATTGGGATGAAATAAAATCTACTACATATAGACCATTTTCAACTGGATTTTTCTTTGGCAAGACAACAAACAAAGACCAGATTTATGACAATAATACATATATAAATGGCGGAATTTATATAGGAATTGCAAGAGAAAATGACGGTACATACTTCGATATGACTCAGAAAAATAAGTTTTCAGTAGGCGAAACAATAGAAATTATGAAGCCTGACGGACAAAATATAGAAGCTAAAGTGCTTGAAATTATTGGTATGCATGGAGAAAGTATGCCGTCGGCACCGCATGCAAAGGAAAAAATAAAAGTAAAGCTTTCTATTATGCCGGAAATAGGAGATGTTATGAGGAGAATGGAAAAAAATGCTTAGGAGGTAAATATGAGTTCTACTATAGGAACTTTATTTAAGGTTACAACATTCGGAGAGTCACATGGTGAAGGAGTAGGGTGCGTTATAGATGGTTGCCCTGCGGGACTTTTATTTGATTATGATTATATTAAAAGTTATTTAAAAAGAAGGCGTCCATCAGCATTTTTCTCAACAGGAAGAATAGAAGAAGATTCTTTTAAAGTGTTATCCGGTATATTTAACGGATATACTTTAGGAACACCAATCTCTGTCGTGATTTTTAACGAAAATCAAAATTCAAAGGATTATGAAGATATAAAAGATATATATAGGCCGTCTCATGCCGATTTTACTTATGATGAGAAATATCATATAAGAGATTATAGAGGAGGCGGAAGAGCTTCGGGACGAGAAACAGTAGCAAGAGTATTTTCAGGTGCTGTTGCTAAGATGATTTTAAAAGAATTAGGAATCGAAGTAATTTCGTACACAAAATCAATAGGCACTGTTGCAGCAGAGAATATAGACATTTCAGAAAGGCTTAATAATCCTTTGTTTTTCCCTGACAAAAATAAACTTAAGGACGTAAATTCTCTTTTAGAAAATATAAAAAAAGAAAAGGATTCTATTGGAGGTGTAGTCGAATGCATCGTAAAGAATCTCCCTACAGGACTGGGAGAGCCTGTATTTGATAAAATTGATGCCGCTCTTTCAAAAGAGTGTATGTCAATAGGCGGAGTAAAAGGAGTTGAAATAGGAGACGGATTTTTATCAGCAACGATGAAAGGAAGTCAATATAATGACGAATTTTATGTAAAGGATAATAAAGTAAAAAAGAAAACGAACCATGCAGGTGGAATATTAGGAGGTATAACGGACGGAGATGATTTAATTTTACGAGCAATCGTAAAGCCTACGCCTTCAATTGGGAAAATGCAGCATACAGTAAGCTCTTTAAAAGAAGAAAAGGATATAGAAATAAAGGGAAGGCATGATGTATGTATAGTTCCAAGAGTTTCGGTTGTTGTTGAAGCTATGGTATCTATGACTATAATAGATATGCTTCTTTTAAATATGTCATCTAATATGGAAAATATTAAAAAGATTTACTCTTAGAGTATTTTAAAATATTATTATAAAGTTTAATAAGACAAGTAATTGCTAAGCTTTTAGGAAAAACTAATTTCATTTATCTTAAAAGCAAATATTTTTAATCAAAATGGAGATTTAAATGGAAAAAGCAACTTATAAAATTTTAAAAATGGACGGAATGGCAAAAAGAGCTGAATTTAAAACTGTTCATGGAACTGTTGAAACTCCTTTATTTATGAATGTAGCTACTGCAGCGGCAATCAAGGGAGGAGTTTCAACTGTAGATTTAAAGAAAATTAAGACTCAAGTTTCTTTATCAAATACTTATCATCTTCATGTAAGAACCGGTGATGCTATGATAAAAAAGCTTGGAGGACTTCATAAAATGATGAATTGGGATAGACCAATTCTTACAGATTCCGGTGGATTTCAAGTATTTTCTCTTGCAAGTCTTAGAAATATAAAGGAAGAAGGAGTAACATTCAAATCACATGTTGATGGTAGGAAAATATTCATGGGACCTGAGGAAAGTATGACAATACAGTCTAATTTAGGATCCACAATTGCTATGGCATTTGATGAATGTCCGAGCTCTCTTGCAGAAAGAAGCTATGTTGAAAATTCTGTACAAAGAACTACAAGATGGCTTGTTCGCTGTATTAAGAAGATGAATGAACTTAATTCAATCGAAGATACTATAAATAAAAAGCAGATGCTTTTTGGAATAAATCAGGGAGCTATTTTTAAAGATATAAGGATTGATCATGCAAAGAGAATTTCAGAACTTGATTTAGACGGATATGCAATCGGCGGACTTGCAGTAGGAGAGCCTAATGAAGCAATGTATGAAGCAGTAGAGTATATAACGCCAAATTTACCTAAAGATAAACCGACATATCTTATGGGAGTTGGAACTCCACGTGATATTTTGGAGTCTGTTGAAAGAGGAGTTGATTTTTTTGACTGTGTATATCCTAGTAGAAATGGAAGACATGGACATGCTTATACAAGGTATGGTCGACTTAATTTAAATAATAAAAGGTTTGAACTTGATTTAAGACCTTTAGAAGAAGATTGTCCTTGTGAAGCTTGTACATACTATTCAAGAGCATATATCCACCATCTTATAAAAGCAAAAGAAATTCTCGGTATGAGACTTTTGGTTATACATAATCTTTGCTTTTATAATAGGCTTATGGAAGAAATAAGATATGCTATTGAGAAGGAAAATTATAAAAAATTTAAAAATGATTTTATATCAGATATGGAATATGGAGAAAAACATCCTATGTAAAAATTGTATACAAAAAAATGCATAAAATTATTGCATAAAAAAATGTGATTGGTTAAAATGGTTTCGCAGATGTTGTTTTTGTAAAAAGAAAGGAAAGAGAATGGGAATATTATCTGTAGCGACAGCCACAAATCAAAGTTATATTATGATTGTGTGGATATTGCTTCTCGGAGGCTTTATGTATTTCTTCATGATAAGACCTCAAAAAAAGGCTGAACATAAGAAAAGAGAAATGCTTAATGCCATGGAAGTAGGAGATACAATTCTTACTACAAGCGGGTTTTATGGAGTTATAATAGACATTCAGGATGATACCGTTATTGTTGAATTCGGCAATAATAAAAATTGTAGAATTCCTATGCAAAAAGCGGCAGTGTCCATGATTGAAAAACCGGAAGATGCCGTTACAAAAAAAGAAGAAAAAAAAGATAAAAACGATAAAAAATAAGTTTTTATCACTAAAACAAAAACTTAATATAGAAAAGAAAAGCTTTCGAGCTTTAGATAAAAATTAAAAAAGTATCAAGGGAACAAAAAATATTGATTATTTTTTGTTAGAGGGAGGGTCATGCTAAAAGATTTTTTTAAGCTAAATGAAAATGGTACTAATGTAAAGACGGAAGTTATCGGAGGTATTACGACATTTATGACAATGGCGTATATACTTGCGGTAAATCCGAGTATTTTATCTGCATCCGGAATGGATAAAGAAGCCGTTCTTATAGCAACTTGTCTGGCTTCATTCATAGGAACTCTTTGTATGGCTTTTATGGCAAATTATCCATTCGCTTTAGCACCGGGACTTGGACTTAATGCTTATTTTGCATTTACAGTCTGCGGTAAAATGGGTTATTCATGGAAAGTTGCGTTATTTGCAGTTTTTGTAGAGGGTGTAATATTTATTATACTTTCACTTACAAAAGTAAGAGAAGCTATATTCAATGCGATACCTATAACTTTAAAAAAAGGAGTAGGAGCAGGAATAGGACTTTTTGTAGCTTTTATAGGGCTTCAAAGTTCACATCTTGTAGTTAAAAGTGATGCTACACTTGTCGCAGGTGTAGATTTTATGAAAGATTTCAATACAACTGGTATATGTGCACTTCTTACACTTGTAGGCCTGTTATTTACAATAATTCTTGTAATGAAGAATGTTCATTCAGCTATTCTTTCGGGTATTATATTTACTTGGGTACTCGGCATGATTATGCAAGCGTTAAATATTTATATACCTGATGTAAAGCACGGATATTATTCATTATATCCTTCTATGCATTTCACAAATTTTTCTAAAATTTCAGAAACCTTCGGACAGTGTTTCAATTTGGATTTTAAAAATGTAGGATTGGTAAATTTCATAGTAGTATGTTTTTCATTCTTATTCGTAGATATGTTTGATACTGTAGGTACTTTAATTGGAGTTTCAAACAAATCGGGAATGCTTGATGAAAAAGGATGTCTTCCTAAAGTAAAAGAAGCTCTTCTTGCTGATGCGGTTGCAACTTGTGCAGGTGCTGTTTTAGGAACATCTACGACGACAACATTTGTTGAAAGTTCAGCAGGAGTAGGAGCGGGAGCGAGAACCGGTCTTGCGTCTGTTGTTACGGGACTCATGTTTCTTCTTGCAGTTTTATTTTCACCTATATTTATCTCCATTCCGGGATTTGCAACAGCTCCGGCACTTTTGTATGTAGGATTCTTAATGGTTTCCGCAATGCTTGATATTGATTTTAACGATTTAAGAGAATCAGTACCTGCATATCTTACTATCGTGTGTATGCCTCTTATGTATAGCATTGCTGAAGGAATTTCAATTGGAGTAATTTCATATGTTATAATTAATGTTTTAGGAAATCTTATGACTGATGAAAAAAAGAAAATTACACCACTTATGTATGTTCTTGCAATACTATTTGTATTAAAATACATATTCCTATAAAGACAATTTCGACTTAATAGGTTACAATAAGACTATGGATTAAATTCCATAGTCTTATTTTTATTTATTTTCCCAATAAATTTTTTTAAAATAAAAAATGAAAAGAATATTTCTTATGTAGAAAACTTTAACATTAAGTTTTATAATGAGAAAAGTAAATATTTTATGGAGAGAATTATGAAAAACAGAATAAATAAATTTTTGAAATCCGTTGTAGTTTCACTTGTTTTAGTGATTACTTTTTTGACATGCAAAGCAAATGCTATAGGCCGAACTAATATTGCAATATCAAACACTTCACCTAAAGATGGAGAAGAAGTTACTGTTACTATTACAGGAACTCAGGGAGGAGATAAGATTAGAGTAAGCTATTCGGAACCTTTAAGCTTTAAATCGTGTAGTGCTCCGAATACTGTAAATAATGGATTGATTACATTTACAGGAAATAGAACTACTATTACTTTTATATGTAAAGGGTCGGGTACTGCCGATATATTGGCTGCTGGTGCTCAGAATGAAAAAAGTTCAGTTAAATTAAAAGTACTTCCGAGTAGTGCGACATCAAATGATTCAAATAGAAAAAATAAAGAGAAGAGCAAAACTAAACAAAATAAAGATAAAGATATAGATAAAACAGATGGTTCTGCCAATAAAAAATTAAAGAATGGAGTATTTTATATTGATGGGAAAAATTATGTAATTTCTGAAAATATAAAAGATAATATAGCTCCTAAGGGATTTTCTATTAAATCGGAAAATATAGACGGATTAAATAAGAAAGCTTTATCTAATGGAAATGTTACTCTTTTACTTTTAAAAGAGAAAAATACAAAGGATGATCAAGGGAAACTTTTTATTTATGATAAAGATAGTGGAGAAGTAAAAGAAATGAAACTTCTCGGGACGTTGGACAATTACTTAATGGTTATGATTCCAAGTGATATTCCGTCTCCTTATCTTAATTTTGAAAATAAAGAGTATAATAATAAAAGCTATCCGGTTTACATTTATAAAGATAAGGGTAAAAAAAGAATTTTTGCTTATGGAATTACTTCAAAAGATAAAGATGCTTGCTGGTATGAACTTAAAGGGAAAAATGGAGAATTTAAAAAGATAAGTGAAAAGATATTACAATCTTTAGGTAAAGATAAGGTCTTAAATCATAAAAAGAAAGATGGAGAATTCAGCTTAAAAAAAATTAAAAACTTTATTTTAAACATACCTAATAATCCTAAACATTTTTTAATATTTTTGTCGGTTATTTTTGTAGTGCTATTACTTATCTTTGTAAATACTATAAGACTTATGCTTAAAAATAGGAAAAAAGATAAGGACGATGAGATATTTGATAATAACTCTTCAGATGAAACTATTGATTTATTGAGTAAAAGCTTAGAAAAGAAAAAAAGTGAAAGAGAAGTAAAAAAGAGTAATAGTTTAGATAAAAAAAGAAATCATTCTTTATTAAAAGAACATTCTCTTTTAAGGGAAGAAAAAGAGGATGATGATATTGACGGAATCAGTGAGTCCTTAATTAGAGAAGTATCAAGCGATGTCGATAATAAATCTTCTAAAATTTCAAAGGAGCGTAGGTCTCATGTAGTAAATAGTACTAATTTAGAGGAATTGGAAATTAGAAGACAGTTTAATATGCTGGGTTTAAAAAGAGGGCATGAGGACTTAGAGTTTAATAACTTAAAAAATGAAAAACAAAAGGATTATAATGTAAATACACCGGAATATGAAGAACCGGGGGATTTATCAGAAACTAAAACAATAAAGAAAGACGACGTAATGTCTGAAAATATTCAGGCTGATAAGGGGCCAATGTCCGGAAGTATTATAGTTGACGATGGACCGATGTCCGGAAGCATCAAGGTTGATAAGGGACCGATATCCGGAAATGCTCAAGTTGATGAAGGACCAATCTCTGAAATTAAATTACAGAAAGAAGAAGTACAGGCTGAAAATGACAAATCAGAGGCTAAAGAAATTCAGAATGACATTAAACCTAAAAATGAAGAAGCATTTAGGGAAGAGATAAAACCTAAAAGAGAAGAAGCATTTAGGAAAGAGATAAAACCTAAGAATGAAGAAGCATTTAGGAAAGAAATAAAACCTAAAAATGAAGAAGCATTTAGAGAGGAGATTAAGCAAAAAGAAGAACCTAAGGAGGGTGAATATAAAAAGGAAGATGAATCTGAAGAATTAAGACTTGAAAAAACATTACAAAAAGTAGTACAGACTGAAGAAAAAGCTAATGAATCTCGTGCTTTAAAGGGGAAAATAGGACGAAGAGAAGAAATAATAAAGGAAGACAACAAGAGAAAAGATAAACATACTAGAGATAATAAAAATATAGATTTTATGGATTTAAATGATTTATAAAAAAAGGATGTATAAATGAAATACTCATTACAAGCTGATAAAGCGTTAAAAAAAGCAAAAAAAATTTCTGTAGAGCTTTCACATGATTATGTGGGAACGGAACATTTATTATATGGGTTTATGTGTGCTAAAGAATCTATTGCATATGAAGTTCTTAATGAAGAATCTATTACAGCAAAAGAGATATTGGAACTTATAAAGAGCATACAAAGAACAAATGACAATATTCCTGTAAAAGAAAAAAGAGGATTTACTCCTAAAATGGACAGGCTTACAATTCTCGCAAGAGAGCAGGCTACTCTTAGTGAATCAAAAGAAATAGGAACTGAACATCTTCTTATAGCAATGTTTCAAATGAGAGATTGTGCAGCTCTTAGAATTTTACATTCATTCGGAGTAAATGAAGAAAGACTTTTTCAGAATTTGACACGTATTATTATTCAGTCTATGGGCGATAAAGGAGAACAATATAGCAGAGCTTTAGCTAAAAGCTTTAATGAAATGTCGCAAGGAAATGATAAAGAATCCATTCTTTCCAAATTCTCAAGAAATTTAACTAAAATGGCAGAAGAAGATAAATTGGATCCTGTTATAGGAAGAGATACTGAAATTGAAAGAGTTATTCAGGTTTTAAGTAGACGTACTAAGAATAATCCGTGCCTTATAGGAGAACCTGGAGTCGGGAAAACTGCTATTGTTGAAGGGCTTGCTATAAGATTTGCTAAGGGAAATGTTCCAGAGAATTTAAAGGGAATGAAAATAATATCTCTTGATTTATCAGGAATGGTTGCAGGAACCAAATATAGAGGTGAATTTGAAGAGAGAATAAAAAATGTTTTAAATGAAATCATAAGAGAAAAAAATATAATTTTATTTATAGATGAACTTCATACTATTATCGGAGCAGGAGGAGCGGAAGGTGCTCTTGATGCATCCAATATAATGAAACCTGCTCTTTCGCGAGGTGAACTTAATGTTATAGGTGCTACAACCATTAATGAATATAGAAAGAGAATCGAAAAGGATTCAGCTCTTGAAAGAAGATTTCAGCCGATTATGGTTAGTGAACCTTCAAAAGATGAATGTATAGAGATTTTGAAAGGAATCAAATATTTATACGAGGATCATCACAAAGTAAGTATTTCGGATGATGTAATAAAAGCTGCAGTAGAGCTTTCCATAAGATATGTAAATGACAGATTTTTGCCTGATAAAGCGATTGATCTTATAGATGAAGCTGCTGCAAGATTAAGACTTAAGTATTCTATAATTTCTCCGAGAATAGATGAGCTTAAAGAAGAACTTAAAGACTATGATGATCATTTATCGGATCTTATAATTGCGGGAGATTATATAGGTGCAGCAAAGTATAGAGAAGATAATAAGAAGAAGAAAAAAGAGCTTGAAAAACTTGAAGCAAAGGAAAATAGGAAGAAGACTGGAGCAAGAGCAGCCTTAAAGATTGATGATATAGCGGAAGTCGTTTCGGAATGGACAAAAATCCCAGTCACAAAATTAACACAAAGTGAAAAAAGCAGACTTTTAGATCTTGAAAAGGTTTTGCATAAGAGAGTAATAGGACAGGATGAAGCTGTAAGTGCTGTAGCAAAAGCTGTAAGAAGAGGAAGAGTTGGACTTAAAGTACCGGGAAGACCTATAGGCTCATTTCTATTTTTAGGACCTACAGGTGTAGGAAAGACTGAAGTTACTAAGGCTCTTGCACAGGCAGTATTCGGAGATGAAGAAGCTTTGATAAGAGTTGATATGTCTGAATATATGGAAAAATATAGTGTATCTAAAATTATAGGCTCCGCTCCAGGTTATGTTGGATATGAAGAAGGTGGACAGCTCGCCGAAAAGATTAGAAGGAAGCCTTATTCTGTAGTTCTTTTTGATGAGATTGAAAAAGCACATAAAGACGTATTTAATATCCTCCTTCAGGTACTTGATGACGGACATATTACGGATTCTAAAGGAAGAAAAATTGATTTTAAGAATACTATTATAATAATGACATCGAATGCCGGAGCAAATGCAATAGTTTCTCCAAATCATTTAGGATTTACATTTGATAATTCCGAAAAAGCTGATTATGAGCAAATGAAAAATGGAGTTATGGATGAAGTAAAGCGAATTTTTAAACCGGAATTTTTAAATAGAATAGACGAAACTATTGTATTTAGAACTTTAAATAAAGAGGATTTACAAGAAATTGTAAAGCTTTTAGTAGGTAAATTAAAAGATAGATTATTTAAGAATTTCTCTATTAAGCTAAGTATAAAAGAAGAAGTTTATAAATATATTGTTGATAAATCGTATAATCCTAAATATGGTGCAAGACCGCTTCGACGTGAGATTCAAAATTCAATGGAAAATGAACTTACGGATTTAATTTTGGAAGGAAAAATTAAAAATAACGATAGTATACGAGCTGAAATATCAAACGATAAGATTAATTTTAAACATATAGTAAAAGCAAAAAAGAAAGTTTTGCAAAATAAAAAATAAAAATAAAAATAATGCATCTCTTAAAAGAAAGGAATGAAAAATGTCAGTTGTTAAAGAGCTTATAATTAAAGAAAATAGCTTAATCAGTTTTGGAAACTATGAATTAAATGAAAAAGCAAAAAAGAGTGATTTTATATATAACAAAGATAGCTATAAAATAAAAACCTTTAAGGATATAACTCGACTTGAAAAGAATGACAAATTTTTATTTGAGTCTGTACCTGGTACGGCTGTTCATTCATTTAAGGAAGATGAAAATGGAATGGAATTTACGATAGAAGGAGAGCATTCTGTTGAGGTCACGCTCGGACTTTTACCTGAAGAAGAATATAAAGTATTTTTACAAGGGAAAGAGGAACCGGTTTTAAAAACTAACCTCGGTGGAAAGCTTACAATATCACTTGATCTTAAAAATGAAGGACCAATAAAGGTAAAAGTGGTGAAATAATGCCGAAAGACAAAAATATCACAGTCTTTTTCTGTGAAGAGTGCGGATTTGAATCGTCAAAATGGTTCGGACAATGCCAAGCTTGTAGAAAGTGGAATACCTGTACGGAAGAAACTGTTAAGACTTCTTCCAAGTCAAAAATTAATAAAAGTAGAGATGCAAAAGCTTATACTTTATCGGAAATAAATTCTTCAAAAGAAAGCAGAATAACAACTGATTTTAAGGAATTTGACAGAGTTTTAGGCGGTGGTATTGTACATGGCTCTTTAGTTCTCGTAGGAGGAGATCCGGGTATAGGTAAGTCGACGTTGCTTCTTCAGATATCTAAACTTTTATCGGAAAAAGGAATAAAAATTTTATATGTTTCCGGAGAAGAATCTTTAAAGCAGATTAAATTAAGAGCCGACAGAATGGGAAATTTTACTGAAAATCTTCTGCTTTTATGTGAAACTGATTTATCTGTGATTGATACTATTATACAAAAAGTAAAGCCGAAAATTCTTGTAATAGATTCCATTCAAACTATGGTGCCTTATGACTCATCCTCCGGAGCCGGATCCGTATCGTCTGTAAGAGAAGCGACATCGTATCTTATGAGAATTGCAAAAGGAATGGATATAGCAACATTTGTAGTAGGCCATGTAACGAAAGAAGGTGTTGTAGCGGGTCCTAGAGTGCTTGAACACATGGTTGATACTGTTCTTTATTTTGAGGGCGATAGGCATGCATCTTATAGAATTCTAAGAGGAGTAAAAAATAGATTCGGATCTACTGATGAAATTGGAGTATTCGAAATGGTCAGCTATGGACTTAGAGAAGTTTTAAATCCGTCAGAATTTATGCTTGAAGGGCGAGATGATGAGGCTTCTGGCTCTGTTGTCGCATGTCAGATAGAAGGGACTAGACCAATCCTTTTTGAAGTGCAGGCACTTGTCACGAGAACATCTTTCGGCATGCCTAGAAGAACAGCTACAGGAATTGATTATAATAGAATAAATCTTCTTATGGCAGTTTTGGAAAAAAGAGTGGGACTTAGGCTTTCCGATTTTGATGCTTATGTAAATATTGCAGGAGGTTTTAAGATAACAGAACCTGCTATAGATCTTCCTATTTGTCTTGCTATTGCATCTTCATATAAGAATATAACGATAGATAAGTCAACAATAGCGTTTGGTGAAGTAGGACTTTCGGGAGAAGTGCGTTCCGTATCTATGGTCGATAAAAGAGTAAAAGAAGCTAAAAAACTCGGATTTAATAATGTGATTTTACCATTATCGAATTTTAACAAGTTGGATAAAGATATGTTTGAGGGGGTAAATCTTATAGGAGTTAAAAATGTGAGTGATGCAGTAGATAAACTTTAAAATAAGTGTCTATATGGTATTTATATAAAATATAGTTTATATTTAAAATAATTTCAAAAAACCCATTGACAATATACTACTGATTTGGTAGTATATTTTCTGCACTGTTAAAAAACAGTGCAATTAATTTTTAGAAGTCGAAAGATTTCATAAAGTCGCAACTTGATAATTGAACAGTGAAACAACCTTGAAAGATTCCAAAAAGAATTATTTTAAGCGAACTATCAAAAAGATAGTACACAAACCAAAAGCAGTAAAATGTGATAAACAAAGCAAGCTTTGTTTTGAGCAAAGAGAGAGATCTCAAAAAGAAGTATAAAACGAGAGTTCGATCCTGGCTCAGGATGAACGCTGGCGGCGTGCTTAACACATGCAAGTCGAACGAAGTGCTACGACGGAAGTTTTCGGACGGAAGATGTAGTTACTTAGTGGCGGACGGGTGAGTAACGCGTGGGGAACCTGCCCTGTACCGGGGGATAGCAGCCGGAAACGGCTGATAATACCGCATAAGCGCACAAATGTCGCATGACATGGTGTGAAAAACTCCGGTGGTATAGGATGGACCCGCGTCTGATTAGCCGGTTGGTGGGGTAAAAGCCTACCAAAGCGAAGATCAGTAGCCGAGTTGAGAGACTGACCGGCCACATTGGGACTGAGACACGGCCCAGACTCCTACGGGAGGCAGCAGTGGGGAATATTGCACAATGGGCGAAAGCCTGATGCAGCGACGCCGCGTGAGCGAAGAAGTATTTCGGTATGTAAAGCTCTATCAGAAGGGAAGAAAATGACGGTACCTTACTAAGAAGCTCCGGCTAAATACGTGCCAGCAGCCGCGGTAATACGTATGGAGCAAGCGTTATCCGGATTTACTGGGTGTAAAGGGAGTGTAGGCGGCACTATAAGTCTGATGTGAAAACCTAAGGCTTAACCATAGGATTGCATTGGAAACTGTAGAGCTGGAGTATCGGAGAGGCAAGCGGAATTCCTGGTGTAGTGGTGAAATACGTAGATATCAGGAAGAACATCGGTGGCGAAGGCGGCTTGCTGGACGATAACTGACGCTAAGGCTCGAAAGCGTGGGAAGCGAACAGGATTAGATACCCTGGTAGTCCACGCTGTAAACGATGAACACTAGGTGTTGGGAGGCTAAGCCTTTCAGTGCCGCAGCAAACGCAATAAGTGTTCCACCTGGGGAGTACGTTCGCAAGAATGAAACTCAAAGGAATTGACGGGGACCCGCACAAGCGGTGGAGCATGTGGTTTAATTCGAAGCAACGCGAAGAACCTTACCAAGTCTTGACATCCCTGTGACAGTATATGTAATGTATATTTTCTACGGAACACAGGAGACAGGTGGTGCATGGTTGTCGTCAGCTCGTGTCGTGAGATGTTGGGTTAAGTCCCGCAACGAGCGCAACCCTTGTACTTAGTAGCCAGCATTAAGGTGGGCACTCTAAGTAGACTGCCGGGGTGAACCCGGAGGAAGGTGGGGATGACGTCAAATCATCATGCCCCTTATGACTTGGGCTACACACGTGCTACAATGGCGTGAACAGAGGGAAGCTAAGGAGCGATCCGGAGCAAATCTCATAAAGCACGTCCCAGTTCGGACTGCAGTCTGCAACTCGACTGCACGAAGCTGGAATCGCTAGTAATCGCAGATCATCATGCTGCGGTGAATACGTTCCCGGGTCTTGTACACACCGCCCGTCACACCATGGGAGTCTGGAATGCCCGAAGTCAGTGGCCAAACCGAAAGGATGGAGCTGCCGAAGGCAGGCCCGGTAACTGGGGTGAAGTCGTAACAAGGTAGCCGTAGGAGAACCTGCGGCTGGATCACCTCCTTTCTAAAGGAAAGAATCGAGTAGGGAGTTGTTTTGCTGTTCAGTCATCAAGGAAAAGAAGGGTGACTTAAAGGAAGTAACCGGTGGCGATGCGTATATGGGGAACACCCGTAAACATCCCGAACACGACGGTAAAGACGTATACGGCCGAAAGTACTATGTCGGTAACGGCATGGGAGGATAGGTGGCTGCCGGTTTTTAAAAAAGATGATACAATGCGAAAGCATTAGACAAATAAAATAGCGTACCTTGAAAACTTCATACAGAAAGAAATATCTTCTAAAGATAAAGATAGAGAATATAATAAGTAACGAAATAAAGAAGTTACTTGTTGTAGACATCCGAGAAATTAACAATAGAAGGGTAACAGAGTAGATAACGCTATATCGAAATGAGCCCGGTCTTATCTAAAATCCAAGAGACGAAAATAAAGTAAGTAGGAAAAAGATAAGACGAAAGAGAAGAGATCAAGCAAAAAAGAGCATAGGGCGGATGCCTAGGCACTAAGAGCCGATGAAAGACGTGATAAGCTGCGAAAAGCTTCGGGGAGGAGCAAATATCCTGTGATCCGGAGATATCTGAATGGGGAGACCCGGCAAGGGAAGACCTTGTCATCATTAAATGAATCCATAGTTTAATGAAGGGAACCCGGTGAACTGAAACATCTAAGTAGCCGGAGGAAGAGAAAGAAAAATCGATTTCCAAAGTAGCGGCGAGCGAAATGGGAAGAGGCCAAACCGAAGGACATGTTCTTCGGGGTTCGGACTACATAAGCAAAAGATAAGACTAATCGAATTGTTTTGGGAAAGCAAGCCAAAGAGAGTGAAAGCCTTGTAGATGAAAGTCAAGTCAAAGCGGTAGGATCCAGAGTAAATCGAGACACGAGAAACCTTGATTGAAAGAGCGGGGACCACCCCGTAAGCCTAAATACTACTTAGTGACCGATAGCGAAGAGTACTGTGAAGGAAAGGTGAAAAGGACCCCGGGAGGGGAGTGAAAGAGAACCTGAAACCCTGTGTTTACAAGCTGTGGAAGTACAATAAAGATGTACGACCGCGTACTTTTTGTAGAACGGTCCGGCGAGTTACTTTTTCTGGCAAGGATAAGAGGAAAAAAGCCTCGGATCCGAAGGGATACCAAGTCTAAAAAGGGCGAAGAGTCAGAAGAAGTAGACCCGAAACCGGGTGACCTATCCATGTCCAGGTTGAAGTTGCCGTAAAAGGCAATGGAGGACCGCACGCACATCCGTTGAAAAGGGTGGCGATGAGGTGTGGATAGGGGAGAAATTCCAATCGAACCCGGAGATAGCTGGTTCTCCTCGAAACAGCTTTAGGGCTGGCCTTTAAGAAAAGTCTATTGGAGGTAGAGCACTGAATTTCCGAGGGGGCGTCAAAGCTTACCAAAGAATATCAAACTACGAATGCCAAAGAGATAGCTTAGGGAGTCAGACTGCACGAGATAAGTTGGGTAGTCAAAAGGGAAAGAGCCCAGACCACCGGCTAAGGTCCCAAAGTGAGTGTTAAGTGGAAAAGGATGTGGTATCTCGAAGACAACTAGGATGTTGGCTCAGAAGCAGCCAAGCATTAAAAGAGTGCGTAACAGCTCACTAGTCGAGAGGTACTGCGCCGAAAATGTCCGGGGCTAAACACTACACCGAAGCCGTGGGATTGTACGAAAGTATAATCGGTAGAGGAGCATCGAAAGAGCGAAGAAGCTGAACTGAAAAGAGCAGTGGAGTTTTTTAGAGAGAGAATGCCGGAATGAGTAGCGAGAGAAAGGTGAGAATCCTTTCGGCCGAATATCTAAGGATTCCGGGGTAAAGCTGATCTGCCCCGGGTAAGTCGGGACCTAAGGCGAGGTCTAAGGACGTAGTCGATGGATAGCAGGTTTAGATTCCTGCACCCGTATATAACAGAACTTTGCGGGGACGCAGAAAGGAGTAGTGAGCCGGGAGAGGAAAGACCGGTAGAAGCCAAGGAGGCGGTTATGTCGAAAAGCATAACTAAAGCCAAGAGGGAAGAAGGAGCGAAAAATAAAGTAGCGAAGCACTATGAAAGGCTGCCGAGAAAAGCCGCTATAGCTTATATACGGCCCGTACCGTAAACCGACACAGGTAGATGAGGAGAGGATCCTAAGGCCGACGGAAGAAGCATTGTTAAGGAATTCGGCAAAATGACCCCGTAACTTCGGGAGAAGGGGTGCTGCATAAAAGTGCAGCCGCAGAGGAGAGGCTCAAGCAACTGTTTAGCAAAAACACAGGTCTATGCGAAACCGGAAGGTGAAGTATATGGGCTGACGCCTGCCCGGTGCTGGAAGGTTAAGAGGAGAGGTTAGCGAAAGCGAAGCTTTGAATTTAAGCCCCAGTAAACGGCGGCCGTAACTATAACGGTCCTAAGGTAGCGAAATTCCTTGTCGGGTAAGTTCCGACCCGCACGAAAGGCGTAATGATTTGAGCACTGTCTCGACAATGCATCCGGTGAAATTGAAGTACCAGTGAAGATGCTGGTTACCCGCGCCAGGACGGAAAGACCCCATGGAGCTTTACTCCAGTTTGGTACTGGGATTCGGTGTCTTATGTACAGGATAGGTGGGAGACGAAGAAGTATGAGCGTAAGCTTGTATGGAGTCGCTGTTGGGATACCACCCTTAAGACATTGAATTTCTAACCTTTAGCCGTAATCCGGCGAAGGGACACTGCCAGGCGGGGAGTTTGACTGGGGCGGTCGCCTCCGAAAGAGTATCGGAGGCGCTCAAAGTTTCCCTCAGGATGGTTGGGAACCATCTAAAGAGTGCAAAGGCAGAAGGGAGGCTGACTGCGACATCGACGGATGGAGCAGGTACGAAAGTAGGACTTAGTGATCCGGTGGTATAAAGTGGGATTGCCATCGCTCAACGGATAAAAGCTACCCTGGGGATAACAGGCTTATCACTCCCAAGAGTTCACATCGACGGAGTGGTTTGGCACCTCGATGTCGGCTCATCGCATCCTGGGGCTGTAGCAGGTTCCAAGGGTTGGGCTGTTCGCCCATTAAAGCGGTACGCGAGCTGGGTTCAGAACGTCGTGAGACAGTTCGGTCCCTATCCGGCGCGGGCGGAGGATATTTGAGGGGAGCTGACCCTAGTACGAGAGGACCGGGTTGGACGGACCGCCGGTGTACCTGCTGTTTACCAAGAGCAGAGCAGGGTAGCCGAGTCCGGCAGGGATAAACGCTGAAGGCATCTAAGCGTGAAGCCCCCTCCAAGATGAGATATCCCGATCGAAAGATCATAAGATCCCTTGAAGAGTACAAGGTAGATAGGATGAGAGTGTAAGCGTAGTGATACGTTAAGCTGAGCATTACTAATAGATCGAAGGCTTGATCAAGATAGCTCGGAAGAAGAAGATAATAGAAAGATAAATAAAGCTGTATGAAGTTTTGAAGGTACGTGAATTTTTATTGATTTTAGTATATATATTTAATATAATATTTTAAATTTACTTTTTATATGCGGTACAATCTACCGTATATATTTATATAGGGGTATAGTTCAGTTGGTAGAACGTTGGTCTCCAAAACCAAATGTCCAGGGTTCAAGTCCTTGTGCCCCTGTTTAAAATACTGTTAGATTTAGTATCTGACAGTATTTTTTATTGTAAAAAATTACTTAATAATAGCAGAAAAATTAATTATATTTTATTATTTTTCATGATATAATAATATATATTGAATAGTATTCTATAGAAGGTATTTATATTGAATAGAAAGTATGTATATTGAATAGAAAGTATGTATATTGAATAGAAAGTATGTATATTGAATAGAAAGTATTTGTATTTTGGATGAGGAAAATTTTATATGAATAAAAAGTATTTAAAAAAATCCATACTAATTTTTCTACCAGTAATTCTGATTATTTTATTAATGTCATTGTATTTTAATTATGTTGATACAATAAGAGTAGTTCACGGAGAAAGGCCTAAATATTGTATTAAATATTGGAAAGAAGATGGAAGTAAAGTTATTTATTTGGGACTTTTTTACAAAGTTGTAGCTTATACGGGAGTGTCTCCTAAAGAACCATATAAAAATCATTTATATAAAAAGATGGTGCCGTGGTTTTCAGACTATAAAAAACCGCTTGATTATAAAAAAAAGGATAGTAAGGTTAAAGCAGTTAAAGCAGTTAAAAAAATTAAAAAAATCAAAAATATAGATGATTTTTATAATACTTCTCTTACAAAGGAAATGGATATTAGAAATTTAACTAAAAAATATTCTTCTTTTGATGCTAAGAAAGATAAAGTCTTTTTTATTGATCAATATGCTTATATAGATGAAAATAAAAAAGCATTTGATGAGTTTTATGATAATTATAAAAAAGGGAAAAATGCATATTTAAGAGTGGGAGTTAATACAAGAGAAGGAGATTTACTTCTATATGATATTTTATATGGTAAAGATTTCGGCGGCCTATTTTTAGTAAGCGATTATACAAGAGACAGATTTGCGTTAAAACAACATAGAGTTATTACATTTGATAAGTATGATAAGCTTTCTGTAGAAAAAGTTAGAGCAAGTAATGATAAAGAGGATAAAAATGTATTGGTGTTGTATAATGGGAAAAAATATAATCCTGCACTTAGTCAGTATAAGTCTGTTGAAATAGGTACTATAAAATAAAAAAAAGATTGTCGAGAAAATCTTGACAATTTTTTTTTGCTTTGGTATAGTTAAAAGCGTCGTTTGTGCGACTCATGACTCATATGGAATCTTAGCTCAGCTGGGAGAGCATCTGCCTTACAAGCAGAGGGTCACAGGTTCGAGCCCTGTAGGTTCCATTTTATATGGCGAGATAGCTCAGCTGGCTAGAGCATGCGGTTCATACCCGCAGTGTCGAGGGTTCAAATCCCCCTCTCGCTACTTTTCTCAAGCAGCAATGCTTGAGTTTTTTTTATCTATTGTGCTTTTTGTTATAAAAAGGATTATCATTAAAAAATTGATTTAAAAAATATAAGGGTAAGCAGTTTCTTTATTTTTAAAGATATATTATACTTTATTTATATATAGCTTTTATATATTACGTAGTGCATAAATATATCAAAGTACATTTAGTATTTAGAATTGTTACAGTGAGATTATATATTTATATAATAAAAAAATAAAAAATTTTTCTTATAAATTTAAACACTAAAGTTATAAATTGTAGATTTATATATAATGGAGGAATATATGCGTATTGGACAAGGATGTGATATTCACAGGCTTATTCACAATAGAAAACTCATAGTCGGAGGAGTGGAAATTCCTTTTGAAAAGGGACTTTTAGGCCATTCTGATGCGGATGTGCTTTCACATGCGATAGCGGATGCAATCTTAGGTGCTGCAGCACTTGGAGATATTGGTCATCATTTTTCGGATAAGGATGACAAATATAAGGATATGTCATCTATTCTCATTTTAAAACAATGCTATAAGCTGATTCGGGATAAGGGACTTTTAGTTTCAAATATTGATGCTACGATTATTGCTGAAGCACCGAAAATGCAGGGTTATATTTTAGACATGAGAAAGAATATTTCAAAAGCTTTAAATATTTCTGTAGACCAGGTAAATATAAAAGCTACAACGGAAGAAAAAATGGGATATGTAGGTAATGGAGAAGGTGTCAGAGCTGAAGCTGTTTGCCTTTTGGAATCGTTTTATGAAGCAAGTAAAACTGTATATGATTCAAATAGTACAGCGGGTGGTTGCTGTTGCAGCATAAGAAAGTAGGTAATAGTTTATAATAAAAAATTCATTGACTATAAAGATGTAATGAAGTTAATATAAAAGTTAAAATTTTAAGGTGATAAAAATGATAAAAATATATAATACATCAACCAAAAGAAAAGAAGAATTTTTTCCGATAGAAAATAATAAAGTTAGAATGTATGTCTGCGGACCTACTGTATATAACTTTATTCATATCGGAAACGCACGTCCTATGATATTTTTTGACACAGTAAGAAGATATCTTATGTATAAGGGTTATGATGTTAATTATGTATCCAATTTTACAGATGTGGATGATAAGATTATAAAAGAGGCTATTAAAGAAAATACTACTGCAGAAGAAATTTCAAAACGTTATATAAATGAGTGCCTTAAAGATATGAAGAGTATGAATGTTCTCCCAGCTACATTCCATCCTAAAGCTACGGAAGAAATTGATGGTATGATAGAAATGATAAGTGCTCTTATAAAAAAGGGATTTGCATATGTTACAGAAGATAAGACTGTATATTATAGAACGAGAAAATTTGAGTCTTATGGAAAGCTTTCTCATAAAAATATTGAGGAATTGGAAGGCGGACATAGAGATTTGAGCGTAAATGGGAAAAATCAGAAAGAGGATCCTTTGGATTTTGTTTTATGGAAACCAAAAAAGGAAGGCGAACCATTCTGGAAATCCCCTTGGTGCGACGGAAGACCAGGCTGGCATATAGAGTGTTCTGTTATGAGTAAAAAATATTTAGGAGACACTATTGACATTCATGCAGGAGGAGAAGACCTTATTTTTCCGCATCATGAAAATGAAATTGCACAATCGGAAGCAGTTTCAGGAAAGTATTTTTCACATTATTGGATGCATAATGCTTTTTTAAATATTAATAATAAAAAGATGAGTAAATCTCTTGGAAACTTCTTTACTGTAAGAGAAATATCGGAGAAGTATGACCTTAATATTTTAAGATTTTTTATGCTTTCTGCTCATTATAGAAATCCTTTAAATTTTAGTGAGGATTTAATGGAATCTGCTAAAAATAGTATAGAAAGAATTAAAAATGCAAAAGAAAGAATTACAGAATTAAAGCTATCAAAAAAAGATGAAGAATTAAATAAAGATTCAATAACAACAAAAGTTAAGGCAAAATACGACGAAATCAAAAATGATTTTGAAAATGCGATGGATGATGACTTTAATACGGCAGATGCAATAACTGCAATTTTTAAACTTGTAAGTTTCTTAAATACGAGTTTAACAAATGCTTCTTTGTATAAAGATATTGAAGAAGGAGAAAAACTTCTTTCTACTTTGTCTGATATTCTAGGAATTAAAATTGATAGGAAAAAAGAAATTTTAGATTCTGATGTTGAAAAGATGATTAATGAAAGGAATAAGGCAAGGACAAATAAAGACTTTAAAAAAGCAGATGAGATAAGAGATTCATTAAAAGATATGGGAATAATTCTCGAAGATACCAAAGAGGGCGTAAAGTGGAAAAGAAGTTAAGTGTTAATTTAAATATTTTAGAAAAATCAGGTATCAAAAGGAAAGACATAAAAACATTTTCGCCTCTTGCACTTGCATTTATAGGCGATGGAGTATATGAAATTGTTATTCGTACAATAATTTTGGGGCAGGGCAATATGCCACCAGGAAAACTCCATGCATATTGTGCATCAATAGTTTGTGCAAAATCGCAAGCAATTTCCATTGAAGTAATATTACCTATGCTTACAGAAGAAGAACAAGAAATATATAGAAAGGGGAAAAATACTAATTCTCCTACAAAGTCAAAAAACGCTTCTCTTTCGGATTATAGAAAGGCTACAGGGTATGAAGCTCTGCTCGGATATCTATATTTAAAAGGTGATGATGAGCGAATTTTATTTTTGGTAAATGAAGGATTAAATATTTTAAAATCGGAGAAAAATGAGAGATAAAGATTCTATAATTGAAGGAAAAAATGCAATAATTGAAGCATATAAAGCAAAAAAAACAATAGACAGGCTTTTTATTTTGGACGGAATGAAAGATTATTCTTTATCGACTATATTAAGATATGCAAAGAAGAATGATACAGTAGTTGATTTTGTCCCAAAGGAAAGACTTGACGAAATCTCGGAAGATAAAAAACATCAGGGCGTTATTGCATATATAGCATCCTATGAATATAAAACGGTGGATGAAATTTTAGATATTGCGAAAGAAAAAGGAGAAGATCCATTTTTAATTATTTTGGATGAAGTAGTTGACCCGCATAATATAGGAGCTGTTATCCGCTCTGCAAACTGTGTGGGAGCACATGGAGTTATAGTTCAAAAAAGACATTCTCCGGGACTTACTTTTACTGTTGCAAAAGCATCAGCCGGTGCTATAAACTATACTCCGGTTGCTAAGGTTACAAATATTTCAAGAACGATAGATGAACTTAAGGAAAAAGGATTTTGGTTTGTATGTGCAGATATGGACGGAAAGAGTATGTATGATCTTGATATGACGGGTCCTATCGGTCTTGTAATTGGAAATGAAGGAAAAGGTGTAAGTTCTCTTGTAAAAAAGGAATGCGATATGATTGCATCAATTCCTATAAGAGGAGAGATTGAATCATTAAATGCATCGGTTGCTGCAGGTGTATTGTCATATGAAATTTTAAGACAGAGAATAAACAAGGCAAAATAGAGGTAAATTTAATGATTTTATCTGAACAGTCGGATGAACGCTTGGTAAGCCTTGCAAGAAATAATAAGAAAGAAGCTATAGACATACTTTTAAAAAGATATACGCCGCTGATTTATAAAATGGCATCGTCATATTTCCTTATAGGAGGAGATAAAGAAGACCTTGTGCAGGAAGGACTTTTAGGAATTATGAGTGCGATTTCATCGTACGATAAAACTAAAAATGATAGATTTTATCCTTTTGCAAAAATATGTATAAATAGAAGATTTATTAATGCAATAGATAAATCAAATTCCAATAAAAATAAAATTCTTAATTCATCAATATCTTTAGAAAATGAAAAGTCCGAGCTTTCAGATTATCTTTTAGATGAATTTATAGATCCTGAAAGACTTTTACTTGATAAGGAAAATGAAAAAATTATAAGAGAAACTATAATTTCAATTTTAAGCAAGTTTGAAAGAGAAGTATTTACTCTTTTAATTCAAGGGTATGATTATGTGAGTATAGGGAAGATACTTAATAAATCAAGTAAGAGCGTGGATAATGCGATTCAGAGAATGAAGAATAAAATTAAAGAATTAAAGAATTAAAGAATAAAAAAACTTTCTATCAATGTTAATTGATAGAAAGTTTTTTATTTAATTGATTACTTGTTTTATGCATTCTTTGCCATGTGTTCTTTTTTAGCAAGTACAGGCATTATTAAACCTAGAGCAACAAGAACTAAAGGAGCAATAATCTTTAAAGCCATTGTAAATATATCAGTATCGTACATGCCCCAAATGTCGCATGCTGCTGTTACAACAAAGCACCATATACCGCATAACTTTGCTAAAGTCTGATTCTTTACAAATCTATATTCTGCAGGAAATCTATTGTGATTTATACTATTTCTAAGTGCGATATATGCTGCAAATACCCAGAGGTAACGCATTGTCATACAAACGGCATTAAGTTTTGTAAGCTGAGTAAGAACCTTATCTGCACCAGGAACGAATGACTGAATTAAGATAATGGATCCTGCAAGAACTACAATAAGCCAAATACCATTTATGTAAGCACCATATTTATTTTTTCTTAGTAATCTGCTCGGAATAAATTCTCTTGAATTTTCATTATCAAGAAGCATTCTAAGAGGAGCATCAATGCTTAATACCAATGTTGCAAATTGTCCTATAGTATTACAAATTGCATATATTATCATTAAGAAATTACCCATTCCAAAATATTCACCTAATTTTTGGAAAGCAATGTAAGAACCGTTTGCATTGTAGTGATCGAAATGCTCTGCAATATCCTTAGGAGAGAACATCATACCCATTGCGACAGTTCCTAAAATAGCACAAACAACAACCATAATTGCAAGAGCAATCATACCTTTAGGAAATCCTTTTTCAGGATTTTCAACCTTATTTACATAAGGAGAAATCTTTTCACATCCACCAACTGCGAATACTAAAATTGATAAACTCATAAAATATTTAGTATCAAATTGCGGAATTAAATTTTTTACATTGAAGTCAAGTGATATGAAGTGAGCAGATGGATTTACATAAGGTGCTGCAAACATCATCACTATATATAGAATAGACATGACAAACATTGAAGTCCCTGCAATACCTGTAAGAGCTTTTAAAGGAGAAAGACCTCTAGATGCGATAAAGCAGAATAGTAGAAATACTGCAAAAGTAGCAAGCTGAATATAAAGAGGCTTCATATTTGCAAAAGTTTCGGAATCTTGAAATATTACCCAGCTTAATGCTTTAAGTCCGCCTGAACCCTTTGATGCAATATAAGTAATATGGCAAGCCCAATATGTAAAACCTGCATAATAAGCAAGCTTTGGACCCATAGTTTCCTGAACCCAGGAACTTACGCCGCCGCCGTGGCTTTTAAATGCTGAACCCAGTTCTCCTACCATAAGTGCATATGGTACGAAATAAAGTGCAAACATAAAAATCCAACTAAATATAACTTGAATTCCATTAAAATAAATGAAACCATTTAAAACATTTCCAAATCCCCATACAGTGGAGAACGCCATAAAGGCCAGAGCCTGCCATGTGATTTTTTTAGAATTTTTCATAAAATCCTCCCTAAAAATAAATTTATAAGTTACATATATATTTGAGCCTTAATTTTTTATATTAATCTATGTAAATAAAAAATTATCTAAAGCGTTAGATTTAAAAGTTTACCAGAAAATACAAAATTTTCATATATTTTTAGGGATAAAATATTGAAATTAATATAATAATACTTAAAAAATGAAATATTTATAAAAATAATGTTATTATACTTTGATTATAATAAAGATGCAGCATCTTCATCCAATAAAAGAATGACGTTTTTATGCTTTTGAAGGGCGGTTGCAGGAACATTTGTTGTATATGGTCCTTGAATAGTTTTTTTAATAATTTCAGCTTTCCCTTTTCCAAAAGCTAAAAGAAGAATCCCTTTAGCTCCCAAAATGGAGCCTATTCCCATGCTGTAAGCTTGTTTTGGGACTTCATCAATGCTCTTAAAGAATCTTTTGTTTGCTTCAATAGTAGAAGCTGTTAAGTCGACAAGTCTTGTCTTGTCAGTAAATGAAGAGCCAGGTTCATTAAAACCTATGTGACCATTATGACCAATTCCTAAAATCTGCAAATCTATAGGATGTTCTTCAATTATTTTGTTGTAGCTTGCTATTTCATTTTCTACATTTTTATCTTCGCCATTTGGAAGAAATGATTCTTTGAAAGGTTTTTTATTAAAAAGATTTTTATTCATAAAATAATGATAGCTTTGCTTGTTATCATTTGATAAACCATAATATTCATCAAGATTTATAGAAGTAGCATCAGTAAAATCCAAATTACTTTCACAAATTTTTTCATATAAAGTAATAGGAGTTGAACCTGTTGCAAGTCCGAATACGGCATTTCTATTTTTTTCTAAAACTTTTGCAAAACAGCTTAATGCAAAAACAGATGCTTCTTCTTTATTTTTAAAAATTTTAACTTTCATTATAGTCTCACTTTCTTTGGTATCCGGTGTAGTCATTATATAAATTCTCTATTACATAGGGATAAATTTTCCACTATTATTTTCCACCATTATGACTTAGATTAATTTTCACACATCTTTACAATCTGTGAAAATTTTATTTAAAACTTACTTAAAAAGCAATATTTAATATAGTTTATTTATAAATAATTCAAAAAATCCGATTGTTATATCTTTTACAAAAATAACATGTTAAGTTAATATGAAATGGAGTAAATGATTTTATTCATATTTTATTCATATTAAGTGGAATAAAAAAGGATTATTAAAATTATTTATATAAAAAATATATAAAGGAGAATAAAATGCTTAAAACATATTATGCAAAACAAATTTTTCTTTCCGACAGGATTTTGGAAAATGGCTATTTAACTGTAGAAGATGGAAGAATTAAATCTATAACGGATAAAAAGCCTTCAGATACAGAAATTGTTTCATTTGAAGATAAAATAATTGCACCGGGGCTTGTAGATTTACATATTCATGGACTTTACTCTCATGATGTTATGGATAATGATAAGAATGGGATTTTAACAATATCCGAAAAATTACCTTCATGTGGAGTTACATCCTATTTCCCTACAACATTGACTTCGGATAGAAAAACTTTAAAAGCTGTATCAAAAACAGTTTATGAAGCATCAAAAATAAAAAATGGAGCTAAAATTCAGGGAATATTTTATGAAGGACCATTTTTTACAGAAAAGCATAAGGGTGCTCAAAATGAAAAATATATGACAGATCCTGATATAAATGTTTTTAATGAGTGGAAGGATGAGCTTCATGAACTTGCTATTCGTATAGGAATCGCACCGGAAAGAAAAGGGGCGGCAAAATTTGTAAAAGAAGCAATAAAGGAAGGTGTTATCGTAGGAATAGGTCATAGTGATGCAACTTATGATGAAGCAAGGGAATGTCTTGATAATGGAGCAAGTTTTTTTGTACATACATACAACGGAATGAGTGGACTTAATAGTAGAAAGCCGGGAATGGTCGGTGCTGCTTTATCGTATGATCATGTATATAGTGAGCTTATTTGTGACGGACATCATGTTCATCCTGCTTCATGTAAAATTGTAATGAAATGCAGAGGAAAAGATGAAATTATTTTCGTTACAGATTGCATGAGAGCAGGAGGAATGGGAAATTGTACTTCAAAGCTTGGAGAATTTGATGTAATAGTAAAGGATGGACAGGCACGACTTAAAAATGGAGGAAATCTTGCAGGCTCAGTTCTGGAACTTAAAAATGCTGTGAAAAATGTTGTTGAATGGGGACTTTTAACTCCTTTTGAAGCAGTAAAGGCTGCCTCTTATAATCCTGCAAAATCAGTAGGAAAAGAAAATGAGTTCGGACAGCTAAAGGAAAAAATGCCAGCGGATTTTATTGTTCTTGATGATGATATGAATTTAATTTTAACTTATGTTGACGGTGTTAAAAAATATGAAAAATAATTGCAATATGTAAGTAGAAAAAAATAATTTTGTGATTTTTTTATCATTATGTTGCTTGAAATTTTTATTTTAAAGAGTTATGATTTTACATAGTAAAAGTTTATAATATATGAATGAAATGACAGGAGGTTAGTCATGGCAGTAAGAGTAGCGATTAACGGTTTTGGTAGAATTGGTCGTTTGGCATTTCGTCAGATGTTCCAGGCTGAAGGATTTGAGATTGTTGCAATCAATGATTTAACAAGCCCAGAAATGTTAGCTTATCTTTTAAAATATGATTCATCTCAAGGAAGATATGCAAAAGCTGATACAGTTTCTTTCTCCGATCACTCAATTACGGTAGATGGAACTGAAATTGAAATTTATAAAGAAGCTGATGCAAGCAAACTTCCTTGGAAGAAACTTGATATTGATGTAGTTCTTGAATGTACAGGATTCTACACAAAGAAAGAAAAAGCTCAGGCTCATATTGATGCAGGTGCTAAGAAGGTTGTTATTTCTGCTCCAGCAGGAAATGATCTTAAGACAATAGTATATAACACAAACCATGAAATTTTAACAGCAGATGACGATATTATTTCAGCAGCTTCATGTACAACAAACTGCCTTGCACCTATGGCAAAGGCTCTTAATGAGTTAGCTGAAGTTCAGTCAGGTATCATGGTTACAATTCATGCTTATACAGGTGATCAGATGATTCTTGATGGACCACAGAGAAAAGGTAATTTCCGTCGTAGTCGTGCAGGTGCAGAAAATATTGTTCCTAACACAACCGGTGCAGCTAAAGCTATAGGTCTTGTAGTACCTGCACTTAATGGTAAACTTATAGGATCTGCACAGAGAGTTCCGGTTCCTACAGGTTCTACAACAATTCTTACAGCAGTTGTTAAAGGAAATGTTACAGTTGATGAAATCAACAAGAAGATGAAATCAGTATCAAATGATTCATTTGGATACAATGAAGATCAGATTGTTTCAAAGGATATTGTAGGAATGACATACGGTTCACTCTTTGATTCAACACAGACAATGGCACTTCCTACAGGAGATGGAAATACAGAAGTTCAGGTAGTTTCTTGGTATGATAATGAAAATTCATTCACATCAAATATGTGCAAGACTATCAAGTACTTTGCAAAATTTCTTAATAAATAATTAATATTTATCTGGAAGTGAGTGGGCTCGTACTATATAATGATAGTCGAGCTCACTTTTAATTATGTAGATGAGGAGAGAAAAATGGTTTTAAATAAAAAAACAGTTGATGATATTAATGTAAAAGGGCTTAGAGTTCTTTGCCGTTTCGATTTCAATGTTCCGCTTATAGATGGAAAGATTACAGATGAAAATAGACTTGTCGCATCACTTCCTACAATAAAGAAACTTGTAGGTGACGGTGGAAAAGTTATTATGACTTCTCACCTTGGAAAGCCTAAGGGAAAAGTTGTTCCTGAACTTTCACTTAGACCTGTTGCAGATCGTTTGTCTGAACTTTTAGGACAGAAAGTAAAATTTGCATGTGATGATACGGTTGTAGGCGAAAATGCTAAAAAAGCAGTAGCTGAAATGAAAGATGGAGATATAGTTCTCCTTGAAAATACTCGTTTCAGACCGGAAGAAACAAAGAATGAAGATTCATTTTCAAAAGAACTTGCATCATTAGCTGATGTATTTGTAAATGATGCATTCGGAACAGCTCACAGAGCACATTGCTCAAACGTAGGTGTTACAAAGTATATTGATACTTGCGTTACAGGATACTTAATTCAGAAAGAAATTAAATTCTTAAATAATGCTGTTGAAAATCCTCAGCATCCATTTGTAGCAATCTTAGGTGGAGCTAAAGTTGCAGACAAGTTGAATGTTATTAATAATTTACTTGAAAAATGTGATACTTTAATAATCGGTGGAGGAATGGCTTACACATTTATTAAAGCAGAGGGATATAGTGTAGGAAAATCTCTTGTAGATGATACAAAAATTGATTATTGTAAAGATATGATAGAGAAAGCAAATAGCCTTCATAAACAGCTTATTTTACCTGTAGATGCAACTGTTGCAGACAACTTCCCAGATCCTATAGATAAACCTGTTGATACTGAAGTTTGTGCTATTACAGAAATTCCTGATGACAAAGATGCTCTTGATATTGGACCTAAGACTGCAGATAATTATGCAAACGCTATTAAGAGTGCAAAGACAGTCATTTGGAACGGACCTATGGGAGTTTCTGAAAATCCTTCATTTGCACAGGGAACAATTAAAGTTGCACAAGCTATGGCAGATTCAGATGCTGTTACAATAGTTGGTGGTGGTGATTCCGCTGCAGCTGCTAATAAATTAGGATTTGCAGACAAGATGACACACATCTCTACAGGAGGTGGAGCATCTCTTGAATTCTTGGAAGGAAAAGAATTACCGGGAATAGCTGCTATTGATGAAAAATAATTTATAAAGAAGAGGTAGAAATGGCAAGAAGAACTTTAGTGGCCGGAAATTGGAAAATGAATAAAACTCCAAGCGAGGCCGTAAAACTTATTGAGGAATTAAAACCTTTAGTAAAAAATGATTCAGTAGATGTACTTCTTTGTGTACCTGCTATAGATGTAGTTCCTGTAGTTAATGCTGCAAAGGGATCAAATATCAAAATCGGTACTGAAAATATGTACTTTGAAGAAAGTGGAGCATATACAGGAGAAATATCACCTGAGATGATTACTGACGCAGGAGCTCAATATGTAATCATTGGACACTCTGAAAGAAGAGGATATTTCGGTGAAACTGATGAAATGGTTAATAAGAAGGTATTAAAAGCCTTAGAACATGATATAGTTCCTGTTTTATGCTGTGGTGAAAGCCTTTCACAGAGAAAACAGAATGTTTATATTGAGTGGATTAGAATGCAGATTAAAGCAGCATTTTCAAATGTTAAAAAGGAAGATGCAGATAAGGTTGTAATTGCATATGAACCTATCTGGGCAATTGGAACAGGTGAAACTGCAACGAGCGATCAGGCTGAAGAGGTTTGCAAGGAAATAAGAAATTGTATAGGCGAACTTTATGATGACAGCGTAAAAGAAAATATAAGAATATTATATGGCGGTTCAGTTAATCCTAAAAACGCAAAGGATCTTTTCTCAAAGCCTGACATAGATGGAGGTCTTGTAGGCGGTGCTTCTTTGAAAGCAGATTTCTCAAAGATTGTAAATTATTAATTATTTAATTATTAATTGGAAAGAAAAAGGCGAAGGAAACTTTGCCTTTTCTTTTTGATTAAATATTGGTTGATATGAAAAAAAAGTTAACATTATTTTTATTGCTTAGTCTAATTACAGTTATAAGTTTTAATGCCTGTAAAAGCAAAGATGACAAAAAAATAAAATTAAAAGAAAAAGAAAAAATTGAAAAGCAAAGCTCAGATAAAAAATTAAATAATATGAAAATAGATGAGCTTACAGTTGCAGCATATGATGGTAATTCTGAGGCTGCACTTGTTTTAGGGAAAAAATTTGATTTTGGAATTAATGAAAATCAAAATTTTTATAGTGCTTTAAAGTGGTATAAAAAAGCAGATGCTTTAAAAAATAAAAAAGCTGCTGTTCATATAGGATATTTGTATATGAACGGACTTGGTACAGACAAAAATTTATCTGTTGCAAAGGATTATTTTAAAAAAGCTATAAAAGAAAAAGATATAGACGGATATGCAGGACTCGGACAGCTTTATCTTGAAAATAAAGATTTAAAAGATTCAGTATCCAATGCATATTACAATATAAGAAGAGCTTATGATTCAAAATCCGTAATGGGTAAATATCTTATGGGATATTTGTATGAAAAAGGAATCGGAGTAGAAAAGAATTTAAAAAAAGCTGTTAAAATATATAAGTCTCTTTCTGAAAAGGATTTTAGTAAAATAAATGAATATGATGAATATCCATATTGCATGGCTGCTATTCGTATGGGGATAATTTACTCTTCAGATAGTGCAACAGATGAAGAAAAAAAGTATGCTGTAGAATATTTTAAGAAAGCTTCCGATAGAGAATTTTTGGAAGGCATGTACTATACGGGTGCTGTATATCAAACCGGTATAGGTGTTAAAAAGAATTATGACAGAGCAATATTGTATTATAAGAAAGCAGCTGATAAAAAATATGCTCCTGCAATGAATCAACTTGGATATATGTATTTTAACGGATATGGGGTTGATATAGATGTAAAAAAAGCTGCATACTACTTTAAATTGGCATCAGCTCAAGGTTATTTAGGAGCACTGGTTAATTTGGGCTATATGTACGAAAATGGTTATGGAGAGGATAAAAACCTTTCACTTGCAAAACAATATTATAATTTAGCTGAAAAAGGTGGATATGAAGGTGCAAAAGAAGCAATTTCAAGAGTGAATCAGCTTATTAAGGAAAAATGATGAATTCGCATTTAGGCGATATTATAGGAGAATATGATAAATCATGAATAAAGAAATGAAAGAAGATTTTTACATAAGTCCTTTATCTGAAAGATATGCAAGTAAAGAAATGCAATATCTTTTTTCAGAAAATAAAAAGTTCTCTACTTGGAGAAAGCTTTGGGTTGCACTTGCTGAAACAGAAATGGAACTTGGACTAAAAAATGAAAAAGGCGAGCCTGTTATAACTAAGGAAATGATTGATGAGATGAAAGAAAACATCTATAACATCAATTATGATGTCGCAAGAAAAAGAGAAAAGGAAGTAAGACATGATGTAATGAGTCATGTCTATGCTTATGGAGTTCAATGTAAAAAAGCAGCGGGAATTATACATTTAGGAGCAACATCATGTTATGTAGGTGATAACACAGACATGATTATCATGAAAGATGCTCTTTTGCTTGTTAAGAAAAAACTTGTAAATGTTATAAAGGAACTTTATGATTTTGCAGAAAAATATAAAGATCTACCGACACTCGCATTTACTCATTTTCAGCCTGCTCAGCCTACAACCGTAGGGAAAAGAGCTACTTTATGGATTAATGAATTCATGATGGATCTTTCTGATTTGGATTATGTCGTGTCCACTTTAAAATTATTGGGATCAAAGGGAACAACAGGAACACAAGCTTCATTTAAAGAGCTTTTTATGGATGATGATGAAAAAATAGATAAGATTGATCCTATGATTGCAAAGAAGATGGGATTTAATTCATGTGTTTCAGTTTCTGGACAAACATATTCAAGAAAAACAGATACGAGAGTTTTAAATATTCTTTCGGGAATTGCTGCATCTGCTCACAAGATGTCAAATGATATAAGGCTTCTTCAGCATTTAAAAGAAGTTGAAGAGCCGTTTGGCAAGCATCAAATCGGCTCATCTGCTATGGCATATAAGAGAAATCCTATGAGATGTGAAAGAATTGCATCTTTATCACGATATGTAATAGTAGAGGCTATGAATCCCGCTATAACTTCTTCCGCTCAGTGGTTTGAAAGAACATTAGATGATTCTGCAAATAAAAGACTTTCAATTTCAGAAAGCTTTCTTGCTATTGATGGAGTTTTAGGATTATGTATGAATATTGTAGACGGGCTTGTAGTTTATAAGAAAGTTATTGAAAAACATATCATGAGTGAACTACCTTTCATGGCTACTGAAAATATCTTAATGGATGCAGTAAAGAAAGGCGGAAATAGACAGACGCTGCATGAAAAAATAAGACAGCTTTCTATGGAAGCTGCAAGAAATGTTAAAGAAAAAGGAGAAGAGAATAATCTTCTTTCTCTTATTAAGAATTCAGAGGAATTTGATCTTACAGACGAAGATCTTAAAAATATTACAGATCCTTCACTTTATACAGGAAGAGCTTCAATTCAGGTCGATAATTATCTTAAGAATGAAGTAAAACCTATGCTTAATAAAAATCAGGAGCTTATCGGAACGAAAGTTGAAATTTCAGTATAATAATTGTTTTAATCCAAAGATTTTTAAAAATCTAATCAAATAAAAATAATATATATATGAATAAAGAAAAAGGTATGTTTTTAAGAAATTCTTCTAAGTAAAACATACCTTTCTCTTTGTTTGAATTATATTATATTTTTAAAAATTTAGTTTTATTTCATAATAGTCTGTGTAAGCATCCAGATTGTCTTGCTATAAGCAGCGATAAGGTCATCCATCTTTGTAGAAATTAAGTAGTTATCTTCTTTATCTGCAAGAGATTTTACATTTTTAACACTATCTAAAAGATATTTGTAATCTTCAAAAAGTGTTTTATAAGCTTCAGAAACTTCAATATAATCTCCCTTTGATTCCTTAATCTTAGTAGTTTTCATAAAGTCTTCAAGTCTTGAATAAGGATGAAGATTGCACATAAGCATTGCTTCTGCAACTATGTCTGCATGTTCACTTGCTTCATCATATAATTTTTCAAGTTTTAAATGAGATTGGAAGAAAGAAATTCCCTTAATATACCAGTGAAAGCTCTGAATCTTGTGACTGAATACAACCAAATCCGACAATAAAACATTTAATTCCTTTTCCATAATAATTCTCCTTTTCTATATTAAAAAGTTTGTAAGCTGATTATTAAAGATATTAACTACATTAATTTGATTTTAGTTATTTTGTATCAATATCTTTATAAGTATAATAAGATATATGAAAGGAAAAATATAGTATAATATTTTCTCTTTTTAGGATTATTTTTTCATATTCGATATATTTTGTTATATTTTTTATTTTTGTTTTGTCTTTATTTAATAAATATGTATAATAAAAGCAATTAATTTAATTTTTATTAAAGGAGGATATATATATGTGTACGACTATTCTTGTGGGAAAGAATGCAAGCTACGACGGCTCTACAATGGCGGCTCGTATTGAAGATTCTGGCTCTGGAATGTTTAAAGCCAAGAAATTTATTGTAGTTTCACCTAAAGATCAGCCGATAAATTATAAATCAGTTAGAACAGATTGTGAAATTAAACTGCCTACAAATCCTTATCAATATACGTGCCTTCCAAATGTTAAGAAATGGCGTGGAGTTTGGGGAGCAGCAGGAATTAATGAAAAGAATGTAGCACTTACAGCAACAGAAACGACTACTACAAATGATAGAGTTTTGGGAGCAGATCCTCTTATAGAATATAAAGAAGGAGTTATAAAAAAAGGTGGTATAGGAGAAGAAGATTTCGTAGCAATAGTTCTTCCATATATCGATAGTGCAAGAGATGGAGTAAAGAGACTAGGATCTTTAATTGAAGAATTTGGTACTTATGAGTCAAATGCGATTGCTATTCAGGATGTTAATGAAATTTGGTGGTTTGAATCCATAGGAGGACATCATTGGCTTGCAAAAAGAGTTCCTGATGACTGCTATGTTGTAAATCCGAATCAGTTCGGAGTTGATGAATTTGACTTTGATGACGCATATGGTAAACAGAAAGATTGTATGTGTGCTTTAGATTTAAAGGATTTTGTAGAAAAGAATCATTTAAATCGTTCAATAGGTGAAAAATTTAATCCTCGTGACGCTTTTGGCTCGGATACATATGAGGATCATATATATAACACACCTCGTGCTTGGGTAATGCATCGTTTCTTTAATGGAAACACATATGAATTTGATGGAGAGGATGCATATTATAAGCCTGATTCAAATGATCTTCCATGGGCTCTTAAGCCTGAAAAGCTTATTTCAATAGATGATGTGAAAAAAATAATGTCAAATCATTATGAAGGCACTCCATATGATCCTTACATGACTCATGGAGATTTATCAAGAAAAGGAATTTATCGTACAATCGGCATAAATAGAGACGATGTACTTGCAATAACTCAGATTCGTCCGTACATGCCGAAGAAAATTCAGGCAATTGAATGGCTCGCTTTCGGATGCAATGTATTTAATGCAATTGTTCCATTTTATTCAAATGTAGATGATACACCTTCATATCTAAGAGATACTACATTAACGCCGACAACTGAGAATTTCTATTGGGTAAATCGTGTAATTGCAACTATGTGCGATTCAAATTATGCACAGACGCAGGCTTCAACGGAAAGCTATCAGCTTGAAGTTTTGTCCAAAGGAAATCAAATCGTAAATAAATATGATAAAGAATTTTTAGAGGGAAAATTCTCGGATAAAGAAGTTAAAGAATTACTTTATAAAGCCAATGAAGAGATGACTAAGTATTTAAAAGAAAGAACTGAAACATATCTTGATGAAGTCTTATTTACATCATCTTCTCTTATGAAAAATGCTTTTTCAAGATCCGATGCATGATAGATGAAAGTTACAGGGGGAGAAAATATGAAAGTAACCAAATCGTTCAAAGCATTAATCATTTTTATTGTTACAATATGCGCAGTTGTACCTATGATTGTATGTACATTTATAAATTATCATAAGAGAGGTGTAGAAAAATTCGTGCTTTAACTATAAAAATATCTTATTTTTGAATGATTACGAAAATTTAAATATGTATTAATGTATATTTAAAGTTCGAACCAGAATCTGGCAGTGTAATCACAAGTTTGAAGAACACTGCGCCACTGCACACTTAAAAGAAGATGAGATTCAAACGCTGTTTATTAAAGGCGTAAATATGCGTGCATAAAGATGGAAAGGTTGAGTTTACCTTCCTTGATGGGAGTGTAATGAAAATAGACGGGTAAACAACGAATATAGAATGTATAAATGCTAGACAATATAGAATTTATCTTGTATAATCAGACTATTAAAAGTTACGTATAAAAGGTTGACAAGCTATGAAAAATCTGACAAAATCCCAGACAGACAGACAGACAGACAGACAGACAGACAGACAGACAGCATAACTCTGTCTCTTTTCACATAGAATTTTTTAATAGGCAGGAATGCATACCTAGTGGATAGGTGCGTGTTTCTGCCTATTTTTATGCGATTTTTCAAAGCAATAATATGAATAATTTGAACATATGAAGAAATGTAAGAATAGAAAATGGAGTTGAGATGAAAATGAGAATGAAAAGGATAACGGGATTTTTCCTTTCTCTAGTAATGGTTATGGGTTTTCTGCCTTTAAATCCAATAGTTAGCTATGCAAATGACAATGCAAGTGGCGATGTAAAGATAGATGATAAAAACTTTCCGGATCCCACATTTAGAGATTATGTAAGTCAAAATTTTGATAAAAGTCATCATCATGATGGCAAGTTAAGTCAGAACGAGTTAGATGATGTTAAAAAGATTGGGATAAACAACACATCAGTTACTTCTTTACAAGGAATTGAATATTTTAAAAATCTTGATTTTTTGGATTGTTCTAGAAACAAGATAACGAGTTTGGATGTAAGTAAAAACATAAATCTTTGTATGTTGGATTGTTCTAGAAACAATCTAACGAGTTTGAAGCTAGGTAACAACACAAATCTTCGTATGTTGTATTGTTCTAGAAACAATCTAACGAGTTTGAAGCTAGGTAACAACACAAATCTTCGTATGTTGAATTGTTCTGGCAACCAGCTAACGAGTTTGGATTTAAGTGGAAACACAATGCCTATTTCATTGAGTTGTAATAATCAACAATACAATATAACAGTAATTAAGGGCATAAGAAAATTTAAATATAGCGACTTCCCAGGACGTTTTGACAAAGACAAAGTTAAGTCACTAGTTGGAGCAACTCTTGGCGATGATGCTCTTATAGTTAATGATGATAATCCAAGTGTAGTAACTTACAAATATAAAGTTGGCGACAGAAACAATCAGGAGATGAGTGTCAAATTAAATGTTACCTATTTTGACCCAGATTTGGTACGAGATATAAAAGTAAAAAAACAGCCTACAAAGCGAGTCTACACGGACGGAGAAAACCTAGATTTAACAGGACTTGTTGTAACATTAACAGACGAGCACAGCGCAACAGTAGACGTACCATTTTCAGAGTTTCAGACATATGGAATCAAGGCAACTCCTGATAATGGAACAGTATTAAAGCTAGGCCATAATGGAAATCCTGTTAAGTTAACGAGAGGAAACTTGACTGCAACTACAAGTGCTTTGAAGGTGAAGGCAAAAGAATCTATTCCAACTCATGTAGGAGGTGGTTCTACTTCTACTTCTACTTCTGGTTCTGGTTCTGCCGGTGGTTCTGCTGGTGGTTTTAGTGCGGGTATGAACTATTATGCGCCTACTACTGTTGATAAGGGCGAATTGAATATTCAGATTGATAGTGCTGAAAGTGATTCTAAGCCTGGCTATGCTGGAGATGGATCTGGTGCGGCCGTTAAGCAGGCGGCGGATAGGTTAGGTGATGCTTTGGCGCAGGCTAAGCGTGTTGCGGCTAATCCAAACGCAACGCAGGCTCAGGTGGGCGCATCTGCACGCAAGCTTGCGGATGCTCGTAAGGCGCAGCATGAGAAACCAGATCCTAAGCCACATCATGAGAAACCAGATTCTAAGTCGCATCATGAGAAACAAGCTCCTAAGTCGCAGACTAAAAAGCGTATTGGTATGATTCATAAGACAGACAAATCAGTATCGTTTGCAGGCTTGATTGCAGTGCTTGTAGGCTCGATTGCAGTGATTGGCTTCTCTATTGCGGGATTTGCAATTCTTCGAAGAAGAAAATGATGGAAGAAAACAATAAGTAGGCACTGCTTGTTTTAAGTAACCGGCATTGTTTATGGAAGGTGGCTCCGGCGATATGTTAGAGCCATCTTTTTGTATGTCATCTTGTGAGTATGATGCTCCGAGCTAAAGTTTCAGGGTTCAGAGGCAAAGTTTCAGGGTTCAGAGGCAAAGTTTCAGGGTTCAGAGGAATAGTTTCAGGGTTCAGGGAAAGGTTTCAGAGTACAATGTTAAAGTTTCAGAGTTCAAAGGCAAGGTTTCATTGTATCCAACACGTGATGAAACTAGAAAAAATATTAAAAAGAAAAGTGCAACACTTTCTAGAGTCGCAGAAAAAGCTATTCAAAAGCAGTTGTACTTTTCTTATTTTTTACAATTAACGAAAATATAAATTTTAAATATGTAGATAATAAAATAAGTTATATAATTTAATTCTTATCTTACATACCGAAATAAAACCTCACAAACAAGGATGCACAAATAGCTCCTGCATAAGGTGCAAGTCCCGGAATTAAAAGGCCGTATTTCCAGTCATTATTTGTCTTATTTTTAATTGGAAGTATCTGATAAGCAAGACGAGGACCTAAATCACGGGCAGGGTTCATTGCAAAACCAGTAGGACCGCCGAGTGCCATACCTATTGCCCAAACTAAAAGTCCAACACCTATAGGAACAAGCTTAGGACTATTTTTTACAAAAGCAAAAATTGCAACGATAAATACAAATGTTGCAAAAAATTCGACGAAAAAGTTTCTTGGTAAATTTCTTATTATAGGGTTTGTTGAGAAGATATTTCTTACTTTTACAGGGTCAATGTCCTCTGACGCATCAAATTCATCTTTGTAAAGTAAATAAGCAATTATAGCTCCAACGCATCCTCCGAGACATTCTACAATTGTGTAAGGAATGAAGTAGGACCAAGGAATTAATCCCAATATAGCTTGAGAAAAAGCCATAGCAGGGTTTATACATACATCTCCGAATATGGTAAGCGTTATTGTTATACCAAATCCCCATGTTGTTATGGCAAATATATGTCCTGAGCCACGGTACTTTGTATTTCTAAGTACTTCATCGCAATGTACTCCGACACCGAAAATAATCATTAGTGCCGTTCCTAAAAATTCTGCTAATAATTTGGAAGTCATTTTTTCTCCTTTAATAAAAACCTGATTAAAAAAAACATAATGCTAGTTAATATTGATAGCTAGCATTAGAGCGTGCAACTTTAACAGTATATCACAAAAAGAAAGAAGATTAGATATTTTTTTTTATATATTTTTAATGTATGATTAAAAAACGAAATTATATATAAAAAAATTCTTAAAATGATTTTTAATATAAAAAGTAAATGCCTTGACAAGGAGGTTAAAATTGTGAAAAAAAAATTATTATTAATGGGGGATATGGTTGGAAATGGTAATATTGCATTATCAGTAATGATTCCGATATTAACACAGATGAAGTATGAAATTTATAATATACCTACATCATTCATATCAAATAATTTTAACTATGGAAAATTTTCAATCCTTGATACCACAAAATATCTAAAAGAAACTATAGAAGTTTGGGAAAAATTGGATTTTAAATATGATGCTATTTTTGTAGGATATATAGCTTCATCAGAACAAGCAAATGTTATTATAGATTTTTGTAAAAAGAAAGCCGTTGAAAATAATATTATTTTTATCGATCCTATTATGGCAGACAATGGAACGCTTTATAATGGAATAGGAGAAGATACAGTGAGAAATATGAAAAAACTTATTTCTGTTGCGGATTATATTATGCCTAATTATACAGAAGCTTCATATCTTTCAGGTATTAAATATGAAAAAGATGGATTATCGATAGAAGATTATCATAATATGATAGATATATTAAGAGAGTACGGTGTAAAGTCAGTTATTATTACAAGTGCAAAAGTAAAAGGTGAGAATAATAGATGCAGTATAGGATATGATATAAAAGAAAATAGTTATTTTAAAATTGATTATGATGAAATAAATACTATAGTATATGGCACTGGAGATATATTTTCATCCTTATTCATAGGTAAAATGATGTCAGGAGAAAATATGTATAATTCAACCAAATATGCAATGGATACTGTAAGAGAGATGATAAGCCTTAATATAGATGATAGTGATTTACATAGAGGAATACCTATAGAAAAGATCCTTGACTTACTATAGAGTATTAAATACTGAAGGAGAAAAAGTCTGCCAAGTGTAAATAATATATTGATATTGTATTTTATTTATGATAGATTAGATGTGTGTAAATTTTATTTGGAGGTATTACTTTGAACTTGGAATTGTTGAAAACTATAGTTACAATAGTATTTGCTATTATAAGCATAATTATAACGGTCATAATACTTATGCAACAGGGAAAAGATGTCGGACTGGGTTCGTTAGGAGGTCAGGCACAGATAAGCGACAGTTACTGGTCTAAAAATAAAGGACGTTCAAAAGAGGGTGTGCTCATCAAAGTAACGACATTACTCATTGTTCTTTATTTTATTTTAGCTGCGGTCCTGAACATAGGAAGTTTTTAAATTGTATTAAAGTGGCCATCGCATAAGCGGTGGTCTTTATTTTTAAATTTACACATGTTTTAGTTTAGTATATGGAGAACAAATTGAGAAAGACACATAAAAATAGAAAATATAGAATTTCTAAGAAAAAGAAGAAGAATTTAAAAATTGAAAAAGATTACTTGTTTAAGGACGCTAAAAAAGCTAAAGTAAAAAACCAAAGTTCAAAAGAGGAAGAAAGAGGAGAAAAAACTGCTCTTACAGGAAAACAGTTATCAGGTATTTTTTCTTCAAATAAAAATGGATTTGGATTTGTTAGAGTAGAAGGATATGAAAAAGATTTTTATATACCGGAAAAGTATACAAATTTTGCAATGAATGGCGATACTGTTTTAATTACAGTTTTAACTACTCCTATAGGCAAAAGAACAGAAGCAAAGGTTGAAAAAATAACAGAGCATTCTACAGATAGAATTGTAGGATCTTTTGTGCAATCAAAGGAATTCGGATTTGTAATTCCTGATGATAAAAAGATAAAAGAGGATATATATATTCCTAAAGATTCTTTTTTAGGTGCAAAAAGCGATGATAAGGTAGTAGTAGCTTATACAAAATATGCTGAAGATAAAAAGAAACCGGAAGGCAAAGTAATAGAAGTCATAGGGAATAAATATGACTGTGGTATAGACATATCATCAATTTTAAAAGAGCATAATGTGCCGGATGTATTTTCAGATGAAGTTATATCTGAAGCACAGAAAGTAAATAAGCCAGTAGGAATTCTAAAAAGAAGAAAACGACTTGATTTAAGAAAAACTCAAATGGTTACTATTGACGGTGAACATACGAAGGATTTTGATGATGCAGTTTCAATTTCAGTTGAGGATGATAAATTTATTTTGGGTGTACATATTGCTGATGTAACAGAATATGTTAAAGAAAATGGGAATTTGGATAAAGAAGCACTTAAAAGAGGAACATCCGTATATTTATGTGACAGAGTAGTTCCTATGCTTCCCAAAGAGCTTTCAAATGGAATCTGTTCTTTAAATGAGCATGAAGACAGACTTGCTTTAAGCTGCATTATGACATTTAATGAAAAAGGAGACATAATAGATTCTGAGATTGTTGAAAGCGTTATAAATATTAATCATAGAATGACTTACCATGATGTAAGTGCAATTATTGCAGGAGACGAAGCACTTATACTTAAATATAATGATATGTACGAAATGTTTTTACAGATGGATAAACTTTCAAAAATCATCCGTAGAAATAGAAAAAAAGAAGGCTGCATTGATTTTGAGTCAAAAGAAGCTGAAATAGTATTTGATGAAACAGGCTTTCCTATAGATGTAAAGCAAAGAGAAAGAGATGAAGCTGCTCTTATGATAGAAGATTTTATGATTTCTGCAAATGAAACTGTTGCAAAAACTTTCTATGATAAGCATATTCCTTTTTTATATAGGACTCATGGAAATCCTGACCAGGAAAAAATAGAGTCTTTAAATGAATTTTTTGCTTCAATAAGTTTTGGTGTGCATATAAAATCAGCTGATGTAAAGCCTAAAGATATTCAGGAAATTTTAAATAAAGCAAAAGGCAAATCGGAAGAGGGAATTATAAGTAATCTTATTTTACGGTCTATGCAAAAAGCTGTTTATAACGTGTCTTGTGAAGGGCATTTCGGACTTGCAACGAAATATTATTGTCATTTTACATCTCCTATAAGAAGATATCCTGATTTGCAGATTCATAGAATTATAAAAGAATATCTTCACAAAAAATTGAATGAAAAGAGAATAAATCATTATAATTCAATTTTAAATCGTGTAGCTGAGATAACGAGTGTAACAGAGCGTCGTGCGGATGACTGTGAAAGAGAAGCCGAAAAAATGAAAATGGCTGAATATATGTCGTCTAAGGTTGGTGAAGTATTTGACGGTATTATTACGAGTACGACCAATTTCGGATTTTATGTAGAGCTTTATAATACGATTGAAGGTATGGTTCATGTTTCTTCATTGAAAGGAGATTATTATTCTCTTAACGAGGTTAATCAGGAGCTTGTCGGTGAAAGAAGTGGGAAAGTATTTAAGGTTGGGCAGGAAGTTGTAATAAAAGTCATAGGAGCTGATAAATATAGCGGTACTATTGATTTTGAACTCGTAGAAAAATGATTACTAATTATAAGATAAGATTACTAATTATTTATAAGATAAGATTACTAATTATAAGATAAAGCATTTATAATAAAGTTTAGTAAATATAGTATGTTGGAGATAAAGATGGCTGAAAGCAAAAGAATGATAGCCAATAATAAAAAAGCAAAGCATGATTATTTCCTTTTGGAATTTTACGAAGCCGGCATAGAACTTGTAGGGACGGAAGTAAAATCCCTTCGTAATGGAAGATGTAGTATTAAGGAATCTTATATTGAGATAAATGGAGGAGAAATATTTATATTGCAGATGCATATTCCTCCATATGAACAAGGAAATATATTTAACCTTGATCCGATTAGAAAAAGAAGGCTTCTTTTACATAAAAATGAAATTTTAAAATTACTTGGAAAAATTAAAGAAAAAGGATTTACAATTGTGCCGGTTGAAGTTTATTTTAAAGGTTCAAAAGTTAAAGTTTCAGTTGCTCTTGCAAAAGGTAAAAAGCTATATGACAAGAGACGTGATATAGCAAAAAAAGATCAAAAGAGAGAAGCACAAAGAGATTTTAAAGTAGTTCTAAGAATGAACCGTTCGTAATATTTATAAAAAGAATATATTATAAAAAAATAAATAATATTTGTCACAAAATTGATAATTAGTACACATATTATTATCAAAGCATATAAATTAGCTAACAAGTTTGTTTTTTGTATTTCATATACCCCGTCTCCTTTCTTTAATAATAATGCAGGTCCTTACATATGTTTTAGAACAGACTAAGACGTCACGGGGATATGTAAGCTGCATAGGGACTAAGATAGGCTGAGGGGCGGTTCGATTCCGCCCGAGTCTCTTTTAATAATAGTTAAGTATTTTTTTACCCAAATTGGATTTTTATAATTAAAAGTGCAAAAGTAGGGAGGCTAAATGAAAGAAAATGAAAGAAAATGAAATTCCAATTTTAGAGTATGATTCTGATCCGAATGCAGTCATTATGCCAAATCATGGCAATCTTTCTATTAAATTACCACGTAAAGCAGTTTTCGCTTTTTTAGGAGATTATATTGATAAATATGCTTTAAGTAGAGGAGCTACAGTTATAGCAAATTTTGATTCTGCAACTAAAAGATATCCAATATATCTTTTATGTGAAAAAGGAAAAAATGTATGCTTAGTACAAGCTCCTGTAGGAGCTTCTTGTGCAGTTCAGCTTTTAGATTGGCTTATTTCTTATGGCATTAGAGAGGTTATTAGTGCTGGTTCTTGCGGAGTATTAGTTGATTATCCTGAAAATTTATTTCTAGTTCCATATCAAGCATTAAGAGATGAAGGAACATCATATCATTATTTACCTCCCAGTCGTTATGTAAATATAAATGAAAAGGCAAAAGAGGCTATTATTTCTACACTTAAAGAACATAACTTGCCTTATTCAGAAGTTAAGACTTGGACTACAGACGGCTTTTTTCGTGAAACTAAATCAAAAGTTTTATTACGTAAGAAAGAAGGAATAGAAGCTGTTGAAATGGAGTGCTCTGCTTTAGCTAGTTGTGCTAAAATGCGTGGAATCTTATGGGGAGAAATTTTATATACAGCAGATACTTTATCTGATATTTCAAATTATGATGAGCGTAATTGGGGTGAAGATTCTATAGAATATGCGATAGAGCTTTGCTTACAAGCCGTACTACGAATTTAATTTTATTAAAAAAGGCATCACCACATTGTTCTATTGATATTTATACTTAAATAATATAACATTTTATTTGATTGTACCATCATATTAAAGCAAAAAAAAAGAGACTTTAATTAGTCTCTTTTTTTGTCCTATAAGCAAAAAGTAATTATAAAAGTAATTACAATTAAAGAGTAAATCGATAAAAAATATATCGATTTACTCTTTTTATTACAAAGATAAGAATTAGTATTTCTCTTGTATTTTTCATTCTGGTTGTATTTAAGGTAGCAAAAAGGGTATAAATCAATCTACCCTTTCAATATGATAAACAAACCCAAAACAGTACTTAATGAAAAATAAAGAGTTCGGATATGCACAATCTAGTGGACTAGACGGGAGTTGAACCCGTGTCCAAAAATTAGTCCCCCGTTCTTCTACGAGCGTAGTTCTTTATTTAAATTCCTTCTTCTATACGAAAAAGAACATTCTTATAAAAGAAGTAGCTTCATAAATTCAACATCACCTCAAAGCTTTGGAAATGTTGTTACCTGCAGATTCGAGACTTTAATCCACATGTGCAGGTCCACATGGTAAAGTCCGTTGCCTTAAATTAGGCAGCGTATGCTAAATTATTATCTTCAGCGTTTAAATTTAATTTTGGAATTTAACGCATCCCGTGCGACTCGCTTCACCGGCTTCATAATCTCTGTCGAAACCATTACTAGCCCGAATGATAATATAAATTGCTGCTATTATTATATAATAAAATAGCAACTTTTTCAAAGTGCTACTTCTTATTTATCTTAAATTGGAACTAATTTTAATATTTACAAGCTTTTCAATTAAAATTATTCATTTGTAACAAATAGCAGTGTGGATTATAATATATTAAAAAATATAGCTATAAAGTGAAAGGTTTTCGTTTTTATAAAATATACGAAAATTATGAGGTGAACAATGGGAAATAACAAGAAATACAATGTATATTTAGCAGGAGCTTTATTTAATGAAGCAGAAGTTAATCAGAGAAAGCTTGAAGGAAAGTTACTTAGAGAAGCATTCGGAGATAAGCTTGATGTTTATAATCCGATAGATCAACCTTTTAACGAAGATAAGCAATCTTTGCCAACACCTGCTGATATATTTAAGCATGATACAGATGCTGTGCTTGCATCAGATTTTGTATTAGCTGATGTCACCAATGAGGATTCAGGAGTTATGTTTGAACTTGGAATTGCATATCAATCAAATAAATATATAATTGCAATAAATTCTGATATCAGGCTTGAATCAGCAAATAAATATGAAGTTCCTTCATATTCGATGAACCATTATGTTTTAGGCGGAATCGAAGAAAATGGAGTGCTGGTTCGTTCCTTTAAAGAAGCGATAGAAGAGCTTAAAAGAAAAATTGGATGTTAAAATCAAAAATATTAGAAGGTGATAGAAGTGGGTTTATTAAGAAATATCATAGGTCATTTTAATACAATAAGGCATCATAGAAAGCTTGTACGGCAGGGATGCTTTAAGGTAGGACTTTATAAACAGGGACTTATGCATGATTTATCTAAATATACATTTACGGAATTTAGAGTCGGAGCTAAGTATTTTCAAGGATTTCGAAGCCCTAATGATGCGGAAAGAGAAGATAAAGGTTATTCTTCTGCGTGGCTTCATCATAAAGGAAGAAATAAGCATCATTTTGAGTATTGGACAGAATATTCATTAGATAAAAATGATAAAAGAATTTTAGTCGGAGTCAAAATGCCCGTAAAATATGTTGTGGAAATGGTAGTAGATAGAATAAGTGCATGTAAAACTTATCAAAAAGAAAAATATACGCAGAGGAGTCCTCTTATTTACTATGAAAATAGCAGAATAAAACCGCTTTTACATAAGGATACTAGAGAGCTTTTGGAAAAGCTTTTAACAATGGTTGCCGAAAAGGGAGAAGACTATACTTATGATTATATAAGGCGAGAAGTGTTAAAAAATTATTGAAATATGCAAAAAAGAGAAGTGTTAAAAAATTATTGAAATATGCAAAAAAGAGAAGTGTTAAAAAATTGTTGAAATATGCAAAAAAAGGGAGACTGAATTGATGGAAGAAAAAAGCAATATTAAGAAAAAAGTGTTGTATAGCGGAATGCAGGCTACAAATATGCTTACATTAGGAAATTATTTGGGAGCACTTGAAAATTGGGTAACGCTGCATGAAGATTACGATTGTTTTTTCGGGGTAATGGATTTACATTCTCTTACTGTAAGACAAGACCCGGTAAAATTTAGACAAACAGCAAAATCTCTGTATGCACTTTTTGTTGCAGCGGGACTTGATCCGAAAGAAAATTGTATATATTACCAGTCTCATGTTCCTGCTCATGCATATCTCGGCTGGATACTGGATTGCTTTACATATACAGGGGAATTATCAAGAATGACTCAGTTTAAGGATAAGTCTAAGAAAAATGCCGATAATGTAAATGCCGGACTTTTCACTTATCCCGTTCTTATGGCTTCGGATATCCTTTTATATCAAACAGATTTAGTCCCGGTAGGAAAAGACCAAAAACAGCATCTTGAAATAGCACGTACAATCTCACAGAGATTTAATGGCATTTATGGAGATATATTTAAGATCCCTGAAGGATATTTTGGAAAAACTAATGCAAAGATTATGTCGCTTCAGGATCCTACAAAGAAAATGAGTAAATCTGATGATAATGTAAATGCTTCTGTATTCCTTTTAGATGATAAAGATACAATTATAAGAAAATTTAAAAAAGCTGTTACAGATTCTGAAGCTAAAGTTTATTTCGATGAAGAAAATAAGCCTGGTATCTCAAATCTTATGAATATTTATAGTTCAGTAACGAAAAAGAACTATGATGAAATCCAAAAAGAGTTTGAAGGTAGAGGATATGGTGACTTTAAGATGGCAGTAGGAGAAGCTGTAGCAAAAAAACTTTCTCCTCTTCAGGAAAACTATAAAAAACTTATGGCTGATAAGTCATATATAGAAGAATGTATAAAAGAAAATGATAAAAAGGCTGCATATATTGCAGAAAAAACTCTTAGAAAAGTAAGAAGAAAAATAGGTCTTGTAGATATGCCGGATTATATAAGCTTTAAATAGAGGATAAATATATAATTTATAGTAATATATTTAAGTAGTGTGTGCTTTATAAATTTGACAAGCTTATAAATGTGTGAGTCTTAGATTGTACGCATTTATATTTTCACTATACTTTAATAAAATAATCTGGAAATATTTCATTTATTTTATGTTTATCTATAAGTGACTGAATGTTTTTATAAAAGTCATTTTCACTAAGATTACATTTTGAGAAAATACTGTCTATATGTGTTGCGTAGTAATCAATTTCATTAAAAATTGTAAGTTCCTCTTTTGACATAAAATCGGTTTGTGAATCAAAAGAGGAGCTTTTTTTATCCTTTTTATATAAATTAAGACTTTTAATTAATGAATCCATTGATTCAATTAAAACTGCTCCTTCATTTATAATTTTATTTGTCCCTGTGCTTAAATTATCAGTAATTCTTCCCGGAACGGCATAAATATCTCTTCCATATTCTTCAGCAAGCTTTGCAGTAATTAAAGATCCACTTTTTAATTTTGCTTCAACTACAATAAGAGATTGAGAAAGTCCTGCTATAATTCTATTCCTTCGTGGAAAATGAAAGGCTATAGGAGGAGTTTTAGGAGGATATTCTGAAATTATAAGCCCTTTTTCTATGATTTCATTATAAATTTTTCGATTTCTATTAGGATAGCATATATTAGCTCCGCATCCCAATATTGCAGCAGTAAATCCTTTCCCTTTTAAAGCGCCTCTATGGGATGCTGTATCAATTCCATTTGCCATACCAGATATAATATTAATGGAATATGAGGATAAAATTTCTGCAAGTTCTTCTGCTATGGAAATTCCGTAGCTTGTACACATCCTTGCACCAACTATGGAAACAGAGGGACGTTCCAACATATTTTTAAGCTCCTTTATATTTCCTTTCACATAAAGAACGATAGGAGGGTCGGGAATAATTTTTAGAAGGGGAGGATATAAAAGTGAATTTATTGGAATTACATGTATATTTTCCTTCTCACATTCCTTTAAAATGTCAGTATTAAACTTCCTTTTTTCGTCTTTAAATTTTAAAAGCTCTTCTAAATTAAATCCGCCTTTTTCTATTAAAAGTAAATCCGGAGCATTAAAAATCTCTTTAAATATAGATATACATTTTGAAGAATTAAGAGAGTATAAGCTCTTTATCAGGCGAAGTTTTTTGATATTCGATATCTCAACAGAAGAATACCAAATTGCATACTTGGATTCTTCTGTATATTCATTAATCATTTTTTCCATAATATATAAGAAACCTCATTGTAATTAACTATTTACTAAAAAAGTTTAAAATGTGACTTTAAATATGAATATACGCACATTAAATACTTTGTTACTTAATGAAAAATTGAAATTCTGTCTCTAAATCTTAAAGCAGTATCAATATCTTTTATGCTTATCTCATTTTCTTTATTAAGGTCTGCAATTGTTCTTGATAATTTTAAAATTTTATGATAAGCACGTATAGATAAATCCATATTCTTAGTCCTTTTTATAAGATATTCATTTACGTCCTCTTTTAAAGAGCAGTAAGTGTTTATTTTGGACGACGGGATTTTGCTATTATATTTTATAGATGTGCCATAAAAACGTTTCTTTTGTATTTCGATAGCATCAAGTATATTTCTTTTCATATTATAAGAACTCATTTCATCTGAATCGCTTAGTGAACTTATTTTTATAGGAGATACGCTACAAGTTAAATCAATTCTGTCTAAAATAGGCCCGGAAAGTTTTGAAAGATACCTTTCTATATCATTTTTAGAGCAGTTACATTTGCTAAGATTTGGGTAGTAACCGCATGGACATGGATTTGATGAAGCTATAAGCATAAAATCTGCAGGAAATGTAACTGAATATCCTGATTTTGAAATACTTATTATATGTTCTTCTAAAGGCTGCCTTAGTGATTCCAAAATACTTCGTTTAAATTCCAAAATTTCGTCTAAAAATAAGACTCCATTTGTAGCAAGGGTTATTTCTCCCGGAGTCGGGTGAGTTCCTCCTCCCAGCATGCCGAACTGTGAAATTGAGTGATGAGGAGACCTAAAAGGCCTTTTATCAATGAGAGGAGAGTTATCATTAAATAATCCTGCAGCGGAATATATCTTTGAAATTTCAATTTTCTCGTTCAATGTAACTTTAGGAAGGATTGACGGAACTAAAGATGCTGCATAACTTTTCCCGGTTCCCGGAGGTCCGATAAGAAGAATATTATGCATTCCACTTACAGCAATTTCAATAGCTTTTTTTAGAGTCGGATTTCCTCTAAGGTATGAAAAATCAGCTTCATTTTCTTCAGATAAATCGTTCTTTTCGCTTTCTATAGAATTATTTCCTTCTATGCCATTAGATAAATTGTTTTTATTATTTTTATTAAATATAAGCTTATCGTCAATTTCTCTATTTCTTAGTATATTAATTACACTTTTTAAAGAATTTACAGGAATCACTTTAACGTCTGATATAATAGATGCTTCATTCTTATTTTCCTCAGGAACAAAAATATATGAAATTTTATTTTTTAAACAGTTAAGCACGCATGACAATACACCTCTTACAGGCAATATGTCACCTGAAAGATTCATTTCTCCGATAAACATAATATCTTTAAGGTTATCGGTTGGAATTTCCCCCATTGCTCCGAGTATTGCAATTGCAATCGGAAGGTCAAAGCTTGAACCGGATTTTTTTATAGAAGCGGGAGATATATTTACTGTTATTTTTTTAGCGGGAAATTGTACATTTGAATTCTTGATAGCAGTTTTAATCCTGTCTTTTGATTCTTTTATATCACTTGACAAAAAACCAACCATCGAAAAGTACGGCATACCGCTGCTTACATCTGCTTCACACGATACATCAATTGAGTTAATTCCATACAAAATTGATGTTTTTACAGCACAATACAAAAATAATTTCCTCCTTTGTTTTAAAAGACAGATAAATTTTTTTAAATATTTTCTTGATTTTTTTTTATTTATTTTCTAATATGCTATCGTATATTAGTTCAGGAATTTGTTAAGAATAGTTCTTCAATATTAAAAATTAATAAAAAATTATAAAGAATAAGTGCCACTTTTTTAATAAAGATAAAAAAATATTGAATTATGCTTTTTTATATTGTATATTATGAAAAGTTTGTTGAAAATGTATAAGGAGTTTTTAGATGGCAAAGAATTTGGTTATAGTAGAGTCTCCTACTAAGGTCAAGACTATTAAAAAATTTTTGGGAAAAAATTATGAGGTTGTGGCATCATTGGGACATGTTAGGGATTTACCGAAAAGCCAAATGGGTATAGAAATTGAAAACGATTTTGAGCCTAAGTACATTACGATAAGAGGTAAAGGAGAGCTCCTTTCTGCACTTAGAAAAAAAGTTAAAAAAGCAGATGAAATATATCTTGCAACCGATCCAGACCGTGAAGGAGAAGCTATATCATGGCACCTTTTTTTTGCTTTAAAGCTTGCAGAACAAAAAGATAAAAAGGTGTATAGAATAGCATTCAATGAAATTACAAAAAATGCGGTAAAAGAGGCGATAAAAAATCATAGAGAAATTGATATGAATTTAGTTGATGCTCAGCAGGCAAGAAGAGTTCTAGACAGGCTTGTAGGTTACAATATAAGCCCGCTTTTATGGGCAAAAGTTAAAAGAGGACTTTCAGCAGGAAGAGTTCAGTCAGCTGCACTTAGGATTATTTCAGACAGAGAAGATGAGATAAATGCATTTATTCCTAAAGAATTTTATACAATTGATGTAACTTTATCTCATGACAAAAATAAGAAAATTAAGGTTTCATTTTTCGGAGAAAATAATAAAAAACTTGAGATTACTGATAAGGATACATTAAAAAGAATTACAAAGGAAATTGAAAAAAATGATTTTTTTGTATCGTCCATAAAACAGACAAAAAAGGAGAGAAAATCTCCTAATCCTTTTACAACAAGTACAATGCAGCAGGAAGCTGTAAAAGCTTTAAATTTTTCTACACAAAAAACTATGAGAGTTGCACAGCAGCTGTATGAAGGAATTAATATAAAAGGAAAAGGACAGATAGGCCTTATTACCTATTTAAGAACGGATTCAACAAGAATTTCTAATGAAGCAAAACAGGCGTCTATAAACTTTATTTCAGAAAATTATGGTAAAGAATTTGTAAATATAGGTGAGAAATACAAAAAGACGGGAAGGAATGTACAGGATGCTCATGAAGCTATAAGACCTACGAATATAGAGATATTGCCGAGTGAGATTAAGGATTCTTTAACGAGAGACCAATTCAAGCTCTATAACCTCATATGGAAGAGATTCGTGGCGAGTCAAATGCAAGCTGCTATTTTTTCAATTACCAATGTAAAAATTTCTTGTGGAAAGCTGTTGTTTTCAGGAAGCGTTTCGAAGGTTACATTTGAAGGATTTAGACTTATTTATAAAGAGTCGTCAGACGAAGGTGTAGAAAAAAATAATGGAATCTTGGATTTATCCGAAAAATCAAAGCTTAAGCTTGTAAATCACGAAGAAATACAGCATTTTACTAATCCGCCTGCACACTTTACGGAAGCATCGCTTGTAAAAATTCTGGAAGATAATGGAATTGGTAGGCCTAGTACTTATGCACCTACAATTGCTACGCTTTTAAAAAGAAGATATGTAACTAAAGAAAGCAAAAATCTTTACATGACTGAGATTGGAGAAACTGTAAATAATATAATGAAAGATTCTTTTCCAAATATTGTAAATACTGAGTTTACGGCAGATATGGAAGGCCTTTTAGATAAAGTGGAAGAAGGTGAAATTGAGTGGAAAAGTATAATTAGAGATTTTTATCCGGACTTTAAGGTTCTTGTGGAAAAAGCTGAAAAAGAATTAGAAAAAGTTCAGATAAAGGATGAAGAGACGGACATTGTTTGTGAAAATTGCGGGAGACATATGGTTATAAAATATGGACCGCATGGTAAGTTTTTAGCATGTCCGGGTTTCCCGGATTGTAGAAATACGAAACCGTATATTGAAAAAATCGGTGTGAAATGTCCTCTTTGTCATAAAGAAATTGTACTTAGAAAGACAAAAAAAGGAAGAAAATTTTACGGATGTGAAAATTATCCGGAATGTAATTTTATAAGTTGGCAAAAGCCTCTTGATAAAGCGTGCCCTAAATGTAATAGGTATATGGTTTTAAAGGGCAAAAAGATAGCTTGCTCCGATAAGGAATGCGGTTATACTGAGGATTATGCTACTGTAAAAAAATAAAAGTTTACAAAATAAAAAAATTTGATAGAATGTTTACCGGTAATACGGGATAAGGAAAGAGGAAAAGACATGGGAGTAGAATTACTTGATAAGACTAGGAAAATAAACCACTTGCTGCACAACAACCATAAAATTAAGGTCGTTTTTGACGATATTTGTGCTGTCCTTACCGACATTTTAGATTCTAATGTAATCGTAATTAGTAGAAAAGGTAAGGTACTCGGAGCATCAAAAAATGATAAGATTGTGGAAATAGAAGAGCTTTTAAATATGAAAGTCGGAAGTTTCATTGATACTATGTTAAATGAAAGACTTTTGGGAGTTCTTTCTACAAAAGAAAATGTAAATCTTATGACACTAGGATTTAAAAATGAAGAAATTTCTAAAATTTCCGCAATTATAACACCTATAGATATCGCTGGAGAGAGACTTGGAACAATTTTCTTTTATAGAAATAATAAACCATATAATATAGATGACATTATTCTTTGCGAGTATGGAACAACGGTAGTAGGTCTTGAAATGATGCGTTCTGTTAATGAAGAAAATGAGGAAAAAGCAAGAAAGAAACAGGTTGTAGAATCTGCAATAAGCACACTTTCTTATTCAGAACTTCAGGCAATAATTCATATCTTGGATGAAATGAAAGGAAATGAATCAATAGTAGTTGCTTCAAAGATTGCGGATAAGGTTGGAATAACTAGATCTGTAATCGTTAATGCATTAAGAAAATTTGAAAGTGCAGGAGTTATTGAATCAAGAAGCTCGGGAATGAAAGGAACTTATATCAAAGTTATAAATGATTTAATATTTGATGAACTTGATGAAATAAAAAAAAGAGAACATTCATAAATTAAATATGAATATGAAAATAAAAAAATACTTTTCAGCAATAATTTAATTTAGCTGAAAGGCATTTTTTTTGTTTTTTTATATGTAATGCAGTATATTAAAAGTTAAACAATTATGTAGTATAATCAGATTTTGAAGATGCTATATACAGAAAAGTTGTTGTTTTTTGCCACTTTTTTAGTTATAATACAAAAGGGTAGTTTTGTTTAAAAAGGAGGTTTTTTTGTGCTGAAAACAAATGCATTTTCTTACATAAATATGATGGACAGAGCACTTGATGCGAGCTTTTTAAGAGAGACTGTTATTGTTCATAACATTGCAAATGTTGATACACCTACATATAAGAGAAAAGATGTTCAGTTTCAAAATATTCTTGATACAAAATTAAGAGAGCATTTTGCAAGAACTAAATCTATGGATAAGGCTGTAGCATCTTTAAAGCCTGATGAAATAAGACCTCTTAAATATATTGATTATCCGAATTTTTCATATAGAATAGATAAGAATAATGTGGACATAGACACCGAAAATGTAGAGCTTGCATCAGAACAGCTGCGCTATCAGACGATGTCTACAAGTGTTAATAATGACTTTGGAAGATTAAAGACTGTTATTAAGTAATAATTAGAGAGGACAAAACATGGGACTTTTTCAATCCTTTGATGTTTGTGCTACAGGGATGACTGCACAGCGTTTTCGTATGGATACGATAGCTCAGAACATAGCTAATGTTAATACGACAAGAACGGAAAATGGCACTCCTTACAGACGAAAAATAGTTACTTTTCAGGAAAAAGAGTTAAATCCGGTTACATTTAAAGATACACTTCAATATGCAAGATCTTTTAAGGGTAACGGTGTTAGAGTAAGTTCCGTATCAAGCGATATGTCAACTGATTTTATAAAAGCATATGATCCGTCGCATCCGGATGCTGATGAAGATGGCTATGTTTATTATCCTAATGTAAATACAGTGACCGAAATGACAAACCTTATTGATTCAAGTAGAGCTTATGAAGCAAATGTTACTGCATTTAATGCAGTAAAAGCCATGACTCAGTCGGGAATATCGATAGGGTCAAGTGTCTAATGCTTTTGTTAGGAATATATTTGTTTATTTGAGTAAAAGAGGAAGTTTATGCAAATTAATTCAGTTGCAAATCTTAGAGATATGTATAAAGTCACACCGAAGCCTCCAAAGAATGCTGATACAGCTATGCCAAGCATACCTAAAGGGGACGGAAGCTTTGGAGATGTATTACGAGGAGTGATGAAGACAGTTGATGATACCAACTCGCTTCAGGTTAGAGCTCAGAATGAAGAAATAAAATTTGCTTTAGGAGAGACAAATAATACTCATGATCTTATGATTGCTCAGCAAAAAGCACTTGTTGCACTTCAATATACGATTGCTGTAAGAGATAAATTCGTGCAAGGCTATCAGGAAATTATGAATATGCAATTTTAGTCTAGTATTATAAAGGGAGTTTCTTAAATGCCTGCAATTCTTCAAAATATATTAAATAAAATAAAAGATTGGTGGAAGAACTTTTCCATGCGTCAGAAAGTGATAATTGTTGTAATGACAGTGGTCGTTATAGCGTTAATAGGCAGTTTGACCATGTTTTTCTCGAAACCGAATTGGATTGTTTTAAAAGCTGCGAATAGTGCTAAAGAAGCACAGAGTATACAAAAACTTTTATCGGAAAATAAAATTGAATATAAACAGTCGTCTGACGGAAAAACCTTCAGTATAAAGGAAAAGGATTCAGCACAAGCACAGATTCTTTTAGGAACGAATGATATAGCATCTGACGGGTATAATATAAAGGATGTTGTAAATGGATCTTTTTCTACAACTGAAGCTGATAAGAAGAAGAAATATAGGGTATTTCTTGAAAAAAAATTTGAACAGCAAATAGAAAAGATGGACGGCATAGCAGAAGCTGACGTAAATATAAATGTACCTAACGATGACGGAACTATAATTGCAAGTAAAGAAGAAGCGTCTGCTGCTGTTAAACTTACGTTTGCAGCAGGAAGCAAGAATCATGAAAAGATGGCGGCTTCAATTGCACATTATATGGCTGCAAATCTCAAGAATTCAACAACCGACAAAATTACAATTATAGATAATTCGGGGAATACACTATTTAATGGAACTGAAGATAACTCAGAGACAGCAAAAGCATCCTCTTATCAAGAAGTAAAGGAAAATGCTGAAAAGCTTACAGCTAAAAAAGTTAAAGAAATACTTGCACATGATAACGGGATGAATTCAGCTATATATGATAATGTTGACGTTGGCGTTCATTTATCAATGAATTTTTCACAGAAGAATAAGGTTGATTATCATTATTATGTAGATAAAGGTCAGACACAAGGTTATTTGGATTCAAGTACCGAGACAAACTCTGTAAATGACGGAAACACAGGGGGAGTTCCGGGAACTGATACTAATAAAGATGATACTACATATGTTACAAATGATAATGGAAAAAATCATTCAGAGTCGAGTTCTGTTACTAAGGATTATCTCCCGAGTGAAGAGATAACTACAACTAATGGTGAAGTCGGAAAAGTTAATTATGATGATTCTTCCATTACTATAGTTGCAACTAATTTTATAACATATGATGAGAAAACACTTAAAAAACAAGGCAAATTAAAAGGAATAAGCTTTGATGAATTCAGAGCAAAGCATAGTGAAAGAAAAAAGATAAAGGTAAGTAGGGAAATTGTAAAAGCTGTATCACAAGCTACAGGAATACCTGAGAGCAAGATATCTGTTGTTGCATCTGAAGTACCTTTATTTAGAGAAAATAAAAATAAGAGAGAACTTACAGATTACTTACAGATAGTAATTGCTCTTCTTGTATTTGGACTTTTGGGATTTGTCGTATTTAGAACATTTAAGAAGGAAAAAGAAGAGGAAGTTGCAGAAGAAGTTTCTGTTGATGATTTACTTAAGGAACAAAAAGAAGAGAATTTGGAGGACATCGGCTTTAATGAAAAATCTGAAGCCAGAGTTTTGATTGAAAAATTTGTCGATGAGAATCCGGATGCTGTAGCTAATTTACTTAGAAATTGGCTTAACGAGGACTGGGGATAAATAATGGCAGCTGAAGAATTAACAGGAGTACAAAAAGCTTCAATACTTCTTATTACTCTTGGACCTGAAAAATCGGCCGAGATTTTTAAGCATTTAAAAGAAGAAGAGATTGAAGAATTGACTCTTGAAATTGCAAACACAAGATCAATATCGCCTGAAGTAAAAGAAGAAGTTATAAATGAATTTTATCAGATTTGTTTAGCTCAGCAATATATCGCCGAAGGTGGTATAGGATATGCTAAAGAACTTTTGGAAAAAGCTTTGGGAGGAGAAAAAGCGGCAAATGTTATTTCAAAACTTACCGCATCTCTTCAGGTACGACCTTTTGAATTTATAAGAAAGACGGAGCCTGCTCAGGTGCTTAACTTTATTCAGGATGAGCATCCTCAGACGATTGCAATGATTTTATCATATTTATCAGCAGGACAGGCAGCACAGATTTTAGGAGCTTTATCACCTGAAATGCAAGCGGATGTCGCAAAGAGAATTGCTCTTATGGACAGAACTTCTCCGGATGTTATAAAAGAAGTTGAAAGAGTGCTTGAAAGAAAACTTTCATCACTTATTAATCAAGATTACACGAGTGCAGGAGGCGTAGATTCTATCGTAGCTATCTTGAACTCTGTTGATAGAAGAACTGAAAAGAGAATTATGGAATCTCTTGAAATAGATGAACCTGAGCTTGCAGAAGAAATTAGAAAGAAGATGTTCGTATTCGAGGATATCTTACTTCTCGACAACAGATCTATTCAGCGTGTTCTTAGAGATGTTGATAATAATACTTTGTCTGTTGCTCTTAAGAGTACAACGGAAGAAGTGCAAAATGTTATATTTACGAATATGTCTCAAAGACTTGCTGCTATGATAAAAGAAGATATGGATTATATGGGGCCTGTTCGTATGAAGGATGTTGAAGAGGCTCAGCAGCAGATAGTCGGAATTATTAGAAAACTTGAAGATTCTGGTGAAATCGTAATTTCAAGAGGTGGAGGTGACGATTTAGTTGTCTAATTCAATCATATATAACTCACAAGTTCTTGAAAATGACGGTGAACCTATTCAGATTGATTCCAATTATATTTTGGAAAAAAAGTTATCCAAATTAAAAAAGGCTCAGGAAAAGGAACTGAGAAATAAGCTTAATATGGATGAAGATGCTATGGAAGGAGAATACGCTTCTACAGGTGTTGATTCTTCGGTAGATATGTCGTCGGAGGGAGAATTTAAAGAAGCAGATGCTTCTTTAAATTCTATTTCTGAAGAAGAATTAAGGAAAAAAGAAGAAGAGGCTAATGAAAAAGCACAGGAAATAGTAAATAATGCTAAGGCTGATGCACAGGATATCATAGAGAAAGCTAAAAGTGAAGCTGAAGTACAAGCGTCTACAGTAAAAGAAAATGCAAGAAAAGAAGGTTATAAGGCGGGTATAGTTCAATATCAGAATGAAATCGAAGATAAAAAGAGGGAATTTGACGAAAAAGTAAAGGAATTGGAAGAGAAATTCAATAAAGATAGAGAAACTATGGAAAGTGATCTTTTAGATGTGATATGTGAGGTCGTGGAAAAGGTTTTCTATTGTCAATTCTCAAACAAAAAAGAAATATTGCTTAATTTATGCAATAGAGCGTTATCAGATAATGAGGACTCAAAAGAAATACTTGTAAAAGTTAGTAAAAATAATATTGAAGAATTTCAAAAAAAGCTTCCTGAGATAACGAAGGATGCATCTGAAAATACATCTGTTCAGGCGGTAACAGATCCGCTTCTTTCAGATGATCAATGTATAATTGAAACAGACGGTGGAATAATTGATTGTTCGCTTGATACAGAGATGGATAATCTTATGAGAGATTTAAAATCCCTTATTAAATAGCGACGGAGGATAGCTTTTTGAGTATTGATAGAGAAAAATATCTTTCTTTAACTAAAAATATTTATTATAAAAGCCTTGGAAAAGTTTCAAAAGTTGTAGGTCTTACAATTGAGTCAATAGGACCGGAAGCAAGACTTAACGACCTTTGTATGATTTATACAAATGAACGAGACAGACAGATAATGGCTGAAGTTGTAGGATTTAAAGATAAAAGTCTTCTCCTTATGCCTTTTGAGAGTATGGAAGGTGTAGGAGTAGGCTGTATTGTTGAAAATACAATGAAGCCTCTTTCAGTCAAAGTTGGAGATGATCTTTTAGGACATACAGTTGATGGACTCGGAAGACCTACTGATACAAAGGAACCTATAGATTTTACTGATGAGTATCCTGTAGATGCGACTCCTCCAGATCCTATGGACAGAGCTATAATAAAAGATTATCTTTCACTGGGAGTTAAGGCAGTGGATGGCCTTATTACAGTAGGAAAAGGACAAAGAATTGGAATATTTGCAGGCTCTGGTGTAGGGAAAAGTACACTTATGGGTATGTTTGCAAGAAATACGAAAGCTGATATCAATGTTATAGCACTTATCGGAGAAAGAGGAAGAGAAGTTAGAGAATTCGTTGAACATGATATGGGCGAAGAGGGTATGAAGAGATCTGTTGTTGTAATTGCAACTTCAGATAAACCTGCTCTTATAAGAAATAAAGCAGCAAAGACTGCAACAGCTATAGCGGAATATTTTAGAGACAGAGGAAAAGATGTACTTCTTATGATGGATTCTCTTACACGTTTTTCTATGGCACAGCGTGAAATAGGACTTGCATCGGGAGAACCTCCCGTTACAAGAGGTTATCCGCCAAGCGTTTATTCTGAGATGCCACGTCTATTGGAAAGAGCTGGTAATGGAGCAAAGGGATCTATAACAGGGCTTTATACAGTTCTTGTAGATGGTGATGATTTTAATGAACCTATTTCGGATACAGCTCGTTCAATTTTGGATGGACATATAATGCTTAATAGAAAGCTCGCACAACTTAATCATTATCCTGCAATAGATGTATTGCAGTCAATTTCTAGAGTTATGAGTGCTGTTGCAGATAAAAAACATATGAGAGCTGCAGGAAAGCTTAAGAATGTTTTAGCTACATATAGTGAAGCAGAAGATCTTATAAATATTGGAGCTTATAAAAGCGGATCTAATAAGAATATAGATTTTGCTATTTCAAAAATCGATGCAGTGAATGAATTTTTGTGTCAGGCGACTGATGAAAAGTTTGATTATGATGAGATACTTAATAAGCTTTATGAACTATTTCCGGATGATGAAGAAGAAAAATAGTATAAAAAATCAATATGTAAGGGGAAATAATGGCGGCATTTAAGTATAGGATGCAAAATATCCTGGATATTAAGGAAAAACTTGAAGATCAACAGAAAATGGAATATGCAAAAGCTAATGCCGCTTTAAAAAAAGAGCAGGATAAGCTTGAAGAACTTTTATTAAGAAGATCTAATTATCAGACAAAGTTACGTGAAAAGCAACATGGAATACTTGATTTGGACGAAATATATTTTCTAAAAAATGCAATTATATCGATGTCATCAATGATAAATGCACAGCTTAGAATCATTGCTTCTGCTCAGTCTAAGGTTGATGAGGAGAGAGAAAAGCTTAATGCTGCAATGCAGGATAGAAAGATGCATGAAAAACTTAGAGAGAAAGCTTTTGACGAGTTTAAAACTGAACTTATATATAAAGAAGGAAAAGAAACTGACGAGCTTGTAGCATATAAGTATAATAATGCCAACTAAAGGTATTAGCTATTAACCATAAATAAATTTAAAAGGAAATAAAAATGGCTGAAGAAAAAAAGGAAGAAAATAAAGAACTTAGCAAAAAAGACAAAAAAGCTTTAAAGAAGCAGCAAAAAGCAGAAGCCAAGGCTAAGAAAAAAGAAGAAAAAGAGAAGAAAAAAGCAGCAAAAAAAAATGGTGAAGCAGTGCCTGAATCAAATGAAGATGATGATGAAGGTGGTGGAATCATTGTTGTTCTTGTTGCTATTATTATTTTAGCTATATGGCTTTTAATCTTTGGCATTTTAATAAAAATGGATGTCGGAGGCTTTGGATCTACAGTTTTATATCCTATTTTCAAGAATGTACCTGTGATAAATAAAATTTTGCCTGAAACCGAAAATTCGGGAAATTCTAAAAAAGGAGGCAGTTATAATTATGGCTCAGTTTCCGATGCAGTAAAAAGAATCAAAAGCCTCGAAAAGGAATTAAGTAAAACAAAAAAAGAATTAAAACAGAGAGAATATGATGTATCGGATCTTAAATCCAAGACGAGAGAACTCAAATCTTATAAGGAAAATCAATCTAAATTTGAAGCTGCGAAAAAAAAGTTTGATAAAGAGGTTGTTTTTTCGGACAAAGCACCCGATATAAATAAGTATAAGGAATACTATGAAAGCATTTCACCCGAAAATGCTGAGGCTATTTACAAGGAAGTTATAGGGCAACAGGAAGAAACAAAAGAAGTACAAGAGTATGCCAAAACTTATGCAGCTATGAAGCCGTCAGAAGCAGCAAGCATATTTAATACGATGACGAGTAATCTGAAGCTCGTAGCCAGAATCCTTAATGCTATGGACAGCGAATCCAGAGGAAAAATCTTAGGAGCCATGAAAGCGGATATTGCAGCTCAGGTAACGCAAATAATGGAACCTTGATTTCTTATTAGAAAGGAGAAGCTTAATGACCGGCATTAATTTTGCCAAACTTCCGGTAAAAAACGATATAAAATCTAAAAAGTCAAAAAGTCTAAATCAGAATGAAAAGAATAGTGTAAGAAATGATAGAGAAGGATTTAACGACATTATGAGTGCAGCTCAATCTGAGAACTTGCGTACAATTGACGTTAAAAAATGCTCTATTTCGCTTAAAAATGTGGTTTCATCTGCAAAAAAAGCTCAGACTGACTTTAATGCAAAGAATAATCAAAATATTTTAAAACGTCGTGATATTTCTTCTAAAGAATCCCGGGAATGGAATAAAGCACAAAAAGTAACAAAAGATTACAAGCTTTCAAATATTGATGAAAAAAATGTAAAAAGTAATATTGTCGATAAAAATAATACCTATGAGGATGATAGTTCTAGTAGCATAGATGACAATGAAATATTGGATGAAAAAATCACAGCTGCATTAAAAAAAGAGCTTGGAGTAGATGATGATGAAATCAAAAATGCTATGCAGGTTTTAGGACTTTCTTTTGTAGATTTGTTAAAACCGGAAAATATGATATTACTCACAAATGAGCTCTTAAAAAGTGATAACAGTGTAGATTTACTTTTAAGTAATAATGTAAAAAATCTTTTAAATGTGATAAATGATTTGTCAAAAGATGATGGACAGAAAAATGCAGTTTTAAATGAAGTTGTAGAGGATGATAATTCAAAAGTTTCATTTAACATGTTTTTGAATGATAATAAAGAAAAAAATGATGCTGCTACAGCTCTTGATAATTTAAAAGAAAAATTAAATTCTCCATTGGAAGAAATGACAGATGATAAAGAAAATAATGTAACTTATTTAAGTAAAAGCGATGCTACTGTAAAAGAAGATAAGTCTGATTCTGACAAAAAGAAGACTGATGTTAATGTAGAGATACAAAAGAGTACTGAAGGAAAGGAATCCGAAAATGGACTTTTTGAATCTTTAAAGGACAATAAGAGCGGATTTAATCAAAAAAATGGACAGGAAAAGCAATTTGATACTTCAAAGAAGATTAACATTCCATTTGAAAGAAATGGATATACTAATGAAACTTTTGAAGTAGAACCTCAAGTGAAGAATACGGACTCTTATTTAAGCTTTAATAGGATTGCAGAGCAGATTGTAAAGTCTGCAAAGGTTAATATAACAGACAGTGTTAAGTCTATGGAGATGATGCTTCATCCGGAGAATCTCGGAAAAATATTTATGGAAGTTTCCGAAAAAGACGGAATTATGAAAGCAAAGCTTGTTGCTGAAAATGAAAATGTAAAGAATGCTCTTGAAAAGCAGCTTGTTATTTTAAAAGAGGATTTTAAAGAGCAAGGAATCAAAGTTGATTCTGTCGAGATTTCTGTAGGAACGCACGAATTTAGAGAAAATCAGGAAGAAAGTGCAGCAAAAAATAATTTTTCAAATCAAGATAGTAATCAAAATCAACAAGGTCGTAATGAGGGAAATGATAATCATGTAAGAAGATTAAATAATATAAATATGAATAATCTTGATGATTTAAAATCCCTTATGACTGAAGAAGAGATGCTTACTGCAAAAATCATGAGAGATCAAGGAAACACACTTAATTTTCGTGCATAATAGTTTTGTGAATAATCATTTATTATAGTAAAAGAGTTTAAAAGAAAGGAGATATGATGTCACAGCTTCATATAAAAAATGGACAGGTAGTTGATGCGGATAATGCCGAAAAAGCATATAGAAGTCAAGGAACGGGTGCACAAACTGCAGCTTCAAGAGCTAAGACAAAAAGTACCGAATTCAATAAAGATATGTTTTTAAAGCTCCTTGCAGCTGAAATGCAATATCAGGATCCTATGGCTCCTACACAGAATTCAGAATATGTTGCTGAAATGGCAACCTTTGCACAGGTTGAAGCTACGCAGAATGTATCCAAATCTGTTGACAGTATTTCTGCAAGCAATTTAATAGGAAAATATGTAACTGTAGATACTGAAGAAGGAAATGTAACAGGAATTGTGGATTACATTACAAAGAAGGATGACGGTATATATGTAACTGTTAATAATAATGATTATCTAGCAGATAAAGTTACATCCGTAAAGGATGCTGCATATTTTGAAGCAACAAAGACTGCAGAAGCTTTTTCGGGAATGATGTCTAAGCTTCCGGAAGCAAAAAGATTTTCAATGTTTAATGAAAAAGATTTAAATCTAGTAAATAATTTTGTAAAGAATATTAGCGGATATGCAAGACAATTCTTGAATAAGAATGATTTAAATAAGCTTAAAGAATTAAATCAAAGATATCAGGAGCTTATTAAAAATGATTCTAAGAATAATAATAAAACAAAAAAACCTGAAAAAGCTGAAAAAGCTGAAAACATTGCAGCTGATAATAAAAATGTAGAAAAGAAAGCTGAAAAATAAAAAAATATAAAAAAGAGTTAATAAAAAGTTACAATTAGCCGATATATTAAGAGGTAATTTAGAAAGGAGGAACAAGTTTGGATAGGATTAAAAGTTCATTTGTTTCAATTGAACAAGTCCAAAATCAATACTTAAAACAAGGAAGTTTACCTTCAAGGGAAATTGATAAAACGAAATCATTTTCTAAAGTCCTTTCTGATAAGATAGAAGACAAAATCGGGAATATGTCTTCCGTAAGATTTTCAAAGCATGCACTGAATCGTCTTGCCGAGAGAGAAATATCACTATCACCTGAGCAAAGTGAGAGATTATCAAAAGGAATAAATGAAGCAAATCAAAAAGGAATAAATGATTCACTTGTTATGGTTGACAAGTTATTATTTATCGTTAATGTTCCTTCAAATACCGTAGTGACCGCCATGGATGATGAATCTACTACGGGACATAATGTATTTACTAATATTGATGGAGCTGTAATAGCATAAACTGGACCTTTAGGAAGTTTATTTAAGTTGACTGACAGATACTTAAACTATTACAGAAGATTTAGATGGAGGTCATGCCCTATGATGAGAGCATTATACGCTGGTGTAGCAGGTCTTAGAACTCACCAGAGCAGAATGGATGTAATTGGTAATAACATAGCAAATGTTAATACACTTGCTTTTAAATCATCCGCAACAACATTTCAGGATATTATGTATCAGACTACTTCGGGAGCTAGCGGTCCTACTGAAACATTAGGTGGTAAAAACGCTAACCAAGTAGGTCTCGGTGTCACAACAGGTGCAACAAAGGTTTCAATTGAAACCGGAGGAGCTGCAGAAGCTACAGGTTCTGCAACGGATCTTAAACTATCGGATGCACAAAACACCAACTTTTTCATAGTAAGTAATGGATCAGAAAATGTATTTACCAGAGCCGGATCTTTTTTCGTAGATAAAGCAGGTAATCTTGCTATGACTACAACAGGATATATGGTTCAAGGATGGGGCGTAGATCCTGAAACAAAGGGAATTAAAAAGGATACAGTAGCTCCGCTTCGTGTTATGAGTGAAAAGAATATGACATCAGCACCGGAGCCTACAACGAATGGAATTGTAGGAGGAGTACTCGATAAGAATACTTCGGTACTTCAGAGCGAAGCAGGATATATCATGAATCTTAATTTCTATGATTCACTTGGATATTCTTATTCTGCTAAATTTTCAATGCATACAGTTGATAAAGCAGAAGGAATATATAGCGTAAGTCTTACAGGAATCACTAATTCTACAGGAGAAAATGTCCTTGACGCTGCAAATAATGAAAAAGGCGTAACTATTAAAGAAGACGATATAGGAAAATTATTCGGAAAGAAAACTCAAAGAAAAATTCCTTATAATTATGATTCTTCAAAATTTACAAAAGAAGCTGCAGGTGGTGTAGCAGCAGGAAAATCATTATCAACAGTTATTCCTAATGGAGCCGGTAAACTTGTAAAATTTACATCTGACGGTAATGTTACTCAGGAAAATAATGTTTATGGATTAAAATTCACTTCTAATGGAGAAGAAAAATTCTTCTCACTTTCTGAAATATATGGAGTTTCTGAAAATGCTTTAAAGGCTGCAAAAGGAAGAGAGATTGATGCATCCGGTAAACTTTTAATTACAAAAGATGCTACTGATTATACAGTTAAATTTAATCCGGCTGACGGTTCATTTTCATATGTAAATGAAGCCGGAAGTAAGAGTGCAACTCTTAACATATCCCAGCTAGGCGTCAATTTTAAAGATATTTCAATTGATTTTTCTGATATAAAATGTGCAGATAATAGAGCAGCATCTACTGTAAGTATGGACAGAGGAGATAAAACAAAAACCTTGGGAGTAGGTAAAAAACTCGGTAAGATGACGGGACTTTCTGTTGACCAGAGCGGAAAGATTTTTGGATCTTATGATAATGGAAATACAGTTCTTTTAGGTCAGATTGCTGTTGCACATTTTGCAAATGCTTCAGGTCTTGAAAGTATCGGAAATAACTGCTATGCAACGACATTGAATTCTGGAGACTTTGATGGTATAGGTGTTGATGTTACAGCTGACGGTGGAAAGATATCTACTAATCAGCTTGAAATGTCAAATGTTGACCTTGCAAGAGAGTTTACAACAATGATTACTACGCAGAGAGGTTTTCAGGCAAATTCGAGAATAATCACAGTTTCAGATACATTACTTGAAGAACTTGTAAATCTTAAGAGATAATTTAGATTAAATAATAAAAAGCCACATGCAGAAATGAGATTTTGATATGTACCCCTTTTACTGGACAAACCGGTGAAAGGGGTTTTGTATGAAATACGATTATGTTTTTAAACTTAATGCTGTAGAACTATATCGCTCTGGTCAGTGGATTGAGACACCAGAAGGTATAAGTCAAAAGAATTTTAGAAAAAGAATTGTACAATGGTCAAGAATTGCAGATATATATGGTCTTGATTCTCTTCGGCATTCAACTACATGTAAAGAACGTTCGGCTGAATGTAGATATCAGTTAGTAGCTCGTGTACTTGCCGGTGAATCACAAAAATCTGTTGCTATTAGTGCAGGAATTGATAGTGGATTATTGTCTAAATGGGTTCAGACATATAAAATTAAAGGGTATGAAGGATTAAATCTCAAAAAAGGTAGAAAAAGTAAGAAGGAAGCAAACGTGAGCAAGAAATCCAAACCCACTGATTTAACCCCATCAGAACGTGAAGAATTAATTCGTCTTAGAGCAGAAACTGAATACTTAAAAACGGAGAATGAAGCAATAAAAAAATTAATCGCCTTGAGACACGAAAAATGGGCTGCGGAACTCAAGGCGAAAAAGCAGCAATCATCAAAGAACTCCGAGAAAAAGGATACCAATTAAAATATCTCTTAAAAGCTATTGGCGTGTCTAAATCAACTTATTATTTTGAGATTAACAAATCAGATGTAGTTGCTGATCGCAATGAAGAATTACTGATTGTTATTAGAGAAATATTTGAAAAAAACAAGCATAGATATGGTGTTCGTAGAATTTATCATGAATTACTAAATCGTGGATATCATATAAATCATAAGCGAGTTCAACGCCTTATGCATGAAGCAGGATTAGCCGGTAAGCGTCCAAAGGAAAAATACCATTCTTATAAGGGCGAAGTAGGTAAGATTGCTGATAATGTAATAAATAGGGATTTCAGTACAACAGCACCATTGCAGAAATGGACAACAGATGTCTCTCAGTTTAACTTTTCATGGGGGAAATGTTACATATCGCCTGTATTGGATATGAATACAAATGAAATTATCTCATATGATTTGTCCAAAAGCCCTAATCTTAAGCAGATAGAAAGAATGCTTGATAAAGCTTTTGATAAGTTTCCTTCTGTTGAGGGCTTAGTATTTCATTCGGATCAAGGTTGGCAGTATATGCATGCCTATTTTAGAAATACATTAAAAGAACGTGGGATCATTCAGTCTATGTCACGTAAAGGAAACTGCTATGACAATTGCATCATGGAGACATTCTTTGGGAGATTAAAGAACGAGATGTATTATGGATATGAGAAAGACTATTCTTCCTTTGAAGAATTCTCAAAAGCAGTTGAAGAATATATAGATTACTATAATAATAAAAGAATTCAAGCAAAAACAAAATGGATGCCACCTGTAAAGTACAGAATAGCATCCATGTGTTGAGCTTAATTAGCTAATGAATGTGTCCAGGATTCTGGGTACATATCATTTTCTATATGTGGCTTTTTTTATAATAAAAAGTAGACAAAATAACTAAAAATGTTTACAATAATTGTGTTAAGTTTAATGAGGTACTGAACCCTTTTTGCCAAGTCGCAAATTAATGAGGTTTTAAGAAAGGTGGAGTTCTGTGGATATAGCGTCTCTTATAGGCTTAGTTTTTTGTGGGGGCTGTTTCGTATTCGGAATTATAGTCGGTGGAGCGAGCTTCATGACATTCGTCGACATTCCCTCTATTATAATCACATTCGGTGGAGCGCTTTCATCAGTATTAGCAGCTTTTAAGCTGGATGAATTTATCAATGGAATTAAAGGAATAGGCCGTGCACTTAAAGAACCTAATAAGCAGAATCCGGCAGAAGTTATAAGTACAATAATAGGGCTTTCAAATACAGCGAGAAAGGAAGGACTGTTAGCATTAGATGAAGCTACATCCAATATAGAAGATCCATTCTTAAGAAAAGGAATTATGCTTGTTGTTGATGGTACCGACCCAGATCTTGTAAGAGGGATTCTTGAAACTGAACTTACAGCAATTGAAGCAAGACATAAGAAAGTTACAGATGTTATTGATAAGATAGGTGAAATGGGACCCGCATGGGGAATGATTGGAACACTTATAGGACTTGTTATCATGCTTAAGAATATGTCCGATGCATCTGCTATCGGACCATCGATGGCTGTTGCCCTTATTACGACTCTTTATGGTTCTCTTCTTGCAAACTGGATTACATCACCTACATCAGGTAAGCTTAAAGATAATACGAGTCATGAGATAGCTTTAAAGGAAGTTGTTGTGGAAGGTATTTTGTCAATACAGGCAGGAGAAAATCCGCGTGTTATTGAAGAAAAATTAAAAACATTCTTATCTCCTAAACAAAGAGAAGCTGTTTCAGGCGTTGATAATCCGGGAGGACAGGGTTAATGGCAAGAAAGAAGATAAAGGAAGAAGCAAAAGGATTTCCACTTTGGCAAAGTACTTTCTCGGACCTTATGAACCTCCTATTATGTTTCTTTGTATTGCTTTTTGCGATGTCTTCACCCGATACTGAAAAGTATGATATGGTTACTCAATCATTTCAGCAGAGCTTTACCATATTTCCGGCAGGAGGCACGTCAGTAAATGTTTCTGGCGGACACCTTATTTCATCGGGTGTAAGTGTGCTTAAACAGTTTGATGGATATTTTCAAGGTTCAACCAGTGAAAAAGGAGAACAAGAAAATAAAGGAAATAATGCCGATTCAAAAAAGAAAAATATAGGAACTGAAGGGCAGAAAGCAGGAGATAAACAGGGAAGATCTACAGGAAAAGACGGAGATATTAAAGATTCTGTCAATAAAGATTCTAAGAGTATAGAAAAAATGTCCGATAAAGAGCTTAAAAAGAAGCTTGAAGCCGTCGGCGAAAAAGAAAGTGAAAAAATATCGGAACAGATTGAAAAAGAAATAGAAAAAAAGAACTTAGGAAATGTTGTAGATGTTGATTTTAACGGACAATATGTGGAGATTACAATGAATGGAGCTTTGCTTTTTAATCCCGGAAAAGCTAAACTTAAAGCTGAAGCTGAACCGGTATTGGAAAAATTAAGTGAGATTCTTCAAAGGTATGCTGATCATGATATAGAAGTTCAGGGACATACAGATAATGTGCCGCAGAAGTCCAGAAGATTTGAAAATAACGATGTTTTATCTATGTATAGAGCTCTATATGTAGCAGATTATATAAGAGGTCATACAAAGATAGATCCGGCAAAAATATATTCATCAGGTAGAGGAGAATATGATCCGATAGCGGATAATTCTACACCTGAAGGAAGAGCAATGAATAGAAGAGTAACAATTAAAATATATAATTCGTATAATTCAAAATGAGATATCTTTTCAAAAACTCTTGAAAGGGGATTTATACAATGAAAAAAAGCTTGATTACACTTATTACTTTCGTACTTGTATTAGTAAATTTAGTTCTTACTATAATGCTTACGTTTACGATATTACCTGAGACTAAAAAAGCTAATAACCTTATAGGAAAGATTTCTACAGCTATAGATTTAGATCTTTCAGCTGGTCAATCATCGGGTGGAGGAAGTACTTCTCTTGAAAATACTGAACCTTATACTATGAAAGATACGATTACGACTAATCTTAAATCCGGTGATGACGGAAAGCAGCATTACGCTATAATAGGTCTTACATTAAATATTAATAAGAAGAGCGAAGGATATAAGAGTAAGAAATATACAAAAGATGATATGAATAATTATGATGGTGTAATAAAATCAGCATTAACAAGTGTTATGTCGAAGTATACTATTGATGAAGCTCAGAACCATCAGGATGAACTTTTGGAAGAGATAAAAGATAAACTCGGTCAATCATTTGGAAGAGAACTTATCACATCAGTAGGATTTTCTACTGCTACATTCCAGTAAGATATTCTACTATGTTATTCCTATTAAAGGAGGTGAAGTTTTCCGGTGAGTGATGTACTTTCACAAAATGAGATAGATAGTCTTCTTCAGGCCTTGAGCAGTGGTGAAGTTGATGCTGAAGAAATGAAAAAAAATGGCGAAAATCAGGTTAAAGAATATGATTTTGCTCGTCCATCAAAGTTCTCAAAGGAACATCTTAGAACTTTGGAAATGATTTTTGAACATTATGGCCGTTTAGTTTCTACAAATCTACCGATATATTTGAGAAAAAATATTCAGGTTGAAGTAATGAATGCTGAAGCAATTTCCTATATGGAATTTTCTAATGCACTTTCAAATCCGGTACTTTTAGGTGTAGTAGACTTTGATCCATTAAAAGGCAATATCATTATGGAGATGGCAACTAAATTAGGATATGCAATAGTTGACAGGCTTCTTGGCGGTAATGGAGAACCGCTTGATAAAGTAAGAGATTTCTCTGAAATAGAGTTGCTATTGATTGAACGAATCATGAATGTGTGTGTAGATTTATTAAGAGAGCCTTGGGCTAATGTTTTAGAAATTAATCCGAGACTTGAAAGGATTGAAACCAATTCACAATTTGCACAGATGATTTCACCTTCAGAAATGACTGCAGTAATCACAATTAAAATAAAAATTGGTGATGTAGAAGGACTTATGAATATTTGTCTTCCTTATATCACAATCGAGCCTATTATGGATAAGCTTAATACTAAGTTTTGGTATTCAAATCTTCAGGAAAAAGATGATAAGAGTTACAGCGAAAGTGTTGAGAAACTTATAAATAAATCAAATATACCGGTTAATGTTGTGCTTGGAACATCTACAATATCTGTAAATGATTTTGCAGGAATAAGACCGGGAGATATAATAAGACTTGATAGAAAAGTGGAGGATGAATTAACAGTATTTGTTGGAGATATAAAGAAGTTTTATGCTTTGCCTGGAACAAAAGGCAAGAATTACGCAGTAAGAGTTACTAAAGTTATAAGAGAGGAAAACGAAGAGAATGAGTGATGGATCCATATCTCAGGAAGAGATAGATGCTCTCCTAAAAAATGGAGATAATACCCAAAAGTCAGGTGCATCTTCTAATGAAGAGAGTCTTACTACTCAAGAAATGGACACAATTGGGGAAGTCTCAAATATTTGCATGGGTACGGCGGCGACAGCACTATTCTCCCTTGTAAATAAAAAAGTTGAAATTTCTACACCGGTTGTTTCATTAGCTACTTGGAAGAATATTATAGATGAATATGAGAAGCCTTGTGTTCTTATAAAAATTATTTACACAAAAGGACTTAATGGAAGTAATGAGCTTGTTTTAAAAGAATCGGATGTTAGAGTCATAACCGATCTTATGATGGGAGGAACAGGAGAAAATGTAGAGGGTGAACTTACAGATATTCACCTATCTGCAATATCGGAAGCAATGAATCAGATGATGGGAGCTTCCGCAACATCTATATCGTCGATGCTAAGCAAGACGGTAGATATAAGCCCACCTACATCAACTCTTATACGACTGGAAACAGTTGAAGATGCCAGTGAGTTAAATGAGTTCTTGAATGGTACATTTGTAAAAATAGAATTCAGGCTTCAAATTGGCGATTTGGTTGACAGCAAGATAATGCAATTGTATCCTATTTCTCTAGTAAAGCAAATGTGTACCGATGTAGCAAATACTATGGAAGCTGACACTAATGCAAGTACTCCGAAGGAAGAATTACATGAGGTTGGTCAGGTTCCACAGTCTGAAATGCAAATGGGTTCACTTGAGACGGAAAGTCAAGAAAGAAATGATATTATGGCGAATAATCAGTCTTCTCAACAAATGAATAATATGGGTCAGTCCAATCAAGGCAAGATGGCTCCTCGAGAGCAAGTTAATGTTCAGTCTGCAAATTTTGCAGCTTTTCAGAATGGAAACCCTGTTATACCGCTTCAGGAAAATATTGATTTGATTAAGAATGTTCCGCTTGAGGTTACAGTGGAATTAGGAAGAACGCTTAAATCAATTCAAGAAATACTTGATTTTGCACCGGGGACCATTATAGAATTAAATAAGATTGCAGGCGAACCTATAGATGTTTTGGTTAATGGTAAGTATGTTGCAAAGGGTGAAGTAGTAGTAATTGAAGAATCATTCGGTATCCGTATAACGGAAATTTTGACTAATGTATGATAGGAGATTTATAAGATGGCAAAAAACATTATGATTGTAGATGATGCAGCTTTTATGAGGATGATGATAAAAGACATTCTTTCTAAGAACGGTTACAATGTTGTAGGTGAGGCTGAAAATGGTAAAAAGGCTATTGATACTTATTCGGAATGCAAACCGGATTTAGTTCTTATGGACATAACGATGCCTGAGATGGATGGCATTCAAGCTTTAAAAGGTATTAGAGCTAACGATCCAAATGCAACTATTATAATGTGCTCAGCAATGGGTCAGCAGGCAATGGTTATTGAAGCCATTCAGTCGGGTGCCAAGGATTTTATTGTAAAACCTTTTCAAGCTGAAAGAGTTCTTGAAGCTGTAAAAAAGGTAATAGGCTGATAAAATGCTATTAGGCTCGGCTTTTTCCGAGATATTTCAGCTTTTGACTGTATTTTTTATTTTCATAGCAGTACTTATACTTACATATTATTCCACTAAGTGGATTGCAGGCTATCAGAAGGCCGGGCAAATAGGAAAGAACCTTGAAGTAGTTGAAGCTGTGAGAGTTTCAGGAAATACAATAGTTGAAATATTGAGGGTAGGACATAATAAATATATTGTTATAGGTATTACTAAAGATCGTATTGAAAAATTAGGAGAGATTTCTAAAGAAGACTTGGAGACAATCCAAATTGATTCCAGGAATGCAGCTCTTACTAATATTAAATTTAAAGACACATTAAAAGATATAATTGAAAAGCTGAAAAAAGGTAAAAAATGACGAAATTAAAAAAATTATACTGCAAGATTTCTATTATGTTTGCGGTATTTGCTATTGCTTTTTCAGTAGTTTTTTTTGTTAATTCAAAAGGAACTTATGCTATAGAAAATAATAACAATACAAATTATGGAGCAACTGAAACAGCTCCGAATGCAAGTAATAAAACGACCGGAAATGGCGGTAAGAATTTTAATTTTTCGTTGAATGGCGATACAGGATCTCTAACATCTACCGTGAGGATATTACTTGTTCTCACGGTTCTTTCTTTGGCACCGTCTATTCTTATAATGATGACTTCATTTGTAAGAATTATAATAGTGCTTCACTTTGTAAGATCTGCCATAGGAACACAGACATCTCCGCCTAATCAGGTGCTTATAGGACTTGCACTTTTTTTAACTATCTTTATTATGTGGCCGACATTTAATACAATAAATCAAAAAGCAATAATACCTTTCGATAAGGGCGAGATTACGCAGGAAGAAGCTCTAAAAAGAGGAGAAGAGCCAATAAGAGAATTTATGTATGGACAGACGCAGAGAAAGGATCTTAATCTTTTTTGCGATATAGCTAAAGTAAAGTATAAAGATTACGATGATGTACCTTTTTATGTACTTGTTCCTTCATTTGTTTTAAGTGAGTTAAGAACTGCGTTTATTATAGGCTTTATAATTTTTATACCATTTATTGTTATAGATATGGTTGTAGCATCGGTACTTATGGCTATGGGTATGATGATGCTACCCCCTACGACAATTTCACTACCATTTAAGATACTTTTATTTATTCTTGCAGATGGATGGGATCTTGTGATAGGAAATTTAGTTAAGACGTTTTACTGATAAATTTGTTTTAAATTAAAATTGATATAAAAATGAGATTGTTCTTGTATTTGTTAAAAAAGGAGGAGAAATGTCACAGGGTCATGTTCTTGACATAATGCGTGATGCTTTATATCAAATTATAATAAATTCTGCTCCTATGCTTATTATTTCTCTTGTTATAGGACTTATAGTAAGTATTTTCCAGACAGTTACGTCAATCCAGGAACAGACGCTTACTTTTGTGCCTAAGTTATTAGGTATATTTTTAGTAATGATTATTTTCGGATCTTTTATAATGACTAATTTGACCAATTACATGGTTGATTTATGGTCGAATTTCACCGTATTTATAAAGTAATAAAAAGAAAACGATTAATATGTTGGTAAATTACACTTTTTCATTGGTACAATTTGAATATTTTTTACTTATCTTAGTAAGAATATCCGCTTTTGTAATGGCCGCTCCTTTCTTTTCTACGAGAGATGTCCCGAGACGAGTGAGAGCTGGTCTTTCTTTATTTATAGCTATTTTTATATTGTATACAATAAATCCTAAGCAGGATTATACATATGTTACGGAAATAGAATATGCTTATTTGGTAATGAAGGAAGCGATTACTGGAATTTTGATAGGATTTGCATCTAATATCTGTACTTATATTGTACTTTTTGCAGGGAGCATAATAGATATGGATATAGGACTTTCTATGGCTACGGAATTCGATCCATCGTCTGCAGCAATGGTAACTCTCACAGGGCAACTTTATTATTATTATATTTTTATAATGCTTATAGTTACCGGAATGTATCAGTATATATTAAGAGCTGTTGTGGATTCTTTTAAGGTAGTGCCGCTTGGAAAAATTAATATTGAAACTTCTAATATGGTAATTATAATGACAAAATATATGTCGGATATGTTTTCAATTTCTCTTAGAATAATACTTCCTATATTTGCATGTACTATGACTGTAAATTTAGTTTTAGGTATTATTGCAAAAGTTGCACCGCAGATGAATATGTTTTCAGTTGGAATTCAAATAAAACTTCTTGTTGGATTCTTTGTAATATTTATAACTATTTTTCTGCTTCCCGATGTGTCAAATTTTATATTTGAAGAAATGCAGAAAATGACAGTCTATACTATAAAAATGCTTAAGTAAGATAAGGTGACAAAAAATATAGAATGATTAATATTAAAGATATGGTAATAGTGTTGAAAAGTTTTAACATATAGGAATATATATAGAAGATATGGAAAAAGAAGTATTACTTTTAAAATATAATCTTCAATTCTTTGCAGAAGAAGGACCGGGAGGAGAAAAGACGGAACCTGCAACTCCTAAAAGAATGCAGGATGCCAGAAAGAAAGGTCAGGTAGCAAAAAGCAGAGAGCTTACATCAGCCTTTGAACTTTTGTCTTTATTTGTGACTTTAAAGGTTTATATTTCTTTTATGGGAGAAAGATTTGTGAATTTTTTCCGCTGGACGTACGAAAAACGGCTTCCGGACTTTGTGAGAAGTGAAAGAAATGGAGTATCTGTTCACAGTGTAGCAAAGCTTTTTTTCCCGATAATTCTCAATATGATTATTCTTATGGGACCGTTTCTCATAGCAGGATTTATGTTGTCTATTTTCGGAGATATAATTCAGGTTGGATGGCAGATAAGCCCTGAACCTTTAAAACCAAAATTAAGCAAGATAAATCCGATGAGCGGATTTAAAAGAATTTTTTCAAAAAGGGCAATATTTGAACTTATAAAATCTATGCTTAAGGTATGGCTTATTTTCTATGTAGCATATTCAACACTGAAAAATCATGCTCATACGCTTTTTATACTTTTTGATATGCCGCTTAATGCCGGTATGGCATTGGTGGGAGGCATTATAATAGATACGGGAGTTAAAATAAGTGCTCTTTATTTGATTATTGGTATTATGGATTTCTTCTATCAGAAAAAAACATTTAACGACGAAATGAAGATGACAAAAAAGGAAGTAAAGGACGAATATAAAGATACTGAAGGAGATCCGCAAATTAAGCAGCGTCAAAGACAGAAGATGCAGGAAGTATCGCAAAGACGTATGATGAAAGATGTCCCAAAAGCAGATGTAGTAATTACAAACCCTACGCATATTGCAGTTGCACTTCGGTATGATAATGAAAAAGAAGAAGCACCTAAGGTCCTTGCAAAAGGTGCTGATTATATTGCTAAAAAAATAAAGGATGCTGCAAAAGAAGCTAATGTAATGATTCTGGAAAATAAACCACTTGCAAGAGCACTTTATGCGACTGTTGAAATAGGGGAAGAGATACCGCCGGAGCTTTATGAGGCTGTAGCTGAGATGCTGGCACTGGTATATAATACTAAAAATAAAAAGGTTAAGATATAACAAATTAAAAAATTTTATCTCCTATTATTGGGTGAAATATGCTAAAATTCTAATCGTGTATAGTATATATATACTTAAGAAATGATTCCTGATACATATATATTTGTTGTGATAGAAAAAATAAAATATTAATTAAAATAGCAATAAATTAAGTAATAAAAAGCCATTAAAAGGGCTTAAATAATAAAAGACGAAAGGAGGAGGAGATGGTAAAGAAACTTAATTTTAACGGAATGGATGTCGGACTTGTATTATATATGCTTTTTGCCGTTATATTCTTTATTATCCCAATCCCTTCTTTTGCGTTGGACTTTCTTCTTACTATAAATATTTCAATTGCAGTAGTAATTATATTAAATACTATATTTATGAAAGAAATTTTGGATCTTGCATTTTTTCCTACGTTACTTTTGTTTACAACAATTTTTAGAATTTCTCTTAATGTAAGTTCTACAAGACTTATACTTACTACAGGAAATCCGGGAAATGTCGTTACAACTTTCGGTAAGTTTGTAGGCGGAGGAAATATTATCATCGGTGGAATCATTTTCGTAGTTCTTTTGGTTATTCAGTTTATTGTTATAAACAAAGGTTCTGAAAGAGTTGCGGAAGTATCAGCAAGATTTACGCTTGATGCTATGCCCGGAAAACAGATGGCTATTGATGCCGACCTTAATACGGGAGCTATTACGGATGAGGAAGCATCTCATAGAAGAAAGAAGCTTCAGGACGAATCAACTTTTTTCGGTAATATGGATGGTGCTACAAAGTATGTAAAAGGGGATGCGACTGCAGGTCTTATAATTACATTTATAAACCTTATTGGTGGTGTAACTTTAGGAATTACAGAAAAAGGACTGACTGCTTCGGATGCACTTTCATACTATGGTATTCTTACTATAGGTGATGGTATTACGTCACAAATTCCATCTCTTTTAACATCTCTTGCAACAGGTATTCTTATAACTAAGGGATCCAATGAAAATGACTTTGGTGAAACGCTTATAAAACAGCTTTTCGGAAATTCTCAAGTGCTTATAATAACAGGAATTATGATTTCAGTTTTAGGAATATTTACACCTCTTAATTTTGTTCTCTTTGTCGGCATAGGTGTTGCTTTCATAGTTTCAGGCTTTATTATGGAAAAGAATATTAAAAAAGAGGAGACTACAGAGGAAGTTACAGAAGAAGAAACGGAGGCTGAAGAAGTAAGAAAGCCGGAAAATGTTGTTTCACTCCTTCAAGTTGATCCTATTGAACTTGAATTCGGTTATGGTATTATACCGCTTGCTGATGTTAATCAAGGAGGAGATTTGCTTGATAGAGTTGTTATGATAAGAAGACAGATAGCTCTTGAACTTGGTACAGTAGTTCCAATTATAAGACTTCGAGATAATATTCAGCTTAATCCGAATCAATACATAATTAAGATAAAAGGTATTCAGGTTGCAGACGGAGAGATATTATTCGATCATTATATGGCGATGAATCCTGGATATGTTGAAGAGGAGATAACAGGAATTCCTACGTTTGAACCGTCATTTCATCTTCCTGCCATTTGGATAACAGAATCGCAAAGAGAAAGAGCGGAAAGCTTAGGATATACTGTAGTAGATCCACCTTCAATTATTGCAACACACCTTACAGAGATTATAAGAAGACACATAGATGAACTTATGACAAGACAGGATGTTCAAAATCTTGTTGACAATCTTAAGAAAACAAACCCTGTCCTTGTTGATGAACTTATTCCGAAACTTATGGGGCTTGGTGAAGTGGAGAAGGTCCTTAAAAATCTTCTTCATGAAGGTATTTCTATAAGAGATTTGCTTTCAATATTTGAAATTCTTGCAGACCGTGCAGCTACGACAAGAGATAGTGATGTTCTTACTGAATATGTAAGACAGGGACTTAAGCGTGCAATTTCAAGTAAGTATTTTGCTGCAAATGAGACGTCGGATGTAATTACGGTTGATCCTACTCTTGAACAAGAGATTATGGCAAGCGTTAAACAGACTGAGCAGGGTGCATACATTACAATGGATCCTGACAGAGTTAAAAAGATGATGGATTCACTTGGAAGTGAAATGAAGAAATTTGAAAATCAAGGTAAGACGCCGATAGTAGTTTGTTCCCCTATCGTAAGAATGTACTTTAAGAATATTACAGAAGATTATTATCCTGACCTTATTGTAGTTTCATATAACGAAGTGGAGTCGGATGTAGAACTTCGTTCAGTTGGAATGGTGGTTATAAATGACAATTAAGAAATTTATCGGAAACACAAGAGAAGAGGCTATTAAAAATGCAAGGGACGAGCTTGGATCCTATGTCGTTATTATGAATATAAAAGAAGTGAAAAAAGACGGTATTTTGGGCTTTTTTAAAAAGAAAACATATGAAGCTACTGCAGCTATTGATACTGATGAGACTGAAAGTAATGATAGTGTAAGAAAAACTATATTTGAAGAAGGAAATAATTTTGATGCAGTTGCAGGTGAAGAACCGGTTATAAATAAAGCGTTTAATAAAGAGCAGAATATACAAGGAGAAAATAAAATAAATGGTCAGGGTAATTTAAATGAATCTCTTAATTCAAATGGATTATCTAATTTAAATGGTGCTATTAATTCAAAAAGTGTATCTAATTTTGATGATGTATCCGATTCTTCAAAGAGTCCCTTAAAAGCTACTGATCTATATGGAAAGAAAGATATAGTAAATAATAAGATTGGAGAAAATCTTTCAAAGAATTCAATGAATTCTGATGAAGATTTCCTTGCGGGAGAATCTTTAAAAAATGCATTTAAAGCGGTAAATGAAGTTATAAATAAAGAAAATAAAAAGAAAAAATCACAAAATAATAATGCCGAATATGATATGCAGGAAAATGTTCAAAGCGGTATTAATAGCGGCATTAAAAATAATGGTATTAACAATCTAAAAAGCGACAGTAGAAATGTCGTAAATAAAAAAGATAAAAATAATGAATACGAAGGAGGGTTTGTACCTTTAAATAATTCAGGATTTTCAAATATTGAAAAAGCTTATGAAGATGCTGAAAAAAAAGGAAAGAAACCTGAAAATGCAAGATTTGTTAATATGCTTTATAACACTCTTTTATCAAATGAAGTGGATGAAAAGTATGTAAATCAAATTGTAAAAGATATGGAAAAAGTAATTCAAGGCGGAAACAAACTGGATTATTTACTTGCAAATGTTTATCAGAAAATGGTGCTTATGATGGGGAAACCGGAGCCTATAGTTTGCATTGATAAAAAGCCTGTTGTAGTATTTTTAGTAGGTCCTACCGGTGTAGGGAAAACTACAACAATTGCAAAGCTTGCATCAAAATATAAATTTGATTATGGTAAGAGTGTAGGCTTTATAACAACTGATACATATAGAATAGCAGCTACTGATCAGCTTAAAGTTTATGCAGATATTATGGACATTCCACTTGATGTAGTCATTACTAAAGACGATATTAATAAAGCTATAGCAGCAATGAATGATAAAGACCTTATCATTGTAGATACAGCAGGTTTTTCTCATAAAGATAAAAAACATAGAACAGATATGGCGTCAATTATTTCCACAGTAGATAAGAGATATAAAAAGAATGTTTATCTTGTTTTAACTGCGACAACAAAGTATAGAGATATCAAAAATATAATTGATACTTATAAGAGCTTTACAGATTTTAATATTATTTTTACAAAACTTGATGAAACGGATGCTTATGGAAGTATTTTAAGTGCGAAACTTTATTCAAATACTAATCTTTCCTATGTATGTACAGGACAGGATGTCCCTGACGATATTGAAGTTATCGATATACAAAAAATTGTAAAACAGCTTCTCGGAGGAAAATAACAATGGATCAAGCGGAAAAATTAAGGAAAGAAGCAAAAAAGCGAAAAAAAACTGAATCCAAAGTTATTACAATAACAAGCGGTAAAGGCGGAGTTGGAAAATCCAATGCTGCGGTTAATCTTGCTGTTTGGTTTAGAAAAATGAATAAAAAAGTTATAATCTTTGATGCCGATTTCGGACTTGCAAATGTCGAAGTTATGTTTAAAACCAATCCAAAATATACACTTTCAGATATGATATATAATGGAGTCCCGATAAAGAATATCATCACAAAAGGGCCTATGGATATAGGATTCATATCTGGAGGCTCTGGGATTGTAGCATTAAATAATCTTACTGTAGATCAGCTTAACTACATATTAAGACAGCTTAATACTTTATCTGATTTATGCGATATTTTGATAGTCGATACTGGTGCAGGAATATCGGACAGTGTTTTAAAATTTGTCTTAGGAAGTCCTGAAGTCTTAGTTATTACGACATCGGAACCAAGTTCAATTACAGATGCATATTCTTTAATAAAAGCTTTAATAAAAAGTAATGATTATAATAAGAATACGATGATTAAAATTATTGCAAATAAAGTATCTTCAGAAGAAGAAGGAGAGCAGGTTTATGGTAAGATTTCTGCAGTTACAAAAGAATTTTTAAATGAAGATTTACATTATGGTGGAATGATTTATAACGATAATAATCTGCTTAAAGCGATAACGAAGCAAAAGGTTGTATCAATAGAATACCCAAATTCTAAATCGTCAAAGTGCTATGAAAAACTTGCAAATGAACTAGTAGGAAGTAAAGTTAAATCAAAGGGTGGCATAGTAAGCTTATTCAAATTTTTAACGAAGTAAATATTTGTTATTAAAGTTATTAATAAAATTAATTCAATTAACTAAACTTTTAATAGAAAATTACTATAGTGCTTAAATAATTAATAGGATAAAAACTTTACCAGTTTCAATAAAGGCAATTAAATGCAGTGTAAAAAAGGAGTGTGTATTATATATATGCTCCCTTTTTATTTTATTAGAGGCTTACTTTTTATTTTTTTGTAATGATAATGATATTGAAGTTATCTAAAAAGTAAAGTAAAATGAACGTAAATGTATATTTATAATAGATTTTAAACTAGATAACAAAGTACAAATATTAGAAGAAAAGGTAAATATATGGAAATAGATGAAATACTTCCCGGATGCAAAATTGAAGTTTCAGAGTCATATGAAACACTAGAGGGAACCAAAGAAACAAATATTTATAAAAGCTCACTTTTTAGTGTAATAGACAGTAATATGATTGAAATAGTGGCGCCGCAGAAAAAAGGAACATTAATACCTCTTCATATGGGTAGTAGCTATGACCTTTTATTTTTCGACAATGACAGCATGAAAAAGACGGAAGGTGTCGTAGTAGACAGATATAGAAGTGGTAATTTTAATTTAGTAAGATTACATATAGTTAAGAAATTAAGTAAATTTCAGCGACGTGAATTTTTTAGAATAGACTGTATGATTCCGCTTTTCTTTACTAATCTTACAAAAGAAGAGCTTAATTCTGGAACTATTTCTAAAATGTATCAAATGGTTTTTAAAAGATTCAGCGATAATTATGATTCTGATGTTGAACTTATAAGCGGAACGATTATTGATATAAGTGGTGGCGGAATTCGTTTCACGACTGATGTAAATATTGATAGCAATTTAAAATATCTATTCATTTTTAAGCTTCAATCTGAAGAATATGAAGATATGGAAAATATGCAAATAATTGGAAGAGTTGTTGCTTCTGAACATCTTCCGGGAAGTGATAGATATGCACATAGAATACAATTCTTATTTACTAATAATAAGAAAAATCAGGATGAAATTGTCAAATTTATTTTTGAAGTAGAGCGAGAAAGACGAGGAAAAGAGCAAGCAGTATGACAAAAATTTTAATAGCACATGATTCTGCACTTGTAAGACAGGTACTCTATGATATAATATCGAAGAATGTAGATGATTGCGAGATTAAGAAAAGTCTTGAGGGAGAGTCCGCACTGAAGACTATTACTGAATGGCAACCTGGATATATTTTCCTTGATATGTTTCTTCAAAAAAAGAATGGATGCGAAATTATAAATGAGCTTTTTAGAAGAAATATAAAGTTTAACGCAATTCTTATGGGAAGCTTAGCACAGGAAGATAGAGATGCGGCAGCAATTTTTTCTAATAGGAAGAATATTGTATTTTTCCCGGTCCCTTATAGAGTAACTGGAAGTTCTTATGAATTGTTTGAAAGGGACTTTCTTAGAGCTGCAAAGAAGTTAAAGCTTAATTCGACAGATGGGGGAAAAAAGCATTTAACTTTAAGCCCCATAGCAGGCGTAGCAAATATGGTCGTTAGTTCAGGAAGCAAAAAGAAGAGTGCACAGCTTATTGCTATTGCATCTTCGACAGGTGGACCTCAGGCACTTCACAGAGTTATACCTAAGATAAAAAGGGTCGGGGTACCGATTGTGATAGTTCAGCATATGCCAAAGGGTTTTACATATTCCCTTGCTCAACGAATTGATGTTGAATCTTTTTTGACTGTAACGGAAGCAAAGGATGGCGAAGAACTTAAAGCTGATCATGTATATATTGCTCCAGGAGGATTTCATCTTAAAGTCATCGAAAGAAATAATAAATTATATAACAAAGTATTTGACGCACCGCCGGTAAATAGTTTAAAGCCTTGTGCCGACATAATGTTTGAATCATTAATTGATACAAATTTGGATTCAATATTGTGTGTAGTTCTTACCGGAATGGGAAGAGACGGAACAGAGGGAATTGTGGCACTTTCAAAGAAAAAAAATATCAGGGTAATATCGGAAGCCGAAAAGTCCTGTGTAGTCTATGGAATGCCAAGATCAATTGATGAAACTGGTCTTACAAATGTCTCAGCGGAAATTGACGAGATGGCAAGAGTTATCGTAAATGAATTGGAGGGATAAAAATGGATGTCAGCCAATATTTAGATGTTTTTATCGATGAATCAAATGAGCACATTCAGAGTCTTAGTGATAACATTATGGTTTTGGAACAGGAGCCTGAGAATACTGACACTATAAATGAAATTTTCAGAGCTGCACACTCTCTTAAAGGTATGGCAGGAACTATGGGCTTTAAGAAGATGCAGCATCTTACACATGATATGGAAAATGTATTTCAGGAAGTAAGAAATGGAAATGTTAAGGTTACGAGTGATCTTATAGATATACTTTTTGATTGCCTTGATGCAATTGACGCTTATGTTGAAGTAATAAAAAGTACATCTAATGAAGGTGATGAAGATAATGCAGTTTTAATTAAAAAACTTAATGACTTTTTAGCAAAGGCTGAAGGAAAAGAGCCAAAAAGTGAAAATGATGAAAAAGCTGCAGAATCAGATAAAGCAAAAAATGATTCATCAGAAAATGACGGAACACCTTTATATACACATCTTCCTTTAAGTGATTCCGAGAGAATAAAATTGTCTGATGAGCTTTTAGCAAATAACAGAGTTTTAGGACTTACGATTCATATAAATAAAGATTGTCTTCTTAAATCTGCAAGAGCATTCTTGACATATAAAGCTATTGAAGATTTGGGAGAGATAGTTATATATAGTCCTTCTTCACAGGATATTGAGGATGAAAAATTTGATCTTGACTATAGTGTACTAGTAAGAACAGATGCCAAGATGGAAGATGTTAAGGCTGCTGTTGAAAATGTATCTGAAATCGACTCATGTGAAATAGGTGAAATTACTAAAGAAATGTATCACATAGGTGAAGAGAAGAGTGATGAAAAAGCAAGCGAAGCCGATGCAAAAGAAACACAAAATGCAGCTCCTGCTAAAGAAACTAAAGCTCCTGTTAAGAAATCAAGTAAAGGAAGTAAATCATCTAAGGCTCAGAAATCAAAACCTGTTACTACGAGAACTGTTCGTGTAGATATTGAAAAACTTGATGACCTTATGAATCAGGTCAGCGAGCTTATTATTGCAAAGAATACACTTGTTGCTAGAGCAAGTTCTAATGAAGGAAAAGAACAGAATTTCTCAGAGCAGATAGAATATTTGGAAAGAATCACAACAAATCTTCATGAATCTGTTATGAAAGTAAGAATGGTTCCTATTGAGAGTGTTGTAAATAAGTTCCCTAGAATGATAAGAGATCTTTCAAGAAGACTTGATAAACCTATGAAGCTTATTATGCAAGGTGAAGATACAGAGCTTGATAGAACAGTTGTTGACCAAATTGGTGATCCTCTTCAACACTTACTTAGAAATTCGGCTGACCACGGAATTGAAGATGCAGAGACAAGAAAGAAGCTTGGGAAACCTGAAACTGGAAATATTTGGCTAACAGCTTATCAAGAAGGCAATAATGTAATAATAAAAGTTAAGGATGACGGTGGCGGAATTGATACAGAATCTGTTTTGAATAAAGCAATTGAAAGAGGAATCGTAACAGAAGAAGAAGGAGAAAAGTTAACTGAAAAGGAAATAATAAACTTCCTATTCATGCCGAGCTTTTCAATGGCTAAGAAAATTACTGATATTTCAGGTAGAGGAGTAGGACTTGATGTCGTAAAATCCAATGTTGAAATGTTGGGTGGTGATGTTGAAGTTTCAAGCCAAAAAGGCGTAGGATCCATATTTACAGTAAGACTTCCTCTTACTCTTGCAATTATTCAGGCTCTTATGGTTGAAGTAAGAGATGAAAAATATGCAATTGCATTAGCTTCAATTCAGAATATTGAATATATTCCAATTTCAGAAATTAAATATGTTCAGGCTGAAGAAGTTATTTATTTAAGAGGACTTGTTATACCTATTGTAAGGCTTGATAAACTTCTTGATTGCCCTGAAAAAGAACATACATCTGAAAATATTACAGTTGTTGTAGTAAAGAAAGGTGACAACTTTATCGGTATTGTAGTTGATAACCTTATAGGACAACAAGAAATTGTTATTAAGTCACTTGGAAAAGTTATTGACAGCAATAAATATATAAGCGGAGCAACTATACTTGGTGATGGTGAAGTTGCGTTGATATTGGATGTAAATTCATTATTCTAACCGGGAGGAAAACTATGAGCAAAAATAAGGTTGAAGAAGTAGATGCAAAGTCTGAAGATATACAGCAATATATTGTTGTAACAATAGGCGGAGAGTTTTATGGAATAAATATTACTTATATTGATAATATTGTAAGAATGTCTAAAATAACAAGAGTTCCGAAGGCACCTGTTCACTATAAGGGAGTAATTAATTTAAGAGGTGAAGTAGTGCCGGTTATGAGTATACGAATAAAGATGGGACTTTCCGAAGATGTTGTTTCAAATTCTACAAGAATTATAATTCTAAAGAGAGAAGAACAAGGATATGTAGGAGTTTTGGTTGACTCTGTAAGTGAGGTTGTGACTCTTTCGGAATCTGAGATTGACAGAAATATTTCGAGTAATGAAAAGAAAGATAATTTCATTAATGGGATAGGAAAAGACGGAGAAAGACTTATTTCTTTATTTGATATTGATAAGGTTACAGGTGAAGTAAATTAAGATTATCGCTTAGTATATAAGGTTAGACTGGAGTTAATATGTCAGAACTTGACAAACTTAATGATATGTACATTGATGTGCTTAGAGAAATTGGAAATATAGGAACCGGTAATGCAACCACTGCAATTTCAAATATGCTTAATTTAAAGATGGATATGAGTGTTCCTAAAGTTGAACTTATGCCTGTTGAAAAGCTCGGTGGTGCAATAGGATCGGAAGATGAAGTCGTTGTAGGCATTATGCTTGGAGTTGAAGCGGATATTGATGGAAGCATGATGTTTATTATGGATGAAAAATCTGCACATAGAATGGTTAACCTTCTTATGATGAGAGATAGGGATAGTATGGATCCATTTACTGAGATGGATTTATCGGCTCTTATGGAGATAGGTAATATAATTGCAGGATCTTATCTATCTGCAATATCGGGACTTACTAATCTTACAATAAGTCCTACAGTTCCATCAGTTTCTATTGATATGGCAGCAGCTATTTTAAGTGTTCCGGCTGTTCAGTTCGGTCTTGTAAGTGATAGAGCTCTTATGATTAAGACTGAAATAGGTGGAGATAACCAGATTGACGGATATTTTATTTTAATGCCTGACGAAGAATCGTTTAGCAAGATACTTTCTTCGCTTGGGGTTTCAATTTAACAGATTTTAATAACGTATAGGAAATTTTTATGTCTCAAATGATAAAAGTAGGAATGGCGGATCTTAAAATTTGTAACTGTCCCGATGCACTTACAACGATAGGGTTGGGCTCTTGCGTAGGAATTGCACTTTATGATCCAATTAAAAAGGTATCTGGACTTGCACATATTATGCTTCCGGACAGTACAGCCATAAAAAACAACTCAAATATTGCAAAGTTTGCCGATTCTGGAATAGAGGAACTTTTAAGGCAAATGATAGGAGCTGGAGCTTCAAAGACAAGAATTGTTGCAAAAATTGCTGGAGGAGCTAAGATGTTTGCACTTTCAAGTTCAGCAAGTTCTGCAATAAATATCGGAGAACAGAATGTTTCTGCTACAAAGAAAAAATTAAGTGAACTTGGAATCAGAATTTTAGCGGAGGATTGTGGACTTAATTATGGTAGAACAGTGGAGTTTTATAGTGAAACGGGAGTTTATTTAATTAAAGCCGTTGGAAAAGAGAAAAAGGAAATATGAAAAAACAAGGCAAAATTAAAGCTATTCCGATTTTTATATGTTTACTTGCTAATTTTATGACTTGTATAATATCAATTATGCAAAAAGTTTCATTTAAGACTTTTGTAATAAGATTTGTAGTTGTTTCTCTGATTTTTTATATTATCGGTGCTTTAGTTAAGTTTGTTGCTTTTAAATTCTTTGTTGAGGTAGAACTTAAGAAAAAGGAACTTGAAAAAAAAGAGCATGAAAAGAAATTGCTTGAAGTGCAGCAAAAGAAGGAAGAATCAAAAGCAAAAAATAAAAATTCAAAAGCCGCTAAAAATGATTATAATGCAAAAAATGAGGAAAATAATAAAGCCGATAAGGATGAATTAAAAGAAGAAGATAAGAAACAAACTGAAAATAAAAGTTCATCTGAAGAAAATGTAAATTCCGATGAGACTGAAACAAAAGAACAGGATGTGGATTCATAAGCTTCTTAAAATTGAACGGTACACGGAAGTTAAGCGTTTTTTGGGAGTAGTGTATGGTAGATAAGCAACAGCTTTGGGACTTATATAAAAAAAATCCCACTCAGGAGCTTAGAGAAAAGATAATAATGGCATATGCTCCGCTCGTCAAAATTGTAGCAGGACGAATGAATATGTATCTCGGTAAAAATGTAGAGTTTGACGATTTATGCGGATATGGAGTCTTTGGATTAATTGATGCAATCGATAGGTTTGATTTAAATAAGGAAGTTAAATTTGAAACTTATGCTTCACTAAGAATAAGAGGAGCTATTTTAGATCAGATAAGAAATATGGATTGGATTCCTCGAACTATAAGGCAAAAACAAAAGAGGATTGATGAAGCAAAAAAAGCTGTAGAAAGAAGAAAAGGCGGAAATGCTACCGATGAAGAGATTGCAAAGGAGCTTGGACTTTCCGATAAAGAGATGATTGAATGGCAAACAGATCTCAATATGACTAATGTTGTTTCTCTAAATGAATTTGTAGAGCAGGGAACAGAACCTGCAATGGATACAGAGAAAAATACGCATTTTATTCAACCTGAGGAAAAGGTATCAAAAGATGAATTGAATGAAAAATTAAAAGAAGCATTGGAAATATTGACTGAAAAAGAAAAAAAAGTAATTTTGCTATATTATTATGAAGAGCTTACGCTTAAAGAAATTAGTAAGGTTTTAGGCGTTTCGGAATCCAGAGTTTCTCAGCTTCATACAAAAGCACTGAAAAAAATGAGAGAGATAATGGGCAATTACTTGGGAATTTTATTTAATATCTGAAGTATTTTTATTTAGGTGAATTATGATACAAAAAAATGGATATGTACAACTGGAAATAAAAGATAAGGAGGCATATATTATTTATCATCCTCCTATTTCAGGAGGCGATAATTGCGATATAAAAGAAGTGGAGTCTTACATTATAAAGCAGGGCTTTACTTCTTTTAGTGTTCAAAGGATAAATGATCTTATAGAAAATAAGGAAGAAAAAAGTCTTCTTTTAGGTGAGAGTAAATATGACTTTTTCTCGGGTACTATGGATACAGAGACAGATGAAAAGGGTATGATTGCAACAAGCAGAATTTATCCGCCTTCAGTAAATGGACCGGAATTTACAAAAGAGGATATAATAGCATCTTTAAAGTCTGAATCTATAAGATTTGGAATAGATGAAGAAGCTATTAATAATTTTTTAGAGAATCCTATTTATTTTACTGATGTAATTTTTGCAAAGGGACAGCTTCCGAAAGAAGGAACAGACGGAGAAGGCAAATTCTATTTTAATACTAATACTGATTTAAAGCCTAAAAAAAATGAAGACGGATCTGTCGATTTCCATTCTCTTAATATGATAAATGAAGTAAAAGAGGGAGATCTTTTATGTGAAGTAAAAAAAGAGATAAAGGGTACTAATGGAACAGACCTTTTTGGAAGAAATATAGAACCTAAGAAAGTTAAAGTCTTTAAGATTGAATGCGGCAAGAATGTATCTTTTAACGAAGAAAGAACTAAAATATATGCGGGTGTAACTGGACATGTTTTTTTAAAAAATGGAATCATATCAGTATCGGATGTATATACGATTACGGGCGATGTGGATAATAGTACGGGGAATATTGATTACAAGGGAAATGTTACCATTTTAGGATCCATAAAGACTGGCTTTTCCGTAAAATCTGGCGGCGATATAGTTGTAAATGGTGTTATAGAAGATGCAACGGTTCGTGCATCGGGACATATAATTGTAAAAAGAGGTATTAATGCCAAGGGTAAAGGTGATATTGCTGCTGAAGGCAATATTATTTCAAAATTTATAGAAAATTGCAATGTGAAAGCAGGAGGATATGTAGAATCTGGAGTTATTTTAACGTCACATGTTGAAGCCGATGGTGATGTTGTAGTAGGCGGTAGCAGAGGAAATATATCAGGAAGTACAGTAATTTCAGGAGGAAGCGTTAAAGCTAAAACTATAGGAACAGATATGGGAGCAAAGACACTTGTTGCCATAGGACAAAAGCCTATGTATAAGGCAAAATATGAAGAAATAAGAAAATCTGACGATAAACTTAATGAAAAGATACAAAAGTTTTCAGGTATTATGTCGAATTATCAAAAATCTATGAAAAAAGGTGCAAAGCTTGATAAAAAGACGATACTTTACTTAAAGGAGCTTGCTGTAGCACTTTCAAAGTGTAAAGAATTACTTTCACATAATAATAGAATAAAGAATGAAATAGATGCATTAATTAAGAAAAATAACAGTTCAAAGATAGTGATAGAAAAAGATATTTATCCAGGATGTACTATTATATTGTCGGGAGTTAAGAAGAATATTGATTCAAAACTTTCTTCTTGTCAATTTAAGTGTGTAGATGGAGTAATATCTAAGACTATAATATAATAGATATAGAAATTGTTTAAGGCAGTAATATATAAGATTATAATATAAAAATAAAGTGTATATATTATAAAAAGAGGAAAAATTATGTTTTTAAAACCTGTAGAATTTAGCGGAATGGTGCAAAATGCACCAGAAATTTCACATATAAAATCCGAACAAGATTCACAAAGTCAGACTCAACAGAATCTTATGATGAATGCCGCAGAGGTGGAGCATGAAAGGGAGCAAACTCAAGTTCGTGCCGACATAAAGACTGAAACTGAAAATTTACAAGACGATACTGAAAGCGGCGGGACTTACTATAGAAGAGAAGATGCCAAAAAGAAAAAAAAGAAGAAATTCGATGACGGAGTTCTTATAGATAAAAATAAGAAAAAGTCATTTGATGTAAAAATCTAAAACAAAAGTAGAAATTCTTATAAAAAAGGGAGATTTAATGACTGGTTTAGAGATAGCTGTGTTTTTACTCGGTGTTTGTGCTATAGTGGGAAGCTTTTTCTTGACGCAAAAGCTTTCGGGTGAAGATATAAATGAAATTCAAAAATTAGGACAGGCTGAAATTAAAACCATAGTTGATAAAGAGCTTAAAGATGCAAAAGAAAGGATTTCTTCTACTATAGATGAAAGCCTTGATGAATCTTTTGAAAAGGTTGAAAGAAAAACTGACAAAGAAACAAATTCAAAAATACAAGAAATAAGCGAATATTCGGATACGGTTTTAACTTCAATGAATAAATCTCACGATGAGATTATATTTATGTACGATATGCTTAATAAAAAGCAGGAAGAAGTCACAAAGCTTATAGAAAAACAGGAAGAAATTTTATCTGTTATAAGAAATATTAAGGATGAAATTGATAAAAAAGAAAAGCAGTATCTTAATACTGTAAGTAAAGAAAAGCAGAAATTGAATAAAGAAAAGAAGGATTTTGAAGACTATAAGGATAGCATAGAAAGAAAAGAGAGAGTAAAAAAATCATCTAAAGCATTAGAAATAGTAAAAGAAGGAAAAAATACCGAAGCAGCTTCTAAAAAGGATGAGATCATAGAAGATATAAAGCCTTTAAAAACATCTTCCGAAGTTTTAAAAAAATCCTCCAACACAAAGAAAAAGAGCTCTTTTCCAGAAACATTTAAGAATAATTATAAGAAAATTAATGAAGAAGGTGCATCTGCTTTAAATACACAAAGTAAAAAAGAGGCCATCATAAGACTTCATAAAGAAGGATATACAGAAATAGATATTGCAAAGAAGATGGGGCTCGGCATAGGAGAAATAAAGCTTATACTGGGACTTTTTAATAAAGGATAAAAAATGAAACTTAAATATTATCTTAGAGGAATTGGAGTTGGATTTATAATAAGTGCAATTATGTTTATGATTGCATTTCCTTTTTATAAGCCGTCACTTTCACAAAAAGATCTTGAAAAAATTGCTGAAGAAAAAGGTTATACGCTTGTAGAAAAAGAATCTTCCACGCTAAAAAATGATAAAAAGAAAAAGTTAGATGATAAGAATAAAAAAGGTAAAAAGACTGTAGAAAAGCATAGTAAAGTAAAAGATGCAAAAGAAAAAAAGGAAGAAAGAAAAAAGCAAAAAGATAAATTAAATAATAAGGATAAAAAAGATAAAAAGTCCGATTCAGAGTCTAACGAAAAAGCGAATGCGAAAGCTGATAATAAAAATAAAGCTCCAGGATATGGAGCAAATTCTTCCGTGAAATTTGTAGTTATGAATGGGGAAAGTTCATTTGCTATATCAAAGAATTTAAAGGACTTTGGAATTATAAAAGATGAACATGATTTTGATAACTATTTAGTTAAAAATAATTACGCAAATGTGATTCATCCGGGAAATTATGATATTCCTAAAAATGCAACTTATGATGAACTTGCAAAGATTTTGACTAAGAAATGATACTTATGCTTATTGATACAAAAAACTGATTGAAAATATTATATAGGAATTGACGAGGGCATAAAAATTTGGTATTATTTTATCGTTTGTAAATTGACACACGAAGGGGATTGTCGGATTGGTGCATAATATTTAGTCTTATATGAAGCATTAGTTTTTTAGTTTTAATGTAGCATGTAAGGAATGTTTAAATCAGATGTGATGCAATATATTTATGTTACCCGATAAGTTGAACCTCGTGAAAGATTAACCATTTGGAGGTAAAAAAATGAGTGTATGTTCAATGAAAGATTTACTTGAGGCAGGTGTGCATTTCGGTCATCAAACAAGAAGATGGAATCCTAAAATGGCACCTTATATTTATGCAGAAAGAAATGGTATTCATATCATAGATCTTCAGAAGACTGTAGGTATGATTGATACAGCTTACAATGCAGTTTATGATATTGTAGCTCAGGGAGGAAAAATTCTTTTCGTAGGAACCAAGAAACAGGCTCAGGATGCTATAAAAGATGAAGCACTTAGATGCGGTATGTACTATGTAAATGAGAGATGGCTTGGAGGAATGCTTACTAACTTTAAGACAATTCAGAGCCGTATAGGTCGTCTTAAGAAAATTGAAAAGATGGAAGAAAACGGAGTTTTCGATGTTCTTCCTAAAAAAGAAGTTATAGGTCTTAAGAAAGAACTTGAAAAATTAAATCGTAACCTTGGCGGAATAAAGGATATGAAGAGAATACCGGATGCTATCTTTATAGTAGATCCTAAGAAAGAAAGAATCTGTGTAAAGGAAGCTATGTCTCTTGGAATTACTATTATAGGTATTGCAGATACAAACTCAGATCCTGATGAACTTGACTATATTATCCCGGGAAATGATGATGCTATTCGTGCTGTTAAGCTTATTACATCAGCAATGGCTAACGCTGTTATAGAAGCTAATCAGGGAGAAGAAAAAGTAGTTAAAGAAGAGAAAACTGAGGAATAATACATATAATCTTAGGAGGTAAAATATGGCTATCACAGCAGCTATGGTAAAAGAGCTTCGTGAAAAGAGCGGTGCTGGAATGATGGAGTGCAAGAAAGCACTTAACGAAACCAACGGTAACCTTGATGAAGCTGTTGAATTTTTAAGAAAAAATGGACAGGCAAAGGCTGAAAAGAAGGTTAATAGAATTGCAGCTGAAGGACTTTGCTATGTAGCATCAAATGGAACAAAAGAAGCTGTAATCGTGGAAGTAAACTCTGAGACAGACTTCGTTGCAAACAATGAGAAGTTTCAGACTTATGTACAGGATGTTGCAAATCAGGCACTTTCATCAAATGCAACAGATCTTGATTCATTCTTATCTGAAAAATGGAATCTTGATAAAACGAAAACAGTTTCTGAAGCTTTGATTGAAGAAATTGCTGTTATTGGAGAAAAACTTTCAATTAGAAGATTTAAAAAATTAAAAGAAGAAGACGGAGCTGTTATTTCATATGTTCACGGCGGAGGAAGAATTGCAGTTTTACTTGCTGCAAAGTGTGATAATCTAACAGCTGAAGTTGAAGAAGCACTTAAGAATGTTGCAATGCAGATTGCGGCTATGAGTCCTAAATATCTTTCAGAAAAAGACATGGATCAGGAATATATAAATCATGAAACAGAAATCTTAAGAGCACAGATTGAAAATGATCCTAAAGAAGCACAAAAGCCTGACAGAGTAAAGGAAGGCATGATTAAAGGAAGACTTAATAAGGAATTCAAAGAGGTTTGTCTTTTAGACCAGGTATATGTTAAGGCTGAGGATGGCAAACAGTCTGTTAAAGCATATATTGCTGAAGTAGGAAAGAAATCCGGAGTTAATTTGGAATTAAAGGAATTTGTAAGATTTGAAACAGGCGAAGGAATTGAAAAGAAACAGGAAAACTTCGCTGAGGAAGTAAAAAAGCAGATGAACAATTAATTTAATTTCTGTAAGGCACTATATCACTATATCTTGGTATAGTGCCTTTTTTAGGAGGATTTATGCAGAAAGAAAAAGAAAGTGTTCATTTAAAAAGAAATAGGCAAAAAAAAATAGGCAATCTTAAGACTTATATAGTTTTATTTGTGCTTTTAAGTATTTTATTATCTTTAGTGAGTAATATTTATCTTTTTGTTAAAGTTATAAAGCTTGAAAAAAAGATAAATAAAATATCATTAAATAGAATTATTAGAAGAGCAAATTCAAAAAAAAGAGGCTATATTATTCGCTCAAAATTCAACAAAGTGGCAACAGGAGAATCAAATTTAAGAGATAAAAAGGATACGATGAAAGTATATCTTACTTTTGATGATGGACCCAGTGAAAATACTGACAAGGTGCTAGATATATTGGATGATTATTCCATAAAAGCTACTTTCTTTGTTGTAGGTAAAAAGGGAAAAGATGCGGATAGAAGATATAAAAGAATAGTAAAAGAAGGACACACTATAGGGATGCATTCATATACTCACGATTATTCGGATATATATGCATCTCTTTCTAATTTTTCAAAAGATTATAAAAGAATTTTTGAACGTATAAAAAGTGCTACAGGAGTTTCGCCTAAATATTATAGATTTCCTGGAGGTTCTATCAATAATTATTCAAGAAGAAATATTTTATCGTGCATAAATTACCTTGATGAAAATAAAATAAAATATTTTGATTGGAATGTGTCAGCACAGGATGCAACAAATAAACCCTTAACAAAAGATGATATTATTGAAAATATACTTAAGGATGTGGTAAAATATAAAACGTCTGTAGTATTATTACATGATTCAAAAGGAAAAGATGAAACTGTAAATGCACTGCCAGAGCTTATTAAAGCTTTGCAGGAAATGGGAGCTGTTATTTTACCTATAAGTAATGATACAAAAGTGATTCAGTTTATTACATTGGAAGATTAAATAATACTTTAAGGAGATTGATATGGGATTATTTAAAGATTTTAAAGAAGATTTGTCCGATGCGGTTGATGATATGATTGGTACAAACGATCAAAAAGAAAAGGACGAAGATTTAATGGTTAACACTATTGATGAAGATGTAGATGTTGACTCCGAACTTAACAAGCTTGATGGATTACTTGAAAAGGCTTCAAAAAAAGTAGATGATAAAAAGGAAATAGAAGAAAAAGATACAGAAGAAGGATCTAGTGATGTACCTAAAGATGTATCATCTGACTATTTAGATTCTAATTATTATGATGATAAGAAAGAGGGACCTGATATGGACGATATGTCATTTTCAACAATGGATGTTAATACAAATTCCAATAATATTTCTGATGAAGTAGCTGAGATTACTTCAGGTATGACTGTAAAGGGAGATCTTGATTCTACAGGATCTATAAATGTAGACGGAACTGTTAATGGTAATGTTAAATGTAATGGAAAGCTTGTAGTAAAGGGATCTATTGTAGGTAATAGTACAGCAAATGAATTCTTTGCAGACAATGCAAAGATTGAAGGAGAAGTAAATACAATAGGAACAGTTAAAATTGGTACAGGATCTGTAATTGTAGGAAATATAACAGCTTCATCTGCTGTAGTAGCAGGAGCTGTAAAAGGTGATATCGATGTTCAAGGACCAGTAGTAGTTGATACATCCGCTGTTATTATGGGAAATATAAAATCTCGTTCAGTACAGATTAATAATGGAGCCGTAATCGAAGGATTCTGCTCACAGGCTTATGCAGAAGTTGATGTTAAAAGCGTTTTTGGAGAGGCAGACGATCAGTAATTAATTATGAGAGTACTTTTAAAGCTTAGTGGAGAAGCTCTTTCGGGAGATAAGGGATTTGGATTTTCATCTAGTGTAGTAAAAGAAGTTGCAAAAGAAGTTAAAAAGCTTCACGATAATGGTACACAGATTTCTGTAGTTATTGGAGGAGGTAACTTCTGGAGAGGAAGAACCGGTACTGAGATTAACAGATCAAAGGCCGATCAGATAGGAATGATGGCAACGATTATGAATGCCATATATGTATCCGATGTATTTTCTTCTTTAGGAATGGAAACAAGTATTTATACACCATTTTCTGTAGGAGCATTTACAAAACTTTATTCTCTGGATGAAGTAAAAAAAGATTTAAACGATAATAAAATCGTGTTTTTTGCGGGAGGAACCGGACATCCGTACTTCTCTACAGATACGGGAGCTGCCCTTAGAGCTATTGAAACGGAATCTGATATGATGCTTCTTGCAAAGGCGGTTGATGGAGTTTATGACAGTGACCCAAAGATTAATCCGAATGCTAAAAAGTATGAAACTATTTCATTAAAAGAGATTGTAAATAAAAACCTTAAAGTAATAGATATGACAGCTTCCATACTTTGTATGGAGAATAAAATGCCCCTTAAAATATTTGCATTAAATGAAAAGAATGGCATTCTTAATGCAGTAAATGAAAAATTAAATGGTACAACAGTTACTGTTTAACAGTTTTTTAGGAGATAATGGTATGGATGACAGACTTAAAGAATATGAAATAAAAATGGGGAAAACTATTGATAATCTAAGAGAAGAGTATCAGTCCATAAGAGCAGGAAGAGCGAATCCGCATATTTTAGATAAATTAAAAGTCGAGTATTATGGAGTTGAGACACCTCTTCAGCAGGTAGCAAATGTATCTGTTCTTGATGCTAGGACTCTTCAGATTCAGCCTTGGGAAGCATCACTTCTTAAAGAAATTGAAAAAGCTATTATGATGTCTGACATAGGAATAAATCCAATAAATGATGGAAAAGTTATAAGATTGGGATTTCCTGTCCTTACTGAAGAGCGAAGAAAAGAATTGGCAAAGGATGTCAAGAAAAAAGGCGAAGAGTCAAAGGTTGCTATCAGAAATATAAGAAGAGATGGTAATGATACCATTAAAAAATTAAAGAATGAAGATGTATCTGAAGATGAAATCAAGGATTTGGAAGATTCACTTCAGAAGCTTACAGATTCTTTCATTAAAAAAGTTGATGAGGAAGTTGAAATAAAGACTAAAGAGATTATGACTATATAATTTTCCTTTACCTTCAAGAGTATGATTTTTAAGATTTATGATTATTAAAAAATTATAAAATCTTAAGTAAAAAAATTTCTGAAAAAGCTTGATATACAATATATATAGAGCTTTTTAGGATGACTTGTGTCATATTTTTGAAGGCAATTTTTTTGCGTTTTTATAAATATAAAGTATAATGTATGAAGTGATTACGAATTAACACCTTTAAGAAAGGAAAAATTTCGATTATCAAATATCAAAAATGATATTCGAATATGCGTGATTATATGAGTGTACCGATTTCAGTTGCAATCATTATGGACGGTAACGGTAGATGGGCAAAGCTTAGAGAAAAGCCGAGGACTTTCGGACATAAAGAAGGAGCTGAGAATGTAGAAAGAATATGTAGAGCTGCAGATAATTTAGGAATTAAGTATCTTACTATTTATGCATTTTCAACCGAAAATTGGAACAGACCGAAATCTGAAGTTGATACGCTTATGAAATTGCTTGATATATATTTAAAGAAGTGCATTAGAACATGCAAGCGAGATAACATGAGGTTTCGGATTATAGGAGATAGGAAAGGTCTATCAGAAGGTCTTAATAAGACGATAGAGAAGCTTGAAGATGTATCAAAGGTTTATACGGGACTTACACTTACGATTGCAATAAATTATGGTGGAAGAGATGAACTTAGAAGAGCATTTATAAAAGCAGGAAATCGTCTTATTTCAGAAGGAAAGAAGCTTTCCGATTTAACAGAAGATGATATTGAAAATTCTCTGGATACAAAAGATATTCCATCTCCTGATCTCCTTATAAGGACAAGCGGAGAGCTTAGACTTTCAAATTTTCTCCCGTGGCAGCTTTCATACAGTGAATTTTATTTTACGAATGTCCTTTGGCCTGACTTTTCGGAAAAAGAGCTAAAAAAAGCTGTGGATGAATTTGAAAATAGACGAAGAAGATTTGGCAATGTATAAAAAAATAAAAAAAGCATATATGTCAAAAAGTTATAGAACATAAAAAAGTTATAGAAAAAAAGCATATAGATATAGGAGAAATATATGTTTCTAAAACGATTTATAAGTGGAATTATACTTGTAATTCTATCTCTACTTTTAATAATTCAAGGCGGAGATATACTTCTTTTTTCCACTCTTTTATTATCACTTGTGGGAACATTTGAACTTAATAGAGCACTTTCAATACAATCTTTACCTCCATCTCTTGAGGGATACCTTATGAGCATATTTTATTATATGAATTTAAAGTATGAATGGATTGATAAACCGATGGTGTATTCACTTATATTTTTAATTATTCTTCTTACAACTTATGTTGTATGTTATCCTAATGTTCATAGCAAGGATATTTTTACTTCATTTTTCGGATTTTTTTATGTGTCTGTTATGCTTTCTTTCATATATCTTACACGAATGGAAGAGCCTAACGGGAAATTTTTAGTTTGGATAATTTTCTTATGTGCGTGGGGAAGTGATACTTTTGCATATTGTGTTGGAAGGCTTTTCGGAAAACATAAGATGACACCAATTTTAAGCCCTAAAAAATCCATAGAAGGTGCTATTGGAGGGATTTTAGGAGCTTCTATCATTAATATGATTTATGTCTATTTTTTCATAAATCATTTTAAGGTAAGCAATAATTTTATATGGCTAATAGGTGTAATGGCAGCTATAGCGGCTTTCGTATCAATGATAGGAGATCTTGCAGCTTCTGCAATAAAAAGAGATAACAAAGTAAAAGACTATGGAGATTTAATCCCCGGACACGGAGGAGTGCTTGATAGATTTGACAGTATAATAATTACTGCACCTATAATTTACTTTTTAACTACATTATCAATGTTTATAAAGTAGGAAATGAATATTTGAGAAATAGGAATATGATGAAAAACATTGCAATATTAGGATCTACAGGGTCTATAGGAACGCAGACTCTTGAAGTCGTTTCATTGCACGAGGATGAACTTAATGTAACATCTTTAGCTTGCGGAAAAAATATAGATCTTCTTGAAAAACAGATAAGACGATTTAAACCGAATTTCGTATCGGTTGAAAAAGAAGAAGATGCTCTTAAATTAAAAGAAAAGATAAAAGATATAGATGTAAAAATCTTTTTCGGAGAGGATGGGCTTCTTAAAGTGGCAGAGGATGAAAAATCTGACCTTCTTGTCACGGGAATTGTTGGAATGATAGGAATTAATCCGACGCTTCATGCAATAAGACATAAAAAGGATATAGCTCTTGCAAATAAGGAGACTCTTGTTTGTGCAGGTCATATTGTTATGGAAGAAGCTAAAAAAAATAATGTGAAGATTTTCCCTGTCGACAGTGAGCACAGTGCAATTTTTCAGTCACTTGAAGGAAGACATAATAATAAAATAAAAAAAATTATTTTAACAGCGTCCGGTGGAGCCCTTTTAAATACACCGAAGGAAAAATTATCTGAAGTTAAGCTCTCTGATGTTCTTAAAAATCCTAATTGGGATATGGGTGCTAAGGTTACTATAGATTCAGCAGGACTTATAAATAAAGGGCTTGAAGTTATGGAAGCTATGAGGCTTTTTAATGTAAAAAGAAAAGATATCGAAGTTGTCGTTCATCCTGAGAGCATTCTTCATTCCGCTGTTGAATATGAAGACGGTAGCATAATAGGAGAAATGGCAGCTGCTGACATGAGAATTCCAATTCAGTATGCACTTTTGTATCCCAAGAGAGTCGATTCAGGATTTAAAACTATGAGTTTTTTTGATATTGGAACTCTTCATTTTAAAAAGCCAGATACTGATAGATTTCCAGGGCTTTTAATAGCATATAAAGCTGCGGATCAAGGTGGTAATATACCTACAATATTTAATGCCGCAAATGAACAAGCAGTTGAATTTCTTTTGAAAAGAAAAATAAAATTTATGGATATTCCCGCTTTGATAAATCAAGCTATGGATACTATTCCTTTTATAGACAATCCTACTGTAGACATGATACTTAAAACAGGAGAGGATACGAAAAATTTTGTAAAAGATATTGTAAATCACATTTAAATGAGGGAAATATGAGTATAATAATTGCAATTTTAATATTTGGCTTTATAATTTTGTTTCACGAATTCGGGCATTTCATTTTTGCAAAAATGTTTCATGTAAGAGTAAACGAATTCATGATAGGCTTCGGGCCGAGACTTTTCGGAATTAAAAAAGGCGAAACAGATTTTTCAATAAGACCTATTCCTTTCGGAGGAGCGTGCGTCATGGAAGGTGAAGACAGCGAATCCGAAGATGATAAAGCTTTTAATAAAAAGCCCTTGTATCAGAGATTTCTTATTGTATTTGCAGGTCCATTATTTAACTTTATACTGGCTTTTTTAGCTTCAATTATTTTCTTATCAATGTCGGGAATAAATGAGCCTAAGATTGACAAAGTAGTTGAAAATTATCCGGCGTATGAAGCTGGGATTCGTAGAGGTGATACAATAAAAAGACTTGGAAATTATAATGTAAATTTTTATCAGGAAATTAATTACTATACTGCATTTCATAGAAATGAAACTATAAAAGTGACTTATGAAAGAAATGGGAAAATATATAATACAAAAATCACTCCAAAATACGATAAAAAGTCTAAGCGTTATATGATGGGAATTATAGGAAGAAGCAAGGTGACAAAACTTAATTTCTTTCAAAGTATAAAATATGGTGTATATCAGCTTAAAGAGATGGTGTATGTTACACTTATGAGTGTAAAGATGCTTTTTACCGGTAAAGTAAGTTTTAATGAAATGTCAGGACCTGTAGGAATTGTAAAAGTTATAGGAGATTCATATAATAATACAATTCAATATGGAATCGGGATTGCAATAATGCAGCTTTTATATATGATGATTCTTCTTTCTGCAAACCTCGGAGTTATGAACTTACTTCCGATACCAGCACTTGACGGAGGAAGACTCTTCGTATTTATAATTGAAGCGATTACGCACAAGAAGCCGTCCGGAAAAGCTGAAAATATTATAAATATGACAGGATTTATAATACTAATACTTCTTATGGTTATTATAACTGGAAATGATATACTAAAGCTTTTCTTTAAATAATAATCATATGAAATATATATAATTTGTTTAAAATTATAATGATTATAATTTTCATCGGATAATAATATATCTGATGAAAATTTTTTCAAAAAAGAAAAGGAATTTTGAATGGACAGAATGAAAACAAGGGTCGTAAAAATCGGTAACAAGGCGATAGGCGGAGATAACCCGATACTGATTCAGTCTATGACGAATACTAAAACAAGAGATGTGGATGCTACAGTAGATCAAATATTAAGGCTTGAACGTGCAGGGTGCGATATTATACGTTGTGCTTGCCCTACAATGGAAGATGCGAATGCACTTTCTGAGATAAAAAAGAGGATACATATTCCTCTCGTAGCAGATATTCATTTTAATTACAAATTGGCTCTTAAAGCTGTGGAAGCTGGAGCAGACAAAATAAGAATAAATCCTGGAAACATAGGATCCAACGAGAAAATCAAGATGGTTGTTGATAAATGTAAAGAACGAGGGATTCCTATAAGAGTTGGAGTAAATAGCGGATCTCTTGAAAAAGATCTCGTTAAAAAATATGGAGGAGTTACAGCTGAAGGATTAGTTGAAAGTGCGTTAAATAAAGTAAAGCTTATAGAAGATATGGGATATGATAATCTTGTTATAAGTATTAAATCTTCAAATGTTTTAATGGCACTTAAGGCTCATGAAATAATTTCAACGAAGACAACTCATCCGCTTCATGTAGGAATTACGGAAGCAGGAACTGTTTTTTCGGGGAATATAAAATCTGCGGTAGGACTTGCACTTATTTTATCGAGAGGTATAGGAGATACAATAAGGGTGTCACTTTCGGGAGATCCCGTGCTTGAAGTAAAATCTGCAAAAAAGATACTTAAGGCTTTGGGACTTAAAAAAGGAGGAGTTGAAGTTATCTCGTGTCCCACTTGTGGAAGAACGGATATAGATCTTATAGACCTTGCAGAAAAAACAGAAGAAATGGTATCGGATATTTCTCTAGATATTAAGGTTGCAGTTATGGGATGCATTGTAAATGGACCGGGTGAAGCATCGGAAGCAGACTTTGGAATATGCGGAGGAAAGAATATGGGACTTTTAATAAGAAAAGGGGAAGTCCTTAAAAAAGTTCCGGAAAGTGAGCTTTTAAATACACTTCGTGAAGAGCTTTTAATTGTAGCCAAAGAAAAGGGTGAGAAAATTTAAAGTCCTTTTTAAATTTATGGAAGATAAATTTCTTATTTGAAAAAAACTTTAATTAATATAATAGTATAAAAAGAGACTATAATGAGTTAAAAAATTAAAAGGAGTTATATTTAAAGGAATAAAAATGGAAAAAATGAATAAAACTCTTTCAGAATTATTTCCAAGTATAATGGAAAATGAAAAATTATTTCAAGAATCAGTTGTTAGTAGAGTAACAACATCAAAAGATAAATCAATCTTGAGATTATATGTTACATTTCCTGGTATTATACAAAAAAGAAGAATTTATAGAATAGAATATCTTATAAAAAATCAATATTTTAAAGGGGCAGATGTATCTGTAAAGATTATTGAAAAATTCAATTTATCGGATAATTATACACTTGAAGCAATATATGATGAGTATAAAGATAGCATAATTGAAGAACTTAATAATACAGATAAAATTTTATATACTATTTATCAAAATTCAAAATTAAAATTTAATGATAATAAAATTACAGTAGAAATAAAAGATGATGGATTAACTAATTTTTATGGAGAAAATCTTATTCGATTTTTCGATAAAATTTTTAATAATAGATGTAATTTTAACGCAAAAATCGAATGCTCTTTAGTTCCTGTAGATGAAGAGGCTTTAAAAGAAAAAAAGGAAGCACTTGATAATGAAATAAAAGAAATTTCAAAAAATATAGTAATAAATAGTGAAGCAAATGAAGAAGAACAAGGCGAAAATAAAGAAAATAATATAGTATCTAAAGACAAATTGCCTAAGTTAGAAAGCAATATAATTTACGGACGTTATGTAAATAAGGATGATGATATTACTTCAATTATCGATGCTGATATTGAGGATGATTATATAACAATAAAAGGGCAGGTTATAGATGTATCGGAAACTCCTATAAAAAATGAGAAGACTATTGTTATTTTTTCTATATATGATAAGACAGATACAATTAATTGCAAAATATTCATTTCAAATTCAAAGCTTGATAATCTTAATAGCAAGCTTTATTCAAATCAATTTGTAAAAGTAACAGGAAAACCAGAGGAAGATAAGTTTGACAATGAGCTTTGTATGCTCCATATAAGAAGCATAGTTATAATAGAAGATTTCTTTGAAAAGAGAATTGATAAAAGCCCTGAAAAAAGAGTTGAACTTCACTGCAAAACTAAAATGAGCGATATGGACGGTGTATCAAGCGTAGAAGATATTATGAAAGCTGCCAATGCATTTGGTCATAAGGCTCTTGCAATAACGGATACAGGAAGCGTTCAGTCATTTAATCTTGCAGATCATTTTAGATCAGAAGTTTTGAACCTTAAAATTATTTATGGCCTTGATGCATATATGGTAGATGATGAACGAAAAATCGTTACGAATCCTAAGGATCAAACGTTCGAGTCTAAATTTGTAGTATTTGATATTGAAACTACAGGATTTAATTCGACAAAGGATTACATTATAGAAATTGGTGCTGTGAAATTTGAAAATGGAGAGATTACAGACAGATTTTCCGAATTTATAAACCCGACTGTTCCAATACCATATAACATTACAGAGCTTACATCCATTACTAATGATATGGTTAAGGATGCACCGAAAGTAGATATTATACTTCCGGCTTTCCTTAAATTTTCAGAGGGCTGTGTAATGGTTGCTCATAATGCTGAATTTGATATGAGCTTCATAAAAGAAAAGAGTAAGATGCTGAATCTTTCTTATCCCAAGACATATATGGACTCTGTTGAAATGGCAAGATATCTTCTTCCCAATTTAAGCAATTACAAGCTTGAAAAGGTTGCAAAGGAACTTGGTGTGAGCCTTGTGGATCATCATAGAGCAGTAAACGATGCGGAATGTACGGCTCATATTTTTGAAAAATTGGCAGCGGGATTTAAGGAAAAGGGAATAAATAAGCTTTCTGACATAGAATGTAATATAGCTCTTTCAGATACTAACATAAGAAAACTTCATCAGTATAACTGTACGATACTTGCAAAAAATGATATTGGAAGAATAAATCTATACAGGCTTGTTTCACTTTCACATTTAAAATATTATAGGATGGTGCCTAAGATTCCGAAAAGCCTTATAAGAAAATATAGAGAAGGTCTAATAATAGGATCCGGAACTTCCAAAGGAGAATTATATGAAGCGGTGCTTAATGGCCGCCCGGAGGATAAGCTTGTTAGAATAGCATCGTTTTATGATTTTCTTGAAATGCAACCAACAGAAAATAATAAAAGTTTATTACTTAATGAAAAATCGGCTGCAAAAAATGAAGAGGATTTAAGGAACATAAATAGAACTATATATAAGCTTGCTAAAAAAATAAATAAAATTCCTGTTGCAACAAGTGATGCACATTTTTTAAATCCGGGAGATGAAATATATAGACGTATTATACGATATGGAAATAAAGTAAAGAATGCAGATGAAGAGGCTCCTTTGTACTTTAGGACAACAGATGAAATGCTTAAAGAATTTTCATATATGGGAAGCAGCATTGCAAAAGAAGTTGTTATAGATAATACAAATAAGATTGCAGATATGTGCGAAGTAATATCTCCTACAAGACCTGATAAATGTCCGCCATCAATTTTAAATGCAGATAAGATTTTAAGAACTATCTGCGAAAATAAAGCACACGAAATGTACGGAGATAATTTACCGGAAATCGTCGTGAAAAGAATGGAGAAGGAGCTTAACTCCATTATAAAAAATGGATATGCTGTTATGTACATAATCGCCCAAAAACTTGTTTGGAAATCGAATGAAGACGGATATCTGGTAGGATCTAGAGGATCAGTAGGTTCATCATTTGTTGCAACATTAAGCGGAATTACGGAAGTAAATCCTCTTCCTGCACATTATTTATGTAAAAAATGTCATTATAGCGATTTTGACTCGAAAATGGTAAAAAGCTTTGCAGGGCGAAGTGGAACCGATATGCCGGATATGAAATGTCCTAAATGTGGATGTGATTTAAGTAAAGAGGGATTTGATATTCCATTTGAAACTTTCCTAGGATTTAAAGGAAATAAAGAGCCAGATATAGACCTTAATTTTTCAGGAGATTATCAGGCAAAAGCACATAGATATGTCGAAGTAATTTTTGGAGAAGGGCAGACATATAAAGCGGGGACAATAGGAACTGTTGCTGAAAAGACGGCATATGGCTATGTAAAAAAGTATTTTGAAGAGCATAAGGTACTAAAGAGAAATAGCGAGATAAATAGGATTGTAAAGCATTGTACTGATATTAAACGGACAACCGGTCAGCATCCTGGCGGAATTATTGTTTTACCATTGGGAGAAGAAATTAATACTTTTACTCCAGTTCAACATCCTGCAGATGATATGAAATCCGACCTTATAACAACACATTTTGATTATCACTCCATTGATAAGAATCTTTTAAAGCTTGATATTTTGGGACATGATGATCCTACAATGATGAAAATGCTTTCAGATTTAACAGGAATTGATGTAACAAAAATTCCTTTGGACGATAAAAAAATAATGTCATTATTTATGGATACATCAGCTTTAAATTTACATGGAAAATTAAAAAGTGCTGACCTTGGAACTTTAGGAATTCCTGAGTTCGGTACTAATTTTGCGATGGGTCTACTAAAAGATGCAAAGCCTAAAGAGTTTTCTGATCTTATAAGGGTTTCAGGACTTTCACATGGTACCAACGTATGGCAGGGAAATGCGGAAGTTTTAATTAAAAATAAGACGGCAACGATTTCAAGTGCAATATGCTGTCGTGATGATATAATGGTTTATCTTATCAATATGGGACTTGATAAGGAAGAAAGCTTTACGATAATGGAAAGAGTAAGAAAGGGAATCGTAGCAAAAGGAAAATGTGAAGAATGGGAAAAATATAAGAAGGACATGAAGGAGCATAATGTACCGGACTGGTATATATGGTCATGCGAGCAGATAAAGTATATGTTTCCTAAAGCTCATGCAGCGGCATATGTTATGATGGCATGGCGTATAGCATACTTTAAAATTTATTATCCGCTTGCTTATTATGCGGCATATTTTAGTATAAGAGCAAAAGCATTTAATTATGAACTTATGTGTATGGGAAAAGATGCACTCGAAAATGCGATGCAAAAATATGAACTTATCGAGCAGAAGGAAAAGAGACAGCTTACTTCTGTGGAAAAGAATGCATATGAAGATATGAAAATTGTTGAGGAAATGTATTTAAGAGGATTTGACTTTTTGCCTATAGACATATACAGTTCCGATGCAAAATATTTTAAAATTGTAGGAGATAAACTTCTTCCACCTTTTAATATTATTCCAAATTTGGGCGATAAAGCGGCACTTTCTCTTAATATAGCTGCAAGAGACGGAAAGTTTTTATCAAAAGAGGATTTAAAAGAGAGGGGGAAGATTACAAAAAATAATATTTATGATATGGAAAGATTGGGAATTATAAAAGATTTACCAGAATCAAATCAAATCTCAATTTTTGATTTAATTTAAAGAATATTTTTTAATGATTTTTATACTATTTAAGAATGTGGTAGAGTATTAATATGTGTGATAAAAAAAATAAAATTGAAAATGAAGATATTAAAAGTATAAGGGAAAATATTGATAGCCTAGATGAAGATATATCATATCTTTTATTGAGAAGACTCTATTTGGTAAAGGAAATAGGAAAAATAAAAAAGAATAATAATTTAAAAATACTTGATATAAAAAGGGAGAAAAAAAAGTTTCAAGATTTAAAACATTTTACAAAAGATAAAAGAGAAGAGTCATATCTTCTTAATATTTATAAAAAAATTATGGATGAAAGTAAAAGTGCAGAAAATTACTATGCATAAAAGTAGAGAGGATATTTTTTATGAAAAAGCTTTTATTTATAGACCTTGATGGAACGCTTATGGATCAAGATAAAAGAGTAAGTGATAAAAATGCTTGTGCAATAAAAGAAGCAATGGACAAAGGAAATATTGTTGCTATTTGCTCTGGAAGATCAATTAATGGAGGAAAATATGCATTAAATCAGTTACCGATGCATGAAAATTTATATCAAATAGGCTATCATGGTGGATTTATAAGACATGTAAAAAATAATGAACTTATATACAAAAATCCAATGGAAGAAGAACAAGTAAAAACAATATCAAGGAAGGCAACTAAAGAAAATATATTTCATATATGTTTTTCGGATGATTGTATTTTTGTACCAAACGAAAATGAAACTTTTAAGATATATATAAATAAAGTAAAGGAAAAGTATTATGTATTTAATGATCCAAAAGAAATATTTGACATGAAAAAGCCTATATTTAAGGTAATGTTAGTAGATTTTTCTAATTATAAAAAGCTTTTAGAGTTTAATAGTTTATTTAGAAAAGTTGAAGAGGATATTGGTGCAAAAAGTTTTTTTTCATCTACAACATATCTAGAATATGTAAAAAAAGGTATAAGTAAGGGGGAAAGTTTAAAGATACTTACAAAATATCTTAATGAGGATATAAAAAATACTATAGCTGTAGGTGATGAAAGAAATGATATATCACTTATAAAAGAAGCTAATATAGGATGTGCAATGAAAAATGCAAGAGATGAACTTAAGGAAGTAGCTGACTATATAACAAAGAATGATTATAACAATTCGGGAGTTGCTGAAATTATAGATAAATTTGTCTTGCAAAAATAGTGGCTATAATTTTTATCTAATGATATAATCCGTTTTAAATCTAAATAATATTTTTAGGTTGTCATGTTTAAAAGCAAAATTATTTTAAGAGGGAGAAAAATAATGGACGAAAATCAAAAAAATCAACCATCCAGCGGAACATCAGGAAATAATGATGGTAATAATTCGGATATTAAAGAACAAATAACAAAGCTTATAGATAAAATTATTTCTTTTGATAAAAAAAATCTTTTTAATAAGATTTTAATAGGGATAATGACAATTCTATCAATTAATATACTTTATATACTTTTTTTATCATATAGGATGGATAAAGCAGAAAAAGTTGATGATTTGGGATCAGCATTTGCTCAACTTGGAGAAATAACATCTACTTTAAAAAAATTAGGTGGAGCTATTTCATTTCAACAATTTTTACTTTTTATATTTATAATTAATCTTGTATTTATATTTTTAAAATTAAAAAAGAATGGCAATTGGAAGAAAATTGAATTTATTCTTCCTTCAATATCAGCTACAGTACTACTAATAGGTCATATTTTCTGCCATAAATTAATTAAAATTTTAAAAATAATGTCAGGAAATATTGATATATATAAAATACTTGATCTTGCTAATGTAGATGAAAAAGCAATAAAGCTATATTCTACTAGTTTGAAATTTATATTGATATTAACATTATTCTTTGCTGTAATATCGATTGCTATTTTAGCAAAATATATAAAGGAAAATAAAAGTGACAATTCTGATTTAGGAAATGATATAAAAATTAATACAGATGAAATAAAGGATGCTGCAAAAAAAGAATTTCAGAATACAGCAAATCAGGTGAAAACATATAAAAAGCCTATAATTATTGTAGTTATAGCTTTATGTGTAGTTTTTGCAGGATTTTATATATTTAATACTATAAAATATAAGATGTCACCAGATGCTGTAATAGATACATCTAATATGAAAATATGCATAGATACAACCGGAGCAAATAAATATGGGGTCGCAAATGCATATGTTAAAGGTTTCCCAAAAATAGAACAAATAAAAAAGGGAGTTGACAAGAGTGAAGTCTCTAATGCAATAAGTGATTATAAAGTAAAATTAAGTAAGAAAGATAACCTTAAAAATGGAGATAAGATAGTAGCGACTGTAAAATTTTCTAACGATACAAAATTAAAGATTAAATTTAATAATGGAAAGCCTAAAAAAACTTTAACTGTAAAAGGATTAATAAATATAGTTTCTTCATATGAAAAGTTACCAAAAAAGGTAAAAGATCGTATGGAAGAAAAAGGAATGCTACTTGTAAAAAATCATTATATGGATGATGTATATAAGGATGTTGAAATAAAAAAAGTTAAAGCTTATGAAATAAAGCTTTCAGATAATAAGATAAAGGAATTATCAGAAGATGGAATTAATATAAATGATGCTTTTAAAGTATGTTTTATATATGATGTAAAATATAAAGAAAAAGAATTTTTATCTGATGAAGAAAAAGAAAAAGATAAATTTGTGTGTGTGAACTTTACAAACTTTGTAGAAAGAAATTCAGAAGTGAATTTTAATTCACGTGTAGATGGATATTTCTTAGAAGATGCTGATAATTTAGAGGATGTTGATGTAAAATTAAAAATTGATGATTATTCGGAAATAAAATAATAATTTTTAATTATAGAATTTATTGTGTTTAAAATGAGAGTGGGATATCTTTGATTTATTTACAAATGACAAAGTAGTTTTGCCTTACATAATTACTTGACTTAATATTTTTTAAATGATATAATGCAAACGTTGTAACAAAGCAGAGTATCCACTCTCACCTAAGCACAATTTGTGACTTAGAGTTAATAAGAAAGAAATAAACCGTTTGTGCTTGTATAGTTAAGTGCAAGTGATTAAAAAATTCTTTTTACATTTAGTGGATAGCCTGTCTACCCGCTTTTTTTATTGGAGGTATAACGATTAGCGAATTAATTATTAATGAGATGATAAGAGAGAAAGAAGTTCGTCTTATCGGCTCGAATGGAGAACAACTTGGACTTATGTCTGGAAAGGACGCTTATGAGAGAGCAAAGAAGGAAGGACTTGACCTTATAGAGATTGCTCCGAATGCGGCTCCTCCGGTATGCAAGATTATGGATTATGGTAAGTATAGATATGAGCTTGCGAGAAAAGAAAAAGAAGCTAAGAAGAAGCAGAAAGTATTTGATGTAAAAGAGATTAGAATGTCTCCGAACATAGATGTTAATGATATTAATACAAAAGTTAATTCTGCACGAAAGTTTTTAACTAAGGGAAACAAAGTAAAGGTGACTCTTCGTTTCAGAGGTAGAGAAATGGCACACATGTCTACATCTACTCATTTACTTACCGATTTTTATGAAAAATTGGAAGATATATCATCAATAGAAAAAGAACCTAAGATGGAAGGCAGGAGCATCTCAATAGTCTTAGCTCCTACATTAGCTAAGAAGAAGTAAGGAGGAAATCAAAATGCCTAAGATTAAAACGAAAAAGGCTGCATTAAAGCGTTTCAAGAAAACAGGTACAGGTCAACTTAAAAGAGCAAAAGCTTATAAGAGCCATATCCTGACCAAGAAGACAACAAAGCGTAAGAGAAATCTTCGTAAGGGAATCATGACGGATGAGACTAATTTAAAGAATATGAAGAAACTTTTACCTTATATCTAATATAGTTGGGAGGCAATTAAAATGGCAAGAATTAAAGGCGCAGTCAACGCCAGAAAAAAACATAATCGTGTATTAAAGATGGCTAAGGGATATAGAGGAGCAAGATCCAAACAGTATCGTATAGCAAAACAGTCAGTTATGAGAGCTCTTGCAACTGCATACAGAGGCAGAAGAGAAAGAAAGAGACAGATGAGAGCTCTTTGGATTGTAAGAATCAATGCCGCTGCAAGAATGAATGGCTTGTCATATAGCAAACTTATGCACGGACTTAAAGCATCAAATGTTTTAATCAACCGTAAGATTTTAGCAGAGCTTGCAGTTAATGACAGTGAAGGCTTTAGCGAGCTTTGCAATGTTGCTAAAGCAAAGTTGGCATAATTAACATTGAAAGCTTAAAAGAGAAGGACTTTATCGTCTTTCTCTTTTTTATAATTTTGAAATAAGAAGATATAATCTTTTATAGGTAGATAAGTTATGTATGGAAGTTTATATAATAAGGAGTCTATATGGCAATACTTGTTACTGGCGGAGCCGGATTTATCGGAAGTCATACGGTAGTTGAACTTTTAAACAATGGATATGATGTAGTTGTAGTCGATAATTTATCAAATTCGTCTAAAGAATCGCTTAAAAGAGTAAAAAAGATTACAGGTAAAACTGTTAAATTTTATGAAGATGATATTTTAGATAAAGATGCTTTGAATCATATTTTTGAAAGAGAAAATATTGACAGCGTAATTCACTTTGCAGGGCTTAAAGCAGTAGGTGAATCGGTTGAAAAGCCGCTTTTATACTATAAAAATAATATTTCTGGAACGATTAATTTACTTGAAGTTATGAAAGAGCATAATGTTAAGAATATTATTTTTTCATCGTCTGCAACTGTTTATGGAAATCCAAAGGAAATACCGATAACTGAAAATTGTCCAAAGGGAGTCTGCACGAATCCTTACGGATGGACTAAGTCTATGATTGAACAAATTTTCTTTGATGTAAAAAAATCGGATCCGGAATGGAATATCGTTCTTTTAAGATATTTTAACCCGATAGGAGCTCATCCTAGCGGACTTTTAGGAGAAGATCCGAATGGAATTCCTAATAATTTAATGCCATATATAACAAAGGTTGCTGTAGGAAAACTTGATCATCTTACTATTTTTGGAGATGATTATGATACGCCTGACGGAACTGGTGTAAGAGATTATATTCATGTTGTAGACCTTGCAAGAGGGCATGTAAAGGCTATTAAAAAGTTAAAAAAAGGATCAGGACTTTCAATTTATAATTTAGGAACAGGAAAAGGATATAGCGTTCTTGATATAGTTAAGAATTTTGAAAAGGCAAGCGGTGTAAAGATTCCTTATATCATCGGAAAAAGAAGAGAAGGAGATATAGCTATTTGTTACTCGGATGCTAAAAAAGCAAAGAAAGAGCTTGACTTTGAAGCAGAGTATGGAATTTTTGAAATGTGTAGAGATTCATACAACTGGCAGAAAAAAAACCCGAATGGATATGATAAATAATTAAAAAGTCTTGAAAAAGCTTTATATTTATAATATAATGAATTCTGTTGCTATGGCATTTTGTACTTTAAAATGCCATATGTACTGAGGTTCGTTGGTCAAGCGGTTAAGACGCCGCCCTCTCACGGCGGAATCAGGGGTTCGAGTCCCCTACGAACTACTTACTTATAGAAGCTCAACTCTAAAGTACCGGAATTCCGGTACTTTTCTTTACTTATAGGTAGAAAAGGAATAAATATGAATAAAAAAAGTTTATATATAAGTAAAACCGAGGAATATGTAAAGGATTTACTTAAAGGAACTGACATTGAACTAGTAGATGTTGAATTTGTTCATGAACTTAATGATTACTATTTAAGAGTGTACATTGATAAGAAGGATGGTGTTTCCATAGGCGATTGTACTGATTTAAGCAGAAAGATGAATGAGATTCTGGATAGAGAAGATTATGTAAAAGAGCAATATATTTTTGAAGTATGTTCTTCTGGAGACAGACCCTTTAAGAAAGAATCCGATTATAAAAGGAATTTAGAAAATAAAGTAGAGGTAAAAACATATCGGAGTATTGATAAAAGTAAAGAGTTTGTTGGAATTTTAAAAGAATATACGGGTGATACTATAACACTTGAAGATGAAGGAAAAGATATAATAATTGATTTAAAGAATATATCTTTGATTAGAAAAGCATTTTAATTATAGGAGGAAAATATGGCTAGTAGATCAAATGACGGGGATTTAACATTTAAACAGGCTATTGAGAACCTGGAAAAAGTAAAGAATATTCCTAGAGAGATTATACTTGAAAACATTGAAAAAACACTTTTAGTAGCATGTAAAAATGCCTTTAGGAGAGTTGACAACATTAAAGTATCAATTGATAAAGATACATTGGAATATAAGATAATAGCTGAAAAAAAGGTTGTAGAACATCCTAGTGATCTTGAGACAGAAATATCTCTTTCCGATGCAAGAAAAGTTAATGCAAATATAAAAGAAGGAGATACATTTTTTGAAGAAATTCGTTCTCTTAATTTTGGAAGAATTGCAACTGCATCAGCAAGAAATACTTTTATAGATGATCTTAAGAAAGCTAAAAATAACCGTATTTATGAAGAATATTTAGGAAAAGAACATACAGTTGTGACTGGAGTTATAGAAAGAGAACTAAAGAAATCTTTTATAGTAAATTTAGGTGGAGTAGATGCAATTTTAACAGAAAAAGAACAGGTAAAAAGAGAGAATTATAAGAGAAATGATCGCTTAAAATTCTTTATAACGGATGTTAAAAAGACTAAGGGTGAGCCTAAAATTTATGTTTCAAGAACACATCCTGACCTTGTAAAGGGACTTTTTATACAGGAAGTTACTGAGATTAATGATGGAATTGTAGATATAATTTCAGTTGCTAGGGAAGCCGGAAACCGTACAAAGATTGCAGTAAAATCAAACGATCCAGATGTGGATCCTGTAGGATCATGTGTAGGAATTAATGGTTCTCGTGTAAATTATGTAGTTGAAGAACTTCATAATGAAAAGATTGATATTGTGAATTGGGATGAAAGTCCGGCTAAATTTATAGAGAATGCTTTAAGTCCTGCAAAGGTAACATTTGTAATAGCAGATGCTGATGAAAGAACCGCAAAGGTAGTAGTTCCGGATTATCAGCTTTCACTTGCTATAGGAAAAGAAGGACAGAATGCACGCCTTGCAGCAAGACTTACTAATTTTAAAATTGATATAAAATCCGAAACTCAAGCAAGAGAATCGGGAGAATTTCCTGAATTTGAGGACTATTATGGAGATGAATCTTCAGAGTATGATTATGATGAAGATGGAAATAATGAAGAACATTATGATGAAAATAATAATGATTATTATGATGAGTCTGAAAAAAATCAGGATGATATTCAAGATTAATCTGTAAATAATTAAAAAAAATGATTATAAAAAAGATTATGATTACAGAATTTATAATAGATATTATGATGCACTTATTATAGAATGTAACAATTTCAAAATTAGATTTTTGATGATAGAGACGATATAAATATAGTATATGTGAATCGGAATAAAGTATGAAAAAAGAAAAGCACATTCCTACAAGAAAATGCATAGGTTGCAATGAAAGAAAGCCTAAGGATACATTTATAAGACTCGTATCAAAAGAAGGAAAATGTATAATAGATTTTTCAAAAACATTTAAAGGCAGAGGAGCATATTTATGTAAGAATACAAAGTGCGTTTTCAATGCGAAAAAGAAAAATACGATGAAACGAGCTGTAGGTGTGTCTCTAAAAGATGATGTAGTGGAAGATTTAATAAAATATATAGGGGAAAATGAATAAATTATATTCCAATTTGGGACTTTGCCAAAAAGCTGGAAAATTAAAAAGTGGATCTTTTCAAGTTGAAGATGCTATAAAAAGTAATAAGGCATGCTTTGTGATTATTGCAAAAGATTCGGGAAATAATACAAAAAAGAAATTTTCCGACATGTGCAAGTTCTATAATATTAAATATGTTGAAGCGGGTAGTGTTGATGAAATAAGCAGAGCTGTCGGTAAAGAATTAAGAGCGATTGTTTGTATAACAGATTTTAACTTATCTAAAATGGTTGAAAAAAGTTTAAATATTTAAAATGAGTCGGAGGTAATTATATGGCTAAAATCAGAGTAAGTACACTTGCAAAGGAAATAGGCGTTGCATCCAAAGATGTAGTGACATTTCTTTCAAAGCAAGGCATAACGGTGGTAGCACAGAATAATATAGATGAAGCCACACAGGAAATGGTGAAGAAGAGATTTTCTTTAAAGGATTCCCCTGCCTCCAATAAGGAACTAAAGGATAAAAAAGAAGAAAAATTGATGGAAAAGAGTGTTAAAAATTTAAATAAGGAAAATAGAAAAGAAGAAGTGAAAGAGACGAGAAAAGAAGAACAAAAGGATTCTAAAAAAGACGATATAAAAAAGAAAAAGCCTGCTATTTCAGTTGTATTTAACGCTCCGTCCAAAAGTAAAAGCTCTTCAGGAAACTCATTTAAATCTGGCTCTAAAAATCGGGACAAGAGAAAAAATAGCGATTTTTCAAATAATAAATTTAAAAATCAGAGTAATTACAGACCTACTATAATAAAACCTCGTGGAGGGCATGGTCCCATAAGAGAAGATGGAACAAGAATAGGTGAACCGACTCTTGAAGAAAAGAGAAGGCTAGAAAAGGAAGAAGCAAAATCAAATGTTTCTTCATCTTCAAATGTAAAAGCACATGAGAAGAATATATTATCTGAAAAAGACAATTTTGCAAGAAAAAATAACGAAAAGCATAATAAAGATAAGTTTAATAAGAAATCCGGAAATAATTTTAATAAAGATAATAATAAAAAGGACAGAAACTTCGATAAGAAGAAAAATAATAAGAAGCTTAATTTAGCTGAGATACAAGATGGTATATCAACTCAAAAAGAAAGTGCAAGAAAACAGAATTACAAAGATAAGAAGAAACATAAGAAGGATTATAATAAAGAAATTGAAAATGAGAAGTTTATAAATCTTGAGAAGCCTTCTTTAAAGAAGAAAAAGAATAATAATGAGCCTAAGACAAAAGAAGAGGAAATAAAGTCTATCAAAGTTCCAGAGCATATTACAATAAGAGAACTTGCAGAGCGAATGAAAATGAATCCTTCACAAATAATAAAAGATGCGTTTGCAAAGGCTGTTATGCTTACGATAAATACGGACGTTCCTTATGAAAAAGCTGAAGAAATCGCTCTTGAATATGATATTTTATGCGAAAAAGAAGAAAAAGTTGATATTATAAAAGAAATGCTTTCCGAAGATGAAGATGATGAATCTACACTTGTTGAAAGACCTCCTGTTGTCTGCGTTATGGGACATGTTGACCACGGTAAAACTTCACTTCTTGATGCAATTCGTGATACAAGCGTAAGTGAAAGAGAAGCTGGGGGTATCACTCAAAGAATTGGTGCTTATGTTGTAAGCTCAAAGGGAAGGAAGATAACATTTTTAGATACTCCGGGACATGAGGCATTTACTGCAATGCGTATGAGAGGTGCATCGTCTACAGATATAGCAATTCTTGTTGTTGCTGCGGATGATGGAGTTATGCCTCAGACTGTAGAAGCTATTAATCATGCTAAAGCTGCAGGAGTTGAAATCATAGTTGCAATCAATAAGATTGATAAACCGAATGCAAATATAGAAAGAGTAAAACAAGAACTTTCGGAATATGAACTTATATCTGAGGATTGGGGCGGAAGCACTACATTTGTCCCAGTATCTGCAAAGACGGGAGAAGGAATTGATACCCTTCTTGAAATGATTCTTCTTACAGCTGATGTTATGGAACTTAAAGCAAATCCTAAGAGAAAAGCGAGAGGACTTGTAATAGAGTCTCAGCTTGATAAAGGCCGTGGTGTTGTCGCAACTGTTTTAGTTCAAAAAGGAACACTTCACGTAGGAGATCCGATTTCGGCAGGAAGCTCATATGGTAAGATAAGAGCAATGGTCGATGAAAACGGTAAAAGAATGAAAGCTGCAGGACCTTCAATGCCTGTAGAGATTCAGGGACTTAATGAAGTACCTAATTCAGGAGAAATTTTTGTAGTCCATGATAGTGAAAAAGAAGCAAGAAACTTTGCACAGGCATTTCTTAATGAAGAAAAGAATAAACTTGTTGAAGAAAGTCGAAGCAGAATGTCGCTTGATAACTTATTTAGTCAAGTTAAAGCAGGCGATTTAAAGCAGCTTAATATAATAGTAAAAGCGGATGTTCAAGGATCTGTTGAAGCAGTTAAGCAGTCGCTTGAAAAATTATCAAATGACGAAATTGCTGTAAAAGTAATTCATGGAGGTGTAGGTAATATAAGTGAAAGCGACGTTGTCCTTGCATCTGCATCAAATGCGATTATTATAGGATTTAATGTGCGTCCCGATACTGTAGCTAAAGGAATTGCTGAGAGAGAAAATACGGATATTCATCTTTATAATGTCATATATAAAGCAATCGAAGATGTTGAAAGAGCAATGAAAGGAATGCTGGAACCTATTTATGAAGAAAAAGTTATAGGTCATGGCGAAGTAAGAATGACATTCAAATCTTCAAAAGTCGGAGTTATTGCAGGATGTATCGTAAACGATGGAGAATTCAGGCGTGGATGCAAGATTAGACTTAAACGTGGAGATGAGGAATTATACGACGGAGTTCTTTCCTCTTTAAAGAGAATGAAAGATGATGTTAAAGAAGTTAAAGAGGGATTTGAATGTGGTGTTGTACTTGATAACTTTAACGATATTATGGAAGGAGATACGATAGAAACTTACATAATGGTTGAAGTGCCAAGAGAGTGATTGATAGAATCGGATAAATGTTTTTTAAAATTCATTAGGAGAATAATATGAGAAAGAATAGCATAAAAAATATAAGAATAAATGAAGAAGTAAGAAGAGAGCTTTCTCGTATTATTTCTTTTGAATTAAAAGATCCGCGTATTAGTATGATGACAAGTGTTACAGATGTTTATGTAGCTCCGGATCTTAAGACCTGTAAAATATATATAAGCGTCTTGGGTGACGAAAAAGCTAAAAGTAGCACTATGGAAGGCCTTAATAGTTCAAAAGGATATATAAGAAGAGAACTTGCAAGAACTGTAAATCTTAGAAATACTCCAGAACTATTTTTTAAAGAAGATGATTCAATAGAGTATGGTGTTAAAATGTCTAAAATGATTGATGATATTGAAAAGAAAGAAAAAGAAAGTCATCAAGGTAATGAAGGTAGTGAAGATAGTGAAGATTTAAGTAATATTAAAAATAAAAATGCGGATAATTAGTATAAGTTACTAAGTAATGATATAATTTACGTATTAAGTTTAATTGGATATAGAGATATATTTAATAAGAATAAAGTTGTAAATAAAGGGGAGAGAGGTTTATTTCATGAAATTAAGTGAAAGAATTCAGGGGAAAAAAAGAATTGGAATTGCAGGACATATAAATCCTGACGGAGACTGTATAGGCTCATCACTTGCGATTTATAATTATATAGCAGATAGCTATAAAGATGTAGATATCCACGTATTTTTACAGTCAATTCCGCATATTTTTGATTTTTTTAAAAATAGCGATAAGATTGAAGAACCAGGAAAAGATGTAGAACCTTTCGACCTTTTTATAGTTGTTGATTGCGGAGATTTAAAGAGACTTGGACCTTCTGAAAAATATTTTAAAGAGGCAAAAGAAACTTTTTGCATAGATCATCATGTATCTAATAATGATTTTGCAGACTATAATGATGTTGAACCTGATAATAGCAGTGCTTGCGAGATGGTTTATGATCGTATGGAAAAAGACAAGATTACAAAAGAGATAGCTGAGTGCCTTTATACGGGAATAGTTACGGATACGGGAGTATTTCAATATTCATGCACTTCATCAGACACTATGAAGGCAGCAGGTTTTCTGATGGATAAGGGAATTGACTATCCTTATATAGTAAATCATGTATTTTTTGAAAAAGCTTATAATCAAAATAGAATTTTAGGTCTTGCACTTCAAAAAGCAAAACTTTATCTTGATAATAAAGTTATCTTTTCGCATGTAAGTAAAAAGGAAATGAAAGAATTTTGTGTAGAGCCTAAGCAACTTGAAGGTATTGTTTCATCACTTCGTTCAACAAAAGGAGTTGAAGTTGCAATATTTTGCTATGATACAATAGATAATGCACTTAAGATAAGTTTAAGGTCTACGGATTATGTCGATGTTGCAACTATTGCAAGTACATATGGAGGAGGCGGGCATAAGAAAGCTTCAGGATGTATAGTTCGTACATCATTAGATAAGTTTTTGGAAGATGTTCTTGTTAAAATTAAAGAACAGCTGTGATAGTTTAAAATAATAATGCACCGTAGGTATTAATAAAATAATATTTGCGGTGTAATTTTTTTTACTAAAAAATATATAATATAAAAGTTACGAAAGGATTTAAAATAAGAAAGATATAAAAATGAAAAGTGGATATATTTTAATCGATAAAGACAAAGGAAGAACAAGTTTTTCTGTAGTAAGTGAGTTACGAAAAATATTAAAAACTAAAAAAATAGGCCATACAGGAACGCTTGATCCTATGGCAACAGGACTTTTATTTTTTGGCATTGGAAAGGGAACTAAAGCAATGTCGGTCCTTTTTAGCAAAAGAAAAGAGTATATAGCAACTCTTATACTTGGAATTACTACCGATACGGACGATATTACGGGAAAAGTCCTTTGTAATACTAATGTAAAAGAATCCATACTGAAAAATATAAAAGTTAAAAAATCTTTGACTGAAAATATGTTGATTGAAAAACGTATAAGAGAAGTTTTTTCTTGTTTTATAGGAGAACAATTACAAATTCCTCCCATGTATTCAGCTAAAAAGATAAATGGGAAAAAGCTTTACAATCTAGCAAGAGAAGGAATTATAGTAGATAGAAAACCGTCAAAAATAACAATATATAATATTGAAATTTTAGATATAAATTTGCCTGAAATACGATTTAAAGTAGATTGCTCTAAGGGAACTTATATAAGGACTTTATGTAAGGATATAGGAGAAAAATTGGGATGCAAAGCAACGATGAGTTCTCTTAGGAGGATAAAAACAGATGATTTCAATATAGAAGATGCGGCTACACTTAATGAATTAAAAAAAATGTCCGATAAAGAGATAGGAGATAGGATTGTTCCTTTAGATTTTGTTTTTAAAAGCTATAGCAAATGCAAAATGAAAAAAGAAAAGGACACTTACTTAAAAAATGGAAATACTCTTTATCCTGAGGATTTTATAGAATATGAAGACGGAGAAATTATAAGAGTTTATTTTTCAAATGATATTTTTGCAGCTTTATATAAAAAAGATGGAAACGACTATAAAGCTTTAAAAATGTTTTTATAAATAGTATATAGGGAATCATATGAAAATAATACGAGATTTTTTTAAAGGGAAAATTGAAAGAAAAACAGCTGTAACGATTGGAAAATTCGATAGTTTTCATAGAGGGCATAAACTTTTAATTGATGCAATATCCAATCGCTTGAATTTATATTCAACTGTTCTTACATTTTCAGAAAATCCGAATGTAAAATTAAAAAATGTAGAGAATAAGTTTTTAATTACGAATGAAGAAAGAATAAAATTTCTTGAAAATCAAAATGTTGAATATCTTATTTTATGTGATTTTAATGAGAAATTTATGAATACATCTCCATGTGATTTTATTGAAATTTTGTGTAAAAATTATAATATGAAATATCTTATCGTAGGGGACGATTTTAAATTTGGAAAAGGCGGAAAAGGAAATATTTATACATTAAAAAAATTATCTTCTCAATATAAATTTGAACTTAAAGTACTGGATAAGATGAAAGAGAATAGTAAGGAAATAAGCAGCTCTCTTATAAGAGATTATTTAAGAAAAGGCGATATAGAAAATGTAAATAAACTTTTAGGATATTCTTATTTCATATATGGTAAAATTGAAAAAGGAAAAGGTTTAGGAAAGAAGATAAATTCTCCTACAATAAATATAACTTTGCCGAAAGATAAGATACTGCCTTTGAATGGAGTTTATGTCACTAAGATTAGTTTAAATAATAAAAATTATAAAGCGATTACAAATATAGGAATAAGACCTACAATAGCTGATGATAATCATATAAGCATAGAAACAAATATACTTGATTTTAATGAAGATATTTATGAGGGAAATTTAAAAATTAATTTTTTATCATTTGTAAGGAATGAAATAAAATTTAAAAATTTGGAAGAACTTTCAAAACAGATACAAAAAGATAAGGCATATGCTTATGAATTTTTTAAGAAATAAATGATATAATATTAAAAGATTGTATATATCACATTTATATAATCTTTTAATATTATTCTTTATTTAGATAGTTTGAATTACTGATTTTCACTTTACTTTCATCACTTTATATGGTAGAATTTCAAAAGTTGTGATAACCTATGTTAAGTAGATGGATTATCCGACCTCTTACTTGATTTAGGCAGTATATTAGCATATTTAGGAGGATGAATATGATTTCAAAAGAGAAAAAAAAGGAAGTTATGAGCGAGTATGCTCGTGGAAAGAATGATACGGGATCACCTGAAGTTCAGATAGCAGTTCTTACAGAAAGAATCAAGGAACTTACAGAACATTTAAAACAGAATCCTAAGGATCATCATTCAAGAAGAGGCCTTCTTAAAATGGTAGGTAGAAGAAAGAACTTACTTGGATACCTTATGAATAAAGATATTGAAAGATATCGTTCACTTATTGAACGCCTTGGCCTTAGAAAATAATTTTTGTTGGAGCGTAGTATGTGTTCATATTACGCTCTATTTTAGTTATAAGATATTTAATTGATTGGTATTTACAATGAGAATATTAGTCAATTTGAGTTTTAATTCATAAGATTTTAATCTGTTAGAAGTATAAGAAGATAGAAGAAGTTAGGAGACGAAGTGATGGTAAAGACATTTGAAATGGAGCTTTGCGGAAGGAAACTTTCTGTTGAAGTAGGTAAAGTTGCAAAACAGGCTAATGGAGCTGTGTTTATTCAGTATGGTGATACAAAAGAGCTTTGCACGGCAACAGCTTCCGATAAGCCGAGAGAAGGAGTTGATTTTTTCCCATTATCAGTAGATTATGAAGAAAAATTTTATTCAGTAGGAAAGATTCCGGGAGGTTTTAAGAAAAGAGAAGGAAAAGCTTCAGATAATGCAATTCTTACATCTCGTGTTATAGATAGACCAATGAGACCTTTGTTTCCTAAGGATTATAGAAACGATGTGACTTTAAATAACCTTGTTATGTCAGTAGATCCTGAATGTCGCCCTGAGCTTGTAGCAATGATAGGAACAGCAATAGCAACTTCAATTTCAGACATTCCTTTTGATGGCCCTTGTGCAATGACTCAGGTTGGCCTTATTGATGGAAAATTTATAATGAATCCAACACAGAAAGAATGGAATGAAGGCGATTTAAGACTTACAGTTGCATCAACAAAAGAAAAAGTTATCATGATTGAAGCTGGAGCAAATGAAATTCCGGAAGATAAAATGATTGAAGCTATATATAAGGCACATGATTTAAATCAGGATGTTATAAAATTTATAGATAAGATTGTAGCTGAAGTAGGTAAAGAGAAAGCTGAGTATGATCACTTTGAAATTCCTGAAGAGCTTATGTCTAAAATAAAAGAAATTGTAACTCCTTCATACATGGAAGAAGTCGTATTTACTGACGATAAGATGATTCGTGATGAAAAAATTAATAAGATTACGGAAGAACTTGAAGAAAAATTTGCAGACAACGAGGAATGGGTTTCATTTATTCCTGATGCAATGTATAACTACGAAAAAAAGACTGTAAGAAAAATGATTTTAAAGGATAGAAAGCGTCCTGACGGAAGAGAGATTACACAAATAAGGCCACTTTCAGCAGAAATTGATGTAATTCCGAGAGTTCACGGATCTTCACTTTTTACAAGAGGACAGACTCAAATTTGTGATGTTGTAACATTAGCACCTTTATCTGAAGTTCAAAAAATTGATGGACTTGATTCAAATATTACGGAAAAGAGATATGTACATCAGTATAATTTCCCGTCATATTCAGTAGGTGAAACAAAGCCTTCAAGAGGACCTGGAAGAAGAGAAATAGGACACGGAGCTTTAGCAGAAAGAGCATTACTTCCTGTTCTTCCTTCGGAAGAAGAATTCCCTTATGCTATTCGTGCAGTATCTGAAACTTTTGAATCTAACGGTTCTACTTCAATGGCATCAACGTGTGCATCATGCCTTTCACTTATGGCAGCAGGTGTTCCAATTAAGAAGATGGTTGCGGGAATTTCATGTGGACTTGTTACAGGTGAAAATGATGATGATTATATAGTTCTTACAGATATTCAGGGACTTGAAGATTTCTTCGGAGATATGGACTTTAAAGTAACGGGTACAAGAGACGGTATCACAGCAATTCAGATGGATATAAAAATTCATGGACTTACAAGACCTATTGTTGAAGAAGCAATAAGAAGAACAAGACAAGCAAGATTATTCATCATGGATACATGTATGGAGAAGGCAATTAAAGAGCCGAGAAAAGAACTTTCAAAATATGCTCCTAAGATTGAGCAAATTCAGATTGATCCTCAGAAGATTGGTGATGTTGTAGGTCAAAGAGGAAAGACAATAAATGAAATTATAGAAAGAACAGGCGTTAAGATAGATATTACAGATGAAGGAAGAGTTGATATCTGCGGAACAGATAAAGAAGCTATTGATGAAGCACTTAAAATGATTCGGATAATTACTACAGACTTTGAAAAAGGTCAAATCCTTGAAGGAACGGTTGTAAGCATTAAAGAATTTGGTGCATTTATAGAATTTGCACCGGGTAAAGAAGGCATGGTTCACATTTCAAAGATAGCAAAAGAAAGAATAGATCATGTTGAAGATGTTTTAACTTTAGGTGATAAAGTAAAAGTAGTTTGCCTCGGTAAAGATAAGATGGGACGAATTTCATTTTCTATAAAGGATGTAACGGAATAAACTATGGAAATTAATGTTCATCTTGAAGCTTTTGAAGGTCCTTTGGACCTTCTTTTGCATTTAATTGATAAGAATAAAATTAATATATATGATATTCCAATATCCAAAATTACTGAGCAATATATGGATTATCTTAAAGAAATGGAAAAGTATAATCTTGAAATTGCAAGCAAGTTTTTGGTCATGGCAGCTACTCTTTTAAATATAAAATCAAAGATGCTTCTTCCAAAAACTATCGAAGAAGGAGAAGAAGAGGAAGATCCGAGAGAAGAGCTTGTACAAAAACTTTTGGAATATAAAATGGTAAAAACGCTTTCTGGAGAACTTTTAGAGATGAAAGAAAATTCTGAAGATGTTTACTATAGACAACCTTCAATTCCTAGTGAAGTGTTGCAATATGAAGAACCTGTAGATACGAAAAAGCTTGTTTCAGATGTCAATTTAAATATGCTTCAAGATATATTTTTAAGCGTTTTACGAAAAAAAGATACGAGAAAAGATCCGATAAGAGCGAATTTTTCAGATATTCCGAGAGAAGAAATATCAATTGAAGATAAGATGGACGAAGTTAAAACTTATGTCAGCTCGCATAAAAAATGTTCATTTAAAAAAATCTTAAAAAATGCTGAAAGCAGGATGGAAGTTATAGTTACATTTTTAAGTATTTTAGAGCTTATAAAAGTAGGAGCAATAACAGTTTTACAGGAAAAAACTTTTGATGATATATGTATTCTTAATAAAGAATAAAATGATTTTTTACAGATAAATAAAGAATAAAATGATTTTTTACAGATAATTAATGAAAAATAAAAAAGCTTTCACATAGTAGAATAAAAAGAAAATAATATAATAGGAAAATTATATGACAAGAGATGAGATAAAAAATATAATAGAAGGAATCCTTTTTTCAATAGGAGACAGTATAAGTGTATCTGAAATTGCTAAAGCAATAAATCTTTCAGAAAAAGAGACGGAAAATATTATTGAAGAGATGAAAGATACTTATGAAAAAGAAAAAAGGGGAATAAGGATTAATAAGATAGAAAATAAATATCAGATGAGCTCTTCAAAAGATGTAAATAAGTATCTTATTAAAATTATACGTCAGCCCAAGAAGTGCTCTTTAACGGAAGTCCTTCTCGAAACATTATCCATAATTGCATATAAACAGCCTGTCACAAAATCCGAGATTGAAAAGATAAGAGGAGTATCTTCAGATCATGCAATAAATAAGCTTGTAAAGTACAATCTTGTAGAGGAAGTAGGAAGAAAGGATGCACCAGGAAAACCTATGATGTTCGGAACAACGGAAGAATTTCTTCGTTCATTCGGACTTCAGAGCATGGAAGACCTTCCAACATTAAATCCTGTAGAAGTTGAAGAATGGAGACTTACGGCGGAAGAAGAAGTGGATAAAACTTTAAATAGATAAGCATATATATTAGTGAGCTTATAAGCTTAAAATAAGTGTATAAGTCTAAAAAGGATGGAGTTATGAAAAGCATAAATGATCTTTTACATAGAATTGATGAGAATTATACAAATCTTAGCAAAGGGCAAAAAAAACTTTCCGATTATATTAAAAATAATTATGATAAGGCTGTGTTTTTAACTGCGGAAAAACTTGGAGAAGTTGTAGGTGTAAGTGAATCTACTGTTGTAAGATTTGCTATGCATTTAGGTTATAAAGGTTACCCGGAATTTCAGGCATCTTTAAACGAAATGGTAAAAAATCGTTTAAATTCTATTCAGAGAATGGAAGTAATGTATGGAAAGAATACAAAATCCGAAATTATAAAATATGTTTTTTCTTCCGATGCAAATAAGATTAAAGAGACGTGGGAAAATCTGGATGAAAAATCTTTTGAAAAAGCTTGTGAGATTATTTTAAATGCAAGAAAAATATATGTTTTAGGCATAAGATCATGTGAACCTTTAGCTTCCTTTCTTTCATTTTATTTAAGTCTTATGCTTGATGGAGTAATTCATCTAAATACGACAAATCCTAGCGAAATCTTTGAGCAGATGGTAAGGATAAATGAAGATGATGTAATTATAGGAATTAGTTTTCCAAGATATTCAAAGCGTACTTTAAAGGCACTTGAGTTTGCAAAGAATAGAAAAGCAAAAGTCATCTCAATAACAGATAGTCAAAATTCTCCGATTAACAAATATTCCAACTGCATTCTTCTAGCAAAATCCGACATGGCGTCTATTGCAGATTCTTTAGTTGCACCTTTAAGTCTTATAAATGCACTTATTGTAGCAATTTGCATGGAAAGACAACAGGAAGTTAAGAATACACTTTTATCGCTTGAAGATATTTGGAATAAATATAATTTCTATGAGAATGATGAAATTACTCATGTTGATAAAAAAGATGATAATTTGTTATAAAAAATTGTGATTTTAGGCACTTTAAGTGTGATATTGTTTTATGATTGATTGGTAATTTATATGAAAAAAATTATTGTGATTGGCGGAGGAGCTGCCGGAATGGCTGCAAGCGTTTCTGCTTCCAAAAATTCTAAAGTCATTTTGCTTGAAGGAAATGAAAAACTTGGTAAGAAAATTTATATTACAGGAAAAGGAAGATGTAACTGCACGAACGATATAGATATATCACTTTTTTCAAAGAATTATCCTACCAATCCGAAATTTACATATAGCATGTTTAATGCATTTACAAATCAGGATTTAATAGAGTTTTTAAAAGAAAATGGAACTGATACTAAAGTTGAAAGAGGAAATAGAGTTTTTCCAGTATCGGATCACGCATCAGACATTACGAAAGCCTTTGAAAAGGCGATGAAAAATAACCATGTTGATATAAAACTTAATGAAAAAGTTACTGGTATTTTATATAAGACATGTAAAATTAAAATAGAAAAGTCTAAATATAATTTAAAGGCCTATGGAGTTAAAACTGATAAGGGAAATATTTACGAATGTGATAAAGTTATAATTGCAACCGGAGGCTTATCATATCCTTCAACGGGAAGTACGGGAGACGGGTATAAGTTTTCAAAAGAAATGGGACATACAATAACGCCTCTTTATCCGTCGCTTGTGCCCTTAATTTTAAAAGAAAAAGACATAAAAAATCTTCAGGGACTTTCACTTAAAAATGTGGAGCTTTGTATAAATTATAATAAGAAAAAGGCATTTAAGGAGCGAGGAGAAATGCTTTTTACAAGGGATGGAATATCTGGACCTTTGGTTCTTACAGCAAGCTCAGTTGTGGGAAAATATCTTGAAGAATTTAATGATGGGAAAAAAGAACTTTTAGGATACATAGATTTAAAACCTGCATTAAGCAGAGAAATCTTAGAAAATCGTGTAAAAAGAGAACTTTTAGAAAAAATAAATACAGATATCAAAAATGTTTTATTGGATTTACTTCCGCATAAAATGATAAATGTATTTATAGAAAGACTTAAAATCAGAGGAGATTTAAAGTCGCACGATATCACAAAAGAAGTAAGAAATGCTATTATAGATAATATGAAAAAGTTTAAGATTTCTGTCGTAGGACTAGGACGTTTTGAGCAGGCAGTTGTTACAAAAGGCGGAGTAGACGTAAAAGAAATCAATTCTTCCACGATGGAATCAAAACTTGTAAAAGATCTATATTTTGCAGGAGAAGTTATAGATGTGGATGGCTTTACCGGAGGATTTAACTTGCAATTTGCTTTTTCGTCAGGATTTTTGGCAGGGCATAATGCAGGAACTTAAATTGTAACTGTATCGGAATTGAAAATAAAAAATATATTTATATGGCATAAAGAGGAAAAGTTATGAGTATCGCAATAGATGGACCTGCAGGAGCAGGTAAAAGCACAATAGCAAAAAAAGTTGCAAAAGAACTTGGATATATATATGTGGATACAGGAGCGTTATATAGAACAGTTGCTCTTTTTATGATACAAAATAAAATCAATATCAATGACGAAAATGAAGTAAATAAGGCTTTAGATAGAATTGATATTTCTATGAAATATGAAGATGGAATTCAAAATATTTATTTAAATAAAGAAAATGTAAATTCCTTAATAAGAACTATAGAGGTGTCAAAAATTGCATCGAAAACAAGCACTTATAAAAAAGTAAGAGAAAAGCTTTTATTTTTACAAAAAGATATTGCAAAAAAGAATAAGGTTGTTATGGATGGCCGAGATATAGGAACAGTAATCTTGCCTAACGCTGATTTAAAGATATTTTTAACTGCAAGTGCAAAAGTTAGAGGCGAAAGACGATATAAAGAGATTATTGAAAGAGATGAACGAGCTGATTTGCAGAGCATCATAGAAGATATAGAAAAAAGAGATGAGCAGGATAAAAACCGTGCAATTTCACCTTTAAGGAAAGCAAATGATGCGATAGAAATCGATTCATCATATATGACGATAGATGAAGTTACAAAAAAAATAATATCGTTACTAAATAAGTAAAAAAATAATATTTGAAATCAAAAAAAATATACGAAAGCGAAGAATAATACTTTATTAGATAAAAGAAATAAAAAATATATTATATATTAGAAAAAAAGGAAAAGAAAAAAATGAAAGTAATACTTGCTAAATCGGCAGGATTTTGCTTCGGAGTTATGCGAGCTGTAAAAAGTGTATATGATAATCTTGAAAAAAAACCGGATCATATATATACTTACGGACCGATTATTCATAATGAAACTGTTGTACAGGAACTTTCTGATATGGGAGTTTCCATTATAAATGACGGAGATGATTTATCTAAGCTTACGCCGGGACTTGTGATTTTAAGATCTCACGGAGTGTCTTTAAAAGCAATAGAAAATTTAAAAGAACATGGCTTTACAATTGTAAATTCAACATGTCCTTTTGTAAAAAAAATTCATCAGATAGTTCAAAAATTCGATAGAGAAGGCTATCACATAGTAATTACCGGAAATGAACAGCATGCTGAAGTTAAAGGCATAATAGGTTGGATTGATTCAAAAAATTACAATGTGATTCAGGATGCCTCGGAAGTAGATACTCTTCCTTTTAAGGAAGGCGATAAAGTATGTCTTGTATCACAGACTACTTTTAATTACAAGAAATTTGAACTTATAGTTGAAATTATAAAGAAAAAAGGTTATGATTTAAAATGTTTGAATACGATTTGCAATGCCACTTCAAAAAGCCAAACAGAGGCGAGAGAGTTGGCAGGCAAAGTCGATGTGATGATAGTAATAGGTGGAAAAAACAGTTCTAATTCACATAAATTATATGAAATATGTAAAGAGCAAAACAAGGAAACTTATTTTATACAAACTGTAAAAGACCTTGATTTTTCCGTTCTACAATCCGTTGACACCGTAGGAATAACAGCCGGGGCATCGACCCCAAAGAAAATAATTGAGGAGGTTCAAGGAGCATGTCAGAACAAAGCTTTGAACAGATGTTAGAAGCATCAATGAAAACTATTCACAATGGAGAAATCGTAGAGGGTACCGTTATTTATGTAAAACCAGACGAAATAGCACTTAATATAGGCTATAAGTGTGACGGTATCATCACAAGAAATGATTATACAGATGATTCATCTCTTGATCTTACAACAGTTGTGAAGGAGGGTGACAAGATGGAAGCCATCGTCACCAAGATAAATGAAGCTGAAAGTCAGGTAAGTCTTTCTTATAGAAGACTTGAACAGGAGAAAGGCAACGAAAAACTTAGAGAAGCTTATGAAAATCATGAAGTTCTCAAAGGAAAAGTTGTTAAAATCTTAAATGGAGGTCTTTCTGTTGTTGTAGATGAAGCAAGAGTATTCGTACCTGCAAGTCTTATTTCAGATAACTATGTAAAGGACTTAAATCAGTACGCAGGAAAAGAAATTGAATTTGTTATTACAGAATTTAATTTAAGAAAGAGAAGAATCATAGGAGATAGAAAGCAGCTCTTAGTTGCAAAGAAGGAAGAAGTTCAGAAGGAATTCTTAGATAAGATTCATGTCGGAGATGTTATCGAAGGAACAGTTAAGAATGTGACGGACTTTGGTGCATTCATTGATCTTGGAGGAGTTGACGGACTTTTACATATCTCTGAAATGTCATGGGGACATGTTGAAAACCCTAAGAAAATATATAAGGTTGATGACAAAGTTAAGGTATTCATCAAGAATATCAATGGTAAGAAGATTGCTTTAAGCTGTAAATTTGATGATAAAAATCCTTGGAATGGTGCAGTAGAAAAATATGCAGTAGGAACAATCGTTACTGGAAAAGTTGCAAGAATGACTGAATTCGGTGCATTCATTGAACTTGAACCGGGAATCGACGCTCTTCTTCACGTTTCACAGATTTCTAGAGATCATATTGAAAAACCTGCAGACGTATTAAAGGTTGGTCAGGAAGTAACAGCTATGGTAGTTGAAATTCATGAAAATGAACATAAAATTAGCTTAAGCATCAAAGCTATGGATGGAAAAGGCGATGAAGACGAAGCAGAATCAAAGGACGCTGAATAATAATTAGACAGAGTAAGTTATTAATAATATATCAGTTTTTCGGGAAGCACGAGGAGAGGGACTTATGGAAAATTATGAAGGCTTTAAACGAAGAGTTTTTTCAATGACCAAAATTGACCTTGATTCTTACAAAGAAAAACAGATGCGTCGTAGAATTGATTCGCTTGTTACAAGAAATAATTGTAACAGTTATGATGAGTATGTGGATTTACTAAAGAAAGATTCAAATATTTTTGATGAATTCATTAATTTTCTGACAATAAATGTTTCACAATTTTATCGTAACATAGATCAATGGGAACTTTTACATAACGAGTATATTCCTTTTCTTATAAGTAAATTCGGTAGAAAGCTTAAAGTTTGGAGTGCAGCATGTTCGACAGGAGATGAACCATATTCTCTTGTTATGGCTTTATCGAAATTCATACCGCTATCGGATATTCATATTTTGGCAACGGATATAGATAAACAGGTGCTTGCACAGGCACAGACGGGACTTTATTCCGAAAAGAGTATTGCAAACGTTCCTGCTGAATTTAAAACTAAATATTTTACAAAAGTAGGATCGTCTTATAAAATAAGTGATCAGATAAAAAATTGTGTTGAGTTTAAAACACATGATTTACTAAGGGATGTGTATCCTACCAATTGCGATATGATTGTTTGTAGAAATGTTCTTATCTACTTTACAGAAGAAGCAAAAGAGATTATTTATAGAAAATTTTATTCATCACTTAAAAATGATGCTATTCTTTTTATAGGAAGTACAGAACAGGTTATGGATTATAGAGAGATTGGATATGACAGAAAGAATTCTTTTTTCTACCAAAAAGGAATTATTGATAAAAAATAAGAAATATTAATTAGTTGGTTTTAGTGGATGCTAACCTATACTTTGTAGGTAGCATCCATTTATTATGTCTTTTCAGTTAATAGTATTGCAATTCTAATAATTTTATCAGTTTTTATTTTTCACTTGTTTTTGTAAAAATTTTCTGATATAATCGTAACAAATTTCTGAATAATAATTTTTTATATTATTTATTTAATTTCTATTGAAAAAATATTTGTTATTTGTAAGAAAAATTTTAAATGAGATAAGCTAGTTTTTGCTTAAAAAGAGTTCTTTTGGCAGAATTTAAGATGAAAGAGAATATATAAAGTATCATATTTGTGTGTCAGGTCTCTTATGGAAAAAAAGTTTAACTATGTATGGTAGAAAGAATGTTTTTATGAAATTATGAAAAATGATGTAACAGGTATATATCTAGTTTATTCTGCATTTTTTGTAAAAAAATTAAAAAAGATTACCTTGTTCTTTGTATAGAATACGATAAGTTTACGTATGAGAGAGAATTGAAATTTTATGAATTAGATATGATTTATAAATACAAGTCTAAACTTTTTTGTTATATTTAGATGTATGATTGTAGGAAATGTTATGTTCGGTAAAAAGATTACAAAACTTATTGAAAATAATGATAAAAAAGAAAGACTTCAGTTTCAAGTCGCTTTGATAGTGACGATAGCGGTAACGCTTTTATATACTATGTTTGCATTTGGGCTTAACGATATTACAAATGAAAGTTTAAGCAAAAATGATATGCAGCAATTACAGGGAATTTTATCCTCAGTAATTGTGATATCTGTTGTAGCAATCATATTTTTTCAATGGATATTGTCGACTCAATTACAAAATATATTAGATATAAGGCAACAATTTACGGACTCACTTTTGCTAATGGGTCTTCCACGTTTTGAAATTACTAAATTATATGTTTATGAATTAGTAAGAATGTATTTTTTGTCAGTAATTATCGGATTTTCAATCGGATCTATTAGTTATGTTATGATAGCAAATATGCTTCAGCTTGATGAAAAGCTTGTACCTTTAAATATTTATATAATTGCGTTTTTTATAAGCATAGTTTTAAATTTCTATATTGTAGGAATAGATTTATTTAAGACTTTAAAAGGTAACATTATAGATAAAATAAGAAACAGAAATGGATATATAGCTTTTACCAATATAAGTATTAAGGGAATTTTAATACGAATTTTTTTAGTGGTAATTTTAATATTAATATCTCATCATATAAGAGAGACATCAAATATAAGGCAAATTTTTGAACTTTCCAAAGTTTTAAATATTGTAGCAATTATGGTTATGTTTAATCCAATTGCTAGAGGAATATACACATTACTTCATAATTTATTCAAAAAGATGAATCTTAACAATTTTTTCTTAGCAATGAAAATCGCTAAAGGATATTTTTCACAGGTTAAAGTAACATGTATGTTTATAATTTTAAGTTGTACCATATTTGTGGGATTAAATTCATTATTTAATATGGTGCGTGTGGCAGGGAAAAATGTAGCCGATAAAAATATAAGATATAGATATCTGGGGAAAAGGTATAATTTTTATCAGGATAAATCTAAATCGGATAAGAATAAGTATTTCGGAATTAAGGTTAAAGCAAAAACCGATAGCGGGAGTAACATTTATATCAGTGGTATAGATAAGCTATATCTAAATAATTTTGAAGAGATTCATGCTATAAAAGAAAGCAAAAATGCTTTAAATAATATTCTAGAAAATAAGAGTAATGCCATATTTATACCCGAAGTTTTTGCTTCCTCAAGGGATATAGGGAAAAATGTGAAGATAACTATTAATAAAAAGTCATATGAATTTAAAGTTGCAGGTCTATATTATTCCAATAATTTCGGAGAATTGAATTGCTTTGTAAATAAAGCATATTTAAAAGAAATATTAAATATAGACGAAAATGAACATAATGTAGTATTTTTAAAAAATTATAATGTAACTAAATATGATGAGATTATTCCAAAATCAGATATTGTCAATCAAAGTAGAGATAGAGCGGTAAAGGGTACATCAATAGTGGAAACTATAACGTATTTATTATTGGTATGTGCTGTTGTGTCTTTATTTATTTACTATTCTCTTATTACTAAAAATAATGAAAGAGATATACTGAGATTTAGAGCTATGGGTATAGGATATAATAAAATTCTTAGTATATATATACTGCATTCTATTGTTCCTATTTTGATTTCAGGCATATTTTTGATTCCAATAACAAAGATGTTTACATATGTATGTCTATATGTAACTTTATCACCGTACTATTTTAGGAAAGTCAGTTATACTGGAATTTATTTAGAGATAGGCATATTATTGATATTCATGTTAATATCAATAGTAATACAGCTTTTTTATATTATAAAATTGAAAAAAAGGTCCGATTTTATAACACAGCTTAGATATAGTATATAGTACGACATAAGCGGGAGATATATAGTATGGCAGAAAAGATAATAAGAATAAAAAATTTATATTATAAAATAAAAGACGGCGATGAAGAAAGACTTCTATTAAATGGCTTAAATGCGGATTTTAATTCATCTGAAATTATTATAATTTCAGGACCGTCTGGATCAGGAAAAACTACTTTATTGTATGCGATTTCAGGAATGATTGATAACCTTTCTGGAGAAGTTTATATAGGTAACAAAAATATTTTAAATTGCTCTAAAAGAGAAAAAGAAATGATTAGATTAAGTGAAATCAGCATAATTTTTCAAAATCTGAATTTGTTTCCTTTTATGAATGTTGAAGATAATATTCTGCTCCCGTATTATATAAAAAATCATCCGATAGATGAAAAAATATATAAGTTGATGAATGAATATTTGAGAATTATGAAATTAAATAATATAAATAAAAGGAGTATTCAATCGTTATCAAGAGGGGAACAGCAAAGAGTTGCAATAGTAAGGTCAATATTAGATTCAACTAAGATAATTTTATGCGATGAGCCGACAGCTAGTTTGGATAATAAAAATACCGAAATTTTTATGAATACTTTAGTTGACATAAGTAAAAAAAGTAATGCGACATTTATCATTGTAACTCATGATGAAACTGTAGTTAAGTACGGAACGTCAAGGTATCACATGGAAGACGGAATGATAATTAAATACAAATAGGAGTAAATTTTTAAATTCATATCTATGCGAGTTATATGCTGAATTTATAGTAGTTATCCATTTTACTTTGTTTCTTTTTCTCTATGTAAAATATTTTGTACGAAGGAAAGAAGTATATCTTTACTTATTTTTTCTATATCTATAAGTGTATAACACTCACTTTTTTTGGGGCATCTATATTTATTTTTATCGATGTGTGAGACCAAAATTTTCGGAATGATCTTTTTATCTTCTACAAGATAAACATAGTCTTTATAATTATTAAAATAATATCGAACTTTTTTATCATTCGTTCTTAAAACTCCATGAACAAGAAAAGGTTCTAAGAATAAGGTTATAGAATCGGATTCAATTCTTAGAGATTTAGGAACATATAAATCGGTTTTAAATGAAAAATATATATTGTCGTTTTTTATGAAAGATTCTTTATACGAAAGAGCTATTGTCGGAATTTTTTCATAAAATAGCATGGAAATAAGGTCTGTCATTCCTATAACATCTTCTCTATTATGAATCATAAGAAGATATTCATTTTCATCTGAAGGCATGAGTTCATAAGATTTATATACTTCTATAAGTTTACCACCGTCGTATCTATCATCTCGTTCAATTTCTAAAAATTCTTCAATACTTTTTTGCTTTAAAGACGAAAAATTAAATAGGTAATTTAATTTCTTTAACTTCTTATAGATATCCAAAGATTTTACGTAATTTTTTTTAAAATCAATGCCGAAAGCTTTTGATCTTGATTCTAAAAATGGTAAATCGAATGCTTCACCATTAAAAGATATGAGAGTATAATCGTCTTGCAATTCATCTAGAAATGCTTCTATAATTTCTTTCTCTTTATCTTTATTTTCTGCAAAAAATTGTTTAACAAAAAATTTATCGCCAATAATTTTACCGGTACCTATCATATAAATAGTACAGTAACTCCTTGAAAAACCGGTTGTTTCTATATCGAAAAAAAAGGATTTTTCGTCTACCAGATTTAATATTTCTTTATTTTCAATTTCTTTAGTAAATTTAAAAATTTTCATAATACTTATTATATCATAGAGATTTGAATTAAGAACAATAGGGATTTATATTTTAATAAAAAATTTGTTTCAATGTGTTATAATGTATGAGTATTATTTTGCATATTTTTAATATAGATAGGAAATGTTAAAAAAATAATATAAAACAACATAAATATAGTAGTAATAATAGGAATAAAATTATGGAATGTGTTGAAGGAAAAGAATTAGATCAAAAATATCAAGATGCTCCAGAGAAGGAGCCTTTTAGGCAGCAATACTTTATTGAAAAAGGGCAGGAATTAGTTGCAGAATTAACGGAAAAATTACACAGACAGCCGACTTGCCATGTTACAACTTTCGGGTGTCAGATGAATGCAAGAGATTCAGAGAAACTCGTAGGAATCTTGGAGCTTATGGGCTACAAAGAAATTGATGAAGAGACAGCAGATATGATTATCTACAATACTTGCACCGTAAGAGAAAATGCTGATAATAAAGTATTTGGAAGGCTTGGCATTTTAAATGGTTATAAGAAGCAAAATCCTAATATGAAAATTGGAATTTGCGGATGTCTTATTCAGGAAAATCTTTCAGTTGAAAAAATAAAAAAAAGTTATCCTTTCGTGGACTTTATGTTTGGAACGCATAACATTCATGAGCTTGCAGAACTTGTCGTAAAGAATATGGAAAGCAGAAAGATGGTTGTTGATGTTTGGAACAAGGCTCATGGAATTTTTGAAAATCTTCCAAATAAGAGAAGATACAGATTTAAGTCCGGAGTAAATATTATGTTCGGATGCAATAATTTCTGCACGTTTTGTATCGTTCCGTCTGTAAGAGGAAGAGAAATAAGTAGAGAACCGAAGGACATAATAAATGAAATAAAAGAAATGGTAGACGACGGTGTTGTAGAAATTATGCTACTCGGTCAGAATGTAAACTCTTATGGAAAATATTTTAAAGAAAAATATACATTTCCAGATTTACTTCGTGATGTGGATAAGATTGAAGGCCTTAAGAGAATAAGATTCATGACGTCACACCCTAAGGATTTATCAGACGAACTTATAGATGTAATTGCAAACTCAAAACATATATGTCATCATATACATTTGCCGCTACAGTCGGGTTCATCAAAAGTTTTAAAGAGAATGAATAGACATTATGATAGAGAAAGATACATGTATCTTGTAAATGAAATTAGAAAAAAGATTCCAGATTGTGCAATAACAACCGATATTATCGTAGGCTTTCCAGGAGAGACAGAGGAAGACTTTGAAGAAACTCTTGAAGTTGTAAAAGAAGTACGATATGACAGTGCATTTACTTTCCAATATTCAATGAGAAGCGGAACTCCCGCTGCAAAATTTGAACAAGTTCCAAAGGATATAGTTACAGAAAGATTTGATAGACTTCTTCCTTTAGTTCAAAAAATCGGGAGAGAAAAGACTAAAGAACTTGAAGGAAAAGTTGTAAAAGTTCTTGCAGAGGACGTTAATAAAGAAGATTCTTCTCTTCTTACAGGAAGACTTGAAAATAATTCAGTCGTACATTTTAAAGCAGACATAAGTGACATTGGAAGAATTTTAAATGTAAAACTTGATAAAGCATTAGGATTTTATTATATGGGGACTGTTGTTGATTAATTATGATTGTATATAGATGTATTATTGCGGGGAAATGATGATTTCATACATAAAAGGAATTGTAACTTTTATAGGAGAGAACAATATAATACTTGATAATAATGGTATAGGATACGATATATGTATGCCTTCTAAAGATTTATCATCAATATATTTAAATGATGAAATTCAAGTTTTTACATTTTTACAGGTAAAAGAAGATGGATTTTCTCTATTTGGATTTTTGGATAAAAATGAAATAGATCTTTTTAAAAAGCTTATTGGAGTTTCAGGTGTGGGACCTAAGACCGCAATTGGATGTTTTTCTTTGTATTCATCTTCAGATATTTTATTTTCTATTTTATCTGATGATTATAAGAATCTTTCAAAAGTACCAGGACTCGGAATTAAAACTGCAAAAAAAATTATTTTGGAATTAAAAGATAAAATATCTCTTCCTGATGCCGTTTCTGCAAAGGAAAGTGAAGATGAAGGGCCAAAAATTGGTGAAAAAAGAGCATCCTTAGATGAAAATAATAAAAATGATGCTATTCTTGCACTACAAGCTTTAGGATATGGTTCATCTGAAATATTAAAAGCGTTAAGTAGAATAAAAGTAAGCGAAGATATGAGTACGGAAAGTATAATAAAGTCACTTTTAAAGTTACTATGAGTTTCATATTTAAAAATTTAAAAGAATTAATTTATAGTGAATATTGTAAATATTGATATAAAATTGAAATTAATTTAATTATATAATTACACTAAATTTAAGTATAACAATATTACTACTTGAGAGGAAAACATTGGAAAAGCGAATCATTTCTACAGAAATTAAAAATAATGAAGAAGAAAAGATAGAAAATAATTTACGTCCTAAATTTTTAAATGAATATATCGGGCAAAGTAAAGTAAAAGATACTCTTTCTATATTTATAAATGCTGCAAAAGAGAGAAAAGAGCCGCTTGACCACGTGCTTTTTTATGGACCTCCAGGGCTTGGTAAAACGACTTTATCAGAGATTATTGCATCGGAGATGGGAGTTCATATTAAGATAACTTCAGGACCTGCTATTCAAAAGCCGGGCGAAATGGCGGCAGTATTAAGTAATCTTTCTGAAGGCGACCTTTTATTTATCGATGAAATTCATAGACTTAATAAGCAAGTAGAAGAAGTACTTTATCCCGCAATGGAAGATTTTGCTATTGATATTATGATAGGAAAGGGACAAACGGCAAGGTCTATAAGACTTGATTTACCTAAGTTTACATTGGTAGGAGCAACTACAAGAGCCGGACTTTTATCATCACCTTTAAGAGACAGATTTGGACTTTTGTATCATATGGAGTTTTATTCTCCTGAAGAGCTGAAACAGATAATTAAGCAATCAGCTAAAAAATTAAAGGTAGATATTGAAGAAGATGCGGCAATGTCTCTTGCAAAACGCTCACGCGGAACTCCTCGTCTTGCAAATAGACTTCTTAAAAGAGTAAGAGATTATTCGCTTGTAAAATCCGATGGAATTATAAAAAATAATCTTGTAGATGAAGCACTTATGCTTCTTGATATAGATTCATTAGGACTTGATTCTACTGATAGAAAGATTTTACTTACTATAATAAATAATTTTTCAGGAGGACCTGTAGGACTTGATACTCTTTCGGCATCTTTAGGAGAAGATGCCGGGACTATAGAAGATGTGTATGAACCTTTCCTTGTGAAAAATGATTTAATTCACAGAACTCCAAAGGGAAGAGTTGCTACAAAAAAAGCATATGAACATTTTGATATGAAAGATGCTTTTAAAGATAAAGAGTGATTTTAAATAAAATACTGACATAAAAATAATATTAAAAATAAATCAGAAATTTAACTTAAAGGAAGATTAAACCTTAACCATAAAAAGGAGAAAATGTATGTCTGTAAAGAAAACGACAAGTGTTTACATAAATAAAAGGAAATATACAATAAGCGGATATGAAGATGAAGAGTATTTACAGAGTGTTGCGTCATATATAAATAAAAAATTGGATGAAATTGAAAAGCTTGAAAATTTCAGCAGATTATCTGCTGATATGAAAGCTGTTCTTTTAAATATAAATCTTTGTAATGATTTTTTTAAGGCAAGAGAACGTGTCGAAGATGATAAAAGCGAACTGGAGCAAAAAGATCAGGAGATTTATGACCTTAAAAATGAACTTGTTGCAAAGCAGGTTAATGCTGAAAAAAGCGAAAATGAAATTAAAGAACTTAAAAAAGAAGTTGATGAACTTAAACTTGCAAAGAAAAAGCTCGAATCTACACTTGAAGATGCACTTTTAGGTTCTACTAATTCAAAAGATGAAGATAATCAGTAAATTTGTGTAAAGATATATTATGAGTGAAAAAGGATTGGAACTTTTAGCCCCCGCAGGAGATCTTCAAATATTAAAAGCTGTTATTGATAATGGGGCGGACGCAGTGTATTTTGCAGGAGAAATGTTCGGGGCAAGAGCATATGCAAAAAATTTTTCTAAAGAAGATGCCAAAATTGCTATAGAATATGCACATCTTTTTAACAAAAAGGTGTATCTTACAGTAAATACGCTTATAAAAAATATAGAATTTCAAAAAGATTTATATGAATATCTTAAATACTACTATGAACTCGGAATAGATGCATTTATAGTTCAGGATATCGGATTAATTAAATTCATAAAAGAGAATTTCCCAAAATGCGAACTTCATATAAGTACACAGATCTCAACGTCAAATTCTTACGGTGCTACTTTCTTTAAAAATTTGGGAGCGGAAAGGATTGTCCTTTCACGAGAGTTATCCCTAAAAGAGATTAAAAATATTTATGATAAAACTCACATGGATATTGAAGTATTTGTCCACGGAGCAATATGTATATGTTACTCGGGAAATTGTCTTATGAGTAGTTTCTTCGGTGGACGAAGCGGAAATAGAGGAAGATGTGCACAGCCTTGTAGACTTCCTTATATGGTAAATAACACTAATCATAAGCTTAAGAAAAATGAAAAACCATTAGGAAGCTATCTTATAAGTCCGTCAGATATGTGCCTTATTGATATGATAAAAGAGCTTTCGGAAGCAGGAGCGTATTCTCTAAAAATTGAAGGAAGAATGAAGTCTCTTTCTTATGCTGCGGGAGTTGTATCCATATATAGAAAATATATTGATATGTATCTTGAAAATAGAGAAAGTTATAAAGTATCGAAAGAGGATATGGAAACTTTAAAATTTTTAGGCGAAAGAGGCAGCTTTACAAAAACCTATCTTACACATCATAATGGAAAAGAACTTATGACTTTTAAAGATTCGTCGTTTCACAATGCAAAGGATGTTGATATTAAGCTAAAAGAAAGAAGTACAATACCAATAAATATCAAAGCAGCTTTAAAGAAGGGTTTTCCTTTAAAAATAGTTATAGAAGAAATCGGGAAAAATGGAGGAACCATAAGAGAAAGCACTTTCTACGGAGATACTGTGGAAAAGGCGAAAAATAGGCCACTTTTAGAAGATAATATAAAAGAAAAACTTTTAAAGATAAATGATACGTATTTTTCTGCTTCAAATATAGAAATTGATATGGAAGAAGATATATTTATCCCTATATCTTCAATAAATAAATTAAGAAGAGATGCACTTTTATCAGTTGAACAAAGCATTTTAAAAGAAAAAGAAAAAACTCTTTTAAAAGAAAGATTGCCTAAAAAGGAAGAAGATATAGATATACATTTTAATACTTCAGTAAAAAATAAAGAAATGCAAAAATTAAGATACATGATAATCGTTCTTACAAAAGAGCAGCTTGATACAGTGCTTAAATATAAAAAATATATAGATACAATAATACTTGATTATACATTTTTAAGCTTACCTTATGATTTCTTTTCAAAGTTAAAATCTAAAATTATAGAACTAAAGCTGTGCCTTAGAATGCCGGATGTTTTTAGACAAAATGGAGATTTTTATTTTACAAAAACTGATTTTTCAAAGAAAAAAGAATTGTTCGATATGTTTTTAGCGACATCTTATGATTCTATAGGATTTTTGGAAGAAAATGGCATAAAAAACAAGAGTATAATTTTGGATCACAGACTTTATACATATAATAACGAGGCAGTCACATTTTTTAATAAAAATGATTTTTTATATGATACGATTCCACTTGAACTAAACTATAAGGAGATATCGCATCGTAATAACAAAAATAGTATAATGATTTGCTACGGAAGGGCACCGCTTATGATCATGGCAAATTGCACTAAAAAAAATCTTTATGGCTGCAATCATAAAACGTCGGTTCTTGAAATAAAAGACAGGAAAAATATATGTTTCCCTATACGAAACGAATGTCAAATCTGTATGAACACGATATATAATTCGCTTCCTACTGATTTATTTTCAAATATTAAGGACATAAAAAAGGTAGGATGTGATAAAGTAAGAATTGACTTTACAGTGGAAGATGAAAGTCAAACGGATGAAGTATTAAAAGAATATTTTAATTTAAAAAATATTGATATAAAGGCAACGAAGGGACACTTCAATAGAGGAGTAATCTAATGCAGAACATATTTGTAAATATATCAAAGTATATATTGCTTTTCCTTATGATCTTTTATACTTTAAATGGATTTAGTGCTTTAAAGATAAATGCAAGTAAGACGAAAACTATGGTTCTATATTATCTTCAAAATATTTGGGTTTTGTTTATTATTGCCATAAGCAATTTAGTTTTATTTATAAATACGAATGATCAGAACTATGCGTTTTTCATGGCGTATGAAATTTTAATTACTATAGGAATTCATGTAATATATAAGCTTTTATATGAAAGATATAATAAAGCTCTTCTCAATCATCAATGTATGCTTTTAGCATTGGGACTTATTATGCTTTCAAGACTTGACAGTCAAAGAGCGATGAAGCAGCTTTATATAGCTGTATTTTCCATTATTTTAACTGCTATAATACCATTTCTAATTAAGAAATTTGATATTTGGAATAAGCTTACATATGTTTATATTACGCTTGGTATAGTAGGGCTTTTAGTTGTTCTTGTCGGAGGACATAGAGAGTATGGAGCTAAAATTAGCCTTACATTCGCAGGCACGAGTATTCAACCGAGTGAATTTGTAAAAATACTTTTTGTTTTGGGACTTTCATGTGCTTTATATAAGGCGAAAGATTTGTTTGATTATGCACTTCTTTCCTTCCTTTCTATAGTTCATATCGTGATTTTACTGTTGTCAAGGGATTTGGGAGGAGCGTCAATCCTTTTCGTTATATATATTCTTATGTTCTTCCTTGCAACACATAGTTACTTATTTTTAATCCCAAATGTTCTATTTATGGCGGGAGGATTATATGTAGCAGAAAAGCATCTTACTCATGTTCAAAATCGAATTTTAGCTTGGAAGGATCCTTTAAGTCATGTTTCAGGAGCGGGATATCAGGTAAGTCAATCCTTGTTTGCAATAGGAAGTGGTGGCTGGTTTGGGTCAGGACTTTATAAGGGTATGCCTAATAAAATTCCTGTAGTATCTAAAGATTTTATTTTTGCAGCATTTTCGGAAGAATTTGGATCTTTTTTTGCAATTTGTTTAATCTTAACTTATACAAGCTGCTTTATTTTGATTATGAACCTTTCTCTTCAAAAGAAAGATAAGTTTCAAAGCCTTGTAGCTGCAGGATTCGGACTTTCATTTGGATTTCAGGTATTTTTATCAATAGGCGGTGTAATTAAATTTATACCGTCAACTGGAGTTACGATGCCTTTTATAAGTGCAGGAGGAAGTTCTCTTATGTCTTCTTTTATTATGTTTGCTATAATACAGGGCATGGGTATGAAAAAGAAAGCGAGAATGTATTTAGAAAATGAATGATTTTAACGATGCAGGCAAACAGAAAAAAGTTAATGGAGAAAATAAGAAAAAAGGATATCTTTTTATAATATATATTTTCTTTTTCCTTTTCATGTCACTTTTAATTTATCAGGGATATTTTATATTTGTAAAAAGTGATTCATTCATAAATAATCCTTATAATCCGAGAATTGTAAGTCTTGATAGAGAAGTAATAAGAGGAAAAATCTTCGGATCAAATGGAGAAGTACTTGCAGACACTAAAGAAGGCCCCGGAGGAGCAAAAATAAGGGAGTATCCGTACGGAAATTTATTCTGCCATACAATAGGTTATATGAATAGAGGACGAAGTGGGATTGAACTTTCTGCAAATTCCCTTCTTACATCTTCCCACCAATTTGCACCGGAGCAGATTAAAAAACTTGCAAGAGGAGAAAAACTTATAGGTGATAATGTTATTACAACACTTGATCCTGCTCTTCAAAAAGAGGCATATAATCAAATTATTACGCAAAAGGGTGCGATAATTGTAATGAATCCTTCCACTGGAGCAATTTTAGCTGAGGCATCAAAGCCTACATTTGACCCTAATACTGTAAAAGTAAATTGGAACAATATTTCAAACGATCCTAACAGCTCATTATTAAATCGTTGTATTCAGGGACTTTATCCTCCAGGATCTACATTTAAAGTGTTAACGGCTCTTTCTTATCTTAGAGATGGAGGAAAGATGGAAGATACGTTCCATTGCTCAGGAAGCTATAAAGCGGGGAATTATGTAGTTCACTGTGCATATAATGAGGCTCACGGAACACAGAATTTAACGCAGGCATTTGCAAATTCATGTAATGTTACATTTTCACAAATTGGACTTTTACTTTCCAAAGGAAGATTAAGAGATACATGTGAAGATTTTTACTTTAATAAAAATATTAATACTGATAGAAATAATATAAGAAAAAGTAAGATAACTTTGAAAGATAAAGAGTCCAAAGCACAGATAATGTCAACATCTTTTGGACAGGGACAGACTCTTGTTACACCTTTTGAAATGTGCCTTGTTGCATCTACTGTATGTAATAATGGAATTATGATGAGACCTTATGTGGTAGATCGAGTTGAAAATACAAATGGTGATGTTGTAAAAAGTACGAAACAAAAAGAACTAAAAAGAGTTATGTCAGAAAATGAAGCACAAAAGCTTGAAAGCATGATGAGAGCCGTTGTAACAAAAGGAACAGCAAAGTATTATTTTAGAGGAAATAAAAATTATACTGCTTATGGGAAAACAGGAACTGCAGAATGGAATGATAAGAAGCATACTCATTCATGGTTTATTGGATATGCAAAAAATGGAGAAAAACAGATAGCAATAGCAGTTATATTGGAAAATACTGATAAAGTTGCAGCAGTGTCTGCTGAAAAAGTTTTTTCATATTATTTTAGTAGATAAAAGCTTTTTTTGTATTAATCTAAATAGATATTCATTTATAAAGTTAATGTGTTAATGTAAAAATAGATAAGGATGGTTCAATGTTAGTAGGTTTAATAATAATTTTAATATTATTTATCCTTATTCTTTTTATCTTATATTTATTTATAGCTCCATTTAAATTAAAAGGAGATATTTTAATAAAATCGAAAAAAGGCGAAAAAAAGGATATTAAAATAGAATTTTACCTAAAAAGCAATTTAAGATTTTTAAGTTTACAAATTTTTTATAAGAAGTTTTTATATATAAAATTTAAAATTTTTTGGGGAATTATTTCAATCGTAAAAAAAACCTTCTCCGTTAAAGTTGATAAGAATAATGAGCTTTTAATAAATGAATATAAAAATAAAAAGGCTGAAAAATATAAAGGAAAAAAGTTTACTATAGAGGATGCCATAAATCTTTTTAAAATAAAAGAAGAAAAAGAAGGATTAATTGAATTTTTCTCCATATTAAATAAGCATATAAAAAGGCTGAAGATTACTTTTTATGATTCCAAAATGGAATTTGCGTTAAGCAATCCTTATCATACTGGAATTATGGTAGCTTTTTTAGCTCAAATCATGTTTTTATATGAAAATGGAATTGATATTTATCCCGATTTTACATCAGATGATGCATATATAGACGGAAATATCACAATAAGAGGAAAAATTTCTATAAAAAATTTATTTAAACTTTTGCTTGAATTAAATGAAAATGGTAAAATAAAAAAGTTAAAGAAAAAATGGGAGGCTTTGCATGGAAAAGGGTGATTTTAAATCAATAATGGAGTCTTTATTTGACGGAATGGAAACGTTTATTACAACAAAGACTGTAGTTGGAGAAGAAAAACAGTATGGAGATACAACTATTGTACCGCTAGTTAATATATCTTTCGGTGTTGGAGCAGGTTCGTTTCAAAAGACTGAAAAAGGAAGCGGCTGCGGAGGACTTGGTGGAAAAATTACTCCGAGTGCGGTCCTTGTTATAAAAGGCGATGATGTTAGAATTATTAGAGTAAATAGCACTAGTAACATGGAAAAATTATTAGATATGGTTCCAAGTGCCGTATCGAAAATTAAAAATAAGAATAAAAAGAGAAGTATGACGGAGGATTAAATATAAAATATTATCCGATTATTTAAAATAATGCTTGCTTTTTTTGTGTGTTTTTGATAGTATACTAATGTTATTTTAAAAATTACCGGATATCGGTTTTAGGAGGTGTAGCACGATGGCAAAATGTGATATCTGCGAAAAAGGAGCTCATTTCGGAATAAAGGTGAGCCACTCTCATAGAAGATCAAATAGAATATGGAAATCAAACGTTAAATCGGTTAGATGTATAGTTTCCGGAACACCTAAGAGACTTCATGTATGTACTTCATGTCTTCGTTCAGGCAATGTAGAGCGTGCATAATAACTCTTAAAAGAGATATTCTATTAATAAAGTAGAAAAATTTATGATAAGTACGCGGCTATAAGCTGCGTATTTTTTATTTGTTGTTTTTTTTTGATAAAATCTTTATAATGAGTGAGTAATAAAAATTAAATTTAAGACGGAGGATACTATGCAAGGAGAAATGGAAACAAAACTTGGCAAAATCATTATTGATGAAGATGTTATTGCTACTTACGCCGGCTCTGTTGCAGTAGAATGTTTCGGGATAGTTGGGATGGCTGCCGTTAATATTAAAGACGGATTGGTAAAATTATTAAAGAAAGATTATTTAAGCCACGGGATTAGTGTTGTTATGGAAGATGATAACAATATATCACTTGATTTTCATGTGATAGTTTCTTATGGCATTAATATACCGACTGTTTGCGAGAATCTTTCTAATACGGTGAAGTACAAAGTGAATGAATTTACAGGACTTAATGTGGACAACATAAATATTTATGTTGAAGGTGTACGCATTATCGATTAAGGAGGATAAATTGGAACTTAGGTCTATAGATGCCGACAAGCTCTCAAAAGCATTTCTTGCTGGAGCTAAAAATCTTCAAAACAATGAAGATAGGATTAATGAGCTTAATGTTTTCCCGGTTCCTGATGGAGATACAGGTACCAATATGACAATGACTGCTATATCAGCGGCAAAGGCTATTTTAGAATTAGAAAAAGTTGATTTTAAAAGCGTAGGAAAGGCTATGTCTTCAGGTTCACTTAGAGGTGCAAGAGGAAATTCTGGAGTTATTCTTTCACAGCTTTTAAGAGGATTTTCAAAGGTTATAAAAAAGGAAGAAATTATTGATGTTAAGGTGCTTGCTCTTGCATCAGAAAATGCAACTGAAACGGCATATAAAGCTGTAATGAAACCTACTGAAGGTACAATTCTTACAGTTGCAAGAAAAATATCCGAAAAAGCTGTAGAAATAAAAGATAATGTCGATGATATACTGGAATTCTTGGAAATTATTATAGAAGAAGGAGATAAAGCTCTTCAAAGCACACCTGAACTTCTTCCTGTTTTAAAGCAAGCTGGAGTTGTGGATTCTGGCGGCTCAGGGCTTATGGCTCTCTTAAAGGGTGTATTGTCTTATTTAAAGGGAGAAGATGTAGATTTATCCTTTGATAATGAAGATAAAGAAAATAAAGGAAATAAGGAGCATACATATAAGCTTTCATTTGTGCTTAAGGTTGAAGATGGAACAGCTTTCAAGAGAATAGAGACATTTAAAGAATATATTTATTCTGTAAGTTCAAATGTTGAAATATCGGATAGAGAAGAAGATGGACATATAGGAGTAGAAGTGTCAGCTAATACCGATGTCCCGGGTGAAATAATTAAAAAAGCGTGCATTTTAGGAAAAATGTATGATATTAGTTTTAAAAATTTATTTGATAAAGAAGAAAAAGAAAATGAAGGACGTGATGCGTGTAAGTTGTCATTTTCTGAAGAAGAGATATCAAATAATGGCAAAGAAAACTGTGGCATTAATGAAAAAGCTTCTTCTAAAAAGAAGGAGTTCGGATTTGTCTCAGTTTCCGCAGGTGAAGGAATTAATGAGATTTTCCTTAATATGGGAGTTGATCAAAATATTACGGGCGGACAAACTATGAATCCGAGTACGGAAGATATATTAAAAGCGGTAGAAGCGGTTAATGCTGATACAGTTTTTGTACTTCCTAATAATAAGAATATTATTTTAGCAGCAAATCAGGCTGTTTCATTGGAAAAAAGCAAAAATATTGTTGTTATACCTACGAAAACTATTCCGCAGGGAATTGCAGCACTTATTAATTTTGATTCAGAAAAATCCGTTGAGGAAAATATAGAAGTTATGAATGAAGAGATTCATAATGTTAAAACAGGACAGGTTACTTATGCTGTAAGAGATACAGAAATTGATGGTAAAGTCATTAAATCCGGAGACTTTATGGGAATTTCCGATAAGGGAATTATTTCAGTAGGAATTAATAAGAAGGATGTTCTTGTTGAAATGCTTGAAACTTTAGTTAGTGATGAAGATTCTCTTATAACTCTTTACTATGGAGAAGGGGTTACAGAAAGTGAAGCAGAAGAAATAAAAGAAGGACTTTCAACTAAGTTTTCTAATCTTGATATAGATATAGAAAATGGAGGACAGCCTGTATATTCTTATATTGTTAGCGTGGAATAGTAATAAAAGAAAGAGCTATATTTATGCAATAAATATAAATAACGGATAGATGTTATTTATAAGATAATTGTAGATAATTGATAGATGTTATTTATAAGATAATTGTAGATAACGAATAGATGTTATTTATAAATTAAATGTAGATAACAGGATATTCCTGTGTAGCAGATGTAGAAAAATGAATGATATATTAAATCAATCCATTATAAAATTAAAAGGCATAGGAAGTAAAACAGAAGAAGCTTTTAATAAAATGGGAGTATATACGATTGGTGATATACTCTCATTTTTTCCACGAGATTATATACATTTGAAAAAACCTGTTTCTATAAGTGAAATAAGTGTAGACGAAGAAAATGCTATTTTAGGAGTGATAAAAGGAAATATTACAGTAATAAGAAGAGGTAACTTCTTTATAAGTAAAGGCTATATTGATACAAAAAATGGCGTTATGGAAGTTGTGTGGTATCGCATGCCTTATATAAAGAAAACCATAAAGTATAATATGCCTTATATTTTCTATGGACGTGTATTAAAAAAAGGAAATATATATAGATTTGAGCATCCAAAAATGTATATTCCCGATGAATATGAAAATATGAGAAAAAGTCCCGTCCCAGTTTATCGTTTATCTAAAGGCCTTACAAGTAAAACTATAAGTAAAGCGGTAGAAAATGCTTTATCATACGTATCTAAGATAGAAGATACTTTTCCAGAATGGCTTATTAAGAAAAGAAATTTACCGTCTCTTTCGTTTTCCATAAAGCATATTCATTTTCCTATAAATGATGAAGATGTAATCAAGGCAAGAAGTAGATTTATTTACGAAGAGCTTTTAAAATTTTCCCTTGAAGAGGAAAAGTGTATAAATAATAAAAAGGAAATTAAAAATAGTTTTTTAATAACAAAATTTTCGTATGCGAAAAAGGTTATAGATAATTTACCTTTTACTTTAACAGAAGGACAACTTAAGACTATTTCCGATATCTTTTCTGATTTTAAAGGAAAAATTGTAACAGAAAGACTTGTTCAGGGAGATGTAGGATGCGGAAAAACTATTGTGGCATTCATCTCTATGATTACAATGGCGGAAAATGGTTATCAAAGTTTAATTATGGTGCCGACTGGAGTTCTTGCAGTTCAGCATTTTAATTCTTTTAAAAAGCTTATTGAAGATTATTCTCTAGATTTAAAGATTGCACTTCTTACGGGAAATACAAAAAAGTCAGAGAAAAAAGCTATTTTAAAAGATTTAAAAGACCAAAAAATTGATTTAATTGTAGGAACGCACGCACTGATTGAAAAAGATGTCATTTTTAAAAATCTTGCACTTTCAATAACGGATGAGCAGCACCGATTTGGAGTAAAACAGAGAAATATGTTACTTGAAGAAGAAATGACGCCATTTTCAATACTTTTATCTGCAACTCCTATACCTAGAACGCTCGCATTAATTCTTTATAATGGCATGAATATATCAAGGATAATGTCAGTGCCAAGTGAAAGAAAGAAAGTTAAAACAGCTGTAATAACGCCTTCTATGAGGCAAAATGCATTAAAGCTTATACTAAAAGAAGTACAGATGGGACATCAGGCATATATAGTTTGCCCTTTGGTAGAAAAATCAGACAATATGGATAAGGAAAATGTCCTTGATTATGAGGCAAAATTGAAAGATTCGATTGGTGATTTGTGTAAAATAGGAATCCTTCATGGAAAAATGAAGGGTGATGAAAAGGATGAAATCGTAAATAAATTTATAAATAAAGAAATTGATATTTTAATTTCAACAACGGTTATAGAAGTTGGAGTAAATGTCCCGTCAGCTACAGTTATGATGATAGAGGATGCCGACAGATTTGGACTTTCAACTCTTCATCAGCTTCGAGGACGAGTTGGAAGAGGAGAAAGTCAAAGCTACTGTATTCTTGTAAATTCCGCAAATTCATCAAATGAAAATGCGAAGAAAAGACTTATGACTGTAAGGGACAATATAGATGGATTTAAAATTGCAGAAACCGACTTAAAGCTTCGTGGCCCTGGAGATAGAAATGGAGTACGTCAAAGCGGAGAAGAATATTTTAACTTAGCATCTATATATAGCGACTTTGATATCATGAAAGATGCCTTGGAAGATGCAAAAGAAATATTGTCCAAAGATAAAAATCTTAGTAATGAAGACAATTTTGTATTTAAGAAGATGATTGAAAATAACGAATATAAGTTTTACACGAATCTTTAGGGAAAAATTCTTTTAGTCTAAACTTAAAGGGTTAAATTTTCCTTTTTCTATAATATTAGTGATAAAATTATACAACTTTATGTACTATTTTACTTATTTTAGGCGTTATTACGACCGAGTAGTTCATATGGTATATTACAAATCCCGGAGATGCTGCATTCGGCTTTTTTATATTCTTAAGTTCCGTATAGTCAATTTCAAGCTTTTTATTGTCTCTTTCGGAAGAGTAATATCCTGCAAGCTCTGCAGCAGTTAAATATACATCATCCGGAAGCTCTTTTCCATCAGTTTTTACAATGACGTGGCTTCCAGGAATATTTTTAGCATGAAACCACATATCGTTTTTATCGCCTAATTTAAATGTTACATATTCATTCTGATAGTTATTCTTTCCAACATAAATATGAAAGCCGGAGTCGGTTACAAAATGAAGCGGCTTTTCTTTTTTAGGACGTTTATTTTTTAAATCCTTCTTTTTATGAATTAAATTAGCTTCTTCCATTTCGTAGCGGATGGAATCAAGATCTTCTTTAGTTTCAGCAAGATCAAGAGATGTCTTTATGCTTTCAAGGTGTTTAATCGTATTTTCTGTAAGTTTAATTTGAGATGAAAGCTCTTCTTCGGTTCTCTTTTTTTTCTGATATTTGCTGAAGTATTTATTTGCATTGTCTGTAGGAGATAGGTTTTCATCAAGTTTTATTTTTACTTCCTTTTCTGTTTCATAGTCGTATAAACTTACTTCTTTTTCTCCTTGTTTTATGGAGTATGCGTAAGTTAAAATGAGTTCGCCTTTTTTTCTATATACATCCTTATTTTTTGTATCGTAAAGCTGCTTTTCTTGAAGATTAAATTTCTTCTGATTCCTCGATAAAAGCATATTTACATGCTTTCTTAAATCGTGTGAACGCTGATACATAGCAGAATAGATTTCTTTTTCCTTAAAGTATGTAAAAAGCATTTCGGAGACGGAATTAAATTTTACTTCTTTTTTATCACTTAGGTTTAAAAGCTTAAAGCAGGAAAATTCTATAGGTTTATTCGTATCTTTATCATAATATGCGTAGTTTTCGTAATTATTTTTCTTTAAATTATTAGTAAGAAATGAAAAAGCGTTATAGAATTTATCTATTTCATTTTCCGATAAAATAAATGTATTTTTTGATTCATCATATATTTTTGCAATATTTAAAATATAAGAAGCTGTAGTGGATGAAAAGCCTATAAAATTAGTGCATAAAAAGTCGAATATAGAAATGTCTTTTTCATTAATAAGCTCTATAAATTTATCTTTATTTATTTCTAAAGGATTAATTTTACCTTCCTGAGTTGGTATGAAATAATTTTTTTTCGGAAGAACTTCACGAACGGAGCTTATTGCAAAAGAAATATGCTTTATGCTGTCAATTATGGTGTCATTTTTGTCACAAAAAATTATATTTGAATGCTTTCCCATAATTTCCACATATAAAAATTTCTCCGACAAAACCGACATTTCATCTCTGTGAGAAATAGTAAATTTTAAAACACGTTCCATTCCGACTTGTTCAATTTTTTTAATGATGCCATTTTGTATATGCTTTCTTAAAAGCATACAAAAATTAGGAGCTTTTAGCGGGTTTACTTTACTTTCTTTCGTAATGTAAATCAATGGAAGGGATGCGTTTGCCGAAATTAAAAGCTTTTTTGTGCCATGTTTTAATTTCATGGTGAGAATAAGCTCGCAAAATTCAGGTTGTGCAATTTTTGATACATATGAATCTTTAAACTCTTCATTCAATTCAAAAGCAAGAGCATGCATTAAAACTCCGTTAAAAGACATAAATCCCTCCATACTATATTAACACTATTATTAATATTATATTAGAAATGATAATTATACTATATTATATTTATTTAATTTGTATTTAAGAACGTCTTAAAGTAAATTTGACGGTTCTTACAATAGATATTATAATATTATAGCTTATGTTTATTTAAGAGAAAAGAGAAGATAAGATGACAAATTCGATGACCGGATTCGGACGCGGCGAAGCTGAGTCAGATAATATCAAATATACAGTTGAAGTAAAGACTGTAAATCATAGATTTCTGGATATAAGCGTAAAACTCCCGCAGTTTGCGTATTCTCTTGAAGACAAGATAGAGTCACTTTTAAAAGAATATATAAGCAGAGGAAAAGTTGATATATTAGTAACGATAAAAGCTAAAAATATTTCCGGAAAGAAATATATTTATGATAAAGATGCACTTTCATACTATATTAATGTTTCAAAAGAAATAGAAAATATTTATGAAAATGTAAAAAGTTCGTCTATTTATGAACTTTTACGTCTTCCTGGTGTTATTATAGAAGAAGATACAAATACATCTTCGGAAGAAATGTGGAAGTATTTAAAAAAAGCTTCTAAAGATGCGTTTTCAATGCTTTTAGCTTCAAGAAAAAATGAAGGAGAAAGGCTTAAAAACGATATTGAAAAGAAGCTAGTAAAACTTAAAGAATTAGCAGATATTCTTTCAAAAAATGAGCCAATTGTTGTCGAAAAATATAAAGAAAAACTTAAAGAGAATTTAGCTAAGTTTATTGAGTCATCTGCTATTGATGAAAATAGAATTGCTGCAGAAGTTGTACTTTTTTCCGATAAAATATGTATAGATGAAGAAATCGTAAGGCTTAACAGTCATTTATCGGAGATTAAAGAATGCTTTTCTAAAGATGAACCTATAGGAAGAAAGATGGATTTTATTATTCAGGAACTTAATCGAGAAGCGAATACTATACTTTCAAAAAGTACGGATATTGTATCTTCAAATGTGGGAATAGAGATGAAAACTCTTATTGAAAAGGTAAGAGAACAGGTTCAAAATCTTGAGTAGTATAATAATCGAATTAATTATGTTTTATGATAAAATTCAAATTGCCAAGCTTGAGAAATAAAATGGAATACAATTGCCAAGCTTAAGAAATTAAATGTAATACAATTGCCAAGCTTAAGAAATTAAATGTAATACAATTGCCAAGCTTTAAGAATTAAATGAAATGTAATTGAAAAGTTAAATGTAGGAGAATTAGATGTCTTTTTTAAATGTAGGGTTCGGAAATTTTGCCAATATGGATAAAATTATTGCAATTATTACGCCGGATTCAGCACCTTCAAAAAGAATGATTCAAAATTATAAAGAAAAAAATCTTTTAATAGATGCAACTTCAGGAAGAAAAACAAGAGGTATTATAGTTCTTTCAGATAACAGAGTTCTTTTATCAGCATTAAGTCCTGAAGCTCTAGCAGCAAGAATTGTAAATAAAAAGGAGAGTTTAAATGAGTAAAGAAGGAACAGTTATCGTTTTATCGGGGTTTTCTGGAGCAGGAAAAGGTACGATAATGAAGCATCTCCTTTTGTCTCATAAAAATGAGTATTTCCTTTCCGTTTCAGCAACTACGAGAAAAAAGCGTGAAGGAGAAGAAGATGGAAGAGAATATTTTTTTAAAACAAAAGAAGAGTTTGAGGAAATGATAAGACAGCATGAACTTTTGGAATTTGCATCATTTAATGATAATTATTATGGAACTCCAAGAACTTATGTAGAAAAGCTTACCAATGAAGGAAAAGATGTTATACTTGAAATTGAAGTGCAGGGAGCACTTCAAGTAAAAAAGATTTTTCCTCAAGCAATTTTAATATTTGTAACGCCGAAAAGTGCAAAGATTTTAAAAGAGAGACTTTATGGTAGAGGAACAGAAGACGAAAAAGTCATAAATGAAAGACTTTACATAGCAGGACGTGAATCGCTTCTTATGGGGCAATATGATTATATTTTAGTAAATGACGTATTGGAAGATGCTGTTAATAATCTTCATAATATTATCCAAAGCGAAAAACATCGTACAATACGAAATCCAAAATTTATAAATAGTATTCAAAATGAACTTAAAGAATTTTCGAAGGGAGAAAAATAATGATTCATCCATCTTATGTTGAACTTATGAAAGTAATTAATAAAAATGTTGAGGAAGGTGACGAGCCTGTAGTAAATAGTCGTTACAGTGTTGTATGTGCTACTGCAAAAAGAGCAAGACAGATTATAGACCATGCACCTACACTTATTGACACAGAAGAAAATGAAAAGCCTCTTTCAATAGCAGTTGAAGAATTATATGAAGGAAAACTTAAAATCTTAACAGATGAAGAAGCTTTATATGAAAGAACTCAGAAAGAAGCTATTTTAAATCAGATAAATAATAATCTTTTGAATGAAAATGAAAAAGATGAAGATGAAGATGAAAGCCGGAAAGAATGAAGGTAGCTTTTATTTCTTTAGGCTGCGATAAAAATCTTACAGATTCCGAGCATATGTTATATCTTTTGCATAAGGATAATATTGAAATATCTTCTGAAGAAGATGCGGACGTTATCGTAGTAAATTCATGTTGCTTTATAGCAGATTCGCTTGAAGAAAGTATTGATAATATTATTGCAGCAGGAGAACTAAAAAAGAAGGGGAAGCTTTCGGGACTTGTCCTTTCAGGATGTATGAGCGAAAGATACAAAGACGAAATTAGAGAAGAACTTCCGGAAGTTGATACAATTGTAGGTACAAATTCTTACGACAATATAGTGGAAGCTGTTAAAGCAGCTTATAATCATGAAAAAAAGGAATATTTTAAACCGCATCTAGGAATACCTAATATTTGCGGTAGGATTTCAACAACAGGCCTTCCATATAATTTTGTTAAAATTGCGGAAGGCTGTAATAAATTTTGCACTTATTGTGTAATTCCATCTATAAGAGGACGATTTAGAAGTGTGCCTATGGAAATGGTTTTACATGAAATAAATCAACTTGCAGATGACGGTATCACAGAAATTAATCTTGTTGCTCAAGAGACTACACTTTATGGAATCGATCTTTATGGAAAGAAGATGCTTCCTACTCTATTATCAGAAATAGAGAAGATTAAGTATATAAAAAGTATAAGGCTTTTATATTGTTATCCTGAAACTATTGATGAAGAGCTTGTTTATGAAATGGCAAGAAATAAAAAAGTCCTTCATTACATCGATATGCCTATTCAGCATTGTAATGATTTGATTTTACATAGAATGAATAGAAAAGCTACTAAACAGCTTATTTTGGATAAGATAAAGCTTCTTCGTGATAAAATTCCGGATATTGCGATAAGAACAACTCTTATTACAGGATTTCCTGGTGAAACGGATGAAATGCACGAAGAAATGAAGGAATTTATAAAACAGGTTAAGTTCGACAGACTTGGAGTATTCACATATTCAAGAGAAAAGAATACGCCTGCATATAATTTTCCTAATCAGGTCGATGAAGAAGTGAAAAAGAAGAGAAAAGATGAGCTTATGCGTCTTCAAAAAACCATTTCTCTTATGAAAAATAGAGAAAGTGTCGGTAATGTTGTGTCAACATTTGTAGAAGGATATGTTCCTGAAAAGAAGATATATGTAGGGAGAACTTATAAAGATGCTCCTAACGTTGATAATTATATTTTTTTTAAATCCGATATCGACCTTATGAGCGGATCAATTGTAGACGTAAAAATAAATGATTTTAAAGAATATGATCTTTATGGAGAACTTGTTGAATGAATCTACCAAATAAATTAACAGTGCTTAGAGTTATAATGATTCCATTTTTCGTATATTTTGTTTTAGTAGATCCGAAATCTTTTAATTATAGACTTATAGCGGAAGCAATATTTATAATAGCAAGCTTTACGGATTTACTCGATGGAAAGATTGCAAGAAAATATAATCTTGTTACTAATTTTGGTAAATTTATGGATCCTTTAGCGGATAAACTTTTAGTAAGCTCGGCACTAATTTGTCTTCTTTCTATAAAAAGTATCCCAACGTGGGTTGTTATAGTAATCATCGCAAGAGAATTTATAATTTCAGGATTCAGACTTGTAGCTGCAAATAACAATATTGTGATTGCTGCAAATCAGTGGGGAAAATGGAAAACTGCTATGCAGATGGCTATGATTGTTGTTTTAATTTTAAATATAAAAAATGATATATATATACTTTTAGCAAATATTCTTATTTATGTTTCTGCAGCACTTACAGTTATATCGTTGATCACATATTTAGCAGCGAATAAAGATATTTTAAAAGAACAGAATTAAAAAAAGAAGATTATAAAAAAGAAGATTAAAGGAAGTAATTTGTTTTTTATAAAAAAAGTTTAATTATATTCAGATTAAGCTATTAATATAAAAGTAATTGTAATTAATAAAGGCGGAAAATTTAGTTTGAGAGTTATAGCGGGAAAAAAGGGGCATTTGAAGCTTTCTGCACCTTCGGGAATGAATACAAGACCTACTACGGACAGAATAAAAGAAACTTTATTTAATATTTTGCAAAATGATGTAGTTGACTGCTCTTTTCTTGATTTATTTTCAGGGAGTGGGCAGATAGGGATTGAGGCACTTTCAAGAGGAGCAAGAAAAGCGTGCTTTGTTGAAAGTGAAAAAGAAGCATATACTGTTATAGAAAAAAATCTTAAAAGTACGGGGCTTTTAGATATTTCAGTTTTGTTAAAGCAAAATGTATTTGATGCATTAAATAAGCTTTCAAATACTACTTTTGATATAGTTTTTATGGATCCTCCGTATGATGCAAATTTAGAAAAAGATGTGCTTTTATCTCTTGTAAAGAATAATATTGTGAATGAAAATTCGCTTGTTATTATAGAGGCAAATAAAAATTTTGATTTAAATTCTGTAGAAAATACTGGATTTACAGTTACAAGAGCGAAAATATATAAAACTAATCAGCATATATTTTTAAAAAAGAAAGAAGAATTATGATAAAGGCTATATATCCGGGGAGTTTCGATCCGGTAACATATGGGCATCTTGACATTATAAGACGTTCATCTAAAATGTTTGATAAAATAGTTGTAGGCGTGCTTCACAACAGCCAAAAAAATCCGTTGTTTAACATTTCCGAACGTGTTAATATGATAAAAGAGTTGACATCAGATTTACCTAATGTAGAGGTTTTGTCATTTAATGGTCTTTTAGTGGATTTTGCAAGAGAGATTGATGCACATATCATAATTAGAGGACTTAGAGCTATTACAGATTTTGAGTATGAACTTCAGATAGCTCAAAGTAATAAAGTACAGAATAGCGATATTGAAACAGTATTTTTAACTACTGATATACATTATTCTTATTTAAGTTCTACTATAGTTAGGGAATTCGCATCTTACGGCGGAGATATATGTAAGTTTGCTCCTCCGTTAGTAGTTTCTAAAATCAAAGAAAAATATAAAGGAAAAAAAGGAGAAGATCATGGCAAGTAGCATTGAACAAATAATTCTGGACATGGAAAAATTCATTGATGAAGAAAGTAAACCTGCTACATTTTCAAGCACAAAGATTGTAATAAATCGAGATGATTTATATGCTTTTATAGAAGAACTTAAAGCAACTACACCGAAAGAGCTTAGACGTTACCAACAGATTATAAATAATAGAGAGTCAATTTTAGAAGATGCTAGGAAAAAAGCTGAAGAGATTATTTCCGAAGCACATACTAAAAATGACGAACTTGTTTCACAGCATGAAATTATGCAACAGGCTTATGCACAGGCTAACAAGATGATGATGATTTCTACAAAAGAAGCACAGAAAATGCTTGATAATGCAGCAACAGAAGCAAATTCCCTAAAAACTGGTGCAGTAGAATATACAGATGATTTACTGTCAGATGTTGAAAGTGTTTTATCAAATTCGGTTGATGTTATAAAAGAAAGAGATGAAGTAATTCTAGGAAAACTTTCCAAGATACTTACTCAGGTTGTAAGTAATAGAAGTGAACTTAAACCTAATAATACAATAGTAAAAGATGATAAAAAAAATATCAATAGTAGTACTGATAGTAAAAGTAGCGGACAACATAATAAAGCTAATGATAAAGATAAAACTGATTTAAAAAAGGAAATACCGACCTTAGATACCAATAAATCTGATACTTCACATGAAAGTCCGAAAATAGATGTACCTGAAGGATTTTTTAAAAATAAGTAAATTAGAAAACAAAGGCATTCTAAAGGAGGATGCCTTTTATATTATATTTATACATAACATTAGTGTAGCTTTTACATAATAGATATAGGTTATACACTTTTAAATTTTTCTTATATTAAATTAATATTTTATGTAATTGTAATTTGATATTGTAGATAGGTAAATATATGCTTAAAGATTTTAAAACCGTAATTTTTGATATGGACGGAACTTTAACTGATTCAAATGGTTTATGGAAAGATATAGATTATGCTTTTTTTACTGAAAGGCATATTGATTATCCGAGCAATTTACAGGAGCTTATTCAGGGAAAAAGTATTACGGAAACAGCTAAATTTTACAAGAAAAATTTTGAGTTAAAAGAAACAGAAGATGAACTTATAAATATTTGGAACGAAATGGCAGAGGAAAGCTATAAAAAAGTACCTTTAAAGTGCGGAGTTTTAGAACTTCTATCATATTTAAAAGATAATGGTATAAAAATGTGTCTTGCATCAGCAAATTCAAGAGAACTTGTGGATGTTGCCTTTAAGGCACATAATTTAGGCGATTATATAAAAACTATAATAACTTCAAATGAAGTAAAGAGAGGGAAACCATTTCCAGATATGTATTTAAAAGCAGCTGAAGATTCATTTTCAAGCCCTAAAGATTGTCTTGTATTTGAAGATGTTTTAAATGGTCTTAAAGGAGCAAAAAATGCAAATATGACCGTTTATTGCATTGATGATGAATATTCAAAGTCAGACCTTTTAAAGAAAAAGGAAGTAGCGGATAGGTATTTGTATTCATATTTTGATTTGGAAGAAATACATAAATTAAAAAAAGATAATTTATTATAAATAAATATAAGATGAAATTTGTACCTTATATACTTTTTAGAAAATATATAAGGAAAATATGATATTATAACTTTTAATTAAAAATAGAAAAGAAAATAGATTTTGAAAAATTATAAGATAGAAAAAATGGAAGAAGGACAGAAGCTTATAAGGTATTTAGAAAAATTAATGCCTAAGGCTTCTATTTCTTTTATTTATAAAATGCTTAGAAAAAAGAATATAAAATTAAATGATAAAAGAGCATTTGGGAATGAAGTGTTAAAGGATAAAGATGATATAAAAATTTTCTTTTCGGATGAAACTTTTAAGAAGTTTGAGAATTATTTAAGTAAATCATCCTTAGAAAAGCAACAGTTAGAAAAAAAAATAAAATCAAAAGAGGATATACTTAATAGCTTTTATGATAGTAAGGTATTTGATAAGCTGGATATTTTATATGAAGATGAAGACATTTTAGTCTTAAATAAACCTGCAGGAATGCTTTCGCAGAAAAGCAAAAGGGATGATATTTCTATAAATGAATTAGCAATAAAATATCTTTTAGATGAAGGAAAAATTACAGTAGAAAAACTTAAAACATTTAAACCTTCTGTTATTAACAGACTTGATCGAAATACTTCAGGTATTATATTATTCGGAAAGACGATGAAAGGTTTAAAAGAAGGAGCTAGGCTTCTTTTAGATAAAAGTCTTAAAAAGAGTTATATTTGTGCTGTAAAAGGAGAATATAAAAGAAACGATGGCATTTTAAAGGGATATCTTTTAAAAGATGATGAACATAATAAGGTAAAATATTTTGACCATGAAATAAATGGCGGAAAATATATGGAAGAAGAAGTTTTTAAGATTTTCTTTTCTAAAAAGATTTCAATTTTAAAAGTAATCCTTCATACAGGAAGAAGTCATCAGATAAGATGCAGCTTAAGTGCAATCGGCTATCCCGTTGCAGGAGATTTAAAATATGGAGATAAATCTTTTAATAAATTATTTTTAAAAGAAGGTATAAAATATCAGCTTTTACACAGTTATGAAATTACTTACAAAAATAAAATTATTAAAGCAAAACTACCTAATGTTTTTGAGAGGATAAAAAATGGCGACTTGGAATTCCAGAGGTCTTAGAGGATCGACTCTTGAAGATCTTATAAATCAGACAAATGAAATTTATAGAAAAAATGAACTTTCATTAATTCAAAAGATTCCTACACCTATTACCCCTATAAATATAGATAAAGTAAGCAGACATATTACTCTTGCTTATTTTGATAAAAAAAGTACAGTAGATTACATAGGCGTTGCACAAGGAGTTGCAATATGCTTTGATGCAAAGGAATGTGAAAAGGATACTTTCCCTTTGGCAAATATTCATCCTCATCAGCTAAAATTTATGGAAGATTTTGAAAAACAGAGTGGAATTTCATTTTTTGTCATTTATTTTTCACATTACAAAAAATATTATTATTTGTCATTCAAGGAAGCAAAATATTTTTGGAATAGAAAGGAAGAAGGAGGTAGGAAGAGTTTTAAGATAGATGAACTTACACCTTCTATGTTTTTTACAGAAAAAAAAGGCATTCTTGTTCCATATCTTGATATGATAAATAAAGATCTTGAAAGTAGAGAAAATTAAAATTGAAATATATTATAACGAAAAATTCATTGAATAGAGAAGAACACATTGTCGAATATTTACTTAATGATGATAATAAACCTGTTGAAATATTTGTAAATCAAAAAGAAGGCGAAGCACGAGTAGGTAGTATTTATACAGGGAAAGTGGGAAGAATTTTAAAAAATACAAATTCTTGTTTTGTAAATATTGGAAAAGCTGAAGTCTTTTTAAAATTAAAGGAAAAGGGACATATTTTATATAGTCATAAATATTCCAAGGGAGAAGAAATAAAAGAGGGTGATGAAATTGTCATTCAAATTAAAAATGCTGGAATAAAGGATAAAAATCCGACTGGAACATCGAAAATTTCTTTAAAAAGTGATCACTTAGTTCTTATATTTAATGAGAGAGGGATTCACTGTTCTAAAAATCTAAGCTCTGAATTAAAAAAAAATCTAGTATCTATTACAGAGGAAATAATTTCAGATAATTTTAAAAAATACGAAGAAAAGGGCGAGCTTCCGGCAATAATTTTTAGAAGCAATATATCGGATATATTAAAAGATAAATGTAATGAAAAAAATTTAAGTAGTATAAAAAATGAAATAATATCCTTATTTACAGAGTATTTTTCTTTTATTAATAAAGCAAGCCACATGAGTCCTTTTATGCTTTTAAAAGAAGAAAGAATGCATTTTATAGATAGGCTTTTAAATATAAAGGAAAAAGTTGATGATATAATTACAGATATTCCTTCAATATATGATAAATTACTAAAAGAAGAATTTTTGCAGGATAAAAATATAAATTTTTATGAGGATGATTTTTCTTTAATTAAGTTATATTCGCTTTCTAAACTATTAAAGGATGCGACTAGTCGAATAGTATATTTAAAATCAGGAGCAAATATTACTATAGATCAAACAGAAGCTTTTAATATGATTGATGTAAATTCATCTCATTCATCTAATTTAAAAGCAAAAACTAATGATGATTTCTTATACAAGATAAACATTGAAGCTGCAAAAGAGATATCAAAGCAGATTAGACTTAGAAATTTATCGGGAATCATAATAATTGATTTTATCAATATGAAAGACGAATCGCTTTTAAATGATATTATGAGAAAATTGAGAGAATATGTAAAAAATGATTATGTTAAAGTCAATGTCATAGATAAAACAGCTCTTTCATTAGTTGAAATTACAAGAGAAAAAAAATATTCATCATTAAAAGAGCAATGTCAATTATATTTTAATTTATAATATTAATGACAACTTTCAAATATTAATGACAACTTTCAATATTTATAAAACCTTGTAAGATATATTGACGAATTATACATATTATGGTATTATACTTCAGTGTGTCGCTCGGTAAGGTTAGAAAGTTTATTAGTAGTTAATAACACCAAGGCTGGCGAGTAATGATAATTAGGAGGTATAGAATGTACGCAGTTATAGAGACCGGAGGAAAGCAATATAAGGTTTCCGAAGGCGATATCATTACAATCGAAAAGCTTAATAATGAAGCTGGAGATAAAGTAAAGTTTGATGTACTTATGGTAAATGACGGAAATAAAGTAAAATTAGGAGACCCAAAAGTAAAGGGAGCTGACGTAGAAGGATCCGTTGTAAGTAATGGAAGAGCAAAGAAAGTCATTGTTTATAAGTATAAGAGAAAAACAGGATATCACAAGAAACAAGGACATAGACAATCTTTCACAAAGGTTAAGATTGAAAAAATAAAAGCATAATTTTTATGATTCAAATTGAATTATTAAAAAAGAATGGAGACTATGTAAGTCTTAAATTAAAAGGTCACGCAGGATATAATTATAATGGAAATGATGTCGTGTGTGCTGCTGTCAGTATTCTTGTTTTAAATACAGTAAATTCAATAGAAAAGATAGTGAAAGAGAAGATACTTGTTGTAAAAGAAGAACAGAAAGATGGGATTTTAGAAGTTAATCTTTCATATATAAAATCGAATGACAGCAAAGTTCTATTAAAATCGATGGTTTTCGGTTTAGAACAAATAAAGAAGAAGTATGGTAAAAAGTATATAGATATAAATATTCGGGAGGTATAGAATATGTTGAATTTAGACCTTCAATTTTTCGCCCATAAAAAAGGAATGGGTTCGACTAAGAACGGAAGAGATTCAGAGTCAAAGAGACTTGGAGCTAAAAGAGCAGATGGGCAGTTTGTAAAAGCTGGTAATATCCTTTATCGTCAGAGAGGAACAAAGATTCATCCGGGAACAAATGTAATGAAAGGTGGAGATGATACACTTTTCGCTACGGTTGACGGAGTTCTTCGATTTGAAAGAAAGGGTAAAGATAAGAAAGTTGCTTCTGTTTACCCGGTAGCAGAATAATATAGGATTAGTTTGCCCGGCTGTTTTGCAGTCGGGCTTTTTATTTATTTTAGTAGAGGTGTTATGTTTTCTGATCACGCAAAAATAATAATTCGTTCAGGAAAAGGCGGAGACGGACATGTAAGTTTCAGAAGAGAAAAATATGTTCCAGATGGTGGTCCTGACGGAGGAGATGGCGGTAAAGGCGGAGATGTAATCTTTGTTATTGATAAAAGCAACAATACGCTTAGAGAGTATCGCTTTAGAAGAAAATTTTCCGCAGAAGATGGAGAAGAAGGAAAAAAGAAAAATCAGCATGGAAAAAACGGAGAGGATTTAATTTTAAAAGTTCCTGAAGGAACAGTTATTTATGATGAAAATAAAAGAGTAATCGTAGATATGTCTGGAGAAAATAAGTCATTTACCGTGCTTACTGGAGGTAAAGGTGGACTCGGAAATCAGCATTTTGCAACAGCAACAATGCAGGCACCTAAGTATGCAAAACCGGGAGGCGAAGCAAAAGAGATAGAGGTATATCTTGAACTTAAAGTAATTGCGGATGTAGGACTTATAGGTTTCCCTAATGTTGGAAAATCAACCTTTTTATCACATGTTACAAATGCAACACCAAAAATAGGAAATTATCATTTTACAACACTTTCTCCGATACTTGGAGTAGTTAATTTCCCTAATATTCCAGAATTTGTAATTGCTGATATTCCTGGTATTATTGAGGGTGCATCAAGTGGAGTGGGACTCGGACTTTCGTTTTTAAAGCATATTGAAAGGACAAAGGTTTTAGTTCATCTTGTAGATGGAGCTTCAGTTGAGGGAAGAAATCCAATATCTGATATTAAGGCTATAAATAATGAACTAAAAAAGTACAACATAGATCTTACAAAAAGGCCTCAGATTATCGCTTTAAATAAAATGGATGCATTAAGCGAAGATGAAAAAAATAATGTAGTAAATAAAGTAAAAGATGCATTTAAAGAAGAAAGATATCCTATTTTCCCAATTTCTGCTGTTACAGGCGAGGGAGTTAAGGAACTTTTATTTAAGATTTATGAAGAAAGAGAAAAATTTCCTAAAGATATTACTGTATATAAAAGTGAGTCTGATGTTAATAAGATAAATGATATGGATGAAACTATAAATGTAACAAAAGATCAAGATGGAATATTCCATATCGAAGGCGAAAGAGTAAAGAAGATGCTCGGATATACAAATCTTGAATCGGAAAGAGGGTTTTTATTCTTTCAGAAATTTATTAAAAAGACAGGAATTGAAAAAGACCTTAGGTCACTCGGCATAAAGGATGGCGATACGGTAGATGTATATGGATATTTGTTTGAATACTATAGATAAAAATAATAAGATATGATATTAGTAGCTTAAATGTCATAAAATATATAGATAAAAAAGGAGATATATGAAACTTACCAATAAAGAAAGAGCATATCTATCCGGGATTGCAGCAAATTATGATGCTATTATTCAGATAGGAAAAGAGGACGTTTCTCCTGAAGTTGTAAAAGCTATTGATGAAGCTTTAGAAAAGAGAGAGCTTATCAAAGTAAACGTTCTAAAAAATTGTTTTTCTGATTTAAATGAAATTGCAGATACTATAGCAGGTAGAACCAGAGCAACTGTTGTAAGAGTTATTGGAAGAAAGATTATTTTTTATAGACGTGCTAAAAAGCCGAGAATTGAATATCCAAAAAATAAGGTCAAGAATAAGAAATGAAAAGAATAGGACTGTTTGGCGGAACCTTTAATCCACCTCATAAGATGCATCTTGAAATTGCAAAAGATGCTTTAAAAGAATATGATTTAGACTGTGTATGGATGATTCCCAATGGCATACCGCCACACAAAAGTATAGGGAAAGACGATGCACTGACTCTTCATAGAAAAGAAATGTTATCTATTTTAATAGCAAATGAAGATAGAATTTTATTAAAAGAATTCGAAATTTATAAGCTTTTTAAGAATTATACATATTTAACTATGGAATTTTTAAATAAAGAATATAAAGATTGTGAATTTTATTACATCATAGGAGAGGACAGTCTTACAGATTTTTCAACTTGGGGAAATTATAAAGAGCTAGCTAAAATGTGTAAGTTCTTAGTATGTATAAGAACTTCTGAAACTTTTGATGAATTTGATAAAAGATGTGAATTCTTTTCTAAAAAGTATAAAACAGAGTTTTTACCACTAAAGTTGAAAAAAATGTACATATCATCTACTGAGCTTAGAGAATATATAAAAAATGAAGATAAAAAGATGTACAAATATCTTACAAAGGGTGTAAGCGAGTATATAAGAGATCATGATTTATATGATGAAACGTCGGATTTTGGAATGGAAATAAAGGATATTATAGAGGATTTAAAGATAAGATTAAAACCGTATAGATTTCATCATTCTATAGGAGTTATGAATACAGCTGCAAATCTTGCTATGAGATATGGATATCCGATAAAAAAGGCTATGTATGGCGGACTTTTACATGACTGTGCAAAAAATATAGAAGATGAAGGTCTTATTAAAATTTGTGAAGATAATGGTATTGAAATTACAGAGACGGAATATAGGCTTCCTTATTTACTTCATGGAAAAGCTGGAGCTGTTTTGGCAAAACAGTTATATAAAGTAACAGATGAAGAAATTTTACATGCAATAAGCTATCATACTACAGGACAGCCTGATATGAATCTTCTTGATAAGATAGTTTTTATATCGGATTATATAGAACCGTCCAGAGATAAAGCTAAGAATTTAAGAGAAATAAGGCAGAGAGCATACATGGATATTGACGATGCACTAGTATTTATTTTGAAAGATACAATAGAATATTTAAAAGAAACGAATGTAGATATGGATAAGAAAACAATAGAAACATTTGAGTATTATAAAAATCGTACACACTATTTATCGTGGTAAGAAAAGGATATAGGTTTATGACAAAAGAAAAAATAAAAGAGCTTGTAAATGCATTAAAAGGGAAAAAAGCTGAAGATGTTACCGTTCTCGATATAAGTAAGATATCACCGATTGCCGATTATTTTTTCATAGTATCGGGTAAAAATGAAAGACAGCTTTCTGCTATGAAAGAAGTAGCTGAAGAATTTTTATTAAAAGAAGGCTTAAAAGAAATATCTGTAGAAGGTAAAAGAAATAGTGAATGGCAACTTTTAGACTTCGGAGAAGTTGTAGTACACCTTTTTGATGAGGATTTAAGAGATTTTTATGACCTTGAACATATCTGGAAAGATGCTGAAATTGTGAAGTAAGATATTTTAGGATATTTAATTTTAATAAAATTTAATAAAAATAATAAAAAAGAGCAAGAAATAACAATATGATAATGATAACTTTCATAAATAATGAAAAAATATTTTAATATAATGATATGTTATTTGCTTGCTCTTTTTTTATTGAATAATTTTTATAATGAAAATATAAAACCTATGTATATAAGTATTTTAATAATATTAACAAAGTGTATATTCGCTATAATTGTATTTTTCTTATTTCTGGAAGAATCGAAACACTCCAATTACTTTACCCAAAATTTTACAACTAGTAACGATAATAGGATACATATTGTCATTTTCAGGTTGTAATATAATACATCCATTTCCTTTATGAAAAGTCTTAACAGTAGCTGAGTCATCTACCAAGGCTACAACTATATCTCCCTCATTTGCGGTTTCCTGTTGCTTTACAATAATTGTATCTTTATCAAATATACCTACATTAATCATAGATTCTCCTTTAACTTTAAGCATAAATGTAGGAGAGTTAGGTAGATATTCAACAGGTATAGGAAAATAGGTTTCAATATTTTGAATTGCAAGAATTGGTTGCCCCGCAGCTACCGTTCCTATAACTGGAACATTAGTAATTTCGTGTCTTGTTAAATTAAAGTTTTCATCCAATATTTCTATTGCTCTGGGCTTTGACGGGTCTCTACATATATAACCATTTTTTTCAAGCTTTTCAAGATGTGAAAAAACAGTAGAAGTGGACCTTAAACCTACTGCATCGCATATTTCTCTTACAGATGGCGGATAACCGTGATTAAGAATTTCATCTTTAATATAATTAAGTATTTCTTGTTGCTTAGGGGATATCTTTCCGTATGCCATACAAACCTCCTTATAACATTTCTTTAATAGTATCATAATATTTTTAAATAAGCAAACATTTATTCCGAAAATATGTTTCTATTTCCTATTGACAAAACATACGTTCCAATATAATATAATATCAAACAGATGTTTCGAACATAGATTCGAGGTAGAAAAAATGGTAAGAACATATACAGATAAAAAAATAAATAGAATAAATCGAACAGCATATAAATTGTACGCTGCTATTTTCACTTTGGCTATAATCGTGATTTTAGGATGCAGTATGTTTAAAACTACTGAAGCAAGGCAGCATAGAAAAGAATATAAATGCTTTAAATCAGTAGTTATAAAAGAAAATGACACATTATACAATATAGCTGAAAAGTATAATTGTAAGGAAATACAAAGTGATAGAGATTATATAAAGTATGTTATGGAATTAAATCATCAGTTGAAACCTGATGATTTAAAAAAAGGAATGAGTATTGTTGTTCCATATTATATTCATAAATAAGATAAAATTATTTAGTTAGTTTGCAATATGTTTTACAGCTTGTTAGAAATTTTTTGATACAAAAATCATTAGTATATAGATAATTAGTATGAAGTATATATATATATTTAATATGAAGTATGATGTTTATTATGAGTTATTGATAAAAATATATATTTATTGATAAGAAAAGAGTAGTAATATATTTATATATCTATCGGAAAAATATCTGTTTTTCCGATAGATATTATGATATAATAATACACAATAGTTATTTAATATACATTGTACTCATAAATAAAACCGATTTGGAGAATTATTATGGCTAAAGATTCTATTTATTATAAGAATAAAAAAATAACAAATACTGTTAAACTTAGAGAACTTCTTAGTGAACTTCCACAATATGCTGTAAATTATATATATAGTAAAGAAGTTAATACGGAAATAAGCACAAGGATACAATATGCTTATGACTTAATTGCTTTCTTTGAATTTTTAAAGTATAAGAATCCTACACTTAAGAAAAAAGATATAAAAGAAATTGATATAGATTCATTATCGCATCTTTCTTCATTGGATATTATGGAATATCAAAGATACTTGGAGCTTAATGTAGATGATAATAATTATCATGAAAACAATAAGAAGGCTATAGCAAGGAAAATGTCGCCTCTTAGAGGTATGTTTAAGTTCATGCTTGAACATAAATATATAATGGAAGATCCGACTGCACTTGCATCTTTACCTAAGATAAAAAAAGACAAGAATATTATTAGAATGAATTCCTATGAAGTAAGATCGTTACTTGATGCAGTAAAAAATGGTTCAAGTCAGATGACAAAACGTCAAAGAGCTTATCTTGAAAAAACAAAATATAGAGATATAGCAATTCTTACACTTATGTTAAATACAGGAATTCGTGTATCGGAATGCGTAGGTCTTGATCTTTCAGATATTAATTTTTCAGATGATTCATTTGCCATTGTAAGAAAAGGTGGTGCTCAGGACGTTTTATACTTTGGAGAATATGTCTATGATGCTTTAAATGACTACATTAAATTAGAAAGAAAAAATATCAATATTGTTGATGAAAACAATAAAAAAGCTTTATTTTTGTCACTTCAAGGTAAACGAATAAGTGTTGATGCCGTAGAAAATTTAGTTAAGAAATATTCTAAAATGGTTGTTCCTAATAAGAAAATTACGCCTCATAAATTAAGAAGTACATATGGAACAGCATTATATCGGGAAACTGGTGATATAAGGCTTGTAGCTAACGTATTAGGGCATGAGAACATTAATACTACAATAGACTACTATGCAGCTATTGAAGATGAACACAAGAGAAAAGCAAGAAATGCAGTAGATTTTAATAAGCAAAGTAAAAATAATATAAAGTAGGATTCTATTATTGCATACTATATACTATATAAATATTGTATATTATATAAAAATCTTTATAGTAAGAAAACTTTGTAGTAAGAAAAGGTGAGTTATTTAAACAAGCACTCTAAAAGTCGATTAAAATACTCTGGAATAGGAGCTTCAAATTCCATATATTGATTTAAGGACGGATGGATAAATCCTATTTTGTAAGCGTGTAGTGTTTGACCTATAAGATTTTTAAAAGGGCATTTTTTGGGACCATAAACATTGTCGCCAAGTAAAGGATGACCGATACTTGCCATATGAACTCTGATTTGATGTGTTCGACCAGTTTCAAGTATGAAAGAACAGTAAGTGAACTCTCCGCTTCTTTTTATGACAGAAAAATGTGTTATAGCTTTTTTCCCAGAATTTTTTCCCACAACTGCCATTTTTTTTCTGTCAATTTTACTTCTTCCGATGTTTGCATCTATTGTGCCTTTATCTTCTTTTATATTTCCATGAACTATTCCAATATATACTCTATTTATAGAATGATTTTTTAACTGCTTTGCAATATTTTCATGAGATAAATTATTTTTGCAAATAATAAGAGAACCTGTAGTATTCATATCAATTCTATGCACTATTCCAGGACGAAGAGGTCCGTTTATATTGCTTAATTTATCACTGTGATATAAAAGGGCATTTACTAATGTACCGCTGTAATGTCCAAAAGATGGATGAACAACCATTTCTTTAGGCTTATTTACGATTAAAATATCATCATCTTCATATAAAATATCTAGAGGAATATTTTCAGGTTCAATTTTTTTTTCTTTTAAACTAGGAATATTTAATTCAATCACATCATTTTTTGAAAGTAAAAAAGACGGTTTTTTTATAATTTTATTATTTACTTTGACCATACCGCCTTTTATAAGTTTTGAGTAAAAACTTCTTGAAGAATTTTCATTGATTTTTGACAAAAATAAATCAAGACGAAAATTATTATATTTATCATTTAAGACATAATCTTTGGTTTTTTCGATTTCAATTTCATCGTCATTTATATCTTCATTATCATTTATATCTTTATTATCATATATTTTGTCAGTATATATTTCTTCAATATTATTTATATTATTATTATTATTATTATTTATATTATTATTATTATTTATCTTATTATTATTTATATTATTATTATTATTTATCTTATTATTATTTATCTTATTATTATTTATCTTCATCTCTTCTATCTTCATCTCTTCTATCTTATTATTAATTTTAGAAATTCTTTTTTAAATCAAATAAGTCATCTTTAGAAAAAATTATTGATAAAATTAATATAAAAAATCCTACGCATACATATATATCAGCCACATTAAATACAGGAAAATTTATTAATGAAAAATAAATAAAATCTATTACGAATTTCTTAAGCATTCTGTCAATATAGTTTCCAATTGCACCGCTTATTATCAAAATAAATGATGAATAAAGAATAAGATAATTTCCATTCTTTTTTATTTTAATCATAAGGTATATTATAAATCCACAAAAAATGGGGGTTATAATTCCCATAATAATTCTGAAAAATGAATTATTTGACATAAAAGAAAAGGCTGCTCCCGTATTTTTTAAGAAAGTTAATTCAAGTACATGATTTATAATAATTAGATTTTGTTTTCCTTTAAAGTTATTAGTAGCTAAAAGCTTTGTATATTGATCAATAAAAATTAATAATACAATGGAAAAGCTACTTAAAAATAAGCGAATTTTTGATTTTGTAAGTGTTTTTTCATTCATAATGATAACTATTTCCTTTGCTTTTTTATATATTTTCTTATACGATTATATCGTTATAGTTCTTTTTGTAGATTCAAAACTTTTTCTATAATATTATCGTCATTTGAAATTGTAATTATATCAGCTTCTCCAATAGATTTAAGTATTATATATAATAAGCCTTTAGTATAGTGCTTTTTATCCTTTTTTATGGCATATAAAATGTCTTTAATTTCTATATCATCTCTAAATTTTATAGGAAGATTGTAAAAAGTTAAAATGCTTTTTATTAAATTTACTTCTTTTTCTTCTATATATCCGAGTTCCTTAGAAATTAGAGTTGCACTTACAATTCCTATAGCAACTGCTTCTCCGTGTGTATAAGCATAATTTGAACACTTTTCAATTGCATGACCTATTGTATGTCCGAAATTTAAAATAGCACGTTTCCCTTTATCAAAAGGGTCTTCTTGCACTATTTTATTTTTATAAGTTACACAATTTTCAATGATTTTTTCTAAGCATTCAGGATCCAAGTTCATTATTGCTTTTGAATTTTTAAATAAGAAATCAAAAAATTCTCTTGAAAAACATAATGAATACTTTATAACTTCAGAAAGTCCTGTATGAATTTGTCTTTCATCTAAAGTTTTTAAACAGGATATATTTGCATATATAAATAAAGGATTATGAAAAGATCCAATTATATTTTTATACTTTAAAAAATCGACTCCAGTTTTACCGCCAATGGAACTGTCGATAAGGGATATGAACGTTGTAGGGCAATTTATAAAAGGAATTCCTCTCATATATGTACTTGCAATAAATCCGGCAGTATCTCCCACAACTCCACCGCCTAGAGCAATAATTATATCATTTCTGTTAAAATTATTCTCTAAAAGAAATTCATAAGCTTTTTCAACAGTGCTTAAATTTTTATTATTTTCTCCCTGCATGAAAGAAAATGAATATACATCATAAATAGATAAACTTTTTTCTAAATCTTCTAAATAAAGAGATTTTACATTTTCATCCGTTATTATGCATATCTTATTAAATTCAATATCTTTTAATTTTTCTTTTAATAAATAAAAAGATTGACTTAGGAAAAAATCAAAGTTCCCTAAATCAATATTTTTATAAGTATTTATTTCATTCATTTCTTAGAAACCTGTTTTTATACCATTAAAATCAAAATTATTTACAAGCTCTTGTATATCTCCTGAAATCCCTACATTTCGCGGCGTAATAAGGAATATAAAATTACTTACTTTTTGAAGGTTACCTTCCAAGGCAAAGCAGGCTCCTGAAGAAAAATCAACAATTCTTTGTGCTAATGCAACATCTACGCCTTCCATATTTAAAAGAACTGTTTGACCGGCAAGCAATGTCTCACCTATCTCTCTTGCATCATCAAATGATGACGGTTTAAATACACATACTTCCATATTACTATTCCTACTATCTTCACTATTTTTTGAATGTATAGATGTAATCTTCCTAGAGTTGAAAAATCCTCTTTTTTCAGATTTTACATCATTTGTATCTTCGTCATTTTTCCCATTATTATTAAAATCATTTTTATTTTTATTAGAAAATAAATAAGAACGGGAAGAGGATGTATTGTCTAACATATCTTTTTTTGTAGTTACATCTCTATTCATTCCTCTGGAGGAATAGGTCTTGTTTCCTGAGAAATCAACATTCCCTTCTTCTATATCTTCATCTTCATATTCTTCATCAAACTCTTCATCGCTTAATTTCATAGCTTTGAGAATCTTATCAAAAAAAGCCATAGGTCTATCTCCATTAAAATATTAAAAATCAATCAAAAATTTTATATACATTTTTAGCACTATCTGTAATAAGGCATAAACCATTGATTATATCAAAATGAGCACTTATATTGTACTATACTATATTATCAATGTTTTCATTTTCTATGTCAACAAGTATGAATAAAGAAGTATTTATTTTAGAATATTTTATAAAATACAAATATCACACATTGATTATAATCGGCATATACTAGCTAAAAATTTATATATTACTATAATTAAATGGATATATAAAATCAGTATATTGTTTTACCATTTGAAACAGTCTTACTATCCAATGCAATATGGTCATAAAGCATAACTCCATAAGAAGAATAATCATCAATAATGCTATAATCATTGGTTTTATATAAAATATCTATAATTCTAAAATCGGCAAACCCCTTATTTATATTATAAACGCCATATTTACTTTCTTTTCTTGTATTTAAATAATATTTATCGGTAGAATGAGGAATAGCTATAGTCTTATATTGTTCCATTTCATCTACAGCAATATAGTAATATTTCTTTGTTGAATAATATATTTCAGGGGTTATAAATTTTTCACCTCCATTTTTCCTTATAATAACGCCTAAATCATTTGAGTTATTACCTTTAAGAAAATAATCTTTAGGTATTTTATAAAATGACTTTGTTGTTATTGCGGAATTAGGAATTTTAAGTCCGCTTTTATAATTAAGCTCTAATTCGACAGGTATAAATCTGCTTTCGGAAAATCTTTCCATAGAGTCGTTGAAAGATAAAATCAAATATTTATCATTATTTCTATGAATTATTTTTACTTTTCCTATACTCTTAGAACTGTCATAATCAAATTTTACGGAAATATATTTTCGATTTTTTATTTCTTTATAAACTTCATTTGAAATTTTCATAGCTATCTTCCATTCAGAAGAATTTATGATTTTATATACTGGTGCATTTTTCTTTATTTTTTGCTCTGTTCTAATATCATTTTTATCTCTTTTTACTTGTTTACTTTTTATTTCCATAAAATTATCTTCAGTAGTTCCTTCATAACCGTCGAGTGAAAATATTACATATCCTGTATTCTTAGGATAATATATGTTATATATTCCTTTGTTTTGAGCATTTAATATGTAATCATTTAACTTTGACTCCACTCTGTCAATATGAATGCTTTGAATCTGGTCTTTTATTTCGGTAGCATATGCATATATTTTCTTGAAGTCGTTACTGTTATATCCGTCCATATATTGAGAAGTTATATTTTCAAATTGAGATAAATCATAATTTGAAAATTCTTTATCATTTTTATCGAAATTTTTGATTTTATTATATACTTCTCCAGATGAATCTATAGCATAAATTTTGGAGTTTACGCCCACTCTGCTGCCATTTTTTAAATAATAAAAAATATATCCGTCTCTATCTGCAGTTACAATACATTCGTCTCTTATAGCTACTGCTTCATAATGATTATTTTTTGCAATAGAACCTTTTTTTACTTCATATACTGAAATATTAGGCTTTTTAAGGTATGAAACTAAATAATATCCTATATAAAATACTATTAAAATAGTTATAATAAGACCTATATTTATGTGAGAATTTTTTTTGAACTTTATGACTTTTTTTCTATTTTTCATACTAAAACAAAATAAAAAGAGTGCTCAAAAAAATGAGCACTCTTACAAATAAATTAAAGTGCTATGTTAATCTTACTTTTAAGTGATTCAGGAATATCATCTTTTTCTTTTGAAACACTTAAAACAAATTTTATATTAAACTTTTCTGAAATTTTTTCAAGACTTTCAACTGCATACTCAAAGCTCTCATCTAAATCAATACACGCTAATTTTAAAAATCCGTCAATATAAAATAACTCAATATCTTTATTTTGAGAAATTACACCTTCTATAAATCCTATAAAAGCGTCAGGACTATATATAAAGTAATTACTTGTATCAATAAGGCGGATATTTCTATCAAGTTCGTACATATGGTTATAATTACGATCCATAAAAACTATACTGCCGTTGATTTTATTTACTGAATTATTTGCTTTATCCAACATACATTTTGTTTTGCCTTTGCCTTTTGTACCTACAACCAAATCTACCATAATGTCTATCCTCCTTAAAATGAAATATACTTATGTAATTTTATGAATATAATTATATTATATATAGTATTAAACTTCAATAATGAGTTATTTTATCAAAAGTTTGATTATTTTATGCTTTTTAACAATTTTTTTGTTAATCGATAAACATTATCTCTACTCTTTACTCCGAAAACTTCTGTTAAAATGATTTCATCATTTTTATTTTTAGTAATGAGTACAAGACATCTTTTAGCTTCGTCTGTGTTACCTGTCTTTCCTCCAATTAAAGTGTAATTTTTAGGAAGCTTAAAATCACCACTTTCAAAAAGATTGGTATTTTTCCAAGTTACTTCTCTTTTCCTATCATATTTATCGGTGATTTTAGTTGTATAGCTTTTCTTAGATAAAATCTTAAGTAAAGTCGGATTTTCGATAGCCTCTCGTGTAATAAGGTGCATATCGAAAGCAGTCGTATAATGATTGTCTTTGTGAAGCCCGTTAACTGTTTCAAAGTTGGAATTTTTTACTCCGATTTCTTTTGCAGTTTCATTCATAAGATTTATAAACTCTTTTTCATTTCCTGCTACAGCTTCAGCCAGAGCGACTGCAGCATCATTTCCTGAAGGAATTAGCATTCCTGCAATAAGTTGATTTAAAGTAACTTTATCTCCTTCTTTTAAATTAGCTTTACTACTGTGCTTATTTATTTCCAGTGCATGATGAGAAACAGTATATTTCTTATTAAAATCACCATATTTTGCAGCAACAAGAGCAGTTAAAAGCTTTGTTGTACTAGCAGGATATATCTTTTCATTTGTATTATGCCCGAATATTGTCATTTCCTTAGTTAGATTAAATACAGCAAATGATTTTGAATAAATAGTTATTCCCTTCGGAATTTCTGTATCTGAAGGTGCAGCTATATAGCTGCTTTCATATGCAGGACTTATTCTCTTATGATAAATATTATCACTTATAGAAATGTTTTGAATATTATCTTCTTTTATATTTCCATATACGTCTATAGTACTTTTGTATAAATATCTGAAAAATATAAAAGACACTACTAAAATGCACAAAATATGAATGCATATGATTAATTTTCTTTTATGACTAATGATACATTTCACGCCAATCCAAATCCCCTCTGTCAAGTGCCATAATTAAAAGTTCAGCTGTTGCAACATTTGTTGCAAGCGGAATATTATTTGCATCACAAATTTTTATAATAAAATTTACGTCAGGTTCATTTGATTTTGGCGAAAAAGGATCTCGTAAAAATATAACAAGATCGATATCATTATTTTCAATTTGTGCACCGAGCTGTTGTGTACCGCCTAAGTGCCCTGCTAAATATTTATGAATAGGAAGTTGCGTTACTTCTTCAATAAGCCTTCCTGTAGTTCCTGTAGCGTATATTCGATTTTTTTGTAATACCCCTTTATAAGCTATGCAAAAATTTTGCATTAAACTTTTTTTTGAATCATGAGCAACAAGTGCAATGTTCATAATCACTTCTCCTTAATATCTACTGTTCCTATAACGCTTTGATTGTAAACTTACATTAAGTACAATACCTATACCTAAATAAAGTGTCATAAGGGAAGTAAGTCCATAACTTACAAAAGGAAGTGTAAGTCCTGTATTTGGAAGCATTCCCGTAACAACGCATATATTTACAAAGCTTTGGTAAGCAACTATAGATGCCATACCTACACATAAAATAGAACCGCTTAATGAATTTGCCTTCTTAGCAATAAGTATACATTCAAATGCAATTAAAAACATCAGTAATATTATTATAAATGATCCTAAATATCCCATTTCTTCGCCGGCTACTGCAAATATAAAGTCAGTTTGAGGCTCCGGTATATAATTACCATTTTTTACAGAAGTCACGCTGTCAGTATTAAGCCCCTTTCCTGTCAAAAGCCCCGATCCTATAGCCATAATGGAATTCTGCTGTTGATATGAATCTTTTGGATAATCCTCTGGATGAAGCCATGATAAAATTCTTTTTGCTTGATACTGCGGAAGAAGTACATTTCTGGTCCTATATACAAAAAGAAGATATATAAATATACCAGGAATTCCAATACTCATAACAGGTTTCACAATTCTTTTTGAAAGCCCTGCAATATATATCATTGTAACTATAACCATAAATGTAACTATTGTAGTTGATAAATCTGGCTCTTTTAATATTAAAAGTAATGGTATAGCACTTAAAACTGCTATTGATGCAAGTATTTTAGGACTGTTAAGTTCTTCATTAAACTTTGCTAAAAACCATGCAAAAAACAATACTAACAATATTTTTGCAAGCTCTGACGGCTGAAATCTTACACCAATTTTTATCCATCTTTTTGCTCCATGCGAATCGTGACCTAAAACAAGTACCATAAAAAGAAATATAGTAGTTAACGCGTAGAAAATCCAATGAAATTGAAGTATATATGAATAATCAATTGCTGCAACTATGACCATGATAATAAGACCGAAAATAAGTCCTACAATCTGCTTCTTTTGAGAAGATGCTTCAGCACTTCCTATTATTAAAATTCCCATAATAGTAAGCAATAATACATATATAACAAGTCTGTAACTTAGACTTTTAAAATGATAATTCCTATATAGCATGATTATTACTTCCTTTTTCTTAAGTGTTTTTCCAAATCAATGTTTCCAAGATCATTTAAAATAAATTTATCATTTTCAAAGATAAGAAGTACACTTCTTCGCCTTTTATGAAAAAGTCTCTTTTTGATGGGCGGCATGTCACATTCTCTTGTACCTATTGAAAGCTTTTCTGAAGAAAAGGTATCTGCGATAATGAAACAATTATTTCTGTCGGGAATTCCCGCTGTTGCATAACCTTTTAAATCTCCAATAACTATTATGTTCCCTCCAGCATATAATTTTACATTCTCAGGGACATCACATAAAATAAGTAATCCTTCATCAGAGTGAACTATTTTTTCATTATCAAAATTATAAATCACTTTAAAGTGGCTGTCTTTAAAATTTTCTTTTTCGCTAAATAATCGTTTAAGTGCAATAGTATTAAGCTCAGTATTTTGTATATCAATTAAAGATACTGTAACATTTGAATTGTATTCAATGGACTGTACTACTGCTTCAAGTTCTTCATCTGTTAAATCTCTGCCTTCAACTTTTAATACAATATTGAAATTACCGAAAAAATTTCTATTATGTGCAAATTTATAGCATATCTCCTTAAGCACATCTTCAATAGGTGCATTTTTTGATAATTTAAGTATTATTGAATTTGCATTAGCTTTTATAGTTACAAGAGAACTCATATTAATCTCCCATTACATTATTTGATGAAAGCATTGAATTTTCTGAATTTGCTTTATCAATAGATGACTGATCACCAAAATAACATCCTAAAATATCTTTGGATACATTTGTGGCTTTATCCGAATCATATCCATTAGGAATTCTTATAGCAAAAGCAATTTCAGGAGACTCAGACGGAGCAAATCCTACAAAAAGTCCGTGTGGAGGTTTTTTAGTGCTTTCCTGAGCAGTACCTGTCTTACCTGATACATTAACTATAAATCCGTTGAAAACAGAAGCAGTCTGTACCATTTGTCTCATTCCTGTATGAATTGCATCCCATTCACTTGAATTAAGAACGGATATTTTATAGATAAGTTTAGGAGCATAATTTTTAACGATTTTGCCTTTCTTATTCTGTACTTTATTAAGAAGAGTTAAATTATACATATTTCCTCTTGTAGCAACAGCATTTACATATCTTGCAAGTCCTATTGTAGTAAGGTTGTTATTTGACTGGCCGATTGCAGCCATAACCGGATACTGTGTTGCAATTTGTGAAGGATTTTCTTCAATTTCAACTCCTGTCTTTCTGTCAAGTCCGTAAAGAGATGCATATTTTTTAATTTTCTTTATACCTACTCCGTCATTGTATCCATTTTTCGTTTCGGCAAGATGATATCCTACTGAATAAAAGAAAAAGTTACAGGAATCTTTTATAGCTTTAGTTACATTTTCACTACCATGTCTTCCTGGATAAATCCAGCATTTAGGTTTATTACTTACAAGATCGAATTCTCCTGTACAGAAAAATGTTGTTTGCGGAGTTATAACATGTTCTGCAAGTCCTGCAGTTGATGTAAGCATCTTAAAAGTGGATCCTGGTGCGGTTCTTTGTTGTGTTGCGTGGTTATATAAAGGTCCGGATTTACTTGAAGTAAGATATTCATAGTATCTTTTATCGACCTCATTTGCAAGCTTATTTCCGTCATACCCAGGATATGAAACGCAGGCCAATACTTCACCAGTCTTTGAATTCAAAATAACGCATGATGCTGCACAAGGCGTAAGTCCAAGCTGTCCAGGAGTAAGTTTTCTACTTCTTATCTTATCTAAAATAAATCCGTATGAAGATATTTTTCCGCTTAAAAGAGCATTTCTTTCGTCATCATTTTTATTTAAAATATTTTGGTCATATAAAAGAGCACATACTTCGTTTCCGCTTATAGCACCTTCTCTTATAGCATATTCATAAATAGAATTCTTAAAAGAAGTGCTTTCTTTTATCTCTGATAATATATAATTTACAAGATTTTTATAAAGCTCTTCACTGTCGGCATATTTAGCTTGATTTTTAATAAATGATATATTAATCCAGTCTTTTTCAATACAATGTCTTAAATATTCATTTATACTGATAGTTCCATTAGCCCAAGCTTTATAAGTATCATCCTTTTTATCAATTCTTTCAGCAATTAAAACTCCGTTATTTTTAAGCATTCGTATAATATTTGAATAATAAACCTGATTTTCTTCCGATTCATTTTTAAATTTTTCTCCAGATTTTTTATCAAGAGAACTCTTTATATTTGAAAAAATATCATTGGAATAATTTTCATATTTTTGATATACTCTTTTTTCCAAATCTGTTGCATTCGGGCTCGTAAAATGATCAGTATCAATAAGCTTATTTTGAATCAAATTGACATATGCATCATAAACCGATACCATTATTTCGTCTTTTCCATTAAAGCCTACTTTTTTAGAATTTACTAAATGGTTGGATAAAATATCGACAAGTTCAGCTTCCAAAAGGTTATAAGTTCTTTTCTGTAAATCCATATCGATAGAAAGATATACATCATTTCCAACTTTAGGATTTTTGTGGTCAGTTTTCTTTATAACATTTCCAATTGTATCTACATAAAATGTATCTTTTCCCTTAGTTCCAGTAAGATATTTATTCATGTACTGTTCCATACCGGATTTTCCAACTACATCGTCGGGGCTTATGTCGTTACTTTTTTTTGATAATTTTCTATATTCTTCATTAGAAATCTTTCCGGTATATCCAACGATTGAAGAAATATATTTACTGTCAACGTATTTTCTTATTTGTTTTTCTTTAACTTCCACGCCAGGAAGGGAAGGCTGATTTTCTTTAATATAGGCAAGTGATTTTTCAGATATGTTATCTGAAATTGTAGTTGCAATATATTTTCTATATGAATTTAAACCGATAGCATATCTTAAAATACATATCTTGTATCTCATCGGCATGGAATATTTTGTTGAAATATCATATTTATTATTACTCATAAGATATTCCATAATTTTATTTGCTGAAACATTTGCTGTATTAAACTTAAGCTTTTTATCAAAGCCAAGTTCATTTGCTTGCTTTTTACCGAAAATATCAGCTCTAAATCTTTGCTGCTTTTTCCCGTCAATATTGAAAGAAAAAGAATTATCTTTATTTATTTGAATTTGAAAATCGTTTTTAATAGAATCACCATTTTTTTCAATGTTCGATATAATTTGATACAACTCTTCATTAAGTTTTTTATTTTTATCCTCAGAAGTCATGTTGGAAAATTTATCCTCCAAAACGATAGAATTTGCTACATCGTTATAAGCTAAAAGTTTTCCATTTCTGTCATAAATATTTCCTCTTGTGGCTTCAATCGTTTCATTTTTTTCTACTAAAAGCGTATAGTTATTAAGGTATAAATGCCCTTTTAAAATTTGAAGTACAAATAATCTTGAAAGTAAAATTGCAGAAAAAAGCATAAATACAAAAATTATGACATTATATCTAGTGTAAAAAAATTTCTCTTTTAAATAATTGAATATTTCTTTCAAAGTATATGCTCCACTTTTCGTTCTTCGTGATTTAGTCTATCAAATATTTTATAAAATATAAAATATAAAAAAAATGCCATAACCATCGAATATACCGCCTCAGGTAAAATAAGATGGAAAAAATAATATTCAAAATGATTACTTCCTCTCGGTAAAAAGAAAAAAGTAAACATAAAAAGTCCATAAATAATATCCGAAATTGCTGTAAAAACTATCGGAAGTTTAACATCATCGCTGTAAAAAATAAGTCTTAAAAGTCCATTTAATGCTCCTATGAATAAAAGAGCAAGTGCATGAACTCCAAATAAAAGTCCCGTAGATAAATCAAGTACGATTCCACAAAAAAAACCTGCAATCATTCCCTCTCTCGTATTTCTCATAAAGCCGTAAAAAACAGTTAATACAAGAAGGAGATTTGGAACGATTCCTCCCAATTCTAAAAAAGGAAAAAGTGCCGTCTGTAATATATATAAAACACAGAGTGACACTATATAGACAAGCACTTTTTTTAAAACAGATTTTACTTCCATCAGTCTTTTATTTCCTTTCTTGCAAGTATTACAAGAACATTTTGAAGATGTTTAAAATCAACTACCGGAGTAATAGTTCCTGAATATGTAATTTTATTTTGATTAAGTTTAATCTTATCAATATAACCTATTAAAATACCAGGGAAATATTTATCACTTATATTGCTCGTAACAACAGGCTCTCCCTGTTTGATAGCTTTTTTCTCATCCTCAAGATTAGAAAATTTTATCCTTTTTTCTTCCGTCATAAGTTCCAAATTACCAGATATAATACAATTATTATTTGTATTTAAAGACATACCACTAACATTGGAACTATCGTCTATAATGGCTCTTACTACTGAATAATTCCTTCCAACTTTAACAACTATTCCTACAAGTCCTCCGTCTGCAATGACATTCATATCTATTTTTATACCACTTTTCGAGCCTTTATCGATTGTAAAAGTATCAAACCAGTTATCCGAACTTCTTGCAATAATTCTTGCTCCTGTTTTTTTATAAGAGGAATATTGTTTATCCAAATTATATAGCTTTTGCAAATCTAAAAGCTCGGATTTTTTAAGCTGAATCTGATTAAGCTGACTTGTAAGAGACTTTACTTGCTTTGAAAGGGCACGGTTCTCCCTAGTAAGTGCATTTATAGTCTTCCTTTTTTCTCTTTTTTTAGCAACAAAAAAACCTATTTTTTCAAATCCGCTTTGCATCGGAACAAATGTTGCATTTGTAATTGTTCCTAAGAATCCGCCTGAAAAATTTGTTACATAGCTAATAAGTAAAAATAAAATACAAATAATACTTAAAAGTAAGAACAAAATATTAGTCGGAAGCTTTGATTTTTTCTTATGATTCATAAAATTCCTTTATTCAAAAACCCTAGATTTCATTGTATAACCGAATTTTCTGAATTTTTCTTCTGTAAGGATTTTGCCGAGTCCTATGGCTACGGTATTTTCTCCGTCTTCCGAAACATTCATTTTAATATTTGTAAGGTCATGGAAAAGTTTACTTATACCGTGAATCTTTGATGAACCTCCAGTAAGGTATATTCCGGAGCGAACGATATCTTTTGCAAGTTCAGGAGGTACTTTTTCAAGAATCAATTTTATAGAATTGCACATTGAACTTAAATCTTCTTTCATTCCTTCATATACCATGTCGGAAGTTATATTCATGGGAATAGGAAGACCTGCAACTACATCTCTTCCTACGACTTCCATTGACTCGCCTCTGCCTTTAAGAGTAGAGCCGATATTTTCTTTTAAATCTTTTGCTGTTTTCTTTCCAATCAAAAGATTATACTTTCTTTTTAAGTGAGTAACAATGTCTTCATCTAATTTATTTCCTCCGAAAGGAAGAAGGGATGATAAAACAAGTCCTCCGAGAGAAATGACGGAAATCTCTGTAGTATCAGCTCCGAGATCCACTATCATAATTCCAGTAGGCTCCGTTATATCAAGACCCATCCCCAGAGCATCTGCTAATGGCTTTTCACAAAGAGACACACTTCTTAATCTGATTTTTGAATTCTTACGTCTAAAGATATCATTAAAAGCTTTTTTCTCAACTTCTGTGATGTCGGTAGGTACAGCAATTACAATGTCTGAGCCTTTAAGATGTGCTTTCATATCATTTTCAAGAATATTTGTTAAAATGCTTTGCATATTGTCAAAATCGGAAATAACACCATTTATAATCGGAAATGAAACACTTATAGTTTCAGGAGCTTTTTCAAACATTGAATATGCATCATCACCGTAAGCATATATTTTACCTTTATCGTAAATAGCAATCGTATTTTTTACATTTGTAACATTTTCGGATGCCTTACTATAAATCTTTAAATTATAAGTTCCTAAATCTATTCCATAACCGTTCGACATCTATGATTTCCTCCTAAGCATTTATAAGATTATGTTCTAAAAAACTGAAATAAGCATTGTCACCTATTATAATATGGTCCTTTAAAGAAACTCCCATAATATTACAACATTTATATAATCGACTTGTTATGTCTCTATCGGGTCCGCTCGGTGCAGCATCACCACTCGGGTGATTATGAAGTAAAATCATATATGCTGCATTACATAAAATAGCTTCTCTAAGTACTGCGGAAGGACTTACAGGGGCTGAATCAACAGTTCCAACATGAATGGTCTTATACGATATGAGTTTTGCTTTTGTATCGAAAAAAGCTGTAATAACATGCTCTTTCGTTTCATATCGTAAAATTTCCATGAAAAATAATGCCACACTTTCAGGACTTTTAAGGGAAATACTTTTTTTCCTTTTTGCTTGAATCATCCTAAAAGCAATTTCGGAGCATGCTTTTATTCTAAATATATTTATTAAGCTTAGTCCCGATATATCAAGCATTGTTTTATTGGAAAGGCTATTTAAATTATGCCATCCGCCGTTTTCAAAATCTAAAATTTTTTGAGATATGGTAGTTAAATCATCCTTTTTGCAATTACAGTTGAATAATAGTGTTAAAAGTTCCGAATCTGATAAACTTTTAAAGCTATACTTTTTAACCTTCTCCATAATCTCATTTTGAATTTTAGCATTATCAACTCTAGATTTCTCAATATTCATAAAAACACTTAATATCAAAAAATCCCAAACAAACAATTTATAATTTTAGCATAATGTATCTATATTAACAAGGTTTGCATCTACAAGTTTTTGAAGAGATGATATCATTCCGAATTTTGCACTTGGCCATGTAAGACCGCCTTGATAATATATTGAATATGGCTCTCTTATAGGTCCGTCGCATGACATTTCTATTGATGCACCTTGTATAAATGTACCTGCAGCCATTATAACTTTGCTTTCATATCCTGGCATATCAGAAGGTACTGGAGTTACATATGAATCAACAGGTGATGCAGATTGAATTCCATTTGAAAAAGCACACATTCCCTTTTCGGATTTAAGTTCTATCGCTTGAATGACATCGTATCTATCTTCATTTCCTTTAGGAACACAGTTAAATCCTAATTTTTCATAAAGACTTGCACCGAAAACTGCTGCTTTAACAGCTGAGGCTGTAACTGTAGGTGCTAAGAAGAACCCCTGCATAAATGATCTTGTCACACCAAAGGTTGAACCAACTTCTTTTCCAAGTCCTGGAGCGGTAAGTCTATATGCTGCATTTTCAACACATTCTTTTGTGCCTGCAATATAACCTCCTGATGATGCAAGTCCGCCGCCCGGATTCTTAATTAAAGAACCTACCATCATATCAGCTCCAACATCTGTAGGTTCTATAGTTTCCGTAAATTCTCCATAGCAGTTATCTACCATTATTTTTACAGTCGGTTTAATTTCCCTTATAAAGTCTATAAGCTCTTTAATTCTTTCAACTGAAAGAGTAGGACGAAGTGCATATCCTTTTGAACGCTGAATTGTAATAAGGGCAGTTTTTTCATTTATTGCTTTTTTTATTTTGTCAAAATCGAATGAACCGTCATCTTTTAAGTCTACTTGTCTATAATTTATGCCATATTCTTTTAATGATCCTTTTGATGGCCTTATTCCGATAACTTCTTCCAAAGTGTCATAAGGTTTTCCTACAGGGGATAAAAGTTCATCATTAGGTCTTAAATTTGACATAAGAGCAAGACAAAGTGCATGAGTCCCACATGTTATTTGAGGACGGACAAGAGCATCTTCAGTATGGAAAGTATCTGCATATACTGATTCAAGTTTTTCTCTTCCAATATCGTTATATCCGTAACCTGTTGATGAGTTAAAACATTCTGCATCAATTTTATTATTCTGCATAGCTTTTAAAACTTTAAGTTGATTATATTCAGCTATTTCATCTATTTTCTTAAATCTGTCTTTTAAGTCATTTAAGACTTCTTCAGAAAATTTTAATACTTTATCATTTATATTGAATTGTTTATACATATCTTCTATGTCCATTTTTATCACTCCTTATTTTTAAATAACGATAAAATGTATTCTGCAATTTCTTTATTATTTTTAAAATCGTTTCTGTTAATCCAAACGACATCTTTTTCTCTTCTAAACCATGTAAGCTGCCTTTTTGCATAATGTCTTGAATTAAGTTTTATTTTTTCAATAGCTTCATTAAGTTCAGTGTCATTTTTAGGAAATGGAATAAGTTCATGATATCCGATTCCTTTTAGGGAAGGCGATGATTTATTTTTAAAAACGGTTCTTTTTACTTCAGAAAGTAATCCATCATCTATCATCTTATCTACTCTTTTATTTATTCTTTCGTATAAAGCATTTCTATCATCAGTTATAACAGTAAAAAGATGATTAAATCTGCTTTCCTTCTTTTTTTCTTCTTCATTATGCTTAGAAAGAGGAGTTCTTGTACAATGATAATATTCCAATGCTCTTATAAGTTTCACATGATTATTTTTATGAATAATTTTTGAATATTCAAGATCTACTTTTTTTAATTCTTCATAAAGCTCATCTATTTTTCCCTCTTTAAGTTCCTTTTCCAATTCTTTTCTGTATGAAATATCATATGAATCGTCGGAAAAGTCAATGCCATATAGAACTGCCTGAATATAAAAACCAGTTCCTCCAACCAAAATAGGTATGTGATCACGTTTATATATTTCATGAACTATATTATCAAATAATTTTTTAAATAAAGAAACGGAAAATTCTTCACTTAAATCTAAAATATCAATCATATGATGAGGAATATTCTGCATTTCTTCTTTTGTAATTTTAGCAGTTCCAATATCAAGATCTTTATAAACTTGCATAGAATCAGCAGAGATTATTTCTCCTTTTATCATCTTTGCAAGCTCTATAGAAATACTTGATTTTCCGACTGCTGTAGGCCCAGCAATTATAATAAGGGGCTTTTTATCATTCATCAAACTGTCCTTAAACTATTCTTAAACTATCCTTTTGAACATTTTATCCAAATCGTCTCTTGAAAATGATATCATAGTAGGCCGACCATGCGGACAATGATAAGGATTTTCCAATGTTAAAAGATTTGAAATAAGAGATTTAATCTCTTCACTATTATGTATTTCATTACCTTTGATTGATGCTTTACAAGCCATTGTGGCAATGATTTGACGTGATACTTTTGAATCGATTATATTTTTACATCTTTTATAATTTCCCAAAATATCGTAAAAAAGTTCTCTTTTGTCAGCTTTTAAAAGCCCAAATGGAACTCCTGTAAGTGCAAAATCCATTCCACCAAAATGTTCTATAGAAAAACCAAATGAAGAAAAACTTTCCATGTTGTTATCAAGTATTATTTTCTCCTCGGCATCTAAAGTTACCATTATAGGAGGACTTATAGTTTGAGTTAATATAGATTTATCTTTAAATTGCTTCATAAGTTTTTCAAAATTAACTTTTTCATGTGCAGCGTGTTGATCTACAATATACATTTTTTTATTATATTCAATAATCCAGTAGGTGTTAAATACCTGACCTATAATATCAAAATGTTCTTTTGCATATTCTGTTAAAAAGCTTCTCTGCTCGTACCTTTTATTTTCATATGAATTATTTGAAGCAATTTCTATCTTATCATTTGATGCAATCTCTTCTTTCGTGGAAAAATTACTGTCAGAAAAATATTTAGTATCATTTAATATATTCTTATCTGACGGAGTAAAATCCAAATCATTTTTCGATAAATCCGGAGAAACTAAAGATGATACATCTTCATACTCCTCCTCTTTTATGTAAGGAACATTTTCAGTATAGTAGATTTCTCTTTTTCTTTCAAAGAAAGGTTCATTTCCTAAAACTTTATTTTTTACATCTATATTATTATTTTTATAGTCTTCATTATTAGGCTCACCATTATTATCAAAATTTTTTATTTTAAAATCGTTTATGACATCAATGTCTTCTCTTTGTATAAGTCTTATGTGGACAGATTTTGCAATTTCCGCATATATATCGCCCTTAGTTTCTTCTATCCTAACTTCTTCTTTTTTTGGGTGAAAATTAACATCCACAACTCCTGGTGTAAAATAAAGATTAAGAATACAAAATGGATGTTGATGTTGCATAAGATATCCCTTATATCCATCTTCTAGTGCAGAAGATAATTTTTTTCCCGATACGCTTCTTTTATTTATAAAGAAAATCTCAAACTTTCTATTTCCTCTATTTATAACGGATTTTCCGATAAAGCCTTCTATTTTTATATTTTCGGATTCATATTTTATAGGCAAAATATTATCAGCAATATTTTTACCATAAATTCGATAAATCACTTCCATAAGGTTATTATTTCCCGAAGTTACAATTTTTTCTTTTCCCTGATTTATGAATCGAAATGCAATGTCAGGGCGTGATAAAGCGAGATGTGCAATAATCTCCTCAATGTGTATGGCTTCGGTTTGATTTGAATTTAAAAATTTTTTTCTTACTGGTGTATTAAAGAATAAATCTTTTATTATAAATGTAGTTCCTTTAGGTGCTCCGATATCAGAAAAATCTTTTTCAACTCCGCCTTCTATAACATATGATGTTCCAAGAACATCGTCTTCATGTTTTGTTATAAGATTAACCCTTGATACAGCTGCAATACTTGAAAGTGCTTCTCCTCTAAATCCTAAAGTCTTTACGACATAAAGATCTTTAGCACTTTTGATTTTACTTGTTGAATGTCTTAAAAATGCTTTTCTTACTTGGTCTTTTCTTATGCCGATTCCGTTATCGCTTACTCTTATAAAAGATGTTCCTCCATCTTTTATTTCTATGGAAATTGTATTTGCCATAGCATCGATTGAATTTTCAATAAGCTCTTTTATGACAGACGAAGGTCTTTCGATTACTTCTCCTGCTGCAATTTTATCAATTGTATGTTCATCTAATACATTTATTTCACTATTTACCATCTGTTCTTAACCTTTTTTTGAAGAGAATTTAGCGTATTCATTGCATCAATTGGCGTCATATGCGATAAATCGTATGATTTTATTTCTTCCATGATGTCTTTATCGCTTAATATATTAAAAAATGACATCTGATTTTCAATTTCATCACTATTTGCATTCTTTAAAGATTCATTACTTTTACTTCCTTTTACAGAAATTCCTGCAGTAAGATTATTTTCATTTTCTTTAAGAATTTCATTAAGAAGTTCCTCAGCTCTGTCAAGAAGTGCTTTCGGAAGTCCTGCAAGACGTGCAACCTCAATGCCGTAACTTCTGTCAGCACCGCCTTTTACAATTTTTCTTAAGAATACGATTCCATTTTCATTTTCACTTACAGCACTACAGAAATTATGAACTCCTGAAAGTTTTCCTTCAAGTTCTGTAAGTTCATGATAATGAGTTGCAAATAGAGTTTTTGCACCTAAAATTTTTGGATCGCATACATATTCAATTACAGACCACGCAATAGAAAGCCCATCGAAGGTGCTTGTACCTCGTCCGATTTCATCAAGGATTAGAAGTGAGTCTTTCGTCGCATGTTTTAAAATATTTGCAACCTCATTCATTTCCATCATAAATGTACTTTGACCGCTTGATAAATCGTCTGTAGCTCCTACTCTTGTAAAAATTCTGTCACATATTCCAATATTTGCACTTTCAGAAGGGACAAAAGATCCCATCTGAGCCATGAGTACAATAAGAGCAACCTGTCTCATATATGTGGATTTTCCTGCCATATTAGGACCTGTTATGATGGCAACTCTACTGTCTTTCATATCGAGATATGTATCATTATCGACAAATAAAGTATCTTTTAGCATTTTTTCTACTACAGGATGTCGCCCACCTTTGATTTCAATTTTCCCTGTCGTATTGATTTTAGGGCGATTATATCTTCCTTTTTCTGATGCAACAGAAATAGAAATAAAAGCGTCAAGCTTTGCAAGAGCCTTTGCAGTTTCCTGAATTTCTTTTACTTCTTTTACAATTTCATCCAAAATATGATTATATATTTCATTTTCCAAGTGTACCAGTCTATCTTCAGAACCTAAAATTTTATTTTCCATTTCCTTAAGTTCTTCCGTATAAAATCTTTCAGCATTGGTTAAAGTCTGTTTTCTTATAAAGTAATCCGGAACCATATTTAAAAAAGAGTTTGTAACTTCAATATAATATCCGAAAACTTTATTGTATTTTACTCGTAATTTTTTGATTCCTGTTTTTTCTTTTTCTTTTTCTTCAAGATTTAAAAGCCACTGCTTTCCATTCCTTTTTGCTTCTCTAAGTTCCTTTACAGTAATATCAAAAGTTTCTTTTATGATTCCGCCATCATGAACACTTGCAGGAGCATCATCTATTATGGAATTTTCAAGTAAATTTGTTATATTAGAAAGTTCATTTATATTTTTATTTATGTCTTTTAGCAAAGAAGAAGAAAAATCATTTAATACAGTCTTAATTCCTGGTATTTTTTTTAGAGAATTTTTAAGTGCAATAAGGTCTCTAGGATTTGCAGTTCGATATGATACTTTGGTTAAAAGCCTTTCAAGATCGTATATTGAAGATAAATACTCTCTAAGTTCTTCTCTATCTATAACATTTTTTAAAAGTTCTTCTACTGCATCAAGACGTTTTTCAATATTAGTTTTATTTCTGAGTGGCTGCTCTATCATGAAACGTAAATATCTTGCTCCCATTGCAGTCTTTGTGTGATCTAATACCCAAAATAAAGAACCCTTCTTTTCTTTTGAGTTTATAGTTTCTGTAAGCTCAAGATTTCGCCTTGTCTGATTTGAAAGCTCCATAAAACTTTCATCTTTAAAAATATTAATATCTAAAATTGTAAGAAGTTCACTCATTTGAGTTTCCTTCATATATTTAAGTATGGCACCAGAAGATAAAAGTCCTGCTTCAAATCCTCTTTCTTCTATGTTTTTAATTTTAGTTTTCCCGAATTGAACATTAAGTATATTTATTGATGACTCTTTATCAAAATAATCGCTTTTAAGTTCCGTTATTGCACAATGAAGTTTTTCTTTTATGGATTTTAAATCTATACCTGATAAATAAAAAGTTTTATCGCATAATATTTCTGAAGGCTTAAACACATAGATTTCGTTGATAAAATCGTCCTTTGATTCTATCTCAGTCATCTTAAAATCACCTGTTGAAATATCACAAACAGTCATACCAAATGAATTGCCAAAATATGAAATTGATAAAAGATAGTTATTTTTTGATTCATCAAGAGAATTATTGTCAATATTGGTTCCTGGTGTTATAACTCTTATGACACCTCTTTTTACGATTCCCTTTGCTAATTTAGGGTCTTCAAGCTGTTCACAAATTGCAATCTTATAGCCACTTTTTACAAGTTTATTTATATAAAGGTCTGCAGCATGAAATGGAACACCACACATAGGTGCTCTTTCCTTTGTTCCACAGCTTTTCCCTGTAAGTGTAAGTTCAAGTTCTTTTGATACACATATTGCATCTTCAAAAAACATTTCATAAAAATCCCCGAGTCTGTAAAATAAAATGCAGTCGGGATAATTTTCTTTAACACTTAAGTAATGCTGCATCATAGGTGTAAATTGTTCTTTGTCTTTAATATCCAAAATTAGCTCCTACTACAAAATCATTAATATTTTTTGCTATCTGCTCTGCTACTTTAAGTCCGTCAATTGCAGCGGAAGTTATACCTCCTGCATATCCTGCTCCTTCTCCTGTCGGGTATAGTCCTTTTATCTCGGATTCGAATTTATTATTTCTTATAATTCTTACAGGAGATGAAGTCCTTGATTCTATTCCTGACAAAATAGAATCTGGCATAGAAAATCCTTTAATCTTATTATCAAAATAATTCATTCCTAAAATAAAAGAAGAATTTATATCATCTGAAAAGATACTTCTTAAATTTGAAAATACAGTTTCTCCTTTGACTACTGATGAAAAAGCTCCGTAAGTTGTTGACTTAATATTATTTACAAAATCACCATATAACTGCTGCGGAATCTTTCCTTTTCCGAGTTCATATGCTTTTTTTTCAATGCATTCCTGATATTTTATAGCTGACATAGGATTACTATCTCCAAAGTCTTTTTCTCCTACAGCTACAATTATAGCACTGTTTGCATTTTTACTGTCACGCTTAGAATAGCTCATTCCATTTACTACCATTGAGTTATCTTCAGAAGATGCATTTACAACATAACCCCCGGGGCACATACAAAAAGAGTACACACTTCTTTCACCCTTTTTATTATATGCTAATTTATATGCAGCAGCAGGGAGATTTAATTTATTATTTCCATACTGACTTTTATTTATAAAGCTTTGTGGATGTTCCACTCTAAAACCTACTGCAAAACTTTTTGATTCCATAGGTATACCTAATTCATATAGTTTTCTTATGGTATCTCTTGCACTATGTCCTACAGAAAGAATAAGATTATTAGTTTTAATTCGTTTCGTATCGTTTACAATAATTTCTTTTAGCAAATTATTTTCTATTACAAAATTGCTAACTTTACTGTTGAAGTGTACTTCTCCTCCAAGATTAATAATCTTATTTCTTAAATTTTTAATTATATGTATAAGTTCATCTGTTCCAAGGTGCGGTTTTGATTCATATAAAATGCTTTCTTTTGCTCCACACTCAACAAAGGTTTTTAAAATAAAATCGATTCGACCAGACTTATCATTCACTTGAGTTGTAAGCTTGCCGTCAGAAAAAGTTCCTGCTCCTCCTTCGCCGAACGATACATTGCTTTCCTTGTTAAGAATATTTGTTTCCCAAAATTTATCAATATCCTTTTTTCTCTCATCTACATCTTTCCCACGTTCCAAAACTAAAGGACATAAACCTGCAAGTGAAAGATAATAAGCGGCAAAAAGCCCGGAAGGACCCGCTCCTACGACTATAGGTCTATTATATTTTCCTTTATCAATTTTTATCTTAGGTATAAAAAGTTCTACTTCTTTATAAGCTGATATATTTCGATTTTTATTTTTATCAAGTACCATTTCTTCCTTTTTAGGAGGAAGCGATAAAGCTATATTATAAACATAAAAAAGATTAGGCTTTTCTCTTGCATCTAAGGATTTCCTTTTTATTTTTAACTCTTTAATTAAGCCCTTTTTTATATTTAAAATTTTTACTGCTTTTTTTAAAAGATTATCATAGCTGTCTTCTTTTATGTCTATTTTTATATTATTTATCTGAATCATATTTGTAAAAATTCCTTAATTACTATTTCTCACAAAATTGTATATATTGTATTAATTTACTATTTCTATAAAATCTTAATTCGCTGTTATATCTTAATACTCTGTTATATCTTAATACTCTGTTATATCTTAATTCTCTGTTATAATTAAAAAATATTATATTTTATACTAAATTATAATCTAAATTATTTCCCCTCAAATTTTTGCAAAATGTCATCACATGAAATTATCGCACTTGAAAAAGCAAAGTGAAGGTTATATCCTCCACAAAGCCCGTCAACATCCAATAGTTCTCCTATTATGTAAAGATTCTTAAAAAGTTTTGATTCCATAGAGTTATTAACTTCCGATATATCTACGCCGCCGCCGGTAACCTGTGCATTTTTAAAATCTGACTTATCATTTATATAAAATATATCATTTTTTATTTTATATATAATAGATTGTAATTTTTCATCTGTTATATCCCTTATTTTTTTATCATAAGATATCTTTTCTTCATCTAAAATATGATAAATTAGCTTATTCTTTAAAATCGTATTTAAAGCTTTAAAAGTATCATCTCTAAATTCGCTACTTTTTAGTATATTAAAAAGTTCATTTTCATTTATATTTGGTAAATAGTCGCATACTATAGTAACTTTATTTCCCTTCATCTTACTTAAAATTGCATTTTTGCTTATCTGAAAAACACATATTCCGGAAAGTCCATCTTTTGTAAATTGTATTTCACCTGTAGATGAATCAATAAGCTTAGTATTTTCAAAAAGTCTTAAACTCACATCGTTTCTTATTCCAAACAAATTTTTATCATAATTTGTGCAGTATAAAGGTGTAAGAGCAGGAACTATTTTATTTATTTTAAGTCCCAACTTTTCGCATAATTTATATCCGCTTCCGTCACTTCCAGTCTTAGGATATGATGAGCCACCACATGATAAAATTACAATTTTGGCACAAGAAATCAATTCTCTAACAAGACCCTTTTTTTCTCTTTCTCCATAAATGTAAAAAATATCGTCTTTCTTTTTTATCTCCCTTACCTTTTTATTTAAAAGCAAGGTGACATGGTTATTAAAAGACGATAGTGCTTCCACGACAGACTTTGCTTGCATCGACATAGGATAAACATATCCATTTTTTTCTATCGTATAAATTTTATATTCTTTTAATATAGATATAAGCTTTTTCGTATCAACTTTTTTTAACACATTTTTTATAAAATTCTTATCCTTGCAATGATAAAAATTTTCAGCCATATTATTATTTGTAATGTTACATTTCCCATTTCCTGTCATAGATAATTTTTTACCTAATGAAGAACTTCCTTCCAAAAGTAGAACATTAAAACCCCTTTTAGAAAGATATCGGGCAGAAAGCATACCCGACGCTCCTGCCCCTACTATACATATATCAAATATTTTCATGATTTATCCTATCTTAACATATTATCTTAGTATAAGATTTATATTGCATTATGTAATAATTACTTTTCTAACATACTTATTTTAACAGATGAAGCTTTCTTGCAAGTCCTATAAGCTTATGACCCTTTGGAAATCCTCTAAGTTCTTCCTCATCCACTACATGAATCTTTATTATAGTAACAAAATATACAAACATTCCTACAAATATTGATATAGTCATTGCTATAAGGCTTGAATGTATTATCATATATATACCCTTATATGTAAAATATACGAAAACTCCCATAATAAGAGATGCTATTAAAGGCATAATATATGTTTTTATTAAGTCAAAGCTTATATTTCTATATTTTTTTAATGATAGTCTGTTAAGTAAACTTATAAGTAATCCATAAAATAGTAAAGAAATCAATACAGTATAAATATGTAAGTTAGTAAATTGCATAACAACTACAAGGAAAATTGCATGTCCTATGATTGCAATAATAGCATTTTTTATAGGTTCTATCATTTTGTCAATTCCTTGAAGAAGTCCATTTGAAAGTGTTGATATACAGAAAAATGGAATACTTATTATTCCTACTATAAGCATACGAATAGATTCTACATCAGTATCACCGAAAAGAATTCTTAAAATCGGTCCTGCCAGAACTATAAGACCTATCGTACACGGAAATGAAATTATTGATACAAATCTTGTTACCGATAAAATTTGTCTATCTACTTCTTTATAATCTCTTTTTTTAAATGATGCAGCAATTGCAGGTACGCTGCTTGCTGCAAGTGCTGATGCTATTGAAGTTGGTATATTTCTTAAAACATTTACTTCTCCTGTATATACACCCCACCATATCGACACTTTATCACGGTTATATCCCTTTAAAAAGGCCATATTTTTGAATATAAAAGCTTCAACGATATCAAATCCATTATAAATAGCGGTACTTAAAAGCACTGGAATTATGGTAAGGATTAACACCTTAAATATTTTTATATAAGATTCTTTCTTAGAATGATTTTTTTCTTTTATTATTCTTTTATTAAAATGCGTTATAAAAATAAAATATATAAATAATAAAAAAATAAGGGAAAAAAGAGCCCCTATTGCGGTTCCGAGTGTTCCTCCAGCAGCTCCATATGCTTCTTTTAAATGCTTAATATTATTTGCTTTGCCTAATTTAAGTCCATATGAAAATAGAAAATAAGCCGCAACTACACTTACGATGGCATTAATTATCTGCTCAATTATCTGTGATAATGCACTTGGCACCATCGTATTCATACCTTGAAAAAATCCCCTTAATGCTCCGCTTAAAGCTACTATTAAAATAACGGGAGCTAAAATTTTAACGGCATATGAAGCTAAAGGTGTTCTTAAAGAAGCTGAAAACATATCAGCTCCAAAGAAAAGAACAGACATACCCAAAAATCCACTTATAATAGAGAAAACAAATGAGCCTAGGAAGGCACGTTTTGCATTTTCATATTCTTTTAAAGCAATTTTTCCCGATATAATTTTAGAAACGGCAAGAGGGATACTGTACGAAGAAAAGATTAAAACGATATTGTATATTGAATATGCAGTACCATAATAATCATTTCCGGTTTTTCCTATAATTGCTGTGAGAGGGCCCCTATATATAAGTCCTATAATTCTACTTATAATAGAGGCAAGTGCAAGGATAGAGCCTTGCACTAAAATTGAATTCCTCTTTTTTTTGTTATTCATGAATTGTTATTCCTGTGTACCTGTAATTTTATTTTTATCTTTACCATGCTCTTCAATTACTGAAATCCAGGTTTTCCCCGGATTTAATTTAATTTCTTCTCCTGACTCATAGAAATATTTTGTAGGCTCGGTATCTCCTGCTTTTTTCCATGTAATATTAACAACTTTTCCATTTGTTATAAATTTACCGGTTCCGCTTCCTTTTACTCCGAGGTTAAGAGTTCCTTTGTCAACATCATATTTTTCGGATGTAACATTTTCCAAAATAATATTTTTAACTTCTATAGCTTTTCCGTCAAGCTTATCTATTTGTTCTCCTCCGAACTGATATCTCTTATAAAGTCCGGTGTCCTTGTTATAAATGAACTGAGGATGATTATTTATAAAATAAAGACTTATTTTGTATGCGTCTTTTCCATCTTTTAACATGTTTTGTTTATTTTTACTTGCAAATTTAAAATGTTTATATTTATCGGCATCATACTTAAGTGAAAACTTAAGCTTTTCAGCTCCTTTTTTAAGCCCTTCATCGCTTGTATATGCATTATGAGGTGCTGGTTTATCTTTAGTCCTGAAAAATACAAAATTTCCTACACTTGAAAGTCCGTTAATTTCATCAATAATTCCTTTTTCAAGTGCTTCTTTTCCTTCATTACTTTGTCCAAAATGAGTATAAATTGCATCATATTCGGATGCAAAATAAACGTAGTAGGGTCTGCAAGATCTTACATTTCCAATTTTATTAAGCCCTTTGATACTTTCATATATAGCCATAAGACGTGTGATTCCGCCTTCAACTGGACATTCATATATAATAGATGCACTATTTAATCCATATTGAGGTATTGCATCTCTTGTATTTTCTGTCATAATGGCAAAAGGTCTTGTATCTCTTGTTTCATCGTCAATTTTTTCACCTGTTAAAACACTTACAACTTCTTCGCCTTGATGCTTTTTTACAGTTGATTTTTTAGGTTCATCAGATGTCTTTTTACCGCAGCCACTTAAAAGGGTTGTAAGTCCTATTATTCCTACTAAAGCTAAACTTAAAAATTTCTTATGTTTCATTTCAGTCCTCCAAATCCCTTGTGATTCCAATACTTTCAAGTATAATATTTTGTTTATGTTCCATGATCTTTCTCTCTTCAGCTTCAATATGATCATATCCCATTAAATGTAACATACTATGAGCAATTAGAAAAGAAAATTCTCTTAATTTTGAATGCCCATATTCCTCAGCCTGAGAAATAACTTTATCTAAATTAAGTACGATATCACCTAAAATTATCTCTTCATCTTCTTCTTTTTTTCCTTTTAAAAATGTAAAATCTCCTGGCTTTTCATAAGAGAACATAGGGAAAGATAAAACATCTGTCGTTCTATCAATATGTCTAAACTCCCTATTTAATTCGTGAGTCTTTTCACTTTGAACAAGTGAAAGGCTTACTTCTATATCGTCAGGACAATTTTCTTCTTTTATTACTGCACAAATAACTTTCTTTGCAATTTCCTTCATATCAAAATTCAATTTAATATCAGTTTCATCTGAAAATAAAAGTGTCAAATTATTTCCTCCTCAATATCTATAAGTAAATTTTCTTTTATTAAATAATCTCTGATACGTAAGTATTCATTCATACTAAGTCCAGAATTATCATAAGTTCCATCTTGAGATAATTGATTAAGTGCCTGATAGATAATCATGTCATTATTCCATCCACTTTCAATACCTTTTTCTTCTGCAAGTTCATTTCTAGTTATGACATTATCAACAATATTTACAATAGCAGATTCTTTAGAAGACGGAGGAAAATTACTCGTATCATATTCTTTAATTATCTGTATAACTTCATCAGGAACACATTTATTTTCTAATATTTTAATGGATCTCTTCGTCACACGCTTATTATATATTTTAGGATATCTATAATAAAGACCTCCCGCTACTGCAACATATATGTCGGCTCCAATCATTTTTGCAGCCATTCCTGAAAAATAAGAAACTCTTTTAGCATGTTCATAATCTTTCTTGGAAAAGCTTTTTATTTCACTTCTTATTGAAAAATTTGGATCTAAAATCATTTTATATATATTTTCTCTTTCTTTATAAATCCAAGTCATCATTTTATTTGATAAGATATAGGTTAATAGCGAAAAAATCATTGAGAAAATAATTCCTAATCCCATGGTATTAAATTCAAAATAATTATATTTCAAATAAAAATATACTGTTACAAATAAACTCAAAAAAGCTGCCATTAAAAATGATAATGCATCACAGCTTTCCCTTTCTCTTATTTTTAACTTATAAAGGTAAGAAAAAAACACACCAAAAATCGCCTGAAATATAAAATAAATGATATCAAATGAAGTAAATTTACCAATATAAAAGATTAAAGTTATATCAAATAAAATATTTATGATTGACGCCATAGGTCCTGAAACCATAGTCAAAATAAATCCTGCAACAAGTAAGATGGGAAGTGTAGTATATATTTTTGAAATTAAAATCACAATAAGACATTTTAATGAGAATATAAAAAGCCATCTTCTATAACTTGTGTTGGAATAAATTTCTTTTCCTATTTTTCTTTCACACAGCATTATATATATGCCGAGTATATAAATAGCCAATCCGAAAATGTAAAAAACTATCTTTTCATCTAGTAAAATGTCTGTATTTAAAAATATAATAAAGACAGTAAAAAGTTCCAAAACAAGTCCTAAAGAAAGGAACAATACTCTTTTTACGGATAGACCGCTCGTTTTTAATCGCTCCTGATTAGTCATTTTTTATTTTTTACTCGTTTCTGTTTATTTTTATGTACTTGTTTATTTTCATATTTTTCATATGCTTCAACAATTTTTTGAACCAAAGGATGCCTTACAACATCTTTTCCTGATAATTTAACAAAAGAAATGCCTTCGACTTTCCCAATAACCCTTTCTGCTACTTCAAGCCCAGACATACTACCAGGCATTAAATCCTTCTGAGTCATATCTCCTGTAACTACGACTTTGGATCCAAATCCTATTCTTGTTAAAAACATTTTCATTTGTGCAGGAGTTGTGTTTTGTGCTTCATCTAAAATGATAAATGCATTTTCTAGAGTTCTTCCTCTCATATATGCAAGAGGTGCAACTTCAATCTTCTCTTTTTCAAGATTTCGTTGAAAAGATTCCGCACCCATTATTTGATAAAGTGCATCATATAAAGGTCTTAAATATGGATCAATTTTACTTTGTAAATCGCCTGGCAAAAATCCAAGCTTTTCTCCTGCTTCAATTGCAGGTCTTGTTAAAATAATTTTATCAACAGCTTCTTTTTGAAACATAGCAATAGCCATTGCCATTGCAAGATATGTTTTCCCTGTTCCAGCAGGTCCTATACCAAATACAATCATATCTTTTCTTATTGCATCTGTGTATTTTTTCTGACCTAGAGTTTTAGGCTTTATAGGTTTTCCTGCTACTGTTTTTATGATAGTATCTTCATCTATAGTAAGAAGAGAATGGTTTTCAATATCAGAACTATTTATTGAAAGAGCATACAAAACATTTTGCTCCGTTATCTCGTTTCCTCTTTCACTTAAAGTAATAAGTTCTTTTATTATTTTTTCAGCTTCAAGAGTATTTGCCTTTTTACCTGTAATCTTAATATCTTCTCCACGCTGAACAATATCAACATTAAGTTTCTTCTCTATAATTTTGATATTCTTATCAACCTGTCCGAAAATATTTGCAATATGATTATAAGGTGCACGAAGTTCTATTTCATTTTCCATTTAATCTCTCCATTAAGGTTCATAAATATAATTTCTTCTTACAATATTGGATGACATATCTCTATTATTTATTGCAACAACTGAAAGAACATTATTTCCTTCTATAACATCAATAGGACCGGTATATTCAAAAGAGTCTACAGTAGGATCAGTTCCTATTGAATCCCAAGTATAAAAAATTCTACAATTTGGATCTGCTGAAATTGTGATTTGTGTAGGACTAGTAATAGCACCGCTATCCAAACTTATCACGGGATCTCTCGGCTTTTTATAAATTATTTTGTATTTTTTTGTAAATACTTGCCCTACTTCCCCATTTTTATTTACTAAAACAGCTTTTATAATATTTTTTCCGTCTTTTAGAAGAATTTTCTTTTTGTACTTTGTTCCTGTAGATTTATCTGGTCGCTTTCCATCAATAGTATAGTATATATCATAGTCTGAATCGGTATTAATTTCCATAAATTTTTCTAATTTTCTGTCATTATCTATAATTTTAAAACTTATATTTCCAAGAACGACATCTTTAAATAAAGATAAAATTTCATTGTTCGGAGCTTTATTTTTAAGTTTTTCAAGTTTTATATAATCATCCTTTTTTTTGTAAGCATTAATCAAATATTTATATGCTTCTTTATTATCGTTTTTAAGTTTTAGAGATTTCTCTAAATTTTTTATAGATTTATTAGTTTTTCCGCTTAAATAAAAAGCTTTACCTATATAAAAATAAGATTCAGGTGTTTCTTTCTTATTAAGTGCTCTTGATGCATATTTTAAAGCATTCTTGTAATTTTTAGTTATTATGCTACTTTGAGCTTTCCTTATACAGTAGCTGTAACTATTCATGTAAAAAACAGCAGAAATTAAGGCTAAAAGAAAAATAATAGAAATTCCAAGCTTGATTTTACCCTTTTTATCTCTTAAAAATCTGTTGGTCCATTTTATTTTTTTATTATGTTTATAAGATTTATTATTTTGTTTAGAAAGAGTATTAGAATTTGATATTTTATCATCTTTATTCTGTCCCTCTATAATTGAAGATAATACATCTTCTTCAAAAGTATTATAATCTGGAACAAATCTTATTTCTTTTCCACAATAAGGGCAAAAAACCTTGTCGTCAGGAATTTCTTTTTTACAATTCTTGCATATCATAATATCCTCTTTGATTTTTATAAGCTAAAAGTACATTTTTCATAAGCATTGAAACAGTCATAGGTCCTACTCCACCAGGAACTGGAGTTATATATTTTGCTATTTCCTTTACTTCGTCAAAATTAACGTCTCCTGTGAGTTTTCCTTCATCATCTCTATTTATTCCAACATCAATAACTGTTGCACCTTTTTTTACATAATCTTTAGTTAAAAATTTTGCTTTTCCTACACTGCAAATAATGATATCTGCACATTTAGTAAAAAGAGCCAAATCTTTTGTATGCGAATGGCAAATACTTACGGTTGCATTTTCATTTAGAAGAAGCTGTGCTATGGGCTTTCCCACAATATTACTTCTTCCTATAACTGTGCAATTCATGCCATCTATTTTTATATTATATTGTTTTAAAAGTTCTAAAATGCCATATGCTGTACATGGAATAAAAGTTTTTTCATTTTCTACAAGCTTTCCCATGTTAAAAGGAGTAAATCCATCAACATCCTTTAATGGAGAAATATGTGATATAACTTTATTTTCATTTATATGAGAAGGAATAGGTAGCTGCACTAATATACCATTTACATTTTTATCGTTATTAAGTCTATCTATTAAATATAATAAATCTTCTTCTTTCGTATTGAAAGGTAAATTATACTCTATAGAACTTATCTTTGTAAATTTACATGCTTTTTTTTTGTTCTTTATATATATTTTACTTGCACTATTATTTCCTACAAGAATAACTGCAAGACAAACTATATTTTTATTATTTTCATTTAATATATTTAAAACTTCACTTCTTACTTCTTCTTTTACAATTTTAGATACTTTTTCACCATTAAGAATCATAATTTCCCCATTCCATATATAAAGAATTATAATATTTATACAAAATTATTTTTATAAATTCCTAAATAAAAAATAATTTTGGTAAACCTTTTTTCAAAAAAGCCCTGTTATATTTCCGTCATTATCTATATCAATTTGATAAGCTGCAGGATTTTTTGGAAGTCCCGGCATCGTCATAACATTTCCTGTTAAAACAACTATAAAACCAGCACCGTTATTTACATATATATCCCGAACATTAAGAATAAAGTCTTTAGGCCTTCCCAACTTTTTTGCATCATCGGAAAGTGAATATTGAGTCTTTGCAATACAAACCGGCTTTCTATCAAGACCATATTTTTCTAATTTTTTTATGCTATTAATTGCATCATTTGAGTAAGATACACCTTTTGCTCCATAAATATATTTTGCTATTTTTTCTATTTTTTCTTTTATAGAAATAGAATCTTCATATAAGAATTTTGATTTTGAAAAATTTTTCTCTTTATTTTCTTTATCAATTGCACTTAGAACTTCTTTTGCAAGCTCTATTCCGCCTTTACTTCCCTTTTCCCATACTTCACATAATGAAAAAGCTACATTTTCTTCTTCACATGCTTTTTTTACAATAGCTATTTCATTTTCCGTATCGGTAGAAAATTTATTTAGTGTTACAACGATAGGAATATTAAATTGCTTCATATTTTCAATATGTTTTTTAAGATTACATAATCCTGCCTGTACAGCATTTACATCTTCTTCTCTAATATTATTTTCAGATTTTCCTCCGTTATACTTTAATGATCTTACAGTTGAAACAATTACGCATACATCTGGGAAAGAACCCAAATATTTACATTTAATATCTATAAATTTTTCAGCTCCAAGGTCTGCACCGAATCCTGCTTCCGTTACACAAAAGTCCCCTAAAGAAAGTGCAGCCTTTGTCCCTATTAATGAGTTACATCCGTGTGCTATATTTGCAAATGGTCCGCCATGTATAATTGCAGGGTTATGTTCTAATGTTTGAATTAAGTTAGGCTTTATTGCATCTTTTAAAAGTGAAGCTACAGCTCCTACAGCTTTTATGTCTTTTGCAAAAATAGGATTTTTATTCATATCGTATGCAATTAGAATATTTCCTATTCTATTCTTTAAATCATCTATATTATTTGAAAGGCATAAAATTGCCATAATTTCTGAAGCTGCGGTTATTGTAAAATGATCCTCTCTTACATTGCCGTCTGAACTTTTACCAAGTCCTACTATGATATTTCTAAGGACACGATCGTTCATATCCATGCATCTTTTCCATAATATATTTTTTAAATCAAGGTTTTTCTCATTGCCCTGCTTGATATGGTTATCTATAAGTGCTGAAAGCAAGTTATTTGCGGCTGTTATGGCATGCATATCTCCTGTAAAATGAAGATTAAGTTCATCCATAGGAACGACCTGAGAATATCCTCCCCCAGCTGCTCCTCCTTTTATACCGAAACAAGGTCCAAGTGAAGGTTCTCTTAATGCAAGAACAGACTTTTTACCCATTTTACATAAAGCGTCTGAAAGTCCTATACTTACAGTAGTTTTTCCTTCTCCTAAAGGAGTAGGATTTGTTGCTGTAACAAGAATAAGCTTTCCTTTTTTCTTATTCTTTAATTTTTTTAATAAATTAAAAGATAATTTTGCTTTATATTTTCCATAAGTTTCCAAGTCATCTTCTTTTATATCAAGAGTAGCTGCTACATCTTTTATGGAGCTTTTTTCATTTTTAAGTGCTATATAAATATCAGAATTCATAATACCTCCATATTACTTTTTACATGATTATCATTATTTTTCATATTATTTGATTATAGTCATGTTTTTAAATTACTTATTATTCATCATATTTTCAAATTCCTCAAGTGTAACTAAAATCTTTCTAGGCTTAGTTCCAACTTCGGGACCTACAACTCCAAATTCTTCAAGCTGATCAATAATCCGTGCCGCTCTGTTAAAACCAATTTTAAAGTTTCTTTGAAGCATTCCTATAGATCCTTTATCTTTTTCTATTAAAAGGCGAGCAGCATCATAAAAATATTCATCTTTTTCATTATTATTATAATCACTATTATCATTTATTTCTGTAAATCCTTCTGTAGAAACATCGGAATTTACAACTTGTAATATTTCTTCATTTTCAGCTTTGCTTTCTTCTGTAGGCACATTATTTTCTTTTATAAATCTTGTAACGGCACTTACATCTTTATCTGTAACGAAAGCTCCCTGAACTCTAATTGGCTTTGATTTATTTTGAGGATGGTAAAGCATATCGCCCTTTCCTAAAAGTCTTTCAGCTCCTACAGTATCAAGGATTGTTCTGGAATCTATTCCTGAAGTTACAGAAAAAGCTATACGTGACGGCATATTTGCTTTTATAAGTCCTGTTATGACATTTACTGAAGGGCGTTGAGTTGCAATTATAAGATGAATTCCTGCAGCTCTTGCAAGCTGAGCAATTCTACAAATAGATTCTTCAACATCCTTTGCAGCAACCATCATAAGATCTGCAAGTTCGTCTACTATAACTACAATTTTAGGCATCTTCTTAACGGATATAGATACATTCTCTCCATTTATTACCTTTGTGATTTTTCCGTCTACGATTTTTTCATTGTATCCTTTTATATCTCTTACTTTATTTTCAGCAAAAAGCTTATATCTGTTCATCATTTCATTTACAACCCATCGAAGTGCACCAGCAGCCTTTTTGGGATCCGTGACAACCGGAATTAAAAGATGAGGAATACCATTATAGACAGATAATTCAACAACTTTCGGGTCAATCATGATAAATCTTACATCATCAGGTCTTGCTTTATATAGAATACTCATAATAATCGTATTTATACAAACTGATTTTCCTGATCCTGTTGCACCCGCAATTAAAAGATGTGGCATGACACTGATATCGGAAACTACTATATTACCTGCCAAATCAAGTCCTAAAGCAAAAGAAATCTTAGAGTTTGCATCTTTAAATTCAGATGTTTCGATAAGTTCTCTAAATCCTACTACCGCTTTATTTTTATTTGGAACTTCAATTCCAATTGCAGTTTTACCAGGGATTGGTGCTTCAATTCTTATATCAGTTGCAGCAAGATTCATCTTTATATCATCTGATAAATTAACAATTTTACTTACTTTAACTCCGAGTTCCGGTAAAAGTTCATATCGTGTAACGGCAGGACCTCTACTATAGCCTGTAACTTTTACATTTACTCCAAAATTTTTTAATATAGTTTCAAGCTTTTCTGCAGTATCCTGTAATGAATTATCAGAACTATTTAGTACTGATTTCTTATTCTGAGTAAGTATATCAATCGGCGGAAAAACATATTCCTTTATAATATCTTCTTTATGATTATCAAAGCTTACGGGACTTACTTCATTTTTTTCCTGATTTATTGTACTAATCGTATTGTCTGTTGCATCAACTGATGTATAAGAATTTTCTTTTGAATCAACTGGTGTATAAGAATTTTCTGTTACTTCGTTAATTTCAGATGATTCAATATTTTCATTCGAGACTTCCTCGTCAATATTATCATTTAAAACTGTTGATTCTATATTCTTATTTAAAATATCTGTATCACTATTTTCTTTTATATTTATAGGACTTTCCAATTTTACATCAGTTGTAACGGAGTCTGAATTTTCATAAGTCTCTTTTTTCCATATATCTTGCCATGTCTCTTTTTTTGGAGAAACATTTTCGACTCTGACTTCACTTATATCCATATTATTTAGTGACATGTTATTTGAATTTAAATTGCTTTGATATGATTCATTCCCCTGCTCACTAAAAACATTGCTTTCCGTATTTACTAAGGCAATATTCTCATTTTCCGATTCAATGTTTCTATTTTTTATCATATCATCAAGCATTTTTGAATCAATTTCACTCATATCATCTGAATGAGTTGGTGAATTTGAAAAAGCAGGAGCAATTTCCGTATTAAAAGATGTTCCTCTTACTATTTTATCCATTCTTCTTATAGGAGTTTGTTCTCTAGGAGAAGAAGCTACATTATCTTTATAAAAATTTTTTTCTAAATCATCTGTTAAACTCTCATTATTTAATTGACCTTTTGATAAATCATTTGCTTTTTCTTCTTTTAAATTATGATTATCAACAGATAATCGTCCATTTTCTTCATTTGTTAAGTTATAATTTATCTCATGCTCGATATTTATATTTCTTCCCGGATGAATATTTGAATTTATTCTGCTTTTCTTTTTATTTATAGAAAAGCTTACTGTATAAGGAGACTCAGGCTCTTCATATTTTGATTCATCAGAATCTTTTGTATCATAAAGATTATCACGATTTTTAGAATCATCATCTTCTTTAAGATTTTTATAATCTTTTTCTTTTGCTCGTTTTTCCTCCATCAATTTTTTCTTTTCAGGCATTTTTTCTCTTATTTTTGAAAAGAAACTATAAAAAAAATCAAAAGGAGAATATGAAAATGCAAAAATTGAAATTATAAGCATCAAAAGTAGACATAGTGCATATGCCCCTATAAGTCCAACCAAAGATACAAAAGCTTCAGCTAAAGATCCTCCTACAAATCCTCCACCAATATGTTTTGCAAAACCTATCCTATATGCATTTAAAGGACCTACAAGTGAATTATTATGAGTTATAAGCTCTATAAACATGGATAAGAGTATGAAAAAAGCGGAAAATAATCCGATTTTTAATTTTGTATTATCATCATTTCTATTTATAAAGTAATACACAACATTTGCAATTAAAAAAATAGGAAAAGCATAACATATAAGCCCAAATATACCAAATAAAACATTTGAAATAAAGTTACCTACTATACCGCCTATTTCCATATTTCCAATGAAAATGAGTATAGAAATTACTATGATAACTGCTAAAACTATATCTAAGGTATATGAAGGCTTATTGTTAAGCTTTTCTATTTTATTAGTACTTCTTGTATATATATTTTTTGCTTTTTTTTTATTTTTTTTTGTATCTGTCATTAAATCTAAAACTCTATTCTTCTATATTTTCACAATTATGATAAACATTCTGAACATCATCATCTGCGTCTAAAAGATCAAGGGTCCTTTGTAAATTTTTAATATCATCTTCACTTGATAAAGAAATATAGTTTTGCGGAATCATCTTAATATCTGCATCTTCCATCTTAATATTTTCTTTTTCAAGTGCTTCCCTTACTTTTGAAAAATCAGAAGGTGAAGTTAAAATTTCATATCCATCTTCATCTTCATTAAAATCTTCAGCTCCAGCATCTACTGCAAGCATCATAAGACTTTCAGAATCAGTATCACAGTCTTCTTTTGAAACTAAAATCTGCCCTTTTTCATCAAACATATATGATACACAACCTGTAGTCCCTACATTTCCTTTTCCTTTTGTAAAAGCAGAACGCACATTTGCTGCGGTCCTATTTCTATTATCAGTAAGAGTTTTTACTATTATTGCTATACCTGAAGGACCATATCCTTCATAAGTAATATTTTCATAATTTACAGCATTTGCATCTCCTACAGCTTTCTTTATACCTCTGTCAATTGTATCGTTAGGCATATTATTAGTCTTAGCTTTTGCTATTACATCTCTAAGTTTACTATTATTTTCAGGGTCAGCTCCGCCTTCTTTAACGGCAACGGCTATTTCCCTACCGATAATAGTGAAAATTTTTCCCTTTGCTGCATCATTTTTCTCTTTTTTATGCTTTATATTTGAAAATTTTGAATGTCCTGACATAATCTAATCCTTTCGTTAAACATATGCATAAAAGTTTACCATTTTACGCACATATCTTCAATATTTATGCTTTTCTACTATTACATCTTTTATGACTCTTTTTTCTACGTCTTTAATATTAAAGTCATAGCCATATTTTGTTATTGTAAAAGATGAATGTTCTTTAGGAATATAACCTATTAGATCAATAATATAACCATTTAATGTTTCTATATCATCCATATCCGTATCTACTATATTTAAAATGGAAAAAACATCTGAAAGAGGAGTTTTCCCATTCATTTTATAAATTCCCGGTTTTATTTTTACAATCATATCTTCTTCATTATCATGTTCGTCCTGAATATTACCAACTATTTCTTCTAATATATCTTCCATAGTAACAATTCCGCTAGTTTGACCATACTCATCTACAACAATGGCCATATGTCTTCTTTCCTGCTTCATTGTTGTAAATAATTTATAAAGTCCATGAGTTTCTGGAACCGTTTCTACAGGATGAATAAATTTGTTGATATCTCTAATTTTTTTATTAATATCACTTGATGAATCTATAAATTTTAAAACATCCTTGATATGAACTATTCCTATAATATTATCAATAGATTCAATAAAAACAGGATACCTTGAAAAGCTTCCGTCTATAAAAAATGGTAAAGCTAATTTAAGCGCAGTATTTCCGTCTATGGAAAGTATATCCGATCTGTGAATCATAACGTCTTTTACTGTTTTATTTTCAAGGTCGAATATATTTTTAATCATGAGAGCTTCGGGACTTTTAATTAAACGATTCTTTCTGCCCTCATCAATCATAGATAAAACAGCTTCTTTTAGTTCTTTTTCGCTATTTTCACTCTTTTTAAAGTGATTAAAAAAGTTTCGCGATGTATCCAATAAGTTTGCTCCTTCTTTAAAGACAAAATCTTTTAAAAATAACTTCGTTATTTTTTATATAAATATGTGCTACACGTCTACTGGATAAATTGCAAGATATTTCATAATTAAGTCTTCCTGATATATCTGAAAGATCCTCCATAGTTATTGTTAAATCATGATCAGTTCCTATTAAAGTAACTTTGTCATTTAATTTAACATCAGAAATATCTGTAATATCGACCATCATCTGATCCATGCAAATTCTGCCGAGAATTTTTGCTTTCTTTCCATGGATAAGCACATATCCTTTGTTTGATACGGATCTTGGAACTCCGTCTGCATATCCTGCAGAAATGGTTGCTACTGTCACAGGACCTGTAGATTCAAAAACACCTCCGTATCCTACTAAACTTCCTTTCTCAATTTTATGAATATTTATCACGCTTGAATAAAGTGATAAAACAGGTCTTAATGGCACATCATCTTTTCTTGTATCGGATGATGGCCACATTCCGTACATTGTAATACCAAGTCTTACAAGATGAGTATAAGCTTCAGGAAAATCTAAGATAGCAGCGGAATTTGCACTGTGAGCATAAGAATATTTAACATTTTCATTTTTTAGCATTTCCTTCATTTTGTTAAATAAATCTTGTTGCTTTTTAGTATAAGCTTTATCTTTTTCATCTGCTTTTGAAAAATGTGTAAAAACTCCTTCAATTTCAATGTTCGAAAGCTTACTTATCTTCTTTATTTCCAAAACAGATTTCTCATTAACATTATATCCTATACGATTCATTCCTGTGTCGATTGCAATATGAATTTTAGCAATTTTATTTAATTTTTTTGCAATTTCCGATATAGATTTTGCAATATCAAAATTATATACAGTCATACTTATATCATTTTTTACGGATGATTCTATCATATCTGGAAATGTGTATCCTAAAACCAGCATAGGCTTTTTTATTCCAGCTTTTCTAAGCTCAATTGCTTCGTCTGAAGTTGCAATGCAATATCCGAAAACATATGAAACTTTTTCAAGCTCTTTTGCTATATAAATTGCACCATTTCCATAAGCATCTGCTTTTAAAACAGCATATATTAAAGTATATTTCGGTAACCTTTTTTTCATCAAAGATAAATTCCATAAAAGATTATCAATACTTATTTGTGCATAGATTCTCGTAATATTCAAAGAAATCACACTTTCTCATATTTTTTTACTAAAAAAGCTTATCTTTCTATTAAAGCACTTATTTTGATATGATAAAAGTGCTTTCTTTTTTTATTAAAATGCTTCTTTTAAAGAAGAAAGCACATCAGATGCCAGCATTTGATGCTTTCCAAACTTTTCAGAAGCTATTTTTCCTGCAAGAGCATGAATTAAAACTCCCGAAGTTAAAACATTTTCAATATTTTTCTCATAAGGAATAAGGCCGCCTATAATGCCTGAAAGTATATCTCCCATTCCGCCTGTTGCCATTCCATTATTTCCCAAAGTCAAAAAATAACTGTTCTGAGAATTAGTAGTTACTATTGTTGTCGCACTTTTTAACACTAAGTTTATATTATATTTCTTTGTAAATTCTTTAGAAATATTTATCAAATTTTTTTCAACATATTTTACATCTTTTTTTATAAGTCTTGCCATTTCTCCAAGGTGAGGAGTCATCACTATGTCTTCGGCATGATTTTTTAAAATTGATGCATTTTTAGAAATAATTGTTATAGCTCCGGCATCAATAATAAGCGGTACTTTTGTATTGCTTAAAACAAATTTACATATCATTTCGTTTGACTTATTATCATTCATTCCTGGCCCTAAAATTATAGCATTCGCCCAGTTCATCTCCTTTAAGAGTTTTTCTTTCAATACTTTAGTGCAGTCTTTTAGTATTTTATCGTTATCTCTTGATATTTTGGAATTATCTTTAGACATTTCATCTTTTGATATTTTATCATAGATTGAATTATCATAAGAAACTACCATAGCTTCGGGAATTTTTGATTGAAGGATTTCTCTATTTTCTTCAACTGTAAAAATCTTAACCAGTCCCGCTCCCATAGTATATGCAGCTTTACTTGAAAAGTATGCTGCTCCTGCCATTCCCTTGTCTCCACCTATGAAAAGAACATTTCCATACGTGCCTTTAAAGGAGTTACTTACTCTTTCTTTTAATTTTATGTCACTAAATTCTAAATTATATGAAAATGAATCATTTGAATAGAAAGGATTGCCTGAATTAATAGGTTTATTTGAATTATCAATCATTTTTCCGTTACAAATAATTCCTCTATTAGCCAATATTCCACCATCAATCACTTCTATTTTACCTGCATATTCTCTTCCCGGATATAATAAGATTCCTGGATTTATATAAGAAAGTACAATAGTATAATCAGCTTTTATCGCCATATCTTTTTTTACTTCTCCAGAGTCAAGGCAAACTCCTGTCGGAATATCAATTGATATTTTCGTAGCAGATGAATTATTGATATATGAAATATAATTTAAAATACATTTTTCTTTATTACGCTCTTCAATTGATTCCATAAAAAAAGATTCTTTTTCCAGAGATTCATTTTCAAAAAATCTGTCAGGTAGTTCTTCTCCTATCGCATCAATTAAAATATCATATGAAATGCCGAATTTATTTTCACTAAACAAATTTTTATCGGATTCATTAAGTTTAAAGCAATGGTTTTTTAAAAATTTTTCATCATAAATAGCAATATTGTAACTTTTTAAAATATCTTCCTGATGTTTGATTTCATCAGAAATAAATCTATCATAACTTTTAAAAAATTCATTGGAAATAGAATTATCAAAGTTTGAATCATTTTTGAATGGAATATTTACAATATCTACTTTAAATCCCTTTAAAATAAGCATTCTTGAAGTTGAAAGTCCTATCACCTTTTTTAATCCATTTCCAAGCACTGTTAAAATTTTGTCGCTAGCTAAAAAATTATTTTCTATAAATGAACATGCCTGAAATGAGGCTCTTTCAACGAGAGCCTCAAATGATATTTTATGATTTTTTATTGTATCAATATAAATTTTTTTAATCTTACTTTGAGGTAGGACTTTTTTCATCCTTCTTTTCCTCCTGAAAAGATTCTTCTGATTCCTTATTATCCTTCTTTTTGTCTTTAGAGGATTCTTCTGTTTCTTCTTCAAAATCTTCGAATCTTACGTCAAAAAGGTCTATTACATCTTTTCCAAAAATATCATGCATATATGAATACATCTCTTTATTATTAATTTTTCGATTCTGTTTTCGTATAATATTTTTCTTCAATTTTACACGAAACTCATTAATCCAATCATCAATTTCTTTCTCTTCCTGTTCATTGATTCTCATATAATTATAACAATGTATCATAGTAAGGATCATAAGTTCCTTATTCTTGGAAGAAATCGTTCTCGGTAAATCAATAAGCTCGTCTTCTATTGAAGAAATTTTTGCGTTAGTCTCTTCGATAAGCCTTTTATTTTCAGACATATTGACATCCGATTTTTTTTGCTGCTCATCACCCATATTATTTACAATTGTTTTCATGAGTTTTGACTTTATCTGCTTTAAAGATTTTAAATCTTCATTAAGCTCACCCTGATGTGCGATAAGACTTGTCAGTTCTTCTTCAATAATCTTTACTTCTTTAGGTTTTCCATGTACTGCAAAAAGCCTGTGCCATTTATTATCAATTGTAAGGATAGGAATGTTTACCTTTAAAACTGCATTTTTATAAACTTCTTCATTCATAAATTTAAATATTATCCTAACTTTGTAATCCTATAAGAAAGCCTAAGTAAACTTTCGGAAAGATGTACATTCTCCACAACTACATCGCTTGGTACTTCCAAATCTACAAGAGCAAAATTCCAAATTGCCTTAACTCCGAGATTAAGTACTTTTTCCGCCATTACCTTTGCTTCACCTTTGGAAAGAGTAAGAGCTACAATATCGACTTTGTTTTGTTTTATAAAATCATCTAATTCTTTAATATCTCTTACTTTTATGTCTAAAAATTTCTTTCCTATAATTTTTTTATCAATATCAAAGAAACCAATCATATTAAATCCCAACGCTTTAAAATTTTGATAATTTGCGATGGCCTGCCCAATACGACCTATTCCTATAATAATAATATTATGTTTCTTATCAAGACCTAATATCTTTCCGATTTCATCATGAAGATATTTTACATTATAACCATATCCCTGCTGACCGAAACCTCCAAAATTATTTAAATCCTGTCTTATTTGGGATGCTGTTAAATGCATCTTTTCAGACAGGCTTTTTGAAGAAATTCTTTCAACTCCAGTTTTCAACAGGTCTTCCAAATATCTGTAATATCTGGGCATACGATTTATCACCGCAGGTGAAATTGAGTTACTCATTAAATTGCCTTCCTTCTCCCTTAAGATAAAAACAATTACTATATTAATGTCATTATTATGTTCTTATAAAAATATTAATTGTTTAAAAACCCCCTAACATGACAATTTTAAATTTTTTTGGTATCAGTGTCAATCTGTTAAAAAAATATCAACTTGACATTTCACTTATCATTTTTTCGATTTTTTCCCATTCGGACATTTTATCTGAAATAACTTCATTAATTTTTTTTATTTCTTTTGAAATGTCGTTAAGTTTTGCTGAGTTTACAGCATTTTCAGGAAGTGCCATACTATCTTCCAATTTAGTTAATTTATTTTCAAGTTCTGAAATTTTATCTTCAAGCTCACTTCCCTGTCTTATTAACTTTTGTTTTTTATTTTTTTCCTGCTTTTGTATTGCAAAGTCCATCTTCACACCACTTTTATCTTTTAATGTATTGTAATTTTTTGATTTTGATGAAGAACTTTCTTTTGATTTTTCTTTTTCTCTCTCATGAATATAATCACTGTAATTTCCTATATATGTCTTAATAGTTTTATTCTCTAAAAGCATAATACGATTTGCAATCTTATCTATAAAAAATCTGTCATGTGAAACAAAAAGTATCGTACCTTCATAGTCTTTAAATGCTCCCTCAAGAATTTCTTTAGAGCGTATGTCGAGATGATTGGTAGGCTCATCTAAAATAAGGAAATTTGCATCCTTAAGCATAAGCTTTGAAAAAGAAAGTCTCGCTCTTTCTCCTCCAGAAAGCTCACTAACATACTTATTTACTTCATCACCTTTGAAGTCAAAATAAGAAAGAGTATTTCTGATTTTTGTATTGTTAAATGTAGGATATGCGTTACTAAGCTCTGAAAATATCGTATTATCGTCATTTAAATTTTCCTGTGTCTGATCAAAATATCCTATATCAACATTTGCTCCAATTTTTACAATTCCTTTGTCAAATGGAATAAGATTATTGATTATTTTTAAAATTGTTGTCTTTCCTGTTCCATTATCTCCTATAATTGCCATTCTTTCTCCTCTTTGTAAGGAAAAAGAAATATCTTTAAATAAAAATCGACCATCAAATTCTTTAGAAAGTCCTTCGACTTTAAGTACATCATTTCCGCTTAAGTTTTTTGCCTTAAATGATAATCTCATAGAATCGCTTTCTTCTTTTGGTGCTTCTATGATTTCAATTTTATTCAATGCTTTCTTTCGGCTTTCCGCTCTTTTTATTGATTTTTCACGATTAAAACGCTGAAGTGTTTCTATAACTTCAGTTTCGTGCTTTATTTTATCCTGCTGTTTTTTTGCAGCTTTAATTTCAGATTCAACAAGTATCTTCTTTTTATCCAAGAATTCGCTATAATTTCCTTTGTAATATCTTCCTTTTTTATCAGACAAATCAAGGACTGAATTTATTACATTATCAAGAAAATATCTGTCGTGTGATACTATTATAAGAGCTTCATCATATTTCAATAAAAATTTTTCAAGCCACTCAATAGCTTTAATATCAAGGTGGTTTGTAGGCTCATCCAAAATTAAAAGCTTAGGCTTTTTTAAAAGATTTCTTGCAAGAGAGATGCGTGTCATTTGACCTCCCGACAAAGTTGAAAAATCCTTGTTAAAATCTTCCTGAAAAAATCCAAGTCCCTTTAATATTCCTTCTGCTCTGCTTCTAAGTTCATATCCTCCTCTTTTTTCAAACTCATCCGAAAGATTATGATATTCTTCAAGATATTTTTTTAATTCTTCACCTTTAAGTAAAGACATCGAATCTTCCATCTTTCGCATTTCTTTTTCCATATCAAGAAGTTCTTTTTGAGATGAGATCACAATATCAAAAATATTTCCTTTAAGTTCTTTATTTTGATACTGAGATAAATATGAAGGAACTACATTTTCCATATAAGAAATGTTTCCCGAGTCGGCTTCTATTTCTTTAACTAAAATCTTAAGTAATGTAGACTTCCCACAACCATTTTTTCCTACAATTCCTAATTTTTCCCCTTTTTCAATGGAAAATGAAAGGTCTTTAAATAAAATGTTATCACCGAATGATTTACTTATGTTTGATGCGGATAAAAGCATCTCTATCCCACTTTCTTGCTTAAATTATTGCTATAAATATGTTACTCATCAATTTTTAAAGCTATAAGCCCTAATTTATTATTTTTCGCTTTAAAATTAATTTTTTAATTTTATCCATTAATCTTTATAAGTCCTGCACCAAATAATATGGATTTGTCACTTCCAATTGCATGTTCTTCACATAATTTACTTAAAAGATAATCTGTTTCTTTTTTAAGTAACTTTGCAATGCTCTCAATTACTTCTGCACTTTTAACACTGGATTTTATAACTACATAGCCATTTTCTTCTTTTATAGTCATATAAAGCTCATAAGCATTTGATGAATAATGTATGTAAGCACATAAAACTATAAGAGTAAGAATGAACTTATTTTTGTCAAAATTCTTATTTAAAACTTCTTTTTGAAATTTTATTTTTCCTTTTGAAAAAGTATCACTGTTAATCTTATGATTAATATTAAATATAATATCAAAAAGTGTATTATCAACTCGTGTAGTATAGTAAATAAATGAACTATGTATGTCCTGAATGAACATATTTACAGTCATCATTTCTTCAGGAGCAAGAGTTTTAGTATCGAAAAATCTATTTTGAAAATAGATATCTTGATAGCATTTAAGATAATTTAAATCCATCATCTTATTATGTTTTTCCCAATAAGACACTTCTTTGGATTCTGAAATCATCTTTACAATAACATCGTCAGAAATAATTCCATATTTATGTCTGAATTCTACTGCCTCTTCAATGGCTTTTTTCATATCAATTATGTTTTGAAAAGGCTTAATTACCAATTTAAAAACTGAATATGAATTTAAACAGAATAACAAATTTTTCATATCCGTTGCATTTGAAGTTAATATGCAAAGCGGCTTTTTTTCAGCTAACGATGCTGTAAAAAGAATATCGAATGCATCGTAATCCTTCATGTCAAAAGGAAGCACGAATACTCCTATGTTAAGTTCATCAATTTTATCTATAGCATCTCCTGGACTATCCGAAAAAATAAAATTGTAATTACAATATTTAGGAAGAGTTTTTAAAAATTTAAGGCTTTCAGCCTCTGTTTCCAAAACAAGAATATTATCCATAAAAATCCTCTAATCTATTGAGCTTATATAAACTTATATATTCTAATCGAGGAATATAATCTTATATATATCATCAATATCTACTTTATATTACTCTTTTTTATATTCGCCTGCATTTCATAATACTTGTAATAATAAATATAGAATTCCTTAATATAACTATTATAATATATTTGCACTTTGGTTTATATATAAAAATAAAATTGACTAAATAAAAGAGCTTTGCTTTAGAAAATAAAAAAGAGGACTTTACACATTAGCATAAGTCCTCTTAACAAGACTCTGCTTTTATAGTAAAAAATGGAGTTATATCCAGTGATAACTCCATTTAAATAAGCTTTATGGCCTTGAGAGCTAATTATTAAAGTTTATAAAAAAATATTATTTCATTACTATATTTACGATTTTATTCGGTACATATATTTCTTTAATTATATTACCTGAAAGCTTATCTTTTAAGACTTTCTTTGCTTTGCTAATGACCTTATCCTTGTCTTCATCCTTTTCTATAAATAATCTTTCTTTCACTTTCCCATTAATTTGAAGAGCTATTTCCACTTTGTTATCTTCAAGATATTTTTCGTTATAAGTAGGCCATTTTTCATCAAATACAGATGTTTTATTTCCAAGTACATGATAAACCTCTTCAGAAATATGAGGAGCAAAAGGAGCCAGCAAAATTGAAAAAGCTTTTAATGTTTCTTTATCAATTTTATGATCTTTTGCATACTGAATTAACGCATTATTATATTCCATAAATCCTGACACAACTGTATTTAAGTTAAATTTATCAAGTCTATCTGTAATATCGTGAATTAGTCTATTTCTGATTTTTAAAAGTTCTTCATTTGCTTCAACGTTATCATCTTTATGATCAAGTGCTAAATTCCAAAATCTTGATAAAAATCTTCTTACACCGTCAATTCCCCTATCATCCCATTCAGCATCAAGCTTTGGAGGACCTACGAAAAGTTCGTAAAGGCGAAGTGAATCGCATCCGTAATCTCTTACAAGGTCATCCGGAGATATAACATTTCCTTTTGATTTGCTCATCTTGATTCCGTTCTTGCCAGTAATCATTCCCTGATTAAAGAGCTTAATGAAAGGTTCATCAAATGATATTACTCCTATATCATGTAAGAATTTTGTATAAAATCTTGAATAAAGTAAATGAAGAACAGCATGCTCAACGCCACCGATATACATATCAACAGGTAAATACTTATCAGCTTTTTCCTTTGAAACAATTTCCTTATCATTATCTCTATCTATGTAACGAAGGAAATACCAAGAAGAGCCTGCCCACTGAGGCATTGTATTTGTCTCTCTCTTTGCATCTCCATTGCAATTAGGACATTTACAATTAACCCATTCATCTATGGCTGCAAGAGGAGATTCACCTGTTCCTGTAGGTTCGTATGATTTCACATCTGGAAGAAGAAGAGGAAGTTCGCTTTCTGGAACTGCCACATTACCACACTTCTTACAATGAATTATAGGGATAGGCTCACCCCAATATCTCTGACGTGAGAATACCCAGTCACGAAGCTTATAATTTACTGTTGCTTTTCCTAATCCTTTTTTATCAATAATTGACGGAGCCTCTTTTTTAAGCACAGATGATTCCATGCCATTCCATTCTCCGGAATTTATCATAGTTCCTACAGCATCAGTATATGCTTCTTCCATATTATCAATATTTTTCCCGTCTTTTGAAATAACAGGAATTATAGGAAGATTATATTTCTTTGCAAATGCAAAATCTCTGTCATCATGAGCAGGAACGCACATAACAGCACCTGTTCCGTAGTCAGGAAGTACATAATCAGCAAGATAGATAGGAATTTCCCTATTATTTATAGGATTTATTGCATAGCTTCCTGTAAATACTCCAGTTTTTTCCTTATCCTGCATTCTGTCAACAGATGATTTTAAAGATGTTTTAAATATATAATCTTCTACCTGCTCTTTAGTTTCAGAAGTCATAAGATCTTTTGCCATTGGATGCTCTGGAGCCATTACCATAAATGTTGATCCATATAAAGTATCCGGGCGAGTCGTAAATACTGTAATTTTCTTACCTGTTCCTTTTACTTTAAAATTAATTTCGGCTCCTTGCGATCTTCCGATCCAGTCGCTTTGCATCTTTTTAACCTTATCCGGCCAGTCAAGTTTATCAAGATCTTTTAATAATCTGTCAGCATACTTTGTAATTTTAAGCATCCACTGCTTTAAATTCTTCTTTGTAACGTCAGCACTGCATCGCTCGCATTTACCATTTACTACTTCTTCGTTTGCAAGTCCGGTCTTACATGAAGGGCACCAATTTATCGGCATTTCCTTTTCATAAGCAAGACCATTTTCAAACATCTTTATGAAAATCCACTGCGTCCATTTATAAAATGAAGGATCTGTAGTATTAAGTTCCATGTCCCAGTCGTATACAGCAGAAATATCTTTTATCTGTCTTTTAATATTTTTAATATTTTTCTTAGTTGAAATAGAAGGATGCTCACCCATTTTTATTGCGTAGTTTTCTGCAGGAAGACCGAAGGCATCCCATCCCATCGGATGAATTACATAATAGCCTTTCATCATCTTATATCTACTCCAAACATCAGAGATAACATATCCTCTCCAATGTCCTACATGAAGACCATTTCCTGACGGATATGGAAACATGTCAAGGCAATAATATTTCTTCTTATTACCGTCATTTTTATTAACGGGATTTTCTTCCCAGTATTTTTTCCATTTTTTTTCAATAACCGTATGGTTGTAAGGTGTAGCCATAAATTCTCCTCCTAACAAAAATTTTAAAAGGCACAAACAATAAGTCTGCACCTTTTAAAAATTCTATCATAGCCTATATATTTGTCAAGAATAGGGGAAAAAAGAACCTTCTTTTAAAAATGAACTATTTTTAGAACATTTTACTTTAATTGTTTTAAATCAACTTTACGAATCATTACTTCGCTAATCCATATAAAATACATTAAAACTATCACCCATAATTTGCTTGAAATACCGTTTAAAATAAACCGCCCTGAAATAACTAATAAAAGCTGCCTATACCATGAGTAAAACCCTATTCTTTTTTTCTTAAAATCGTATATATCAAAACTTATAAATAAAATAAAATATAATATAAATATATTATTCATCATTTTTTACCATAGGAATTATCATTTTTGCCACAGTACCTTCTCTTGAATTTAAAAGTTTTAGCTTACCTGATATTTTGTCTAAATATGAACTTACATAATATAGACCTATTCCGTATCCTTTCCCACTTGTTCTACCTATATTACTTGTAACAAAAAGTTTTTTTGCATCATCTAACATGTCTTCATCAAATCCATTTCCGTCATCTATTACGGACAGATTTAAATCATCTTTGCAACTTATTTCCACCTTCATGTGACTATTCTTATGTTCATAAGCATTATTTAAAAGTTGAACCAGACATTCATTAAGAATTATTTTATTTAAGTAAATAATGGCATCTAAATCTTTTATATCAGTGGAAATATCTATTTTTTCTTCAATCATATCCGAATAAATTAAAATGTTCTTTTTGATAAAATCTACCAAATTACCGACATTTAACTTTTCTACATTATTCTCTTCAAGTTCGGATTTTGAAATCTTCATAATTTTATCTATATATGATGATATTTTTTGGCTTTCATTATATATTCTTTGCATTCTTTTTAAATTTTTATCTGAAAAATTACCATCCGAATCTTGAAGTAACGATATATTTGTATTTATAACCGTAAGTGGTGTCTTTATATCATGACTTATATAACTTATATTTTTTATTAATTCTTTGTCTTTTTCTTTAATCTCATCTGTTTTCTTTTTCAATATTTTTGAAATTTCTTTAAATTCATATATGTTATAATTATCATCGTAAACGTTCTTATCTATAGATTCTATAATTCTATTCGACTCGCTTAGAATATATTTATCCATATTTTTAGAAAATAAATAAATGAAAAATACCGAGTATATTAGTAACAATCCAGACTCTATATCGTGTGTAGACTTAAAGTTAATTATCATAAAATTTTTTGTTGCACTACATTCAAATAAATATTCAAATGTAATAAGACTTAAATAAAATGTAATCAAAAATTTAAAAAACTGCTCAAATAAATCAGAAAGTATTACCTGTTTTAATTTTCTTTCCATCTGTATCCGACCTTCCATTTATTTTCAATAGGGTCATCTCCCTTTATTTCAATCAATTTTTGCCTTATATTATATATATGGGAGACTATAACTCTATCGCTTGCTTCAAAATCATTCTTTATATTATCAAGTATCTTTTCTTTTGACATAAAAATACCTTTATTCCTATATAAAAATTTTAATATATACGCCTCGGAAGATGTCAAAGGTAAGCTTTTAACTTCATTTTTATTAGATTTAGAAATAATAAATTTTTCAAAATCAAACTCGGTATCTTTATAAACTACAGTAAAATCACCTTTATTACTATTTATTCTTGCTCTTATCCTGGCAAGTAAAATATCCATATCAAAAGGCTTTGTTATATAATCGTCTGCACCGACTTTAAATCCTCTTATAATATCTTCTTTTGTGTTTTTTGCCGTCAGAATGATTATAGGAGTATTTATATCTTCTCTTACATATTTTAAAAATTCAATACCGCTATAATTTCCGAGCATTAAATCCAAAATTATAAGGTCATAAGAATTTAATATAAGATAATTCTCTATATTGTCCAAATCTGTAAAATAAGAAACTTCATAATTGTTATTTTCAAGAACATCTTTAAGCGTATTAACTAAACTTATATTATCTTCTATTATTAAAATCTTCATACATTTACTCTCTCATCTGATAATACAATATTTCTTAGCCTATAATTTTGCTTTTATCTATATAGCCTGTTTGCTATTTAATAATCATTTTTTACCAATAAAAAGACTAAGTAATAATATAAACGGAGCAAATATATACGCTATAGTTAATTGAAATTGCGGTATAGTAAATTCATCTAAAAATCTATTCTTGTCAAATATTTCACTAACTAATTGACCTGTAAAAGGAAATAAAATAGAGCAAATTAATATATATGATGTAATAATTATATAATACCCCTTAAACGGATTTATTTTAAAATATTCCGTCATTAGTAAATAATAACCTATAAGAAAAACAAAGCCTACAATCAAATATAACACTATATCTAAAAGATTTCGTTTTTTCATGTAACCCCCTCCATATATAATATAAATTATTTATAATTATTTAAAATTTATCATGACAATTGTAAGCTGCTAAAACGAGTTCAGCAACATTTGCAACAATATTAGCTTTAGAAGTCGACTTACCTAATACTTTTAAAAGCAACTTAGCTGCTTTTTCCCAAGCTTCATTTTTTACATAATCAATGAATAAATCCCATAACTTTCCTTTAAGTAAATCTATATATGTCCCAAGATAATCTTTTGCTACACATATTGCAAATTTTTTTACACTTTTATCTTTATTATTGTTATATAAATCCACTAAAGCTTCGGCATTCTTATCGCCTACTTTTACCCTTTGCTCCAATAATTCTATATTTTTTATGAAGTAATTTCTATTTTCATCTATATAACCTACTTTTTCAAAATAAAATTCTAATTCAGATTCTAATTCTGTAAGTTCATAACTTTGGCTATTCTCTTTATTCTTTGCCATTGCAACCGTAGGTGTAATACTCATAAAAGACATTAATAAAACTAAAATAAAAGATATAATTTTTTTCATAATATTCTCCTTATTTCATTTGTTTAAACTGTTTTTATACATAATCATTTTTTACCGATATAGCAGATTAATAATATAAACGGAGCAAGTACATACGCTAAAGATAAATCCACAATAGGTATACAAATTATTTCTAATAATCTATTATCGTCAATTACTTTTCGAACTTTCTGTCCCATAATAGGGAATAAAATAAAGCAAATTAACATATATAACGTAACAATTATGTAATACCCCTTAAATGGATTTATCTTAAAATATGTTATCATTAGAAGACAATATCCTATAAGAATGATAAGACCTATAGTCAAATACAAAACTATCTCCGCAACATTTTGTTTCTTCATGATGTCACCTCCTTATCTTCTACTAAACTTTACGTCACTTATATTATCATCCGATAATCAATTTTAAGTAAATATATAAAAATATGCTGAAGTACAAATTAAAAATCTATACTTCAGCATATATATACAGATTAGTAAATCTTTTCTAACTATTTATCCTCTTTTTTCTGTTTTACTTTTTCAACTTCTCTTTCCGTAATTTCGGAAGTTGCAGGATCATATCTTATGAATGTGTATGAATATTCTCCGAATCCTCCCGTCATGGATCTTAAAACTGTTCCGTAATCTATAAGCTCTTCATATGGAATCTCAGCTGTAATTTCCTGAATACCATTTTCTGTAGAATTCATTTGAAGGACTCTTCCTCGTCTCTTATTAAGATCTCCCATAACATCGCCTATCATGTCATCAAGTACAAGTACACTAAGAAGTGCAATAGGTTCGAGGAGTATAGGAGTTGCCTCCATTATCCCCTTTTTAAAGCACATAAGTGATGCTGTATAAAAAGACTGCTCCGATGAATCTACAGGATGATAAGATCCGTCATACAATTCGCATTTAACACCTAAAACTGGATATCCTGCCAAAGGACCTTCTTTTACTCCTTCTTTTATTCCTTTTTCAACAGCAGGAAAGAAGTTTTTTGGAACCGCTCCTCCGACTATAGACTCCGTAAATTCATAGCTACTTTCCAAATTACCAGAAGGAGAAAATTTCATCTTTACATGACCATACTGACCGTGTCCACCTGATTGCTTTTTATATTTATATTCAACATCAGAGATTCCTTTAATAGTTTCTCTGAATGAAGTCTTAGGTCTTGAAAGCTCTATTTCAACTTTATATCTGTCCTTTAATTCATAGACTACGGAATCAATGTGCTGTTTTGAAATTCCATAAAGTAAAGTCTGATGAAGTTCACTGTCATTTTTTACCTCAAGTGTCTTATCTTCTTGCATAATCTTTTGAAGTGCATCTGCAACTTTATCTTCATCATCTTTCTTCTTAGCATGATAAGCCATGCATGTATACGGTTTTTTTATAGCAGTTCTTATATAAAGAATCGTCTTTTTCTTTGTTGAAAGTGAATCCGTAGTTTCAATAGAATTAATTTTACTTAAGACTCCTATATCTCCTGCATGAAGCTCCTTTACTTCAATAAGCTTCTTACCGAACATTGTGTAAAGCTTTCCAATTTTGAATTCTTTATCCTTATGCTTATTAAAAAGTAAATCATCAGTTTTTAAAACTCCTGAATTAACTTTGATAAATGAATTCTTACCCATGAAAGGATCTACCATAGTTTTCCAAACATAAGCAGATTTAGGTAATGAAAAATCATAATCTGCATAGTATACTTCGTTTGAATCTGCATCAATTCCCGTACATTCCCTCTTATCGGGACTTGGAAAATATTTTACAATATCATCAAGAAGTGTATAAGTTCCGTGATGAAGATAGTTTGAACCCATAGAAATAGGAATTATAGATCCTTCCAATACATTCACTCTTAATGTAGACCTTATTTCATCTTCTGAAAATGTATCACCTGAAAAATATCTGTCCATAAATTCTTCAGACGTTTCTGCTACAGATTCCATTAAAGTATCATTATAAGTTTTTAAATTTTCTTTAGAATATTCTGGGATTTCTGAAGGCACTGCTTCATTGTTATCAATAAATCTATATGCATTGGAAGATATAACATTTATATATCCTACGAATTTTCTATCTTCTCTTATAGGAAAATGGAATGGGGCTATAATTTTACCATATCTTTCTGTAAGCTCTTCCACAACGCTCTTAAATGATGCATCATCTATATCCATGTGAGTTACATAAAACATTCTCGGTAAATGATACTTTTCACAGATATTCCAAGCCTTAAGTGTTCCTACTTCAACTCCAGATTTTCCTGATACAACAATTATTGCCGCATCCGCAGCTGCTACGGCTTCTTCCATCTCTCCCGAAAATCCATAAGCACCCGGTGCATCCAATATATTTATCTTTACATCATTCCATATAATAGGCATTAATGATGTATGAATTGAACATTTCTTATCTTTCTCCTGATGTGTAAAATCATTTATTGTATTTCCATTTTCAATTGTCCCCGGCTTTTCTATTTCTCCTGATAAAAAAGCCATAGATTCTGACAGAAGTGTTTTTCCAGCTCCTGCGTGGCCTAAAAGAACTACATTTCTTATCTTATCTGTGGTAAAAACATTCATGTAAAGTCCTCCCTTCAATGTTTCAGATTTCTTATTTAATTCTACTAAATAATCTTTCTTCTTACAATAAGAATCATTGATATTTATAAACAGCCCTCATACTAAAAAAATCAATACACAAAATATTATATTCCCACTGATTCTTTGGCAAGCTTATCTGCTCTATCATTTTCCTTCATTTTGCTATGTGCTTTAACTTTTCTAAAAGAAATATCCATATTAATCATGGCATTTTTCATAAAATCATAATATTCTTTGGTTTTTTTCTTGTTTCTTTTCCATTCGCCAGTTGCCCAATTTTCAATTCCTTTATAGTCATAGTATATTATAAGCTTTGTTTCATTAAGTTCTTTTGCTTTTCTTACTGCAGCCATTGATCCTTCTATTTCACCTGCAACATTTCTCATCATAACTCCTTCTTTATCTGTGAAAGAGCCCTTAAGGATGTATTCTTTATCATGTGAAACCAGAAATCCTCCATAACCGTACATCTTAGTTTTATCATTAAATGAACCGTCTATAAATGCATATACTTCTCCAAAATCATTTAGTGTATTATCTTCAGATAATGCGTAAGTTTTTTTTTCATGTTGTGAAGCATTTAAAGAAGGCTTATTTAAAGACACTGAATTAGAAATCGAGCCTTTAATATTTTTTTCTTTTAAATATGTTTTCGCTTCTTCAATAGTCTTAAATCCTTTATAATTAGCTCCTTTAAATCCTTTTACTTGCTTTTCACATTCTTCCCATGATAAAAATATTCCTATGTTTCGACCATTTTTTACTGCATAGTATTTTTTCATATAAATCTCCCGATATTTTTATATTTTACATATATTATGGCATAATATTTTTTCATATAAATCTTCTTTTATTTTTATATTTTACATTTTTAAATATTATAATATAAAATTATTACATTGTTTTTATTAATTAAAATTTTTGTGGAGGAAACTATGGATAGGATTATTTCACCAAAACACACCATCAATGGAGAAATCAAAATTCCCTCTGATAAATCAATTACACATCGTGCTATTATGCTTTCTTCTATTTCAAAGGATTATGTGACAGTTAAAAATCCGCTTTTATCTGAAGATACAATTTCAACTATAAATTGTATGAGAAATCTCGGAGTTAATATTGATATTTCAAAGAATGAATTAAAAATAAAAGGCGTAGGCTTACATGGCTTAAAAAAGCCTCCTCTTCTAAACTCAAATAACAGCGGAACTACGATGAGACTTTTAACGGGAATTTTGTGCGGTCAGAATTTTTCATCTGAAATTACTGGAGATTCTTCACTTATAAATCGCCCTATGGATAGAATTATTATTCCTCTATCTAAAATGGGTGCATCTATTAGGTCAAAATATGACAACAAAAAAGCTCCGCTTATCATAGATCCTCCTAATTTTATCGAAAATAAAGAAATATTCGTGACAAAATCCGCTCAAGTAAAGTCTTCAATACTTTTCTTCGGACTTTACTCGCCTTTTCCGGTATCTGTTAAAGAAAAGTTTAAATCCAGAAATCATACTTATCTTATGCTTAAAAGTATGGGAGCTTCTATAAAAAAAGAAAATGATCTTATTACATTAAACCATACAGAAAAATTAAACGGAACTGACATAAATATTCCTTCAGATATATCGTCAGCAAGTTATTTTATAGCTTTATCTCTTCTTCTAAAAAATAGCGAAATTCTTATTAAAAATGTAGGAATAAATAAAACCAGAATAGGAATATTAAATGTTCTTAAAAGAATGAATGCAGACATTAAAATTTTAAATAAAAGAAAATACAACGAAGAAGATGTAGGAGATATATTGGTAAAATCATCTTATTTAAAAAGTACTATAATAAAAGAAAGCGAAATCCCACTTCTAATTGATGAAATTCCAGTTTTATCGGTTTTAATGGCTTTATCTGAAGGAAAAAGTAAAATTTTAGGAGCATCAGAGCTTAAATACAAAGAATCGAATAGACTTTCTCTCATTTATAAGAATTTAAAAAATATGGGAGCAAAAATTAAAATTAATAATGATAACATTGAGATTTTAGGTGTAGAAAGCCTTAAAGGGGCAAAAATTCTAACAAAATCAGATCATAGAATAGCTATGGCTTTCACTATTGCGGGACTTGTAGCAGATAACGACACAAAAATAAAGAATTCGGAATGCGTAAATATTTCGTATCCCGAATTCTTTAATACAATAGAAAAATTTGTTTTTTAAAATTTATTTGGCAGTTATCGCAGCCATAGTTACGTAGTTGTACGCTTGATTATAGTGCGGTAAAAAGAAAAGATCCGTAAGTGCAAGTTTATCAATAGTAACTTTTTCCTGAATAGCAAGACTGAACATGTGTATAAGAAGACTTATATCATATTTACTTGCAATTTGTGCACCTTTAATTTCTCTCGTCGATTTGTCATATACTATTCTTATCTTTACTTTTTCATTATTACTTTCCATAAATGCAGGCTTTTGCAAATCTTCAAAATCTGTATGAAGAACATCTATTCCTGCTTTCTTTGCAGTGTCTACAGTAAGGCCTGTTGATACCATGCAAAGATCATAAATCTTAATTCCGTTGGATCCCTGAACACCGTTTGCTTCAATGCATGTCCCGCAGGCATTATGTGCAGCTACAATACCGGATCTTACAGCATTTGAGGCAAGTGCTATATAATCTTCTTTATCTACAGCATTGTAATAAATTGTTGTACAATCTCCTACTGCAAATACATCCTTTAGACTTGTTTTTTGATGTTTATCAGTTGCAATAGCTCCTTTTGAACCTAATTCTAATTTTCCTTCATAAAGAGCTGTATTTGGTTTAAATCCGCAGCATAAGATAACCATATCTACATCATATTTGCCCTTATCGGTTACTACTTTACTTACTTTTCCGTCTTTTCCTTCAAACTCTTCAACTTTCTCATTAAGATGAAGTTCGATATTATGCTCCTTAAGATTTTCTTCCATAAGATCTGTAAATTCTTTATCATAGTATGAGCTTAAAACTCTGTCTGACTGTTCTATAAGAAGTGTATGAATATTAAGACGTTCAAAAGCTTCTGCAAGTTCAACGCCAATATATCCTCCTCCGATTACAGCGACATTATTAATCTTTGTATGTTCAATTTTATTTATAACGTCCTCAGAGTCATGATAAAGCTTAACTTGTTGAATATTCTCAAGTTCAACTCCTTTAATATTAGGAATTATAGGTTTTGAGCCTGTTGCAAGAATTAACTTGTCATAAGATTCATCAATCTTCTTACCATTCTTATCAACTGCATGAACAATTTTATTGTCATAATCAATACTTTCTACAACAGTCTCCATATGAACTGTTGCACCCTTCTTTTCGAAAACATCTTTTGAGCAATAAAATAATCCTTCAGGTCCCTTTATCTGTTTTCCAATCCATAAAGCCATTCCACATCCTAGAAATGAAATATTATCTGATTTATCAAATATTACAACTTCATTATCTTTATAAGTATCCAAAATGGTATTAGCACAAGCTGTGCCCGCATGATTTGCTCCAATTAAAACTATTTTACTCATTAAATCTCCCTTTCTTTTATATATTAACCTTTTCCTTAAAAATTATTATATATGTATATTTGTACGCAAAAAATAATATTAAATAATTGCTTTTTGTGTAATTTATACAATTAATATTTAATATCTTAAAAAAGTAATTGTCAAGTAATTGTCAATGTAAAACCATGTATTAAAGAAAATACAGTAAAAAATCACTGGAATTATTTCAAATTACAAATTTTCTTCTCTAGGTTTTCAATCTGAACTTTTACAGAAGAAGGAGCAGGACCTCCATATGCATTTCTATTATTAAGTGACGAATCAAGTGAAATAAACTCATATAAATCATCTTTAAAAATTTCAGAGAACTTCTTATATTCATCTAATTTCATTTCTTCAAGACGAAGTCCCTTATCTTTTGCATAGTTTACGATTTTACCTACTATACCATATGCATCTCTAAAAGCCGTTCCTTTTGTAACAAGATAATCTGCAAGGTCTGTAGCATTTAAAAATCCCTTTCTTGCCGATTTTTTCATTCTATCTTTATTTACAGTCATTTCTTTAAGCATCGGTGCTATAATTTTAAGAGAATTATATACAGTATTTATAGAATCAAATAAAGGCTCTTTATCTTCCTGAAAATCTTTATTATATGTAAGAGGAGTTCCTTTTAAAACCGTAAGAAGTGCCAATAAATCTCCATAAACTCTTCCAGTCTTTCCTCTTACAAGTTCTGCCATATCTGGATTCTTCTTTTGAGGCATTATGGATGATCCCGTTGAATATGAATCACTTAAAGTGACAAAGCTGAATTCAAGGCTTGAATAAACAATAATTTCCTCACAAAGCTTTGAAAGATGTGCCATTATAAGTGAATCAATAAATAAAATCTCGGCAACATAATCTCTATCAGAAACAGAATCCATAGAATTTTCTGTAGGGGCTGAAAATTCCAGCTCCTTTGCAGTATAGAATCTGTCGATATCATAAGATGTTGTACATAATGCTCCCGCTCCGAGGGGACAAAAGTCCATTCTATCTTTAGCATCAATAATTCTTTCTATATCTCTATAAAACATTTGCCCATACGACATGATGTGATGAGCAAATGTTGTTATCTGAGCATGCTGAAAATGTGTAAATCCCGGCATAACAGTATTTACATTATCTTTTGCAATCTCTATTATATTTTCTTCAAGATTAATCAAAGCGTCTTTTAAAAGATTACATGATTTTTTAGCATAAAGTCTTAAATCTACAGCACATTGATCATTTCTACTTCTTCCTGTATGAAGTTTCTTTCCTAGATACCCAGTTCTTTTAGTAAGTTCTTCTTCGATAAATGAATGAATGTCCTCCTTTGACATATCAATCTTTAATTTGCCTGAAGAAATTTCTTCAAAAATGCTTTTTAAATTTTTATCAAGTATTTCATATTCATCATCCGTTAAAACACCAATCTTATTAAGCATCTTAATGTGTGCTAAAGAACCTTTTATATCCTCTTCATATAATACGGAATCAAAATCTATAGACTTATTAAATTTCTGAGTAAATTCATCTAAATTATCTTTTAAATGTCCGCTCCACAAGTACATTATTTACCCTCCAATTTTGCCTTTACTACTGTAGAAAGAGAATAAAGATTTATAAATCCTGATGCATCCTTATGATCATATACATTATCCGCATCGAAGGTTGCAATTTCCTGACTGTATAATGAGTTAGGGCTTGTAGCTCCTGCAGGTATTATATTTCCTTTGTATAAAATTAATTTTACTTCACCTGTTACATTTTCTTGTGTTTTATCTACAAATGCACTTAATGACTCTCTTAATGGAGTAAACCATTTGCCATTATATACAAGATCTGCAAATTTTATTCCAATCTGTTCTTTATAATGCATTGTATCACTGTCAAGTGTGAGATTTTCGAGGATTTTATGGGCTTTATATAAAATTGCTCCGCCCGGATTTTCATAGACACCGCGGCTCTTCATTCCAATAAGACGATTTTCTACGATATCATCTATACCTATTCCATTTTCTCCGCCTAATTTATTAAGAAGTGAAACGATTTCTGCTCCCTTTAATGTTTTACCATTTACTTTTATAGGAATTCCTTTTTCAAAAGTAATTGAAATCTCAGTTTGTTTATCAGGAGCTTTAAAAGGTGATGAACATAATTTTAGAAGATTATCATAATCCGGCATTTCGGACGGATTTTCCAAATCTAATCCTTCATGAGAAAGATGCCAAAGATTAAAATCTTCTGAATAAGTTGTTTCTCTATCAAATTTTATAGGTAAATTTAATTTTTCAGCATAATCTATCTCTTCATCACGAGATTTAATATCCCACAATCTCCAAGGAGCAATAATTTTCATATCAGGTGCGAAATGTTTGATTGTCATTTCAAATCTAATCTGATCATTACCTTTTCCTGTAGCACCGTGTGCTACAGCGTCACAACCTTCCTTTTTTGCTATTTCAACAAGTTTTTGAGCTATTATAGGTCTTGCAATGGCAGTACCAAGTAAATAAGTACCTTCATATTTAGCACCTGCTTTTAAAGTAGGAAAAGCATAATCTTCGATAAATTTATCAACTAAATCGAGCTGAAAGAATTTAGATGCCCCTGTTTTTATAGCTCTTTCCTTAAGTCCGTCAAGTTCCCCTACTTGTCCTACATTTGCAACAACTACAATAACTTCGCAACCATACTTTTCTTTAAGCCAAGGAATAATAACCGACGTATCAAGTCCTCCCGAATAAGCTAAAGCGACTTTCTTAATAGTATTATCCATATGTCCTCCAATCTTTTATAAAAAATATAAGAAAATATAAGAAAATTAATAAAAATTTATAAGAAAAGGCGGCACCGTTAATTTTTAAGTAGGTACCACCCTTATTTTATAAAATTAACAGAATACTATCATTATAAGTTTTAATTGTCAATAGTAAATTAAAAAATACTGTAAATATTACTAATAATATTTACAGCATTTTAAATATTTTCTATAAAAATAAATATTAATAAAGCTTTTTATTATTTAATTAAAGTTCCTTTGACAAATCTTCTATCGTAGTAGCCATAGCTTTTATTTCTTCAACGGAAGCATTAATTTCCTGCATATTTGCAGCCTGGTTCTGAATCAAATCATTAATTGAAGAAATCTTTTCTAATATATTTGATGTCTTATCTTCCATTCCGCCAAGTGCCGTAGTAATCTTTTCTACAGACTCGGAACTATTATTTGCAAGTTTACTTACTTCTTCAGCTACAACAGCAAATCCTTTTCCAGCTTCTCCTGCTCTTGCAGCTTCAATGCTTGCATTTAAAGCCAAAAGACTTGTCTGAGATGAAATATTCATAATAAGATCAGTTAACTTAAGTGTTTCATCAGTCTGATTCTTAGTATCCTGTGCAGCATCAGTAATCTTTTCTTGTACTCCTGCAATCTCAACAGTCTTCTCCGTTGTCTCTGTTATAGCTGTAGTAATACCTGCTATTGAATCATAAAGACTCTTAATCATGCCGTTGATTTTTTTATCAAACTCTTCTTTATTCTTCTTAGTTGTTATATCTTCGATAGCTCCCGCTACTAAAACAGGTTCTCCGTCATCTTTTCTTATTGTTTTTCCTACTGCTCTAAACCATCTATATTCTCCGTCTTTTTTACGAAGTCTATATTCAAGATCAAAAGGAGTTTTACCTGAATAATCCATAATATGATCCTTAAAAGCTTTAAGTACTCTTTCCTTATCATCCGGATGTAAGCTATCGCTCCATGAATTTAATTTGTTTGGAAAATCATTTTCGTTTTCATATCCTAAAAGACTTCTAAATGTATTTGACCACCAGAATTCATTATCAGGATTAACAGGATCTCCTCCTATAACCTTCATATTCCAAGAGCCTTCTGACAATATGCTGTCAATAGCCTCAAATTTCTTTAATGTATATTCTAAGTCCTCATCTTTTTTCTTCTTATCGTCGATATCTACAAAAACACCGATAATTTCATCAGGATGCCCATTTTCATTTCTTACGACATTTCCTGCGGCGTGAAACCATTTGTATGATTTATCCTTCAACATAAGTCTATAATCAACATCATAAGGTGTATTTCCAGTTAAATCTTTTATACAGCTTGAAAAAGCATCCAACGTTAATTTTGAATCATCAGGATGAAGCCTATTACTCCATGCTTCTACTGTATTAGGGAAATCATTTTCATCATTAAATCCTATCATTTTTCTGAAATCATCAGACCATATTGCGTATGCAATTGAAAAATCATCATTGATTTTCATGTACCAAAGACCAGAATGAACAGCATCATTTACTGTAGAAGTTCTTAACTGTTGATATTTAATTTCTGCATTTACGCTGTCTATTAAAGAATTTAATTCATTTGAAAATGGAGCACCGTTTTCAATTCTTTGAAAAACATCATTCTTTTTGTGATTATTTATTACATCATAAATAACTTTTTGTAAAACATCACTATTATCTTTAACGGTTTCTTTTTTCCTTCCGAACAAAATAGCCACCTCATTTCTTAATCTCACCAGCCCATCGTTTTAATTATAAAACATTTCACTCGATAGTCAAGAAATTTCCGACAATATGCATTATAAATATATATTATCGGAAACTGTTTTATTTTTACAATGCTTAAAGTATTATAGTTTTAAACTATAATATTTTGTGCTATATAATTTAATTATTTATTCTTACCACAGCAAAACTTATATTTCTTACCGCTGTTACATGGGCAAGAATCATTTCGTCCTATCTTTTTAGGATTTACAACCGTATGAGCTTTTTTCTGTTCTTTATACATCTCATCTCTTTGCTCTTTTGAAAAAATCTTATCCCACTCAGGTAAGTTGTAAAGCCAGTCAGCTTTTGCTTCAACCATATTTTTATATAATTTTTCATTATCGAATTTAAGAGATACATCCGTATCTTCAGTAATATCATCAATAGAATTTGCTTTTAGCAAAGATTCGTTTATTCCATCTAAAAATCCTGCCATCTCGTGAACAGTCATTTCGTATTTTTCAGCTAAATCTTTGACTTTTCCCTTTACTTCTTTAGAAGGATCTTTTAATAAGTCCTTATAGATGACTTTTTCTTTTTTGAAATAATTATCCCAAAATTTTTCCATCTGTTTTTTATTTGTTGCTATGTTATAAACCTGCTGTCTCCACTCTTCTATTAAGCTCATATTTATCTCCTATAAAACCTGTTTAATTAGTAAATCATACTATGTTTTAGTATTAATGTCTATATTACTATACATGAAAGTACAAATTAAGTATAATTATATTTATATAAATTGAAAGAGGTATTATTTTGAAAAGAGTTAAACATTTTTTGGCTTTGGTAAGTATATTTGTACTTGCACTCATGTATGTAATGACATTGTTTGCTGCATTTTTTGACGATTCAAAGTCACTTATTTTCTTTAAAATTTCACTTGCTCTTACAATATTTATCCCATGCCTTTTATGGATTTTAGGAATATTTATAAGAATTTCGGGAAATAAAGGAAAAAAAGATAAAGCTAAATCAATGAAAACTGAAGAAAATTTTTCAGATAAAAGATAAAAAAATCTTATATTAATCAAAATATAATAGCTTTATTTTATAAATTAAAAAGCATTAAAAATTGGCATTAGTAATTTTACTAATGCCAATTTTCTTATATTTCAATATTATTTTTTATAATTTAAAAATCACTTATATCTATAATATTTTCTTTTTTAATATTATTTTAACGGAGATTTTCTATAAATAATATCTTCTCTGTTAGGTCCATTACTTATCATCGTAATAGGAAATCCTATATGCTTTTCAATAAATTCTACATATTTTCTGCAATTTTCAGGAAGATCTTCATACTTTTTAATTCCCCTTATATCACATTTCCAACCTTTTAAGTATTCATATACAGGTTTTGCTTTTTCAGCTTTAAGACTTACCGGAAATTCATCTGTAACTTTTCCGTCAATTTCATATCCCGTACATACAGGAATCTCATCTCTATAGCCTAAAATATCAAGAACTGTAAGTGCTACATCAGTAGCTCCTTGAAGTCTACATCCATATTTTGAAGCAACACAGTCATACCAACCAATTCTTCTCGGGCGACCTGTTGTAGCTCCGAATTCTCCTATGTCACCTCCACGGTTTCTAAGCTCATCCCCTTCTTTTCCGAAGATTTCTGTTACAAATACACCTGCACCTACCGCCGATGAATATGCTTTACTTACAGTAACTATTTTCTTAATTTCGTAAGGAGGAATTCCCGCTCCAATTGCACCATAAGCTGCAAGAGTTGATGATGATGTAACCATAGGATAAATTCCATGATCCGGATCTTTAAGTGTTCCGAGCTGCCCTTCCAGAAGAATCTTCTTTCCTTCTTTAATTGCATCATATAAAATCTTTGATGTGTCTTTTACATAAGGCTTTATCATATCTCTATACTTATGAATAGTTTCCATAAGTTCTTCAAGCTTTATAGGATCCTTATGATAAAGGTTTGTTAAAATAACATTTTTAATTGAAAGAACTTGTGATAATTTATCTTTTAAATAATCGTCATCCATAATTTCATTTATTTGGAAACCGATTTTTGCATATTTATCTGAGAAAAATGGAGCTATTCCGCATTTTGTAGATCCGAAAGATTTCTTTCCAAGTCTTTCTTCTTCACATTGATCAAACAAAATATGATAAGGCATAACTACCTGACATCTGTCTGAAACTATAATATTAGGAGTCGGAACGCCTTTTTTAACGATAGAATCAATTTCTGCTACGAATTTAGGAATATCAAGTGCAACTCCATTTCCTATAATATTTAATATATTCGAGTGGAATATTCCTGAAGGCACCATGTGAAGGGCAAATCTGCCATAATTATTAATTATAGTATGTCCTGCGTTTGCTCCGCCTTGAAATCTTATAACTATATCAGCTTCATTTGCGAGGGTATCGGTAATTTTTCCCTTACCTTCGTCTCCCCAATTTGCTCCGACTACTGCTGTAACCATTCTTTCCTCCTCTAATAAATAACCAATTATAAATTGTGTCTTGATGATGCCGTAACTGCTAAAGAACCGGGGCCTATATGACAAGCCACGCTTAGTGGAAGCGGATCAATTATGATATTCTGATTTGGAAATTCCTCCAAAATTTCGTTCTTAAAAATTTCCGCCTCAGAAATTGCATTGGTATGCGATATTGATATAACGCAGTCCTTTGCTGAAGAATCAAAGAATTTTTCATTTAAATCTTTATTTATTACTGCCATCATCTTTTTCTTAGCCTGTTTCATAGTCCTTGCAACGGCACAAGTATCAAGTTTTCCCCCTTGATATTGAAGCACTGGTTTTATCTTTAAGATATTGCCAAGCATTGCAACGGCAGGTGTAAGTCTTCCGCCACGTTTTAGATATTCAAGTGTGGCAACGGTTATATAAGTAGATGACTCGTACTTAGTCTTTTCAAGAAAATCCTTTATCTCCTTAGCAGACTTACCCTCTTCTAACAGCTTAATAGCTTGATATACAGAAAGCTTCTGAGTTACTGAAACACGATGATTATCTGCAACAAGCACTTTTCCGTCATAATCTTCAGCTAAAGCAATCGCTGTCTGACAAGAACTTGAAAGTCCGCTGGACATTGGGATATATAAAATTTTATCATAACTTTTAAGAAGCTCATCCCATCTATCCATTAAATCTCCGATTGCCGGCATTGACGTTGTTATCTTTGTATCAGGTTCATCGATTCTTTTATAAAACTCATCTTGCGTAATATCAACATTTTCATAATACATATCACCATTTATATAAAATGGCATAGGAACTATAAAAACATCTTTTAAATCCTTTGATGAAATTCCCAGAAGCTCGTGCTCTGAAATATTCTCCTTGGAAATTCCGCTGTTTGAATCTGTAAGAATTGCAATTCTTTCCATAATCATCCTCGCTGTTATCAATACGACATAATTATTAACACACGTCAGAAATTTTAACACAATTTTACAAATAAAAAAAGTCTGTCTTAAAAAATAAAAAAATTACATCATTCCAGGCTGCGGCATTGAAGGAGCAGAAGGTTTATCTTCTTTTATATCTGCAACTGCAGATTCCGTTGTAAGTAGTGTCGATGCTATTGAAGATGCATTTTGAAGTGCACTTCTTGTAACCTTAACCGGATCAAGGATTCCTGCTTTAATCATATCTACAAGTTTATTTTCATAAGCGTCAAATCCCGTTCCAACTTTAGATTCTTTTACCTTATTAACAATAACAGATCCGTCAAGTCCTGCATTCTTTGCAATATAATAAAGAGGAGATGAAAGTGCTTTAAAGACTAATGTTGCACCTGTCTTTTCGTCTCCTTCCAATTTTTTGACAAGTTTTTCAACCTCTTTTGCAGCATGAATATAAGCAGAACCGCCTCCTGCTATAATTCCTTCTTCAACAGCTGCTCTTGTTGCATTAAGTGCATCTTCAAGTCTTAATTTAGCTTCTTTCATTTCAACTTCTGTTGCAGCTCCTACCTTAATAACTGCAACTCCGCCTGAAAGTTTTGCAAGACGTTCTTTGAATTTATCTTTATCAAATTCTGAAGTTGTATCTTCAATCTGCTTTCTTATAGAAGCTATTCTTTCTTCTATATCTTTCTTATTGCCTTCACCGTCAACAATTATTGTATTATCTTTATTTACTTTTACGGATTTAGCTTTTCCTAATTGTTCAACAGTTGCATCTTTAAGTTCAAGTCCTACTTCACTTGAAATAACAGTACCACCTGTAAGTGTTGCAATATCCTGAAGCATCTCTTTTCTTCTGTCACCATATCCAGGTGCTTTTACAGCAACAACATTAAATGTTCCTCTTAATTTATTTAAGATAAGTGTAGTAAGTGCTTCACCTTCAACATCTTCTGCAATAATTAAAAGCTTTGAGCCTGACTGAACAATCTTTTCAAGAAGAGGGAGAATTTCTTGAATATTTGAAATTTTCTTATCAGTAATAAGTATATAAGGATCTTCAAGGACGGCTTCCATTTTGTCAGTATCAGTTACCATGTATGAAGATAAATATCCTCTATCAAACTGCATACCTTCTACAACGTCAAGCTCAGTCTGCATTGTCTTTGATTCCTGAACAGTAATAACTCCGTCATTTGAAACTTTTTCCATTGCATCGGCAACCATTTGTCCGACTTCTTCATTTCCTGCAGAAATTGAAGCAACTTTTGCAATCTGATCTTTTCCATTTACTTTCTGACTCATTTTTACAAGAGCATCAACAGCACAATCTGTAGCTTTCTTTATCCCTTTTCTAAGTACAACAGGATTTGCTCCTGCAGCGAGGTTCTTAACACCTTCATCAACCATAGCCTGTGCAAGAACTGTTGCTGTTGTAGTTCCGTCACCTGCTATATCATTTGTCTTTGTTGCAACTTCCTTTACAAGAAGTGCTCCCATATTTTCAAAAGGATCTTCAAGTTCTATCTCTTTTGCAATAGAAACTCCATCATTTGTAATAAGAGGTGTTGAATAAGATTTCTCCAAAATTACATTTCTTCCTTTTGGCCCTAGTGTAACTCTTACTGTATTTGAAAGCTTATCAACACCTGCTTTAAGTGATTTTAAAGCTTCTTCTCCATATTTTATATCTTTAGCCATTTAAAATTCCTACCTTCCTATCAATTATTTTACGATTGCAAGAATATCACTTTGCTTTACTATCATATATTCTTCACCATCAAGCTTTATCTCAGTTCCAGCATATTTCGAATAAATAACTTTATCGCCTTCTTTAACCTGCATCTTTATATCTTTTCCATCAACATTTCCACCGGGTCCTACAGCTATAACAATAGCTTCCTGTGGTTTTTCCTGTGATGCTGTAGTTAAAATAATTCCTGACTTAGTTGTCTCTTCCGCTTTACACTGTTGTAAAACAACTCTATCAGATAGTGGTACTAATTTCATAAAATGCCTCCTTTTAATTATCTTTATTGTTAGCACTCAATTATTAAGAGTGCTAACCAACAATGATTATATTAGTTTTATTGTCATAAGTTTGCAAGGCTCATATAATGAAAATATCTATTATAATCTTATATTTTTATAGATATATCTCTATTTATCTCCCATTTACTACTTTTTTCATATTTTATATTATTTTTTATTTTAATTTATTTAATTGCAATAAAAAATAAATTTTCATAGCATTAAAAGATTTGATTTTAGTTAGTATCCTTTATTTTTTTGTTCCTCTATTACTCCTTGACGCTATATGCATTCTTTCAAGATGAATGCTTTCTTTTCCTACCTTTATGACTTTAACTTCATCTTCTTTTAAAATGTAATACGAAAGTATCTTTTCATTTTTTCCTACATTCATTCCTCTAACGCCTTTTGCCTGCTTTTTCTGCTCCGGAACATCCGATGCCATAAATCTCAAAAAATAATTTTTATCAGAACATATTACAATGCTGTCATTATCTTCTATTATAGAAACTATTAAAAGTTCATCATCAATAAGTTTTGTTGAAGCTGTAGTTTTTTTAGTTACATCAAAAAGACTTCCGGAAACTATCTTTATAAAATTATTTTTTGTTCCAAATAATAGCTTTTTATCCCTTAAACCTTCTATAGTATCTATGTGAAGAATGTCTTCCTTTTCACTGTCAAAATTACTTATATTGTCAATCGGCTTTCCCTTATCTCGTAATTTCCCGATAGGGATATCTGCAGCTTTTACAAGATGCATATTTCCTTTATTTGTAAATAAAGTTATTGTGTCCGTATTTTTACACTTAATAATGTACTTAAATTCATTTCCTAAAGTTTCTTTATTTCGTTCAAATGTAGCAGTATCTATAACCTTTGCATAAAAGAATCTATCAAATAAAACATAGACATATTCTTCTTTTATAGCTTCTTCTATAACTTCAGGCTCATCCAAATTACAGATTTTGGTTTTTCTTTCTTTAGTATATTTTTTCTTAAGTTCTAAAAGTTCATCAATAATGGTTTTTGCCATTACACCTCTATCACTTAAAATCTCGTTAAAGTTCTGTATATTTCTTAAAGTTTTAAGATATTCTTTTCTTAATGCATCAATTTCAAGACCTATAAGTTTGTAAAGTCTCATATCAAGAATTGCATCTGCCTGCTTTTCAGTAAATAAAAGAATCCGTGCATCTTTTTTTGATTCTTCTTTTTTAAATTTTATGCCATCTACAACACCATTTACAAGGCATTCCTTGACCATTTTTCTATCTTTACTTCCTCTAATTATTTCGATAATTAAATCTATTACATCGCAGGCTTTTATAAGGCCTTCCTGAATTTCTTTTTTTCCTCTTTCTTTTTGTAAAAGATATTCATATTTTCTTTTACAAAGTTCAAACTGAAAATCAGACGTTTTTCTTAAAATTGGAATAAGCCCCAAAGTCTCAGGTCTATTGTCTACTACAGAAAGCATATTTACGGAAAATGTATCTTCAAGTCTTGTTTTTTTATAAAGGAGATTTTCTATATTAGTTGCATCAGCACCCTTTTTTAGCTCAATTACAATTCTTATTCCTTCTTTTGCTGACTGGTTTGAAATATCAGTAATGTCACTTGTAACTCTATTTTCAACTAGTGAATATACATCATTTAAAAATTTTCCTATATTAAGGCCTATCATCGTATATGGAATTTCTGTTACAACTAAATTTTGACGTCCATTTTTCCCTTTTTCGTAAGCAACTTTTCCTCTAATTCTTATTTTCCCTTCTCCTATAGAATAAATATTTAAAAGTTCATCTTTATTTGCAACAATTCCTCCTGTAGGAAAATCCGGTCCTTTTATAATTTTCATCATTTCATAGGTATTAATTTCAGGATTTTTCATATATGCGATAAGACCGTCGATTACTTCACCTACATTATGAGGAGGAATTGACGTTGCCATACCAACAGCAATTCCTTCAGCACCATTTATGAGTAAATTTGGAATCTTTACAGGAAGAACTGAAGGCTCTTTTTCTGTTTCATCGAAATTAGGAACAAAATCTACTACATCCTTATCAAGATCTTCTAAAAATGCATCTTCTGTAATAGGAAAAAGTCTGGCTTCAGTATAACGCATTGCTGCGGCGGTATCTCCCTCGATTGATCCGAAGTTTCCATGTCCGTCTATCAAAGGAACACTCTTTTTAAAGTCCTGAGACATTACAACCAAAGATTCGTATATTGAGCTATCGCCATGCGGATGAAATTTACCCATTGTATCTCCTACAATACGAGCAGATTTTCTATATGGTTTATCTGACCTTATAGAAAGTTCGTACATATCATATAAAGTTCTTCTCTGCACAGGCTTAAGTCCGTCTCTTATGTCCGGAAGAGCTCTGGATACAATTACACTCATTGCATAATCTATATATGATTTTTGCATTTCATCGGAATATTCAGTTTGAATTATTCTCTCAGGAGTTGCCATAAATTGTCCTCTCTTTTTAATTAATTATATAGCATAAAATTGCTGTGACAAAATTATAATTAAATGTCTAAAATTGCTATATCAGCATTGTCATGAATAAATTTCTTTCTCGGTAAAACGTCAGTACCCATAAGCATTTCTGTTACTTTTGAAGCCATCTTTCCGTCATCAATAGTTACACGTTTTAAAACTCTAGTTTTAGGATTTAACGTTGTTTCCCAAAGCTGCTTTGCATCCATTTCACCAAGTCCTTTATAACGCTGAAGTGTAAATTCACTTTTAGCTTTTTTTCTATATTTTTCAAGAGCTTTATCGTCATAAAGATATTCTTCTTCTCCTTTTTTCGGCATAACTTTATACAAAGGAGGCATAGCAATATATACATGTCCTTCATATATAAGGTCCGGCATAAATCTGTAAAAAAGAGTAAGAAGAAGAGTTGCTATATGTGAACCATCAACATCTGCATCAGTCATGATTACAATTTTATCATACCTAAGTTTACTTATATCGAAGTCGTTTCCATATCCTTCGGAAAATCCGCAGCCAAAAGCATTTATCATAGTTTTTATTTCAGCGTTCTTTAAAACTTTATCGATACTCGCTTTTTCGACATTTAAAATTTTTCCCCTTATGGGAAGTATAGCTTGATACATTCTATCTCTTGCTGTCTTTGCTGAGCCTCCTGCCGAATCTCCCTCAACTATAAAAATTTCACATTTTTTACTATCTCTACTTTCGCAGTTTGAAAGCTTTCCATTTGAATCAAATGAAAATTTAGTCTTAGTTAATAGATTAGTTTTTGCTTTTTCTTCTGTCTTTCTTATCTTTGCTGCCTTTTCAGCACAGCTTAAAACAGATTTTAATACAGAAAGATTTCTGTCAAAATATAGCTGAATTTCGCTGCTTGTAACTTTTCCTGTAGCTTTCCCTGCATCAGGATTGTCAAGCTTAGTCTTAGTCTGACCTTCAAACCTAGGGGACGGATGCTTTATAGAAATTACAGCTATAAGACCATTTCTTAAATCTGCTCCCGTAAAATTATTGTCCTTTTCTTTAAGGACACCTATTTCTCTTGCATAAGCATTTAAAATAGTTGTCAATGTTGTCTTAAAGCCTGTAATATGAGTTCCACCTTCGGCATTATAAATATTATTACAAAATCCCAAAATATTTTCGTGAAACTCATTTATATATTGAAATGCAACTTCAACAGAAATATTTTCACTTTCTCCCTTGTAATAAATAATAGGTGTTACACTTTCTGAAATACCAGTAAGATCTTTTACAAATCCCTTTATTCCTTCCGGCTCTTTATATGTTAATTCTTCAGGAATTTCTCCTCTTTCGTCTTTATAAATAATTGTAAGATTTGGATTTAAATATGCAGTTTCATGAAGTCTGCTTTTTATCTCATCTTCTTTAAAATCTGTTCTTTCAAAAATTTCAGGATCCGGTAAAAAGTTAATTTCCGTTCCTCTCTCCTTAGTTTTTCCGATTATTGGAAGTGCATTATCAATAAGTGAAAGGGCAGGTTTTCCCTGTTCAAAATAATCATGATAAATATTTCCATCTCTCATGATTTTTACATCCATATATTTTGACAAAGCATTAACTACCGAGGATCCTACTCCATGAAGTCCTCCACTTGTTTTATATGCATTATTATTAAATTTACCTCCGGCATGAAGTGTTGTAAGAACTACACGTTCTGCCGGTATCTTAAATTTTTTATTTTCAACGGGAATCCCCCTACCATTATCCTTTATGGTACAAGAGCCGTCCTTTTTTAATGTGACATAAATAGTATCACATTCTCCTGCTAAATGTTCATCCACCGAATTATCGACTATCTCATAAATTAAATGATTAAGCCCTTTTCTAGATGTTGAACCTATGTACATTCCAGGTCTAACTCTTACGGCTAAAAGTCCCTCCAAAATGGAAATGCTGCTGTCGTTATAAACTTTTTTTTCAGACATAAAATCTCCTGTTAAAAAGTCTCCATACATTAAGTAGGAGACTTACAAGTATTATCATAATTTAATTATCTAACTCCTGTTGATCCGAATCCCCCTCGAGATTTTTTATTCAAGAAATCAACTTCATCAAATATAATTTCAGGCTGATGCTTTATAATTCTAAATTGACAAATTCTATCATTTATAGATAATTTCGTATCTCGTGTTGCATAAACCGGCATCATTATATGATCATCATCTCCCGAGTAGCTTTCGTCAATAACTCCCAATGCATTCGTCTGAATAAGTCCAAAATTTTTAAATGTTGAGCTTCTTGCTACAAGAAGCATCTCGTAACCCTTCGGAAGTTCTAATGAAATTCCCATGTCAATGAGTTTAAAATCTCCTTTTTTTAGTATTACATTTTCTGCAACTCTAAGATCTATCCAGTCTGATTTTCCTTCAATATAACGAAGCTTTTCAATCTCTTTTGAATGATATTTTATTCTTATATGTTCACTATTCATAAATTATTTCCATTCACCTTCGCTTATTTCGCTTTTCTTTTCTCTATTCATAAGATCAATAACCTCTTTTCGAGGTGATGCATCTTCAAATAGGACTCTATTTACGGCATCAATTATCGGAAGTTCCAAGTTGTATTTTTCTCCTAAAGCTTTTGCAGCCTTTGCTGAATACACTCCTTCAACTACCATAGATACCTTATCCATAGCTTCTTTTGCAGTCATACCTTGACCTATGTAAAATCCCGCATTTCTATTTCTACTGTGGTGGCTTTCACATGTTACTATTAAATCACCAATTCCTGAAAGTCCCGAAAGTGTCTCAGCTTTTCCACCCATTTTTATAGCAAGATTTGATATTTCTTTTATTCCTCTAGTAATAAGTGCAGCTTTAGCATTATCTCCAAAGCCTAGTCCATCAGACATACCTGCAGCAAGTGCTATTACATTCTTTAATGATGCTCCTATTTCAATTCCTACTACATCAGGACTTATATAAACTCTAAAAACTTCATTCATAAATATTTCCTGACAATATTTTGCAAGTTCTTTATCTTTTGATCCTACAACTACAACTGTAGGCTGAAGGATTGCAACTTCTTCCGCATGACTTGGCCCTGAAAGAACTGCAATTTTAGTATCATGTCCTAAGAATTCTTCTAAAATTTCAGTTTGAATTTTAAGAGTTTTTTCTTCAATGCCTTTTGTCAAAGTAACAACTCTCTTACCCTTAAGTAACACTGCAAATCTTTCTGCAGTTGATCTTGTCGCTATTGAAGGTACTGCAACAACTACTAAATCTGCTCCATATACTGCCTTTTTATCGTCGGATGTAATTTCTACACTATCAGGTAAAATTACTCCAGGTAATCTGTTTTCATTTTCTCTTGTCTTTTTTAGCTTTTCTTCTTCTTCCTTACTAAAAGACCAAATTGTGACATCATGGCCATTTTTCGTAAGTAAAATAGAAATTGCCATTCCCCAACTTCCTGCTCCCAAAACAGATATTTTAGCCATTATTCCTCCTTATCTTTATGAAATGAAAGTTTATTCTCAGTTCCATTTAAAAGTCTTTTTATATTTCCTTTATGCAGATATATAGCGAGTGCCGATAATACCGCTACTATGATTAAAACTTCATAATTATACTTTTTAGTATAAGTTAACAAACCTATGATATAAAAAACTACGGCATGAACACATATAGATATTGCAGCAAATATCGAAGAAAGTGATACATACTTCGTTATTAACAATGTAACTATAAATATGCTTACGGAAATAGGTACGGCTTTAGGAAGCACAATACATGTAAACGCAAGGCTTGATGCAATTCCTTTGCCACCTTTCCCTTTTAAAATAAAAGGAAAATCATGACCTATAATTGCTCCAGCTGATGCATACACTTTTAAAAGATTAACATAATCTTTTTCGCATCCCAATTTAGTAAAAATAAGATAGGATGCCAAAGCCGCAAGACATACTTTAAAACAATCTGAAAGTAAAGTCAAAATTCCGGGAAGTACTCCCATAACTCTTACCGTATTTGTAGCACCAACATTGCCGCTTCCTTTTGTTCTTATATCTACATTGTGTAATTTACAATAAAAATATCCGAATAGAAAATTTCCAAATAAATATCCTATAAGAGCGGAAAATAAACGATACATCACTTTTCTCCTTCTCTTTCTCTAGTTATAAAATGTATTGCTGTACCTTCAAACCCGAAAGCTTCTCTTAATTTATTTTCTAGATATCTTACATAAGAAAAATGCATAAGTTTCTTATAATTTACAAATAATACAAATGTAGGCGGCTTTACAGATACCTGAGTAGCATAAAAAATCCTAAGTCTCTTTCCTTTATCCATAGGAGGCTGCTGCATTGCCACGGCTTCTGCAATAATTTCATTTAAAATTCCTGTCTGAAGTCTCTGGCTATTATTTTCAACTACCTTATCTATGCTTGAGAAAATCTGACCCGTTCTTTGACCAGTTTTTACAGAAATAAATATTATAAGAGCATAAGACATAAAACTTAGAGTAAAGCGAATCTTCTTTATCATATCATTCATAGTATTATTATCTTTTTCAACAGCATCCCACTTGTTTACTGCAATTATTATAGCTTTTCCCCGTTCGTGTGCAATTCCTGCAATTTTTGCATCCTGCTCCGTTATCCCTTCAGTTGCATCTATCATAATAATGACAACATCAGACTTTTCAACTGCAGCTACAGCTCTTACAATACTATATCTTTCAAGAACTTCTTTTATTTTTGATTTTCTTCTAAGTCCTGCCGTATCTATAAAAATATAATCCTTGTTATTATATCTTACTTTTGTATCAATTGCATCTCTTGTAGTTCCGGGAATATCAGAAACAATAGATCTTTTTTCTCCTGAAAGATAGTTTACAAGAGAAGATTTTCCTACATTAGGCTTTCCTATAATTGCAATCTTAGGAATTTCATTATCCTCATCTTCATTTGAATTCTTAGGAAAATTTTCTGAGAGTTTTTCAAGCATATCCCCAAGTCCAATTTTACCCGAGGCTGATATAGGAATCGGTTCTCCTATTCCTAAATTATAAAATTCATAGACATCATCCTTATATTTATTAAAATCGTCTACTTTATTTACTACCAAAAGAATCGGCTTTTTGCTTCTTCTTAACATATCACACACAGTTCTATCTGATTCTACAAGACCGCTCTTTAAATCTACAAGGAAAATTATTATATCCGCACTTTCCATAGCTATAACAGCTTGATTTCTCATTTCTTCTAGAATAATATCATCAGTATCAGGTTCAATTCCACCTGTATCTATAATTGTAAACGTTTTATCAAGCCATGTAACATCTGAATAGATTCTGTCTCGTGTAACACCCGGTGTATCTGAAACTATAGATATTCTTTCACCTGACAAAGTATTAAAAAGTGTGGATTTTCCTACGTTTGGTCTTCCCACAATTGCAACTATTGGTTTTCCCATTTAATTTCTCATTTCTATATATAATCGTAGTCATCTTTAAATTTTAATCTAAAATTTACTTGATAATATAAATCACTTCATTACTTTAGCTTTGATTTCAAATTATCCATTTTATCTACAAATACCAAAATTTCCGCCACAACATCATACAATTCGGGAGGTATCGTATCTCCTATCTCAAGTTTTGACAAAGCTAAAGCAAGCTTTTTATCTTCATAAAAAGGAACATCGTTTTCTTTTGCTTCTTTTATAATTCTTTCTGCAATTTGTCCTTTCCCTGCTGCTAAAATCTTAGGAGCTTCATCTCCCGGTTCATACGAAAGTGCAACTGCAGTTTTATCTTTATCAAATTCTTTAGTTTGATCTTTTTTTTCGTTCATACTTCCTCTAAAAATTAAAAAGCATTTTTTATAACTTTTATTTGATTTTTTAGAACAGATACTACATCAAATCTTATATTCGTATCCTCTTTTATACCATATCTTTTCAAAAATTCATTTGCAGTAAGTCTTATCTTATTTTGCTTTCTTTTATCAACAGCTTCCTCTGGATAGCCAAACATTGTATTCTTTCGATATTTTACTTCAATAAATACTAGATAATCCTCATCTTTTGCTATTATATCAATTTCTCCGATTTTTCCTCTAAATTTCTTTGAAATTATATTATACTTCATTTCCTTTTCAAGGAAAACTCCGGCTAAATTTTCGTAATAATCCCCTTTTGCTTTATTTTGTGATTTAACTTTCAACCCTTTCTCCTATTATACTAAAAAATTATTCATTACAAAAATATCATTAAATTTTTATAAATCAGTATTCTAAATCAGTATTCTAAATCAGTATTCTAAATCAGTATTCTAAATATTACTTATACAAAATCTTAAATTATCACAGTTATTACATTTATGCTCTTACATCAAAAGAATATCTCTTGATCTTGGATTCCTTTTTATTTTTTTCTTCTCCTAACAATTTTTCTACAAAATTTTCGCTTTTTGCTTCCGTAGTGACTTTCGTATTCGGAATATAACCTTTTTTTATAAGCCTTTCATCAAGCATATTTATATTTTGATTTAATAAATCATAGATTTCCTTACTTTCAACAGAAAAATCTATATTTACATTCTTTCTTTGCATTTTAATTGAAATGTCAGTATTTCCCAAATGTTTAAGTGAAAGATGAAGAAATGCCGAAAATTCATCATTTTTACTCTTTGGTTTTCTTTTATCTGAATAAACATATAAATCGCCTGTCGCACTCTCTTTCATCATACGAAGCGGTAGCTGAACATAAGAATACATATTATTCATCTGATTCATAAACTCTATTGAATTCTTGATATTATTTGCCATTTCATTTATCGGATTTTTATTACCTATAGTATCTTCCATTTTACTTATTATATTATCTAGTGATTTATTTATATTATCATAGAGCTTTTTAATAGCATCTTTTTCAGATACTTCTTTAGGCAAAATCGACCATGATTTTGATAATAAATCGTTTAAAAGCTTTTCCACTCCTTTATTAGAATAAAGTTTAAGAAAATCATTTTTCCCTACAGATGAATCATTTTTTAATAGTTCATTTAAGATATTTAAAATATCTTTTTCACTTATATTGCTTTTTAAATTTCCATCTTTATTAAAAAATGTGTATAATTCATCTTTAATTTCCGGATTATTGATATCTTTTAAAATCTCATCTCTTAGATTAAATACTGAGTTTTCAGAATTTAATTCATTTGTATCTTTAATTTTTAATCCACTTATTATATTTTCATTTTCCTGCCAATTTATATTTTTAACGCTATCTTCAGCTTTATAAGTTAAAGAGGATGTAATATCATCTACAGCTTTTTCTTTTACTACATTTTTTACAGATTCTGATACTTCTTCTATAGCATTTTCTTCACTTACAGCATTATTACTGCTTTTATCCGCTTTTTCTCCAAAAATTTCAATGTCACTTTCATTTTCATTTATAGCAGATTTTTTTCCATTTTCAGCTTCAGAAATCGTTACATTTTCAGTTTCAGAAAGAGTTCTATTTTCAGTTTCAGAAAATATATTTTCTTCATTTCCAAAAGCTATATCATTTTCAGTAATGCTTTCAATCATATTTTTCATAATATTTACGGCATCGTCTTTATTTATATTCATTTTTTCAAGTTCTTTTGATATATTATTTAAAAATTCTTTTCCGTCATTTAAAATGGCATTATTTTGCTCTTTAAATCTTATAAAATTATCAATATTTTCTGGAGTTATATCCAGATGAAATTCATCCATTTTAATAAGCGTAGTTACATCAATGTTAGGATATTTTGCTAAAATTCTTCCAAACCTTGAAAGATTTTCGCTCCCTATAGAAAGCCCTTCTTCCATAAGAGAATTTACAAGTTCAATACTCTTATCATTAAGTAAAAGCCCTGCATCTTTTATTGCATTTTGAATAATCGGATTATCAATTTCTGAATTTTTATATGGAACAATTTCTATAGTATTTCCGTCATTAGACTTTACTTGAAAGAAGAAAGAATTTCCCTCTGAAAGATTTATATCAGCCTCTAGACGTGCATCTATAGTTTTACCGTCGGGAAGCATAATAGTAACCTTATTCCCTTTTATTTCTTTTATAGTACCTTCGAAAACATCTCCTGTATTTCCTAAAGCACTTTCAGATGTTATGCTATTTGAACTTATTTTTGATTTTCCTATAGCATTATTATTTGCAGGAAGTTGTCCTTTAAATTTTTCTATGAAATCCTGTATATGCATATTTTTCTCCTAAATAAAATCCCTTTATTTAGTTAAAAAAATATTTATTTAACTATTCTGAAAGGAATTTTAAAAATGTCTTTCTATGTATATCGGAATATCCGTACTTTTTTAACATATAAATATGCTCTTTTGTTCCATAACCTTTGTTTTTTTCAAAGTTATATTCGGGATATTTTTTAGAAATTTCCACCATATATTTATCCCTTTTTACTTTAGCAACAATACTTGCAGCGGCAATGCTCATAGACTTTTCATCACCCTTAGTAAAACTTTTTTGCGATATACTTACATTATCAAGTTTTACAGAATCAATTAAACAAAAATCAGGTTTTACAGACAAATTTTCTATTGCTATCTTCATTGCACGTTTTGTCGCATTTAATATATTTATTTCATCTATAATTTTTTCATCAATTACTCCATAACCTATAGAAATAGCAATTTCCTCAATCTTTTTTGCCATCTCTTCTCTCTTTTTAGGAGAAAGCTTTTTGGAATCATTTATATATAATATATCACAATTTTTAGGAAGGATTACTGCTGCCGCCATTACAGGACCTGCAAGGGGACCTCTTCCTACCTCGTCAATTCCGCAAACATACTCATATTCATCCATGTATTCCTTATCAAAAGCCATTGCTTTTTCAGTTCTTTTTATTTCTCTATTAAGTCTTTCTTCTTTTGTCATACTATTTATAAAACCTACTTCTTTACGGAAGTAAACCTCTCATCTGATTAAATGGATAAAATCTAAAAATAACTCTTCCTACAATATTACGTCTGTGAACATTTCCAATAAGATTAAATCTTGAATCTTCACTATTATTTCTATTATCTCCCATAACAAAATACTCATCTTTTGCAAGAGTTATAGGTTTTATTGCTCTTCCCGGATCAATTATTATATCTTTTCCATAATTTTCTTTAAGAAGTTTCCCATTAATATAAATATTTCCACTTTTATCAATATTTATAGTTTCACCCGGAAGTCCTATGATTCTTTTCACATAAGAAACGGATTTATTACGTTTATCCGGGAAAATTATAATTTCAAATCTTTTCGGCTTTGATAATTTATATGTTATTTTATCAATTATTACATTATCTTTATTTCTTAATGTATTATTCATTGAAGAGCCTATTATAATACTTCTTTGCCCGACAAATTTTACTATAAGGAACGCTATACATAAAAGAAATATTATATAAAATATGAAAAATATACCATCTTTTCGTTTCTGCTCTCTCTTCTCAATTTCTTCTTCATAAGTAATAGCCTTATCTTTTTTAGGTTCTTCTTTTTCATCTATATATCCTAATTTATAATCATCACTTATATCTTCTAAATAACCATTTTTATAATCGTCATTATCATTAAGCATTTTATTTCCCTTTAATCAAAAAAATCTATAGGTCTTTCCAATGACACTCTTCCGAGCTTTCCTATTCTATAATCCTGTATTAAAATCTCAGCTGCTTTATCTATATTTTCTTTGCCTTGACTTAAAAGATATCCTCTATCTCTTGCTATCTTTTTTAAAATTTCAAAGGTTTCCATACCATATTCAATATTATATCTTTTTTGAAGAGTACCTTCATAGTATAAATTTAATTTTTTAATAAGTAAATCCGCCAAATCCAAAAAAGGTAAAAGTTCATTTTTTATAGCACCCGTAATTGCCAGATTTTCAGCTATTTTTTTATTGTCAAATTTAGGCCACAAAACTCCCGGCGTATCCAAAAAATCTAATTCATTACTTGCATGAATCCATTGCCGACCTTTCGTAACTCCTGGCTTATTTCCTGTCTTTGCGGACGCTTTTCCTACAAGAGTATTTATCAAGGTAGACTTTCCAACATTCGGAATTCCTACTATCATAGCTTTTAATTTTCTATTTCTAAGACCTCTTTTTTTATCTCTTTCAATCTTATCTTTACAAGCTTCTTTTGATATCTTTACAATTGTATTCTTAGTTCCTTTATTTAAAGCACTTATAGGTAAATATATTAAATCATTTTTTTTATAAAAATCTATCCACTCATCAGTTACTCTATCATCTGCCAAATCAATTTTATTAATAACCAAAACTCTTCTTTTGTTTTTAGTGATTTCACTTATAAGCGGATTTGAACTTGAATAAGGAATTCTTGCATCCACAATTTCAATTATCAAATCGACAAGTTTTAAATCATCAAGAATATTCCTTTTTGCCTTTTCCATGTGACCCGGATACCAGTTAAGGTTTGATTTCTCATTATTGTTATTTTTATTTTCCATACGGCTGATACCTGTTTTCCTTTTATTATATATAGTTTTTACATTTATAATTATTAATTATTTATTATTTATATTCAAAATATTCTTCATAATATTCTTCATAATATTCTTCATAATATTCTTTATAATATTCCTATGTGTTTAAAATTTAAGTTAAACCACACTTTTCCTATAATATCACTTTTTTTTATATTTCCAATGCTGAAAAGTCTTGAATCTTCGCTATTATTTCTATTATCTCCCAAAACAAAATACTCATCTTTCTTGAGTTTTACTTTTTCTTCAGCAAGTCCCGGATCTCTAATTTCGTCAACCTTTAAAAGCTCTTGCCTCATTTTATTATTGACATAAATTATTCCTCCCTTTATCTGAACAGTGTCGTTTGGAAGAGCAATCACTCTTTTTATAGAAATATTAGTATTTGAATTTTTGGGTTTAAATACAATAATATCATTGTAAGACGGCTTTTTTATTTTATATATTATTCTGTCTGTAAGAAGATAATTCCCATCAGAAATAGTACTTTCCATTGAAGGACCTACGTTTTGTACTCTGATTCCGAAAGAACGAGCCAAAAAATATGAAAGTAATATAACAAGTAAAATTTCAAGTAAAAAAATCAAACGATGTCTTAGTTTAAGAAAATCAAATTTTTTTCTTCTTCTATTAAAATCTAGTGAATCTTTTCTTCTTTCTGGAATAATTCTTATTTTTTTTATTTGAATTTTTTTCATATATACTCCGTATCAAATTATATGCAGTATAAAAAAAGGCAGCCACGCCCCGTGACCGCCTCCAAATCGAATTGCATTATCCAAGAACTTCTTTAACTTTTGCTTTCTTACCGACACGATTTCTAAGGTAATTAAGCTTAGCTCTTCTAGCTTTACCTTTACGAACTACTTCAATTTTTTCAACATTAGGGCTATGTAAAGGCCATGTCTTTTCCACACCTACACCGCTTGAAATCTTTCTTACTGTAAATGTTTCACGATTTGAAGCTCCCTGTCTCTTAAGAACGATGCCTTCAAATACCTGAATTCTTTCTCTATTTCCTTCACGAATTTTGTTGTGAACTTTAATTGTATCACCTACATTAAAATCTGCTATATCAGATTTTAATTCTCCATCTTCAATTTCTCTTATAATCTTATCTGCACTCATTTCTTTCTCCTTGTTTCAGACGTTCTTAATACCCTTTCGTAACAGAGGACCGCCAAACTATAAAATTACAACATATGGTATTTTACTATATAATCAATCAGTTTTCAAGAAGTTTTTTATCTTTTTCGGAGAGATCATATTTACTGAATAAATCCGGTCTATATTTCTTAGTACGAAGAAGCGACATCTTGCGTCTCCACTCATCCACTTTTTTATGATCTCCTGATAAAAGAATCTCAGGGACTTCTTTACCATTCCATATAGAAGGCCTTGAATACTGAGGATATTCTAAAAGTCCATTTTCAAAAGATTCATCACTACTTGAATTATCATTATGAAGTACACCCTGTACAAGACGTGAAACAGAATCAACAATAACCATAGCAGCAAGTTCTCCTCCTGTAAGGACATAATCTCCTATAGAAACTCTATCAGTAACGATTTTCTCAATAACTCTTTCATCAACGCCCTCATAATGTCCGCAAAGAATTATAATTTCCTCTTCTTTTGCAAAATCATGAGCCATACTTTGATTAAATGTTTTACCTTGGGGAGTTACATACACGGTTCTGATTTTTTTATCAGATATCATGTCATTATTATCCAAATTGTTATTAAAATTCTCACCTGAATGTTTTACGATATCCATATATGCATCATATATAGGTTGTGCCTGCATTATCATCCCGGCTCCGCCGCCATAAGGATAATCATCGACATGACCGTGCTTATCATTAGTAAAATTTCTTATGTTGACAGTATTTATACTTATGATGTTATTTTCTATCGCTCTTTTTAATATACTATCATTAAGACCTGATTGCACCATTTCAGGGAAAAGAGTAAGTATATCAAATTTCAATTATTAATATCCTCCAATCCCTTAAGCAAATGAACTTTAATCTTTTTATGTGAAATATCAACTTTTTGTATAACATCTTTTATTGCAGGAATAAGGATTTCTTTTTCTCCTACAACTCTATAGACATCATTCGCTCCAGTTTCGTATATTTCTTTAATTGTGCCTAAATTTCTGCCGTCATCACTAAAAACTTCACATCCTATAATATCTTTATAGTAGAATTCATCTTTTGAAAGTTTAGGAGCATCTTTTCTATCTACATAAACTTCTTTTCCAGTTAAAAATTTTGCCTGAGTTCTGTCTTCGATTTCCTCAAACTTAACTACGCAAAAATCTTTAGAAATTCTTGCACTTTTTATGGTAAAAGCTTTATAGATATTTTCATTTTCTTTTTTTACAAAAACATTTTTTAAATCTAAAAAATCAGAAAAGACATTTGTAGTAGGATAAATTCTTATTTCACCTTTTAAACCTTGAGCTTTCCCAATAATTCCAATTCTAAGTTTTTCTTCCAAAAAAACTCCTATCTTTAAAAAAGAGGCAGGAAAACTGCCTCAATAATATAAAATAATTAATCCTCAATATCAACAATAATTTTTTTATCACTCTTTTGTGCTGCAGATTTTACAACAGTTCTGATAGCTTTTGCTATTCTGCCCTTTTTACCAATTACTTTTCCCATATCGCTTGATGCAACATGAAGCTTTACAAAAATATTTTTTCCTTCTTCTCTTTGTGTAACCGTAACTTCAGAAGGTGAATCAACTAAGGATTTTGCAATAAACTCTACGAGTTCTTTCATAAGATTCCTCCCTTTCCGTTAAGTTAATTATTTAATTATTCCGGAAAGTTTAAGTATCTTTTGAACTGTTTCAGTAGGTTTTGCACCGTTAGAAATCCACTTCTTTGCAGCTTCTTCATTAAGATTATATACGCTCGGATCTTTCTTTGGATCATATGTTCCTATTTCCTCAATGAAACGACCATTTCTTGGTGATCTCGAATCAGCAACGATTATTCTGTAAAAAGGTGCTTTCTTTTGTCCCATTCTCTTTAAACGAATTTTTACTGCCATTTTATTCCTCCTTAAATTTAATAATTTACAAAATCTATATCAGAAAGGAAAACGAAATCCGCCTTTCCCCTTTCTTTTCATCATACCCGGCATTTTTTTCATCATTTTTCTTGATTCGTTAAACTGCTTTATAAAACGATTAACTTCTGCCATATCGACTCCACTTCCTTTGGAAAGCCTTATCTTTCTACTAGGATTCATAAGTTTTGGGTTTCTTCTCTCTTCAATCGTCATTGACTCTATTATCGCTTTAATATTTGTAAGCTTTTTATCATCAATTAAATTTTTGATTTGCTCTGCTTTAGAACCCGAAAGTCCTGGAATCATTCCTAAAAGACTTCCTATTCCTCCAAGTTTTTTCATTTGATCCATAGACACAAGATAGTCATCAAAATCAAAATCAGCTTTTTTATTCATCTTTTTAGAAAGTTCCAAAGCCTTTTCTTTATCAATATTCTTTTCAACTTTCTCTATTAAAGATAAAATATCTCCCATTCCAAGGATTCTTGATGCCATTCTATCCGGGTAAAATGGCTCGAAGTCTGAAAATTTTTCTCCCATTCCTGCATAAAGAATAGGAATATTAGTTACGGCTTTTATGGATAGTGCTGCACCGCCTCTTGTATCACCATCAAGCTTTGTTAATATAACTCCGTCAAGATGAAGACTTTCATTAAATGCTTTTGAAACATTAACAGCATCCTGACCTGTCATAGCATCAACAACAAGAATTGTATCAGTAACAGATAAATTTTCTTTTATCTCTTTAAGTTCGTTCATCATATCATCATCGATATGAAGACGACCTGCAGTATCCATGATAACTACTTTATTACCATTTTTCTTTGCCTGAGCTACAGCTTTCTTTGCTATGTCAAGTACAGTATTATTCATATCTGAATCAAATACATCGACCTCAATTTTTTTTGCATTTATAACAAGCTGTTCTTTAGCAGCTGGTCTATATATATCCATAGGGACAAGCAAAGGATTCTTACTTTTTTTTACAAGCTTTTCTGCAAGTTTTGCTGCTGTTGTAGTTTTACCTGCACCTTGAAGTCCTACAAGCATTATGATTGTAATGTCCTGACCTTCAGCAAATCTAAGATCTGTCTTTTCACTTCCCAAAAGACTTACCATTTCTTCATTTACTATCTTTATAACCTGCTGTGCAGGGTTAAGGCCATTTAAAACATCTTGACCTAAAGATTTTTCCTGAATATCTGAGATAAAGTTCTTAACGACTTTAAAATTAACGTCCGCTTCAAGAAGAGCAAGCTTTACTTCTTTTAAAGATGCCTTTATGTCAGCTTCTTTAAGTCTTCCTTTTCCACGAAGGCTCTTAAATACCGCCTGAAATTTTTCGGTTAATCCTTCAAATGCCATTATAGTTCTCCATCTATCTCATTTATTAAAGAAATTAGGGCTTCTTTATTGATGTTTTCTTTTTTTAAAAGATTTTTCATTGTTAAAAGTTTCTCCCTTATGGAATAAAACTTTTTCATTACAAGTAATTTTCTTTCGTAATTCTCCATAGTAATGGTTGCTCTTTTTACTAAATCATGCACCCCTTGTCTTGTAATGCCTTCATTTTCAGCAATTTCTCCAAGAGATAAATCATTAAGAACGTAATCCTCATAAATCTTTTTTTGATGAGGATTTAAAAGTTCACCATAAAATTCATATAAATTACCTTGTTTTATTTTATCTTCCATAAAAACCACTCTCACAGTATAAAGTAAAAACACTTTATAGTCAAGTATTTTTCTTTACAGCTTAATATTTATATTTTATCAAAGTAAATTAACTATTTTTATTAATATTATCCATGTAATCCTATACTAGCTTAAACTTTTATCCGAACAATGCTTTTGAAAATTCTTCAGAATTGAATTTTTCAAGGTCTTCCGCCGCTTCTCCAACACCTATATATTTTACCGGACAATTTATTTCCTTTGCTACAGAAAAAATAATTCCTCCTTTAGCAGTTCCATCCATCTTTGTTAAAACAATTCCCGTTATATCAGTAACTTCCGAAAATTCTTTTGCCTGAGATATCGCATTTTGTCCAGTTGTAGCATCTAAAACAACAAATGTTTCCTTCTTTAATGACGGTGCATTATTTAAAATAATTCGATTCATTTTTGAAAGTTCATTCATAAGATTCGCCTTATTATGAAGTCTCCCTGCTGTATCAATTATAAGTATATCCGCATTTCTACTTTTCATAGCAGATATTGCATCATATATAACACTCGAAGGATCGCTTCCTATTTCACTTCCTATGATATCTGCTCCTGCTCTATCAGCCCAAATAGTAAGCTGTTCTCTTGCAGCTGCTCTATAAGTATCTGCTGCTGCTATAATAACTTTTTTACCTATATCCTCATATTTTTTTGCAAGCTTTCCTACTGTTGTAGTTTTACCGACTCCATTTATTCCGACTATCATAATTATGCTTTTTTCATTTAAAAAATCATAAGCATCATCCGGTACTTTAAGCTTATCCGACATAATCTTAATGAGTTTTTCTTTCATCACGGCAGGTGATTTTATTCTTTCTCTTTTTACATAAGATTTAAGTTCATCTATTATATCATCTGTAGTATTTATACCCATATCGTCCATGACTAGAACTTCTTCTAAATCGTCATATAAATCATCGTCGATTTTTTCATACCCTAAGAATACATTATCAACGTCATTTACAAATCCTTCTCTTGATTTTTGAAGGCCTCCAAAAAGTCTTTGAAAAAAATTTCCCATTTTTACCCTTTCCAAATTTATAATCAGAAATCGATTTATAATCTCCGACTAGCTTTCTTTATTAATCAATTTAATTTGCTTTCAATAAGATTTACAGATACAAGAACCGACACACCTTTTTCCTGCATAGTTATTCCATAAAGTCTGTCTGCTGAGCTCATCGTACCTCTTCTATGTGTTATTACAATAAACTGCGTATTTTTTGAAAGCTTTTTTAAATATTTTGCAAATCTTGAAACATTTGAATCATCAAGTGCCGCTTCAATTTCATCCAAAAGGCAAAAAGGTGAAGGCTTTAATGTTTGAATTGCAAAAAGAAGTGCAATCGCTGTAAGAGCTTTTTCTCCTCCGGACATTTGCATCATATTTATAAGTTTTTTCCCGGGAGGTTCTGCAATGATTTTAATTCCTGTAAGAAGAATATCTTCTCCTTCAAAAAGCTCAAGCCTTCCTTTTCCGCCTCCAAATAAAAGTTTAAACGATTTATCAAACTCACGCTGTATATCCTTAAACTTTTCTTCAAATTGCTTTCTCATTCCATTATCCAAATCGGATATAACCTTTAAAAGAGACTCTTCGGCAAGCATAATATCATCATGCTGTTTCTTCAAAAATTCATATCGTTCTCCTACTTCCTTGTATTCTTCAATAGCATTTACATTTACATTACCTATTTCTCTTATATCTTCTTTTATAATATTTATATCTTTCTTTAGAGAATTTTTGGATAAAAGTTTTTCTTCAACAGTTTCTTTCGCCATTCTAAGCGTAAGCTCATATTCATTCCAAATGTAATCTGTATGACTGTCAATTTCTTCAGTGATTTTTTCATCTCGCTCTTTTAATCTTTCAAGATCTCTTGAAAGAGCATTGATTCTGTCTGAAATGTCAGCTCGTCTTTCAAAAGAGCCTTTATAGTTCTTTTCCATTTCATCTTTATTTGTTATAGCAAGATTTCTCTTTCCTAAAAGATTATCCTTTTCTTTTTCAATTTCTCCAATTCTCTTTTTAAAAGCATCTATTTTTCTTAATCGTTCATCTTTCTTTTTATCTCTATCTTCATTTTCGCTTTTAAGTTCTTCTATAGAATTTTCAATTTTCTCAATTTCTTTTGAAATTCTATCTAAATTTTCTTCAATAAAGACTTTCTTCTGAATTGCCTTTGATTCATCAATTCTTATAGCGGAGACTTTTTCCGCTACATCTGGAGATTCTTCTAATACTTTTTCTTTCTCAGCTTTTAAAACTTCAATATTTTTCTTAATTTCTTTTTCCTCAGAAAAAAGATTATCAATATTCTCCTTTGCTTTCTTTCTTGTGTCCTCCAAATCATTTAATTCTTTTTCAATTTTTTCCTGATTGCTTAAATCAATTAATTCTCTTTCATTAGAAAGACTTAAGTTCTTATCAGATTGTTCATACTCAATCTTTGCTGTATTGAATTTTACAAGAAGTTCTTTTTCCTCATCTTTTAAAGCACTAAGGTCCTCCTTATTTAAAGTTAAAGCAGTATCAAGCTCAGAAAGGTCGTGCTCATTTTGCTTTTTCTTTTCAGAAAGTTCTTTAAGCTCTTTTCGAAGTGTCTCTATTTTTATACTTCTACCTAAAAGATTATTTCTATTCTTAAATGCACCTCCTGTAAGAGATCCGCCAGGTCTTAAATACTCACCTTCAAGCGTTACTATATGCTCTTTATATTTATATTTTTTAGCAAATTTTACAGCATTATCCATTGTATCAATAACTATGATTCTACCTAAAAGATAATTTATTATATTTAAAAATTTTCTATCAGTCTGTGTAAGAGTAGCTGCAGCTCCTATAACTCCTTTTTCGTTTAAATATGCATTATTAAAATTTACTGACGAAAGTTTTACAGAAGTAAGCGGTAAAAATGTAGCACGCCCTGCTCTTTTCTCTTTTAAAATTGAAATCATCTTCTTTGCTATATCTTCATCTTCCGTAACGATATTTTGGATGCTTCCTCCCAGTGCAGTTTCAATTGCTATTTCATACTTTCTATCTACTGTAATAAGATCCGAAACTACTCCCAAAATTTTAGGCTCTCTATTTTTATATTCCATCACTGTCTTTACACTATTTAAATAACCTTCGTATCTCTCTTCCATACTCGAAAGCACTTCCAAAGTGTTTTCTGTTCGACCGATTTTTAACAAAATATCTTTTAAGGAATTATCGCTTTCTCTTTTTTTTATTTCAAAATGAAGAATTTTCTGCTCCAACTCTTTTGTCTTTTCGGAACATTTTTTATATTCTTTTTGTATTTCATTTAGATTATTTCCCTTTTCCTTTTTTATATTTAAAAGTTCTTCTTTATCACTTTTCTGTTTAAGAAGTCTTTCTTTAATTTTATTTTGTGTAAGTTCTGCCTGCTCCTTCATCGTAATATATTTTTGCTCTTCTTGCTTATATGAAGTATTTTCATTTAATATCTCTATAATTCTTTCACTAAAGGTATTAATTTTCTTATCTATATCGCTTATCTTATTTTCAATAGAAACCTTTTTATCAATATATTTTTTTAGATTTTCTCTTATTTCATTAAGTCCTTTTTCTACATTTTCATTTTCTTTTAAAGTATTTTCTCTTGCGTCTTCCTTAGTTTTCTTTTCTTCATCAAATTCTTTAATTCTTTTTAAAACTCTGTCTTCGTTTTCCTTTGAATTATTTATTTTTTCTTTCAAAATGGAAATTTCTTTTTCAATTTCATTTTTTTCATCAATAAACTTGTTTTCTTCATTTCTTATTTCTTCAATTTTAATTTCATAATCCTTAATTCCAGTTTCTAAATCTATATTCTGCTTTTTTATTTCTTCAAGCTCGTTCTGTCTTTTCTCATATTCGTTATGTACAATTTCCATATTTTTAGAAATCTTATCCTTTTCTTCCGAAAGGTTTTGATTATCTTTTATAAATAAAGCAAGTTCAAGTTGCTTCAAATTTTCTTTTAATGATAAATATTTTTTTGCTTTATCACTCTGCTCTTTTAATGGTAAAACTCTATTTTCAAGTTCGCTTAAAATATCATCTATCCTAAGTAAATTAGCTCTTTCAGAATCAAGTTTTTTCTCTGCAGCTTCTTTTCTTTTTTTATATTTAACAATTCCTGCCGCTTCATCAAAAAGTTCTCGTCTATCTTCCGGTTTTCCGCTTAAAATTTTATCAATCTGACCCTGCCCTATGATAGAATATCCTTCCTTGCCTATTCCAGTATCATAAAAAAGCTCCTGTACATCCTTTAATCTGCATGGGGACTTATTTATTAAATATTCACTTTCACCGGATCTATACACTCGTCTAGATACAGTAACTTCGTTATATTCTATAGGAAGTACATGGTCGGAATTATCAAGTGTTATTGACACATATGCAAAGCCCAAAGGTCTTCTATTTTCTGTACCTGCAAAAATAACATCCTGCATATTCTGGCCTCTAAGCTGCTTTGCACTCTGCTCTCCTAGGACCCATCTTACAGCATCAGCTACATTACTTTTGCCACTACCATTTGGACCTACGATACCCGTAATTCCGTTATGAAAATCCAAAACTATTTTGTTTGCAAAGGATTTAAATCCTTGCATTTCAATACTTCTTAAATACATAAATTAACCTTTATTTTTATTTTCAAAGAATTTTATTCCCATAAAAGCGGCTTCCTGTTCGGCTCTCTTTTTTGAATTGCCTTTACCGGTACCGATCACTTTATCTCCAATTCTTGCTTCTATATAAAATATTTTATCATGATCCGGTCCTTCTTCTTTTACAAGTTCATAAGTTAATTTTTCGTTATGCATTGCCTGAACAATTTCCTGTAAAGAGGTTTTACAATCATGATATTTTATTTTATTTTCGATATCTGTAAGAATAAATTTAAAAACAAAATTTTTAGCAGCTAAGAATCCTCCATCTAAATATATAGCACCTATTACAGCTTCCATTGCATCTGATTTTATTGATTTTCTATTTCTACCGCCTGTTTTTTCTTCACCTGCACTTAATAGTATATATTTTTCTAAATCAATTTCCTCAGTACAATAGGATAATGTAGGTTCACATACAAGACCCGCTCTTATCTTACTAAGTCTACCCTCATCGTAATCAGGAAACTTTTTATATAAAAATTCACTGGATATAAGTTCAAGCACAGCATCGCCTAAAAATTCAAGACGTTCATTATCAGAATGCTCAGGAAGTCTATTAATATTTGCATAGGAACTGTGCGTAACTGCCTTTTTTAATAAATTTGTATTTTTAAAATTATATCCTATCCTGTCTTCAAGTTCTTTTAAATCGTCCATAAAAGCTCCATTCTATTCTATAAATGCAAAAAATCACCCTTTCCTTTTGGGAAAGGGCAAATTAAGAATGATAATCAATCTTTTTTTGCACTCATGATTAAATCCATAGCATCTTTTACAGTTTTTACATTAACAGCTTTTTTCTCATCTACTGTAAAATCAAGTTGATCCTGCACATCCAAAAGTATCTGATATAAGTCAAGCGAATCGGCTCCCAAATCTTCTTCAAAAGTTGAATCCATAGTTATTTCATTTGGATCTACAGATAAAACATCCGCTATGCTTTTTTTTAAAATATCAAATTCCATATTGTACTCCTTTATAATTCTTTTTCTATATTTGAAAGTATATTCTGTTTTTTAAAATCTATACATTGCATAATTGCATTTTTAATTTCAGTTTTTTTGGCATTTCCATGAACTTTTACGACAAGGCCTCTAAGCCCTAGCATCATAGCTCCTCCTAAATCCGACGTATCATATGATTTAAGTTCTTTTTTTAATGCCGAAACTGAAAGTGCAGCTCCTATTTTTGATCTAAAGCTACTTTTAAATGCTCTTTTTATAAGTTTTAAAAATAAACTCGCAGTTCCTTCAAACATTTTAAGGACCACATTCCCTGCAAACGCTTCACAAACTATTACATCGGCTTTACCGAAAACTACATCTCTTGCTTCGACGCTTCCTATAAAATCAATTTTATCACAACTCTTAAGAAGAGGAAAACTTTCCTTTACAAGAGCATTCCCTTTTTCTTCTTCAGCTCCTATATTTAAAATTCCGACTTTCGGTTTTCTCCCTAAAACTGATTGCATATATATGGATCCCATTATTGCAAATTGAATCATACATTCAGGTCTACAATCCACATTTGCTCCTGCATCCAATAAAAGTGCAGGTCCTTTTTCTGTCGGAATAATCGGTGCAAAAGGAGCTCTCTTTACTCCTTTAAGTCTTCCTACGATAAGTTGCCCTCCTGCAAGAATAGCGCCTGAATTTCCTGCAGAAACAAATGCATCTGCTTCTTTTTCTTTTACTGCTTTAAGTGCTCTTACAAGTGAAGAATCTTTCTTTGTTGTAATGGAAGTTACTGGATGCTCAGCTGTTCCTATGACTTCCGTAGTATTATGGATACTTATTCTATTTTCATCATATGTAAGTCCCTTTAAAGACTCCTTTATTTTTTCACTGTCGCCATAAAGCATGACTTCAATGTTTTCAGATGAATTCACAGCTTCTACTCCGCCTTTTACAATTTCACCGGGAGCATTATCTCCGCCCATACAATCCAAGGCAACTTTTACAATTTCACTCATATCATATATAAATCAAATTATAAAATATAGTTTGATTCTTCCTTTCTTAATTAAATTAATTTCAAAAATTTATATCAAATACATAAACCTTATAAAAATATACTATAAATTCATATTATAGTAAAGTAAAAAAGACCTCCGTAAGCACGGAGGTCTCTTTAAAAGCTTCAAATTTTAATTTTCATCATCATTTTTAGAAACTATAACTCTCTTATTATAAGAACCACAGTTTTTGCAAACTCTGTGTGGCATCATAAGTGAACCACATTTGCTGCAACGAACTAAAGTAGGAGCACTCATCTTCCAATTAGCTCTTCTTCTGTCTCTTCTTCCCTTTGATGATTTATTCTTTGGGCAAATTGACATCGTCTACACCTCCTTAAATTTGTCGAATATTTCTTTAAATTTCTCCATCTGTAAACTTGTGGAAGTTCTGTCACATCCACAGTCACCTATATTAAGATTCTTACCGCATTTATAACAAATCCCTTTACAATCATTGCTACATAAAACTTTCGACGGCATATTAAGTAGAATCCATTCATGGAGAAGCTTATCTGTATCGAGATATTCACCTTCAATAAAAGGTGCATTATCATCGTCATAATCAATTGTATGATTCACGAGTCGTAACTCTTCTTCTATCAAAATCGGAAGCTTAATCTCAGTATCAGTTAAGCATCGATCACATACAGTATCAAATGCTACAACGAAATCCGAAAAAATTTCCAACGCATTCCCTGATTTATTTTCAACTGAAATACTAAATGAAAACGGTTTTGCTTTAAAATCACTATTGTGATTTTTTACTATTAAATCGTCATAAGAGACATTAAAAACCTTCTTATATCCGATTTCTTTCAGTGCTCTCTCTATATCAATCAGCACATTCTTCTCCAATCCATACTTTTCTAATTATACAAGCTTCTAATATATTGTCAATATTTATCGCACAATATTGTATATTTTCTTGTGATATAAAATATCTTTTGTATAATTATACTATAATTTAAAAGAAAGGAAAGCTAAATGAAAGTAACCGCCGTAATATCAGAATTTAACCCATTTCATAAGGGACATCTTTTACCTTTAAATTATGCAAAAGAAAAATTAAAATCCGATTTTACAATTTCTATTATGAGCCCTGATTTTGTCCAAAGAGGAGAACCGGCTTTTTTTTCAAAATATGAAAGGACAAAACTTGCATTATTAGCAGGATATGATGCTATTATCAATTTATCTGTTCTTTCTGCAATTTCTTCCGCTGAAGATTTTTCTGAAGGTGCAATTAAAACAATAAAAAATATTGGAATAGTAACTGATATAGTTTTTGGAGCTGAAACCGATGATATCGAATTGCTTGAAAAAATTTCCAATATTCTTCTTAATGAAACCTCATCTTTTAAAGAAAAGCTTACAGCTTACTTATTAAAAGGATTTTCATATCCTAAATCTTTATTTTCAGCATTAAAAGAAGAATTTTTATTTAAAGATGAAGATATAGAATTTTTAAAATCTCCGAACTCCATTCTTGCAATAGAATATATAAAGGCTATAAAAAAATATTCTTTAAATATAAGTTATCATATTATAAAAAGAGAAAATGGAAATTATCATGAAAATGATTTATCTCTTTCTGCGGAATCAATAAGAAAATTTATCTTAGAAAATGAAAAGCTAAAATTAAGTGAAAAAAACTTTCTAGTGAATGATAAGACTCTAACAGAACTATCGTCAGTCTTTCCTAAAGAATGTTTTAAAGAAATTTCTTATCTTATAGAAAATAATATGTATTTATCTTGGAACGATTTTTCTTCCATGCTTCATTTATCCATAATAAATTATTTCTTTAAAACTGAGCCTAGAAATGATATTGAAAGAAGAATATATAATTTAATTTCAAAATATAAAAATCCTACTGATTTTATTGATATTATAAAGACAAAGAATAGAACATACACCAATATTTCAAGACTTATGATAAGATTTCTCTTATCTATAGATGATGATACTTTTAAACGTGCTAAATTTAAAAGTGATTCTTTTCCATATTTCATACATATTTTAGGTTTTAGAAAAATTTCTTCCGATTTACTTGATTTTATACAAGAAAAATCAAGTGTACCTATAATTTTAAATGTAAAAAAAGATGTTGAAAATCTTAATAGCCTTGAAAAATATAATTTTTCTTTAGAAGCTTATTCAAACACTATATGGAAAATTGCTCTAACTCAAAAAATAAATATTGAGCAGCACTCCATATACAGTGATCACTATCCTGTCATAGTGTAAAAGTAGTAACATATTTACCCAATTATATATACAAATATATAAAAATACAAAAATGATACTAAATGAAAATTCTCATTTCATTTAATATCATCTTTTGCCTTTATTTTATTTACTTCGATAATCGGAGAATGTTTTTTATATGTCTATATAAAATCAAAATAATATTCAAATTATAAAAATTTAAAGTAGTACGTAAGCTATAATAAATTAAAACTCTACTTAATCTACAAAAAAGTCACAGCTTTTAAATTATAGACGAAAACAAATCGTTTAAATTATTATTAACATTGTACTTTCCTTTATAGTTATATGATTTCTTATCAATAGAAAAGCTCTTCTGTAATTTCTCGGACTCTTTTGCAATCTTCTTTGCAAATCCTTTGTCGCCTGAAAACAACTCTCTAATCTTTGACGCATCTCCTTTAAGAATTGCATCCTTATCTACTTTTATCTTAGAATTAGGTCCTACATGAACTCCAATCTTTTCAAGTTCGTCAGCGTTCTTTCTAGTAATATTAAGCATATTTGAAACGTACTTATCAGCTTCACCTGTTTGCAATTTATCTGAAGAATCAATCACTTTATTATAAGAGTCAGCAAACTTTTCTACTGCTTTATATATCTTATCTTTATCATAATCATATCCCCATACTCCGTCTTCTCCTCGAACATATGACTTTTTAAAAGCAGACATTTCTATATTGGATTTTTCTCCTGTAAGTGCAATTCCCGCTCTTTGAAGCTTTCCAGCATCAACAGAAACTTTCTTCTGTTCTTTAAGAATATTTTTATCGACTTTTTCTGAATTCTTTTCCTTTAATTCTTTCTTCGCATTGTCGACATTTACATCTTTTTTTAAGTTGCTTACACTGCTCTTTTTTTGATTCTTTAAAGGCTTTTCAATTTTATCATAGTAAGCTCTTACAAGCCTTCCATATGAACCATTCTTAATTTCGGAAAAATCTCCCGCAATAGACGAAAGACTGCTTACTCCCGATGTATTAAAACCTGAAAAAAGCGAGTGTATTGACGATGAAGTCCAACCATTCCAATTTGGATTTTTTATATTGAGACCTGACATATCCCCACTTCCTTCCTTTTATATTTTCTAATATTATCTTTAATATTGTTATATAGATATTTCAAGTTATATTATAACATATAATCTTTTAAATGTCATCAATCTGCCAATCAATACCTTGTATATTATTTTTTTCTAGAAATTCATTAGCAAGCTTAAAATGATTACAGTTAAAAAATCCTCTATTTGCTGCAAATGGACTAGGATGCGAAGCTTCCAAGACCAAATGCTTTTTATTATTTAAAAATTTCTTTTTTTCTTTGGCATTATTACCCCAAAGTAAAAATACAACGGGCCTATCAATTTTATTAAGTGATTCTATTACTGCATCAGTAAAATTAATCCATCCTATATCTTTATGCGAATTAGGTTGCCCCTTTCTTACTGTTAAAACTGTATTAAGTAAAAATACTCCTTGCTTTGCCCACTTCATAAGATACCCGTTATTTGGAATTTTAAGCCCTAATTCTAAGTTTAATTCCTTATAAATATTCATAAGAGAAGGGGGAATTTTAACTCCCGGCTTCACAGAAAAGCACATCCCGTGTGCCTGCCCTTCATTAAAATATGGATCCTGACCTAAAATTACAACCTTTACATCTTTATATGGTGTTACATGAAATGCATTAAATAAATCTTCCTTCTTAGGATATATCGTAAAATGTTCATATTCATATAATACCTTTTGATATAAATCTCTATAATATTTTTTTTTGAATTCGTTCTGTAATACTACAAGCCAGTCATTATCTATCTTTGACATAACAAATTATTTCTTTTTCATCTTATGAAGCACTTCATTCAATTTATCGGTATACTTAGCTCTATTTGAAGATCTATATATTCTAAGTACATCTTTTTTAGTAAGAGAAAACCTACTTGCAGCCTCCGATACAAATTTGTCTGTTTCATTGTCATACTGCTTTTTCACTCCGAGACTCTTTGCCAATTTTTTATTATCTTCAGTTCTTCCTACAGCCATTATAAGTTCATTCAAAGCAAAATCATACTTTTTAACTTTCATAAAGCTTTGATATCTATATATTTTATTTTGTAAATCAGCAAGTAAAAATGTTTTTTCATAAAGGTCATTCATTTTTTTATCTTTATAGCTCTTCTTTACTGAAAGTGCCATAAGTGCTTCATTATACTTTCCTTTTGCAAAATAATCACTCGCATCTTTTTTTGCACGCATAACTACAAGAGAATTATTTCCTATAACAATAGCTAAAATTATAGAAATTGCTAGTAGTAAATTCATAACTATATACTTAACCTTTATAAATGGTGAATTATCTACTGGCTTTGGTTTCTTTTTCTTCTCTTTCTTAGGCTTTTTCTCTTTTTTAGGAGCATTCTTCTTTTTCTCAGCTCTCTTTTCCTTAGCTGCTTTTATTTTATCCTGAGTAACCTTAAAGAACTTTGCTAAAATTCCAGTTCCGTCATCATCCATTTCATCTAACTTGTCATCTTCATTTTGCATATCTTTTAAAATTTGTTCATTTTCCTTTGCTAAATCAACTTTTGCATCCTTTTTTATAACAAGTTTCTTATCTTTATTCTTTTTCTTTTTTAATTTATTTAAAAGTGCCGCAAAGAATGATGATTTTTTTCCTTTATCTTCCCCTAGCTCATCTTCCGAAACTAACTCATCACTACCTTCTATATTTGTAGCGGAATCTGCACCGAGTTCGGATTTTTTAAAAACATCTTCTGAATCTTCTAAATTATCTCCATCTGCATCTGCATCTAAAAGATCAGATATTTCACTTAATCCTGAATCATCGGAATTATTAAGCATTGAACGAAGATCAGAATTGTCTCCCTCTTTTTTATCTTCATTCTCATCGTCAAGCAAAATACTTTCTTCTTCATCTTCAGCTTTATCTTTTTTATCAAGTTCGTCTGATTTATAATCATCCTGCAAGAAGTCCTCGTTAGCTTTGTCTGCATTTTTTTTATCATTTATTTTGCTATCTTTTGAATCATCTTGTGAGTTTTCTTCTAAACTTTCACCGGACATAACATCTTTTGCATTATTAAATATATCATCTACAGAAAGTTCATTTGCTTCCTTTTTGTTATCAGCTTCACTCTTTCTTGTACTTGAATCTTTATTATTTTCTACATCTTCAGATATCTTTTTGGCTTTTTTTTCGGTATTTCCATTTCTATTCTCATCATCATCTAATAGTAATTCATCTTCAGGTGATAATTTTTGATTATTTAAGGCAGTTGCATTATTTATATTTGATTCATTACTCTTTAAGGAATCCCTTTCCTTATTCTTTTCAGCTTTTTTCTTCTTTTTAGCATCTAAAATGATATCGGATTCGCCGCCTATTATTCCGCCTTTTATATCGCCCTGTAGTGCCTCATCATCCCTGTTTTCATTCTTTGAATCGTCTTTTTTTTCTTCATGTTCTAAATTATTTGAATTATCTTTGCTTATTTTTTTGTCACTATCATTTTCAAAATCAAGTAAATCATCTTCAGAAGCGTCTTTTTCTTCTGCATGCTCTTTTACTTCTTTTTTAGAGTCCTTTTCTAAGTCTTTTTCTATTCCTTCTTTATTTACATGACTTTCACCTATATCATTTAATATAGCGTCTTCGTCAATCTTTTTACCATTAGACTCATCTTCATACAGTTCTTCTTCAAATTCCTGAAGAAATTTGTCACTGTCTTCATCATTTTCAATATCATCTTCAAATTTTTTTATAAAATCATCTTGAGATAGTGCCATCTTTAAATTTTGTCTTTCTATTTTTACAGGTTCATATTTGCTAAGTCCTGATGCCTCCAAAAAATCATCTTTAGGACTTATTGCCCTTCTGTCCATATTATTCTTTTTACTTTTATCTTCGGTTTTTTTAGCTTCATTAGAGCTATGAGTTCTTACATCCTCTATTGATCCCAATAAATTATCTAAATAATCTTCTTGATTCGGCAAGGCATTTTCCTCCAATAAAGTTAAGTTATACTATGAAAATAAAATTTAAAAGCTAGTTTTTACTTCTCGGAATTTTCCTTTTCATTACGCTTATCTTCATACTCTTTTACTAACCTGTCTACAGCATGAACAAGCTTTCCTATTTCCGGTTTGGTGAGCTGCTCATCAGCTCCTACTGACTCTCCCTTCTTTCTAACATCAGAATTTATTAGAGAAGAGAATATTATAACAGGTATATGTTTTAACTCGTCGTCGCTCTTTACAAGCTTACACAATCTATGTCCATCCATCTGAGGCATTTCAATATCGGTAATAATGCAATGGACTTTATCAAGTACATCTCCTTCTTCTTTGAACTTTGTAATCTTATCCCAAGCTTCTTTTCCATTATAGTTGATAATAAGATTAGTATATCCTGCTTTTTCAAGGCTGTCTCTTATCATCTTCATAAGCATCTTTGAATCTTCAGCAACTATAATAGGAGAATTACTTTTATCTTTTGATTCATAATTATCAAGTTCTGATACTTTAAGAGATGTTTCTTTATTAATCTCTGCAACAATCTTTTCAAAATCAAGAATAACTATAAGCCTATCTTCATACTTAAGTACTCCTGTTGCAGAACCTCCTCCATTACTTGAATTAATTGTTGAGTCTGGAGAATTAATGTCTTCCCATGACACTCTATGAATTCCTTGAACCGAATCCACATGAAATGCCGTATTTAAATTATTAAAGTTAGTAATAAATAAAAGTCCTTCTTTATCATTTTTATCAGTTTCATATCCTAAGCATTTTTTAAGATTTATAACAGAAATAATAGTATCTCTCGGCATAAATATACCTTCTACAAAAGGATGTGAATTTGGTATAGGAGTAACCTCTTCATAAGGCATAATTTCCAAAACCTTAGCTACATTTATTCCATAGTGAATATTTGATACAGTAAACTCCAGCACCTCTAGCTCATTGGTTCCAGATTCAAGCAGTATGTTTGTGTCCATATTTATCTCCTCCCTAATTTTTAAAGATTAATTTTGACAGTTTTATCATTTTTCTTTATTTCAAGTGATTTTTCTTTTATATCTTTTAGCTTACCTTTATCAAATTGAAACAGAAGAACTAGTTCCTGCTCTTCTCCCGCTTTGACTGTACCTTTATATGTAGACAAGTCATTTAAAAGTATAGTAATCTCATTCTGTACAGGATTGCTTCCATTCACCTTTAAGAAGTATATATAATTTTGAGATAATAAATCTACATTTATATCCGCTCCTGTAGTATTTTTTGCTGATACTTTATATACTAAATAGGATTTTCCTTCTTTCGGCTTTAATGGAGCTACAAAGGACTTGTCGCTATTCTTATACTCATCCATAACTTCAAAAGACTTTCCTGTAAATGTAACTCCTTTTACGGAAAGTACATCGCTCAATGAAGGAGAATCGTTGTCTTTTACTGTACTATTTTGTGAATTATCATCCTTTTTGTTTGAGTCTTTCTTTTTTTCGCCTTTTTTAGATGAAGATTTCTTATAAGCTTTTTTTATATATCCTTTGTCCTGATTTTTATTATATTTTGCTACAACACTTGAAGCATAAGAAATTGCAGCTTCTTCTTCTCCTTTTTTTAATTTTACAAGCTTAGTTCCGCAGCCTGTAAAGAAAAAAGAAGTTAGCAAAATCATAATAATTGCCGTAATTTTTTTGTTTTTCATATTCTTTCCTTTAAATTGAACAATATCATTCATTATCTTATCATTAAAATCAATAAAATTCAATATCATCATAGACTTATTATGCGTTCTAATGCTATCCCTTGTCAAAGGTAAAATAAAATTCAACACCATTTTTATGATTTATAAGTCCACACTCTTCATTATACAATTTTGAAATAGCTTTCACTATAGAAAGTCCAATTCCTGATCCTCCATACTGACTGGATCTTGCTTTATCTACTTTATAGAATTTTTCAAAAACATGATCTTTATTTTCGTCAGGTATAGGCTTTCCTGTATTAAATATGGATAAAATAATTTTATCTTTATTTTCTTTTAAAGAAATTTTAATCTCTTTTTTACCTTCAGCATAATGAATCGCATTTGAAAAATAATTTTCTATAACTTGTTCTGTTAGAAAGCTATCTCCCCAAACAAATACTTTTTTATCTTCTAAAGGTAAAACTGTAACTTCATATTTTTTTAAGAGAATATCCGCCTCCTTGATAAGTCCTTTTATTATAGGTACAATATCAAATCTTAAAACCTCAATATCTTCATTTCCAAATTCAAGTCTATTTAAGGATAAAAGCTGCTTTACCATTTTATCCATCTTTTTACTCTCATCAATTATTACACTCAAATAATAATTTTTGCTTTCTTCATCTTCGCAAATTCCGTCACTAAGTCCCTCCGCATATCCTTCAATCAGTGCAATTGGTGTTTTTAGTTCATGTGATACATTAGATAAAAATTCCTTTCGCATTTTATCGCTTTCTGAAAGAATATCAAGTTCATGTGTAAGTTTCTTATTTGAAGCTTTAAGTTCTCCTATAACCTTCTCTAAAGTATCGGATAAATCGTTAAAATTTTTTCCTAAAATATCAATTTCATTTTCTTTTTTTCTCTTTGTATATTTAGCATTAAAATCAAGGTCTTTCATTCTACGTGATAAATCTGAAAGCTCCGTTATAGGCTTTGTTATTCTATTTGCAATATACGAAACTAAAAAGTAACTCAAGCTAAAAGCCATAATACCTGCTACAGCTAAAAAGCGGTTTGATATCTTCGCACTTTCTTTCATGCTTTCCATTGCAGTTCTTATAAAAACAATGTTTCCATCCGGAAGACTTCCCCAAAGTACAAGAAATGAACCGTCCATTTCCTTATCTTCCTGTTTTTCTATTGTATATGAACCTGTAGAATAATAGATATGGTGATTTTTATTACTAAAGAATACCGACTTTTTAAAGCTTTCTATTGCTCTTTCAGTAGCATTATTTTCTGTTGATGACATAACAATTTTGCCATCGGGTGCCATAACGACTATTGAAAGATTTCCATTAAGACACATTTTTTCAAATTCATTCCTATAACTCTTTTTATAAAGCTGTTTCATATTATTTTCAAGAACCATGCTTTTATACGCAACAGTCAAAGTTTTAACTTTTTCTTTTCTATAAATTTTCCCTAAGAAAAATGTATTTGCCAAGACAAGAAATAAAACTATACAAAAAATATCCGTAATTATAATTCCGAAAATTTGTTTATAAAGTATCGGCTTTTTTTTTATGTTAAATAGTTTAAAATTAAACGACTTCAAATTTATACCCCAAGCCCCAGACAGTTTTTATATAATTTCCACAATTTCCCAATTTATTTCTCAATTTCTTTACATGAGTATCTATGGTCCTTGCATCGCCATAATAGTCATAATTCCATACATTATTCAGAATCGTATCTCTAGATAAAGCAATATCTTTATTTCTGATAAAATATTCCAACAGTTCAAATTCTTTTACTGATAAAATAACTTCCTCTCCATTGCAAGAAACACTGTGTGCCACTACATCTACATTTATATTTCCTGCCTTAAGAACTCTATTTTTCTGTAAATCACTTTTTTCTCTTCTTAAAAGTGCATTCACCCTTGCTACTAAAATTTTTGGAGAAAAAGGTTTTTGAACATATTCATCAGCTCCATTATTAAAACTGTTAATTTCATCTTCTTCCGAAGTTTTAGCTGTAAGCATAATAACAGGTATTTCAGATTGATTTCTTATTTCTTTTAGTGTGTCAAATCCATCCAAATATGGCATCATAACATCTAAAATTATTAAGCCTAATTTTTCTATTTCATGAAAATAATTAAGAGCTTCTCTTCCGTCAGCTGCTTCATAAACATCATAGCCTTCTTTTGTAAGAAAATCTCTCACGAGTTTTCTTATTCTCATTTCATCATCAACAACTAAAATTTTGGTTTTGTCCATAATAATTACCTTTTTATTCTTATTTTTTATTCTTATTTTTTATTCTTATTTTTTATTCTTATTTTTTATGTTAAGTTTAATTTCAATTTTTCTTATTTTATTTTCTCTTGTTTTTAAATCTTCTTCCCAGTTTGAATATTTATTTTGAATTTTGGTTTCGTAATTTATAATCGTCGGCATGTTTGACGTATGAAGTATAAAGAACATTCCTCCTATTGCTACAACGAGAATACATATAATAACACAAGACATTATAAATTTATTCTTATAACGCATACCCTTTTTATAATTTTCTCTTAAATGTTTAAGTTCCTTATTTATCTCTTTATCTTTTTCTATATTATTTCTTTTTACTGCAGGAATTTTTAAAAGCTTATCCTCATCCACTTTAAAAACTCTTATAAGATTCGTTCTTAACATATATAGAAAAACTATTCCATTTTCAGTTTTAAAAAAGTTTTCTTTGATAAATTTATTATACAAAGATAAAAGCTCATCTTTATCCGCATTATCAAGCTGCTTCGTAAGATAATCTATCGCCTTTTGCTCTTTTATTGCAATATCGCATATATTCTTATCCAAATAAATGAATGCATCTGAAACAAGAGAACTTTCATTTTTTATTTTTTTTGTCTTATCAATATCATAAGCCATAACGTCTCCTAAAACTGTATAAATAAATCACAATATTATTATAGCAAAAACTCAAAATAAAATATCCCTTATTTTACTATAAATTCGGTATTTTATAGACATTTTAACTTTTTAATTCATCATCTCATATAAAAATCTAGATAATGTATATGTTTTATTACCGATACGCTTTATTCCGCTTATAAAAAGCATTTTTTTAGCTCTAGTAATAGCAACATAGAACATTCTTCGTTCTTCTTCAAGCTCTTCCAATTTTCTTGCTTTATAAGAAGGAGTTATTCCATCTGACGATCCGATTATAAACACATTGTCATATTCAAGTCCTTTTACGCTATGAAATGTATTTATATAAACCATTCCTTCTCCCTCATTATTCTGTAATATATTATAAAATGTATTTTCATAAATTTTTATATATTCTAAAAACTCATAAACTGTATCAAAATCTCCAGCTTTTTTACTGCAATATTTAAAAAAATTTAATGCTTCATTAACTTCAGCCTCATTTTCAGCCTTTTCTCGATTTAGAAAAGAATCAAATTTCCATATTTTTTTTATAAAAGTAATTAAAGCAAAAGGATTCATTTTACTTATCATATTAATATCTGCCTTTAGCTTTCGTAAAAAAATTTTACTCTGTTCGTCTAAAAAATCATTCTCGATGATTTTATTAATATCTATTATTTCATCATCAAAATACATTCTATTTATTTTAATCTCAAATATCGGTAAAATTAAAAATATATATTTTCTTTCATAAAGCTGTTCATTATTTTTTAATGCCAAATGAAGTATAGCTTTAAATGTCAAAATATACTTATTGTTATAATTACATTTAATTTTCCCTTTTACCTTTATCTTTTTATTCTTAAGTTCTTCTAAAACTGAACTTGCTATCATTCTATTTCTTACTAAAATTGCAGTTTTATCTTTTTTATATTTATCAAATTTTATAAGATTATATATTCTATTTGCAACATACTTTGCTTCTTCTTTTAAGTTGTTAAATTCCATATAGTATATGGATGCAATCCGTTCATTAGCAGCTAAAATGTTTTTATTATATCTACATTTATTATTTTCGATTACCTTCTTGGAAAGATAAACTATATTTTTTGCACTTCTATAATTTTTTTCTAAATAATAAAGTTTTGCATTTTTAAAATCATTTTTAAAAGAAAGCATAATTTTAGGGTTTGCACCTCTAAAGCCGTAAATAGACTGGTCATCATCTCCCACGACAAAAACATTTTCATTTGAAAGCATTTTTAGAAGCTCATATTGCATATCATTCATATCCTGTGCTTCATCCACAAGGATATGTGAAAATTCGTTTTTCCACTTCATGAGGATTTCTTTTTTTTCTTTAAAAAGTTTTAAAGTCAAAAAAATCATATCCAAAAAGTCAATTTTCTTATATTTATATTTAATTTTTTCGTAAGTATTAAATATATTTACATAACATGACTTATCTTTATCATTTTTTATATCATGATTGCCATGATTTTTATTCTGCCTTATTATAAAAAATTCTTTTAAAAGCTCCTTGTAAAGTTCTTCTGTAAAATCTATATTTATATTATTTTGTTTAAGGGAATATCGTAAGAATTCACGCTTTGTTTTTTCATTAATAATATCTGAAGTTTGAAATTTAAGTTCTTTTTTTAAGATATGAAAAAAAATGGAATGAAAAGTTGAAAAAATAACGGATTGATTTTTCCTTTCAAGTTTTAAAAATCTGTCCCTCATTTCATTTACTGAAGCATTTGTAAATGTAATCACTAATATTTTTGAAGGATCTACATTTTTTTTATTTATTAAAAATCTTATTCTTTCAATTATTACCGTTGTTTTACCGGAGCCTGGAGATGCGATAATAAGACAGGGGCTGCCAAAATGAGTGACAGCCTCCATTTGTCTTTTATCAAGCATATTATATTTCCTTTTTAAGTTTTTCTATAGCATCTTTTATTCTTTTTATTGATTCATCCTTCTTCAATATTTCAAGGAGCTGAGTTGCTCCTCCAGGAGTACTTTCTTTACCTGATAAAGCTGTTCTTATAGGCCACATTAAAGCACCAACTTTTATATCATTTTCCTTAGAGAAGTCTTTTAATATATAAAACAATGCATCATTTGAATAATCTTCCTGTTTTTCCAAAATAGGTAAAACTTTTTCTAAAATCTCCAATGAAATTTCTGGTGTAGTTTTCATTTTCTTATGAGCGTATAAAGAAATATCATAATTAGGCATTTCTTTTAAGAAATCAATATGTGATTCAATTTCTGGGAATGTTTCAATTCTTCCTTGAACTAAATCAGCAATTTTCTTTGCATCCATGTATGAAGGAATAACTTTCTTAATATAAGGTTCTGCTTTCGCATAAAAAACTTCCGGGGTAAGCTTTCTTATATATTCTCCATTCATCCATTTTAATTTTTCATAATCAAAAACAGCTGGAGACTTGCCAATTCTCTTATAGTCAAACTCCTTTACAAGTTCATCAAGTGTAAACAATTCTCTATTATCTTTAGGGCTCCATCCTAAAAGAGCAACAAAGTTAATTATTGCTTCAGTTAAAAATCCCTGATCTACTAAGTCTTCAAAAGATGAATGTCCAGATCTCTTACTTAATTTTTGATGCTGTTCATTTGTAATTAAAGGGCAATGAATATACTTAGGAATTTCCCAACCGAAGGCCTCATAAAGTCTATTATATTTAGGCGAAGATGAAAGATATTCATTTCCTCTTACAACATGTGTAATCTTCATTAAATGATCGTCTACAACATTTGCAAAATTATATGTAGGATAACCGTCAGACTTTATCAAAATCATATCGTCAAGTTCGGCATTATTTACAGTAATATCACCATAAATTTCATCATGAAAAGTTGTTGTTCCCTCTCTCGGATTATTCTGCCTTATGACATAAGGTATTTTTGATTTTAACTTTTCTTGAACTTCCTCTTTTGATAAAGAAAGGCAATGTTTATCATATATAGAAATGGTTTTTTCTTCCCCTTCCGACATAATTGTTTGCTTTAATCCTGCAAGTCTTTCTTCATTGCAGAAGCAATAATATGCTTCGCCTTTATCAATAAGCATTTTTGCATATTTCATATATATTCCTATCTTTTGTCTTTCAGACTGAACATACGGTCCATATCCCTTATCCTTGTCAGGTCCCTCATCATGTATAAGACCTGTTTCTTTCATAGTTCTATATATAATATCAACTGCACCTTCAACATATCTTTCCCTATCAGTATCTTCTATTCTAAGTAAATAATCTCCGCCTTCATGCTTTGCAATAAGATATGTATAAAGTGCGGTTCTTAAATTTCCTACATGCATTCTTCCTGTTGGACTCGGTGCAAATCTTGTTCTAACTTTTTGCATAACTATACTCCTTTAACTATTTTCTATATTACCCTGTTTACTTTTATATTGATTCAATCCGCAAAGTTTATCTACCGAATGAATTATTTCCAAAATTTCAGGAACAAAGAAATTATGCTCCTGCATAGTTTTATCGATTTCATCTCTTTCAAGCTTTACGGACTTTGTATTAGTATTTATCTGCTCTCTTATTTTTTGCCTCCTTTGCACAAGAGAATGCCTTACCTCCACCATGTCTTTTTCATTTATGATTGCACTTGCTCTGGATTCCCAGATAGATGAATCATATAATCCAAGAGATGATATATACTCCAGAAATCTTTCTGTAGCTATTTCCAAATCATGATTATTTTTTACAAATGAATCTCTCGCTCTTTTTTCTTTCATATAATTTTCATGTAAAAGAAGAAGCTCACTATAGGATCTTACATTATACATATTATACACATAATTTATTGCATTTGTTATATTTGCATACTTCATTCTTGATGAATTAAGCATAGGTATAAGTCTATTTATATATTTTAAAGATTTTTTCCTTCGTCGCTTTAATGAAGATGTCCATAAAAAAAATACTAAAAATCCCATCGTGAAAAATAAAATAATAGAGAAAAAATACCATGTTATATCTAAATCAAATACTGATTCTACTATAAATACTGATATGATAGATATAGCAAATAATCCTAAAAGTAAAATGCCAATAATCTTAGAATTAGATTCAGCTCTTTTTATATTATCTCTTTCTATCTCAATTGTACCTTTTTCACCTTCAAGATTATTAAGATCTTTTTTTACTTTAGATTGATAAATTTCATTTTTCTTTAATCTATCAAGTGTCTTTACTATTTCATTTTCACTTGTCTCAATTAAGCTATAATCCGATTCTTTTATAATTTTTTTTCTGATTTTAAATTGATTTTCAGCTTTTGTAAATTCACAAAGTGATTTTGCAAGAGATTTTAATTTTTTAGACTTATCACCCTGTAATTTTTCAATAAAGTCTACATCTTTTAAATATTTTGTGACGACTCTATATTCTTTCTTCTCTGCTTCAATTTCCTTTGTTGTAGAAACAATCTGTTCACATGAATCAAGAATGTATCTTTCTAGTTTCTTTGGATCATCCCAATCATCAAGATTTTGTATGTCCGTAAGAGTTTTTTGAAAGGCTTCGTCTAAATCGGAATTATTCTTTTTCTTAAAAAAATTAAACATAAAACTCCTATATAACTTTATATTCCATTATTTTTAGTATATTCGTTTTCCCAAATTTTTATAAGCGAATTTACTTTCTCTTTATCTTCCTTCATATCTCTATCGATTTCATATAGGAAATCATGTATATCTCGGCTTTCATTTATTTTATTAAATTTGCTTTTCACTTCATCCTCAATGTCCGGAGTTATCAAATACTCATTGATAATACTATTAAAGCCTTCTTCATCTTTTAAGATAAGCATCAAAAATAGCAGTTCTTTTAATGTCTCTATATTGTGATTTTTATCATAAGCAATTTTAAAGCTTTTCTTTGCTTCTGAAAAGAAAAACATTCTACTGTAGCAAGCACCTATGTCATGATAGATATTTCCTTCTTGAGTCTCATTTAAAGAAAGTTTATCTTTATCATACAAAATTGATATATACTCTGGAATAGCATCTGAAAATCTTTCTAGAGAAAGAAGTCTGTCAGCTCGTATTTTCCTTATCTCAGCTTCACTTTTATTCTGAAATACCGCTATTTTTAAAACTGTTTCTCTAAGTTCTCTTTCAGTAAGATAGCCCGCATATTTTAAAATTCTACCCATAAATAAATTAAGTGTCATGCCCTTTGCTATCATATCGTCAAGCTCTTTTTGTAAAGTTGTCTCAAAAAGTTCTTCCCCTATCCATTTTGTAAATTCAGATGACATAAGTTCTTCTGTAATTAAATCCGTATGTTTTATCGAAAGGTATGATAACTCTTCAAGAGAATATATATTGATTCCCGCATTTTCAATATAAAAAGGAATATAAGCAAGCGGAGCTTTACATAAAATAAGTTCACTCATTTTTATATGACCTCCGATTTTATTTTAATAAGTCCACTCATTTACTTCCTCCAATTAATTAATAAGTTTCTTAATCTATATTATAAGACTTCATATTAATAAATTAATAAATTTACTCATCTACTTAATAAATTTACTCATCTACACTATCCACTTTGATTTTATATTTCCATTTAAGGCCCGAAGAAGGGGAAATTTCTCCAAATCCTAAATCACTTATATTTACAATAACTTCTTTATCTGAAACTGCCTTTGATGAAATTTTAAGTCTTGTAGTAGCTGTCTCTCTTTTAGGTAACTCTGTTAATACAATTTTTTCAATTTTATTTTCTCTTTTATTTACTCTTTGCACCCAAAAATCAATTTCATTATCGCCTATCAAAATAACTTCACATTCACTTTTACTCTTAAACCAGTTTTCTCCCATTTTCTGAAGTACATAGAACTTCATTTCATTATTTTCAGTGACTTTTAATGAAACACTAAGTTTTAATTCATTATTTCCGATATAAAAATAGTTCCAAGGTATATGTTCATTTTTTATATATCCATAAAAGCATGCACCCTTTGAATACAAATTTTTCCCGATAAATACTCTTCGACCAGATAACAGATATTTCATAGAATCCTGCATCCAACCGCCGTCAAATCCTTCTCCCACAAGATATACTGAAGATGAATTCCTTAGAACATCCATATTTGTAACTATATTATAAAATGCTGTATCTTTCTTTTCTCCTTGAAGCATCTTAATTCCTGATTTAACATCTACATATATTGGAGATTTTTCTCTGTTTAATGTCATAATATCATATTTTACTTCTTCGCTGTCACATTCAAAAAGAATTACATTTTTTAAATAAGTCTCCTTTTCCTGATTAAGTGCATAGTAATAAAATGCTTCCATATAATCAATTATAAATATATGATTTTCATCTATATTTAAATTCTTTGCAATAAGACTGCAAAGCTCTATCACATCCGTAGATAAAGTTGGAACCGTTATAATTAAAAATGAATTATATTCTTTAGTATATGGAAGGCCTGATATACTTAAAAGATAATTTAAATACATACAAAACAAATCTCTTGCCTTGTAATTCTTATCATCCAAAATAACTTCTTCATCATTTAAAGCTTTTGATACCAAATCAAAAATCTCACTTACATTTCCTATTTGAAGAATTTCTTTCGCTTCTTTTCCATAGAACCATTGTTCAATACCAATTCTTTTAGCAATTACTGTAGGAATTTGATACTCTTTGCTTCCCATTATTGTGCTTACGCTTTCCGGTTCTTTTTTGCTGTCATCAAAAAAGCTCAATATGGTATTTTTCTTTCCTAAATCAATTCCAAAATAAATACTATTCAAACTAAGTCTCCCTAATTATAACTTTTTAAAAAGTCTCCTTGTAATTATATCGAGTTTTCCATATTCTTTGACAACATTCTTTAAATCATCTTCATTTTTATTAATAGTAGCTTTCATACAATTAATTTTATTAAATCGTCCTTCAGATTCTAAATCAACTTGCACTTTGTTTGATATTTTTCCCTCAAAAAGTACCTCACCATCTTTTCTTGCGTCGGTAATTGTATAATAAATCAAATCATCATTAAATAAAATAACTTCTTTTGTATATATGCCTCTATATACTTCCGGAAGAGAAAAGACTTTAAATTCATCGTCATTTTTCTTCATATGTATATAAAGTTTTTGATTTTCTTTTCCTTTATATTCTATATAGGTTTTATCATATAGGTGATATTTTATTTTTAAATTTTTTGCTGCTTTAGAGAAAAATGCAAATTTTACATTTCTTAAAATATAAAATTTAAGAAGACCATCTAGCATTTTTTCTTCTTCAGGTAAAAGGCTTTCCTTTAAGCAAAGATACTTCATAATAGCGATTTTTACTCCATCACTGATGACTTTTTTTATAGAAAAGGTTCTATATAATTCGTCAAAAAATTCTTTAGGCAACTTTTCATCTCTTAAAATATAATTATTACTATATACATTTAAAAATGCTGCATATATAGTATCATTATTAGTATACCTTATAAATTTTAAAAATAACTTTTTTGGGAATCCTTCATCATATCCCATATATAAAATTTGATATATAACTCTATCATAGTAATTCACATTTACTACATCGCACTCAATTCCTTTATAAAACAGTTCTTTCATCCAATTCACATTACCTATAAAATATTTTTGCAAATAGCTTACAGACTGCTGTGAATATATTCCGTCATTTAGAAGATTGATTGCATAAATTATAATAAAATCTACCGGTTTAAATTCAAAATAAACTATCATGTAGTTTATAAGTTTTAAAATTAAATCTGTATTTAATAAATATATATTTTCATTTTGAATATAATCATATGCGTCTTCATATTTTTCATTTCTTATTGCATAACCTATTATATCCGTTTTTAATTTTTTATTTAATTTTAGATTTTCTCTCCTTCCCCATATATAAGAAAGAATAACATCTTCCCTGTGTTCTTTGATTAAAATATCATAAAATTTATCATAAATTTTTATAATAAAGTCTGAAGAAATTCTATCATTTTTAAAAATATTTTCGATTATATCTATATCTCCAGGTTTTAAATTATATTTTTTATTTTTATCTGTAAATGCATTTATAATATATTCTTCGGAGTATAAATCCGGCTTATCAAGACTCCTCTTTATTTCTTTAAACAAAGGCTGTTCCAAAATATAATAATCTTCAGATGTATGAACTGTTCCATCTCCGTCAACAAGAAAAATCTTATAATTATTATCACAAATTGATATATATGCACTTCTATGTCTTACCTGTATAATTTTAGGCTTTCTATATGCACCCTCATAAAGTAAAATCTGAGCCACATTATCTTTTAAAATAGATATTCTTCTCATATGAGAAAATGGAACTATAAATTCATTAAAAGCTGTTATATTTTTATTATTTTGCTCCATCTCCTGATAAATGACCGAAAGGTTATCATTAATATTACCATTTTTCATTTCAGATAAAGCAAAATCATAAATATCCAAAAGGTAGTTATCATAGGTTCTTCTGAATAAATCTCTTTCAGAAATTATAGAAGAATATAAAAGTGCTTTCCTATCTGAGGACAAATTGCTAGGGTATCTGAAATACAAAAATACCGATTCAGGAATTATTTCCATCGTATCAAAAGGAAGAGAATTAATATAAGCTTCAAATAGTCCCACTATATTTAAGCCTTCTTCAATCCCAAGCTTATACCAATCTACTATGCTTGCATTAAATATCTTATTTCTTATGAGATATAAAATTATTGTATTTAAAGTCTTATAAGAATGATAAAGATTATATGTATAAACTAAAATCTTAAAAATATTCTTATCAAAATGATTTACAGTTAAAGCTGTTTCAGATATCCTATTTGAAAGATTTTTTTGTATTGTTGAATGCTTAATCCCATAATTAAGTATAGATTTAATAAAAGGTTCAATATCTCTAAGTAAATATGAATTATCATTTAATATATTTAAAGCCTCTGATAATAGTAATGGAGAATTATATCCTCCAATAATCCATTTAGATATATCCTTAAATTTTCTCCCCGGATTGTTTTCATATTCTTTCCTTAAATTAATAAGAATCATAAATATATATTGGTTCTCCGGGTTTGCTCTAAATATTTTTTCAATTTCTTCGACTAATCTATTTTTATAATTAACATCATTTTCAATAAGAACGCAAAGATATAAAAGATATGCCCACTCAAAGCTCAAATAATCCTTTATATCAACCTTTAAATCTTCAATAAGACTTAATGCTTCCTCCATTTTACCTGATAAAATTTTAGTATGAGTAATTAAAAGTCTTGATAAAACCGGCATTTTAAATACTAAATATTCTTCCATTTCTGTAGGATTTTTATCTGAATAATTTTCTAATATTTTATTTATAATTTCAGATTCTTCGTAGTGATCTATCTTATATATATTTATTAAATTTCGATATAATTTTCTTCCCGTAACTATTATATTATCCTTTTTTTCTTTATATAAAATAATATCGTTTACAATATTACCTATATACTTTTTCTTTTTTATGTAGTTTTTATCTAAAATATAATTTTCATTAAATAATGATACTTCAACTTCAATTTTCTCCGAAAAAAGACCGTCAAATAATATTATTTCAGCATAATTTTTCCCTTTATGAAGTTTCTTTTTGATTATCGAAAATTCATATTTAAACTCTCTACCCAAGAAATCGTTATCAGTTATCTTTTTAGAAGAAAGATCTATAAAATCTGCATTGGTTGTCACAATAATCTCAAGTTTTCCCCATGTGGATCTCTTTACATAAAATTCCCCTTTACAATCATCCTTTGCATCCTTATAGTAGAAATTATGCGTAGAAACATCAAAAGTTAATTTATCTTTTAATAAAGCATCTTCGAGAAAATTTTCAAGATTTTTTGCAGAAGGTACAGCTTTTATATATCCTTCATATAAGAGTTTTAAATTTTCATCTAAATCTTTAATTAAATTGTAAAAATACTTATTATGAAATATATAAAGTCCTTCATTAAAATTAATCTCACATAATCTTACAAAATCATTTAGATTTTTTATCTCACCAATAGAAGAATTTATAGGTTTAGCTTTTATATTAATTTCAAAATGAAGTTTTAAATCTCCAGAAGAGTATACTATGTCAAAAAATCCCTTTAGTACATCTCCTTCAAATAATTTTGTATTTATATGAAAATGAATTTTGCATAAAGTACCGCAAAATGTAGGATTATCTAATATAATATAAGGATTTGAAGAGTATATAAATCCGACGGCTTCATTATTAAATTCTGATTTAATAATGAAGCTGCCACTTAATTTATCACCTTCAAATCCTTCTATCTTTAAATTATTCGGAATGATTGATATTTTGACCTTTTCATTCAAAAATCTGTTTTCCGACATTTTTAAGATTTTATCCTTCACAAAAAATCTCCCAATATAAATTTTTAAGACTAAAATCTTTTTTAATTTAAAACCCCGCAATATATATTGCGGGATTTTAAATAACTAAAATATATACTATATTACATTCTATCAGGTGCTTCAAATCCTAAAAGATCTATTGAGCATAGAAGTACTCTTTCTGTCACTTTAAGTAAACTAATATAATGACTTCTTATTGATTCATTTTCTTCTGAAAGAATCTTAACTGAATGATAGAAGTGATTAAAAGCATCACAAACATCATATATAAATGAACATATCTTATGTGGTGCCATATCTTCATAAGCTACTTTCATAATTTCTGAAAATCTTGACAACACAAGCATTAAAAATCTATCGCTCTCTCCTACAGGTTCTTTTATAAGTTCAGCAAAATCAGCACCTTTCGTTTCTTCAAACTTCTTAAGAATAGACTTAATTCTTACAATTGTATAAAGAATGTATGGTCCTGTATTTCCTTCAAATGACGTAAATCTGTCTAAATCAAAAATATAATCTTTTGATGCTTGATTAGATAAATCTCCATATTTAAGAGCAGCAACACATACCTTCTTTGCAATATCTTTTGCTTCATCTTCAGGTATATCATGATTAGTTCTAATTTTTTCATACATCTTTTCATTTATTTCATCAAGAAGATCCTCAAGTCTCATTACTCCGCCGGTTCTTGTCTTAAATGGTTTTCCATCTTTACCATTCATAGTACCGAAGCCTATAAACTCAAGTCTTACATTAGGTGCACAAATCCCCGCTTTCTTTGCACATCTAAATAACTGAACAAAATGTAAATCCTGTCTTTTATCAACAACGTATACAACCTCATCTGAATGATACTCATTCATTCTCCATACAAGAGTCGCAAGATCTGTTGTATTGTAGTTTGCAGCTCCGTCTGATTTAAGTATCATGATAGGAGGCATATCAACTTTATCTTCCGGCTCATCCACGTCCATAACAAGAGCTCCGTTACTTTCATATGCGAGTCCTTTATTTTTCATATCTTTAATCATATCAGGAATATATGGATCCGCATCGGATTCACCTTTCCATAATTCAAAATGAACATTAAGTCTGTCATAAATCTTGCTCATATCTTTTACAGACACATCAATGATATGTTTAAATATCTCTGTATAACCTCTATGCCCCTTTTGAAGTTTATACGTTGCATCCATAGCTCTTTTATGAAACTCTTCACTTTCTTTTGATTTTTTAGATCCGGCAGGATATATATCTTCAAGCTCAGATATAGTAAAAGGTGATTCTTTAGGATATTCACCTGTAAAATTATCATCAAAATATGGAAGATTTGGTTTTCTATCCTGAAGTTCACATATAATCTGACCTAATTGTGTTCCCCAATCTCCTAAATGGATATCCCCATAAACTGTATGTCCTGCAAATTTTAAAATTCTCTTTATACTTTCACCTATAACAGCCGATCTTATATGACCTACATGAAGAGGCTTTGCAACATTAGGGCCGCCATAATCTACAAATACAGTTCTTTTAACAGGTTCTTTTTCATATCCCATTCTTTCCTTATCTTTTCGCATTGAATCAACAAAGTCAGCAAGGAAAGCACCCTGAACCTTTAAATTAATAAATCCCGGTTTTGCCACAACTACTTCCGAAAAAACATTGCTTCCCGAAATTTTATTCACTACATCATTTGCAATATCCATAGGATTCTTATGATATTCTTTTGCAGCTGAAAGGGCTCCGTTGCACTGATATTCACAAAGGTCCGGCCTGTTTGAAAGAGAACAAGAGGCAAATTTTTCATCATAGCCTGCAGATGTAAATCCTCTTTTCATTTCTTCTGTGATTAATTCAAGAATCGTCTTCATACTTTTATTCCTTTTCTACACTATAGAGATTAAAAAATTTATCTTTAAATGGCATCAAAAATTTCTTCAGTATATATCCTAATACCATTACGGAGATTACCTCTCCAATACCTACAGTCATCACAAGATATAAATATGCGTCTTCTAATTTATAAGCATATTTTAAAATAATTGGTACTATTATAGCATTTAAAACAACCGGTGGTAAGAAAAATAAAAATTTTGTATGTCTTAATTTCCTCGTAAGAATAGCTGCTACAAGTGTTGTAATACTTCCAAAGATAATATCATAAATAGCACATCCTGTTATAGTATTTGAAAGTATACAACCTATAAAAAGTCCAGGTATCGCCGCCGGAGTAAATATTGGAAGAATTGTAAGTGCTTCCGATATTCTTACCTGTATAGCTCCATTTGCAAGTCCAAACGCCTGTACATACACTGTTACAACTGTATAAATTGCTGCTATCATAGCTCCCATTGTTACATAAACTGTACTCTTTTTCATATTAAATTTTCTCCTTAGTTTTATTTTACATGTGGATGGTTTCGAACACATGGTTCATTTATTTAATAATTCATAATAAATTATTAATTTTTTTGATTTTTTATAGCATCTACTATTTCCTGTTTTAAGTCAATTGCTTTGTCCTTAAGTCTCGGCGGAGTAGACGGACTTCCAAGCAAATTTGATAAAAGCTTCGATGCTATATCATATTTCTTAAAGAATACTGCCATATTTACTAAAATAAATTCAAGTGTTGAGGTTTGAAGTCCGAAGTAAGGCGGCATTTCTTCTGAAATAGCTTTCAAAAATCCTTCGAATGCCTGATTATAATATCCCAAGTATTCTTCATTTTTTTCACTCTTAAGCTTCTTTTGCTCAGGAGTTTCAGAAGGCATATCTTTAACTATATCTCTAAGCATCCATGCCATTTTAAGACAGATATAAGATTTTTCCGAGGTTTTTGCTCTCTTTACCATAGCAGAAACTAATGCAAGCTTATAACGTTCCATTGCTTCATCATATGTATATATTTCACTATTTTTAATTTCTCCTGGTTTAAATTTTGAAGCGACCTGTTCTTTTAAAAGCCTTATTTGTGTTACAGATACATGCTCAAATGACTTATTTAAAGATGCATATCCGCAATATGGACAAACAGTAACATCGTATTTAAGCGTATCTACACCAATACTTCTCGGTCTTAAATCTTCATCCTGTCCCTTTCTTCTAACTTTACCAGATTTTACCTGTTTAGTTGTAAATTCTTTATCGCATACTGGGCATTTTTCACTTCTATCCAAAATATAACTTTTTTCATCAGGCTCTTGTTTCTTAGCAGCTTCCTTTTCAGCAAGCTTTTTCTTTTCTTTTTCTTTATCTTTGTCGTCTTTTGTTATATCAAATTCTTTTTTCCCTGAAAATCCAAATTTTTCAAGTCCTTCAAATAAATTCATTTCATTCCCCTATTCGCTTTTACTTGGCAGCTTATAACTGCTCTTAAGTGATACCACTCTATTAAATACCAATGCATTATCTTTAGAATCTTTACTGTCGATACAATAAAATCCGTCTCTTACAAATTGAAATGTATTATAATCCCTTTTTTCTTTTACAAAGGGTTCTATATAACTATTCTTTAAAACTATTTTTGAATTAGGATTTAAATTTATGCTTCCATCTTCATTATATACACCCTTTTCTTCATCAACAAGGTTTTCATATTGTCTGACTTCAACTTTTATCGCCTCATTGCATGATACCCACTGAATAGTTCCTCGTACTTTCCTTCCATCAGGACTTTCTCCACCCTTGCTATCTTTATCGTAGGTTACATGGACTACAGTGACATTTCCTTCAGCATCAGTTTCATAACTTTTACAAGTTACAAAATATGCATTCATAAGTCTTACTTCATTTCCTACATAAAGTCTTCTATATTTTTTAGGTGGCTCTATCATAAAGTCATCCCGCTCTATATAAAGTTCTTTTGAAAATGGAACTTCTCTTGTTCCAAGCTTCGGATTTTCTACATTATTAGGTACTATAAGCTTTTCTACTTTACCATCTTCATAATTATCAATAATAAGCTTTATTGGATGAAGAACCGCCATAACACGATTACATTTAGGCTTTAAATCTTCTCTTACGCAATACTCAAGCATCTGATATTCAGCAGATGCATTACTCTTACTTATACCTAAAAGTTCTACAAACTTTCTTATAGAATCAGCTGTAAATCCCCTCCTTCTAAGTCCTGCTATAGAAACCAAGCGAGGATCATCCCATCCATCAACGATACCATCTTCTACAAGCTTTTTAATATATCTCTTTCCTGTAACAACATTTGTAAGATATAATTTTGCAAATTCAATCTGACGAGGAGGCATATCCCATTCGGTCTCATTTACTACCCATTCATATAAAGGTCTATGATCCTCAAATTCCAACGTACAAATTGAATGTGTAATTCCTTCAATTGCATCTTCTATCGGATGTGCAAAATCATACATAGGATAAATGCACCATTCATTTTTTGTCCTCTGATGGTACTTCTTTGCCACTCTATATATAATAGGATCTCTCATATTTATATTAGGAGAAGACATATCAATCTTCGCTCTAATTACCATTTCTCCGTCTTCATACTTTCCTGCTTTCATATCGGAAAAAATCTGAAGACTTTCCTCTACTGGCCTATTCCTATTTGGATCATCTTTTCCCGGCTCTGTAAGAGTTCCTCTATATTCTCTTATTTCATCGGCTGAAAGATTGGAAGCGTATGCCTTTCCCTTTTTTATAAGAAGAACTGCTTTTTCATACATAGTTTCAAAATAATCCGAAGCAAAATATATTTTATCAAAATCCGCTCCGAGCCATTTTACATCTTCTATGATTGAATCCATAAATTCAGACTTCTCCTTAGTAGGATTTGTATCATCAAATCTCATATGGAAAACTCCGCCGTACTCTTTAGCAAGACCTGAGTTTAAAATTATAGATTTTGCATGCCCTATGTGAAGATATCCATTAGGTTCCGGCGGGAATCTTGTGACTACATGATCATATACGCCATCCTGTAAATCTTTATCGATTTCCAATTCTATAAAATTTTTAGTTCTATTTTCTTCCATAAATTAATTCCTTTTATTTATGCTTTATAAATGTTTTTTCCTTTCATTTAGTGTTTATGTGGATGCGTAAATAAATGATCCTGACAATATTCATAATTACCATTACACTTTGAACAAAATCTGAATTCAAGTTCAGGATTAGATTTTTCATCTCTTCCACAAATACAGCATTTATGCCTTAATACACGAGAATGTTCCTGATTTTTTACAGCTCTTTTTATCTTTATTTTAAGACTTCTATTTTTGTTTGAAATCCTATAATAATCTCTCGTTAAAATATAGAATATAATAAAATTAAGTAGAGATGATACTATAACTACTTTTCCACCCAAATTAGCTGTAAAGAAATCGATTGCAACAATTATTCCATAAAATATAGCCATCCACTTCATTTTTACAGGGATTATGAAATATAAAAGCACCTGCAAATTTGGATAACATAGTGAAAATGCCAAGAATATCGACATATTAATGTAATTCGTTGTAAAAGCCCTACTCATATAATAAGAAACAAGCACATTCTGTCCTGTGTAAAAATATAGGATAAATGCTCCAATCACCGTAAATAATATGCCAGAAAATATATAAATATTAAACCTAAAAACTCCCCAAGTTCTTTCAAGTGCTGTTCCAAGTTGCCAATAAAATATCATCATAATAAGAGCAAAAAACAAATTATAATCCGGCGGAACCATAAGCCAAGAAAAAATTCTCCAAAATTGCGGTATTGGAAATCCATTCGTGATATGTGTAATCTGATACGGATCAAGTGACAAATATGACAAAAAGTCAATTTGAGTATACTGATATCCGAATTGAAATATATAACCTATGATATAACAGCCTATGATATAGTTCATAAGCCTTGGAATTGCATATTTTCCAAATTTTCTTTCAATCTTTTCCCACATAAAATACTCCTATTAAAATCATTTAAACATTATATCAATTCACACAAAAAAAAACAAATTTTAATTATTATTAGCACTCTTTTATAAAGAGTGCTAAATTTCTATTGACTTATAATTCCTTTCGCCTTAAAATTATAATCGGTTTGAGAATAAAATATTTTTATTTCTAACTATGTAGGAAAAAAGGAGTGTTACTATGAAAGAAAAACATGGAAATTTGTCAATTACAAGCGAAAATATTTTTCCTGTAATCAAAAAATGGTTATATTCAGATCATGATATATTTTTAAGAGAACTTGTTTCAAACGGCTGTGATGCCATAACAAAATTAAAAAACCTCGATATGATGGGTGAATTTCAGCTTAAAAGCAATTATAATCCAAAAATAGAAGTTGTACTTGATCCTAAAGAAAAGACTTTAACTGTGATTGATAACGGACTTGGTATGGATTATGACGAAGTTGAAAAATACATAAATCAAATTGCTTTTTCGGGAGCAAATGATTTTATTGCAAAATATAAAGAAAAATCTGACAATGATCAGATAATAGGTCACTTCGGTCTCGGATTTTATTCAGCATTTATGGTCGCAGATACAGTTGAAATTGATACTTTATCATATAAAAATGGAGCTAAAGCCGTTCATTGGAGCTGCGACGGCGGAACCGAATATAATATGGATGAAGGTGATTACGATGAAATCGGCACCAAAATCACTCTTCATATAAATGAAGATGTTCTTGAATTTTGTAACGAATATAGAATAAAAGAAGTTTTAAATAAATACTGCTCATTTATGCCTTATGAAATCTATCTTTCAACTGTAAAAGATAAATCGGAAGAAGTAAAAGATTCTAATAAAGTAGAAAGCGAAAATACTTCTAAAAATGAAAATAAGCAGGAAGAAAAGCCGATAAATGACACTACTCCTCTATGGACTCTTTCTCCTTCAGAATGCAAAAAGGAGGATTATATAGACTTTTATCATAAAGTATTCATGGATTATAGAGAACCTCTTTTTTGGATTCATTTAAATATGGATTATCCATTCAAATTAAAAGGAATTCTCTACTTTCCTAAAATTAATAACAAATACGAGTCCATTAAAGGAACAATAAAGCTATATAATAATCAGGTGTTTATTGCAGAAAATATAAAGGAAGTTATTCCTGAATTTTTGATGCTTTTAAAAGGTGTAATCGATTGTCCTGATTTACCTTTAAATGTATCTCGTTCCGCTCTTCAAAATGACGGATTCGTTAAGAAGATTTCAGATTATATAACAAAGAAGGTTGCTGATAAATTAGCAGGTTTATGTAAAACCGACAGAGAGTCTTACGAGAAATATTGGGACGACATAAGTCCATTTATAAAATATGGTTGTCTTAGTGATTATAAATTCTCAGAGAAAATAAATGACTATATTTTATTCAAAGATATTTATGATAAGTATACAACTCTTCCTGATCTTTTAACTCCTAAAGAAAATGAATCTGATAAGTCTAATCAAAATGATAAAAATAAAGCTGAATCTGATGAATCAAATGATAGTAAAAATAAAGCTGAATCTAATAAATCAAATGATGATAAGAAAAATGATGAAGAAAAAGATACAAGAAAGCCTATCTACTATATAACTGACACTGTAATGCAAAGCCAATATATAAATCTTTTTAAGGAGCAAAGCTTGGATGCAATTCTTCTAAATACTGTAATCGATGCACAATTTATACCTCATCTTGAGCAAAGCAATCCAGATTATAAGTTCCTTAGAATTGATTCAGATACTAATGAAGAGCTTACAAATAAAACTTCCGAAAAGGATATAAAAAATTATGAAAATACTCTTTCTAATATTTTTAAGAAAGCTCTTGATAAAAAGGATATTAGAGTTAAAGTCGTAAGCTTAAAGAACAAAGATATTTCATCAATGCTTAATATTAAGGAAGACGAAAGACGTATGGATGACATGCTTAAAATGTATGGCATGAATAATACTCCTAAAAATCCTACTGATGCGACTCTTGTTCTTAATATAAATAACGATCTTGTAAAATATCTTATGAAGAATACTGAAGGAGAATACACAAATGATTTTGCAAAACAACTCTTTGATCTTGCAATTCTTCAAAATCAGCCGTTAACTCCTGAAGAAATGAGTGAATTTATAAATAGATCAAATAAGATAATGCTGCTTTTGTCTAAATAAATTTAAAAGTTCAGAGGCTATTATACTCACAAAAGAGTTCTATAATAGTCTCTGAACTTTTTTATATATGCAATGCTATTAATTTTTTATTTATCTTCAGCCTTCTACTACAAGATATCTTCCGTCAGGAATAGAAAATACTTCAGGTTGTAATAAAATTTCTTCATCAGTAAGATCATCCACATCCATGCCATCTTTTATATATAAAATCGCATCCTCTTTTGTATCAAAAACTTGTGCTAAACAATCCTCCAAAAAAACCTCAGCTTCTTCCAAATTTGTAGCAACCTCTTCTGGAAAAAGTTGTAACTGATTTTCTAAAAAACATTCTATTACTTCATTATCATATTCACTATTCATGACTTCCTCCAATATAAGCATATCTCTATTAAAACAAACAGATTATATACCAGAAAATCCCTTAATACAATGATATTTATTAAAGTGGTAAAACTTCTATATATTTGTTTAAATTGAGTGAATATATATATAATTTTTTAATTTTTAAATTATAACTTTTTGAAGCTGCAATTGCATATAACTGAAGCTGCTTTTTATATTTTTCAATAAATTCTTCATCTTTTTTTAACTTATCAGTTTTGTAATCTATTATAGTTATGCCTTCATCCGATACGACCATACAGTCTATAACACCTTGAATAAGTATCTTTTCACTATCTAAAAATTTTTTATCCGAGAAAATATTTTTGACATCTTCTATAAAGACAAAACTTTGTTCTTTTAGCACTTTATTATGCTTTAAAGGTGAAAACAATTCCTTAGATATATTGTTATTTAAAAATGAAAATATTGCCTCTCTATCAATTATATCAGCATAATCCTTATCTATTATATTATTGTAAATAAGATTATTAATTGATTCATCTAAAGACTCTTTACTATAAGATAATGAAAAATCAAGTTTTTCCAAAGCTTTATGCATGATAGTTCCATACATAGTTCCGTAGTTTTTTACTTCTTTTTTATTTTCAGATTTCATAAAATTAGGAACTAAAAATTCATTTTTCATATCCTTCTTATTTACATATTCTTTTTGTATTTTATCAGAATTTTTATTATTATCATCACTAACGTCGTCAAAAATAATATCCATCGCATCCCCTTTAAGTTCCGACACGGAATATTTATTTTTAAATCTGTTATTATTTAAGAACTTATAATGATAATTCATTCTATTTAAAATAGAATCCATAACATTCTTATCATACTCTTCACTATTTTCTGAAATATTTTCACTATTCTCTGAAATATTTTCCATATTGTCGTTACTTACACTCTCATCTTCATAGTAAGAATCATCTAATTCCGTTATAAATTTACATTTATCTCCATTTTTTATAGCTTTTTTCATTGCAGGAATTATCCAATCAAAATATGTTTTTGCGGAATATTTATCATAGAAAAGCATCTTTTTGGGTAAAATTTCATCTGATTTTGGCAAAATCTCCTCATCCTTTTTACTTCCTACAAGAATCAATTTCTCTTTTGCTCTGGTAAGTGCTACATACAAAATCCTCTGATCTTCTCCTCTTTCCCTTATCCTTTTAAGAGTTTTTATCATTTCAAAGAAAAAAGTATCTTTTACTACTCTATTAATCGGACTGTCATATTTTCTTAAAGCAAGTCCCAGCTTTGAATCTACCATAAATTTTTGCTTACTATCATTGCTATTAAAATTGCCCATACAATTCAAAAGAAATACTACAGGGAATTCAAGTCCTTTTGATTTATGAATTGTCATAACACGAACCACATCATCTTCTTCTCCCTGAAGTTTTGCCATAGATATTTCAGACTTATATTTTTTTCTATTTCTTATATATTGCAAAAATGAATGCAAATCCTGATTTACATTTTCATTTAATCCTGCTTCGTCAATAAGCTTTTCTATATTGGCTCTTTTTTGATTTCCACCCGGCATAGCTGATATTGTATGTAAAAAGTCAGTTTCATTTAATATCTTTATGATAATATCGCTTATGGATAAATCATATGAATCTCTAATATCATTATATAAAGACATAAACTTTTTAATTCCATTTGAAGGTTTTAAATCTTCATCTTCTCCTTCTGAATTAAGATATGATATTAAAGCCGCAAAAAACTTTGTTTTTTGTCTTCTCTTTTTATTTTCCTCTTTATCTTGTAAATTTTTATTTATTTTTGCCTGCTTTTCTTTTATTCTTAAAAGTTCATCATTTGAAATATTAAACATAGGTGAATGAAGTACTGAGATAAGCTCTATATCTTTATAAGGATTATCAATAATTTCTAAAAATGATAATAATACAGATATTTCCATAGTATCAAAATATCCTGCCGTTTCAGCCATTACTACGGGAATATTTTCATTTTTAAAAATATTAAGTAATTTAGTCATTTTTCCATATTCGTCACTTACGCTTCGGCTTAAAATAACAATATCCTTATAGCTTACATTTCTTGGCTTTTTTGTAGTTTTGTCCTGTATTTTTAAACCGCTTTTTATCAATTTTTTTATTCTTTTTGCTGTAAACTTATACTCATATTCTTCTTTGTCTACGCATACGAATTTTTCAATTTCTTTATCATCTGGATGTAAAAAATATACTTCTGAAGCGTAATCATCCTTATGTTTCGTTATGTATTCCTTTTTATCAATATTGTCATCTTTATGATTTAAATCACCTTCAATTTCATTTTCGTCAAAAAATTTTGCTCCCTTATTTAAAAAAGCATCCTCATCATAGGAAACTCCTCCCATATCTTTATCCATAATGTAAGAAAAAATATCATTAGTAAAATCAAGAATTTCATTTCTGCTTCTAAAATTTTTATTTAAATCTATTCGTACCTTTGTTTCATCCTCTTTTTTAAAATCATCAAATTTTTCCATAAATATTCCAGGATCAGCCGATCTAAATGCATAAATACTTTGTTTTACATCACCAACCATAAAATATTTATTTTCATTTTCATTATGTGCAATCGTACTTAATAAAGTTTCCTGAATCTGATTTGAATCCTGATACTCATCAACCATAACTTCATTAAACATTTCAGAAATTTCTTTTGCAACTTCAGTTTTTTCTTTTGTATCTTTATCAATTAAAATATTAAGTGCAAAATGTTCCAAATCTGAAAAATCAACTACAGATAAATCATCTTTTTTGTCATGATATGCCTTTGTAAAAGCATTTACCAAATCAATTAATTCTTCAACAAAGGGTTTTAGTATTTGTATTTCATTTATAAATACATCGTTTATATCTGATACACTCATACCCTTTGCTAAAGTTTTCGGCTTTAATGCATTAGTCTTTTTTTTATATTGGTCTCTTATATCCTTAAATTGTTCTTTTAATTCCTTATTTTCAGATTTACATATATTTTTAAATTTTGCTCCACTTTTTTTATCATCGTCTAATATAAAAGCAAAGAACTCAGCAAGTGTCCCTCCTGTATGATTTATCCATTCATTTATAGTCTCTATGTCGTTATCCATAGTTTCATCCATATCATAGTAGTTATATTCATAATGATATTCTTCTCTTGTTTTTTCTATTTGTCCTATTACACCATGTAAATATTCTTTATAAAAAGTTAAAATCTTCTTTGACATATCAAGTTCATTAAATTCCTTTTCATTTTCAATATTATATATCTTGATAAGTCCATTAAGCCACTCACCCGGCCACGGCATAGTTTCACCTTTTTCAAAAATACTTTTCACCATTTCCCTTACTTCAGTATCTTTATTCTTATATTTATATGTGCTTACTAATTTTAAAAATTTTTTGTTATCCTCCGAGTTGTCTTTTTTATCTTTGTATTTTTCGATAAAAACATCTTTTAGAGCTTCCTCCTTTAAAATTTTAGATTCTGCTTCATCTATAACTCTAAAATTAGGATCCACTCCTATTTTTGCAAAATAATTTCTTACAATATTAGTACAAAAGCTGTCTATAGTTGATATATTTGCATAATCAACCATTATACTTTGCCTTTTTAATCTCTTTTTTAAGCCTTTAGTACTTTCTTCATCCTGTAATTTTTTCCATAACGCTTTTCTTATTCTGTCCTTCATTTCTTTAGCTGCATCTTTTGTAAATGTCAAAACTAAAATTTTATCTATATCCACAGGATTTTTTTCATCTAATACACGCTTTATTATTCTTTCTACCAAAACGGCTGTTTTACCGCTTCCTGCCGCAGCTGAAACTAAAATATCTTTTCCTGTAGTTTCTATAACTTTTTTTTGGTCTAAAGTCCAACAAATACCCTTTTCTTTTTTTTCAGTTTCTTTTGTAACTTTTTTTGTACTTTCTTTTATATCTATATCATTTATCGTCTTCATTTGATCTATCCTCTTGCTTTTTAAAATCAGCTGATTTAATATCTCTATATTTATATCCCGGTACTTTATTATCAAAATGACATATACTATGATATGGACAATATGTACAACCATTTTCCTTTTCATAACAATAAGGCTTTGTATCAATTTTACCTTGTAAAATTTCTTCACCTTCATTTGTTATAAAATCTCTTATTTCTTTTAAATTAATCTTCCATTCTTCCGTAGTTAATCTTCTTTTCGGTTCAGTAGAATTCCAGCTCAATTTTAAAGGCTCTGCTAATGCTTCAAGTATGTCTTTGTCTCCATTTTTAACGCCTTCCGATTTCTTTAAAATGGTACTTTCTAAAACCTTATTTCCGCTTTTTGTTCCAAAATCAGACGTTATATGGTTATAATACACACCTGCAGGAAAAGCATTCTTACCTGTCTTCTTTTTTATATATTCAAGTGCCGCATCCAAATATACAAACATCTGTATATCAAGTCCACCTAAGATTTTTGAAGCATCAATTTTTTTATCACTAGACTTATAATCCGTTATTTTTACCCAAATCTCTTTATCATTTTTTTCATATGTATCTAATCTATCGATTTTTCCTCTAAAATCCATACTTCCATTAGAAAGTTCATAATGTAGCGAATCAAGTTTCATACCAATTTTTGTAAAATCAACTTCCATTCCTTCAGGTTTAAAACAGCTATTTTTAATATCTTCTAATATAATAGGAATATCTGTTCTGAGAGTATTTTTTATTTCATTAATGATAAATTCATTTTCTCTTTTTTCTTCGTCATCAACGAATCTTTGTAATTTAGAGTCTTTTTCCACTTCTTCTAAAACATCTTCCAATAATTTATTCGATTCTTTTTCAGATATATCCCACTTATTATTTTGTTCATTTATTTTTTTTGCATATAGTTCCAATGTCCTATGATAAAAATTACCCATATCGATTGAACCGAATTCATCAGATTCCCACTCTTCAAGTCCTAGTTTATATAGAAGGAAATATCTAAATGGACACATTGCATAAGTCTCAAGCTGAGATACAGATCCTTCTATATGTAAAGAATTATCTTGATTTTTAAGAACCTCTTCTTTATGTTCATATGATATATTTTCAAGCGTTCTATTATATTCATCTATATAATCATTCTTAAATTTTTTTTCTAAAGCACATAAAATTTTTCCTTCTTTTGGCAATAAAGTCTTTTCATCTTTTTTTATTAAAAGCTGTATTAAATCCGTTTTTGCAGTTTCTTTATTAACTATATCCTCGATTAAAACACAGTTTGAAATATCCTTTACTTTATCAATTCCTTTATACATATTCATGATATCAGAATATATATATGATTCTCTTACTGAAACTCCGTCGCCTCCAATTTTAGGTGATAAAATATACAATTTTTCACTTGCCTTAGTTAAATAAAGGTAGAGATAAAACCTTTGTAAAAACGCTCTTTCTTCCATAGTAGGTGATAAAATAACACCGTTTTCTTTTAACTTTTTTCTTTCAAATTCCGATATGATTCCAGTTTTGATATCAATTTTAGGAATCATTCCATCATATGCACCGCATAAAAATATAACTTTTACATCTAAAACTCTAGTTCTTTCAATATCACCGAAAATAACGCTGTCATGATTTTCCGGAATAACTCCTACCGATAATGTATCAAGTCCCGAATCAATTATTTCTCTATACTCCTTTTTTGAGAATTTTTGTTCTTTAAATAAATCAACCGTTTTATCAAGCAATTCAACAAAACTGTTGTAAACTTTTTTATAAACTTTTGCTAATGCATATTCCTTATTTTCAGCATATTCTTCACTTATCTTATGTAAATATGAAGGAACATCCAGTGATTCAAGAAGCTCATATAATGATTTTGATATATTACTTACTAAATTCTTCTTCTTTACAGCATCGATAAATGGTTTCACCTTATCCATAATCTTTTTTCTAATTTTTTCAACTTCAATAACTCTATCTGAATCAAAATAATCACTCGTTCTTTCAAACGGATTAAAATACTTTTTGTAACCTCTAAAATTCATAACTGAGACATAATATTCAAATTTATAAATATCTTCTTTGGATAAAGGTAAGCAGCCACATTTAAAAAATCTTATAACATCTTCACTCTTAAAATTATTTTCTGCCATTATAAATAGATTTTTTACAAATAAAATTAAAGGATTATTTTTTATTTTTATGCTTTGATCCACAAATACAGGGACTTTATATTTGTTAAAAATTTCCTTTACTTTATAACTGTATCCTTCTACATCTGAAGATATAACTAAAAAATCGGAATATTTATATCCCTTGGTTCTACATAATTCTCTTATTTGTGATGCAATATATGAAAGTTCCTGATTTTTATTTGAAGTTCTTATAAGATTTATATTTTCTACTTTTTTCCGGTACTTTTCATGTGTATTTCTAAATAAATTTTGCTCAAGAAACGCTAGTTCCGGAGAATTTTTATATCGCTTATTTTTCGTATCATCAAGTATTTGTGGTGCTTTTATGTCTACATTTTTTTCATTTGCTATAGAAGTTATTTTAGATATGGTCTCTTTACTCAAATAAAAAAGCTCCTGCTCATTATATTCGCTGAAAGGATATTCCCTTTTATCTAGCGTTAAAGAAATATACATATCTTTAACAAGCGGCATTATTTTTCTTATAACTTTTAATTGAATAGGAGTAAATCCAGTAAATCCGTCTAAAATTACTGTTTGATATTTTATAAGTTTTGATTTATCAATATAATGAATGAATCTATCTAAAATTTCATCTTGGGTTATATATTCTCCTTCAATAAAGTCATTAAATGCTTTATATATTGTTTCTATATCAGAAACTTTATCCTTAAATCTATCTGATAGATTAGTAAACTCTTTAAATTTTTCTATATCTAAAGGACCAATTCCATACTGAGAAAATTCTGAAATTAAAGAACGAATTTTTGAAATAGATCCTTTTTTCCCCATAGAAGATTTGAAAATTTTTAAATCATTTTTCTTATCTTCCATTATTTTTCTAAGAATTAAATTTTTTCCCATCTCCCCTAAAATATCATTTGTTTTTATAGACAATTCTCCAAAGACTTTATATGCCAATCTTTTAAATGATAATACATCAATATTCATTACAGACTGATACGGATGCAATTCAACTATCTTTTCCTGTGTTTCCATCGTAAATTGATCAGGAACTATAAAAATAAATTGTTCATGCGGCTTTTCTAATGATTTTTTTATTATATCATTAAAAAGTTTCGTACTTTTTCCACTTCCAGATGAGCCTATAACAAACTGAAGTGACATACTATTCCTCGCTTTCATTATTCCCTATATCTTATATTATAAAATGAATTATTTAATTTTTTATTTGAATTAAATAAGCTTTTTATCACTCATTTTCTTCCATCTTAAGAAGTTTTTTCTGCTGATCTACAGTCATAAGAGCATCAAGAATTTCATCCAAATCTCCGTCCATAATCTTATCTATTTTATAAAGTGTAAGGTTTATTCTATGGTCCGTAACTCTTCCCTGCGGAAAATTATAAGTTCTTATCTTTTCGGATCTGTCACCGGTGCCAATCTGTGAAAGTCTGTCCTTTGATGCTTCATTCTGCCTTTTTGTAAGTTCCATATCGTATAGTTTTGCTCTTAAAAGAGCAAATGCTTTATCTTTATTTTGAAGCTGTGATTTTTCGGTCTGAGAATATATAACAATTCCTGTCGGATAATGGGTAAGTCTTACAGCAGAATCCGTTGTGTTTACGCACTGACCACCGTTTCCTGAAGCTCTCATTACATCAATTCTTATATCTTTAGGGTCAATCTGTATATCAACATCTTCAGCTTCCGGCATAACTGCAACTGTAATTGTTGACGTGTGAATTCTTCCTCCAGACTCGGTTTCAGGAACACGCTGTACTCTATGAACTCCAGATTCATACTTTAATACGGAGTATGCTCCCTTTCCTTTAACCATAAAATTCACCTTTTTGATTCCACCTATTCCTGTATCTTCATATTCAAGAAGTTCAACCTTCCATCCCTTTCTTTCTGCAAAATGAAGATACATTCTATATACTTCATAAGCAAAAAGGCAAGCTTCTTCTCCTCCTGCACCTCCTCTTATTTCTACGATTACATTCTTGTCATCGTTAGGGTCTTTAGGAAGTAATAAAATCTTAAGCTTATTTTCAAGCTCTTTAACTCTTTCCTTTTCTTCTGAAAGTTCTTCTTTTATCATTTCTCTTAGATCTTCATCTTTTTCTTCATTAAGCATTGAAAGATTTTCTTCTACAGCTTTATTAGATTTTTTATATGCCAAATATGCATCTACAAGCGGTTGAAGTTCTCCTTGCTCTTTCATAACTTTTTGAAGCTTATCAGAATCATTAGCTACATCGGGCTCACTCATCATATTAAGAAGCTCTTTATTTCTCATTACAATATCATCAAGATGTTCAAACATATTTTTATTCCTTTTTCTCCTATAGTATAACTTTTAAGCTGTCCTATTTTTAGGACAGTTTTTCACTTTAGATAATTTTTCACTTTAAATTTTTTCTTTTAATTTTTCAAAATTTTTTATTTTTCCCGGAAACTACTCTATTAAAGCCATTTAAATCAGATTTTATTTCTATATCACAGAAATCATTTTTTAATAAAATTTCTTTTACAGCCTTTGCTTCGTCATAGCCGATTTCAAAAAATAAATATCCGCCCTGTTTTAAGAATTTTTTGCTTTCTTTTGCAATCTTCCTATAAAAGTAAAGTCCATCTTCTCCTCCGCAAAGTGCAATATAAGGATCATAGCATTTAACCTCGTCACTTAAAGAATCAATATCAGCTTCTCTTATGTATGGTGGATTTGAAATTATAATATCAAATTCCATTTCTTTTAATTCGTTAAATAAATCACTTTTTATTAACTTTATTCTATCAGAAACTAATAATTTTTTGGAATTTTTATTTGCCACTAGAAGTGCTTTATCGGAAATATCGATTCCGACACCCTTTGTTTTGCCTTTTTTCTTTAAAATAGAGATTATGATACATCCACTACCAGTACACATATCCAATATTTTATCCCCTGATTTTATCTTCTTTAAAGCTTCTTCTACCAAAATTTCCGTATCAAAACGGGGTATGAGTACATCTTTATTTACATAAAAAGAATACCCATAAAAATTCATTTCATGAGTAATATGTTGAAGAGGAATATGCTTTTTCCTTTTATCTATATATGATAAATATTTTTCTTCTATGCTCTTTTCACATTCATCATTCATTTTTAAAAGATAATCTTTTAAATCCGTTTTCAGTGCAAAAAGCAATAATTCTTTTGAATCAAAATCATAATCCGAAATATTGTTTTCTTTTAAAATATTTTTCCCAATTTCTCTTAATTTTACATATTTCATACTTATATTAAAAAAATAGAGCTGAAGAATAAACCTCAGCTCTCCATTATTATAATCTATTATATTAGTACTATTATCAGCCTTTAATTCCGTATCTCTTATTGAACTTGTCAATACGGCCGCGAGCTTTGGCTGCTTTTTGCTGACCTGTAAAGAATGGATGACATTTTGAACATACTTCTACGTGAATATTTTCTTTTGTAGAACCTGTTACAAAAGTATTTCCGCAGTTACAAGTAACAGTTGCTTCATAGTAATCTGGATGTATTCCCTGTCTCATGATTTTTTTCACCTCTCATTATCTAAACTTTCTAGCTGATATACTCAGCTGTAACTGCATCCCGAAAACAGCCTTTATAATATATCATATATATTTTAAAAATGCAAGTATATCAAAGCATTCTTCGTCTTAAAATTAAACCTGCAATGATAATATACCCTATTATTTATTATAAATTTTTTTTAATAACTTCATAAATAAGTCAAATAAATCATCACGTAAAAATAATGGGTCTTTATTATTTACTATTCCACAATGTCTACAATTGAGATAACATGCATTTGTCAGATATAATAAACCTCCTCTAGGGAACATAGTCAACCTACATTTTCATCATACCTAATAAGTAATTTTCTATCATTTTTTTGCTTAAAAATAATTGCTGCCATAATTAAAAGAGCATTTAACAAACACACATAAATAAGCATTGCAATTTTTAAATTATAATATTTTGTTATATATGAAGTAAAAAATAAAGACAATGCAGTCATAATGCTTATCATAGAATACATAATCGACATAAGAGAAACTCTATTTCCCTGTTTTGAATCTATATATCTGTTGACCTGCATATATAGAAAAGTTCCCATTAACCCCCTTTGAAATTGCTGTCCTAAAATAAACAAAAGCACGAAAAAATTTCCACATAATGCTACGCCGAATGAAGATATAAATTGAAGTAAAATAATCAATATATACATATTAAAAATTGATAATTTTACTCTTATATATTTATATAAAAATGAGGAAAAAGCGGAAACTATGCTATATATCGCACTTGCATATCCTAAAAAAGTTACAGGCAATCTCACTCCGATTAATACCGGCTGATAAAAAGAAAACATTACTCTGGAACACGATGATAAAAGCGTTACTACAATAATCGCATAAATAACATTGTAAACTTCTTTAGACCCGGGCAAAATTCTTTCGCTTTTTTGATATTTCTTATTATCATCTAAAAGAAAGCACGTAGAAAATAATAAAATTACGCAAACTACGGCATCCAATATAATAGGTAAAGTAATCATATATTTAATTAAATATCCCGACGATATGGCATACAAAATTGATATTATAAAACTTACAGACGATAATTTTGCTTGAATATATTCATATTCTTTAAGGTTCTTATGATTTTCAAAAAGCTCATAAATTATTGATTCATCTACTCCCGATTCCAATGCACCGAAAATTCCGTAAATAAATGCAACAATAATTGCACCCGTAAAACTATTAAGAATAAGTAACAGTAGCATCCCTAATAAAATCATAACTTGAGAAATAATAAGTGCCCGTTTTCTTCCCATATAATCGGCAATTACTCCGCTCGGTATCTCACATATAGACATTACGATAAAAAGCAGTGCATCGCATAACAAATATTCATCAGTATTAAGATTCATATAGTGGGTATAAAATACAAAAAGGACAGGGCCTATAAATCCTTGAAATTGCAAAATAGCTTTTAAAAACAAATAATACTTTGCTTTAGTCATTATTTTCTCCACTATACTTACTTATAAATAAAGTATTTTACTTAAAATTCTGTCATTAATTTACATCCCGTATATTCATAATTTTTCCACGATTTTAATATTTCATCATTATTCCAAATATTATAAATACTATTATTTATAATTATTGACATTTTGCTTCTAACTTTATCACACAACAAATCACACAAAGATATGCTCATATTACTATTTATCATATCTTATATACCATATAAATATTAGAATATATATCATATATATTTTAAAAATACAAGTATATCAAAGCATTCTTCGTCTTAAAATTAAACCTACAAATTCATCATTATTCTTGGTATGAGTCATAAGATGTAAAATATTTTCCGTAGCTTCATCCTTTTTCATCCCATTAAGTCCTTTATGGATGATATTCATAGCCTCAAGTTCATATTTATTAAGTAAAAGGTCTTCTCTTCTCGTACCGGATTTTGATAATTCTATTGCAGGAAATACTCTTCTTTCGGAAAGCTTTCTATCCAAAATAAGTTCCATATTTCCTGTACCTTTAAACTCTTCATATACGACATCATCCATCTTACTTCCCGTATCAACAAGTGCTGTTGCAAGAATTGTAAGACTTCCGCCTTCTCTCATATTTCTTGCCGCACCGAAGAATTTTTTTGGCATGTGTAAAGCTGCAGGATCAAGTCCTCCTGAAAGTGTTCTGCCGCTTGGCGGAACTGTTAAATTATATGCTCTTGAAAGTCTTGTAATACTGTCGAGTAGTATCATTACATCTTTCCCATGCTCAACAAGTCTTTTTGCTCTTTCTATAACCATTTCAGAAACTCTCTTATGGTGTTCTGGAAGTTCATCAAATGTTGAATATATAACTTCCACATTTTTTCCTTCTATAGATTCTTTCATATCAGTTACTTCTTCAGGCCTTTCATCTATAAGAAGAACGATTATATGCATATTAGGGTGAGTTGATTTTACTGATTTTGCAACCTGCTTTAAAAGAGTCGTTTTTCCTGCTTTAGGCTGCGATACAATCATACCTCTTTGTCCTTTTCCTATCGGAGAAAAAAGATCCACGAGTCGCATAGCTACACTTGAATTTTCAGTTTCAAGTTTTATTCTTTCATTAGGAAATATAGGTGTTAAATCTTCAAAATTTTTTCGTTTGGATGCTTCTTCTGTAGAAAAGCCATTTATTGTTTCTATAAGAAGAAGTGCCCCATATTTATCGTTAGGATTATTCTTTCTAGTTTTTCCTTTTATTATATCTCCCGTTTTTAAATTAAATTTTCTTATCTGGGAAGGAGAAACATATACATCATCCTCTCCTGGAAGATAATTATCACTTCTTATAAAGCCATAACCATCACTTAACTTTTCAAGAATACCTTCCACATTTTTTAAATCCTGATATTGCAATATTTCTTTCTCATAATTTTCTTTTTCATTTTTTTTCTGTAATAATTCATCGGTATTTTGACTAGTATTTTGATTTGTATTTTGACTAATATTTTGATTGGTATTTTGATTAGTATTTTTATTAGTATGTTCTATATGATTAATATAAAGTTTTTCTTTATTTATCTCCTGCTTTTCTGCTGAATTTGTATTGATTGCATATGTTACATTTTCGTTTTTTTCGGAAATAACTAACATTTTTTTTCTTATTTTTTCGTCTTTGGAATTTCTTTCATATATAGGTTTTTTTCTTGCAGATTCAATATTTCTTACAATAGATATCGACTTAGGTGTATTTTCTTTCTTATCTTCTATTTTGCCAACTGACTTTTCTGATTTATTGCTTGTTGAAATCCTTTCAGATTTATCTCTAATAGAATATTTTTCCGATTTTTTATTAATAGAAGTCTTTTTAGGTGATTTATTATTCACAGCTTTTTCAGATAGTTTACTATTTAAAGCTTTTTCAGATTCTTTACTATTTAGAGCTTTTTCAGATTCTTTACTATTTAAAGCTTTTTCAGATTCTTTACTATTTAAAGCCTTTACTTTTGATTTATTGATTGTAGCTTTATCAAATGATTTTTTGACTGAAGCCTTTTTAGGAGATTTAGATATTGCTTTTTTTTCAGATACCTTTTTCTGCTTTATTTTCTCCAATCCTTTGCTATTAGTCTCATCAAAAGAAATGATAGCATCTATAAGCTCCTGTTTTTTTAATTTATATATGCCTTTCATTCCCTTTTTTTTTGCTAAATCTTTTAAAGCCAAAAAAGCTAAGCTTTCATATTCAGCTCTGTTATTAACTTCTGCCATACCTATCCTCTCTTCATATTCTTTTTATATTTAATAATCCTATATTTTTTATTATCTTGATTAATTCATTAATTGATTTATTTATTGATTGTTATTTTAAATTTATTCGAGAAGGTTACCTTTTATAGTCAAATACATTTCAAGATATCTCTCTTTCCAATTATTACAAATAGATTTTGCGTCTTCTTCTTTTTCTACTCTTAATTCTATATTTACTATGGGAATAAAATCCTTCTCATAAGCTAAATGAACAAGAAAATCACCTGATGAAGTTAAATCATATATAGCTTTGACAGAATTTTCTTCATTAATTTCTGCACCATTTTCCCGTAAAAATTTCTTTATATCATTTTCAATCCCGGGAGTGATTTTTTCCTTAAAAAGCCTTTGTGTCTCTATTCCCTGAGAAGTGATTTTATATGTTGTCATATTATGATCGGATTTTCCTTTAATCATATCCGTATCAAGTAAATTATTTATAACTTTCTGTACTGTAAAATAATCGGTATAGTTAAATTCTTGAAAAAATTCCGTTATTTTTTCATTACTTAAAGGTTCTTTTGATTTATTAAGAAGACTTAAAAGTGTGATTTTATAAATAAGTTCTATATCAGCCAATTCTATTCCTCTTTTATAAAATATGAAATATAAATACTAAAATAATCTTATATAAAAATAATAAAATAATTTTCTTATATAAAATTAAGCTTATGTCCTACTGTAAAATAAATTCTAAATGGAAAAGTATTTTTATAATGATTTACCATAACTGGTATATAATAAATGATTTGAAACCTTTCAAAACAATCTATATATAAATAGCATATTCGCTATTTATATATACTACTGTTCAAATTTATATTAAATTAAGCCAAAGCGAAGCAAAATCAAAATTGCAATTCCAAAAAAATTAAATACTGATAATAGTATAATAACTGACATACTTTTCTTTAAAGTTCTAATCATTCTATAATTAGCTAAAACTCTGTCGGAATAATCATTACTTTTTAACGAATCTTCTATATTTCTATATAACTTAACATTTTCAGTATGTACTTTATCTGAAATATCTTTTTTTAATCCGTTAATCTCATCATTCATAGATGATAACGTATACTGAATAGCTTTAGTCTGTTTTAAAGAATTTTTATCTTCTCCTGAAATATCATTGCTAATATTTTTCTTAATATCTAGCATATGAAGATTTACGGCATCGATAAGTTTATCAAATTTATCATTTAAATCACCCATAACACTGTCAGCTTCTCTATGCCTCTTGGATAAAATATTCTGTAATTCTATATTTTTTATCTCTTTTTCACGAAGAAGAGTTTCTAAATCTTTGACTTTTTTCTCTTTAGATCGAATTAAAAACTGAATTTTCTGTGCTTTCGCTCTAAATTCATCTATCTGATTAAGAAGCATATCTTCTCCCTCATCACGCCTATTATTTTCTTTAAATTGTAAATCAGAAGGTCTCTTTACGACTCTTCTATTATTGCCGTACTCATCTGATTCACAATAATTTAATTCAGCATCTTCTCTATTAGGATTGTACATACATGCCCCTTAAAATATATAAATAACATAAATCAAAATATATATCACTTTTATACTCTATCATTTTAATTAAATAGTGTCAAAATTTTTTTAAATATAATATAAAAAAAGGAATCACTAAAGTTAATTATTTTTAAAATGGGCTTTTTGAAAAATATCCGAAATCTATTTCTCTTTGTACAGTTGTTATATCTTCATGTCCCGGTAAAAGAGAAGTATCAAAAGGAAGAGAAAACACTTTTGTCTTTATACTATTCTCAATCTCATTAAAATTTCCTCCAGGGAAATCCCATCTTCCTATACTTCCGTAGAATATAGTATCACCTGTAAAACAAATTTTTTCATTTTCATTATAAAAAATACAGCTGTCTTTTGTATGTCCCGGAGTATAAAGCACCTTTAAATTCATGTCAGAGTTTTTAGGAAATTCAAGTATATCTTTGTCCTTTAAGTAATTAATGTCATTAATTATAATATTATCTCCTACCGTATCTGACATATTATATTTGGGATCTTTTAAGTACATATCCGAATTTTCATGTGCGAAAATAGGAATATTAAGCTCGCTATGAAGCTCATTTACAGCTCCGATATGGTCAAAGTGCCCATGAGTAATAATTATCTTATCAATTTTTAAATTTTTCTTTTGTATAATATCTATTAATTCTTTTCCATTAGCTCCAGGATCTATAATAAATCCGATATTTGTACTTTCATCTACATAAAAGTAACAATTAGTTTCTATATACTTATATACTTTTACACAAGTTATCATTTTTCTTTATACATACTTTCTAATTTTAAAAGATGATCATATTTTTCTTTAGCTTCTTTGCTTGCTTCTTCAAACAATTTCTTTGCTTTATCTTTATCCATCTTCTGAAGTGCCGTATATCTATTTTCGCCTTCCAAAAATTCCTCATAACTCTTTTTAGGTTCTCTTGAATCAAGCTTAAACATAGGCTTTTTTGTTCTCTTATCAAAAGGATTATATCTAAAATTAAACCAATATCCAGTTTCAATAGCAAGCTTTTCCTCGTTCATGCCTTCAGCCATTCCCTTCTTTATGCCATGACTTATGCACGGTGCATACGCTATGATAAGTGACGGTCCTTCATAAGCTTCCGCTTCTTTAAATGCTCTTATGCACTGATTCATGTCAGCTCCCATAGCTACCTGTGCAACATATACATGGCCGTAGCTCATTGCAATTGCTGCAAGATCTTTCTTTTTGGTCTTTTTTCCGCCTGCTGCAAACTTTGCCATTGCACCCATCGGTGTTGATTTAGATGCCTGTCCTCCGGTATTTGAATACATTTCAGTATCAAAAACTATAATATTTATATCTTGATCTGAAGCTATAACGTGATCAAGGCCTCCGAATCCTATATCATATGCCCATCCATCTCCACCAAATACCCATTGAGATTTCTTTGAAAGAAAATCTTTCTCTTTTAAGATATTCTCTCCTTCTTTGAATTTTTCCAAAGTAGACACAAGGATATCTGTTCTTACAGAATTTTCTGCACCTTCATTAAATGTATCTTTCCATCCCGTAACAGCCTCTTTTATTTCTTCATGAGAAGTTTTATTGGAAAGTTCAGTAAGCTCATCAAAAAGTCTTTTTCTTATAGTTTTTTGTGCAAGTAGCATACCAAATCCGAATTCAGCTGTATCTTCAAATAAAGAATTGGACCATGCAGGACCTTTTCCACAGTCATTTACAGTATATGGAGTTGAAGGCGACGAATTTCCCCAGATTGATGAGCAACCTGTAGAATTTGCTATATACATCTTATCTCCGAACATCTGTGTCAATAGTTTTGCATATGGAGTTTCTCCGCAGCCTGCACATGCTCCTGAAAATTCGAGAAGCGGCTTTTTAAACTGAGATCCTTTTACAGAATCAATCTTAAATTTATCAATAATTTCAGGCTTTTCCTTTAATGTATTTGCATAGTCAAAGTATTTCTGATTATCTCTTACTTCATCTATAGGTTTCATAACAAGTGCTTTTACAGGGCAAGCCTCAACGCAAGCATTACATCCCGTACAATCAAGCGTTGAAATATCAATTGAAAACTTATATCCTTTAGCTCCTACCATATCCTTAGCCTTCATTCCATTAGGAGCATTTTTATATTCTTCTTCAGTCATAACTGTAGGTCTTATAGCCGCATGTGGACAAACAAATGAACATCTATTACATTGAATACATGTTTCTGCTATCCACATAGGAACTTCCGATGCTACGCCTCGCTTTTCAAATGCTGATGTACCTGCAGGTGTATCGCCATAAGTATATTTCATTAAAGCTGATACAGGAATACTATTTCCCTTTTGCCTATTAACTTTAAGCTGAATATTCTTTACAAATGAAAGTGCCTTCTTATTATTTGTATCTTTTATATTAAATTCAAGTTCTACATCTTCATAATTCTTCCATTCTGAAGGTACATCTACCTTTATATAGGACGATGCTCCACGTTCTATAGCAAGATGATTCATTTTTACAATATTATCGCCTTTTCTGCTATAAGTTTTAGTTGCTGCATCTTTCATAAGCTTAATAACTTTTTCCCTTGGAATAAGATTTGTAAGTGCAAAAAATGCAGACTGAAGAACTGTATTGATTCTAAATCCAAGTCCTATTTCTTTTCCAATTTTAAGTCCATTTATTATATAAAAATTAATATTATTTTCAGCAATATATTTTTTTACTTTATTTGGAAGTCTTTTTTCAAGATCTTCCAAGCTCCACGGGCAGTTTAGTAAAAATGTTCCTCCAGGAATTAAATCTTCTACCATATCATATTTATATAAATATGCCGGTGCATGGCAGGCAACAAAATTTGCTCTGTCTATAAGATAAGAAGCCTTTATCTTAGAATGCCCAAATCTTAAATGAGAAATCGTAACTCCTCCCGATTTTTTGGAATCATAATCAAAATATGCCTGCACTGACATATCTGTATTATCACCTATAATCTTTATTGAATTTTTATTAGCTCCGACGGTTCCATCCGATCCGAATCCCCAAAATTTACAACTTATAATGTCATCCTTTATTGTAATAGGATTAGACTTAGGTGTAAGGCTTAAATTAGTAACATCATCTATAATACCTATAGTAAATTCATATTTTTCATGATTATCATATACAGCAATTATATCTTTCGGTTTAGTATCTTTCGAGCTTAAGCCATATCGTCCACCATATATCTTAGTATTAAAAAATTTAGTATTTCGTACAGCATTTACAACATCAAGATATAATGGTTCTCCTCCAGATCCCGGCTCTTTTGTTCTATCTAACACTGAAATTTCTTTTACAGTATCTGGAATTTCATTTATAAAAGCATCTTTACAGAAAGGTCTATACAGTCTTACTTTTATAAGTCCAACTTTCGCATTATGCTTTTCTATAAGATAGTCTACTGTTTCTTCTATGGTTTCATTTACAGATCCCATAGCTACTATAATATGCGTAGCATCAGATGCACCATAATAATTAAAAAGTTTGTAATCTGTACCGATTTTTTCATTTATTTTATCCATGTAGCTTTGAACGACTTTAGGGAGTTCATTATATCTTGTGTTACATGTTTCTCTTGTCTGGAAAAATATATCTCCATTTTGAGCAGATCCCATACTTCTCGGATTATTAGGATTTAATGCACTCTGTCTAAATTTTATAATTTCATCAAAATCTGCTAAATCTTTTAAATCTTCATAATCCCATACTCCGATTTTTTGTATTTCATGAGAAGTCCTAAAACCGTCAAAGAAATTTATAAAAGGTGTTCTGCCTTTTATAGCTGATAGATGTGCAACTGGTGTTAAATCCATTATTTCCTGAACCGAATCTTCACAAAGCATTGCAACGCCTGTCTGTCTACATGCATATACATCAGAATGATCTCCGAATATGGAAAGTGCATGCGTAGCTACACTTCGTGCAGCAACATCAAACACGCCTGGAAGCCCTTCTGCAGCAATTTTATATAAATTAGGTATCATTAGAAGAAGACCCTGTGAAGCCGTATAAGTAGTCGCAAAAGCACCTGCCACAAGAGAGCCGTGAACCGTTCCTGCGGCTCCTCCTTCTGACTGCATTTCCGTTATATTTACAATTTGTCTGAATATATTTTTTCTTCCTGCATTTGCCCACTCATCAGTAACTTCCGCCATAGGGGATGAAGGTGTAATCGGATAGATAGCTGCTACATCAGTATATGCATATGAAGCGTAAGCTGCAGCATGATTTCCATCCATTGTCTTCATTTGTCTTTTCATTTAATTTCATTCTCCTACTAAGTATAGAAGGACAAATCCCTTCCATACTATATCAATATTAAATAGATTTTTTTAATAAAGCAATAGTGCTTTGTATTAAAAACATAAATCATAAAGTTTTAATAATTGAATTTACGGCTCTTTACTTGATTATTTTTTTATTTAATATACAATATCCTAAGGTGTGCCTAAAAACATATTGTTTTTAATATTTATAAAATTAATTTATTTTGAAAGGTAATCTATATGCTACAAGCAGTAAATATTTCACTTAGATTCGGTAAAAAAGCATTATTTGAAGATGTTAATGTCAAATTTACTGAAGGAAATTGCTACGGTATTATTGGAGCAAATGGTGCAGGAAAATCAACTTTTCTAAGGATTCTATCGGGAGAGCTTGAGCCTACTACAGGAGAAGTAGTTATTACTGATGGACAGCGTCTTTCAGTTTTGGAGCAGGACCATTTTAAATATGACGAATTTTCTGTTCTTGATACCGTTATTATGGGTAATAAAAAATTATATGACGTTATGAAGGAAAAAGAAGCCATATATATGAAAGAATCTTTTTCTGACGAAGACGGTATAAAGGCTGCGGAGCTTGAATCCGAATTTGCCGAAATGGACGGCTGGAATGCTGAAAGTGATGCTATAACTCTTCTTAACGGACTTGGAGTAGATGCTGAATTTCATTATAAACTCATGAAAGAATTAGACGGTAGTATTAAAGTTAAGGTACTTCTTGCAAAAGCAATTTTCGGAAATCCGGATATTCTTCTTTTGGACGAGCCTACAAACCACTTGGATCTTGATGCGATATTTTGGCTTGAAGAATTTTTAATAAACTTCAATAATACAGTAATAGTCGTATCGCACGACAGGTACTTTTTAAATAAAGTATGTACGAATATTGCAGATCTTGACTATGGTAAGATTCAACTTTATGCAGGTAACTACGATTTCTGGTACGAATCTTCACAGCTTATACTAAAACAGAGAAAAGAGGAAAATAAAAAGAAAGAGGAACAGATTAAAGAATTAAAAGAATTTATCTCACGTTTCTCAGCAAATGCCTCAAAATCAAAGCAAGCTACTTCAAGGAAGAAAGCTCTTGAAAAAATTGAACTTGATGAAATCGTTCCTTCGAGCAGAAAATATCCATATATTGATTTTAGACCGAAAAGAGAGATTGGAAATGAAGTTTTACAAGTTAATGACATCTGTAAAACTATTGATGGTAAAGTTGTACTTGACCATGTGTCATTTATCGTAAATCGTGAAGATAAAATTGCATTTGTCGGTGGAAATGAACAGGCAAAAACCGCACTTTTTCAGATTTTAAATGGAGAAATAGATGCCGATTCAGGTGATTTTAAATGGGGAGTTACAACTTCAACCTCATATTTTCCTAAAGACAATTCAAAAATATTCAATTCAGATCTTACTTTAGCTGATTATCTTACACAATTTTCTGAAATAAAAGACGCAACATATGTAAGAGGATTCTTAGGTCGTATGCTTTTCCCGGGAGATGCTGGACTTAAGAAAATGAATGTTTTATCTGGAGGAGAAAAAGTAAGAGTGCTTCTCTCACGCATGATGATTGAAAACTCAAATGTTTTAATTTTAGATGAGCCTACAGACCACCTTGATATGGAAAGCATATCATCTCTTAATACAGGACTTAAGAAATTTCAAGGAGTAATTCTATTTTCATCAAGAGATCACGAAATTGTTCAAAGTACTGCAAATAGAATAATTGAAATTCTTCCTGACGGAAAGATTATTGATAAGATTTCAACATATGATGAATATCTTGAAAATGATGAAATGGCAAGAAAGAGAACTGTTTACAACGTATCTTCGGATGAAGAAGAAGACGATTAATATAATATTATTGGATTATTTATGCTAATCATATAAATTACATAAAATCCATTATAAAATTATATAAAATTGATTACAAAAATGACATATATACAGGATATGTATATATGTCATTTTAATATAAGAAATATATTAATCTCTCCACCCTATATAAATCTTGTCTCCATCTTCTATAGGAGTTGTATATCCACATACTTCATCATTTACTTTAGTAAGTACAAACCTACCCTTCGCATCTTTCGTATTGAAATAATATACTGTAAATATATCTACAAATACATATTTATCTTTTCCTGAAAGAGTATAACTTTCTCCATTTATAGATATAACTATATTATTATATTTATCTTTTTCTTTTGCTGAAACGGATTCTTCTACTCCATGCTCCATTTCATTTTCGTATTCTTCCTCTTTTTCATTAATTATAGCATTGCTATTTTCTAAATGCTCTTCCTTATCACTTGTGGATTCTTTTACTTCGAGATTTTCAGCATCGCTATTTTGATCTGATACTTCTATACTCTTTCCTTCTTTTCCATCATCCATACTTGCGAAAGGAATTGTATCTATATCGATAGAAAAATTTTCATAGATTAATGTATCTTCGCTTGCGACTCTATTATTAACTAATATATCTCCATGCGGATCAATTTCAATATCCATAAACTTAATGAGCTGACCTACAGTGTAGTAATTTCTGGTATCAACCTTATCATTATCAGAAAGCTCATAATCTTCTGAAACTAAACTTCCATTAACTTCAACAAACCTCGGGCAGTTAACCGGCTTTTTATTTACTGTAAATGTTACAGTTGACGATGTATATTCATCCAAATCCGAAACTTTTGCGTGTGCTTTCTCTCCTACCGTAGATTTTATAATTTCAATATCGCTATCACGTTTAAGAGGAGCATTAAGTCCCTGAATTTCTCCATTAACTTTGATGATTGCTGATTCTCCGTCTTTTCCTCTTATTAGTCTTTTTATTCCATTTACTGAAATATTAAGCTCCTTACCTCTTCTAGGAAATAATTCTTCACTCAGAAATCCTGCTTGAATTGCAGCATCAAAGATAGTAAGCTTTCCATTATCATACATCTTTATCATTTCACCGTTAAGATGAACCATAATAAAGCTATTTCTTTGTTCAAAATAATTAAGGCAGATTCCAAGAGGAGTGACAATAAGAGGATCCTTTTCAATTTTTTCATCTTCAAAAACGATGTCTTTCATAGACTCTTCACCACGAAGTGCAACACGTTCCGGCATAATCCCTAAATCTTTAGATAATGATTCACAGAATCCATGAACTTTTCCTCCACCTCCTACTACGAATACAGCAGCAACCGACTTATCTCCATTAAGTTCTTTTATCTTATCGGATACCATTGATGCTATCTTATCCCTAGTTTCGCTTAGTAAATCCCATACTTCCTCAGATTTTAACTGATGATTAATTCCCATAATATCTGTATATTCAACAGAATCGCCTTTTGTTGAATCAATTTTTATTTTTTCTGCCATAGCAAAATCTACAAGATATGCCTGAACTATAATCTCAGTAAGTTCATCTCCAGCATAAGGAATCATACCATAGGATACGATACTTCCGTCTTTTGTAATGCAAAGATCTGATGTCCCAGCACCAACATCGACAAGTGCAATATTAAGCATTCTATACATCTCGGGAATAGCTACATTCATAGCTGCAATAGGCTCCAATGTAAGGTTTGCAACTTCAAGTCCCACTCTTTCAACTGCAAGATAAAGTCCATCAATAACATCTTCCGGGAGAAATGTTACTATAATATCTTCCGCTATTTCTTCTGCTTTATGTCCTTCAAGGCTTGCGAATATATCACCATTTAGATAATATTTCATAACTGAATGCCCAACACAATAATATTTATATTTATTATCTCCTTTGTCTGCAATCTGCTGTTTTGCCTTATCAATTCCTAAAAGGTCAAGAGTATATAAATCTTCATTTGTAACATGTGTTTCTTCTTCATACTTATATTCTACATGCGTAGTTTCAGTAACAAGAACTCTTCCTGCAGCTGCAATACAAACTTTTGTAAGAGGAAAACCCACTTTTGACTCAAGCTCCTCTTTTACTTCAGCAATAACTTCCGCTACTCGGTTAATGTTATGAATCTGTCCGTCAAGCATCGCTCTCGTTTTATGTTGTCTTGTCACTTCAAAGAATACATGAAATACACCGTCTATCATTTGTCCTACGGTTCCTACTACATTTCGTGTTCCTATATCAAGGCCGAATACAAAAGCATTTTCATTTGACGAATCAACTTTTTCAATTGTATTATCCATTCATTTCCTCCAAGTGCTTCACTCTTAAAATTTCCCTGTCAATTTGTCTATATGTATTTACTATATCTATATCATTGTTAATAAAGACATCCGATGACTTTTTAAATTCTTCTTCACTAAGCTGAGATGCAAAAATTCTGTCAATCTTTTCATCACTATAATGTCTACTTTCTTTTAATCTTTTTCTTCGATTCTCTTTGCTCACATATATGTACCATATTTCATCACAAATTTTATCATAATTATCTTCAATTAAAAGAGCCGCTTCCACAAATAAAAAATCAATTTTATTTTCTTTTTTATACTTTTCGTACTGCTTTATAACTTCCTTTTTTACAGAAGGATGTATAAAGCTGTTAATTTTAAGCCTAAGCTTATTATCCGAAAAAATAATTTTAGCAAGAATTTTTTTATCTATATTTCCTTCAGAATCCAAAATAATATTACCAAATTCTTTCACAATTTTATAATATAAATCCATATTTTTTTGAATTAATTTTTTTGCAATGTCGTCTGCTATAAGAGAAGCTGCATTATAATGTTTCTCTATATACGAAATAATTTCACTTTTTCCTGCTCCGATTCCGCCGGTAATTCCAATAAAAATCAATTTTTGTTACCTCTTTTATAGTAATTATTTAATATAAATATTAAAATTTATAAATTCAACAATCTTACATAAAATATATTTTCATAAATTATTTTACATCATACCAATTCGTTCCCGTAGAAAGGGATGAAATTAAAGGCACTTTTAACTCTGCTGCATTTTCCATCTCTGTTATCAGTATTTCTTTTACAATTTCAAGTTCATCCTTTTTTGTTTCGATTAAAAGTTCATCATGAACCTGCAAAATAAGTTTAGATTTAAGATTTAATTTAAGTAGTTTATCATGTACTCTTACCATCGCAATCTTAATAATATCTGCTGCCGTTCCCTGAATCGGTGAATTTTTTGCAACTCTTTCTCCGAATCCCTTTTTTATAAAATTAGAAGATAAAAGTTCTGGTATTGGTCTTCTTCTATTAAATTTAGTCATAGCATAGCCATTATTTTTTGCAAATTCGACAAGTCCGTCCAAATACGATTTTAATTTCGGATATGCATTATAATATTCGTCTATATATTGTTTTGCATCCTTTCTACTTATATGTAAATCTTCCGAAAGTCCAAAAGCACTGATTCCATAAACAATTCCAAAATTTACAGCCTTAGCTTGTCTTCTTTCATTATCAGTAACTTCAGAAAATTCCTTTTTAAATACTTTTGCAGCAGTAGCTCTATGTATGTCTTTACCTTCACGGTACGCTTCTATTAAGTTATCATCTTTCGACATATCTGCAAGCACTCTAAGCTCAATCTGAGAATAATCCGCATCGACAAATATACTATCTTTTGCAGGTAAAAACGCTTTTCGTATCTTTTTTCCGATTTCAATTCTTATCGGTATATTCTGTAAATTAGGCTCGGTGCTGCTTATTCTTCCAGTAGCTGTAACTTTCTGCTTAAATGTAGAATGAACTCTTTTATCTTTAGATAAAGTTGATGCTAATCCTTCTACATAAGTAGACATAATTTTCTGATACTTTCTATAAGTTAAAATGTCTTCTATAATAGGATTTTCATATTGAAGTTTTAAAAGGACATCAGCTGCAGTTGAATAACCTGTCTTTGTCTTTTTCCCACCCTTGATTTGTAATTTTTCAAATAAAATTTCTCCAAGCTGCTTCGGAGAATTAATATTAAATTCTTCACCCGCAGCATCATAGATTTTTTTTGTAATTGCATCTTTTGTAATCTTAAGTTCTTCTCCATATGAAATTAAAGCTTCTTTATCCATATATATTCCTGCTTTTTCCATATCATAAAGCGTAAATATGAGAGGAAGCTCAATATCTTTATATAATGAGTACATATTTTCTTCTTGTAACTTATTTAAAAGACTATCATACACAGATGCTGCAGCATAAGAACAAATATATCCATACTCCTTTAAATTATTTACATCTCTTTCATCTTCAGAATAAAATGCTTCTCTAAAAGATTTTTTCCCTAAAAGTTCTTCTTTAGATGGTACTATTATATTGCATTCCTTCTTTAAAATTTCATCCATAAAATAGTTATTATTTAAAGGCTCTAAAATATAATCCATAACCTCTATATCGGAAAACTTTTCATTATCAAATTTTTTATTTCTAAATTCAGCTATTTTAGGCATAAAATAACATGCTTCTTTTAAATTAGGGAAAATAAGCTTAAAGTCTTTATTTAAAAGCTTTTCCATTATCTCATCAAAATACTTTTCTTCTTTAAAGCAATATGTATTCTTTTTATTTGAAAGAAATATATAGAAATTATCTCCCGAAAAAAGCCCTTTATCAGAAAGTATGTAAACTCCTATATATTTTTCATCTTTAAATTCTCTTAAAATATTATTAAAATCCGAAAAATCCTTTTCAAAAAAGTTTTTATCATATTCTATTTTTTCTTCTTCTATTATGGTATTTTCAAATTTTTTTAGTATATTTCTAAGTTCCCACTCTTTACATAAGTTATATGCTTTTTTTGTAAAAATGTTATCAAGAGTTGCGTCTTCTATAGGAAAATCTATATCGCAATCTCTATCTATAGTAACTAGTTTTTTAGAAAGAACTGCATCATCATAATATTCATGAAGATTTGTGCTTGCTCTCTTTGGAGTAACATTCTCCCAATCTTTATAAGCTTTTTCTATAGAATGGTATTTTCCTATCAAAGCAAATGCAGTCTTTTCTCCAATTTTCGGAACGCCTTTTATATTATCCGATGAATCTCCCATCAGAGCCTTTACATCTATAAATTCAGTAGGTGTAACTCCCATTTTTTTAATCACATCATCTTCATAATAATTTTCTACTATAGTTCCAGTCTTTTTTGTCTTTGGAATACTTATTTTTATTTTTTTTGTTGCGAGCTGAAGCGTATCTCTATCTCCGGAAACAATTGTAACATTGTATCCCTTTTCTTCCGCACGTTTTGATAACGTTCCTAGTATATCATCGCCTTCAATTCCTGCCTTTTTTACAATAGGAATATTCATAGCGGAAAGGAGTTCTTCCATCATAGGGACCTGTTCTTTAAGCTCCGGATCCATTCCTTTTCTATTTCCCTTGTAATCCTTATACATCTTATGTCTAAATGTAGGTGCACTCTCATCAAATGCCACGATAAGCCTACCCGGTTTTTCCGTATCAAGAAATGAAAACATCATATTTAAGAATCCATAAACTGCATTGGTATGAACTCCTTTACTACTAGTTAAATTTGGAACTCCATAATATGCTCTATTTAAAATACTATGTCCGTCTATCAATAATAATTTCATAAAATTTCCTTCAAATAACCTGTTAAACTTTAAAGCATTTTTTTAAATGTTAAATCTGCTCTTGATTTTATAATAAATTAAATTACAATTTTATAACTTTTTAAATTGTTATTATTCCTTAAATTGCCCTTGTGTTTTCCTTTAACCAAGAGAGTTCTTCACCTTCAAAGTACGGCGACAATTTTTCATATACCAATTTATGGTAATCGTTAAGAGTTTTTACTTCATACTGAGTAAGCATATCTTTTTTGATAGGTTTAAGATCTATAGGAGCATATGTTATTGGCTCGAATTTATAAAATTGACCATACTCAGTCTTAACATCCTCCACGCAAAGGATTTCGCTTTCGATTCTTATACCATATTTATTTTCAATATAAATTCCCGGTTCATCTGATGTAATCATACCCGGTACAATGCAAGATATTGCATTTCCTTTAATATTCCATCTAAATGCATTTGGACCTTCATGCACATTTGACACATGGCCTACGCCATGCCCCGTTCCGCATCTATAATCAAGTCCTCTGTCCCAAACCGGTCCTCTTGCCAGTATATCAAGATTTTGCCCTACATTTCCTTTTAAGAAATGTGCAGCCATAAGTCTTAAATGACATCTTACAACTGTAGTATAATCTATTTTTTCATCTTCTGTTAAATCTTCAAGAGCAATCGTTCTTGTAACATCAGTTGTTCCATCCATATATTGCCCGCCTGAATCTACAAGTAAAAGTCCTCTATTTTTTATGTAAGAGAAATTATCCTTTGTTGCAGTATAGTGCATCATAGCTGCATTTGCTTCATATGCTGCTATAGTATTAAAGCTTAACTCAACGAAATCTTTTTGTGAGCTTCTAAGTTCGTAAAGTTTATCTGAAACATCAAGTTCTGATATCTTTTTATCTTTAATATTCTTCTTAAGCCAATATATAAAATGAGTAAGTGCAACTCCGTCCTTTACATGAGCATTTTTTGTTTCTTTTATCTCAGTTTCATTTTTTATTGCTTTCATAAGTGAAGTAGGATTTTCTTTATATATAAATTTTACATAAGAAGGAAACGAATTCTTTAATGTAAAGCTAACACAACTATCATCTAAAAGAATATTCTTTTCTTTTACATTCTTTAAGTCGCTATAAATATCATCATATCCTTTTATTTTAATATTTGACTTGCTTAAAATTTTTTCAATTTTGCTATCTATCTGCTCCTTATTTACATATAAAAAGGCATCCTTTTTTGTGATATAAATATATGATAGAAATACAGGTGTACATTCAATATCAAAGGCTCTTAAATTTAAAAGCCAAGCTATATCACATAAAGATGTAAGAAGATATCCATCTGATTCATATTCTTTCATTTTCTCTCTTACATCAGATAACTTTTTATCTCTACTTTTACCTGCTCTTTTTTCCGGTAATTCCCAGATTTTAGTATTAGGAAGATTTGGTCTATCTTCCCAAATTTCACCTGGAAGATCATACTTATCTTCTATAGTGCACTTTTTCTTTTCACAAATTTCTTCCAAAGCCTTTGCATTTGCTATCGTTATAAGTCTTCCATCAAAACCTAAAGCAGTATTTTCCTTTAAATTATTTTCTATATATTCATTTACAGTAGGTTCTCCTTCAACTGCCATTTTATACATATGAATTTCATTATCTTTCATCTGACGTTCTGCTTGAATAAAGTATCTACCGTCAGTCCAAAGAGCTGCTTTATCTAAAGTTATAACTACGATTGCATTTGAGCCTGAGAAATTTGACATAAATAAAATTTCTCTAAAATATTCGGACAGATATTCAGAACTGTGAAAATCCGACATCGGTATCAAATAAATAGACATATTGTGTTTTTTCATTAAATCTCTTATTTTTTTAATTCTTTCATTTATAATATTTCCCATATATTTTTTGTATGATATTTAATATATTTTAACCATAAAATATCATACACTCCTTTCTTTTATATTAAGATAAACTTAAAATCATAATTCCAATTTTTCTCCTTAAATATAAATATATACTCTTTTAGTTTATCATATTTTGAGTATAAAAAAAGTCGAAAAAAGCGGAACACATAACCGCCCTCTTCGACTTTTTTATTTTTTTATTAATACTAAACTTTTATCTATTACTTATTCTTCTTTAGAAAATCAGGAACTCTAATTTCTTCCTGCTTTACTGTAGGTTTAGGCTGAATAGGATTATTTAATGAGGTGTTTGAAATAGACCTCTGCACAGCTGAATTAGTTGATGTATTTCCTGTCATCCCTCCAAAAGCACTACCTGAAGCTCCTGTCTTCATTTCGCTAACATTAGATGTGCTTCCTGTAGCTTTATTATGAAATCCGAATCCGACACTTCCGGTATTACTTCCTATGCCACTATTTCCTACATTACTTTCTGCATTATTATTTGCATTGTAATATGAAGGCTTAAATGAAAAAGGAGATTTCTTTTCTTTATCTTTATCCTTACTCTTTCCTTCGTTACCTTTCATCCCTGTTGCTATAAGTATAACTTTGATTTCATCATCATAAGATGAATCTTCACAAGTTCCGAACATTACATTATCACTATAATCTTCTCCAACAACATCTTTAACATATTCTACAGCAGCTGCTACATCCTGAAGGACTATTTCACCGGTAAAATTGATAATGATATCTGTCGCACCTTGAATACTTGTCTCAAGAAGAGGACTATTTACAGCCATCTTTACTGCTTCCTGTGCCTTATCATCACCTTTTGCCATTCCAATTCCTATATGAGCAATACCTTTATTAGCCATAACAGTCTTAACATCAGCAAAGTCAAGGTTTATAAGCCCCGGAATATTTATAAGATTTGTAATACCGGTTACTGCCTGCTGTAAAACTTCATCAGCTTTTTTAAGAGCATCTCCCATAGATACTTTTTTATCTAAAATTTCAAGTAGTCTATCATTAGGAATCACAATAAGAGAATCTACAGATTCTTTTAATTTTTCAATACCCTTTTGTGCATTGATTCTTCTTCTCTTACCTTCAAAAGAAAAAGGGAGTGTAACAACACCGACTGTTAAGCTGCCTTGATCCTTGGCGGATTTTGCAATTACAGGAGCAGATCCTGTTCCTGTGCCGCCTCCCATACCGCAAGTTACAAATACCATGTTCTCGCCTTTTACAACTTCATTGACTTCTTCAATGCTTTCTTCTGCGGCTTTCTCTCCAACTTCGGGATTTCCGCCTGCACCAAGTCCCGACGTGAGTTTTTCTCCCAACTGAATAAGTTTAGGTGCTTTGCAAAGAGCCAAAGTCTGCAAATCGGTATTAACTCCTATAAGCTTAACACCGGCAATTCCTTCATCAACCATTCTATTAATGGCATTATTACCGCCACCGCCTGCACCGATAACCGTAATTTTTGTTTTATTCATATCTGTATCTGCTTGTACTTCAAGTAATATATTACCTGTATCATTACCTGTTGTATTATTTGTAACTACTTCTTGCAAGGTAGTTCCTCCTTTTTGACTACAATATTGTTTCACAAAAGCACCGTGAAACACCTATCAAATATAATATTATTTTTAATTATATTTATCAACTATATTTTCATAAAAAGACCAATTTTTCAATATTCAAATATTATATCTGTATAATCCGGACTCCAGTTTTCAAAATGGAATTTTCCCTTTTTATACTGTTTAACTTGAGGCATTAGAGAATTAAGTCTTGTAATTTTTTTATCCAAATATTTAAACGAGCCTAAATCAACAACTATATTCCCAATTTTGCAAGAAAGACTGTTTTTATCATAGAAATCCACTTCATCTACTTTAAGATTATACTTTTTTAGCATTTTTACTGTATTTAAAAGAGCGTTCAATGCATCTTCGTCTACTTTTATCTTGTCATTTATTTTATGATTTTTAACAGGAAGGCCTGTAACTTTTATAACGCCTGTAACCTTCTTTTTTGAAATCTCCTTTATTACTCCATTATCATCAAAATATACATTATTACTTTTTGAAATCGCATAACATAATAATTCCTTTTCTTTTACATCTATAACAAAATTTTTCGGTGCAACAAGTTTTATTTCATAATTTTCTACAAAAGGAATATTTTTTCTTTTATCAATTAAATTAATGATAATCTGATAAAGTCCATTTTCTTCATACTTGCCTTTTCTTATAACTCTTTCTTTTATAAACTCATCCGAATTTATTTTTGAATTTGTTACTGAAATCTTTTTTATAGGAAAGACCGTTATATTAAGTATAAATCCTAAAACAACAAGTATCGCTATAAAAAGAACTATATTTATAAAATAAAAAGCGAAAATCTTTCTTTTCTTTTTATTTTTCTTTTCCTCTTCTACTCCACCTGTTCTATAATCTACGACTTCATTTTTAAAAAAAGCTTCATCTAAGTCTTCAATATCGTCATCGTCATTTTTTTTGTAATCATAGCGGTTTAAGTTTTCATCTTCGCTTTTTGTCTTTTTTGGTGAAGAAAGTATTATATGCTTTTTATATTGCATAAAATCCTCTTATCTATCTTCAAAATCTGCAACTTTTGATACATTTAAAGCAATTCCCAGTTCTCCCAAAAGGAAAAATATAGAGCTTCCTCCATAGCTTATGAAAGGAAGTGTAACACCAGTATTTGGCATTGAATTGGTTGCAACTGCAATATTTAATATAACCTGAAGTGCTATATGAATAAGTATTCCTGCAGCTATAAAAGAACCTGACTTATCTTCTGATTTCCTTGCTATTATAAAAAGTCTCCATAAAAGAAGTAAAAACAAAACGATAACAAAAAGAGCTCCTACTACTCCAAGTTCCTCGCATATGAGAGTAAATATCATATCATTTTGAGCTTCAGGAACAAATTTCTTTTGAAGAGAAGTTCCAAGTCCCTTTCCTATAGGTCCTCCGCTTCCTATAGCATAAAGCCCCTGCATTGTTTGATATCCTTCTTTATAGTCTTCAGGATGAAGCCATATTTTCATTCTTGTACTTCTATATGACTCCAACATTATAAATAAACTTCCGAGAGCTACAAATCCTCCACCCAATAAAATAAAAATTGAGCTTTTAGGATATGCTATATAAAACATAGCAAATGTTATCATAAAAATTATAATAGCTGTACTCAAATTTGATAATGCTACAAGCACAAATAAAACCATTGCCGGGATAAAACACATTAAAAGCTGTTTTAATCTCATATTTCTTTGTTTGTTTCTAAAAGTAACTTTTGATATGAGATATGAATTTATAAGTATTACAGCAACCTTTGCAAGCTCAGACGGCTGAAAATTAAATCCAAAAGCTCCTATCCAACGAGCAGAATTATTAAATGATTTTCCATTAATGATAACATAGATACATAGAAAAAGTGTACCAAAATAAATGGGTGCAATCCGTTTAAGAAATTTATGATAATCAATCATGCTTACAAGAAGCATAAAAATCAAACCTATAATAGTATTTTTGCATTGTCTTTTTAGGAAAAACATTGCACTGCCGTGTCTCATAGATGCAGTATAAGAACTCGCACTATAAAGCATAACAAATCCGAATCCTAATAATACGATAATTACGCCCACTAAATAATAGTCAAAATATTTTACTTTTTCTTTCTTTTCTCTCACTTTCTTATTTTTCATTCAGGAAGTTTCCTTACATATTCTTTAAAGAGATCTCCTCTTTCTTCATAGCTCTTAAACATATCCCAACTTGCTGATGCCGGTGAAAGAAGAATTGTTTCTCCTTTATTAGCAGCTTTATAGCAAAGATCTACAGCCTCTTTTAAATCTTTTGCAAATTCATAATCCTTAAATCCTATTCTATCACAGGATTTTTTAATTTCATCTTTGGTATCTCCCATAAGTATAACTTTTTTAACTCTATTAGGGAATGTATCTACAAAATCATCGTATGATATTTTTTTATCATATCCACCGGCAATTAAAATGATAGGTTCTTTTATTGCCATAACAGCTTTTATGGAAGCATCAGGATTTGTTCCCTTTGAGTCATCATAAAACTTAATTCCCCTTTTTGTAGTAACATACTCTATTCTATGTTCTACTGCCTTAAAAGATTTAAGTCCCTTTCTTATCTCATCCATCGGTATATTAAACGATATTGCTATTGCAATAGCTGCTTCTGCGTTTGCTATATTATGAAGACCTATGATATTAAGTTCATCTTCTTCTATAACTTTTGTTATTTTTTCTCCGTCTGCATAGTAAATTGCATTATTTTCATAAAACATGCCTTTTTCTAATTTTTTTTCTACCGAAAAATAGAAAATTTTACATTTTAATTTCTTTGAAAACTCATACAAATTTTTGTCATCGTAATTTAATATGCATATATCATCTTCATTCTGATTTTCCGTAATTCTTTCTTTCATATGAAGATAATTTAAAAATGTATGATGTCTATTTAAATGATCCGGTGTCACATTTAAGATTGCACTCACATGAGGATGAAATTTTTCTATACTTTCAAGCTGAAATGAACTTATTTCTGCAACAGTTTTAGAATTATCCTTTGTTTTTAGTGCTACTGAAGTATATGGAATTCCTATATTCCCTACTACAAATACTTCTTTAAAGTGATTTTTAAATATCTCTCCGGTAAGTGCTGTAGTTGTAGTCTTTCCATTTGTCCCTGTAATTCCTATTAAATCTCCTTTTGAATTTTCAAATGCAAATTCAACTTCTCCTATAACCTTTATATTATTTTGTCTTAGAAATTTTACAATATCACTATCAATTGGAACTCCTGGACTTAATATAGCTTCTTTAATCCCCAGAAGATCTTTTTTTTCTATATTTCCCTTTAAATAATCCATATGTTTTAAATTAGGGTTCTTTTTTATAAATTCTTCAACTGAAAAATTTTTATTTCCGTCATATATAACTGCTTTTTCACCCTTTTCTAAAATAAGTTTAGCAGCTTCTTTTCCGCTTCTTCCTGCTCCGACTACAAGATATTTATTATCTACCATTATATCCTTCCCGATAACGACTATTTATGTTACCTTTTATAAAAAATCATCAAAGTCAAAGTGCCATAATTTATACAAAGCTAAACGAAATCATCAAAGTGCCATAATTTCTACAAAGCTAAACGGAATCATCAAAGTGCAGAAATTCCTACAAAGCAAAGCAAAATTGTTATTATAGTAAACCTTACCATAATCATTGTTTCACTCCATCCTGACAGTTCAAAATGATGATGTATAGGTGTCATCTTAAACACTCTTTTCCCATGTGTCGCCTTAAAATATGAAACCTGAATAATTACTGATAAAACTTCTATTAAATAAATAAATCCGATAATTAAAATATATAAAGGCATATTAAGTATATATGCCATACCGGACACGAATCCTCCGATTGCAAGAGATCCGGTATCTCCCATAAATATTTTTGCAGGATGTGCATTAAACATCAAAAATGAAAGAAGTGCTCCCGTCATTGCAAGTCCTGAAGCTACAGTTCCTCTATGAAGCATAAGTGATACAACAGCAAAAAATATAGATATCGGAAGTGTTACGGAGGATAAAAGTCCGTCTATTCCATCCGTAAAATTTGTTCCATTTACAGTTCCAAGTACTGCAAAATAAAAAAGCACAATTGCCATCCATCCTATATTAACCATTTTTCCATGCATAAAAGGTATCCTAAGGCTAAGACTTATTCCATATTTTTTTACAGTCATAAATAGAAAAATCGTTGTAAAAATTAATTGCAAAATTAATTTTTGCCACGCTATAAGTCCATCCGAATTGTGCTTTATAACTTTTAAAAAATCATCTAAAAATCCTATAAGTCCGAATCCTACTGTCAAAATCAGTACAGGTAACACTAAAGGTTCACTTTTCATAAAAGGAAAGCTTCCAAATATGAACGAAACTATAATGGCTATTCCTCCCATTGTAGGTGTACCCTGTTTTTTCTTATGCAATGTTACTTCTTTTCTTTCCGTTTGATCTATTTTTTCTTTTTGTAATATAGGAATTATAATCATTAGACATCCAATTCCTGAAAAAAATGAAATTATAAGCGGTAATATTATACCCATTCTATACCTCTTTTTTATTTTACTATTCTATACTCTGCTTTTTTAATATTTATTTTTAATTAAAGCTATAGCTTTTTTAATATTTATTTTTAATTCAAACTATAGACTTTTTATAATCTATTTTTTAGTATCTTCGGCTTTTACTTCTTCCTTCATAGGTTCAACATTAAGATAAGGAAGAATCTGTTCCATTACTTCTCTAAATATGTCTTTTGCTATAGAATCATTATATTGATCCGGAGAATTAACCGTATCTACTGTAACATAAGTCATTACCTTAGGATTATCAACCGGGCAAAATCCTTCAAAAGATAAAACATAATTGTTTAATTTTCTAGGAATTTTTTCGGCAGTTCCAGTTTTCCCTCCTATGTCATATCCCGGAACCTGAGCTTTTTTCCCTGTACCTGATGTAACTACTGTTCTTAAATACTGTCTTAATATATCACTTGTTTCTTTAGAAATCGTATTTTTCATTATTATAGGTGAATTCTCTTTTAAAACATTTCTATTTTCATCTAATACCTTAGTAACTAAATATGGTTTATAAAGTTTTCCTCCATTTATGACAGAGCAAAAAGCTGATGCCATTTGCATTCTTGTAATATTAAAGTTCTGTCCAAAAGCATTTGTAGATAAATTTATAGTTCTTTCAAGCTGTTTTTCATCATATAAAAGCTTACTTGTGTTAGGTTCTCCCGGCAAATCAATTCCAGTTCTTCCATTAAACCCGAAAAGCTTTTGATATCGCGAAAAATCTTTTGCTCCTATTTTTTGCCCCATTTTCATAATAGCCACATTACATGAATCACGAAGTGCATTTTCTATAGTTTCCTGTCCATGTCCTTCCCATTTCCAGCAATGTACAATATCTCCATTTATGTCAATACTTCCACTACAGAAAAATGTGTCATTCAATTTTAATTTTCCAGTTTCAAGTCCTGCTGCAACAGTAATCGGCTTAAATGTAGATCCCGGTTCAAAGGTATTTGTAACAGTCACACTATTCCACAATCTATTCAACGCATCGGATTTATCTTCGGGAGAAAGAGCCTTCTCCTGCCCCTCTGTATATAAGTGATCCAGCTTTCTTGGATGATTTAAGTCATAAGAAGGATAATCGCAAAGAGCTAATATTTTTCCGCTATTTGGATCCATAACAACGACAGTTGTAGAAATACTTCCTGTTTTATGCATGCTATCCGTTCTCATATTATTATACTTTTTTACAACATCTTCAACAGTTTGTTGAATATTGTGATCAATAGACATTTGTATAGAATATCCGCTCTTTGCATCAACTACAGTACCTTCAATATTATTACTTCCATTTACAAAGCCATATGATCTTCCATTCACACCATTTAAAGTACTATTATAATATGCTTCAAGTCCCGTAAGTCCCTGATTATCGGAAGATGTAAATCCTATAATAGAAGATGCCAAATCATTATATGGATACTGTCTTATATATTCTTTTTCAAGCCAAATACCTGTCACACTATTATTCTTAGGCTTATCTTCCTTCCTCTTTTTACATTCATTATCAAATTTTACCTTTTCTTCATAACTTACTTTCTTAGCTAAAACCTGATATCTGCTTTCCGGTTTATCTTTTATTACATTCAATTTTTCCTTTGTGATTTCAGGAAATGATTCTAAAAGAACTTCTTTCGTACTATTTATAAGGTTTTCATGTTCATTTAACTCTTTACAATCTAAAATTACATTATACACGTCAATAGATGATGCCATAGGTGTCCCCTGTGCATCCAGTATATTTCCTCTTTGATAAGGAATAATTCTATTTTGAAATTCTTGTTGTTGCAAAACAATTTTTTCAAATTTTCGTCCACTTTTTAACTGAATATATAAAATTCTAATAAGAAGTACCGAAAAAAGGATACATGTTAGACTGAAAATAATTCCAAGTCTTCCTTGCATCCTTGTTGTAAAATTATTCTTTTTTTTATGTTCTATACGTTTTTTTCTGTTGTAATTTCTTATCAAAACAATTGCTCCGAATAATTACATACTGTTAAATATTAAAGTATAAATATTATGGTAATTCTTTATACTGACTCATATAGTCGTCGTGCTTTATATTATAATACACTATTTTGTCCGGAGTTGCATAGTTCATTCCAAGTTTTTTTGTTGCAACCTCTTTTACTGCTTCAAGATTGGTCTTTGCATTAATTCTATTTCTTTTAGACATATTCTTAGCTCTTAAATCTGATATTTCTCCCTCAAGAACTGCTATATCTCTTTTGCATTTCTGTACTGATGTTTGCATATGAACATAGGATAAAAATGTGAAGACAACAGGAACCATTGCAATTATAAAGTAAACTGTCTTAAGCTTACTTCTTCTCATAAATACTCTATTTTTTCTTTCTTTCCTTTTGGATTCCTGCTCACGTAAAATCTGTTCTTCTAAACGTCTTTCTTCAAGTGAAGGTAAAGGCTCATTTATTTTTCTTACTGTATTTCCATATTCAATATAATATCTTTCAACTTCGGCCATTCCTTTTCTCCTTTTTAAGTCATCCTGCTTATAAGTCTATTTTTTCAAAAACTCTAAGTTTTGCACTTCTTGACCTTGTATTTTCACTAAGCTCCTTTTCTGAAGGAACTATCGCTTTTCTTGTAATCACTTTCCCCTTTGTCTCTTTTTTACATACACACACCGGAAATTCCGGCGGGCAAATACAAGGATTTTCGTTTTTCTTAAAAATATTTTTAACAATTCTATCTTCTAATGAATGAAATGTAATTACGCATATTCTTCCTTTGTTATTTAACATATCAATCATGTCATTAAGACTGTCATTTAATACTTCAAGCTCTCTATTTAAGCTTATTCGAAGTGCTTGATACGTCTTTTTACAAGGATTACTTCCTTTTTTCCTCGCTTTATAAGGAATCGATGCATAAATCACATCATTCAAATCCTTTACATATTTGAATTCTTTTTCACTTCGTCTATTTACTATATTTTGTGCAATTCTATATGCAAACTTTTCTTCTCCAAAATCATGTATTATTTGATAAAGTTCTTCCTCCGTGCTTTGATTTAAAATATCTGCAGCAGTTTTCTTATTATCCTTATCCATTCTCATATCAAGAATTTCATCTTCATTCATATATGAAAAGCCTCTTACAGGATTATCAATTTGATAAGATGAAACTCCTAAATCCAGAAGAATTCCATCCACCTTTTCTATAGATAATTCATTAAGCTTTTCTTTCATATATTCATAGTTACTATGAATAAAAATCGTATTATCTTTATATGAAGAAAGTCTTTTCTTTGCAGCACTTATAGCTTCTATATCCTGATCAAACATGATAAGCTTTCCGGATTTTGAAAGATGCTTTGCTATATTAAGCGAATGTCCTCCTCCACCTACAGTGCCGTCAACATATATTCCATTTTCTTTTATTGATAAGTTTTCTATAGCTTCATCAAGCATAACGGAGAAATGTTTAAATTCCATAATTGCCTCTCTATATTCCAAGGCCCATATTAGACATATGTTCCGCTATTTCATCCATATCTTCATCACTTACCAGAGTATTATGTTCCCAATTATCTTTATCCCAGATTTCAACTCTGTCTAATACTCCAACTAGAACAACATCTTTCTTTAAAAGTGCAAATTCTCTCAAAGAATTAGGAATAAGTATTCTTCCTTGCTTATCAGTTTCCATTTTTGCTGCTCCTGCGAAGAAGAATCTTGAAAACTTTCGTGCATCTTTTGTAGTTAAAGGCATTTCTCTAAATTTATTTTCGATGTTTTCCCATTCTTTTTCCGTATAAATGAAAAGACATCCATCGAGCCCTTTTGTAATAACGAAGCTTTCTCCTAAATCTTCTCTAAGCTTTGAAGGAATTATAAGGCGTCCCTTACTGTCAATTGAATGATTATATTCTCCCATGAACATAAGGACGCCCTCCCTTCAAAACTTAAACTATGATTTAAAAACTTAAATCCGTACTATTTTTATGGCTTTTTTGTGGATAACTATGTGTGAGAATCAAGTTGTAAACATACTTTTCAACTTATCCACCACTTTGTACCACTTAGCACCACATTTCACATACTTTTATTTTATTCTAATTAAAAGCTGCTAATAAATCAAGGAGTAAATCCCTTAAAATCAAGGCTTTTAAAAGTGGAGCAGAATCCCACTTTTAATTTTTTACTATATATTGTACTTTGAGTTAGTTTTTTTTCAAGATAATGTTGTGTGAATGTTCTTTTGATTTGAATTTTGGTTGTATAAAATTTTTATAAAAATTTTTACGAAATTTAATATATTTTTTTGTGCATGTTTTTACTCAAGAATTAAATTTATAAAAAACAGCCAATTTTATATAAAATTATTACGTTAAATATTTTTCCATTATTTTTATAAAACTTATACTATTTTTATCTGCTAGATTTTATTTACTTTAATAATACAAATATGCTATCCTTTTATTACAGTAAAATTCTAGAAAGGAATTTATAATTATGGATAAAGAAAGAATTGATGTATATTTATTCAATAATGCGAAATATTTTGAAGCTACTGCTATTCCTATACTTAGGCAAAAATTGGAGAAAATAGATGATACAACCTATCAATCTCTTCAAGCTATAGAATTAAAAGATCCGACTATTTTACTTATATTTTCACTTTTCTTGGGAGGCCTTGGAATTGACCGTTTTATGCTAGGCGAAATTGGAATGGGAATATTAAAATTATTAACAGGGGGATGCTGTGGTATTTTAACAATTATTGACTGGTTTACAATTATAAAAAGAACCAAGCAGAAAAACTTAGCTTTAATATCTATGATTATATAATATGAAATCAAAATATTTTATTATAGACATTTTTATATTGGGAGTTGTATCTCTTATACTTAATTCATTTAATATAAGAGTGTGTATTTTTTATCATTTATTTAAGATTCCTTGCCCCGGATGTGGAATTACAAGAGGATTTATTGAGCTTTCACATTTTCATATTTTAAAAAGCTTAAGGTATAACATCCTATGCATCCCAATTTTATGTTTTGTGATTTTATATTCAATTTTAGTTATTTTAAAGAAAGAATATCTGATATCGGATTTTTTGAATGAGCATAAAGCAATAATTATAGCTTTATGCTCATTACTTATGATAATCGTATTTATTATTAATATTAACAATCCATTGTTGTACTGATAATATCTATACTACTATTATTTATTATATTCTTTTAATTCTTTTTCTATCCAAGTCATGATAACCTCTACGAGGTAATCTTGCTGCATTTGTGAAAGCTTAGTATCTTTAGGGAGTTTATGCCACTTATTTATACATCCTCTACAGCAAGTTGCAGTTGCATGCTGTGCAACAAAGACTGGATGACCTTTGTATGGAGTCTGCTTTCCGTCATTTTTTATAAATGCTGAAGCTTCTCTTTTTCTTATAAAATCAGCTGCATGCTCTCTTATCTTATCCATCCCTTTTTTATGTATATAATCTATATCTTTTCTTTTTAAATGAAAACTGCTTCTAAATTTTGATTTATCTAATCTACTAAATAAATCTTGAAACCATTCATCTTTTGTCATCGATTATGTCCTATCTTTTATCATCGATTTTTTCCTGCTCAAAATATTCAAGGCATGCCATAAAACGCTCGAATGCTTCGCCTAGCGAAGAACAGATTGCCTTATAATATGTGAACCCTTTTCCGCCTGCAAAAATTGATTCACTCAATGAAATGGTCTGGCTGGATCTGCCTAACAGATAATTAAACATATAGTCAATATTGGCAAACTCGCAGTTTCCGATGAAAAGTATTTCTTGCTTTAATCATTAGTCCCATTTTATTCTAACCTTCAATAATAAAAGCACTGCGATAACAGTATAGCATAACAAATAAATACAGTTTGTACCATTTTTAGCCCATGTAAATTCATTAATCCAGAGCATCTGAAGAACTCGAATAGAATGGTACATCGGGAAAATATGTGCAATCTTCTGAACGAAAACAGGCAAAGACTCTACTGGTAATGCAACGCCTGATGTAAACAGCAAAAACATGAAGATTCCAGAAGAAACAAGGCTCGCTGTTCTCGCCGATTTAATCAGAAGTGCCAGTGCATAACCCAGAATAAAAAATATAAACATGATGTCAAAATATGCAACAAGAAATAATGTCAATGACTTTAGCGACATAAACCATGAGGCCCGATACATAACAAAAGAGGTTGTCGCAAAAAGTGCCGTAGAAAGAATACAAACAATCATAAATGTAAGCATCAGGGCCAAAAAATACATCCCGTACGAAATTGGGTATGTTATATATCGCTTAAGAACGCCCTGCTCCTTAATCTCAAGTACTGTAATTGAAATTCCCATTAATCCTGTATTTGCAAGTAAGAACACAATATTGATTGGTATAACGGTATCAATCCCGAGAACAGTCGGTCCATACTGCGTTTGCTCTGTGCCAAACGCCCCGCCGAATACAATGGTCAATACCATTGGCAGCAGGATCATAAAAAACAGGGAGACATATTCTCGTGAAATTGCACGCATTTCCATTTTAAAATATGGTTTCAAGGTATTCATCTCAACTGTCCCTCCTTTTCATAGCTTATCTTTCCTGTCATATAAAAGTAAATATCTTCCAGATCAAAATCATGTGATGTAATCTTTTGTTCTGAAAGAGATGCGATAACTGCATCAGCTTTATTCTTAAGATAGATATTATAGACCGTACCAGATACTTTCACCTCATAATCTGCTCCTAATCTGTCAATTATAGCTTGTACCGGTTTAAAATGCTGCTGTCGAACTTTAATAAGCTTTTCGCACCGGCATTTCTTTCTGATTGTTTCGAAATCATCATTTGCAATAATCTTTCCTGAATCAATTAAAATGATTCTGTCAGAATAAAGCCTCGCCTGATTCAAATAATGATCAGAAACAACCACAATATGTTCTTTGCCATATTCACTAATGGTATTCCATATCTCATCACGACTGTATGTATCCAAACCGGATGCAGGTTCATCCAAAATCACAATGTCCTGTCCGGCGAGAAATAGCATAGCTGTCAAGAAACGTCTCTGTGTTCCACCTGAAAGGGTACGAGTGCGATTACTATAATATTCCTGTAAATTGTATTTTTTCAGATATTCAATATCATCTACATCTACATCATAAATTTCTTTTACAAATTGCATTTCCTCTTTCAACTTAATTGTTTTACGAAGTCCGTTCTGCTGGCACAGAAACCCAAGATTTCTTTTTGCTGCAAGCGTGCCGTTCAGATGTCCGTTTACATAAATCATTCCGGAATCAGCTTTCCTAAGACCAACAATCGTTTCAAGCAATGTCGTCTTACCGCAGCCATTCGGTCCTGCAATTAAATAAACACCCGGTTTGTCAATATTTAAGCTGATATTATCTAAAACTGTTTTTTGATAACTCTTTACAACATTTTTAACAACGATATTCATATAAAAAAACCTCTCTTTGTTACTCTCCCCTGTAATTATTCCTGTAACTTTACATAATCTGTACCGCCGAAAAAGCCGGATAAAATATTATATATCGCATGTACGACCACTGCATAAAAAATATTCTTCATTAACATCGCAATGATTCCAAATAACAATCCAAGTACAATCTTGGAGCATGCATCGTATTTAGAAAAAAACAAATGTACAATGCCATATGCAATCGATCCGATATAATATGAACTTCATCTTTGAAATTCTTATAGTCCTTCTGAAGAAGCTAATCGATAACTTTCAGATCCTTTTTATCCATAATCACCTGCAGCACATATTCCGTACATTTCCGTTTCTTAAATACATCCCGCATAAACACATCGCTCATGATGATAAGGTCTTTTATGATACCCTTGTATCTTTCGTAACGTGTTTCCAATTATTCTGTTTTCACGATTTCTTCTTTTGCCACGTCCATTCTCGCCTCAATTCTTTGCTAATGTAAGGACAAATTCATAAATGTAATCTATCTCGATTTTATTTTATCATCAAACCTGTCTTTTCACAAGACACTATTGTACGTTAGTTCACTTGAAAACAATGAAAACAATAATTTCCTACCAGCTGCATCCAGTTACTGTATTTATTCTTTTCACATACCTTCCGGCATACCTCATTTTCGAGCAGCACGCAAAACATCTTGTCATAATTAAATGCCCAGACGACACCTTTCACATGGTTTTCCACTGCATTCTGATCTATGCTTTTCAAACGACTAATTATTTTTTCAATTTCTGCATTTTCCAAGTTACCAATATTTTTACAGATGAATCGAAAGAAATTCAACGTTGCATATTCGTCATGCCAATGGAACTCTTCTGGATTGTTTTTAATTTTACTGGCTCGCTGCTGTTCTTTGATTATCTGATCAGTTACACCTTTCATCGAATCTTCGTATCTCATATTACTCACCTACTCTTCCTCAACGCCCAGTGACGGTTTAAATCTTTTAACCTTTGCCTGCGGTACCACGATCTCATAAAAATAAAATCCTAAATATCCAAGTGCCTGCTTCTTCATTTTATAAAAAGAAGTCCTGCCTATTCCCAACTCCTGCTGTACTTCCATATCTGTCTTATTATAATGACTGCAAAAATTTCCTCTTCCATGCCCTCTAGAATCTCTAAGAACCCTTCAGCATCTTCTGGAAATGGTGGTCTGTCAACCATTTTTGCACCTACAAATTCAATCCGGTTAGCATACAATTCGGTGGTATAGATCTTTTTTCCGGTATCCTTATTTAGCTGTACATGCGGACTTTCCAGTTCCCCCTTTTTTGTTTACAATAGAAATGATTCTAGCCATTTTTTCATCACCTTTCAATCAATAAAAATGACCGAATCAGCTAAACAGATTTTCATCCATTACGAGCTAATTCGGTCCTGTTTTCGCTATTAAATTGTAATATCACTACTTTCGTGATACAGTAAAAGCTGCATGCTCTCTTATCTTATCCATCCCTTTTTTATGTATATAATCTATATCTTTTCTTTTTAAATGAAAACTGCTTCTAAATTTTGATTTATCTAATCTACTAAATAAATCTTGAAACCATTCATCTTTTGTCATCGATTATGTCCTATCTTTTATCATCGATTATTTCTTTATCATTCAACCCTATTCCAATCGAATTCCTTTAAAAGAGACAAATTTTCTATGTTATCCAAGAATAACCTTCCCTTAAAAGGAATTTCATAAGCTACTTTCTTACCTAAATGAACTATTTTAAGTATTGCCTTATTCTTTTTTTCTACCAATTCAAAACCTTTAATTTCATGCCAAGGCATTAAAACGAAATCCCCATTTATGGAATTACTTATTTCTTTTTCATAAATACCTTTTTTTGAAAAATTTATAATAAAGCTTCTTGCACTGTCAGCGGTATAATAATATCCACCTACTATAAGCCATTTAAACAAATCACTTTTTATATCATTATGCTTTAGAGTTACAAGATAATATTCATCATTTTTAAAGACATCCTTAACTTTTTTTCTAATTTCATTCATATTATATCCCAACAATCCCATAATTTTCTCCTTCATTATTTAAAAATAAAAACTTCTGTTATATCTTTTTCAAGAACTTTTGCTATTTTATACGCAACCTCTAAAGTAGGACTTATAACATTATTTTCATAAGCCATTATAGACCTTCTTTTTAGACCTACCTTTTTAGCAAGTCTGTGCTGTGAAAGACCCATTTCTTTTCTATATTCTTTTATTCTATTTTCTATATGAACTTCCATATTACTCACCTTTTGCTTAAAAGATCTATTATCCTTAGTTGTCTTATGAACTAATTAATTATTATACATTTATGCGGTTACATTGGTTACATTTATAGTTCCATTTTGGTTACATTTATAGTACTATATTGGTTACATTTATAGTACATTTTTATAGTTTATTTGTCAATAAAAAAATACCGACCTCCTGCTAGATTTTACACATAGCAGTAAAGTCGGTACTTATATTAACCTTATTTATTAACCTTATTTTCGATATATAAATATAATTAAATTTTATTTTATAGCTTTATGCTTTCTCTTAATCTTCAACATAATAAAAAGTATTATAGAAGATACAACTATTATTCCAGCAAGCATTTTAGAAACCGGTATATTTGTACCCCACAAAAGTAGCTGATCTGTTCTTAAGCTTTCAACGAAGAATCTTAATATACCATATAATACCATGTATGTAAGTAAAAGTTGTCCATTAAATTTTATTCTTTTTCTTAAATACATAAGGAATAAAAATATCAAAAAGTTTCCAATTGATTCATATAAAAATGTAGGATGAACACTTATAAATGTTTCTTTTGAAATTACCTTCGCATTAGAAAGCATTTCCTTTGTAACATCTGTCATTGAACGTACATTTGAAATTGGAATCTGCATTGAAAAAAGTCCGTCATAATATTTTCCGAATGCTTCTCTATTAAAGAAATTACCCCATCTTCCGATTGCCTGTCCTAAGGGAAGTCCAATAATACATATATCCGAAACTTTTAAAAATGGAAGTTTTTTTATCTTAGTTATAATAAATCCTGTAATAAAACCTGCGATTATTCCGCCATAGATTGCAATTCCGCCTCCCCTTATGTCAAATATGTTTAAAAGATTATCTTTGTATAAATCCCAAGAAAATGCCACATAATATATTCTCGCTCCTATAAGTCCTATAACAATAGAATAAATTATCACATCTAAAATAGAATCTTCTTTTATCCTTCGTCTTTTTGCTTCTCTTAAAATGAAAAAGGTTGCAAAGAGCATTCCTACTGCAATAACAATTCCATAATATGCTATAGAAAACCCGAATACATCAATCTTTTTATATACGGGATTAAGATATATGTGTAAATTTGGGAAAATAATTGCGTTTTTCATTAGTATCTTTCTATTTATTTTTCAATCAACATAGCATCTCCGAAACTGAAAAATCTATATTTTTCTTCTACGGCATGATGATATGCATTTAATATCTTCTCTCTACTTGAAAATGCCGAAACAAGCATAATAAGAGTAGATTTAGGGAGATGAAAGTTTGTAATAAGTGCATCTATAACCATATACTTAAATCCTGGATATATGAATATACTTGTATCTCCACTTGAAGGTCTAATTCTACCATCTTTTGCACCTACTGTTTCAAGAGTTCTTGTTGAAGTCGTTCCTACTGCTATTACTCTATGACCTGTATCATGTGCTTTATTGATTTTGTCTGCAGCTTCCTTATTTACGACATAATATTCTGAATGCATCTCGTGCTCTCTTACATCATCAACTTTTACCGGGCGAAATGTCCCAAGTCCTACATGAAGCGTAATTTCAGCAATATCAACACCCTTTTCTTTTATCTTTTTCAAAAGTTCTTTTGTAAAATGAAGTCCTGCTGTAGGTGCAGCTGCAGATCCGTCATATTTTGCATAAACAGTCTGATATCTGTCTTTGTCCTTTAACTCATGCTTTATATAAGGTGGTATAGGCATCTGCCCGAGTTTATCCAAAATTTCTTCAAAGATTCCATCAAAAGAAAATCTTACAATTCTATTTCCGTCAGGTTTAACTTCTATAACACCAGCCTCTAATAATCCATTGCCAAATTCAACTATATCTCCCTCTTTAGCACTCTTACCAGGTTTTACTAAAGTTTCCCAGTCCGTATCCGTTATTCTTTTTAAAAGAAGAATCTCAACTTTTCCGCCTGTTTTCTTTCTTGCTCCTATAAGTCTTGCCGGAATCACCTTAGTATTATTTATTACAAGACAGTCCCCCGGATTTAAATAATCTATAATATTGTAAAAATGCTTATCCTCATATGAACCGTCTCTATGAAGAATCATAAGCCTTGAATCGGATCTTTTCTTCAAAGGGTCCTGTGCTATTAGTTCTTCTGGTAAATAATAATCATAAGTAGATAATTTAGTTAAATCCTTCTCTTCATTTTCTGCTTCTGCAGACCTACTTACACTTGATTTTTTTAATTTTTGTTCATCATTTTCTGTCTCATTATTCATTTTTTACTTTCTACACTTTCCTTTAAACTCTGAAATTTTTTACTTTCTAAGTTCAATTCCCATATTAGAAAGCTCTTTTAATATATTATTCATAGGCAAAGTTATGTCATTTTCTTCTAAATTTTTATCTTTTGCTCTGAATGTAAGTGTGTATGCCATGGACTTAAATCCGTCTTTTATCTGATTGCCTTCATATAAATCAAAAAGTTTATAGCTTTCAAGGTTCTTTCCACCATTTTCTTTGAATACTTTTTCAATATCATAAGATAAAACATTTTTTGGTACAACAAGTGAAATATCCCTACTTGATGGCGGAAAGTTTATAATTTTTTCGTACTTTGTATTAAAGCTTGCATTCTCATAAATATATTGTAAATCCAAAACTGCTATATAAGTTCTATCGCCTATCTTATAATTCTTAAGAACGTTAGGATGAACTTCTCCTATGTATCCTATAACATTTCCTTTATAAATTATATCTGCCTGTCTTCCAGGATGTAAAAATGACTTGTCGGAATTTGGATCATATGTTATATCTTCTATCATTCCAACCTTAGAAAGGACTTCTTCTACTACGCCTTTCATGTTAAAGAAATCTCCTTCTCCATAAAATCCGAACGTAAGCTGTGCTCTTTCATCCGGAAGATCTGTTAAAGGAAGACTCTTTGGGATATATACATTTCCTATTTCGTATAGGTATGCTTCTTTATTTCTCTTATTATAGTTAGTTGAAAGAGAAGTAAGAATCCCATTAAGAGAAAGTGTTCTCATGATTCTAAAATCTTCTCCTAAAGGATTTTGAATTTCAATTGCATCTCTATATTTACTATCTTTTTCTATAAGTAATTTATCAAACACTTTCTTACTTTCAAAAGAATAATGCATTGCTTCCGAAAATCCATATTCCAAAGCTATTTCTCTACAAAGCTTATTAATATTTCCTTTGTGTCCGAGTGTTCCTACAGTAGCTTCGCCTTTCGGAAGAGTTGTAGGAATTTTATCATATCCATAAAATCTTGCGACTTCTTCCGCTATATCAGCATAGCAAAGTAAGTCAAGTCTAAAGAATGGGATGATAAGTTCATTTGTCTTTTCATTATAGCCTACTTCAAGTCTCTTAAAATAAGAAAGCATTGTATCAGCTTCAATACAAGTTCCGAGCATGTCATTATATTTATCGGGTTCAAATGGAATTCTTACTTCCTTTTTTTCCTCATTACATACATCAAGTATTTCTCCTACAACTTCTCCTGCATGAAGTTCTTCAACAAGCTCACAAGCTCTTTCCATTGCAAGATATGCCATTTCATTTGGAAGTCCCTTTTCAAATTTTGAAGAAGCATCTGTTCTAAGTCCGAGCTTTTTCGATGAAAGTCTTATATTTGTTCCGTCAAAGCATGCCGCTTCAAAAAGAATATCCTTTGCAGAATCAGTAATCATAGAGTTTTCTCCTCCCATGATACCTGCAATACCTATAGGCTTTTCTTTGTCATTTATCATCAATATATCATTGGTAAGAGTTCTTTCTATTCCATCAAGCGTTGTAAATTTTTCATTATCTTTTGCGTTATCAACAATTATTTCATTTCCCGCTATCGTACTTATATCATAAGCATGCATAGGCTGACCATATTCTTCCATAACATAATTAGTTATGTCGACAAAGTTATTTATAGGTCTTATTCCTTGAGATCTAAGTCTTTTTTGCATCCAAATAGGTGACGGCTCAATCTTTACATTCCTAATTACACGAGCCGTATACCTCTTACAAAGGTCTTTATTTCTGGTAGTCACCTTGATATAAGAAGCTGTATCTTCTTTATTTCCCGTTTTTTTAATTTTATCTATGTTCAATGGTAATCTGAAAGTTGCTGCAGCTTCTCTTGCAAGTCCTATAATTGAAAAGCAGTCAACTCTGTTGGATGTAATTTCATATTCTATTGCAACATCATCAAGTCCGAGCTCTTTAATAGCATCACTTCCAACTTTAGCATCATCCGAGAAAATGTAAAGTCCGTCTTCTTCATTTTCACTTCTATATAAAGAAGGATTAGAACAAAGCTCTCCGATTCCACACATCATTCCATCAGAATCAACTCCTCTAAGTTTTCCTGAATGAATTTCGATTCCATTTTCATTTACTTCGCTTTTCCCATGTGCATATGCAACTTTACCACCATCAAGTACAACCGGGACCTTAATTCCTACCTTTATATTCTTAGCACCGGTCACAATTTGAAGTACCTTATTTCCTATATCAACTTTACATATAGAAAGCTTATCTGCATCCGGGTGCTTTTCAATTTCTTTTATCTGTCCTACAACAATATTCTTAAGATTTTTTGAAAAATCTTCATAAAACTCAACCTTTGAACCGGATAATGTCATCCTATCCATGTATTCTTTAGGTGAACAATTAAGTCCCGGTACTAAATCTTTTATCCAATTAAGTGATGTTCTCACGATAATTCTCCCTTTTATATTAGAAATTATACAAGCCTTTAATGAAAATTCTTATACTAATAAATTTTAATACTATAAATATTTAATATCTTTATAGAAAATATTTATCAAAACCTAATAAATCAAAATTGATTTAAAAATCTTATGTCATTTTCATATAAAAGTCGCATATCATCAATTTCATATTTAAGTAACGTAATTCTTTCAAGTCCTATTCCAAAAGCGAATCCTCTATATTTTTCGTTATCAATACCGCTCATTTTTAGGACCCTTGGATGAACCATTCCGCAACCTAAAATTTCAATCCATCCTTCACCCTTGCAGAATCTACATCCTTTTCCTTTGCACTTAAAACATGAAACATCCATCTCTGCTGAAGGCTCTGTAAATGGGAAATGGTGAGGTCTGAATTTTACCTTTATATCCTGTCCCAAAAATTCTTTTGCAAAATTTGAAAGTGTTCCTTTTAGGTCAGAAAAAGTGATATTCTTATCGATTATCATTCCCTCAATCTGATGGAATGAAGGAGAATGAGTTGCATCAACTTCATCTGAACGGAAAACTCTCCCGGGAGCTATCATTCTTATAGGGAGATGTCCCTTTTCCATCTGTCTTACCTGAACAGGAGATGTCTGTGTTCTAAGTACGATATCTTTATCTTTTGTTATATAGAATGTATCCTGTTCATCTTTTGCCGGATGATTTGCAGGAATATTTAAAGCTTCAAAATTGTAATAATCTTTTTCTATTTCAGGTCCCGATACAACTTCATATCCCATACCGATGAAAATTTTTTCTACTTCGTCAAGGACTTTAGTATTTGGATGAGGATGACCTATCTTTCTTCTCTTAGAAGGAAGTGTTACATCGATGACTTCAGCTTTAAGTTTTTCATTTAAAGATGCATTTTCCAAGTTATTTTTAAACTCTAAAAGAAGTTCTTCTATAGTATCACGGGTTTCATTAACCATTTTCCCGACTTTCGGTCTTTCTTTTTCAGAAACATCTTTCATGGAACGAAGTATGTTCTTAAGTTCACCTTTTTTCCCTAAAAAAGCTACACGAATGTCATTAAGTTCGGAAAGATTAGATACATTTTTTATTCTCTCTTCTGCATGTTTTTCAATCTTTTTCAGTTCCTCTTTAATCATATTAAATCTCCATTTTAATTTTTATAACTTTTCTTTTAATATAAAAATGATTTTCTATAAATAACTTCTCTTTTTATATAAAAAATGATTTTCTATAAATAATTTTACCTTCATACATTAAAAACTATAGAAAAGATTAGCACAGTAAATATCAAAAAACAAGTTTATATACCCTTATGAATTGTTCCAAGTCCATATTTATCATTAATATGTTTCATCGTTTTTTTTAATTCTTTATCCTTATTTGATTCCGGTTTTATATCAAATATAGACATTTGATATGGGACTTTTTCATTTTCATTAGAAAGATCCAAAACTCTTACACCGATAAGCCTTATATTCATGCCTTTATTATGTTCCATAATATATTTTAAAAGTTTTTTTGCTTCATCAAATATATCATTTGCATCGAAAATATGCTTATCGAGCATTGCCTGATGAGTAGTTTTTATAAAATTTGAAAATTTAACTTCAACAAGAACGGTTTTTCCTTTAACTTTATCTTTTTTTAGCCTATTTGAAACCGTAATTGAAAGTTCTTTTAAAAATATACTTGCATCTGCAAAAGATGTTATATCAACCGGAGCAGTTTTTGAATTTCCTATTCCCTTTGGATCTTCTTTTTTTATTATAAGCTTATCTGTATCTATTCCATTTGCATATTTATATAAAAGTTTTCCATGTGATTTTAAATGTGATTCTATAATGCTCTCATCAGATAAAGCAAGTGCTCCTATCGTATTAATACCCATATTCCTAAGGTAAGATGAAGATTTCTTCCCGGACATATATAATCTTTCGATAGGAAGAGGCCACATTTTTTCTTTTATCTCATCGGAAAAAAGTGTATGTACTTTATCCGGCTTTTCCATATCCGATGCCATTTTAGCAAGAACCTTTTTATCGGAAATTCCTACATTTACACTGAAATAAAGCTCATGTTTTATTTTATCTTTTATAAATATGGCAATCTTTTTTGCTTCTTCTTTACTTATATATGGGACATCGACATAGCATTCATCAATACTAGCTTGTTCTACTATATCAAAATAGTGCTTTACAAAAGCTATAAATTTTTTTGAATATTCATTATATATTTTATGTATAGGAGGCTCAATTATAATATTCGGGCATTTTTGAAGTGCCATAGAAATAGTATCTCCCGTCTTTATATTAAATTTTTTTGCAGGGATAGACTTAGCTACGACTATTCCGTGGCGTTTAGCACTATCTCCTCCAATGACGGAAGGTACTGTTCTTAAATCAATTTTCTTGCCATTTTTTAAATTATAAACCGCAGACCAGCTTAAAAATGCACTGTTTACATCAATATGAAATATCATTTTTACATTTTATATTTATAAATCTATAACTTTATACTATATACTTACGCTTTTACTTTACATTTATTATATTATACACTAATGCAAAAAATAGGGGCTAAGTGCCCCCATCTTTTTTTATAATAATTATATTTTTAAGATTTTATTATAATTTACTAACAATTTCTTTCGTCTGCATTGCAATTGACATTTCTTCATCAGTTGGAACTACATATACTTTAATTTTTGAATCCACTCCTGAAATAAGGCACTCCCCATGTACGTTATCATTTTTTTCATTGTCAAGTGTTATTCCGAGTGGTTTTAATCTTTCCATAATAAGTCTTCTAATAAGAGAATTATGTTCACCAATTCCTGCAGTAAAGGTTATTGCATCGACTTTCCCAAGTACAAGTACATAAGAGCCTATATATTTTAATATAGCATATACATAACACTTAAATGCTCTAATTGCATTAGGATTACCTTTATTATACTCTTCTTCCAAATCTCTCATATCTGAAGAAATGTAACCACTAAGCCCATAAACTCCCGATTTCTTATTTAATATTGTAAGAGCTTCTCCTACACTTACATTTTCCTTTTCTGTAATAACTTTAACAACCTCAGGATCAATATTTCCTGAACGTGTTCCCATTATAATTCCCTCAAGAGGAGTATAGCCCATTGAAGTATCTATTGATTTCCCATTTTTTATTGCTGTTATGCTAGCTCCATTTCCCAAATGACATACTATCTGATTAATTGAATTATAATCTTTACCCATAATTTCAGCAGTTCTTTTAGATACATAAGCATGACTGGTACCATGGAAACCATATTTTCTAACTTTATATTTCTCATAATATTCATATGGAATACCATAAAGATATGCCTCCTCAGGAATCGTATGATGGTATGCTGTATCGAATACTGCAACCATTTTCGTATTAGGCATAGCTTTTTTACAAGCTCTTATTCCCATAAGATGTGCCGGATTATGAAGAGGTGCAAGAGGACAACATGCTTCAATATCATTTATTACTTCATCAGTAATCAATGTTGCTTCAAAGAATTTATCTCCGCCATGTACAACTCTATGTCCTATAGCACTGATTTCACTTAAATCTTTTATGACTCCGATTTCTTTATCTAAAAGAGTCTTAAGAACTACACCTACAGCTATATCATGATTTGGAAAATCTATATCCTTTTCTATTTTTTCTTTGCCGGGTCTTTCATATTTGAAATGACCATTATTTATCGTAATTCTTTCACAAATCCCCGTTGCAAGGACTTTTTTACTATCAATATCAATAAGTCTGAATTTAAGAGATGAGCTTCCGCAATTTATAACAAGAATTTTCATATTATACTCCCTTTCCCAAATATTTTATAAGGGTAAAATTACATAACAAAATAAATATAACAATATTATTATAACAATTTTTTTTTAAATAAAATACTTTTTTTATTCACTATGTCTAAATTAATAGTATAAATAAAATTTTTATCTGTCATATTTATTTAGCGGAAATGCCATTTGCATTAAGTACGCTTAATATAAAGTTTACAGATCCTTCAATACCATAGCTTGCACTATTTATAGACAAATCATAATTTATTGCATCTCCCCACTTCTTACCCGTATAAAAGTTATAATATGAAGAATGTGCTTTATCTACTTCCTTTATCTGCTTAAGTGCCGTCTTTTTATCAACATGATTTATATGCATAACTCTATGTAGTCTTCTCTTCAAAGGTGCTGTTATATATATACTTATATGAGGAATTCTATTATTAAGAAGTATCCTATCTGCACAACGTCCCATAACAACAAAATCATTTTTCTTAGACATATCTACAATAAGATCGCTTTGATTAAAAAATACTGCATCTCTTATTGGAAGTCCGTGATAACGATACCATTTATCCAGTCTTTCTTTTAAAGTAAATTCCGATTTATTATTTCCAAAACCTAATCTACCTTTTTTATCTTTTAAAGCTTCAACTCCAGTTTTCATAGGCCTTATATCTTTTATGCCATCCTGCTCAGCTTCAAGTCGCTTAAGAACAGACTCAAAAATTTCTTCATCATAATAATCTATTTTTAACTTATCTGAAAGATCAAAGCCTATTTCATCTCCACCGGCACCATAACTTCTACTTATACATATAATTAGGTGCTCTCCTTCATCAAATCTTTTTTTCATCATGAAGGCATTAACTTCCAGAAGATTGTTATCTTTTATATCTGCATGCTCTATTTTAAAGCTTATTTCGTCAACTTCATTAATTATTGAGTTGTATTCTGTAAGCACTTCTTTATGTATCTGTTTATTTTCTATAGAACGTGCCATATTACTTATAAGTGCAAGCGTACTTCTTACATAATGAGAATCTTTCGTATCCTGAAACATATTATAGATTTCATCTATCATTAAATCTCTGTCACCGGTAAATACACGACCGAGCTCCGAGCCTATCGCTTCATAAACTCTTTTATCAAGATCATAAATTCTTCCTGCAAGTTTCTTAATGTCATATGTATTTTGGGATACAGTTTCAGTATTTTTATTTTCCATTTTAATCCTCCTTCACATACTCTATAAGAAAAATGCCAATGTATCAAGTATAAATACAGGTATAAGTATTAAAATTGACCATTTCATATAACCGAAGAATGACGGCATATGAACACCATTTTCATCTGAAATTGCTTTAACCATAAAATTAGGTGCATTTCCTATATAAGTATTTGCTCCCATAAATACTGCTCCTGAAGATATAGCTGAAAGAACTTTTATAGGAACAGTTCCTAATGAAGTTACCATTCCATGTGCAAATCCGAGTGAGCCTGCCGTAGTTAAAAATACAAGATATGTAGGAGTGTTATCAAGGAAGCTTGAAAGTGCTCCAGTTGTCCAAAACATTTCAAATGGTTTTGTGATTCCAAGATTAGGTCCATACTCTTTTAAAAGTAAAAGTGTAGGCTGCATCGTAATAAATATACCTATAAAAAGCACAGCAACCTCTTTTATAGCTCCCCAAGTAAAGTGGTTAGCCCTTCTTACAGTTTTATCTGTTGTTTTAAATGAAAGATATGCTGCAAGAAGTATAAGCACCATTTCTATAATTGAAGGATATGAAAGTGTTACATTAAATGGGAGATTAAGTCCCTTTACTCCTCCGCCATGTGCTTTAAACATAGAAATCTTAGGTAAAATTCCGCTTAAAATAACTCCTAAGACTATCATAATTAAGAAAATTATATTATGAAGTCCACGAAAGCTTATTTCAGTTCCAGCCTTACTGATATCCGGTTTTCTTCCGTGAGCAATATCATGTCTATACTTTTTCATATCTATGAAATAAAAGATAGTAAGAAGAATCACCATATTAAATAAAAGTATCGGGAATAAATGCAAGCTCCAGAAGAAAGGAATTCCTCTCATAAATCCCATAAGAAGAGGCGGATCACCTATCGGTGTAAGACATCCTCCTATATTGGAAACTAAAAAAATAAAGAATACCATTATATGGTATTTTCTCTTTCTCCATGAATTCATTTTTACTACAGGTCTCACCATAAGCATTGAAGAACCTGTAGTTCCTATAACACTTGATAAAAGTGTTCCTATCGCCAATAAAATTACATTTACAAGAGGCGAACCTGCAAGGTCTCCTTCAAATGAAATATTACCGGCAACACAATAAAGTCCAAATAACATGACAATAAAACTCAAATAGTCATTTACAACAGTATCTAAAAATGCTTCAGCCGATTTATTTATTCCGAAAACTGATGAAAACATTATAATTGCCGCTATTGACCATAAAAAAACTATAAGCGGTTGATATTTATCCCAAATTTTCGATAAAAGAATCGGACACAATGCTATACAAAGAAGTAACCCTATAAAAGGTATTGAAAGCCACATTGGTGTCATAAAGAGCCTCCATTCAATTTAAAATAAACGCCAATTTTTTTTAATCACCAAAGATTTATTATATGCCTTTAAATAAAAAACACAACACTTATTTTTATAGTGTTGTGTTTTTGCTTTGTATATATCGTTAATTTTTTTCTTTTCTAGAACTTAATCTAAATTCTATTTTCCCTATTTTTAATCTTGTTGCAAAATATCTAGCTTTAATCGAATCAGTTTTTCAACTATATCGTCTGATATATGCCATTCTCTCTTTGTTGATTGAAAATAGTACTTTGATATTTCTTTTTGAATATCTTCAATTGTCAAACTCCCTAATTTTCTAATGTTCATTGCAAAGAAATGATCAATAGCGTTTTCTTCCTCAGGTTGTATACGATTCTTTATAAGAACCGTCTCATACGTTTCAATCCCATATTTTTGAGTTATTTCATCAATAACATCCATAATCCAAGATAATTCTGTTAATATCTCTTCGTTAAAGTTCTCTTTTATTAACCCTGCCATTATAGTTACCTCTTTATAATAACCATTCAAGTGCCATACGAATCCAAATAGCTGCCTGCCTTCCAACAACATGAGTTAATTGATCCTGTACGGTTTTCCAAACTAAAGTATCGTATTTGAGTAGTATTTCATAGTTATTTTTATTTGTCAATGGTTTTTGTTAGCTAAAACTAATTATAGTGATGTGTTTTTGCTTTGTATATATCGTTAATTTTTTTTCTTTTCTAGATATAGGAAAATAAATGCAATAAATAAAGTGATTCCTTCTGTAGCAGAGTAAGATATCCAAACACCATTCATTCCGAACATTTTAGAAAATATAATTACAAGTAAACTTATAAGGCAAAGTCCTCTTATAAGCGAAATAAAAAGAGCAGGAAAAACTTTTTTTATAGAGCTAAAATATCCCGTTATTAAAATATTTGCACCTGCAAAGAAATAACCAATAGAATATAAAATAAGTCCATCCTGTGAATACTTGTACAAAGAAGGATTATTATCAGTATTAAATACATCAACTATAGTTTTTGTATTTAATACTATTAGAAGATACATAATAAGCGATAATAAAAATGTCGTCATAAAGCCTAACAACAATAAATATCTTTGATCTTCCTTCTTACCTTGTCCAAACTTTTCACTGATTAAAGGCTGTACACCATTTGCAATACCATTATATATAGCTATCACCATAAGTGCTATATTTGCAATAATTCCATACGCTGCGACTCCACTATTACCTGCTAAATCTATAATTACCATGTTGAAAATAAATGTAGTTATTCCTGCAGCCATTTCACCTATAAATACTGATATTCCTATTTTACTACAATAAAATAATTCTCTTACTTTCGGTTTTATAGGTATAAATTTTATAGTATTTCTTTTTCTCCTAAAATGAAGTAAGCAAATAATAATTCCTATAACAGGGGAGAGTCCTGTTGCAAGCCCCGCACCTCTAAGCCCTAAACCGAATATAAACATAAAGATATAGTCAAATACCATATTACCTAAGCTTCCTGCAAGCATTCCTATCATTGCTATATCAGGGCTTCCATCATTTCTCACAAATGCATTCATAACATAATTAATTGAAGTTGCAGGTGCAAAAATCATAATACTATTAAGATATTGAATTCCCATACCGACAGTACTTTTATCCGCACCTAATAAATATAAGATTCTATCCGGGAAACATATTCCTAGAATCAGCCAAATTATTCCAATTATAAGTTCAAAAAATATTGCATTAAAGAAATAAGTATCCTTCTTAGAAGAATTTTTACTTTTTTCTATTGAAAATAAAATTGCAGCTCCGGTAGCAACCATATTACCGATTGCAGCTATAAAATTATATATGGGAAGACATAAATTAAGAACAGCCATTCCAAAAGTTCCTGTAGATTTAGCTATAAAAAAGGTATCCACTAAGATATAGAATGAAAGCCCCGTCATAGCTAAAACATTTTGAGAAACATATCTTGAAAAATTATGAGTTATCATTTTTCTATTTGCTTCATCCAAATTGTTAATCATTATATTCATATTTTCTCTTTTTAATATAGGAACTCCAAGAATTACTATAAATTAATATATTTTTTAGTGTTACTCCAGATTCAATTTCTTATCTAGCAAATAATTAGACCAGATGAAGAATCCAACAGCTATAATAATATTCGAAATTATCGAATTAATCAAAGTATTCTTATAGAAAAATCCACCATTTTTTATCGCAAATATATTAAATCCGAGTGCAACTCCAACTAATAATTCAAATATATTTGATGCAAAATATAATAGTACATAGTAAACAAAACTCATAATTACTTTTTTATTTCTATGCTGATATCCTAAAAGCATTGAAAGAAATACCATTTCAACAGAATTTATAGTACTTATAAACAAACTGATGAAATATAATACTGTAAGCACAGTATGGTTAACAAGCGTTACTTTAAATATTTCTTTACACAAAGTTATAATTGAATCTAATGAATTTGCATTTCCTGTCTTTACAAGTAAGATAATCCCCATAACAATAGCAGAAATAATTGCAACTAATATTGTAAATATCGAAAATAGAACTGATACTACGAGCTTTGAACTGTAATGATCTATAGGCTTTACAGGAAGTACATGTGATAAATAACCTTCATTTCCAAGTAAATTATGATGAAATCTTAAAATTATATTTATAAGCGTAATTACAGACATAGCTATAATGGACATTATAATAAGCATAATAAATATAAATCCTGCAATTCCTGTAAATCCTTTCTCCATCATTTTCGGATTAGTAGGCATAAATATAGCTGCTATTATAAATAAAACGAATACTGCAGCATACATAGGAAGCATTCTTCTTGTAAAATCTATAAAATCATATTTTATTAATTTTCTTAACATGCAAATACCTCCCTAAAATATTCATCTACAGTCTCTCCTTGTTCTTCTCTAACTTCATCTACAGATTTGTGAAGAATTATGTCGCCTTTTTTTAAGAAGAGTACTTCATCAAGAACAGATTCAACATCTGATATTAAATGAGTAGAAATTAAGACTAATCCATCCTTATTATAATTTGAAATAATAGTTCTTAAAATAAAATCTCTCGCTGCAGGATCTACTCCGGCAATAGGTTCATCAAGTAAATAAACTTCCGCTTTTCTTGACATCGTAAGGACAAGACGAATCTTTTCTCTTGTTCCTTTTGATAACTTACCTAATTTTTTATTTTTATCAATATCTAAAGTTTCAAGCATTTCATTTGCTTTTTCTTCATCAAAATCTTTAAAAAAATCTTTAAAATAATTTATCATATAAGAAGTATTAATTTCATTCGGTAAAAAATCTTTATCCGGAAGATACGAAATTATTTTTTTTGTTTCAACTCCCGGATGATGTCCTCCTATAAGTATTTCTCCTCCTGACGGCTGTAGAAGTCCATTCATAAGTTTTATAAGAGTTGTTTTTCCGCTTCCATTAGGTCCTAATAGTCCTACGATTTTTCCCTTTTCAAGAGATAAGTCTATTCCATTTAAAGCTAAAAAACCTTTGTAGTCTTTTTTAAGCTTTTTTATTTCTACTATCGCCATTTCTATTCCTTTCTTCTTGCTTTTTTTACAACGAGTGCCACTATATCTTCATTCGTCATATTAAGTTTTAAAAGAGAATCAAATAATTCTTCGATATAACTATTACTCAAATTTTCTTTTATTGTCATTAAATCTTTTTTGTTTGATGTAACAAATCTTCCACTAGTCCTTTCTGTTACAAGTATATTTTCCCTTTCAAGCTCAGAAAGTGCTCTTTGCATTGTATTAGGATTAACTCCCGCTTCAACAGCAAAATCTCTAACAGACGGAATTCTATCACCGGGCTTATATTTACCATTTACAACGCAAATTTTAATATACTCAACTATTTGATTGTAAATAGGCTTATCTTTATTAAATTTCCATGCCATTCTTAATCCTCTCTACTATCACTATATACATAAATAAAACGCAATTTAATATTAATGTACTATTAATATAGTACATTATATTGATGATGTAAAGTCTTTTTTTTATTTTAATTTTTTTGGAAAAAAAAAGCAGTAAATCAATTTAATTTACTGCTTTTAGACTGCTTATATTATTTGTGTCATTATATTAACTCTCAATAATTTACCTTTTTTATATGTCTATACATCATAATGATAATCGTGTTTATTGCTATTGATATAAAGACCAAAAGCATGTCAATAACTGCACTCATTCCTGAAAGTGAAACATTGTATTTTATTCCAAAATAATATCCTAAATACGAACTTAAAATTCCAAATACCAGAGTAAGCATTATCGTTTTATCAAAACTTTTTGTATATAGGCAAGCTGCTGCCGCAGGTGCTATAAAAAATGACATTACGAGGATACCTCCCACACTGTCAAATGCAAGCACAGCAGTAAGTGACACAAGCGTCATAAAAATTGTATAAAGCCTTTTTAAATTAATGCCTTGCATTTTTGCAAATTCTTCATCAAAGCATACCATAGAAATTTCTCTATAATTAAACACTATAAAAAGTAAATTTATAATAAAGACAATCCCCATTAAAAACATGGACTTCGGCATATTAAAAATTCTTATAAATGGTGCAAAAAGCGGATTTCCCATCAACACTATTTCGACATCAAGATGTGCATTTCTACAAAATCTTGTAATAAGAATTACCGCCAATGCGAAAAATGTAGGAAAAACAATGGCAAGCGAATCATCCTTTTTTATTTTTGCTTTTTCAGATATAAATTCAACTAAAAGAACCGTAAAAAGTCCAAAAATTGCAGCCGAAAGTTTAAGCCATATAGAATCAATTCTTAAAATCACAAGAAACGCAAGAATAATTCCAAGAAGAACTGAGTGAGAAAGAGCATCTGCGGTCATAGATAATCTTCTCATAACCAAAATAGGTCCTAATATTCCGCATGCCATGGCTGTTATTGCCAAAGTGTAAAATACTTCTATCATACCTTTTTCCTCTTTATCATTCTATTTTGCCTTACAAAACTATATTTGCCGAATAATATTGCTATGAATACAAAAGTAGCCATGCACAAAATTATCATAGGTCCTGTTGAAATGCCTCTATATTGTGTACTAATAAATGTGCCTATAAAAGCACTCACACCCGCCATTATTGATGACAAAAATAGAACTGTCGACAAATTTTTGCTGCACTGATTTGCAAATATACATGGAAATACCAAAAATGACGCAATAAGTATAGCTCCTACGCTCTTAAGTCCTAAAGCTATAAATATAATTGTCATTAAGAGTAAAACAAATTCTACAGCTCCTGTCGGTATTCCTACCGATTTTGCATAATTTTTATCAAATATAGTAATAACAAGTGCCCTCTTGAATATGAAAAATAGCATAAGAGTCACTATAGAAAATCCTAAAATTACATACACGTCGATTTTCATCATAAATGCAGCCGAACCAAAAATATAATTTTTAAGTCCTGCCTGAGAAGCATCTGCAAAATGTGGATTTCCCTGAACATAACTTTTTAAAACCATTCCAAGTCCAAAGAAGCCTGAAAGCACAATTGCAAGAGATGCATCCATTCCAATACTGCTATTTTTTTCTATTACCTGTATAAGAAAATATGCAATAGCACCGATTATTACTGCTCCTATCATAAGAACAAACGGATTTCTTGTTTTCATCAAAATAAAAGCAAGTACTACACCCGGATAAGTTGAATGTCCTACAGCATCTCCCATAAGGCTTTGCCCTTTATATACGCTTAAAGAGCCTACAATAGCTGATGATGCTGCAAGTATAAGTGTCCCAAAAGCAACAACAAAAAAATCATATCCTAAAATGCTATTCCACATATATACTCTCTCCATAAGTCTTCATAAGATTTTCAGGTGTAACTACGTCTTCTACCTTACCTTGACAAATAATATACTTATTAATCATTATCGTATGTGTGAAATATTGTTTTAATGTATTTATATCGTGATGGACACAGACTATAGTTTTCCCCTGACTTCTTAGTTCTTTAAGTTTCTTCATTATTATCTTTTCACTTACTCTGTCAACTCCAGCAAGCGGTTCATCCATTATATATAAATCAGCTTCCTGGCAAAGTGCTCTTGCAATGAAAATTCTTTGCTTTTGACCGCCTGAAAGCTGAGAAATATGTCTTTTTTTATAAGCTGACATCTCCATCTGTTCCAATGCAAAATCAACTCTTTTTTTACTATCACTGTTGTATCTCTTAAACAAATTACTTTTATTGTAACAGCCCATTTTTACCACTCCTTCCACAGTAATTGGGAAATCCCAATTAACTGCGGAAATTTGTGGTACATAAGCAATTTTACTTTTCATTTTATTAAGAGGCTCATTCATAATTTTTACTACACCGGATATAGGTTTTAAAAAATCTAAAATACATTTTAACAATGTAGACTTACCAGCTCCGTTCGGGCCTATTATTGCCGTTATAGATTCCTTTTCTATATCGACATTTACATTAAGAATTACAGGCTTATCACCATACGAAGCACTTAAGTCTTCAACATGTATAGCTTTCAAAAAATACCTCTTTCTAAATTATTATTTCAAATTTGAAACAATAAGATTGATATTCATTTTATACATATCTATATATGTATCGCCTTTTTCTCCCTTAGGTGCAAGAGAATCGCTGAAAAGTTCCTGTCCTTTTCCGCTGACAACCTTTACATCCCATCCCTTTGACTTACATGATTCCTGTAGCTTCTTCATTCTTGCAGGATCTGTTGTTGATTCTGCGAAAATTGCTTTAATCTTATGAGCAACAATAAATTTTGCTGTTTCAGCCATATCATTAGTTGATAATTCAGAATCCGTACTTACACCCTGAGGAGCTTTTACTTCGATATTATATCTTCTTGAGAAATAGTTGAAAGCATCATGCGGTGTTACTAAAATTCTGCTTTCCTTAGGAATTTTATTTAGCTCTTGTCTATTAAATTTATCAAGTTCATCAAGCTTTTTTAAATAATTTTTTTCATTTTTTTCTATTAAATCTTTATCCTTAGGTAACTTATTTTTAAGTTGAACTGCAGCTTCTTTTACAGCTTTCTTATAAAGATCTATATCAAACCAGAAATGAGGGTCAGTTATAGTCTTTCCATCTTCTTCCATCTTTCCTACTTCACTCTTTTCAAAGTGCTTTGCTATAGGCTTTCCTTTTACAGACTCTAAAAGTTCAACCATTTTTCCTTCAAAATGAAGTCCGTGATAAAGTACAAGATCTGCACTGCTTAATTTCTTATTATCTTCGGCTTTTGCTTCATATGTATGTGGATCTTCTCCTGCAGGAATTATAAGACTTATCTTTACTTTATCCCCTGCAAGTTGAGTAACCATATCCTGTAAAAATGATGTTGTAACAGTTACTTTTAATTTATCAGACTTCTTAGCATCGGATGAAGAATTTCCATTTGCACTGCATCCTGTTGTTACTAAAAGTCCTAATGCCATTAATATGGCTAAAATTTTCTTTTTCATAATTGTCCTTTCTATTAAAAATTTAAGACAAATGTAATTAAAAAAATAAATAAATAGTGTTAGTCTAGACTAACGAATAGAATATATCTATTCTCTTTTTTTGTCAATAATATTTTTTCTAACCAAATAAAAAAATGTACCGCTTAAAATTTTTACATTTTAAGTCGGTACACTTTATTATTTCTATTTTTTTAGTTTACATTATAATCAATTATCACCAGATTAAATAATGAAATAAATTTATTAAATAAATTAAATTTCCCAAGGAAGAAGTTCAATTGCAGGTCTATTCAAAGCATCTTTAGCTTTCTTAGATAAATATTCCTTTTTTACAATTACTTCATAAACAAATTCTTTAAAATATTTTTCACTGCAAACAAAGTATCCATCTTTTCCTACGTCCTTACCCCAGCTATTTTCAATCTTCCAACGGTTAGGAGTTTTATTTTTATCAAAGTTTACTCCTACAAGAACCATAGCATGGTTAGCTCCACTGCTTCTTGATATAAGGCGAGTTCCTTTATCCTGATCAAATGTAATGCCTCCTAAAAGTCCTTCATAAGAGAAACTATCAGGATCCAAAACACCTTCTTTTCTATCTCCAAATGCTCCTACATCACAAGCAAACCAAACAGGTGTATTATCCTTTAACTGCTTAATTGCCATAGTTTCAAGTTCATCCATAGGAAGGTTTAATGAATGAAGAGTTTTATCAGTCATACAGCAGGAATGATGAACAGTATATACTTGATACATCTTTCTCTTTTCCATAGGCTCATTTACAACTGTAATATATTTATCAAGCTCTTCTCCTACATATTTATCATAAAATTCCTTAGGTGTAATATTCTTATCTTCATGAAAATTCTTTCCGTCTTTATCTCTATATGAAAAATCAAAAGATTCTACCGGTTCTCCGAATGCAATTACATTTATTCTATAAATTTCTTCAAGGAATTTTTCTTTTAATTTTTTAGCATCTTTTTTATCTTTTACAGCTTTTCTTAAAAGCATTGCATCTTTTTTAAGTAATGTATTCGTAATTTCGTCTAATTTGTCAGTATGTTCAGACTGATATGATTCAGGCATACATTCTTTAGGTACAACACCATATTTCTTAACAAGATCTCTTGCCATATCAAAATATCCGCCATCTCCTATACCGGAGAAAATATAGTCGGTCATTCGATCATCCATATCCTTGTCAGCATTTGCAATTACCATTTCAAGAAAATTATTTGCTTTTTCAAGCTTATCATAAAATGAGAGAAAATTTCCCGAAAGTTCAAATTTCTCAAGTCCTGTTTTTTCCATAACTTTTTCTCTCATTATGTTCATAGTAGCAAAAAGCCAGCATCTTCCGCTCTTTCTCTGAGCTGTAATTCCATGAGTCTTTAAATTTACTTCAAATTCACCATTTAACTTTGCAGCCTTTGTCGGTAAATATGCAAGATCTTTAATTTCAGTTCTTGCCATTGCAGCATTTAAAACCGGAATTTTCTCATCTTTTTTTACATTTTTTCTGTAACGATTTAATAATTCTTTTGTAATTGTTCCCATATTTTCCCTTTCTTATTAATCATAAATTTTAAAAGTTTCTTTAAATTATCATTATCAACTTTTCATACTACTATTATAAACATTTATAAGCTTTTTTCATTTTAAATTATATTTTATGATTGTACTATTATTTTAAAAAATTTTCCATTTTTTTATCGAATTTATTCCTTAAGGACCTTATCCATAGGAACTTTCTTTATTCTTATAAAGTCCATAATAGATACTATACTGTATGAAATAAATACAAAAAGATACATTTTTATCATGCCCTTAGGTTCAAGCAAAAATCCGAAATATCCGTCCACTTGTTGCATAACAGCCTTCCATAGATAAGTTACAACTGTTTTCCCTATGTTCATTGATATAAGTTCAAATATAAGCACTAACAATGTAGTCGGTACAATATATAATCTTCCTATCTCTCCATTTCTATATCCCATAATCTTAATCATAGATATAGCATTCTCATTTTTTTCAATTATAAGCTTAGTTATGAGATAAATTATTATAACTGAAACACTGACAAGAATAACTTGATAATATTTCATATAAGAACCCATGGAATGATCCATCTGATCCGTAAGTTTTGTTATATCATGAATAGTTATTGTATATAAAATATCATCTTTATCCAAATCTTTAATCTTTCGATTTGAGAAAAATCCTGAAAAAGCATCTTTTTCATTTCCAAATGTCTTATTAAATGTTTTATTGGTCATAAATATAGCTATAGCAGCATCATACTTATATATACCTGTAACTTTAAACTTATACTTTTTGTTGTTATATTTTTCTTTTAAAGTTATCGTATCACCTTTATTTACATCAAACTTTTCATGATAAGTTTTACTTATATATACTTCTTTATCTTTAAGCTTAGGGATTTTTACATACTTACTATTCTTTTGTACTCCGTAGCTTATGATAGGCTCATCTCTCTTACCTTTTCTTATAAGAGTATTTGTAGAAAATTTTTCTGCTCCCTTTGTTTTTGTACTTACAATCTTTTTTTCATATTTAAAATTAGGATTCAAAGGATTTGCAGATTTTTTATCTACCTTCTTATAATCACGAAGTATAGTTTGATACTGTGCTATCACCATTTTTTTTGCATTTTTCTTGCAATATTCCAAAGTGCCAGGCATACCAATACTCATAGACATAAGCACCATTATAAAAGTAATTCCCACAAAAAGCATCACATAACCGGTAGCATTTTGCATCATAACTCTTATGCGAAAGCGTCTAAAAAATTTCCAATTAGGAAGCCTTATTGCTTTCTTTCTTTTTATAATTCTCATCTCATGTCTTAAAAATCTCATTGTAGAAATCTGAAGCTTACTTCTTATAACTATGTAATTAACAACAAACATAATCACAATAGGAATGATTGTAGTCTTCCATAAAGCTTCCGTACTCATATAGGTTTTATATGTAGGCAGACTGTAACTATTGTAATACATAGAAACTATTACATTTTTAAAATATGTATATCCTAAAATATTTCCTATTGCTGCTGCAATTATTATTACAGCAACAGGCATAGACATATAGTGAAATAGTATCTCACGCTTCGTATATCCTAAAGCTCTTAATGTTCCTATTACTGATGCTTCCTTATTTATGGTACTACTTAATGTAATTGCAAATATAAATCCTAAAACTGCTACAAATATATAAAGCAATACTCCACCCATAGCTTTATCAGACCCTAAATCTTCTTCTGCAAAATGGATTGCTTGATTTGAATATTCCGGCAAAAAGTTTTTAAGCTCATTTCCCGACAAAGCAGTATTCTTCGCTAAAATTTCCAGGAAATTATCCGAGCGTTTTTTCTTTTCCTTGTCATTTTTAGAGAACTTAAATTTATTATTTCCGGGTTTTGTAGAGTAAATATATGAATAGTTGTAATGAATAGATCCTACAATTTTATCAAACTCTTCTGCTTTAACAATTCCTACATCAAAGCCTATCGCATCAAACATAATATCCGTAGGCTTTTCAAATAAGCATTGATAATCAGAAAGTGAAAAAAGTCCTACAACTTTATATTTTTTATCATTAACTTTAATCTTTTCATTTAACTTAATTTTTACGTTATCAGCGTGCATTCTGTCAATTGCAATTTCGTTATTATTTTTAGGCCAACGGCCTTTTAATAAATCGCCCTTATTGAATTTATCTCTTATTTTATAAATTCTTATAGTTCCTATATCTGTTTTAGCTTCCCCATTATCTTTTTTTAGTCTCTTTTCTTTTACATCCTTATAAAAGTTTTCAAAAATAGTAACAGGTACCTTTTTTCCTTGCTCAACTGAAGATAAAAACTCACTGTTCGGTTTATTTTTAAGCTCAAAATGTCCATCTTCTATTCTATATTTTTTTTTAGCACCTTTAAATGTCAAAATCATACTATGATTTGCAACATACATTCCTGACACGAATCCTATAATAAGTATGAGAAGTATCCCTATAATAGAATACTTTCTCCAATCACCTAAAAGCTCATATAAAACTCTTTTATTTAGCGGATTTCTTTTCCTCATACACGCCTACCACTCTATTTCACTAGCTTTTTTCTTTGATATGTTATAAATATCTTCTCTTATATTTCCATCATGAAGTTTTAATATATGGTCCGCCATATATCTTATTGCTTCATTATGCGTAACTATAATTATCGTATTACCATATCTTTCATTAACAGTTTCCAAAAGAGTAAGAATTTCTTTTGATGTTTTATAATCAAGTGCTCCTGTAGGTTCATCACAAAGTAATATATCCGGATTTTTTACAATAGCTCTTCCTATAGATACTCTCTGCTGCTGACCTCCTGATAACTGATTTGGAAGTTTATCCTTGTGATCCCAAAGTCCTAAAGTTTTAATAAGTTCATCTATATCAAGCGGGTTATTAGAAAGATAAGCCCCCACTTCTATATTTTCTTTGACATTCAAATTTTCAATTAAATTATATTTCTGAAATACATAACCTAAATGTTTTCTTCTATAATTAGTAAGAGAAGCATCGTCCATATTTAAAAGAAGCTCTCCATTAATTTTTATCTCTCCGCTGTCAGCATTATCAATTCCTCCGATTATATTAAGGAGTGTAGATTTTCCGGAGCCGGAAGGTCCCAAAAGCACACATATTTCTCCTTTTTTTGCGAAAAAATTCATTCCTTTAAGTACTTCCTGCTTAATATTTCCTATTTTATAGCTTTTAAATAAATTTTTGATGGTTAAAAATTTTTCATCATCCATACTGGTTCTCCTGATATTACACTTATTTTCTCTTTATAAACATCGAAATTAAAAGTCCTGCTACCGATATAAGTACAACTACAGATCCGGGTTTTAAATTATATTGATAAGAAAGGAACAATCCTGCATATACAAATATTATCGAAAATACTATTGATAAGATAAGTGTCCCTTTATATGTTTTCATAAATTGCATTGCTGTAATAACAGGTATTACAAGTATTGATGAAACGATTAAAGAGCCTATAGTCTTTGCAGAGATTGATACAGCTATAGCCGCCAAAATAGTAAATATAAAGTTAATAAATTTCTTATTTATCCCTAAAAGCTTTGCATTTTTATCATCAAATGATAAAAGATAAAGTCTGTCATACAATATGATATATGCTATCATAATAATAATAGAAACTCCTATTACAAGATAAAGTTCTCTATCTCCTATCGTGACAATCGAGCCGAAAAGATATGAACTTATAGAGTTACTATTTCCGGTAAAACTTGTAAATATTCCTGCAAGTCCTATCGAAAATGCCATTATAATTACAGTTGAAATCTCATGGTAGGCTTTTAACTTTTCTCTTATATATTCTATTCCTAGGCCTGCAGCTACACACGCTATAGCAGATCCTATAAGCGGATTAAATCCGAAACAAAGTCCTATAGAAACGCCTGCAAGTGATGAATGAGATAAAGTATCTCCCATCATCGAAAGATGCCTCAAAAGTATCGGAAGTCCTATACAAGGAAGTATAATTGCAAGGATTGTACCAACTATAAAAGCTCGCTGCATAAATTCATATTCAAATATATCCATATTGTTCCCTTTATTTTTATTTTATCTTTTCACATATTCCATCTTTTATCTTATATACAGCATCCACATAAGCTTTTGCTTCTTCTAAATGATGCGTAATCATAACAACTGTCTTTCCTTTTTCAGACAAATTTTTAAGCATCTTATAAAGTTCATCTGAAAAATGCTTATCGACTCCTGTTCCTGGTTCATCTAAAAGAATAATCTTTGCATCTTTTAAAAGAGCTATCATAAGAGAAACTCTCTGTAAAAGTCCTCCCGAAAGTTCACTAAGTCTCTTTTTTCTATGCTCTAAAAGTCCGGCTTCTTTTAATATTTCATCTGTTTTCTTTTTAGATTTTAAATATCTTAAATGAATTTTTATCACTTCTTCTATAGTTGTAGGGAAATGCCGATACTCTTCAAATGAATTTTGAGATATGTACGATATATCCATATATCGGTTATTTTTTGTATTTAAATCTCCAAAAATTTTAATAAATCCCTCAGTCTGATTTAACTCTCCTATTAAAAGTTTCATAAGAGTCGATTTTCCGGCTCCATTATCTCCGACGATTGCTGTAAAAGACCCTTCATTCACACTTAAATTTATACCCTTTAATATAGTTTTTTCGTTGTCATATGAAAAAATAAGATTTTCTATTTCTAAAGCTTTTGACATTTATTCTCCATATAAATTTATAAATCTACTATCCATCCTTATTATACACCTCATATAAATGTATAAAAAAGGAAAAGTCTGCCTTAAATCTTGTGATAAATTCATTCGACTATAATTCAAAACGACTTTTCCTTAATAATATATTCTAAATTATAATATATCTTAAATGCTTAATGCCGACTTTATTCTTCGAATTTGTCATCCTGCGAACAACTACATCCGAACACATCATCTAAATCTTCATTCACATCATCGTCTACAAGAGGTGACAAATATTTATATATTGCAAAAATAATACCTCCCAAAACTAAAAGTATTGAAATCATACCGATGATTTTTCCTATTATAGATTTATTCATTATATACCCTCCCTCTTTATTCAAATGTTATTATTCATAATTTCTCTAAAAATCCCCTAAAACACCATTCCTATTATAGCACATATTTTCTGAAAATATAGTAAAATTAACTTGTATTTTTTTTATAATTTTTCTAATTTTGCAAAAGAAGCAAACATTTTTTTCGTTCCTAAAGCATTAAAATCCACAGTAACCAAAAAGTCTTTTTCTCCGTCTTTAATGGAAATCACTTTTCCTTCTCCAAACTTTCTATGTCGAACTATATCTCCCACTTCATAATCAGGCTTTGTTTTTTTTATTGTAATTCCATAATTCGATTTATAAGTTCTTTTTCCATATGAGCTGCTTACATATGATGAACCTTCTCTATATGGATCCTCTCTGTCATATACTCTACAAAAAGAATTATCTTTCTCATTTTGATCTGAATAATTTTTATCAAAAAGTTCAGCAGGTATCTCCTTTATAAAACGAGAAATTGTAGAATAAATCATATCTCCATTTACCATTCTTTTTTCAGCAGAAGTAAGAGTAAGGTGCTTTTTAGCTCTTGTAATTCCTACATAGCAAAGTCTTCTTTCTTCCTCCATATCTTCATTCGGCTCTTTAGATTGCATCGACATAAAGCTTGGAAAAAGTCCTTCTTCCATTCCTGAAATATATAAATTGTCAAATTCAAGTCCCTTAGCACTATGTATAGTCATTAATGATACAAAATTTCCATTGCTCACTAAATTATCAATATCAGCTATAAGTGAAACTTCTTCAAGGAAATCTAAAAGGGCATTACTTTCTTCTTTTAGCTCATCTTCTTCAGATTTATCCCCTTCTTTATCTCCTTCTTTATGCCCTTCTTTATCTTCTTCTTTTTCTAATTCATCTCTATTCTCATCAAATATAGCACCTTTTGATACAAGCTCTTCCAAGTTTTGAATTCTTGATTTTGCTTCTTCAGTATTTTCTTTAATAAGTTCCATTCTATATCCGGTTTTATCAATGACAGCTTTTATAATAGGAGCTACCTTTTCTTCTTCTTTTAATAGGAAAAGTTCATCCATTAACGATGTAAAATCCTTTATCTTATCTTTTCCTCTTTTTATAGAAGATATATAATCTACATTTTTAAGAGCATCAAAAAAGCTCATATTATTTTCTAAAGCAAAATCAAATATTTTATTTATTGTAACATTTCCTATACCTCTTGAAGGGACATTTATGATACGTTTTATTGCAATATCGTCTTTTTCATTGGAAAGTACATGAAGATATGCAAGAACATCTTTAATTTCTTTTCTTGAATAGAAATTTACGCCACCTACTATTTTATATGGAATATTTTTCTGAATTAATTTTTCTTCCAAAATTCTGGACTGAGCATTAGTTCTATAAATAATAGCATCATCTTTATACTTATATATTCCGTCTATATTTTTCATATAAATATCGGATATAATATAATTTGCTTCGTCATAAGCACTTTCAAGTCTTCTGAAAGCAATCTTATCTCCTCCTCCAATATCAGTCCATAATCTTTTACTTTTTCTGCCTTCATTATTTTTTATAACTTCATTTGCTGCATCCAAAATATTCTTAGTAGATCTGTAATTCTGTTCAAGCTTTATTACAGTTGCATCTTTAAAATATTTTTCAAAATTTAAAATATTATAAATATTTGCCCCTCTGAACTTATATATAGACTGATCATCATCTCCTACTACGCAAAGATTTCTTCTTCTATTTGAAAGAAGCCTTATAAGTTCAAATTGTGCAGTATTAGTATCTTGATACTCATCAACCATAATATAATGAAGTCTTTCTTCATATACATTAAGTGCATCCGGAAACTGTTTAAAAAGCCTTACAGTATTCATAATAAGATTATCAAAATCCATAGCATTACTTTGGCGAAGTCTACTTTCATATTCAAAATAGATCTGCTGTATAATTTTATTATTCGGATTATTACTATATGTATTTGCAAAATCTTCAGGACCTATAAGCTCATTTTTTAAAGATGAAATCTTATTAAGAACCATTTTTTCTTTTAGGTCCCTGCTATTGATATTCATATCTTTAAAAAGTTGCTTCATAAGTTTTTTTGTGTCATCCGTATCATAGATTGTAAAATTATTTCCATATCCTATATATGATGCAAATCTTCTTAAAATTCTTACGCAAGCAGAGTGAAACGTGGATACCCAAACTTCTCCTAAAAAGTCCGTATCTCCTATCATATCTCTTATCCTGCTCTTCATCTCTTTTGCTGCTTTATTTGTAAATGTTATAGCCATGATATTATAAGGCTTAACGCCCATATCTTTTATGAGATGACAAGTTCTATAAGTAAGAACTCTTGTTTTTCCACTTCCTGCACCTGCAAGTATTAAAAGTGGTCCCTCTGTACAAAGGACCCCTTTTTTTTGTTCATTATTTAATTCTTTTAAATCAATATTTTCCACGATTTCTCCTATAATAAAGCTGAAAATAAATCTTCTTATAATGAGTCAAAAATCATATGTATATATAGATTCATATAAATATGTATCGATTAATAATCAAAAAGTATATAACAATTCAAAAAGTATATAACAATTCAAAAATTATAGGATATCAACTCCATGCTCTTTTGCATATAAAAGCATCTCATTTGGCCATTCTGAAACTTGAACCTCTCCTATGTGAGCTTTTCTTAAAAAGAACATACATATTCTGGATTGACCTATACCACCGCCTACTGTATATGGTAAATTATCATTTAAAATAGCTTTTTGGAAAGGAAGAGAAGCTCTATCCATACAATTTGATTCTTTGAGCTGCTTTTCAAGTGAATCCTTGTCAACTCTTATTCCCATTGAGCTAAGCTCAAGTGCTATATCAAGTGTCGGATGATATACCAAAATATCTCCATTTAATTTCCAATCGTCATAATCCGGAGATCTTAAATCATGTACTTCACCATTTGAAAGCTTTCCGCCGACTTCTTCAATACATACCGCTCCATAAAGTTTTGTTATTTCATACTCTCTTTCTTTAGCAGAAAGGTTTGGATATTTTTGTAACAATTCTTCTGAAGTAATAAATGTAATATTCTCAGGAAGAACGCATTCAATATATGAATAAAGATTCGACATATGTCTTTCTGTAAGTGTAATTGCTTCATATACATGCTTTACTATATCTTCAAAGAATGCTTTATTTCTTTCGGCTTTTGTAATAATTCGTTCCCAATCCCACTGGTCTACATACATAGAATGAATATTATCCAAGTCTTCATCTCTTCTTATAGCATTCATGTCAGTGTAAAGTCCTTCTCCTTCATGAAAACCATATTTTTTTAGTGCATATCTCTTCCACTTTGCAAGTGAATGTACGATTTCAAGTTTATGTGTATCATCCCCTTTAACTGTAAATGAAACAGGACGCTCAACTCCATTCAAATTATCATTAAGTCCTGTAGTCGGATCTACAAAAAGTGGTGCTGTAACTCTGTGAAGGTTAAGCTCTGTTGCAAGTATCTGTTGAAAGAAATCTTTTACAGATTTTATAGCAATCTGCGTTTCTCTTAAATCTAAATCTGATTTATATCCACTCGGTATCTGTATGTATGACATTTTTCTTTTTCCTTTCCTTTTAGTAAAACATCTACCAAATATAATTATAAGCCTACCGAAATGACAGGCTTTATAATAAACATAATTTTAACTACCTAAATTATAATTCGCAATTTCCTACAGTCCTTGGGAATGGTAATACATCCCTTATATTTGAAATTCCTGTAAGATACATTACACATCTTTCAAATCCAAGTCCGAAGCCTGCATGCCTTGTACTTCCATATTTTCTAAGATCAGTATAAAATTCATACTGAGATTCATTCATTCCTAATTCTCTAATTCTACTTAAAAGTTTATCGTAGTTATCCTCTCTTTGAGATCCTCCAACGATTTCTCCGATTCCTGGTACTAAACAATCCGTTGCTGCAACAGTCTTATTATCATCATTCATTTTCATGTAGAATGCTTTTATATCCTTAGGATAATCTGTTACAAATACAGGCTTTTTGAAAATATGTTCCGTTAGAAATCTCTCATGCTCAGTCTGTAAATCAACGCCCCATGAAACTTTATATTGAAACTTGTCATTATGTTTTTCAAGTTCCTTTACTGCATCTGTATAAGTAATTCTACCGAAATCAGATGATAATACATGATTTAATCTGTCAATAAGTCCTTTATCAACAAAATTATTTAAAAATTCCATTTCCTCTTTAGCATGTGAAAGCACATAATCGATAACATATTTTAGCATATCCTCAGCAAGACACATACAATCGGATAAATCTGCAAATGCAATTTCAGGTTCTATCATCCAAAATTCTGCTGCATGTCTTGTAGTATTTGAATTCTCTGCTCTAAATGTCGGTCCGAATGTATAAATATTTCTAAATGCTTGTGCAAATGTTTCTCCATTTAACTGACCACTTACTGTAAGCTTTGTCTCTTTTCCAAAAAAGTCTTTTGAATAATCAACATTTCCATTTTCATCAAAAGGTATATTCTTCTGATCTAAAGTAGTAACCTGAAACATTTCTCCTGCACCTTCCGCATCGGATGATGTGATAAGAGGAGTATGAACATATATAAAATCTCTTTCTTGAAAAAACTTATGTATTGCATAAGCTGTAAGAGAACGGATTCTAAATACTGCTTGAAAAATATTTGTTCTTGCTCTTAAATGAGGAATAGTTCTTAAATACTCAACCGTATGTCTTTTCTTTTGAAGAGGATATTCGGGAGTGCTTTCTCCTTCAACTTTTACTTCCTTTGCCTGAATTTCAAAAGGTTGCTTATTATTCGGTGTTAAAACTAAAGTTCCTTTAACTATAATGGATGCTCCTACATTAAGTTTTATAATATCCTTATAGTTATCCATATCATCATGAATTACTATCTGAAGAGGTGTAAAAAATGTTCCGTCGGATATAATGATAAATCCGAAATTCTTTGAATCTCTTATAGATTTTACCCAACCACAAACATTAACTTCTTTATCCTGATAATCCTTCGTATTTTTAAATAAATCTCTTACTCTAACTAAGTCCATTTCAATTTCTCCAAAAAAACACTTAATATAATCTCTCTTAAATAGTCACTCTTAAAAGTTTATAACAGTAAATTTTTTTATTCAAGAGTAAATTCATAAAGTAAATGTTCATTTTTAAAACAATGTAAAGTGTATAGAAGCACTGAACATAATAGCAAATAATATAATACTCATTGCTATAGCACTTGCCTGATGCTTTATAGAAAACCATCCTGTAAATACCCAGCATGCTAAATATAAAACAATTAACAAATATACCATTTCTACTCTCCTACATTAAATAAATACGACTTTTCCTTTTTATTATATAGTTTTCTAACTATATAATTCTAATTATATATCGTTCTAACTATATATCGTTCTAACTATATATCATTCTAATTATATATCATTCTAAATAATTTTTTGCACAATTTATCAATGACAATGCTTAACTTATCCTATTATATTATATGCGTTAAAGAAATCAAGTAATCTCAAATTTTATCTATTTTATATATTAGAATTTTAAAAATTCTGTGAAAAATCTATACTTTTATATGTTATCATATCCTTATTATTTTTAGGAGGATAACTATGAATAAAAAAGATATACTTGAGATAAAAAGAAGATTTACTAAAAATGGTCACAATTTTTCACGCCTTACAGGCTGTTATGTCAATAAAAATAAAGAAAAAATTTTAACATTTAAGGAAAACTTCTTAAGTTTATCCCAAGATGAACTTTTAAAATATTTGGGTATAGCGAAAAAATCCATTTCCGGAAAATTGGGAAATAATCTTCTAAATCTTGAATTTTATAATGAAGATGATAATACAATGCAGCCGCTTTTACTTTCTCTTATAAAATCAAATATGGATGATGATGAAGCATTAAACACTTTGTATGATAAAATCATTGAGATTTATGACACATCCGATAATTACCTTATCTTAATATTTCATGATGAATATGATATTCCTCTTAAAACAACAGATAACATAGCTTTAGGTGATTCAACAGACGTGTATGATTACATGGTTCTTTCCATTTGCCCTGTTGAGCTTCAAAAACCGGCTCTTTCTTACAACGAAAAAGAAAAATGTTTTTCTTCATTAAATCGTGACTGGATTGTAGGAAATGTAGAAAGTGCATTTACTTATCCCGCTTTTTCTGACAGAAACACTGATATCCATGAAATGCTTGTGTTTACAAAGGATGCCAAAAATCCTCATACTGAATTTTGGAAAGATATACTCGGATTAAAGCTAAAACACACGTCAGATGAAAAAACTATAGCATTTAACGACATAATAACCCATGACTTAAAAAATGAAGAAGTAGATGATGCTCTTCTTAGTGTTCATAAAAATCTTTCAGATTTTATTACACTTGAAAGTGAAGGCAAAGAAAATAAAGATGATATTAATGTATCAAAAGAAGATTTAAATGATATCTTATTAGACAGCGGTTTTTCGGAAGATAAAATTGAAAAAGTGGAAGAAAGACTTGATGATTATTTTGAAGACGAGCCCAAAAATGCTAAAGAGCTTTTAGATAATAAACTATTAAAAAATAGTGATTTAAAGCTTGAAAAAAAAGCACTTCAGAAAAAAGTACTGGCTCTTACAAAGGAAATGAAAGACGTAGGGCTTAAAAAGGATGATGGAAGTACGCCTTCAATTGTAATTAAAACCGATGATAATTTAAAAGATAAGATAACATCTTCATTTGTAGATGGAGAAAAATGCCTTATAATTCCACTTAAATATGTTGAAAGTGCAGTTATAAATGGAAAAGATTTAAATTTATAAATTAAAACTTAGCTATAGTTTTTAAAAGGGACATCCTAATTTGGATGTCCTTTTTTAATAATCATCCAAAAAGCTCTTAGTTTCATCTTTCGTTTTATATCCAAGCACCATAGGAAGCGTAACATTCATAGCAGACCTGAAGATATTTTTCTTTACAATAGGATTGTCCTTTTCAAGTTTATTTATGATTTCTTTTGTAACAGCTCTTTTAGTTGCTTTCTTAAAGTCCATATCAAGACCTTCTGTAAGTCTACAAGCACAATTTATGAATTGAAGATTATTATAATTTTTCCATCGTATAATATCATCTTCATGTACATAATAAAGTGGTCTTATAAGTTCCATTCCGGGATAATTTTTACTTTTAAGCTTTGGCATCATCGTTTGAAATTGTCCCGAATATAAAACACTCATAAGTGTTGTTTCAATTACATCATCAAAATGATGTCCGAGTGCTATCTTATTACATGATAGTTCCTTGGCAAATTTATAAAGATGTCCTCTTCTCATTCTCGCGCAAAAATAACATGGGGAGCCCTTATACTTATTGCTATCTACCATATCAAATATATTTGATTTAAAAATATAAAGCGGAATATTAAGTTTTTTTGCATTCTCTTTAATAGTTAAAAGATTTTTTTCATCATATCCGGGGTCCATAGCAAGAAATTTTACCGAGAAATTATTAATTCCATGCTTTTTAAGTTCCTGAAAAAGTTTGCATGTCAGCATTGAATCTTTTCCGCCCGAAACACAGACAGCAATACGGTCTCCATCTTCAATAAGCTTAAAATCATTTATTGCTTTGGTAAACTGTCTCCATATTTCTTTTTTAAATGTTTTTTGAATACTTTTTTCCACCCGCTGCACATATTCTATATCATAGCCTTCTGTGTCTATAAGCTCTATGTTCGATTTTAAATCTTTCATTTCAATTTCTAGTCTCCATTTTAATAAAATCTTTTACTCTTTAATTAAATAACCTAATAAATAACCTAAAATTTTTTCCTTTAATAATAATATAAAATAAATTACTCTATGTTTAAATAAACATTCCTAAAAGCCCATAAAAAAGTATCGCACAAAGAATTGTCGCTACTATAACTCCTAAAAGCTCAGCCACTAGTGCTTTTTTTAAATCCATATCTAGAAGAGCCGCTATTAAAGATCCCATCCAGGCACCGGTTCCCGGAATCGGTACACCTACAAATAATAAAAGTCCCCAAAACTCTGCTTCCTTTACAGAAGCACTTTTTTTCATAGCTCTATTTTCAATCTTTTCTATAAATCCTTTAAATATTTTGATTTTTTTCATCCACGCAAAAATCTTTTTTATGAATAAAAGGATAAAAGGTATCGGAATAATATTTCCTATGATGCATATCGGTATTGCTCTTAAAAGTGAAATACCTAATATTTTTGATGCCAAAAGTCCACCCCTAAGTTCCAAAATCGGACACATCGATATCAAAAATATCACTATATCTTTTGAAACATATAATGAAAGTCCTTTTGAAAACATATTTATTATTTCGTTCATCTTATTCTCCCTACTATTTTATACTTGTTTTACCTTGTCAAATTATACAAGTTACTATCATTTTATACATTGTTTATTGTTATTTCTTTTGTAATAGTATATTATTAATCTATTATGAATAAACTTAAAAACGAACTTATTTTTATTAAGAACAATTGGAAAAGATTTATTCTTTTATTCTATATGCCTCTTTATATGTCATGCTTCACTTGGCTTGAAACTCACAATGAAAGAGGTTTTTTTTTGGTTCAGTCAAAAGTTGATTCATATATTCCTTTTTTAGAAATTTTTATAATTCCCTATTTACTATGGTTTTTTTATATGTTCTACGGAATATTCTACATGATTTTTAGAAAAAATGGCATGGATTTCTATCTTATGGCCACTTTTCTTTCTATTGGTATGACACTTTTTTTAATCATATCTTATGTTTATCCTAATAAAATTGATATAAGGCCTACATATTTTACAAGAAATAATATATTTATAGACCTTGTAAAAGCGTTATATAAAAGTGATACTCCAACAAATGTTCTTCCGAGCATTCATGTATTTAACTCCGTTGTTATAAATGAAGCACTTTGCAGAACGGAAAGATATAATAATAAAACTCATCTTAAATTTTTATCAAAATTATTTACACTTCTTGTTGTTTTATCAACTATGTTTTTAAAACAGCATACTGTAATTGATGTCGCTTTTGCTTTAGTTTTAATTATCGCTTTATATCCTTTCATATATGGTAAGAAAAATACTTACCTTAAGAAGTTCTGGGAATTTTACGATAAAAAGCATTTATGCAATATGGATTTTAAAGCTTAATCATCATTCTATTTAATTTTTTACCAATGCTTTTTCATTCCTCTTTAAATAGTTATAAGTTTTAAATCTCTTCTACTTCCTTTACCCAAAGCTCACTCGTCGCATCCGAAGGCATTCTTAAATTGCCTCTAGGAGAAAGAGAGATGTTAAGCACTTTTACTCCATCCGGCATACATGAACGCTTAAATTGATTATTGAAAAATCTTTTATAGAAATTCTTTAAAAATTCTTTAATTTTATCCTTATCATATATGTCAGAAAAGGCATAAATTGCTAATCTATATATCTTTTTCGGGGAAAATCCATACTGAAGCATGTAGTAAATGAAGAAATCATTTATTTCATAAGGTCCTACAATATTTTCCGTCTTTTGCGATATTTCACCGGCTTTTTCTTTTACAAGTTCCGGTGAAACCGGAGTTTCTATGATGTCAATTAAAACATCCTTTAGCTTATCATACTTACATGACAAATATCTTAGTACAACTCTTATTAAAGTCTTAGGAACACCCGCATTTATACTATACATAGACATATGATCTCCATTATAGGTTGTAAATCCTAAAACAAGTTCCGATAAATCTCCGGTTCCGAGTACAAGTCCGTTAACTTTATTTGCATAATCCATAAGAATCTGCATACGCTCTCTAGCTTGGCTATTCTCATAGGTTACGTCTTTTTTATTTTCATCCTGACCTATGTCTTTAAAATGAACTTTCATAGCATTAGTTATAGGAATTTCCATCTTCGTTACACCTAATATATCCATAATATCATTTGCATTATTATGGGTTCTATCGCTCGTTCCAAATCCCGGCATCGTAATTGCATAGATATTTTTTCTATCAAGAGAAAGCATATCGAATACATTTACTGCGATTAAAAGCGTTAGTGTAGAATCAAGTCCTCCTGATACTCCTATTACAACGGATTTTGTATTAATATGCTTTATTCTCTTAATAAGTCCATAAGTTAAAATATTTATGATATCTTCCGATTCTTCTTTAAAATAATTTCCGTCACTTAAATAATCTTTTGTTATATTATCTTTTTCAGAATTTTCACTTTTTAATTTGTCATAATCCTTATTGCTCTTTAAAAATGGAATCTTATTTATAGGAAATGAAAGTGTTGTTTCTTCTATATTGAGTTTAAATAAAGTTACTTTTAAATCTTCATCAAAATTCTTATTAAATGTCGTACTTCTTCTCCTTTGTGACATAAGAACTTCAATATCAATTTCAGTCGAAATAAATCCATCAAAAAATCTTTTTTCTGAAAGGATTTCTCCGTCAGACGCTATAATGCAATGTCCCGAAAATACAGTATCCTGAGTAGATTCTCCAAGTCCCGACGATGAATAAATATATGCAGAAAGAAGCTTTTTAGACTGAACCTTCACAAGTTCTCTTCTATAACAAGCTTTACCCATAAGTTCATTTGATGATGATAAATTAATAATAACATTTGCACCTAAAGATGATAAATAATTACTCGGCGATGTATTTATCCATAAATCTTCGCAAAGCTCAACTCCCACATTTAAATCAATTTCTTCATCTCTAAATATTTGAAGTGCTCCTATATAGGTATTAAAGCCTGCATAGAAAATCGGTCTTACTTTCTTAAATCCCTTATTAAAATATCGTCTTTCATAAAATTCATCGTGATCTGGAAGATTTAATTTAGGAACTATTCCTAAAAGATTCCCATTTGAAAAAATCGCAGCACTATTATATACTCTGCCTTCAAATAAAATAGGAAGTCCTACAGCAAAAAGCGTATCCATTCCTTTACTTTTTTTAATGAGAAAGCTTATAGCTTCTTCTACTTTTTTTAATAGAAGATTTTGAAAGAATAAATCTCCTGCTGTATATCCCGTGATAGAAAGTTCAGGAAAAACTGCAATTTTTACATGACTCTTGTTTACTTTTTCCATTAATTCAAAGATTTTATTTCTGTTCCACATAACATCCGCTACCTTAAGTTCAAAAGAAACTGATGCTACTTTTATAAATCCGTCTTTCATTTTTATCTCCTATTATCTTGATATAAAAAAATATTAATTTATAATATTAACTATGATAACAAAATTTTCTAACCATATAACAAAAAATATTCGTACATATTATAAGAAAAAACTTATTATTCCTACAACATATATTTGTTGTATTTTTTTGTTGTCTTTTATTTTTCCAATATTTTCTTTCATTTTCCCAAAGAAAATTGATTTCACAAAGCCTTGGATTTTAAATAATCTTAAAGCATCATTTTACACCAAAGCTAAATTAAAAAACCTTTTCTTTACAGGATATACAAGAAAATTTTTAGGTCAAATTGACGGCTACTACTATTATACTTTTACTAATAATAAATGTCTTTTTGTTCTTTTAAAACCTAATTCCTGTGATATGGGTCTTTCTGAATTAAAATCCGTAAGCTTAAGTGGGAAAATTATAACAAAATCAAATTCACTTGATACACTTTTTACAAATCTCTCAAGAGACCTTTCATGGAATGAAGACGGCGTTAGAGAGACATTTTTCCCATTTATTTTAAGTGAACCCGATTCAAGCGGAATAAGTGCAATATTTTTATACTACTTTATTATATTTACTTCAATTTTTTCTATAATAAATATAGTATATTGTATTATTTGTATTAATTTTCCAATTTTATCGCACCCTATAAGAAGACTTACAAAATATGGAAATCCTAAAAAACTATTAAAAGAAGCTGAAGATGAGCTTTCAACTCTTCCTCAGCTTGCGACAGATGATATGTTTATTACTCAGCACTACTTTATCGAAACTTCAAAATTCGGAGTAGCATTAATTCCTATTGATAAAATTCGCTGGGTGTATAAGTATTCGACTCTTCATATGCTTTTTGGAAAGCATCTCAAAATATCATATACCTTATATATCACAGGTGAAAAATCTATTCACATTAAATGTCCTAAGAATACTATAACGGATATCGATGGTATTATTGATTACCTTTGTGAAGCAAATCATAATATTTTAGTCGGATTTAATGAAAAGAATAGAGAAATAATTGAAGGTGAAAGCGATATGCCTGAATTTCTTATAAAGCTTAGACATTTCCTAATGAAGCGAGTATAGCTCCTAAATCAAATCATTTCTATGTGAATTGCAATTTATTAATTCATTTCTATGTGAATTGCAATTTATTAATTCGTTTTTATACTTTTGCTTTATCTTTAATCCATGACAATATATCATTATATACAACCTTTCTGTCAGGTTCACTTAATATTTCATGTCTGTCATTTGTATAAAGCTTCATAAATACATCTTTTATATTTGCAGCTCTAAATTTATCAGCTGCTTCTTCTACACCTTTTCCCATATTTCCAACTACATCGTCTTTTCCGGAGAGGAAAATCACAGGTAGATCTTTTCTGATTTTTTCTATATTTTCCTGTTGATTATCATAATAAATTGCATCCAAAAGAAGCTTATATCCATTAAGAGAAAACATAAAATTAGTTAAAGGGCATTCATAATATTCTTCAACCTTTTTTATATTTTTAGTCATCCAATTATGTGCAGGATTTTTTCCTGTAACATCATAATATCTTATCGCTCTTTCAAACATAAACATATGAATAATTTTGGATTTATAATTCCATCCTCTTATAGATGCAAGCTTTTTTAAAATATGCTCAGCTACTTCAAGTCCCTTATCGCTTTCAGTTCCGGTTCCAATAAGGATTGCACCTTTAAGATCTTTTAAGTTACTACTGTAAAAAGATAAAAACATTCTAAGAAGATAAGATCCCATAGAGTGTCCAAGCATAAAAATCGGTTTCCCTTTAAAATTATTCTGAGCAATTTTGTAATGAGATAGCATATCCTTTACCATAATCTCAGCAGGTGAATTCGTATGCATAACTCCAAGGTCGTCCTTATTTTCTACAGACTCTCCATGTCCTATTTGATCATATCCCATTACCGCTATATGATTATCTGCAAGAAAATTTGCAAATTCATCATACTTAAGTATAAATTCCTCCATACCATGATGAATAAGAAGAACTTCATCTATCTTATTATCGGAAGGAATCCACTTTACAGCATGAAGATTTGTTTTTCTTTCATCTGAAGATAAAAAAGTATATTCTTCTCTTATTGACATATTTTATCCCTTTAAAGCTTCATCTATTGATCTAAAAATTTTATTTAAAATCTCTTCTTTTGTTTCTCTATCGTTTGATAGCTCTCCTATCTTATCAAATAAATCTAAGAGATATTGCTGATTATTTTGTCTTTTATTATCTCGATTTTTAATTTCTGATGAAATCTTATTTTCAATTTCTGATAAATTTATACCATTATCCTGACTATTTTCTGTTACTTCTGTAATGTTTCCATAGCCTTTATCTTTTAATTTTATAATATTTTTTAGATATTCAAGATTTTTCTCAATGCTTTTCTTAATATCTTCTATTTTTGCCTTATTATCTTTCATTGAAGAATCAATATCCGATGCGATTTCCTTAGCTTTCTTAATTGCCAATCTATATTGTTCGGAAAGGACCCTTATTTTTTCGGAAACTTCTATGTATTTTTCGCCCTGTTCTCCCATATATCCCGCTTCTATAGCGGAATTTAAAGATGCAACGCTTATATCCTTTGATATATCTTCCATATTTGAAAAATCATCGTTTAACTCACTTTTTAAAGATAAATTATTTTGAATTAAATTATCAAACTCATTTATTTTTATGAGATGATTATTTTCTTTTTCAAAATAATCATCGAAAGATGAAAATGCAGTCTTAAGAGCTTCATTTTTCACCTTGTTATTCTCCTTTATTTCCTTTTCCTTATCAATAAAGGATAGAATTATGTCTTTTAAATCATCGATTGATATATCCTTATCCATTGATTCCATATGAGAAATCATACTATTTCTTAAATCTATTTCTTCAGAATCAAGGACTTTATCTTCAAGCTCAATAAGGTTCTCCTTTATTAAAGATAATTTATCTTTTAATTTATTTTTTTCTATCTCTATCTCTGAAAGCTTATTTTCGAGTTCTTCGATTCTCTTTTTGCTTTTAAAAAACATATATTCTCCTTTTAATCATATTTTTAGGCACTTAGATAATATATAAATGATTAACTTATATATTTTCCATAAATAAAATAGATTATTTTCTATATTCCTTATTATCACAAAATATCCTGAATAACAACCTGAATATTTTCTATATTATGATATTCATTTATTGAAGGATAGTATGTAAATGTTATCGTAACATTTGGATTCAAATTTTTGTATGAAGATTCAGTTATAATACTATCTCCATATCTTTCAATAAGTTTTGCTTTTGCTTCCTCAGCTCCCGAAAACATAACTGCATCGACTACCCTATTTTTTTCATCAAGTAAATCGAATTTTAAGTAATTTTTATCTTTGCCTATCTCTCTTATTTTAAGTATTCGTATATTTTGATCTGCGAAAAGAGGTTTTGCGTTCATTTCTCCGAACGGCTCTAAAATGCCAACTTCTTTTATAAGCTTAATTGAAATATAGGAAATCGGCATTACGACATCAATATTAACTGTCGAAGAAAAATCATCTTTTGTTAAGCTTGAGTTTTTATTAAGCCTCTTCCTAAGCTCATCAATATTATCTGCTTCAAGAGAAAGCCCTGCTGCTTTTTTATGCCCACCATATTTTAAAAGCAAATCTTCGCATTTATGAAGTTCGTCATACATAAGATAACTATCTATTGAACGCCCTGAACCTTTTGCAAAGTTTTTGCCGTCCACTAAAACTATTGTCGGTTTATTTTCTTGCTCTTTTATACGCCCTGCAACAATTCCTGCTATACTTTCGTGTAAATCTTTAAGATATAAAACAAGGACATCGTCATCCTTATATTTTTCAACCTGAACCTGTGCCTCCTCAGTAGCTTCCCTAGTTTTATTTTTCCTTATACTATTTAATTCTACGAGATTCTTTGCAGCTTCTTTTATTTTTTCAATATCCTTACAAAGAAGCATTTCTACTGCTATCTTCGCATCTGAAATTCGACCACTGGCATTAAATATAGGACCTATCATAAAACCTATTGTAAATGAACTTACATAATTTTTTATACCCGCTGCTTCCATAAGTTCTTTTATAGGGATATCTTCGGATGTTACGTATTTATCAGAAATGTCATTTTTATAGGCAATTTCTTTTTTATCTGACCTTTCGTTTTGATCAGCAATTTCGTTTTGATCGGACCTTTCATTTTGATAAGCAATTTCGTTTTGATCGGACCTTTCGTTTAATAAATCAAATCCGCCCGATTCATCATTATTACCATTAATACTTTGTATATCTTCAAAAGGTATATTTTTAACTTCGGTAAGTTCCTTAAGTCCGATTTTTACAATTGCTCTATTTTCATCAATAAGCGGCATAACATCGCATATTGTCGCCATTGCAGCATATTTTAATTTACTTCTTACATAATAATTATCTCTATTAAATATATCATACAATACAAGGCAAACTTTATAAGCAACTACAGCTCCACATATTTCTTTAAACTTTGATTCATCATCTTTTCTATGCGGATTTACTACGAAATGTGAAGGCGGAAGCTTTTCAACCTTTTTTCCATTAATTATTTCATACGGAACTAAATGATGATCGGTTACAATTGTAAAAATTCCCTCTTTTTCCGAAAGTTCAATTGCATCATAAGCGGCAATTCCATTGTCGCAGGTGATAATCATATCAACTCCGTCTTCTTTTGCTTTTCTTACAAGCCTTTCATTAAGACCGTAACCGTCTGTTACTCTATTTGGTATATCATAATCAACATTTGCTCCTAAATTTTTAAGAGATGAAACCAAAATATAATTCGACATAATGCCGTCAACATCATAGTCGCCTATAATTCTTATTTTTTTATGTTCTTCTATAAATTGTTTTATAGCTCTCGCAGCTTCTTCTACATCTTTTAAAATATAAGGAGAATTGATATCGCTTTCTTTCGGATAAAGATAAGACTCCATATCCTCTTCTTTTATATCTCTATTAACAAGAAGCCTCATTATAACCGGATCCAAGTTGAATTTTTTTGCTAACAGGTTAAAATCGGCTTTCTTCATAAGTTTTATGTATTTTTTTGCCATTATGTTGCTTTCTAACGCTTTTTTTCTAATTCTACTTTATAATATATCTACTTGTGTCAGATTTTTATATACTATCTAGACACTTTAAAAATTAATTTAAATTTAAAAAGATAAACTATACTCTTATATCCATTATATATATCACAGTATGCTTTTTCAAAATTTACTAACTTCTTTACGATTACATAACTTGCTTTTTATTCAAGAAACCTTGTACCTAATGTCCTTTAACTTTTTTTAAAAGTTAAAAGCTTATTCCTATAATATTCATATTGTTTTTTTCGTGCTTCAATCTCAGCAGGAAGACCAGATGAAATATCATTACATAATGAATCGAACCTATCGAGAATAGATACTATTCTTTCTTGTTCTTCTATAGTCGGCAACATTATTTCAATGCTACCTAATTTGCTTGGTGTTACTTCAATTACCTTTGTGCCATGTGCCAAACATTTCTTTTGTTCAAAGAAAGAAGCTGAATGAAAAAAGTAAGACATATATTTAGCATTCTGATTATGACTAATGATTGCCGTATGTCCACTTATAGCAATTTCTTCATCACCAAGCCATGCAGTACAAGAGCAAACATCTTCAACATTTTCGCTTGTAACCGCCATAACAATATCTCCCGTTTTTGCAGTCTTTGACTTTGCAAATACTTCATCATTCACAAATGTTAAAGTTTTATATGCATAGACTCCAAAGTGTGTGTACATCTGACCGTAATGAATACAAGGTTTTCCGTGTTTTATAAAATCCTTCTTTTGGAAATTACCTCCACGGACAATTGTAGCAATCTCTTCAAGCTTAACAGGAGCATAACCAAAGACATACTGAATAAGCCTAATTATTGCTTGTCTGTCTGTCTGTCTGGAATTATCTCGCCTTTTTCAGCAAATGTCAAAAGCATATCTCGATAATATTCGTATTGTTTTTGACGTGCTTCAATCTCGGCAGGAAGACCAATGTTGAGGTCAGAGCAGATAGTGTCAAAGTTATCTAATACTTCTGCTATTTTAATTTGTACATCTAAAGGTGGCATAGGAACTTCAAATTGCTCCAAAACTCTCATGCCAAGATTGGGCTGTGATCCATGGCTCGCCTTCGATTTAACCATATTTTGCACACTAGTGGATTGTAATAAGTGAAACAAATATCGTGAAGAGTTGTTATCGTTTACTCGCAGTGCGGCAATAGGAGACCAAATATTAAACCTTTCATCAGTATCCACATATCCAACTTTACCAGTTGTTGATCCTGATTTAACCATAAATACATCATTTCTTTGTGGTTTATATTTTTTGCAACATTCTTCATCAAATTCCTTTGTGATATTACCTCGTTTTTTTTCAAAATGTATCTTTCCATCTGACACTGCCTCTGCAGACAAAAACGGAATTCCATCATCAACTAAAACAGGTGTTGTGTGTGGTCCATCTGTGATTGGCTGCGAAAGCATATCAATCAATTTTCCAACTCTAACATTGACATTTTGATTGTTATTGAGAAGCTCATCACGATAAAATTCATACTGCTTATTCCTTTTTGTAAGCTCTTTTGTAAGCTCTTTTGTAAGCTCTTCTGTAAGCTCTGTGAAAGAATCCAATATACGGACTATTTCACGTTGTATAGGAAGAGGAGGGATGGGGATTTTTATTTTTGCCATTACATTACTCATAAGTTTCGGGTTTCCCATTCCATAATTAACATAATGTGGTGCATCCCTATTCAATATATAAAAAAGAAACTTAGTATCTAATATTCTAGATTTATTATCTATAATTCCACAAACATTTGTAATATTAAATTTACCCATTCTATAAAACACAGTTCCTGCATTTGCTCCATCCGTAGTCCACGTTATATATTCTCCATCAAACATATAGGTGGATATAGCACCCAGTTCTCCATTATTTTCAGTTTGAGACGAATATACTGGATATGTTCCCTCGTTTTGTTTCAAAAAATCTTTGGACATGACTTTTCCACGACTAATAGAAACTATCTCTCCCAATTCTTTATACTCCACCCCATTCGGGCACATTTCTTTTATAAGTTCATCTATTTTTGACATAATAATTTCCCTGCTTCATATCCTTTATAATAATATGACTGTTCAATTCCTTTAAAAATAACATCTCTACCATTTACTTTATCTATTAAATTATATTTTATCAGAGATTTTATCTCTAAATCATTAATAGAGCTTCGTTATTTAGTTTATGTAGTTTTAATGAAATATTAATAAATCTTAAATTCCGCTCAAATCAACTTCATAAATCATCTTGCCCTTCACCCTCGGCTGTGTAAAAAATATAACCATATACCAAGGTAAATAGGTTACTTTTTCAACCTTTTCTACATTTGATTTTGAAAATACAATACTTTCATCAAATTTCCAATTATCTACTTCTAAAGCGTGGTTAATTGAAGGATGTTTTTTAAAATCATTTCCTGATTTTATTTCTATTAGAGAGACTTTAAGTCCTTTTTTTAAAACAAAGTCCAACTCTCCTACTTTCTTAGAATCAAAATAATGAAGATCAAAACCGTTTGATTTTAAGTTTTGTGCAAAAACATTTTCTAAAATGCTTCCCATATTAACACCTACATTGCCATTTAGAAGGTCAAATTGTATATTATCCATACCGGCTGCACAAAGAAGTCCGACATCATTCATATACAATTTAAATAAATTTCTTTTCTCATTAAGTACCAAAGGAAGCTGAGGTTCTGTAACATTGTAGCAAGGAAGTGCAACCCCGGCATCTATAAGCCAATTAAAGCTTTCATCATATCGCTCAAATCTTGCCGTCTTGCTTATGCTGTTTAATTTAAATCTTCTATTTTTATCATTCAGCTGCGACGGTATGCTGTCAAATATACTTTTTATTTTAATTTTATTATTTCCGGCTACATATCTTGAAATATCAAGCCTATATAAATCTAAAATACTTTTCTGATTTAAGATTACTTTCGCTATGTCATGCGTCTTTACATAAATCTGAACTGTTTCGGGCATTCCGCCTACTACAAGATAACTGTAAAACAACTTGCTAAGCGTATCATGTACGCTGTCAGATACTTTTTCTTTGTTTTCATAGCATGTGTTTAAGTAGCTTATTGTCTCATCCGAAACTCCATTCGCCCAAAGATATTCTTCCAAATCTAAAGGATACATTTTAAATATTTTTTCAAAACCTACTGAATATGATTTTATATCCTTATAATTTATTCCTAAAAGTGAACCCGACTCAATATAGTCAAATCGTCCGTCTTCAATTAAAAATTTAATTGCAGACCTTACATTCGGGCATTCCTGTACTTCGTCAAAAAATATCAAAGTTTTCTTCGGCTCAAGCGGCACCCTTAAATACGCTGTCAAATTGGTAATAATAGCTTCAACTGTAAGACTTTCTTTAAAAATATTCTTTGCACTTTCATCTCTTACAAAGTTTATTTCAGCAAAATGCTTATATTCTTTTTTTCCAAACTCTCTTATAAGAGTCGTTTTTCCGACCTGACGTGCTCCTGTAATACACAGTGCTTTCCCCTCGGATGCTTTTTTCCATTCTAAAAGATCATTGTATGCTTTTCTCTTTAACATTTTATCTCCAAAGTCCTTATTCTATATGACCTTAACGAGTATATTGTAACATTATTCCACACTTTTGCAAAGAGTTTTGCGACATTCTTCTGTACTTTTTGAGAGATATTTGCGACATTTTTCTGTAATTTTTGTGAATTATTTGCGACATTTTTCTATAATTTTTATGAATTATTTGCGACATTTTTCCACCGTCTTATTTATTAAAATGTCTTTCCAAAGCATACTTTATTCTGTTCATTCCTTCTCTTACAACGCTTCTTGGGCTTACATAATTAAAACACACAAATTCGATTAATAGATTTTGGGATATAAAAATAACCTCTAAACTGAATTGATTTATTTCATATCAGCTATTTTACCAAGCCTTCTCATTATAGAATTTATCTTAAGCCTTGCAACCTGACAGGTTGTTCCGTCACAAAACACCAATTTGCTTTTCTTTTTATCAACTGAAGATACATTATTTATATTGAAAAGTGTCGACCTGTCCGCCTTTTCAAGGACATGCTTTTTATCCAAGTCTATAATATCAGATAAAGAGCCGTAAAATTCTTGCCTATAACTTTTTGCACAAATAATTAATCTATGAGGATTTTGTGAAGTCTGTATAAATAATATATCCGAATACGGAACACTTACACCTTTTAGCCCTTGACTTGAATAAGTCAGCATATCTTTATTTGAAACTTCTTCCTTATCCGAAGCACAATCCAAACACTCTCTTACTCTATCTCTAAAAACATCCTCCGGACTGTCTTTTGTAATAAAATCAAGTGCCGATATATGATTTTTAAAAGCGAGCGGCATAGACTCAGATAGAGTTGTAACAAATACAATAAGTCCGTACGGATTATAGCTTCTTATATCTTTTGCAATAGAAAAGCCTTTTTCCTTATCATCATCAATTTCTAAATCAAGAAAATAAAGATCATAATTAACTTTTTCTTTTATTTCGTCATTATATTCTTTTTCACTTGATATACTTTTTATTGTAACCTTTTCGTTTTTTTCTTTTGAAATATCTAAAATGGCATTTTCAAGTCTTGTCATATGCGTTGGATTATCTTCCAATATAATAGCTTTGATCAACTTTTATCTCCCTTATTTTTAAAATAAAGCTTTTGTGTAAACGAATTTTCCGTAATAACAGTTCTAATTTCTATACTTTCATATTCCAATAGTAACTTTGAAACCGTATATAAACCTATTCCCCTGTTACTTCCTTTGGTAGAATATCCCTTTTCCCAAATTTCATTTTGATCAATATGTTTTTTTTCTCTCGTATTTTCTATAACTAAAGAAGTTATGCCTTTATCGGAAGATACTGCGACTGTAACGTTCGGCTCATCCGATTTCTCTGCTGCTTCAAGTGCATTATCGCATAAGATATTAAGAATTCTTATCGTATCAAGCATAGGTACCGAAACTTTCGGAATATCTCCCATAATCTCCAGTTTAAATGGAATTTTTTCATTCTTCGCCTGAATCATTTTCTGCATTAAAACATTTTTTATAGCAATATCCTTTATCCTATTGGCATTAAATACTGAATAATCGGATTTTTTCAATCCCTTATTCATTTTTATAAGTACATTTTCATAAATGGATTTAATTTCAGGAATATTGCTTTCTTCTATCGCAGGTTCAAGGGAGGCTATAATTCCTCCGAAGTCGTGTCTGAATCCTCTGATTTCATCATATAGAGAAGACAGCTCCGTAACCATCTGATTTAAAGAGCGATTTTCATTTTCTTTCTCTTTTAAATTCTCATTTTCAAGATATCTCTTCTGTCTTTCTCTAAGGTATAAAATTGTAAGCAAATAAAACATAAAAACAAATAGAGATATGACCAAATCGTACTCACGTATAAACGGATTTTTTAACACTTTTAATGCAACACCCGACACCCTTGTAACACTTAAAACTGAAAATATAAATATAGCTTTATTTACATAATGAAAAAACTCTTTCAATTCCAATAGCTCCCTATTTAGTTTTATATAATTCATAATTATTAAAGCTATTAATAAACACAGAAACGTTTCAAAAAATCTTTCAACATGTGCACGCAATATAGACATCTCATATACATTGGATACTCTGTCCAATACGCTTCCAAAGAAGAAACGAATTGAATCGTACGTTAGAAATAAATACAACGCATAAAATAAAGATACTCTCTTATCTTTTTTCAGTTCTATAAAAAAAATCAAAAAATAGAAAAGTATTACTGCAACACTTTCAAGTGATACGTATGGAATTGTCAAAATTATTAACAAAAATAAATAAAACCAGTTTAGTTTTTTCTTAAAAATTTTATCTACTTTTAAACTTATAACCATTCGTGGTAAAACTCCGTATAAAAATAAAGAGCTTATGCCTAATAATACACTAAAAAACAATTTCATAAATATTACCTTTTACTTTAGATAATTTAAAAGTTTAACTTAAAAATTTAAATTAAATTACCATATGGTGTGAATTCTAATATGAACTAATAATTCATCTAAAACTTTCTTACTTAAATTAAACATTTTACTTTTCCTCCCTTTTGTAATTTTTAATCAATTTATCCTTCAAATTTCTTATTTTTAATTTTACTATAAAATGTACTTAATAATTCTTACTTACATTCATTAATGATTAATCATCTATTCATAATATATCATCTAAAAAAAATAATTGGGTTACCTTTCCTAAAAACCCCATTTTTATTTCCTGAATTTTATGTTTTTTGTATTTTTGAGCGGTTTTTAGTATAAAAATAGGCTTATATAACAAAATAGGCAGTTTCAAAAGTTCATTTTGAAACTGCCTATATCTCATTGCATTAATTATTAGAAATTAATCGTTGAACATGAACAGCAGCCCGAGCAACAACAACAACAGCAGCATGCGGCACCAAATGACGTAGGCATATCCATTGAATATTCAAATAATGCATTGGTAGTGTTACAACTTGATACAAATTCTATATCCATAATTATCCTCCTTTCATTATTAATCATCAAAATATAATACTTTAAATTTATGTATTATATTTTTATATCCTTTCAAAATTATCTTTATATAGTTTATATACAACAAGTGATATTGACAATAACAGCCATATAAATATTACATACCATTTTATTCTGCCATATGAAGTGTCTAAATTTGCCCAATATTTTACTAAAATCCAATTAGACTGTGTTGTCGGCAAATAAGACATAATTTTCTGAATGGACTCGGGAAATGAGTCATATCTTACCATTATTCCCGAACATATCATTAATATAAACATTATCGGAGTAGATACAGATTGTGCCGTCTTTTCAGATTTACACAATACTCCTACTACAAATCCAATCATAAAGGTTGATATTGCCATAATTATCCATATCATTAGAAATTTTACTATTTCCCAAGGTGTTCCTATTTTTGCATTAAAAAATATTTTTGCACTTATAACTAATAGAAGACAACTAATAAATGTCAAAAAAACATTTACAAATATTTCCGAAAGTATAATTTGCCATAATTTAAATCCTCTAATACGATATAATTGCCATAATTTTTCACTTCTGTTTCCTGCTACTATAACTGCGAATGATATAATCCCTGATGAAAAAAGTGAAAGTAACATCATTATCGGTAAATATATATCTATAAAATAACATCCATTAAATATCTTATTATTTCCATTCATAAAAACAAATACACACATAAGCATTTGTGGGAAAAGTATAGTAAAAAATAATTCTATAGGCACTCTAAAAAGTAACTTAAATTCTAATATTATAAATTCCAATAATTTTTTCATACTCAACCTCTTTTATGATTTTCAATTATCTTATCGTAAAGTTCTGCTACATGAGGATCCTTAATCGTATAGTCTATAACTTTTTCACTATTTTTTGATATTATATTTAAAGTGGAAGTCATATCCTTCTTGCCGTGAATATATACAATTATATGATTACCTACAATTTCAAAATCTTTAAATTCATTTTTTATTTCAGTATTAGTAAATTCTATATCTACAATTTTATTAACATTATACTTTTCATATAAATCAGCAAGCTTTCCATCTTCTATAATTTCACCATTATATAACACAACTATTCTATTTGTAAGTGATTCTACTTCTTCAAAATAATGAGTAATCATAACAATAGTCTTATTTTTCTTATTTATATCCTCTATAATGTATTTCGTTATTTCTCTTCTACTATTTGCATCAAGACCCGTAGTTATCTCATCTAAAAATAAAATCTCCGGATTATTTTGTAATGCAACAATCAATTGCAATCTCTGCTTCTCACCACCCGATAGAGTAGAAATTCTTTGATTCATCTTATCATTCAGACCAAATTTATTTACTAACTCTTTATATGAACCCTCAAATAAAAATAAATCCAAAACTTCCTTTACAGTCATAAGTCCATTCAATTTACTATCTTGCATATGTACACCTATTTTATAAGGCGGCAACTGTAAAAAATCATTTTCGACTTTTCCGACTTTGTATCTCTGTAACCCTAATATTGTATTAACCAATGTAGTTTTACCGGCTCCATTAGGTCCAATGATTGATACCTGTTCTCCTTCATTTATTACTAAATTTATTCCATTGAGAATTTTTTTGTTACGAACTGACATGAATAAATTGGATATACTAATTTTTTTCAAATATGTCATCCCCTTTCTTATATAATACAATATTAATCAAATTGAACACTAAGTGAGCTATTATATTAATCCAAATAGTTTTAACACAAAGAAATACTATTGATAATAATATTCCTTCTATCAAAAATTTTTGCCAAAATACAATCTTATCAAAAAAGCTTTGATAATGATTAATAACTAAAACTAAAGCACTCAAAAATATAAATATTATTTCATAGTTTATGTTAATTATACTTTTTCTATACAACCATTCTTTAATAGCCATACGAAAATATAATTCTTCCGGTGCAACAATACCTAATATTATCAATATTTCACTTAGTTTCAATGTTACTTTTTTATATATTCGCTTTCTCCCTATTATATATTCTAGAGTAAAGACCACAAATCCAGTTATAATTCCAATAAAAATATAATAAAACTTAAAATCACAAACATAACTATAATCATCAATAATCTTAAAAGAGAAATATAATTCTGTTAATATAATTAATATTGAGTCTCTTAAAAAGGAAGTCCTTTTTGTAAGCAAATATAATATAGCAGGTAACCAACCGACATAAAGATAAATAAAATCAAGGTAATGGATGTGGAAGCTCATACACGCATCCTCCATATTCTTTCATTCTAGGATGATTTACAAAAGGTCTTCCCGGTAGGCACATCGGCAATAATTCCGGTATTATTGTTCTGATAACGTACCAATCGCGTTTTCCAATTTCAGGGCAAGTAATCTCGTAGCAACCAATAGAAAACTTATTTTTCCTACAATATTTTAAAATACTATAAAGCAATTCATTTTTTCTAACTGAAACCACATCATTAATACTAATCTCTCCCGATATTCTACTATTTAAAAAATCTTTTTTCTTATCCTTATCTACTTCTGATGCCCAATATAAGACATTTGAGTCCAAGTCTAAAAACTTATTGTTCCTATTTTGAGCCAATAAAAATTTTGAATTATCATAAACATATGAGCTAAAATTATATTGAAGGATCGTAGCAGCTTCAAGTAAACCTCTATATAGTGTTTTACGCGGATCTGCTCCACCTTGAACTCCAAACGAATATAGAGGATACCCATTTGATGTTATAAATATACCAAATATCGGAAACGGTTTGTCCAAGGTGAAATCCAACACCAAAAGATTGTACTCTTCTGATATTAATTTATTAGAATAAATAAAATCTCTCATGTCTTTATCTAAAATCACTTTGGGAACTTTAACATCTTTTGCATACCAGCTCAACATAAAAGAATCGATCTGTAAGTACTCTATAAGTGCATTTTCTATTGCTTTTTCTCTATTGGTATAAGTTGCAGTTCCTGTAGAAACTCCTATGTATGCCCTTTTTTCCTCTATCGGATTCCTATAATCTGGATACCCTAAAAAGAACATCTGAGCCGGTATATAAAGCGGTTCACCTACATAAATTTCATTTATTGCAATCCATCCTATCAAATCAGAATCACCAATACAGGATATAAAATCTTGTTTTTCAATACTATAAACATTTAAATATTTCAATGGCATTACGTTTTTCCCACTTGCTATAAGTTCCTTATAAGTTGCGTATAATATATTCTTATTTAGAAAGGCATGAGAATAAACCACAGAATATCTTTCTAAGCTTTCCCCTATCAATCTAATCAATGCTTCTTCTCTAGTACAGCCATATCCTGATAGGTGATAAGCAATTTTAGAATCATTTCCCAACAACCTGCCGTAATTTGGAAAATCTGCTGTCATCGCAAAATACTTTACCTGTTCTTCTGAACTTTGTGGTTGATAAATTTTGTTATTTAATATACCATTATGACTTCCTGAAATTTCTTTAAAAAAAGAATATATTTCCGAAAAGCTTTCTCTCGGTGTAGAAACAATCATAACTCCCCCCGTATCATGAATTTACACTTAATGCAGATTCATTTTCTAATGATTTTAAAATCCTCTTTAATTTAACATTTCTCTCAGCATTTTCTTGTTGACCAATATACCCACAGATTGGGCAAAAAGATAGACGTAAAAGATTTTCATATCTGACTTCTAAAGTTCTGGAAAAAGCAGCCAATATTCTACCGCTTATAGGAACTACACCGGTTTTTATATATTCACAACAGCATTTCAAAACATGTACAAACATAAGATCGTACGTATACTTAGACTCTTCATCTAAACTACTATTATTATGAAGAATAGGTTGATAATTGAATTTATCAATTTTCATTTTTGCTATCATTCGATTAGAAAAACATTCATAGCAACCTGTATACTTCTTTTTAACACCAAACAAATATCCAAATTCATTATCAATGAATGAATATACAACCTCTTTCTTATCTATTAAATAATTTATTGTTTTACACAAAGCATCATTTACTTTAGAAAGAAACACTACTATTAAATTTAAGTTATTTTCTTGAAGGTACTCATTCATTTTTCGTTTTATATTATCAGCCTTTAACGGATCTTGTTTTAATTCATATATATACGTTTTACCTAATAATTCATTAGTAAACTTATCCGTAGTCATTACTTCAAATTTATCCTTAATATTGGTTTTATTAATTCTACTTACCATATATTGTTCATTATCAGTGATTAATAAAATTCTACTTTCATCATTTGATTTGTAATCGGATTCATATATAAATCCTGCCTGAATCAAGCGTTCAATACTATCTTTGTATTTTTTTACATCTTTAAGTACGACTTTACCCTCTAACATATCCTTAAATAATCTATATATTAACTCTTTCTCTTTATCATTATCATAACTTATGTTTACTCGAATAAAATTCCAATAGCCTCTTGTTACTATTATTTTATTTTGACTTTCGTCTATATATAATTCTGTATCGTTATAAAGTTTAAGCATCTTGCAAACCCCCACAAATTATACTGTAAATACAATGTTTATTAATTCCATCAACCCCTAACCATTCCTCACTTAACGGTTTATCAAATCCTCCTATATCACAAGTCCCCACATGATTATCAACTGACAAAATATGTATAGTTTGAGCAATACAGCCGGTCTCAATAAATCCTAATCCCATTGCTAAATCACCATATTTTTGATAATTTTTTTCATAATCGTAAACAAAAAAGAATATCCCTGCACAATGTTCAATATCTAAGACCACTTGATTTGAGAGAATTTCTTTCACCTTAGAATATCCTCCTGATTTTATCAGCTTTAGTATCTGATTCACAGCCTCATACTTGTAAAGCCCTTCTTGTAAACCTTCAATATGTTTTGCATAGAAATATAACTCTATAGGATACAATCCACCCCCTGATGGAGTAGTCTTTAAAATAAAACCTTGATTTTCATGCATGCTTTGTGAACCAACTATTATATTTGACAAAGCATTTAACGAAATAGCTTTTCCACTATATTTTCTAATACTTCTTCTACGATTTACTACTTCTGTAACATAACTGGGGGCTTCATTTATTTCTAATTTTATTCCGGACGTTTCTGCAGAATCTTTCATAGCTTTATTAATAACAGGATAAAATTCTTTTCCATAAATTGAAATATTTATAGCATTACCCAATCTAATCGTCTGATAATTTAATAAATATGTTAATCCTATTTCTTCCACTGAATCAACCATTCTCGCCTGTAATACGTTTATAGGAATATTTAAATTAGTTTTTCCATATGAATCCTCAATAATACTAAGCCTATCATCCAACATTTTAGCAAATCGGTTATCCTTTGATAATTTCATAATTAATTACTTCCTTATTTTCATTATTTTTCATAAATACATCCCCATGTCTAGCTAAACAAACTGTATTTTTTTGTTCAAATATCAATATTGTACCCACATAACATCAAATTAATAGCAAATATTGTATTCTTCTATTTTTTCACTTGACATTATATACACGCACTTTCTTGCACCATATACCTGCCTTTAATAGCCCTTAGTTACATTAATAAAAGATTATTCTCATCGCTTAAGCAGTTTTTATTACTAATGATTAATCATCTACTCATAATATAGCATGTTAAAAAAATAATTGGGCTACCTTTCCTAAAAACCCCATTTTTATTTCCTGAATTTTATGTTTTTTTTATTTAAGAGTCGTTTTTTATAAAAAGTAGGCTTATAAAACGAAAATATGTTATTTTATAAAAATAACCTCTAAACTGAATAGATTTATGATATGTACCCCTTTTACTGGACAAACCGGTGAAAGGGGTTTTGTATGAAATACGATTATGTTTTTAAACTTAATGCTGTAGAACTATATCGCTCTGGTCAGTGGATTGAGACACCAGAAGGTATAAGTCAAAAGAATTTTAGAAAAAGAATTGTACAATGGTCAAGAATTGCAGATATATATGGTCTTGATTCTCTTCGGCATTCAACTACATGTAAAGAACGTTCGGCTGAATGTAGATATCAGTTAGTAGCTCGTGTACTTGCCGGTGAATCACAAAAATCTGTTGCTATTAGTGCAGGAATTGATAGTGGATTATTGTCTAAATGGGTTCAGACATATAAAATTAAAGGGTATGAAGGATTAAATCTCAAAAAAGGTAGAAAAAGTAAGAAGGAAGCAAACGTGAGCAAGAAATCCAAACCCACTGATTTAACCCCATCAGAACGTGAAGAATTAATTCGTCTTAGAGCAGAAACTGAATACTTAAAAACGGAGAATGAAGCAATAAAAAAATTAATCGCCTTGAGACACGAAAAATGGGCTGCGGAACTCAAGGCGAAAAAGCAGCAATCATCAAAGAACTCCGAGAAAAAGGATACCAATTAAAATATCTCTTAAAAGCTATTGGCGTGTCTAAATCAACTTATTATTTTGAGATTAACAAATCAGATGTAGTTGCTGATCGCAATGAAGAATTACTGATTGTTATTAGAGAAATATTTGAAAAAAACAAGCATAGATATGGTGTTCGTAGAATTTATCATGAATTACTAAATCGTGGATATCATATAAATCATAAGCGAGTTCAACGCCTTATGCATGAAGCAGGATTAGCCGGTAAGCGTCCAAAGGAAAAATACCATTCTTATAAGGGCGAAGTAGGTAAGATTGCTGATAATGTAATAAATAGGGATTTCAGTACAACAGCACCATTGCAGAAATGGACAACAGATGTCTCTCAGTTTAACTTTTCATGGGGGAAATGTTACATATCGCCTGTATTGGATATGAATACAAATGAAATTATCTCATATGATTTGTCCAAAAGCCCTAATCTTAAGCAGATAGAAAGAATGCTTGATAAAGCTTTTGATAAGTTTCCTTCTGTTGAGGGCTTAGTATTTCATTCGGATCAAGGTTGGCAGTATATGCATGCCTATTTTAGAAATACATTAAAAGAACGTGGGATCATTCAGTCTATGTCACGTAAAGGAAACTGCTATGACAATTGCATCATGGAGACATTCTTTGGGAGATTAAAGAACGAGATGTATTATGGATATGAGAAAGACTATTCTTCCTTTGAAGAATTCTCAAAAGCAGTTGAAGAATATATAGATTACTATAATAATAAAAGAATTCAAGCAAAAACAAAATGGATGCCACCTGTAAAGTACAGAATAGCATCCATGTGTTGAGCTTAATTAGCTAATGAATGTGTCCAGGATTCTGGGTACATATCATTATTTCATATCAGCTTAGAGGTTTAAATTTATCTATAAATCGGTAATTATGATTATCTTTTAATATATAAGATATCAAAAAGTTTTACTATAATGCAAATCCATATCATGCTTTCCATATAAATCCTATATTTTTTACTAATAGATTTATCAAATAGAACCAAAACAGATGATAAAAGATATGCTACGATTTCAACATATGTAGCATTTGTAGAACTTATATTTATATCAAAATACTTTACAGCAATACTAAACGCTGTACCTATAGCAAAAAAAATCCGGCTAAAAAAGTTTACGATTTTCAAACTAATCACACTTCCATATAATTAATAAAATTCGCATCCTACAATATCATGAGATACAAAGATGGTTTGTGGTATATTTCCTGAATTTTATGTTTTTTTTATTTAAGATTCGTTTTTTATAAAAAGTAGGCTTATAAAACGAAAATATGTTATTTCATAAAAATAACCTCTAAACTGATTAGATTTATTTCATATCAGCTATTTTACCAAGCCTTCTCATTATAGAATTTATCTTAAGCCTTGCAACCTGACAGGTTGTTCCGTCACAAAACACCAATTTGCTTTTCTTTTTATCAACTGAAGATACATTATTTATATTGAAAAGTGTCGACCTGTCCGCCTTTTCAAGGACATGCTTTTTATCCAAGTCTATAATATCAGATAAAGAGCCGTAAAATTCTTGCCTATAACTTTTTGCACAAATAATTAATCTATGAGGATTTTGTGAAGTCTGTATAAATAATATATCCGAATACGGAACACTTACACCTTTTAGCCCTTGACTTGAATAAGTCAGCATATCTTTATTTGAAATGTCTTCCTTATCCGAAGCACAATCCAAACACTCTCTTACTCTATCTCTAAAAACATCCTCCGGACTGTCTTTTGTAATAAAATCAAGTGCCGATATATGATTTTTAAAAGCGAGCGGCATAGACTCAGATAGAGTTGTAACAAATACAATAAGTCCGTACGGATTATAGCTTCTTATATCTTTTGCAATAGAAAAGCCTTTTTCCTTATCATCATCAATTTCTAAATCAAGAAAATAAAGATCATAATTAACTTTTTCTTTTATTTTTTCATTATATTCTTTTTCACTTGATATACTTTTTATTGTAACCTTTTCATTTTTTTCTTTTGAAATATCTAAAATGGCATTTTCAAGTCTTGTCATATGAGTTGAATTATCTTCCAATATAATAACTTTAATCAACTTTTATCTCCCTTATTTTTAAAATAAAGCTTTTGTGTAAACGAATTTTCCGTAACCATGCGATTTAAAGAGCGATTTTCATTATCTAATGAATCACATACCTTTTTTGCATTTATTATTCCTATCCTATATTTTTTATTAATCCATCTTACAATTTCAACGTCACTCATTTTATCTATATTAGGATTTTTCTCAATGACTTTTTTTTCTATTAACAACAGTGTAAGTTCATCAGATAATTTCTTTTTATCAATATGATATAAATACAAAATTAACAATAAGAGTAAATTTATTATTATAAATATACATTCTCTACCCAAAACAATACTCCTTAATATCCGATATACCAGTTAATGTTAGTATAAGTTCTGAAAGTGCTGCTAAAGTTCCTCCTAATTTTTCTGACACACTGGTTGCTCCTATCAATAATCCTACCGTTTTCTTCACTCCGCCTAAAGCTGATATATACTTTTTAATCTTAGCTAATTTTGTTGCAGGAATACCTACAGTTACTAATAATTGTCCTATAGCAAGTCCACATCTCCATTGATTAGAGCGAAAACTTATTATTGGAATTTTAGTACTTGTTTCGCCTAATAAATCATTATAACAATTAAGTTGAACTCCTTTGTCATAAAAATATTGGGTAATTTGTTCACTATTTCCACTTTTCAATAATTCATCCGGTATATCCTCTATGGCATAAAAAATCGGTGTCAGAGAATTTATATCCCGTGAATTATATTTATAAGTTTTTATTTCTTTAACATCTTTAGGTTTTTCAGCCGCACATGTAATCACTGCATTTGATAAAATAGATGTGAAAAGCATTAACACCATAAGAAAAATTGAAACGAATTTTTTATATTGTCTTGTCATAATTTTTCTTCTTTCTATAATATTCTAATCAATATTTTATAAGCTGTACATTATTTTTATTACTAATGATTAATCATCTACTCATAATATAGCATGTTAAAAAAAATAATTGGGCTACCTTTCCTAAAAACCCCATTTTTATTTCCTGAATTTTATGTTTTTTTATTTTTGAGCGGTTTTTAGTATAAAAATAGGCTTATAAGTCAAAAGTAACTATTCATAAATTTTATCTTTCTGCGACATTTTTCAACGTCTTATTTATTAAAATGTCTTTCCACAGCATCCCTTATTCTGTTCATACCTTCTCTTACAATGCTTCTTTGACTTGCAAAATTAAATCGCATAAAGCCAAATCCTTCGGTTTTACCAAAAGTTGACCCATCATTTAAAAGAACTTTTGCTTCTTCTTTGAAGAAGTCATTGTACTCTTTTTGAGTCTTAAATCCAAGTTTTCTACAGTCAAGCCAAGCCATATATGTAGCTTCAGGTTTTATAACCTTTATACTCGGTATATTTTTTTTGAAAAAGTCAATAACTTCATCTCTCGTTTCATTCAAATATTTAACCAACTGATTAGCGTAATCTTCTCCCTTTGTATAGCATGTTACAAGTGCAATGTGTCCTAATATGGTTCTTCCCATTCCACTGGCATATGACTGCTGATTAAACATACGATCATAAATATTCTTATTGTGTGTAAACCACGCTGCTGTTCCAAATCCCGCTACATTAAATGTCTTTGCCGGATTTAAAAATGTTACTGAAATATTGCCGAAATCTTCATTAATTTCACTAAAACACACAAATTCCCTGTTGTCATAAACGATATCTGCATGTATTTCATCCACTCCGACCATTACATTATACTTAAGACAAAGATTTCCCATCTTTGTAAGCTCTTCTTTTGTAAAACATCTTCCTGTCGGATTTTGCGGATTACAGATGAATAAAATTTTAACGGCAGGATCCGAAAGCTTTTTCTCTAAATCACAAAAATCAATTTCATAATGTCCTTTTTTTAATATCATTTTATTACATACAAGCTGACGACCGTTATTTTTTACCATTGTATGAAATGGCGGATATACAGGAGTCTGAATTAAAATTTTATCTCCAACATTTGAAAATTCTTTGATAAACCAAATCATTCCCGGAATAACAAAAGGTGAAAAGTTTACCAACTCAGGGTCAATTTTTGCATTATGTCGAACCTTATACCAGTAAGCAACGCTTTTTTCAAAATCCTCGTTTATATAAGGATATCCAAAATGTCCCAATTCAGCTCTTTTTATAATAGCTTCTTTTACTTCGACAGGACTCATAAACTCTGTATCAGCTATCCAAAATGGTAATACGTCACTCGGGCAAAGAGATGGATCAAATTTTCTTGCATCGCTTCCTCTTCTATGTACACCTTTATCAAAATTATAAATCTTTCCCATAACACCCTTTCTTTTATCAATATCTATATTTCTTTATAAAATTTTTATATGCCATGTCAACATTCGTGTTAACTATAAGCTCATAATTGATTGTATCCTTTTTTCCACCCTTCAAAAAAGCATCGTGGCGACGCTTAAATTCTTTTTCCGATACTTTTACTTTTTTACTATTTGTTACTATATAATAGTTGTCTTCTTCCATCATTTCACTATTGTTATCGGATTTTTGATTAAGGTCTTCCTCTACTCTAATATCTCCCATTAAGCCTTCAAAAACTTTCTTAAGTTTTCCATTGCTTAACTTATATATATTTAAATGAATTAAAGCAGATCTATTGCTACTTTCGGTTGCTATAGCACCTATATTACTATAAATATTAATCTCACATTCAGTAATTTTCTTTGCAACATTTCCATCCATGTAATAAAAACTTGGATAAGGCGGATCGCCTACCGTTAAAATCGGGGGGAAATTTTTGCCCAAGCTTATAAATTTACATTCCTTCTCATTTTTAACAAGCTTTTTATATTGTAAATACGCATTTTCTACTGATTTACGATACTTTTCTTTCTGTTCTTTTTCTATATCTTTTTCGCTCTTTTTTAATTTATCTTCTTTTTCTACATCTTTTTCTTTTTTTTCTTTATTCTTTTTCTTCTCTTTTTCCTTTGAAACTGTATATTTATTCTTTTTGTCTTGTGATTTATCCTTTTTATCCTGAGTTTTCATAAATAAGAAAATTCCCAAAGAAACTATTAAAATAAGAAGAATTATAAGTATTATAATTGTTATTTTTTGACCTTTTTTTATTTGTACATTTGCATTATTTTCATTTTTCATGGGCATTCCCCCTTTTTTTACATATAACTTACAGTTTCATCGAGCGGTTTTCTATCTTCATGTAATCTACAAGGACCGATACCTTCATTTTTATATCCTAGATCCATTATCATAAGAACTTCTTCTTCCTCAGGAAGATTTAAAACTTCTCTAAGTTTTTTCTCATCCAAAATATTAATCCAACAACTATTAATTCCTTCATTAGTTGCTGCAAGAATCATATGTGTGGCTACAATTGCAGCATCCTCCGCTCCCGAATTTTTACTTTTATCCGGATATACAAATACATGATTTATGTTAAATGTAACTACAAGCACAGTTGGTGCTCCATAACGGCAGCGAGTAGCCATGTCGATTTTTTTTATCATTTCTTCAGACTGAATCACATATACATGTTGTTCCTGAAAATTCTTAGCAGTAGGTGCTAGCCGTCCTGCTTCTAATATAGCGTTTAATTTCTCTTTTTCTACCTGTTTTTCACTGAATTTTCTACATGAAAATCTTTGCCTTATTACATCGTTAAATTCCATAAAAACCACCCTTTTTTACTTCTTTTTTTATTTCGTGCTCTAAAACATATTCATTTACTTAAAAATTAAACTTTCCTTTTTCTCCTTATTCCACTCAAACTTATTACTTTTCTGATTTGATATTTATAGAATATATCAAATATTCTTTTTTTACTATAATCATAATATAACACATATATTAAAAATAGAAATTTATAATTCTAAAATAAAAAAGAAGAAGATTGAATTAATCAATCTTCTTCCTATTTTGATTGCATTTGTTTCACTTTTGAAGTACAATACAAGCGGTAGGAGGTGCAAAACTATGGCTAAAACTGCAAACATTAACGTTCGTATTGAACCTGAAGTTAAGAAAAACGCTGAAGATCTTTTTGGTAGCTTTGGTATCTCTGTAACAGATGCCATAAATATTTTCTTGCGTACATCAATTATGGAAGGTGGTTTCCCTTTCAAAATCAAACAACCAAGATTTAATGCTGAAACGCTAGCTGCAATGCAAGAAGTGCGTGACATCATGTCTGGTAAGATTCAAACCAAATCTTATAAAACCACAGATGAGCTTCTTAAAGCACTCAATGCAGAGGATTAGGTTATATGCTTCAAATTCAAACAACATCCAAGTTCCGTAAGGACTACAAACGCATCAAAAAGCGAGGTCTTGATATCTATTTGCTCAAAGAAGTCCTTGACAAACTCTGTGCTAGGGAAACATTAGACCTAAAATACAAAGACCACGCTCTTAGCGGACCCTACCAAGGGTTTAGAGAATGTCACATTCAACCGGACTGGCTTTTAATCTACGCTGTCAACGAAGATGAGCTTATTCTCGTTGCTTCCCGCACAGGAAGGACGTTCTTTTTCAATCCAACCGACTTCCCCAATTTTTTTCATTGCATATGCTCTCATAAAATAACCTCCTATACATAAACAACACAATTTTTATATGCTCAGTGTTAAATATTTATGAGCAGCAGCTGCTGCATAAGCACCATCTGAAACAGCCGTTGCAATCTGTCGAACAGTTTTTACTCTACAATCTCCTGAAACAAAAAGTCCATCTATGCTTGTAACGATATCCTCGTCTATATATCCATCTTTTAATGGAAGAATATCTCCTAAAAATTCAAGCTTAGGTTTTTGACCTATATATGAAAATGCTAATATATCACCCTTTATACTATTTACTTTATTTTCTTTTTTATCCAAAATTAAAATTTCTTTAATTGGATTTCCTACTACTTTTTCTACTTCACTTTTTACATGAAAATGAATATTCTTTCTCTTCTCAATCTCTTTTTTGAACTGATCTACGCAGAATATTCCATCACGCTTTTCTACGATATGAACTTCTTTACATAAATCAGATAAATAAATTGCTTCTTTGCATGCTCCGTCGGATCCTCCGCATACAATTGCAATCTTATCATTCTTGTCTTTTATATCTCTTGCGTAAGGTGTAAATGCTTCTTTTCCTTCTACATCTACTAAAATACGCTCATTTCCTACTGCAATTACAACTGACTTTGCAGAAAATGTTTCTTCCTTCGTTTCAACTTTAAATCCGTCTTTTCCTTTTTTTAATCCTATTACTTCAAGAAATTTGTATAAAATCTTTTCATCATCCAAAGTCTTTTTAAGACGCTTTCCGAATGCTTTTCCATCTTCATGACCTATAAGTCCCGTATAATGTGTAAGTCTTGTGACACTCTCTGCAAGGCCTCCTATAGCTCTTTTCTCTAAGAGGAGAATATTATCTCCCTTACTTTTTAAATAAAGTGCAGTGCTTACTCCCGAAGGACCTGCACCTATTATAATTGTATCGTACATATACACTCCCTTTCTGTATCTAAAAGGACTTAATATTTAAAATCTTTACTTATAAAATATCTTCACTTTATATAATATACATCAGATTTGCATGTAGAGCTTATTAATTTTTTGATGCAGCTTATTAAACACTAAACTTATTCAAATCTGTAACCATATTTTCAGCTTCCTTAGCCATGTTCTTACAATTCTCAGTTATATTATGCATAAGTGCTTCAAGCTCTTCTGAACTTGCATTAACTTTTTCTGTGTTTTCTGCTGTATTTTCTGCACTATGCTGAACTGAATTAACCTTTTTACTCATAGAAGTTACCAGTTCACTTATCTCTTCATTAATCTTATTTATGCTTACAAGCTTTTTATTTGTAGCTGCAATTCCATCAAATACTGTTTCAAAGGAATTTATAACAGTACTTGTATATTCATTATTTGTCTTATTTGTACTTACGACTGACTCTATTGATATACCACAATTTTTAAAGTTCTCTGTTAATTCGGCAATAATATTTGTTATATTTCCAAGCTCTTCCGATGTATTTTCAGCAAGCTCTCTAATATTTGAGGCAACAACTGCAAATCCTTTTCCCGCTTCTCCCGCTCTCGCTGCTTCAATACTTGCATTAAGACTTAAAAGATTAGTTTTATCGGCGATTGCCTGAATAACATTTACAATATCTTCCATCTTATCAATAACATCATTAGTTTTTGCAATCTGCTCGGATATATTACTTACCTGTTTAGACATAATAGAACTGCTCTCATTCATACTATCAATCTTGTTCTTCATGTCACTACTTGCTTTACTTAAGTCATCAACATAATTACTGATATCACTTACAGATTTCTTCATTTTATCAGTATTATTATTCATAACTTCCATACTTGAAACTACATCCGTAGCTGTCGAAACCTGATGACCTGCATCATTTGCAATATTTTCAATAGATTCTGCGACTTGAGCTGTAGCTTCGAGTGCACTATTTGTCATTGCACTTATGTCTCCGCTATTTGTATTTACGACATCGGCTGTATTTTTTGCATCCGAAATACTTATCTTAAAAGAAGACATAACCTTATTGGTATGCATAACCATCTGTCCGAGCTCATCTTTTCTATTAAGAAGTTTTCCTGTAATGCCGCCTCTCAAATTACCGTCAGCAACTTTATTAAGCTCTTCTCTTACTATATCTATAACCTTTAGCATTTCTGTAACAATAAAATGTGAAAATGCAAACATTATAATGCACAAAATCACACCTGCACATATAAGAAATGTTATACTTTTATTTTCTATAGAATTGATTTTTTTGATTTCACTTGAATCATTGACAATTCTTTGAATATCATCAGTATAAATACCTGATGTTATAACCCATCCCCAATGCGAAAAAGCTTTACTATAAGCAACCTTAGGAGCTACTGTCTTACCGTCGGATTTTGTGAAATAGAAATTATTAAATCCTCCTTTATCTGCAACTTTTAAAATGCTTTGAATAATTTTTACTCCATTTTTATCAGTTAAATCTTTTCTATTGCTTCCTTCCTTTGCAGTAAGAATAGGATGCATAACAAGATTATAGTCTTTGTCATCTATCCAAATATATCCTGAATTATCGTCTCCGTAACGCATACATCTTATAGCTTCTTTTGCTTGATGCTTTGCTTCATCTTCTGTAAGTTCTCCCTTTTTATACATGTCATAAAAATGCTGTAGAACTGTAATACCCGATTGTATTTCACTCTTAACCTCAGTCTTGTAACTATCTAAGGTATTGTCATACAATATCTTTTCAGTATTCTTACCAAGCCTCTTATATGTTATTGATGCTATTACTAAAAGAACTACGCATGTAAATAAAACTACTCCTGCAAATGTAAAACTCAACTTGTTAGCTAATGATTTTTTCATGGTTCTCCCCCTTTTATGCTAAAACTGATTGCCATGTGGTAAATATAAGAAATTATAATTTTTTACAATACCCACCATTATTATATGAATATATGAAATTGATTTCAATTAGAAAATAAGATAGGTTATGTTTATTCATTCCTTTAATGTGTTGCAGATATTTACAAAAAATACTATTATGATTTTATTAGCTTAATTATCTAATTTTATTAGTATATGAAATGAAAAAATATTTGATATGGATGCATCTACAAGACGAAAATCAATTTTAAAAATAATAAAAGAATCAATAAAACCTATAAGTGCAGGAAAGTTAGCTGAACATTTTTCTATAAGCAGACAAGTAATAGTAGGTGATATTGCACTTCTTAGAGCTTCAGGTCATAATATTATTGCAACTCCTCGTGGATATCTTATTTCACCTTCTGAAAGCAATAAATGTTATATAAAAAAGATTGTCTGTAAGCACAACTATGAAGAAATGAAGGACGAGCTTTACGCTATTGTTGACTGTGGTTGCAGCGTAAAAGATGTAATAGTTGAGCATCCTATTTATGGTCAACTTACAGGAGAGCTTGCAATACAAAGTCGTTATGATGCTGATAAATTCTTGCAACTTACTGAAAAAGCAAAAGCCAAGCCTCTCTCTTTCTTAACTGAGGGAATTCATATTCATACTCTTATTTGTCCTTCAGAGGAAGCATTTATTAAGGCAAAAGAAAAATTAAAATCTCTCAAAATTTTATTTGAAAAATAATATATATTACGCATATAAAAATCAAAAAATAGATAGTTTTTTATTGACAGGTGTCTTGACATATATCTTTACATTATATATTCTTGATAAGAGCTATTAAATAAAAATTGTTAAATTATAAGTTAAGGAGAAGATTCTTATCATGGAAAAATTATCTGAATTTTTAAAGCGAAAGGATATTGAAATATCCGCACAGCGGTATGGCATTGATGCGTTAGGTGCCATGGCCCAAGGACTTTTTTGTTCACTTCTTATAGGAACGATTTTAAATACTTTAGGTTCTCAGCTTCATATAGAATTTCTTACAAAGCCTCTCGCAGTAGTAGCAGGCATTAAATACAATGTCGGAGGACTTGCTAGTGCTATGAGCGGTCCTGCTATGGCAGTTGCCATAGGATATGCTCTTCGCTGCCCTACACTTGTTCTATTTTCACTTATTACCGTAGGCTTTTCTGCAAATGCATTAGGAGGTGCCGGAGGTCCTCTTGCAGTTCTTTTTGTTGCAATTTTAGCTTCCGAATTTGGAAAAGCAATTTCAAAAGAAACGAAGGTTGATATATTAGTTACACCTCTTGTAACAATTGGAATAGGAATTTTCTTTTCTGCTATTTTAGCACCTTTTCTCGGCAAAGTTTCTATGAAAATTGGAGAACTTATTATGTGGGCAACACTTCAAAGGCCTTTCATTATGGGCATTTTAGTATCCCTTTTTGTAGGTATTGCCTTAACTCTTCCAATTTCTTCCGCCGCTATTTGTGCAGCGTTCGGACTTACAGGTCTTGCCGGAGGTGCAGCAGTTGCAGGATGTTGTGCTCAAATGGTAGGATTCGCAGTCATGTCATTTCCTGAAAATGGATTTGGAGGACTTATATCACAAGGAATCGGAACATCGATGCTTCAAATGGGAAATATCGTTAAAAATCCAAAAATATGGATTGCTCCCTGTCTAACTTCCATGATTACAGGCCCAATAGCAACATGTATTTTCCATCTTAAAATGGATGGTGCTGCTGTTTCATCAGGTATGGGAACTTGCGGCCTTGTAGGTCAAATCGGAGTTTATACAGGTTGGGTAAAGGATGTATCAAGTGGCTCAAAAGCTTCAATAACAACAATGGATTGGGCATCTCTTATTTTGATTTCATTCATACTTCCTGCTATTATTTGCCCTCTTATAAATTATTTCTGTAAAAGAATAGGCTGGGTTAAAAAAGGAGATATGACTCTTAACTGATTTATTTATTCTATTTTTAATGTGGAAGAAATGTACAGAATCGTCATATTTAAAGCTATTTCTGATTCAAATGATGTCTATAAGTATGTCGTGAATAGAATAATTTATTATAGATAAATAATAACGAAACATAAAAAAGCAAGCCTTTTTGCAGCTTGCTTTTTTCTTAATTGTTAATTCTGATAAAAAAAATTAATTACCGAGAATATGACGGTTCTGAACCCATCCGTCTGAAAGATTGCCTTTAAGTAGATTATTCTTATTATTGCAATGCTCTACTACATCTTTAGGCATCATTTTTAGTAATCTTTTAAAAGTATTAATGTCTAATGCCTGGTGTTCCAAAGGACTCATATGACCATCTTTAAGCAGACGCTCCGCTAAAATAGTGTTATCTTCCTTATTAGCGAGATGACTCCTATCATTATAGGAGATTCTAGCACACTCGGAAGCGGAACTCATAAGAATATCCCTAATGTCCTTCCAAGATTTACCGTCAATATTCTCAGCTGTTAAACACTCATCATTAATAAAAGGAATATGAGCCATTCTCCCCACCGGCTTGCTAGTTGTAGCGGCACTTAACATTAAGCAAGCTAAAGCGTGAATTTCAGGCTGAGCGAAATTGCTAATTCTAAGATTGTAGAAGTTATCCCAATATGAGCTTGTAATAAGAGCTTCATGCCACATGAAAGGTTCAATGAGACGGTTAGCGTTCTGCTTATGAATACTTAACGCAAACTTTCGGCTATTAAAAGATTCATCATCCGTATTATTATTGTAAATATGCTCATAGTAGTCGTCTAAAATTGTTTTGTAATCATCAGCGTTTACAGACTTATCCCCGACGAGAAGTTTAAGCTCGCTTTCTACCGCTTTATCTCTAGCCTCAAGCCATAATCTCGTAGCTTCTTTAATCTTATTATCATCGGTGATGATTTCGCCGCTCATGCCCTTGTGGTTCTCTGAAAAGATAGGAACGTAAGGTTCTTCCATGACACCGCCGATAGTAGTTCTAACATTACGTGCTCTTGAAGATGCACTGTTACGCGAGAATACTCTATGAGTGTTTATTTCCGGTAGAATACAGCGAGGGAATCTTGTAATTATTGTGATTAAACGCTCATTATTGGAGTTAAGGCTATCTTTAACAATAATAACTTTGAACCCTTTAAGCCTAAAATCGGCGTTGTCATCATAGGACGCTTTTACGCAAGTTTCACCCCAAGGCATTGCCACATGCTCAATTTTAATATTTTTCATGAAATCCATAATTTTTAAACTACTTTCGCTTTTTTATGTTTATTTTTTTGAAAACTAATATATTGATTATATTATTATAATAATTATTATTCCAGTTTATCTAGCTTATTAAAATAATATTTTTTATTAATTAATAAAAGGTTCGCATGATATAACAGCGTTAGAGTTCAGTTCAGTGTAGTTTAGACTCTTGGATTCATAAAATAGCGTAGCAGCTATATAAACTGCTACGCTAAAAAAGTCTACCTTTTTAGGGTCACATCAACTTATAACTAAAGCCCTATCCCTTTTTATTTTTGCCTTATTTATGATCAATTATAATTCTTTACTCATAGTCTACAACATCAACCCATCTGCTTAAGAATTCTATCTCTTCTTTATGTCCTTTTACAGATTGTGATGCTGCAACAATAGGTAACCATTTTTGTACATACTGTTTTGCAGTATCACTTTTCTTACAGAAAAGATTAAGATATTTATCAGCAAGGTCCTCTTTTCCCTGTAATGAGAAAAGGAGGTAAGTTCTTGCAACATCCGCAGATGCATTTCCCTGAGTAACATGTGCCCAATCTATAATATATGATTCATGCTCCTTTGTAATTATTATATTACTCGGATTAAAATCTCCATGACATAATTTATCATGTTTCTTCATTGAATCAAGCCTTGCATGCAAGTCATATTTTGTAGTTGCATCAAAATTAGAATCCGATATCTTTTTGTAGAATTTATCGTACTGTCTATTTAATAAAGGTACTTTTTTACTCTGTATAGTCATCTGTAAATCCACAAATTGTTCAAGATACTGATCTATTTTTTCAGGATGCTCCTTCATAAGTTCAGCAAGAGTTTTTCCTTCTATATATTGAAGAACAATAGCAACCTTTCCATCTACTTCAGTTACTCCATAAATTTTCGGCACTTTAACATTACTCTCCATAACTCTTGCATGATTTAATGCTTCATTTAATATATTCGACATTGAATACTGACTATCAAATACTTTATAAACCTTGTCTTTATCTCTATAAATAGTTTTTCCTACACGAGTAGCAAGTATATTTTCTTTATCCATTTTCATAATATTCTTTCACCCCTCATTAAACAGCCTGTTCATTATTTCCATAGTATGCATTAAGATACATCTGTTTTATCTCGCTTACAAGCGGATATCTAGGATTCGATACAGTACATTGATCATCAAATGCCTTTTCAGACATTTCATCAAGTTTCTCTAAGAATTCTTTCTCATCAACACCATAATCTTTAATCGTCTTCTTAATACCTACCTTTGCCTTAAGATCTCTTATAGCTTTGATAAGATTTTCCAAGCTATCCTTATCATCCTTTCCTTTAAGGCCTAAATATTCAGCAATTTCAGCATATTTATGTAAAGTATGAGGATATTTATACTGTGGGAAGGTTCCCATTCTTGTCGGTACATCCGTAGCATTGAAACGTAATACCTGCTCAAGCAAAAGTGCGTTTGCAACGCCATGCTGGATATGATAATAAGCACCTAATTTATGTGCCATTGAGTGAACTACTCCGAGGAATGCATTTGCAAATGCCATACCTGCCATAGTAGCTGCATGTCCTACTTTTTCCATTGCATCCGGATCTTTCATTCCATTACTATATGCTCTTGGTAAATATGTAAAGAGTTCTTTTATAGACTGCTTTGCAATACCTTCAGTAAATTCTGTAGACATCGTTGAAACCATTGACTCAAGATTATGTGTAACAGCATCAAGTCCTGATGATGCTATAAGTCCTTTAGGAGCTTCAATCATAAGATTTGAATCGATAATAGCCATATCCGGCATAAGTTCATAATCTGCAAGAGGATATTTGTTCCCTGTAGATTCATCTGAAATAACTGCATATGGTGTAACTTCCGATCCTGTACCTGCCGATGTAGGAATCGCTACGAAGTAAGCTTTATCTCCCATATGAGGGAAAGTATATACTCTCTTTCTTATATCCATAAATCTCATTGCCATATCATAGAAATCAACTTCCGGATGCTCATAAAGTACCCACATAATCTTGGCTGCATCCATAGCGGATCCGCCTCCTATAGTTATGATACAATCCGGCTCAAATTCTCTCATAAGTGCAGCCCCTGCCTTAGCAGAAGTAAGTGAAGGATCCGGTTCTACATCGGAAAAACTCTGATAAGAAATTCCCATTTCATCCAATTTATCTGTTATAGGCTTTGTAAATCCATTTTTAAATAGGAAATTATCTGTTACTATAAATGCTCTCTTTCTACCCATAACATTCTTTAATTCATTAAGAGCTTCCGGAAGACATCCTCTCTTGAAATAAATTTTTTCAGGCGACTTGAACCAAAGCATGTTTTCTCTCCTCTCAGCAACTGTCTTGATATTAAGTAAATGTTTTATACCGACATTTTCAGAAACGGAGTTTCCTCCCCATGAACCGCATCCTAAGGTAAGTGAAGGTGTAAGCATAAAGTTATAAATATCTCCGATACCACCTTGAGAAGCAGGTGTATTTACGAGCACTCTACAAGTCTTCATCCTGCTTGCAAATATACTTATCTTTTCTCTATCATTTACATCATCAAGATAAATAGCTGAAGTATGTCCATATCCTCCGTCCGCTATAAGCTGTTCTGCTTTATCAAGTGCATCTTCAAAATCTTTTGATTTATACATAGCAAGTACAGGAGAAAGTTTTTCATGTGCAAACTCTTCGCTCAAATCTACACTTTCAACTTCTCCTAATAATACTTTTGTATTTTCAGGAATATTAACTCCTGCAAGCTTTGCAATCTTATAAGCAGATTGTCCTACAATCTTTGCATTTATAGATCCATTTATGATAATTGTCTTTCTTACTTTATCAAGTTCATCCTTCTTAAGGAAATAACATCCTCTATTCTTAAATTCATTTTTTACAGCATTGTAAATCTTACTTGCAACGATAACTGACTGCTCAGAAGCACAAATCATACCATTATCAAAAGTCTTTGAATGAATTATAGAGTTTACTGCCAATAAGACATCTGCTGTTTCATCAATAACTGCAGGTGTGTTTCCAGCTCCTACTCCAAGTGCAGGTTTTCCTGATGAATATGCACTCTTTACCATACCAGGACCGCCTGTTGCAAGAATACAATCGCATTCTTTCATAACCATATTAGTAAGTTCAAGACTCGGCATATCAATCCAATCAATAATTCCTTCCGGAGCTCCAGCTTTTACTGCAGCTTCAAGAACTATTTTTGCCGCCTCAGTAGTACATTTTTTAGCTCTAGGATGAGGGCTTATTATAATTCCATTTCTTGTTTTAAGTGCAATAAGAGTTTTAAATATTGCTGTTGAAGTCGGGTTTGTTGTAGGAATAACCGCTGCAAGAATTCCGATAGGTTCAGCAATTTTTGTTACACCGTAAGACTTGTTTTCTTCTATAACGCCGCAAGTTTTAACATCTTTATATTTATGATAAATATATTCTGATGCGAAATGGTTCTTAATAACTTTATCTTCCATAAGGCCCATTCCTGTTTCTTCTACCGCCATTTTAGCAAGATCGATTCTGTGCTGATTTGCTGCGGATGCCGCTGCAAAGAAGATTTTATCAACCTGTTCCTGTGTGAAATGAGAAAACTCCTCTTGTGCACTGCGAAGTTTTTTAAGTGCTTTTTCAAGAGTTTCTACGCTGTCAACTTGATGCTTAATAATACTCATCAGTATTCTCCCTCCTGTAACATTGTAAATATAATATATATGTTTCTTTTTAAGTATGTTAAAATTTTATCAAACTTCTTTATTTCTGTCAAATCTAAAAAAAATATCGGAAATGGAAAAATAATCAGAATTAGAATTATTTACCATTTCCGATAATGTAAAAAATCAATAATTAAGTTTTTTTATTAAATTATTACAAATATATTTTTTTTTATTTTATGAAACCTTTTCATGATTTTTTTCACTCTGTCTCATAAATCCATAAATTTTAACAGCTATTGCCATCTCAATTCTCTTTTTAAAAAGCTTGCACTGATAGTCATATACATCATGTATATCACCTGTAGCATTGAAGTTATTTGCCGCACATCCTCCCGAGCAATACATCTTAGCCCAACAATTCTGACAGCCTTTATGACTATATAAATTATTCTTCTTAAATGAAGAAACAAGATCTTTTCTCTCTACTCCGTTAAATATATCTCCCATCTTAAATTTTTCATTTCCGACAAATTGATGGCAAGGATACAAATCTCCCGTAGGTGTAACTGCCATATATTCAGCACCAGCTCCGCAACCTGAAATTCTTTTATATATGCAAGGTCCATTATTTAAGTCGATCATATAGTGATAAAAAATGAATCTATCTTCATTATCAATGGAATCCATCATCATATCTGCAAGTTTTTCATATTCATCATATAGCTTAGGAAGGTCCTCTTTTTTAAGTGCATAATCTTCATCCGGCTTTCCTACAACAGGCTCAAGAGACGTTCTTTTGAATCCTAGCTTTAAATATGTCTGTATATCCTTAGTAAAATCAAGGTTATTTCTTGTATAAGTACCTCTTATGTAATATTCCTTATTTCCTCTCTTTTTAACGAAATTTTGGAAATTTGGAACTACTATCTTAAATGATCCTTTTCCAGACAAAGTCTTTCTAAACTTATCGTGCTTTTCTTCTCGTCCGTCCAATGATAAAACAACATTTTTCATATATTTATTTAAAAATTCAATTTTTTCATCATTTAAAAGCACACCATTTGTAGTTAATGTAAAATGGAATTTCTTCTTTCTCTTCTGATTTTTAAGCTCCTCTTCTCTTTTAAGTGCATAATAAACTGTTTCCTTTACAACCTTCCAATTTAAAAGCGGCTCTCCTCCGAAAAAATCGACATCAAGATTTACATGAAAGCCTGAATTTTCTATAAGAAAATCTATAGCTTTCTTTGCAACATCAAGACTCATAATTGCACTAGGGCCACAATATTTTCCTCCCTTTGCAAAGCAGTAATCACATGTAAGATTACATGTATGACTTACATTTAAGCACAATGCTTTTAAAAATGTTGGTCTTTTGTCAAGATCCAAAGTTAAATTTCTAAAAATATCTTCAGAAAACAATTTTTTACTTTCTTTTAAAAATACTACTTCTCCATAAGCTTCCTCAAAATCGTTATCTGTTATATGATACTTATCCTGTATAACCTTCTTTACATACTCTTTATCATAATCGGCAAAAAGGCCGATGATGTCATAGCTCACTTCATCAACAACGTGAACTGAACCAGAATATACATCCAAAACTACATTATATCCCTTCGCTTTATATTGATGTATCATAAGAACTCCATTCGTAACAAATTGTAACTAAAGCCGGGCATGAGTTTAAGCATTCTCTCCCGGCATTGTAAAAAAATAAGGGATATTGTCCCTTATTTCTTATTTACGTTTTTCATTAACGCATTCCTGATTAGCAACTCCACAAGAAGTCTTGCAAGCTGACTGACAAGATGTCTGGCACTCGCCGCAGCCGCCGTCTTCTTTTGAATCTTGGAGATTTCTAGTGTTTAAAGTGATTATTCTCTTCATACTAAACTCCTTTATCTATGCTTTCATATTATAAAAATTGATACAAAATGTCAATATAAAACCCTTATCTCACTACCTTCTATGGACAATTTTGCTTGTTCTTTTTTTAGTACGTTGATTGTATTTATTAGATCGATAGAAATTTTTTCTCCCGGAACAAGTATAGGAATTCCTGGAGGATATACATAAACATATTCCCCTATTATCTTTCCTTTTGCATCTCTATAATCTATTCCATGAGATTTTTTATAAAGTGCTTCACCTATCTCATAGACTTTTTTGGGAATAGTATAAGGCATATAAAAATCTTCCTGTTTAAAAGCGATATCACTATTTTTTAAAAGCTTCTCTTTAGACTTATAAATTTCATTTTTTTTAGTAGAAAGTATCTTATCTATTTTAATAAGTGCTATTTTTAATCTGTTAAATGATTCTTTTTTATCAAAAATGCTGCTCATAAGAAGCACATAATTATACGAAGACATCTCAATTTCAATTTTATTTTCATATAAAAGTTCTTGCAATTTATAACCTGTAATATTCGTATTCTTACATGAAATTAAAATTTTTGTATAATCCTTATTTATATCATTTATAAAGCTTAAATTCTTTAATTTTAAATTATAAAGATTCTGCAAATGTTCATAAAGTTTTTTTCTTAAAGCATAAAACCTATTAAAATTATTAACCATATCATCGATGGATTGAAGTATCACATATGAAGGAGACGATGTCTGAAAAATTGCCATATTATGTTTAATTTCGTCGTAATATTTTTCATTTTGAATTAAAATTGCACTCGAAGGCGTAAGAGCCGAAAGAGTTTTATGAAACGACGTTATTGCAACATCGAAATATTTAAGTTCATCATAACAATCCGATAAAATAGAATGTGCACCATGTGCCATGTCAAGAATTATCGCAGGTCTTTTAATACTATTCTTCTCATTATCATAATAATCATTATTAGCATTATCAATTTTATTGTTACAAGTTCTATGACTTCTTTTTACAATATAGTAAGCTCGTTTTAAATCAATCTTAAAGCCCTCATATGAAGGTGAAGTTAAAATAACAGCTGCATAATCATTATTATTAATTTTATCTTCTAAATCATCATAATCTATATCTGATACAATACCATTTTTATCAATTTTTACTTTTATATAATCAGCTGATAAATTAAATACCTCTATACTATTATAAACAGATTTATGACAAGTTCTTTGAACCAAAATTTTCCCATTTATCTTGCCTTCACTATCGCTACTATCACTAATAATCATATTTTTTTTAATAACTGCTCTTATCGAAGATAAAATCCCACAGGTAGATCCATTTACGGATATGATTGCTTTCTTTACTTTATATATTTTTGCAATCTTTTCCTGTAAATCTAAAAAAATACTTTTCGGATCGTTTAAATTGTCAAAATTCTCAATTTCCGTGATGTCCCTTTCATAAGGCAAATTTTTTCGTAAAATGTCTATATTTCGCTTATGTCCCGGCATATGAAATGGAGCAAAATTATCTTTTAAATATTTATCCAGCTTTTCATTTAACATAAAAACCTCGTGTCTATATGTAAGAAATTTTATATTAATTATAAATTTTATATCTTTATTAATTTTAAATTTTATGCATAGTTTTAACAGTCTTATACATGTATAATATTATATACTTTTATCTATATACAAATAAATATGTCTTTTATATAAAAGAAATGCTATACTTTTTTTGTATTTCATAATAATAAATACAAATTCAATTAAATAAATTCTTAAAAAGCCTATTTTAGGCTAATAAAACTATTTTATAAAAGAGGATATTACAAAATATGAATTCAATTAAAAACAAGGAAAATATACAAAGCTTAAGAAATATCTTTAAAGAGGATTTACGACTTCTTATAGACAGCGTATGCGTTGGAATTTTTGCCGGAGCTTTAGGAATTACATATAGAACTCTTATAACTTACAGTAATAAAGTTGTACACTTTTTTCTAAAATTAATAAATCAAAACGGAATCAATATATTATATTTAATTATATTTTTGATTATAGTAGGTTTTCTTGCAGGGCTTTTTTCAAAAATTGAGCCATACTCGGCAGGAAGTGGAATTCCGCAAGTTACCGCAGAGGTTCAAGATCAATTATCTCAAAATCCTTTAAGAGTTCTTTTTTGTAAAATATTCGGAGGATTTTTTGCAAGTCTGGGGGGACTTTCACTCGGACGAGAAGGCCCTTCCATTCAGCTCGGAGCAATGAGTGGAAAGCTTGTTTCAAATATTTTTAAAAGAGATAAAGATACTGAAAAAACTCTTTTAACATCAGGAGCAAGTGCGGGACTTGCTGTTGCATTTAATGCTCCTCTTGCAGGAGTTTTATTTTCACTTGAAGAGGTCCATAAAAAGTTTTCAAAGCCTCTTATATTAAGCTGTGTTGTAGCATCGTTCGTTTCAGATATACTTACTCAAATAGTATTTTCTCCAAAGCCTATATTTACTTTTCCTCATGCAGGAAAAATTAATTTTAATATGTATATCTACATTGCAATTTTTGGAGTAATTCTTGGAATTTTAGGAACAGTTTATAATTTACTTATGAAAGGCTGTTTTTTATTCTATAAAAAAACATGTAAAAATCCGCTTTTTAGGCCTGAAATTGCAATGGCATTATCGCTTGTAATGTTTATAGTATTTCCTATTGTACTCACTAGCGGACATAATTTAGTCGAAAAATTATTATATACAAGCTACGGACTTATATTTTTAATCATACTTTATTTTATAAAAATGCTCTTTTCAATTATGTCATTTACATCAGGAGTTTCCGGTGGGATTTTCCTTCCAATCTTGGTTCAAGGCTCAATACTCGGAGCTATAGCAAGTAATTTTGTAGGGAAAGAGAACTTAGGACTTTTTATTGTTTTATCAATGGCTGCATATCTTACAGCAATCGTTAGAAGTCCTCTTACATCAATGGTTTTAATATTTGAAATGACAGCTTCCCTTTCGCTATTTTTGCCACTTGGAATATGCTGCATAATGGCGTATTTTACAGCTAATGTGCTTGGAACACTACCTGTGTATGAGTATCTTTTAGAAAGACTTCAGAATTCAAAGAAATAAAAAAGAAATAAAATAGATTTTTTTAATAAATAATAAAAACTTTTCACTTTTTTAACAAAAAACTTTTTAATAAAAAAACTCCCCTCACTAATTTCTTATATGATATGTACCCAGAATCCTGGACACATTCATTAGCTAATTAAGCTCAACACATGGATGCTATTCTGTACTTTACAGGTGGCATCCATTTTGTTTTTGCTTGAATTCTTTTATTATTATAGTAATCTATATATTCTTCAACTGCTTTTGAGAATTCTTCAAAGGAAGAATAGTCTTTCTCATATCCATAATACATCTCGTTCTTTAATCTCCCAAAGAATGTCTCCATGATGCAATTGTCATAGCAGTTTCCTTTACGTGACATAGACTGAATGATCCCACGTTCTTTTAATGTATTTCTAAAATAGGCATGCATATACTGCCAACCTTGATCCGAATGAAATACTAAGCCCTCAACAGAAGGAAACTTATCAAAAGCTTTATCAAGCATTCTTTCTATCTGCTTAAGATTAGGGCTTTTGGACAAATCATATGAGATAATTTCATTTGTATTCATATCCAATACAGGCGATATGTAACATTTCCCCCATGAAAAGTTAAACTGAGAGACATCTGTTGTCCATTTCTGCAATGGTGCTGTTGTACTGAAATCCCTATTTATTACATTATCAGCAATCTTACCTACTTCGCCCTTATAAGAATGGTATTTTTCCTTTGGACGCTTACCGGCTAATCCTGCTTCATGCATAAGGCGTTGAACTCGCTTATGATTTATATGATATCCACGATTTAGTAATTCATGATAAATTCTACGAACACCATATCTATGCTTGTTTTTTTCAAATATTTCTCTAATAACAATCAGTAATTCTTCATTGCGATCAGCAACTACATCTGATTTGTTAATCTCAAAATAATAAGTTGATTTAGACACGCCAATAGCTTTTAAGAGATATTTTAATTGGTATCCTTTTTCTCGGAGTTCTTTGATGATTGCTGCTTTTTCGCCTTGAGTTCCGCAGCCCATTTTTCGTGTCTCAAGGCGATTAATTTTTTTATTGCTTCATTCTCCGTTTTTAAGTATTCAGTTTCTGCTCTAAGACGAATTAATTCTTCACGTTCTGATGGGGTTAAATCAGTGGGTTTGGATTTCTTGCTCACGTTTGCTTCCTTCTTACTTTTTCTACCTTTTTTGAGATTTAATCCTTCATACCCTTTAATTTTATATGTCTGAACCCATTTAGACAATAATCCACTATCAATTCCTGCACTAATAGCAACAGATTTTTGTGATTCACCGGCAAGTACACGAGCTACTAACTGATATCTACATTCAGCCGAACGTTCTTTACATGTAGTTGAATGCCGAAGAGAATCAAGACCATATATATCTGCAATTCTTGACCATTGTACAATTCTTTTTCTAAAATTCTTTTGACTTATACCTTCTGGTGTCTCAATCCACTGACCAGAGCGATATAGTTCTACAGCATTAAGTTTAAAAACATAATCGTATTTCATACAAAACCCCTTTCACCGGTTTGTCCAGTAAAAGGGGTACATATCAATACTATTTAGAAATAAGTGAGGGTGTATTTTAAGTCTTTTTTTATCTTTAATCTATCAATGTTTCGGATTCTTCTCTACAAGTTCTACAAAAGCATCTATATAACCCTTGAGAAATTTAACAGTATCCTCATTGTTGATATCACAAGATCCTTCATCAAAATACTGTGCAGATTTTCCTATGAATACTTCAGGCTGTCCCATAAGAGGCATTCTAAAATATGAAAGTGCAAGACGAAGTGTCTTCTGTGAACTATATCCTCCCATTGCTCCTACTGAATGACTTATTATTCCTGCAGGAGTATTAAGCCATGCAACGTCGCTATTTGGCTTTGAGCCTACGTCGATAGCATTTTTCATAACAGCAGGAACTAATCTATTATTTTCAGGAGTTACAAAAAGTACACCATCAGATGCCTTGATTTCCTCTCTAAATTTTGTATATTCTTTAGGGAGCGGAGCATACGTTTCCTTTTCATTATCATAATCAGCATTATATAGCGGGAGATTTCCTATTTCATAAATCTTTGCTTCATAACCTTCCGGAAAATACTTTATCACATTCTTTGCAATCTTTCTTGCTATGGAGCCTCTTCTTAAGCTTCCTATTAAAATTGTAATCTTTTTCATAAAATATCCTTTCTGTACTTCTTCAAACATCAAAAAAGAGATATCAGATTTTTATATATGTAAATCCGTACTATTTTTATATATAAAATCCGTACTAATAAAACTATTTAAAAATTTATCTACATCTTTTACTTTAAGCCATAGATGCAGTAATAATTGCCATCTTATATACTTCTTCGGCATTACATCCTCTTGAAAGGTCATTTACTGCAGAATTAAGTCCTAAAAGAATAGGACCATAAGCATCAAAATGTCCAAGACGCTGAGCAATCTTATATCCTATATTTCCTGCATTTATATCCGGGAAAATAAATGTATTTGCATGTCCTGCAACCTTTGAGTCTTTACATTTTGTATGTGCAACTTTTTCATCAACCGCAGCATCGAACTGGATTTCACCTTCCATTTGAAGATCTTTAAACTGTTCTCTTGCTTTATGCTCAGCATTTCTTACCTTTTCAACCTTTTCTCCGCTTCCGCTTCCAAGAGTTGAATAGCTTAAAAATGCTATCTTTGGATCTATTCCAAATACTTTTGCACAAGCTGCTGTATCCTTACATATTTCAACAAGGTCATCTTCTGATGGATCTATATTTATAGCACAATCAGCCATTGCAAGCACTTCTTCTGTGTGATTTTTTTCATTCTCTCTTATTAAAATAAAGCAAGATGAAACAATCCTATTTTCAGGTTTTGTCTTAATAAGCTGAAGTGCAGGACGAACAGTATCTGCTGTAGAATATGTTGCTCCTCCTAATAGTGAATCTGCTTTCCCCATCTTTACCAGCATAGTCCCAAAATAATTTCCTTTTTTTAGAATTTCTTTTGCCTGATCTTCAGTAACACCCTTCTTCTTTCTAAGTTCTAAGAAAAGCTTTACCATGTCAGAAAACTCATCATAATTATCAGGATCTATAATCTTAGCACCTTTTATATTAAAATTATTTTCTTTTGCAACTTTTTCTACTTCATCCTTTTTCCCTATAAGTATAGGCTTAATAAAGCCTTCCTTTAAAATTTTATCCGTTGCCTCTAAAATTCTCGGATCAAATCCTTCTGTAAATACTAAAGTCTTAGGATTTTGTTTAAGTTTTTCTACCATAGAATCAAAAACGTTCATGAAAAGCCCCCTTTTCTACATATAGCTTTTTACATATACTCAGTTAAAACAACTTTGCCGGAAGAAAGTGACTTTTTAACATCAATTATCCTTTGATTAGAAGATCCTCTAAATCGTAGTCTAAAGTCCTTTAATTTTAGTTCAAATCTTCCGTCAACTAATACATCTATATTAGACAGTATATCACTCGTGTACTTAGAGTGACACCTTAAATAATCTTTATCTAATAATTCTTCCCATGTAAATCCTGAATACATCCATATAGTAGCATGTGGAGCCTCTTTTTTTACTCTCTGAATCAAATGGCAAACTGCCTCTTGATTAGCTCTTTCCATAGGTTCTCCTCCGAGGATCGTAAGTCCATCTATGTATGGAGGCTTTAATGATTCAACTATTTCATCTTCAACATCCTTTGTAAAAGGTTTTCCATAATTAAAATCCCATGTTGCCTCATTAAAGCATCCTGGGCAGTGATGATAACATCCACTTACGAAGAAAGCTGTTCTACATCCTACTCCATTTGCCGTATCCGTATAATAAACTTGCCCATAATTCATCTTTATCTCCAAAAAGATATCAGGCCTTCACACCGCTTACTTCCTTTGTATCAAGCTTTTGAATAGCTACATGAAGCACTCTATCCTTTATTTCCTGAGTTCTTCCCTGGTTCCAAAATTGAGTTCCAATATATCCACATGTTCTTCTTGCAACAGACATCTTGTCCTGATTACGATTTCCACAATTCGGGCATTCCCAAATAAGCTTTTTACTCTTTTCATCTTCTCTTATCTGAATCTCTCCGTCATACCCACAGACGTTACAATAATCGGACTTTGTATTTAATTCAGCATACATTATATTTTCATAAATATATTGCATGATAGAAATTACTGCATCAATATTGCTTTGCATATTAGGAACTTCAACATAACTTATTGCTCCACCCGGAGAAAGCCTCTGAAATTCTGATTCAAATTTTAGCTTATGAAAAGCGTCAATCTTTTCTTCAACATGTACATGATATGAATTAGTAATATAGTTCTTATCAGTAACATTAGGAATGATTCCAAATCTCCTCTGAAGGCATTTTGCAAATTTATAAGTTGTTGATTCCATCGGTGTTCCATATATACTGTAGCTTATATTTTCAGCTTCTTTCCACTCTTTACACTTATCATTTAATTTCTGCATAACTTTTAGTGCAAACTTTTTTCCTTTAGGATCCGTATGTGAAACTCCCAGCATTCTCTGGCACATTTCATAAAGCCCTGCATATCCTAATGAAATTGTTGAATAATTATTGTATAAAAGCTTATCAATTACTTCACCTTTTTTTAGACGTGCAAGAGCACCATTCTGCCAAAGTATAGGAGCGACATCCGACTTTGTACCCAAAAGTCTTTCATGTCTGCATCTTAAAGCTTTATGACAAAGCTCAAGTCTTTCCTCTAATATTTTCCAGAATTTATCCATATCTCCATAAGATGAGCAAGCAACATCTACAAGATTTAATGTCACAACTCCCTGATTAAATCTTCCATAATACTTGTGTTTCCCATTTTCTCCAAGCCCTTCCGTATCAGTTGTTAAGAATGATCTACAACCCATACAAGGAAATACATCGCCTTCCTTGTATTCTTTCATTTTCTTTGCAGAAATATAATCCGGGACCATTCTCTTTGCTGTACATTTTGCTGCAAGAACTGTAAGATCATAATATTTACTATTCTTATAAATGTTATCTTCGTCTAGAACATAGATAAGCTTAGGAAATGCCGGTGTAATCCATACTCCATTTTCATTCTTTACTCCCTGCATTCTCTGAAGAAGTACTTCCTTTATAATCTTTGCAAGGTCATATCTTATCTGTCCATCTTCCACTTCATCCAAATACATAAATACAGTTACAAAAGGTGCCTGTCCATTACATGTCATAAGTGTAATAAGCTGATACTGAATCGTCTGAATTCCATTTCTTATCTCTTGATCAAGTCTCATTTCTGTAATCTTATTTACTACATCTTCATCTAAGCTATCACCTATAGCTTTTCTTTCTTCGATGACCTGCTCTTTAATTTTCTTTCTTGATATATCAACAAAGGGAGCCAAATGAGAAAGTGTAAATGACTGTCCTCCATACTGATTCGATGCAACTTGAGCTACAATCTGAGTTGTAACATTACATGCTGTAAAAAAGCTGTGAGGCTTTTCTATCATTGTTTCAGAAATCACAGTCCCATTCTGAAGCATATCCTCTAAGTTTATAAGGTCGCAGTTATGCTCTTTTTGTGCAAAATAATCTGAATCATGAAAATGTATAATTCCTTCATTATGAGCTTTTACAACATCTTCCGGAAGAAGGAGTCTTTGTGTTAAATCCTTTGATACTTCTCCTGCCATGTAATCTCTTTGAGTTGAATTTATTACAGGATTTTTATTACTATTTTCCTGCTTTACTTCTTCATTGCTTTGTTCAATAAGAGAAAGTATTCCGTCATCTGTAGTATTACTCTTTCTTTTTAATTCTCTTCTATATCTATAACGAACATACTTCTGTGCCACTTCATAGCATCGCATTTCCATTATGCCCGTTTCTACCATATCTTGAATATCTTCAACATGCATTGCATGAGATGCTTCTATTGCTCTCTTCTCGATACTCTGTGCAACGGCTTCAATCTGCGATTTATTCATCTTATATATATCTTTTACATTTGAATTTGCTTTTTTTATAGCATTTATAATCTTTTCTATATCAAAGTCAACTTCATTTCCATTTCTTTTAATTACTTTTACTATCGCAGTATCAGAGTCCATAGGTAACATTTTTTCTCTCTCTTTCTAATAATTCTCTTAATTCTCTATTTATTCTTATCGTCATGCTTATAATTCATATATTATCAAATTTCTACATTTTACTAAATCTAGATATATTTATTAAAACACTCACTATATCTTGTGGCAGATAATATAATAGAACAATGAATTATAAAAAGCAACTATATTTTAAAAAAACACAATATATACGGTAAAAAATACAAGAATTATATATTATTATACAATATATTGTATTGCCTAAAAATAAAGCTGCTAAATATAACCAATCAGTTACATTTAACAGTTTAAAATAGTCTACTTTATTAACTTATGGATAATTCTATTCACTTAAGCTTTCAAATATACCATACACAGTACAAATATACATAGTATTAAATATACATAGTACAAATATACATAGTATTAAATCAGACATAACCTATTACAAAAATTGAAAACCAAATTAAAAGTGAAATAATTGTAAATATAAGTCCAATTCTTCGTGATGCCAAATTAAATTGCTTCTTTTTCTGTTCCCTTATTGATATTATTAAAAATACTACCGACAGTACAAAAAATACCATACCTATTCCCGGTAAGATTTTATCAATATTTCCGGATTTTTCTATTGTTTTAATAAGGACACCTATAAAAAAAGAAATAGAAATTAAGGACAATATAGTAAGAAATATTGAAGTTATACTGCTCTTCTTCTGTTCATTATGATGTCGTTTACGTTTTTTCATCCTATCCTCCGTTTAATGTCGGATTCTTCTTTTTCCAGCATTTAGAGTTTACCACTCATCATATATATGAACAAGGGGAAATTGACAAGCATTAATGATACACATAAAATAATAGATAGAGTTAGAAAAGGGGTATTATGACATATACTGCTAATATAATTATACTTATAGTTTTAGTAATTTTATCTGCATATTTTTCATCAGCCGAAACAGCTCTTACAACTGTTAATAGAATTAAACTTAAAACGATGGTGGAAGAAAAAAATGACAAACGAGCTGCTTTAGTTTTAAAAATTACTGATAACAAAAGGAAAATGATTTCAGCTATTCTCATAGGAAATAACATTGTAAATCTTTCAGCATCATCTCTTGCGACAAGCATGGCTATTGCATTTTTTGGAAATTTCGGAGTCGGAATTGCAACAGGAATTATGACTCTTATCATATTAATTTTGGGAGAAATTATTCCTAAAAATTTTGCGGCACTTCATTCTCTTTCACTTTCAAGATTTTACGCAAAAAGTATATATCTTATTATGAAAATTTTAACTCCATTTATTTTTATAATAAATGTAATATCAATTTTTATAATGAGAATATTTGGTGTAAGTTTAAAAGACGTAAATGAAATTTTATCCACTGAAGAGATTCGAACTTTAGTTGATTTCAGTGAGGAAAAAGGTGTTATTGAAGAGAATGAAAAAACATTTATAAATAATATTTTTGACTTTTCGGATTCTATGGTAAAAGAGATTATGGTACCTAGAATCGATATAAAATCAGTTGATGTAAATTCTTCTTACAATAAGCTTATAACTTTCTATAATCAGGAAAGAAAGACAAGATTTCCTGTTTACGAAGGTGAAAAAGATAATATCATAGGTATTATTAATATGAAAGATCTTATTGAAGTAAATGATGATGATAAATTTTCTATAAGGAAATTTTTAAGAGAACCCTTTTATACTTATGAAAGGAAAAATACAGCGGATCTTTTCGCTCAAATGCAGCAGAAATCTATTCCTATGGCTTTAATTTTGGATGAATATGGCGAGCTTTCAGGACTTGTTACACTTGAGGATTTACTTGAAGAGTTGGTTGGAGAAATAAGAGATGAATATGACAGTGATGAGGAAGACGACCTCACGCAGATAAGTAACTGCGAATTTCTGGCAAAGGGATCAATTAACCTTGATGATTTAAACAATCTTCTCCCTCTTAATTTTGAATCCGAAGATTATGATACATTGGGCGGTTATCTTACAGGACTTTTCGATCATTTCCCAAAAACAGGCGAAACTTATGTTACAGGTAGTGGAATTATACTTTCAGTTTCTAAAATAAAAAGGAAGAGAATAATAAAAGTTCTAATAAAATTCCCTTCCCCTATAAATCTTCCTGATGAAAATAAAGATAATCAAGATGAAAAACAAATAAATAAAGAAAACTCAAATAAATAAAGAAAACTCAAATCATTAAAAGTAGATTTTAACTTAAAAATTAAATCAGCCTTCCTGCTCTAAAACCTGTGACAATAAATCAAGTACAGTATTAAGTCCGGTTTTATCTACTGAAGAAAAAGGAATAACCAATAAATCCTTTCGTTTTTGTTCTTTTTTTTCAAGTTCACTTTTTACGATTTCAGCATTTCTTTTGAGTTCATAAGGCTTTAATTTGTCAGCCTTTGTAGCTATGATTATCGGCTGAAAATCAAGAAATCTAAGCCATTCATACATACTTATATCATCTTTTGTAGGTTTATGTCTTATATCTATAAGCTGAAAAACATAATAAAGTTTCTCGGAACCTACAAGATAACTCTGTATCATCTCGCCCCATTTTTCTCTCATATCTTTTGAAATTTTTGCATACCCATAGCCGGGTAAATCTACTAAATATAACTCATTATTTATAAGGTAATAATTTATTGTTTGAGTCTTTCCAGGCTTACCTGAAGTTCTTGCAAGAGCTTTCCTATTCATAAGAGTATTAATAAGGCTTGATTTTCCAACATTTGATCTTCCACAAAATGCAACTTCCGGCAGATCATTTTTAGGAAGTTTGGAAGTTATCCCGCATACAGTTTTCAATTCTGCTGAATGTATAGTCATATTTTCCTCTTAATTATGCTGATAAATTACTATTTGCTTTTTTATATAAAATATCAATTCCGCTTTTAACAAATCCTCTAAGCAGTCTTCTTAGACTCATCTTCTTCGTTATTTACTTCATAAAGCGATAAATCTTTCTTACTATATTTTTTTAAATTATTTTCTGCAATTTCTTTTGTAATATTAATTTCTGTTATAGATTCATCTGAAGGAACATTATACATATAGTCCATCATAATGCTTTCCATTATAGCTCTAAGGCCTCTAGCTCCCGTCTTTCTTTCGATAGACTTTTTAGCTATAAGCTTAAGTGCCTCATCATCAAATGTAAGCTTTACATTATCAAGTCTGAATAACTCTATATACTGCTTCGTAAGAGAGTTTTTCGGTTCTTTTAAAATTCTTACCATATCCTCTTCACTTATCTCATCAAGTGCAACATTAATAGGTACACGACCGATAAACTCAGGTATAAGTCCGAATTTTATAAAATCCTGAGGCATTACTTTTCTAAGTAAATCACCGATTACAATCTTCTGTCTGTCTCTTATTTCAGCTCCGAATCCCATCGTAGCTTCGCTTATTCTCTCTTCAATTATCTTGTCAAGGCCTTCAAAAGCTCCTCCGCAGATAAATAAAATATTTGATGTATCAATTTGAATAAGTTGCTGCTGCGGATGCTTTCTTCCACCCTGAGGAGGAACTGATGCTATTGTCCCTTCAATAAGTTTAAGAAGTGCTTGCTGTACACCTTCTCCGGAGACATCGCGAGTTATGGAAACATTTTCACTCTTCTTTGAAATCTTATCGATTTCGTCAATGTATACAATACCAAGCTCCGCTTTTTTTACGTCATAATCAGCAGCCTGAATAAGCTTTAATAGAATATTTTCAACATCTTCACCTACATATCCAGCTTCTGTAAGAGTTGTTGCATCTGAAATTGCAAATGGCACTCCGAGTTCTCTTGCAAGAGTCTGTGCAAGAAGAGTCTTTCCGCTACCCGTAGGACCTAAAAGAAGTACATTTGACTTTTGAAGTTCGACTTTCGACTCATCCTTTGACATAATTCTCTTGTAATGGTTATAAACTGCTACTGATAAAACCTTCTTTGCATCTTCCTGACCAATTACATACTGATCTAAAAATTCTTTTAATTCTTTAGGTTTTTTTAGATTAATTGTATATTCATCTTCATCTTTGCTTTTTTCGTCGTCTCCTTCGTAAATTTCTTCTTCAATAATATCATTGCAAACACTTATGCATTCATCGCAAATACATACTCCATTTGTACCTGCAATAATTTTCTTTACTTCCGGTTCAGATTTCCCGCAAAATGAGCATCTTACATAATTATCTTTTTTTGCCATTATTTATTATCATCCTTTTTTGCTGCATCAGATCTACTCTTAATAATACTATCTATAAGTCCATAATCTAGAGCTTCCTGCGGACTCATGAAATGATCTCTATCAGTATCCTTTACAACCTGTTCATAAGGTTTTCCTGTATTTTCAGATAAGATACGATTTAATCTCTCTTTAGTTTTTAAGATATTTTCCGCAGCAATCTGAATTTCTGTAGCCTGTCCTCTAGTTCCGCCTGAAGGCTGGTGAATCATAATTTCAGAATTTGGAAGTGCAAATCTCTTTCCTTTAGCTCCTCCTGCTAAAAGAAATGAGCCCATAGAAGCTGCAAGCCCTACACATATAGTAGATACATCGCATTTGATATATTGCATAGTATCATATATTCCAAGTCCTGCAGTAACCATTCCTCCCGGAGAATTAATATATAAATGAATATCTTTATTAGGGTCCTGTGACTCTAAAAATAGAAGCTCTGCAATTACAATCTGAGCTGTCGTTTCATTTACTTCTTCTCCTAAAAATATGATTCTGTCTTTTAAAAGACGGCTGTAAAGATCGTAAGATCTCTCTCCATTACTATTCTGTTCGATGACATAAGGTATTGTTGCCATAACCCCTCCATTCCTTCTTTTGATTTATAGTTAATACTAAAAAGAAAAGCCGCCATCGGCGGCTTTTGAAAATTTATAATAATATTATTTGTCTGATTTCTTTTCTTCAGCCTTTTTTGTTGTTTTCTTGGCTGCCGCATTTTTAGCAGGAGCTTTTTTATCCTTAGATGCAGCTTTTTCTTTTACATTAGCCATGATTAAATCAATTGCTTTCTCGACTTTTATATCATCAGCCATGCTCTTTCTGTCATCATCTGAAATATTCTTCTTTAAATCTTCTACAGGCATCTTGTACTGATCAGCAATCTTCTTGATATTTTCATCAATTTCATTATCTGAAACTTCAATCTTTTCAACTTCAGCAATCTTTTCTAATACGAGCGTAGATTTAATTCTTCTTATAGCATCCGGTTCAATCTGTTTCTTTAATATATCAACACTTGTTCCGGTATATTCAAGATACTGTTTAAATGTAAAGCCTTGTCTTTTTATATTCTGTTCCATCTCACTAATCATTCTGTCAACCTGAGCATCAATCATAGCTTGTGGAATATCCATCTTTGCATCTGAAACTATCTTCTCAATAGCTTCATCTTCTTGTCTACCCTTTGCAGCATCTTCCTTTGCTTTTACAAGCTGTTTTTCAACGCCTTCCTTATAATCGTCAACTGAATCAAATTCTGAAACATCTTGAACAAATTCTACATCTAACTTAGGAAGTTCTTTTTTTAGTACTTCATTAATGTGAACTTTGAAAAGTGCAGGTTTTCCTGCTAACTCCTTAGCCTGATATTCCTTAGGGAAAGTAACATTTACTTCAACATCTTCGCCCTTTTTCTTTCCGATAAGCTGATCTTCAAATGTATCAATAAATGAATGAGAGCCTAACACAAGCTTGTAGTTTTCTCCCTTTCCACCTTCAAATGCCTTACCGTCCATGAAACCTTCGAAGTTAATGTCAACAGTATCCTGTTCTTTTGAAGCTCTCTTAACTTCAACCATTCTTGAATTCTGTTCAAGCTGCTTTTTAATTTCAGCTTCAACATCCTTCTTAAGGACCTTAGTATCGGCCTTTGTTACTGTAACTCCCTTATATTTTCCAAGTTCAACTTCAGGTTTTACAGCTACTTCGGCAGTAAATATAAATTCTTTTCCCTTTTCAACCTGTTCAATATTTATCTTAGGTTGAGAAACTATGTCTAAACCGCTTTCTTCATAAGCTTTCGGATATACTTCTTTTAATAAAATGTCTGAAGCATCCTCATAAAATACATTAGGTCCATACATACGCTCTACAAAAGCTCTTGGAACTTTCCCTTTTCTGAATCCTGGAACGGAAATAGTGTGTTTCTGACGCTGAAATGCCTTTTCGCATGCTTCGTCAAATTGCTTAGCTTCTACTGTTATAGTAAGCTTTGCCATATTATGTTCTAAATTCTCAACCTGTAAGTTCATCTTTCTTTAATATCCTCCTTAAGTGTCTTTGTGCCTGCATTTTTTCACAAGCAAGAAAAATTATAACATAGGATTTTATTATTTACAAACAAAACCTATTAATAAAAAGCAATTTCTTTTTTAACTTTTTCTGCGGTTTTTTCATCCGTTAAGTACGAAACTATTTTTAGTGCAAAAGGAATCGATGCACCAAGACCTCTTCCTGTAATTATATTATCACTTACAACTACAGGCTCATCCTTATAGTCAGCACCATTTAATTCTTTGTCCATTCCCGGAAAACAAGTTGCCTTATGACCATGCAAAATTCCTGCTTTTCCTAAAACTGTAGGACCTGCACAAACTGCGGCAACCATCTTTCCTTTTTCATTAAAGTTCTGTAATGCATTAATTAAAAGTATATTATCTCTAAGATTTTCAACGCCCTTAAGTCCTCCCGGTACAACTAGTCCGTCATAATCTTTCAAATCTATATCTTTAAAATTTGCATCAGTATCTATCGAAACATTATGAGAGCTTAAAATTTTTCCTCTATTCTGAGCTGAAACAAGAGTAACCTCTATACCTGCTCTTCTAAGTACATCAACAACCGTAAGCATTTCAACCTCTTCCGTTCCATATGCTGCAAATACAACTATTTTTTTCATTGTAAACTCCCTTCAATAATACTAATATAGATATATAAGAAAAATTCAAAAACAATATTTTAATTGCTATATAATTTAATTAATATAGCATTACGAATAAATTTTAACATAAATAGAAAAAAATAAAACACATATATTAAAAAGAAAGAAAAAAATGGAAATTGAACGTAAATTTTTAATAAAAAATCTTCCCATTGACATAAATTCTTACCCTCATTATGACATAGAGCAAGGATATATATTAACAAATCCCGTTCTTAGAGTAAGAAAAGCAAATGACAAATATGTCTTTACATATAAGTCAAAAGGTATGCTTTCTCACGAAGAAATCAATGTACCTATTGAAAGGGAAGCTTATGATAAGCTTCTTAAAAAAATTGAAGGAAAATTAATAATGAAAACCAGATACAAGATTCCTTTAAAAGATATTTTATCTGAAGATGAAGCTAAGATTGACATATCATCTCTATTTTTAGAGCTTGATTTTTTTAAAAATGTTTACGACAACGGCAAAGCACTAATTCTTGCAGAAATTGAATTTCCGACAGAAGAAATTGCAAATAAGTTCTGTGCTCCTTCATTTTTTTCTCTCGATGTAACATTTGATAAAAAATATCACAACAATAATATGATTAATAACTGATTTTTTAGATTTTTTATCTTAACCTATTACTAATCCTTTCGGATTCGTACTTTGCTTTGGTATGTATAGCATATTTTAGCTCCATAAATCTTTGATCCAATTCCCCATCATCAATTACTATATCAAGAGAAGCTGCAATATTATCAATCATTCCATCTGTTATAAATGATTTCATTTCATCTAAAATCAAAAGTTTTTTCTCCAAATCATTTTCATCCAAAAATTTAATCATATATTCATAAGATTTATTCTGCTCTTCTTCTTTTTTATCTGTCGATACCCCCTTTTTATCTATTGATACTTCCTTTTTATCTATCGGTACTTCCCTTTTATCTATCGATACTCCCTTTTTATCTATTGATACTTCTTTTTTTCCTATCGATAAATTTTTATTTTCCTGTAAAACTAAAGAAAATCTATATTTATATTTTACTTCCGGATATTTATTATGATCAACTTCACTTATAAACATATCGTAAGGCCTTGCATAAAAAGAGAAATCTCCATATAGAGCCTGATATATAACAAGTTTTTCTTTAGTTTCCGATTGAGTTGCTACACAAATCACCTGATATAAATTATTTTTAAAGTGACGATAAATTTCTCCCGGCTTAGGATTTCCTTGTGACATTATTTTTCTCTCTTTCTTACCAACATTTTTCTGCAATTGATCTAAGTCTACAGTTCGTAAGACTTAATATTTATTTTTAATAAATATTATACATAACTAAATCAGTCCATATATTCTACAAATTGTATGATATAATTATCTTTGCATAATGAAATAATTATTATGTCTTGCATTAACAAATAAAATTATTGTATACCTATTTATTGAAGAAGGAAGGTTATTATGATTGAACCTATTGATTTACTAAGTACAAATTTTTATTCTCTTTCTCCTTATTTTGGAAGCTGTGATAAGCTAAATTTTAAGCTTGAAAAGTCTGAAGATAAATTTCTTCTTACGACTTGGAAAGGTCCTTTTAATTTTGAAACTACAAAAGAAGAGAAAAGTACCAAGACTTTTCCATTCAATAATGATGAAATAAAAAACATTTGTGATTATATAATAAAAGAATCACAACTTATATAGAATCTTATTCAAGTTTTAAAAGCCCATCTTCTATTAAATTATATATCATCCTATATGTCTTATTTGTATAATGAAGCCCATCCGTCGACTCGAAACCATTCTTTTCCATCTGACTGTATGTATCTATATAATCATATCCTGCATCCTGTAATTTTGTGTTAAATTTTTTAATCTGCGTATTATTTACAGTAGCATAATCCTTTACAGGATTTACAGAAACTAATATAAGCTGAATAGTTTCATCATTTCTTGTAAGTCTTTTATATTCTTCCAAATAATTTTTTATATTTTGAATATCATTAACTCCAAGACATACAACATATCTCCATTTCGTAAGAGCCGTATTTTCTTTTCTTATATCATCGCATTTCTTAAGTGCATTATTTTTAAACCAGAAATAACCTTGTCCTATTTTTGCAACGCAAAATTCTCTGTCATGACTTTCTATATCAACTTCATCATCCATTCCTACAAATCTACTATCGCCTATAAATATAGTCCCTACAGTTTCGTCATCCTTAGTAAAGGAATTCTTACTTTTTTTAGTTACATTATTCTCCTCTTTTGCACTTACATGAGGAAATAATGTTCCTCCATTATACTTAATACCCATAATAATTGTTGCTATTAAAACCGATATGGAAAAAAGTAATACTACAAGCGACAAAATAAAATCTGCATATTTTCTCATACGATATAACAAATCCTTCTTTTAGTAATATAAACATACTATAACGCAAAAACACAATATACTGCACATATATAGTACAATACAAACTTTACTATAATACAATACAGGTTTTTATTATACTCTTTTTTTCAAAAATATAAAAACTTTATTACGTTATTTTAACAAAATTTCTACATTTCTGTCTGAATGCTCAATCTGCCTCGAAAATATCCTAGCTCTTTCCTCCATGATAGGCATATCTACTACTTTATCTTCTTTAAAAAGCACGCTTTCTCCTAAAAGCAGAAGTAAAATTCTAAGGCACCTTCTTATAAATGATAATGTTCTTTTTACAGATTTATGATAAAAAATATCAATTAAATATCTAAATAAAAGATATGAAATAAATCTTTCAAGTGAACAATTTAAAAATGAATCATCCTTTGAGCCTTCAAAAGTAAAATCATCCTTTGAGCCTTCAAAAGTAGAATCATCCTTTGAACTTTTAAAAGTAGAATCATCCTTTACGCCTTTAAAAGGAAAATCATCACTAGAATCTTTATAATGTAAATCTTTCAAAAGAAGATTTTTTATATTTAAAGACACTTCTTTTTTATTTTGATTTATACTGTCCATATATTTTTTCCATAAAGGATTTACGACTTCCATTGTTTTTATATTTGAAAGTATGGATTCATCTTCATAATCTGATGTTATATCAATAAAATCTTCATAGTCCGGCATATTTTCTTCGTATTCATTAAGAATTAAAAGCATAATATTTTTCCATAAGTCTGTTACATTTTCTTTATTATACTGAATTATATCAAAGCATTTTTCTCGAACGGAAAATAATTTTAAAAGACATTTTAATTCATTTTTATCCATACCGGACTCTTCAATTTCCGCTTTAAATTGCCTATCATTTTTAGGATTTTTCCCATGTCCGAACGGATCTTCTCCGAAAAGTCCGTCATCTTCTTCATTATCTTCTTTTATATATTCCGTAATATATTTTATACTACCTTTTTTCGAGAAAAATATTCTTGCTGCTTCGGGACACGAAAGCGTAAGATCTACCTGTTCATATATCGGAGTATCTGCATAAAATCTTGGATATTCAGTACAAGTTACGGATAGTCCACCCTCACCTAAAGCTAAGATTATATCGCAAAGATTATCTTTATTTAAAAAGGGACAGCGTTTCTTTTTATCAAGTTCAAAATAATATCCTCCGCTCTCACCTCTTAATTTTTCCCTTAATTTTTTCCCGATAGGAAGAGGCATACTCTTATATACTTGTGCAGTTTCATCGTCAATATCAACCATCCAGCCTGCACAGCATGTATCGCTGCATTTATTTCCTATACATGAAAATTCGCTATAATAATCAGGATATGTATATCTCATACCTTTCTCCAACCTTAGTAAAAGACCGAAAAAATAACAAAATCAGCAAAAAAAATAACAAAGATAGTAAAAATAGCAAAATATAATAAATATTAATAAAAGATAATAAAAGAAGCCTTGCAAGATTACAAGACTTCTTCATGCGGATAACAGGAGTTGAACCTGCACGGGGGTTACCCACCAGAACCTAAATCTGGCGCGTCTGCCAATTCCGCCATATCCGCAAAAAATATAGTATAAACATGCACAAAATAATATAATGTAAAACAAATAAAAAATCAACAGTTAATTTTATTTGTTCAATTGATATTTTGATCAGATCTTCAATTATTTTCTTTAAACCATTCTTCTATATACTTTGAAAGCGGATCTATAATTTTTTTAATTTCTGTGTGGGAAGTATTAATCATAAGATCGGCACCTTCCTTATCTCCCCATCTGTAACTTGATATTATATCATGACTCTCAGATCTGGCATTATCTATCTTTTTAATCTTTTTAATAAGCTCTTTATCTGTAAGATTTTCATCTTCAGGAGCTCTTTCTCTACATCTTTGAAGTCTTGATTCCATTGTAGCATAAACAAATATTTTAAAAGGATTAAAATCCTCCAAAATCGTATCTGCAGCTCTTCCTACTATTACAGCATTGCCTTTGGATGCAATCCCTTTTAAGACCTCGCTTTGAAAAGCAATAAGACTCTGATTAGGAGATTCCATAAAAGGCATATATGAAAATGTATGGTTAAATGTGATAGGATAATTTCTCCAGTAACCATCTTCAACAGTTTTTTCTATATAATTTACATCAAGCTTACTTTTTTCAGATATAGCTTTTATAATTTCTCTATCATAATATGCAAATCCGAGTTTTTCAGCAAGACGCTTCCCTACTTCTCTACCTCCGCTTCCGAACTCTCTGTTGATTGTTACTATTTTCATGCTCTCCTCCTATTCGATTATTTTTTTTACAATATTGTCTTTATCTTTATAGATTGAGTCAGCTTCTATAACTCCTCTTACGGATGAAAGAGGATATATATTCGTATTCTTTCCTATAACGGTTCCAGGATTTAATACGCTGTTACAACCGATTTCTACATGATCTCCCAAAATCGCACCGACTTTTTTTAAATTAGTCTCAATCTTTTCTCCATTTTTATTCTTTATAACAACATTTTTCTTGTCTGATTTAATATTTGATGTAATAGAACCTGCACCCATATGAGAAAACTCTCCTAAAATTGAATCTCCTACATAATTATAGTGAGGCACCTGAACATTATTAAATAAAATTACATTCTTAAGCTCTGTAGAATTTCCTACAACTGTATTCTTTCCTACAATAGCATTTCCTCTTATGAAAGCACACTGTCTTACCTCTGCATTTTCGTCTATTATAAGAGGTCCATGTAAATATGCACTATCAAAGACTTTAGAAGACTTAGCTATCCAAATATCATCTCCTATTTTTTCAAACTTATCCTTTGAAAGACTCTCCCCCAGCTTTTTTATAAAATTGCTTATCAAAGGAAGAAGCTCCCAAGGATAATCTTTTTCTAAAAATAAGTCTTTTGCTATCGTCTTATCAATATCAAATAAATTTTTTATCTTACAATTTTCCATAGCTCTATCCCCTATATCATATTTCTATTTTTTATAGTATATCTCATTTTTATTAAATAGTGCATCGATATTTTTACTAACTCTCACATTTTTTAGAATTGTCGTTCTATCACCTACGAAAGATGTAAGCTTTTTCATATATTCTTCCTCAGATATCTCGCCTTTTTCCACCATCGAAAGTCCCTTTTCCCAACTTGCTGTAAATTCCGCATTAAGAAGAGATTTTATCGACACATTTACAATATCATAAATAATTTCTCCTTCAAGAGTCGGTGTTAAAACTTGTGTTTTTTTATTAAGAGAAATATAATGCTTTTCAACAAGTTTTTGAAGAATTCCCGCTCTTGTAGCACTGGTTCCGATTCCCTGACTTTTTATCATTTCTCTAAGTGATTCATCTTCAATAAGTTGGCCTGCATTTTCCATTGCTAAAATTATAGAACCTGAATTATATCTTTTAGGGGGAGCTGTTTCTCCTTCTTTTATACTAAAATCTGACAAATTAACTTTCTGCCCCTTCTTTAAGCTTGAAATCAGATCAAATGATACTAAAGACTCACTATTTTGTTCCCCTTTTGCATTTTTTAATATTCTTTTATATCCTAGATCTTTTACAGATTTTTCTGACACGAAAAACTGCTCATTTTTTACATCAATTGTAATAGATACCTTATTATAAATAGCAGGTGGTAAAAATATAGCCAAAAATCTTCTAACAATAAGTTCATATATATTTTTTCCAAGAGGAGTTAAACCATTTATTGCTCTTAAGCCCTGTCCTGTCGGTATCAGTGCATAGTGATCTGTTATCTTTTTATCATTTACATACTTACTCTTAATAATTTTAGTATATGTTTTCTTTCCTAAAATATAATCTGTATATGGCTTAAATGCTGTTAAATTAGATAAGCCTCTAATATTTTTATCAATCTCCTTTGCAACTGCTGTAGATAATACTCTTGCATCCGTTCTAGGGTATGTAACAAGCTTTTTTTCATAAAGCATCTGAATATTATTTAATGTTTCATCCGGACTTATCTTAAAAAGTTTTGAGCATTCATTTTGAATTTCCGCAAGATTATATAAAAGTGGCGGATTCTGTTTTTCAGTCTTTTTAGATAAGGAGCTTATTAAAGCTATTTTATTATCTTCCTCATTTTCTATATATGCTATAAGCTCTTTTGCTCTTTCTTTTTCTTTAAATCCATTATCTTTATAAAGGTATGGAGAATTATAATAATGAGACTTTTCATTTACCTTCCATTCTCCTGAAAGATATGATTTTTCTTCACTTTTTAGCTTAATATTACAATAAACTTTGTAAAATGAAGTTTTTTTAAAATCCCTTATTTCACGTTCTCTTCTTACGACCATACCAAGAACACAAGTCATTACACGCCCGACCGCAATTGAATAGTATTTTTTATTTAAAAATGACGCTATATAGTTTCCGAATTTAAGGGATAAAACTCTTGAAAAATTAATTCCCATAAGATAATCCTCTTTCGCTCTTAAATAAGCTGCTGAAGATAAATTATCATATTCGCTCTCAGGAAGTGCCTCTTTTATGCCTCTTTTTATTTCGTCCACAGTCTGAGAATCAATCCAAACTCTTTTTTCATTTTTTCCTTCAACCTTTGACATTTCTTTAATAAGTCTATATATATATTCTCCCTCTCTCCCCGAGTCTGTACATACATAAATTGTATCTACATCATCTCTCTTCATAAGGGATGAAACTATATCATACTGATTTTTTGAGCCGGGAATAACTTCATATAAAAATTTGTTAGGCAAAAAAGGAAGCGTATTAAGCTTCCATTTTTTTAAATTCATATCATATTTTTCCGGATAACTCATAGTAACAAGATGTCCTACACACCATGTAATTACAAGACTTTTACTTTCCATATATCCATTATATTTTTTCATTTTTTCAGAAAAAACCTTTGCAAATTCTCTTGCAACACTCGGTTTTTCTGTAATAAATAGTTTTTTCTTCATTACAATTCTTTCATATCAATAAGGTAGAGTTCATTCTTTTTATCTTTCGATAAATTTTTAAGCTCATCCGAAAAATCGGTAGTGGAAAATAAATATACAGATTTTGGTTTAAGCCTTGCTTCTTTTGATAGTAAAATTAGCTTATCATATGCTTCTTTCTGCATTTTATTATCTTCCCAATGGCAAGAAACAATGACATTTTCTCTAATATCATTTTGGCAAACTATATCAATAGTTCCATTCTTTCCTATCCAAGTTCCCATCTTTTCTACCTTAATAGGCATTTTCCCCATCATATTCATAAGGAAAATATATTCACCACAAACCTTAACAAAAGTCTGTTTCATAAAGTCATAAAGATTATCTTTTATATATTTATCATAGAATTTATCCTCTTTCATAATATTAAGCTTTGATAAATTCGGATAAATAAATGTGAAATAAAAATTAAGGAAATTATTTGAAATTCGATATATTCCCTTCTTTGCATTATCCCATCCACCACTATCAAAAGAAACAATCTTTTTTACAACGTCAAATTCCGTAAGATTTTTTAAGTATACTAAAATTTTTGCTCTTGAAAATTCTGTATCCTTAAAAATATCATTAAGCTTATGATTTCCCTTCGCAATAGAATAAAGTATCGTATTATAAGATGAAAGCTCTCTAAGTTCCTGATGCAAAAATCTCTCAGCTTCATGTCGTAAAAGTCCATCTTTATTAAGTAAAAGTTTTATAACATTATCTTTTGTCGATAAATTCTCATCCCATTTTTCAATATAAGAATAAGCTCCTCCTATTATCGAATATGTTGCTACAGCATCAATTACTGAAAACTTTGGAAATGTTCTTACCATTTCAAGAAAAGAAACATAAGAAAGCTTTATCTTTTCATCTATCTCTTTAAAAATCTTATGATTTATAAATTCTTTTTCATTAAAAACTTTTACTGTCCCTGAGACTGAAAGAAGGAACATAACCCTATTTTTAAATATATCGCTTTCATATAAAGTTACGATAAAATCAAGAAATTCCTTCTGATCTTTTATCATATTTTGAAAATTATCAAGAACTATAATCATTTTATTTCTCGGATAAAACCTTATTTTATTAAGTAATTCCTGATAATCGCATTCTCCTATATTTATGTGAAAATAATCATTAAACTCTTTTATAAAAATTTTTTTCTGTTCCTTAGGAGAAATATTTCTTGCATCGTAATAGAAATATTCTTTATCGCTAAGGAAATTTTTAATAAAAGAATCTTTTCCCGAATCAATATTTCCATATAAAAGCGTTATATTATTTTTATCTTCTCTATATAATTGTTCCAGTTTTTTTTGCTCTGTCGTATATACTTTTAACATTACCTTCTCCTATAGCTTTAAGAGAATTTTTACTCACCAAATTCTTTTGTCTTGTTAATTATGTTATTATTTCTCCGTTAAGAAGAGCCTCTTCTTTCATCCTTCTTTTCTCATCTATCTCAAACTTTGAAAAAATACATCCGCAATAGTTTTGCCTATATAAATCATACTTTCTAGAAAGCTCTATAGACCTTTGAAATCCTCCTTTTCGTCTAAATTCTGAAGGAATCCAGGTAACTCCATATTTTTGTGAAACACTTTTCCCGATTCTATTTATAAGTTCAACATTTTTAAGAGGACTTATTGTAAGAGTTGTCGTGCAATATTTAATTCCAAGTTCCCTAGCTTTCTTTGCAGCTTCGGAAAGTCTCATATGGAAACATAAACTACACCTTTTCCCGCCTTCCGGCTCTCCTTCAAAAAATTTTACCGCCTCTTTGTATGCTTCATTATCATAATCTCCTACAACAAAATCAACCGGATTTTTAAGCTCCATTTTATTTAGCAATTTTTCAAGTTCCTTTACTCTTTTATCATATTCCTTTTTCGGTTCAATATTTGGATTATAGTAAAAATCTGTTATCCGAAAATATTGAGTCATATACTCAAGTACATAACTACTGCACGGAGCACAACAACTATGTATGAGGATATGAGGAATAAGATTTTGCTCTTTAAACTGTTCTATCATTTCATCAAGTTTTTTTTGATAATTTACTCTATTCATATCTTTTAATTAATTTTATTATTCCTTTTTTTATCTTTTTTATATTGTTATATACCTTCTTTTTTTAGCATATAAAAGGCAATGAGTGTTGCAACATATATAGCACAGTTAAGAAGCATAAATAGTGCTTTAGTATAATAAATACCTACTAATATTAACACAATAAGAATTCCTGCGTGTACCCACATAGGACTATTTTTTAACTGATAAAAAAGTATAACTACCATAACCGCTACAAATATCGATTTAAATACCGGAGCTAAAAGAAGCATTGTATTTATCGTTACAACGCCTATCAATATAATACCAAGAAAAAAAGCCGCAATAAGTACTTTTTTTTCAATAATTTTATTTATAAAAGGATAAGATTTTAATTTATTTATAACATTTTTCCCCATTGATAAAGGTTCCTTTCAAAATTCTAAGCCTCTTCTATTATACATTTTTTCAAAATAATTTGCATTAATAAGTTCAGTTGTATATAATAATTAGGATGCTTCGATAGCTCAGTTGGTAGAGCACTTCACTCGTAATGAAGGGGTCGTCGGTTCAAGTCCGATTCGAAGCTCTTTTTTATGTCTTTTTAGCTATTTTTAAAATTTTCCGCATTCTTAAGCATTTCTTTAGCATTGTCTCTTGTAATTTCAGTTATATCATCTCCGCTTAAAAGCCGACCGATTTCTACAACTCTATCATTATTAAAGAGTTGTTTTATAAAGGAAATTGTAGAATTATTATTTTCAATTTTTTCTACAACATAATGCTTATCCGCCATAACTGCTATTTGCGGAAGATGCGTAATGCAGATAATCTGTGCTTTCTTTCCTAAAATTGCAAGTTTTTGTGCAACCTTTTGTGCAGTTCGGCCGCTTATTCCGGCATCGATTTCATCAAATATTAGAGTTTTTATATCGCTATAGTTTGATACTGATGTCTTAATGGAAAGACTTATTCTACTAAGTTCTCCTCCGGATGCCACCTCTCTTAAAGGTCTAATAGGCTCCCCTTTATTTAATGATACCAAAAATTCTCCGCTGTCAATCCCATTTCTTAAAGGTGTTTCTGATTCCTCTAAAGGAAGAGAAATAGCCGTATTTGAAAAATTAAGTTCTTCCATAGATTTTTTTACATCTTTTAAAAGAATATCTATATATTTTTTCCGAAAATCGGAAAGTTTTTTTGCTTCCTTAAAATATTCTTTTTCTACTAACTTAATATTTTCCTTTAAATTTTCCAAATATGTATCGTAATTTTCGATTTCTCCTTTTTTCTTTTTCTTGTAAGAAAGGGAAGAAAGTATATTCTCTATAGTATAACCATATTTATTTTTTAAATCATTTATTATATCTAGTCTTTTTTCTATAAATTCAAATTCTTCTTCGTCAAAAGAAGAATCCATAATATAATCCTTTATATTATGGTTAAAATCATTTATAAGGCTTTCAACATCGCTTAAAATATTAAAATCGTCGTTTAAAGCTTCATCATAATTTACTGCATTTTTCATATTAGAAATTGCATCGCTTATAAGACTTGAAATTCCATTATCTCCAGTCTTTTCATATGCTTCATTTACAGAGCTCATAATCCTTTTAAAATTATTCATTTTCTTAAATTTGTCTTCAAGCTCCGTATCTTCTCCTATTTTAAGATTTGCCGACTCAATTTCTTCTATCTCATGATCTAAATATAAAAGTTCTTTTTCTCTTTCTTTTTCATCAGAATATGACTTATTAAGTTCTTCTTGTAACTTTTTCCACTCATCAAAAATATTTTTTACCTTTTCTTTTACAGGCTCTATTTCACTTTTCCCAAAATCATCAATAATAGAAAGGTGATTTTGTGCTTTCATAAGGCTTTGATATTCATGCTGACCATAAATATCTATTAAAAGTTCTCCTACTTTTGAAAGTTTTTTTAAAGGAACATTTTCTCCATTTATTAAAGATCTTGATCTTTGATTTGAAATTTTCCTCGTTAAAATAACCTGATCATCCTCCATATCAACTGAAAGATCTTCAAGCTTTTCCTTAAGCTTTAAGTCTTGTACAGAAAAAACAGCTTCTATAAATGTCTCTGTATTTTCATCTTTTGCACTGTCCTTATTAAATTTATCGCCTAAAGCTAAACCTAACGCCCCGAAAATAATAGATTTACCTGCACCTGTTTCTCCGGTTAAAATATTAAGTCCCTTATCAAAAAATATTTCTTCATCTGAAATAAGTGCGAAATTTTTTATATGAATACTTTCCAGCATTAAATATTTCCCCTAACTAATATTACGCTACGCAACTCCACTCATTTTAATATTTTAAGTTCTATGCATCACTAAACTTTTTTCTTATTCTCTTTAAAAAGCTTGTCTTCGAGAATCTTATCATTTTAGCAGTAGTATCAGCTCTTTTTACAATAAGTTTTTCATTGCAATGTAAAACTTCTCGATATTCTCCGTCTAAAACTACATCAGCTGACTCTTCTCTTTCTGCATATCTCTTATTAAGCAAAACCTCAATCACACTGTCTTTATCTAATACAATCGTTCTTGAATTTAATGTATGAGGATTTATCGGATTTAGAAGTATAAGTTTCGTATCAGGATCCACAATAGGGCCGTTTGCAGAGAGATTATATGCTGTAGATCCTGTAGGTGTAGCAAAAATCATACCATCACAATTATAACTATATAAATATCTTCCATTTACATAAATGGACAAATTTATAACACTCGTGTTTTGCTTTTTAGAAATAACTACATCATTTAGAGCAGTATGCCCGAAATAACTATCCTTAAACTTATCTTTTTTGCTTAATATTTCATTTTTAGATACTATTTTCTTTTCTCTAATTTCACTTTGTATATCTGCACAAAGCATCATTCTTTCTTCAATATCAAAATTATTTACGAGAAGTTTTCTTATTCCTTTTTCAAGAGATTTTTCATCAATATCACAAAGATATCCCAAATGTCCTTTATGAACTCCTATAACGGGAATATCGCAAAATCTACTTGCTTTTGAAGCATAAACCATAGTTCCGTCTCCGCCGACTGCAATTATAGCTTCAAAGCCCTGTTTTTTTAAAGATAAATCAAAAATATCATCTTTACTTACTAATTTTTTTACTTTTCCACCTTTTTCTTTTATTAAGGATTCAATTTTTAAAATAATATTTTCTATTTCCTCAGAATCATTTCTTGAAAAAACAATAAAATTTTTCATTTCATAAGTTCCTCATGTGCTTCATCCACAACTGATGCAATGCGTTTTCTATTGAACGGCTCTTCTTTTGAGTTCTTTTTTAAATAAATCAAAAATTCTATATTTCCTTTAGGCCCCTTTATTGGAGAAAATGAAAGATCAATAGGGACAAATCCTTTTTCTATAGAAAAATCATATACCTTTTCTATAACTTCTTTTTGTACTTTCTTATCTCTAACAACTCCATTTTTACCAACATTTTCTTTGCCTGCTTCAAATTGCGGTTTTATAAGACACACCATTTCTCCTTTTTCTTTTAAAAGAAGACTTACAGGCTCCAATATTTTAGTTAAAGATATAAATGAAACATCGCAGGATGCAAAATCAAGTTCTTCTTTTATGTCATCTCTTGTAACATATCTTATGTTAGTTTTTTCCATGCAAACAACTCTTTCGTCATTTCTAAGCCGCCAATCGAACTGTCCATATCCTACATCAACTGAAAAAACTTTTTTTGCACCATTTTGAAGCATGCAATCAGTAAATCCTCCTGTTGATGCTCCTATATCCATGCAGACTTTTTCGTTCAAATTTAAAGAGAAAACATCTACTGCCTTCTTTAATTTAAATCCTCCCCTACTCACAAATGGCATATCTTTGCCTTTATAGACAATTTCGGAATCCTCTTTAAATTTCATTCCAACTTTATCTTCTCTTACTCCATCGACAAAGATATTTCCTTCAAGAATTGCAGCTTTCGCTTTTTCTCTTGACGAAAAAAATCCCTTTTTTACAACTAAAATATCCAATCTTTCTTTCATTTATTTGACCTATTTATATATTTTTTTATAATTTCATATTATTATAATTATAAAAAATTGTGATTATAATTTCATTATTAAATTGATTTATATACTTCTTTTATTTTTTCTGCTACAGTTTTTTCATCCATTCCTAAATGCTTAAGCAACACATTTCTACTTCCGTGCGGTACAAATTCATCAGGTAGTGCTATATTTAATATTTTACCTTTATATCCGCTATCACATAAAAATTTTGTTATATGTTCTCCGAATCCTCCGCTTTTTACATTTTCTTCCATGGTAACGATTATCTTATATTTTTTTGATTTTTTTAATAAATAATCTTCATCCAAAGGTGATGCAAATCTTGCATTTGTAAGTCCTATATCTATACTGTCTTCTAATAATATATTTCTAACTTTTTCTCCTATAGAAACCATAGATCCTAATGCAAAAATAAGTACATCTTGCCCCTCATACAGCTCCTCTGATTTTCCAAGTTTAATAGGGCTTCTAAAATCCGATAGTCCGCAATACGCTTCTCCCTTTGGATATCTTATAGCAATCGGCTTTCCTTCTTTAAATGCAAATTTAATCATATCTGAAAATTCCCATTTATTTTTAGGAGCCATAATAACCATGTTAGGAATAGTAAGTAAATAGGATATATCAAAAATTCCCTGATGAGTAACTCCATCCGCTCCAACTATTCCTGCATGGTCAATAGCAAAAATTACCGGAAGTCTTTGTATACAGACATCATGAAGGATTTCATCATATGCTCTTTGAAGAAATGTTGAATATACAGCAAATATCGGCTTAAGTCCGCTTGCGGAAAGTCCTGCCGAAAATGTTACTGCATGCTCCTCAGCTATTCCAACATCGAAAAATCTATCAGGGAAAGCGTTATGAAATCTCTTAAGTCCCGTTCCAATTTCCATTGCAGCTGTTACAGCTACAACCTTTTCGTCACGTTCACCCATTTTCTTTATAACTGTAGAAAAGATGTCCGTATATGTCGCTTTTTCTCTTGATATTGGAATACCTGTCTTTAAGTCAAAAGGAGAAGTTCCATGAAATCTTGCCGGATGCTTTTCAGCAGGAAGGTATCCCTTCCCTTTTTTAGTAACTACATGCACGATTACTGGCCCTTTTACAGACAAAGCTCTTCTTATAACCGATACCATTTTTTTTATATCGTGACCGTCTACAGGTCCTAAATACATGATTCCAAGCTCTTCAAAAAGCATACCCGGAATCAAAAGCTGTTTTAAAAGTGTTTTTGTAACTCCAATATTTTTAACAATTGTTCTTCCAAGATAAGGGATTTTTCCAATTGAAGTCGTTATATCCTTCTTTAAGTCCATATAAGCCTCCGAAGTACGAAGCTTTGAAAGATGAAGGCTCATACCTCCTACATTCTTTGAAATGGACATTGTATTATCATTTAAAATAATTGTGAAATTTGATTTAAGATTTGATGCATTATTAATCCCTTCAAGTGCAAGTCCTCCTGTAAGTGCTCCGTCTCCAATAACTGAAACCACTTTATAATCTTTTTTTTCTATATCCCGAGCATAAGCCATTCCAAGCCCTGCAGATATTGAAGTAGATGCATGTCCTGTCCCGAAAGCGTCACAGTCACTTTCATCTCGATTTAAAAATCCGGACATTCCATTAAATTGTCTTAATGTTTTAAACTCGTCTTTTCTTCCCGTTAAAATTTTATGTGTATAGCTTTGATGAGAAACATCGAATATAAGTTTATCTTTAGGAAAATTAAGACAAAGGTGAAGTGCAATCGTAAGTTCCACAGCTCCCAAGTTGGGTCCTAAGTGTCCTCCTGTTTCGGATAAATTATTAATTATAAATTGTCGTATTTCTTCAGGCAGCGAAAGTATCTCTTCTTTTGATAATTTTTTTATATCATTAGGAGCTTTTATTTTATCTAAAGCCATAATATTCATCTATTCTTATGCCTCTCTCATTGTTAAGTAAGCAAAAAGATTATCCAAAAATTCATTTCTTTTAGGCAGCTTATCCATAAGATTCTTTGCTTCATTTGTAAGCATCAAAATATCCTCTTTTGATTTTTTAAGTCCATTAAGTGAAACATAAGTTACTTTATCATTCTTGTTGTCATTTCCTGTAGACTTTCCAGTCTTCTTTGAATCTCCCGAAATATCCAATATATCATCTTCTATCTGAAAAGCTATTCCAACATTATGACCTATTCTTTCAACTATTTTTACTTCATTTTCACTAGCTCCCGAAAGAATTGCACCGATCATCATAGCTGCTTCTATTAAGCATGCAGTTTTCTTTTCATACAAAAATAGCACTTCTTCTAAAGACTTTAACTCTTTTCCTTCTACATCTACAGCTTGACCGCCTATCATACCATAAATTCCAGCTTTTTTTGAAAGAATTCCCATAGCTTTTACATTTCTTATTCTCTCATCTTCATTTTGTACAAAAGAAAACACTTTTATCATAGTTTCAAATGCATAATTTAAGAGTGCATCCCCGGCTAAAACGCCGAATGCCTCTCCATATTTTGCGTGTGTAGTTTTCTTGCCTCGTCTTAGAATATCATTATCCATAGCCGGCAAGTCATCATGAACAAGCGAATAAGTATGTATCATTTCAATAGCAGCCATAAAGATTTCTATATCTTTTTTCTGATGCTGCTTAAAACCATATTTATCTTTAAAAATTTTTCCTGTTTCTTTTATAAGAATCGGTCTAAGTCTCTTTCCGCCTGCAAGAACACTATAATTCATAGCTTCCATAATTATCCTCTGATATCCTTCTTCTTTAGGCAAAAAAGTCTTTATAATTTCATCCGCTTCTTTTTTTCTTATTTCAAGTTCTTCTTTTATATCAAAACTTTTATTCAAATTTATTCCTCTTTTACAGTAAAATCTGATAATTCTCCTGACTCTTTTATAATCTGAACTTCTTTTTCTACTTTGTCTATTTTATCATTGCATTTTCTTATGAGGTCAGTACCATTCTTAAAGAGTTTAAAGGATGCATCTAAAGAAAGCTCCTTATCTTCCATCTTCTTAATAACATCTTCTATTTCTTGAAAAGTATCTTCAAGAGATAAGTCTTTTTTATCTGAACTTAAATTTGAATTTTTATCTATAGCTTTTTCATTTGTTTTATCATTATCCATAGTAAATATTCTATCTCCTTTATATCATATGAAAAGTAAGTTTAAACTTTATTATTAATAAATTTTCATAAATATTCTTACATTTATTTTATTTATTTTTCATTTTTATAATCTATAAGCTTAACATCCAAAGCCTTTGTCCTTACATTTCCGTCCTCAAAAGTAAATATTATATTATCTCCTATCTTTATATCTTTAGCATAAGATATATGCTTTCCTTTTTCATTTTCAGGATAAGCATAACCTGACGATAATTTTTTTAAAGGAGATGATGCATCAATCTTATTTGCATACATCCTAAGCTTTACTTTTGACTCTTCAAGCTTTTCTCTCATTTTGTCATAAATACATAAATCTTTTTCAAGTCTATATTTTGATAAATATAGACATTTATCAAAAGTTTTAAATAAATTATCCTTTATACTTATAATTTTACTCTTATAAAGCTTAATCTTACTTTCAGGTGAAAGGGCTTTAAGTCTTGCGTAATATAATTCAGTTGCTTTTTTATTTTCAAAAACCGCTTTAAATATCTTCTCAAAAAGATTCTTCTTATCAAGGGAAATTCTATCTTCAATTTCTTTAATAGGTCTTACTAAAATTTCAGCAGCATGAGAAGGAGTTGAAGCTCTTTTATCTGCGACAAAATCTGAGATTGTAGTGTCTGTTTCATGCCCAACAGCCGAAACAATAGGAATTTTACTCTTAAAAATGGCGTCTGCTACAATTTTTTCATTAAAAGCCCAAAGATCTTCAATAGATCCTCCACCACGTCCTACAATAATTGCATCGCAATCTATTTTATTAAGCATCTCTATTCCTTTAACAATAGATGCACTTGCATCTTTTCCCTGAACTAATGCAGGATATAAAACAAGAGATATATATGGATTCCTTGATTTTGAAATATGTATAATATCTCTTATAGCAGCTCCCGTTGGTGCAGTAACTATTCCTATTTTCTTTGCATAGTAAGGAAGCGGTTTCTTATACTTTTCATCAAACATTCCACTTTTTAAAAGCTCCTGTTTTAATTCTTCATATCTTTTAAATAAATCTCCAGTTCCTTCAAGTTCTATTTTCTGTGCATAAATTTGGCATCTTCCATTTTGCTCATAAATAGATATATATCCTGTAATAACTACTTTATCTCCGTCTTTTAATCTAAAGGTTAAGCCTTCTCCAGTGTTTCCTTTAAACATAATTCCGGAAATCTGATTTTTATTATCTTTTAAAGTAAAATAAATATGACCCGAATTATGATATTTAAGATTCGATATTTCACCTTTTATAAAAATATGTCTTAAATTAGGGTCTTCATCTACAATACCTTTTAGATAATGATTCAATTGTGATACTGTAATGGGATTATTTTTCGTCATTTTTTACAAACCTTGCTAAAACTCCATTTACAAATGAAGGAGAGTTATCGGAGCCAAAATCCTTAGCAAGTTCAACTGCTTCATTTATTGCTACTCCTACTGGAAGTTTTTCTATCTCAATTTCATAGAATGAAATTCTTAAAATGCTAAGGTCCACTTTTGCCATTCTGGAAACTTTCCATCCTTCTGCAACTTTGTCGATAAGAGAATCAATTTTATCTTGATTTTTTATTATATCCAAAACCTTTTCTTCTATTTCTTCTTTATCTGTTTCAGAAAAAGTTTTTTCATTATCTTCATCATTGAAAATTTCACCGCTATCAAAATATGAATCGATTTGCTCCTTTATACTATCCTTATCATAAAAATTTAATTGAAAAATAATTTTCATTATTTCTTCACGAATTTCATGTCTTGTCATGGTTCTATTCTCCCAATATGCTGATGATTTTACTATTTTAATTCATCTGAACCGATGATACTTTTACGTCTACGGAATTTACTTTTAAATCTGTCGTACTTTCAACTGCATTCTTAACTTTTTCCTGAATCTTTTTAGTAACATCCATAACTGAATATCCATATTTAATTGATATACTAAGTCTTACAGATACTGTGTTTTCATCATTTGATAAAACATTTACTGCTCTTCTTATTTTATTCTTTCCACTTTTATATATATTCTTTGATGTTATATTTCCATGTAAAGCGCTTGCTCCCTCAACTTCAAGAGCTGCAATTCCCGAAATAGTTTCAAGTACTTCCTCAGTTACTTCAATTCCTTCACGAATTTTAAAATTTTTATCTGCCATAATAATTTCCTCCGCCGATTTTACGCTTTAATAACAATAAAAATATAACATAATAATACTTTTTTCGCAAAACAAAAAACCGACTCACTAAATAAAAATATTTAATAAATCGGTTTTTAATGTCTACATTATAAAAGAATCACTAATTTTTACATTGTCCAGTCCAAATCAACATTTCCTGCAATTCCCGGAATTGTTCCCGTGCTTGAATATTGCCAAATTTCACAAGGTCTCTTTATATTAGGCTCTTTTGAACTATATCTTGCACACCATATAGATACATCAGAAGGAATCTGATCCATATCAATATAATGATTAAACCAATTCATACTTGCATATACGCCCGGTCTATATCCAGAATTTCTTACTACATTACAAAATGCATTAACGAGGTCTGTTCTTGACTGAATATCCAAATCTCTTTGAGCAGCATCTTCTATATCAAAGTATATAGGAAGATCAACTCCTCCTTCTCTATTTACGAGTTGAACTACAGCATTTGCTTCATTTGTTGCCTGCTCTACTGTTGTAGAATAAGTATAAGAATAAACTCCGACAGGAACTCCATTCTGCTTTGCACCTTTCATATTAGCTGAATAATAAGGATCTTCTCCTGTTTGTCCATGTGCTTTAATAATTGCATAGCTTACATTGTTACTTACTTGTCCCCAATCAATATCTCTTTGGTATTTGGATACATCAATACCTAAAGGATTTTTAATCCATTCACCTGATGATAAGAAGAAGTAATTTTTATCACCGATTCTCGTTTTTCCTGTAGCCATAGCTCCGTTAGGATTGAAGTAATACCACTTATCTCCGATATAAGCCCATCCTACTTGAATAGCTCCTGTAGATGTAGCATAGAAATAAGTACCTCCAAGATTAATCCATCCCTTTTGCATTACACCGCTTACTGCATCGAGGTAATACCAACAGCCGTTAACTTGAATCCAGCCTTTCTGCATGGCTCCATTTTCACCCATATGATACCAGTATCCATTGCAATATTCCCAACCGGTATTCATTGCACCTGAATCATGAAATACATACCATGTTCCGTCGATTAATTTCCAGCCGCTCGCCATAGCTCCGCTTTGTTCAAAGTAATACTTGCTTCCATTTATTTCACAAAGTCCTACTTTCATTACTCCGTCTTTGTCCATATAAAACCAGTTGTTTCTTGATTTGATCCAACCGATATTCATAGCTCCATTTGAATTAAAGTAATACCATTTTCCATTAATAGTCTGCCAGCCTATTTGCATAGCACCATTTTCTGCCATGTAATACTTATTACCATTAACTTCAATGATTCCTTTAAGCATTACTCCATCTTTATCCATATAAAACCAGTTGTTTTTTACTTTTGTCCAACCGGTACTCATAACTCCGCTTGAATTAAAGTAATACCATTTTCCATCAATAGTCTGCCAGCCTATTTGCATAGCACCGCTATCGTCAAAATAATATCTATTTCCATTAATATCGGAAAAACCTTTAGCAAGATTTTTATCCTGATTAATATAAATCCAAGTATTTCCTACTTTATTCCATCCTTGATTATAAGAATTAATCTGCTGCTGACTAACAATATCTGACGCCTTGTCACTCCTTTTTACTAAAATAAATGTCATTAAAAAAAGGAAAAAGAATAAGGAAACTTTTTTTAATAATGATTGATTAATTACAAGTTTTTTTAACTGCATTCCTTCCAGCCTTTCAAAACAATTTTTAAAACAATTTACCGATGTTGTATAATATAAAGAAGATACTTTTAAAAACATCAATAACCCTGTAAATGATAACAAAATTTAAGGAAAAATGAAACTATATATTTCAAATTTGTTTCAAAATATTTATTTTTTGATTAAGTTTTATATAGCTTTAACCAGATTATGACTTTTAGGAGATTTAAATGAAAAAATATAAAATAGACGGGATGTCATGCAGTTCCTGTCAGCTTCATGTAGAAAAAGCAGCAAAAAAAGTTAAAGGCGTTACAAAGGTAAATGTAAGCCTTCTTACAAACGAAATGAAAGTCGAGGGAGATTTTAACGAAAAAAATTTAATAAAGTCCATAAAAAAAGCCGGATATTATGCATCTCCTCTCGAAGAAGATTTAGGCAAAGAATATAATTTATCCTCAAAAGATAATTTATCCTCAAAAGATAATTTGTCCTCAAAAGATAATTTGTCCTCAAAAGATAATCTGTCACAGATAAATGTTAGATCGTATAACAATTCAGTAAAATTATTTAATCATAATGAAATTAAAATCCTATATAAAAGATTCATTTTTTCTTTTGTATTACTTATGATACTTATGTACTTTTCTATGGGAAATATGCTTCATTATCCTATACCGAGCGAAATTAATAAACCGGAAATTCTAACATTAATTGAAGCTACACTTTCATTTTTGATTTTATTTATAAATAAAATTTTCTTCATAAATGGCTTTAAAGGACTATTTCATTTAAATCCTAACATGGATTCTCTTATTGCAATCGGCTCTTTAAGTTCATTTTTATACAGCTTTTTCGAAGCAGCTTTACTTTTTTTTGCTATATCTAAAAATGATTCTGATACCGTTCATAAAATTTTTATGACTCATATCTTTTTTGAAGAATCGGCTATGATTCCTACAATCGTAACGTTAGGAAAAATGCTTGAATCATATTCTAAAGATAAAACTAAAAATGCAATAAAATCTCTTATTGATTTATCACCTACTACTGCATGCATTTTAAAAAATGGTGAAGAAAAAACTATTAAAATTGAAGATATCAATCTTGACGATATTTTAATTATAAGACCCGGCGAAAAAATTCCTGTAGATGGCATCATCTTAGAAGGAGAAGCTTCAATAGATGAATCTGCTTTAACAGGAGAAAGTGTTCCAAAAGATAAAAGAAAAGGCGATTTTGTACAAAGCGGAACTATAAATTACTCCGGATTTATAAAAGTAAAATCAAAAAGAATCGGAAACGATACAACACTTTCGAAAATCATTAACCTTGTTATTGATTCTTCCGAAAGTAAAGCTCCTATTGCAAGAATTGCAGATAAAATATCCTATATTTTTGTTCCTTCCATCATATTTCTTGCTATTCTTACTTTTGTAGTCTACATCTTTTTAAAAATGCCTTTCAGCTTTGCTTTAAAACGAGCTATATCTGTTCTTTTAATTTCATGTCCATGTGCTTTAGGGCTTGCAACTCCTCTTTCTATCATGGTTGGAAATGGAAAAGCTGCTAAGGAAGGAATTTTATTTAAAAATGCATCATCTCTTGAAAATACCGGTAAAGCCAATATCATAGTATTCGATAAGACAGGTACAATAACTTATGGAAAGCCTATTGTAACTGATATAATTTGTGAAAATGGAATAAAAAAAGATACTCTTTTATCCTATGCACTTGCCTTAGAAAGTAAGAGTGAACATCCTATAGGAAAAGCAATTTATAATTATTTAAAAGAGCATAATGTAAAATCTCTAAATCTTAAGGATTTTAAAGCATTACCGGGAAATGGAGTTACAGGAGAAGTTTTAAGAGACTCTATTACTACGACAAATGAAACTTCAGAAGCCGATTTTGTAAAAAAAATTTATGCAGGAAATAAATCACTTCTTCTTGAAAAATTAAACATAGCTATCCCGGATTCTATTCTTATACAAATGGAAGAATTTTCAAAAATAGGAAAAATTCCTATCCTATTTTCTACCGAAAATCAATTTTTAGGTGTAATATATGTTTCGGATAAAGTAAAAGATGAAAGCCTTAACGCCATAATAATGCTTAAAAAAATGGGAATGTTTGTTAATATGCTTACAGGAGATAACAAAAATACCGCTGCATTCATAGGAAAGAAAGTAGGTATAGATTCCATCATATCGGATGTTATGCCGGATGAAAAACAGAATGTCATAAAGGATTTAAAGAAAAAAGGAAAAGTTATAATGGTAGGCGACGGAATAAATGATGCTCCGTCACTTATAGCTTCGGATATTGGTATTGCTATAGGAAATGGAAGCGACATAGCAATAGACTCAGCTGACATCGTACTTGAAAAAAGTGATCTAAGAAGCGTTATATCTGCTATTAATATAAGTAAAGCAACTATAAAAAATATAAAAGAGAACCTATTTTTATCGTTCTTTTACAATGCTTTATGTATTCCACTTGCAATTGGAATATACCAACGTATTTTTAATTTCAATTTTGAAATCACTCCGATGTTAAGCTCCATTCTCATGAGTTTATCATCAATATCTGTTACTTTAAATGCATTAAGACTTAATTTGAAAGGAAAAAAGCATGAAAAAAACTATATATATAAGCGGAATGAAATGTAATAACTGTGCTATGAAAGTTAAAAACTCACTTATGGAATTATCACAAGTTGAAAAAGCTTCTGTAAATCCAAAATCCGGGAAAGCAGTTGTAAAGCTTAATGAAGATATAGAAGATAATATATTAAAAGAAGCTGTCGAAAAAAATAACTATCAAGTTACTAAAATAAAAAAGAATTTATTTTAAATTAAAAAAGGAAGAACTGCAAAGAATCTAAAGAAGCATTTCTTTTGCTAAAAATAAAGTCTTTGTAGTTCTTTCTTTTCTTAATTTAATGTATATTTTTAACTCTGAATTTACTTTTTATAATTCAGAGCAAGATTTATAAGATTTATCAAATCGCCCTTTTGCCTTTCAGTAACTGTCACTCCTTCCTGAAAAGCAGAGCCTTTAGTTTCTTTATATTTAAGAATCTGGTCAAAAAGATAGCTGGCTTTTGGTCTTTTTACTTCCTTACTCGACTCACTTCTATAACCTCTTGCAAAATTGGATAATACTCTTGGTATATGTCCCTTTGTCTCTTTATATGGCGGAATACCTCCATACTTATGTACTGCTCCTCCTCCTGCACCATATGCTGCAAGAGCAAGTGAAAGATTTCCATCGTATTTCTTTAAATGCCCCGATAAAAGTTTAGCACCTCCCATTATATTTTCCCTCGGATCATAGGAATTTTTAACGCCAAGTGCTTCAGCTGTTTTCGGCATAAGCTGCATAATTCCTACAGCTCCCGCAGAGCTTACAGAATTTTTGTGAAAATTTGATTCTTGTTTAGCAAGAGCTATTAATATTCCTTCATCAATATCATACTTTTCTGCTGCTTCTTTAAAAATTGGAAGTAACTCATCAGGAACAACAATAGGTTTTTGATTTATTTCTATATTCTTATTATCTAAAGGGCCTTCGTCAGGACTTACAACATGTTTTACATTAGCTTCTTTTTTATTATCTATAGGAGAAACCGCTGCACTTTTATCCTGTCCCTCTACCTTTTTTTCTTTGTCTTCAAGAATCTTTTTAAAAGAATTATCACTATCATAAACTTTCTTTATAACATCATGATATAAAATTTTATTATCTCTTCCGATAATTGTGATTGTCATCTTTTATCTCCCACATCAATATTTCATATTATCTTAAATATTTCATATTATCTTAAATATCTTTATTCATATTTTAATACTATTTTTCTTATTTGGGTACTTTTTTATTATTTTTGGTACTTTTTTATTATTTTGAGTACTTTTTTATTATTCTTGACACTTTTTACTCATTATGGTATTTTATTTTGGCAATCAAAAATGCTGCTATGGCTCAGTCGGTAGAGCGTCGCCTTGGTAAGGCGGAGGTCACGGGTCCGAATCCCGTTAGCAGCTCTTTTTTATACCCTTTTATAAAAATAAATTACTTTTTCAAATATTCTTTTATTTCTTTATATATTCCTTCAGCGTCAAGACCATACTTATGAATAAGTTCTTTTGCACTTCCTGATTCTCCAAATCTGTCATAAATTCCGACTCTCTTTAATTTTGTAGGACATTCTTCAGAAAGACACTCTGCAACAGCACTTCCAAGTCCTCCGATTATGCTATGTTCTTCAGCTGTAAGAACTTTTCCTGTCTTCTTTACAGATTTTATAATAATCTCTTTATCTAAAGGCTTTATTGTACTTATATTAATAACCTCACATGACACACCTTCGCTTTGAAGCTTTTTTGCAGCTTCTAAAGCACTCGAAACGCAAAGCCCTGTTGCAACAACTGTAAGATCTTTCCCTTCTTTTAAAATTGTTCCTTTTCCAATTTCAAATTTATAATCTTCTTTATTTACAATAGGGACAGGGAAACGTCCGAATCTTAAATATACAGGTCCTTCATACTTTGCAGAAGCTTTCACAGCTTGTCTTGCTTCTATATCATCCGAAGGATTTATAACTACCATTCCAGGGATTTCTCGCATAAGAGCCAAATCTTCTATACATTGATGAGATGCTCCATCTTCTCCTACACTTATTCCGGCATGCGTTGCTCCTATCTTTACATTAAGATGTGGGTATCCGATTGAGTTTCTTATCTGTTCATATGCTCGTCCTGCCGCAAACATAGCAAAAGTACTTGCAAAAGGTATCATTCCTGTTGTTGCAAGTCCTGCAGCAATTCCCATCATATTGGATTCTGCAATTCCGCAATCTATAAACTTTTTTGGATATTTTTCGCTAAATATACAAGTCTTTGTAGCTCCCGACAAATCAGCATCAAGAACGACTAAATTATCACATTCCTCTGCGAGTTCCTTTAATGCATTACCATAACTTATTCTTGTTGCTATATCTTCCATTAAAGTGCCTCCCCATTTTTTTCAAGTTCTTCCATTGCTTCTTTATATTGTTCATCATTAGGAGCTTTCCCATGCCATGAAACTTCATTTTCCATAAATGATACACCTTTTCCTTTTATAGTTTTCATGACTATTACAGTCGGCTGTCCCTTTACTTCTCTTGCTTCTTTAAATGCAGCTCTTATTTCGTCAAAATCATCGCCTTTAATATTTATTACATGGCAATTAAATGCCTTAAATTTTTCATCTATAGGATATGGACTATTAACTTCTTCTATTGTTCCGTCAATCTGAAGATTATTGTTATCTACTATAATTACAAGATTATCAAGCTTCTTTGCTGCAGCAAACATAGTTGCTTCCCAAACTTGACCTTCTTCTATTTCACCGTCACCTAAGAGAGTATATACTCTATAATCTTTATGTCTTAATTTTGCTGAAAGTGCCATTCCACACGCTGCGGAAATTCCTTGTCCGAGTGATCCCGTACTCATTTCAATTCCAGGTAAGCATCGCATAGAAGGATGTCCCTGAAGTCTTGTTCCTACATGCCTAAAAGTTTTCAATTCTTCTGTCGGGAAAAATCCTCTTTCAGCCATAACTGAGTATAAACCCGGTGCTGTATGACCCTTTGACAGTACAAATCTATCTCTATTCTCCATATTCGGATTTTTAGGATCAATATTAAGCTCCTCAAAATATAAAAAAGTAAATATCTCAGCTGCAGATAAAGATCCTCCCGGATGACCCGACTTACCGGAATATACAGCCGTTATTATTCCTTTTCTAACTTCGTTGGCAATTTTTTTAAGTTCACTATTTAACACGATATGCTCCCTTTCTTTTTATATGACTAAGTTAATTATACTTTTTTTGATAAGTTTCAACAATGAAATAATTCACATTGCTAAAAGTTCATCCAAAGTATTTCTAAACTTAGTCATATCGTCAACTAAAAAGCCATCTATTCCCACATCTTTTGCCCCTTCAATATTTTCTTTTCTGTCATCAAAGAATATACAATCATGAGGATTCAATGAAAACTTATCCAATAAAATTTCGTAAATTTTTCTTTCCGGTTTTACAACTCCATAATCACTTGAAATAATTTTTCCGTCGACATCGTTTAAAAATGTTGCACTCTTTAAATGTCTATTTAAAAGTTCATGGCAATAATTTGAAAGTAAGTATATCTTATATCCTTTTTTCTTAAGTTCTTTTACCCTTTCCCAAATATCCGGAGTTTCTATGGACATCTGCTCTGCATTGTCCAAAAACCAGCATAAAACGGTGGCATACTTTTTCTTTTCATCTCTAAATCGATTTTTTACTCCTTCTATGGAAAGAAGACCTCTGTCCATATCTCTCCATACTTGATCTGTAAAAATCCCTTCTCCAAATTCAAGAGCATCTTTTTCGTTCATTCCATAATCATTAATGAGCATATCCTTCCACCTATAAGATAAAAGCACATCTCCTATATCAAAAACGATATTTTTATATTTCTTCAAGCTGTCCTCCTTTTAAGGAAATTATAAAAATGTTAAAAAGCTTTGAAAAAAATCTGCCACAATTGTGCCAGATTTTCTTCTACATACATATTATATTATTTTTCTAAATTTTTCTATGGTAAAGATATTATATTTTCCACTTACGTCCAATTTAGTATAAGTCTTTATATATCCTGCTTTTTTTAGCTTACATATATCTCTATTTATTCTTCTTAGGAGATACTTCAGTTTTATTTACATCTTTATTTACTTCTTTTAAATCACTTTTAGACTCATTATCCTTGTCAGATGCTTTATTTTTTTCATTAACACTGTCACCTTGGCTATTCTTCCAAGCTTCAAATTTCTTTACAACAGCATCATAAGTTCTTTGTGAAATATCCGGAAGCTTCTTTCCCCAAGCTTTAGTTGCCTGGTCAAATCCCTTCTTAAAAGCATTAAGTAATTTATCAGCCTGCTTCGGATCGTTCCCGCTTAATGCTTTTGCAAAATCAAGAATTCTATCTGATGTCTGCTCAACACCCCAGTATCCGTCTTCTGCAATATCCTTCTTAGCTTGAGCTTTTGTTGCTGCATCAACTGTAAAGTTTCCGCTTGCGAGGAATTTCCACATATCATCGGCTGATGCAATAGCGTTTCCCTGCCCTGAAATCGTCTTTCTTACAATATCAAGAAGTTTCTTTTGCTGAGCTTCTTGGTCAGCTTTTAACTTATCAATTATAGCTTGCCTTGCTTCAGGATTTTTTAAATCTTTACCTTCAAAAATATCATGCTTATTTGATTTTACTTCTTTTGACTTTTCATAAATAACGGCATCATCCTTTACATTTTTTGCATCATTTAGTTTTCCCTTACCGCTATTTTTTACATCTTCCTTGACCTTGCCTAAATCTTTATTTTCCTCGACTTTTACTTCTTCTTTTTTATGATTTTCAGATGCTTTTACATTTGCTAAAGCACTGATATCAGATTTTTTATTTAATAAAGAAGAACCTAAATTCAAATTAAGACTCATATAACCCTCCTTGGAAACATATGTCATTAATAGTTAACATCTATCTACTATCTATTTCGGAGCAAAATGTTATAAACTTAACTAGTGAATCAATTATTTTTCTCTTTACTTTCTTTTTTATCTATTCCATCATCATCCTTAGAATGTGATACCATACTCCACGGAGCTATAACCAATATAATTAAGAATATTATTCCGAGAACAGTTACTGCAATTCCTTGTTTTAAGTATGGATAATGCATTTTTATAACTGTTTCACCTTTATTAACAATAACAAGTCTCTTTGAAACTTTAAAGTTTCCTTCAAACATATCATGAGTTGCTATAGTAGTATTAACATTATTATTATTAGCTTTAATTCTTATTTCTCTAGGTAAATATTCTACTTTTATCGGCACAATCTTTCTCTTAGGCAATATGTCAAATGAATTCTTCGTATAAAGGGATAACAGCTTCCCTACATTTTTATCTTTTGTCGTTACGTAGAAATATGTAAGGTTAAGCCCTATGAAATGAATATTTTTATTATATTTGGTTCCCATTATGCCTAAATTTTTACCTAAAACTCTAATTGAACCTTGCACTTTATCCAACCTATTTAAATATACTGTTGACCAATGTGTCATGCTTTCATCAAAAAGTTTTGTGGCAAAATTACCGAAGCTTTCCGTATGAATAAGAGGATAAGCATTTTCAAAGCTTATATTCATAGCTTCAACACCCAAGAAATTTGTAGTCCGAGTATGAGGATTTACAGGCATATCATCTGCTATGATATAAATCCTTACTCCTTTTTCAGACGCATCTTTTATGAGTTTTTCTGCTTTCTCAAGATTCTTATATTTAAATTGTGCTAAATATATAGACTTATAAGACAATAATTTTTTAAGAGAATACTCATCTACATATTCACTGTCTGCCGTCTCAACACTAGGAAACATTGAAGATATATGAATTGCTCCTCTTCCTATTGCAAGACTGTCATATTTTGAAATAACACCAAAAGTAGACTTAATATTTCTTAATCTATATGCTGAATAATTCTTATTGTCACTAAATCTTACATATCCATTTTTAAAAGCGGCGTCTCTAAGCTTTTGACCATTATATGGTCTAACTGCAGGAAGGGACTTATTAAAACAAATTGTATCAACTCCGAGCTCTTTCATTCTGTCAAACATAAACATATAATTTCCATAATCATATGCTTCATTAACAGCAGAAATCTGTCTAGCTGTCGAAGATGCTTCCCATCCTTGTCCAAGCATCTGATTAACACTTTTTCCCATGCCTGTAAGATAATAAGTTGCACTCGAAGAATCCATAAGAGCTATCCTATTTTTAGTTAATTTTTTAGCCTTATCTACAAATGAATTTCTTGCTACCTCTTTATATGAATCTTCAGGTTCTTTTAAATTACCTGTATTTTCATATATTCTTAGCATCTGAATCGAATCAACAGCTATAAGGAATATTATTAAACATAATATCCATTTTTTTAAAGTTTTCCACTCAAGAAATGCAAACAATGTAAATATAGATGCTATCGGAAGGAATCTTAACATCCATAGGAATTGCCCTCCAGGCAATTTAGTTACATAGTTCACAAAAATTTGTGCAGTTAAAATTACAATTAAAAGTGCAGTAAAAAATATCGACTTCTGTTTTCTCTTGGCTCCTAAAACGCCGAATATAGCCAAAAGGAATAATGAAATTCCATAGTAATAATATGCATATCCCTCTTTATATTTTGCGACAGGATTTAGTGTCTTAAGAAGAGGTTGGAAAAATAGTCTTGCAACTTGCACTGTACTTCCATTATTGGATGCCATACCTCCTTTTAATGAAGGATATAAAAATATTCCTGCAACTAAAATTCCTGCAACCACAGCTCCAACCAAAGTACAAAGTGTTAATATACTAGGAATTATTTTTTTCCTTTCAGCAAGGAATGCAAATATTATAAATACTATTATAAAAAATAGAAAAGAAATGGCGACCATACCGGCATATCCGACATGGCACATAACAAGTGACCAAAAAGAAATCGCTGTATATAAAATGTAACGTCTTTTTTTAGTATCAATGTAACTGGATATTGAATACAAGAACCAAGGAACAAATGCGATTATAAGACTTCTAGGTAAGTTTCCTTCACCATAATACAAATAAATTGATGTAGGAATAATCATAGAAAGAATTCCTATTATAAATCCTACAATCCTTCTTCTTTTTAATATTCCAATTATGCTCCAATTCATAGAGCCTATAAAGTATATAAATCCGGCAAAAATAGAAAATCCACCGAAAGCATATCCCCCATGATATCCGGGAATAATTCCGATGCCATTCACATTTTTAGCTATATAATGGCACAATGCCATAAGATATGCTGCTGCCGGAGTCCAATATCTCATAAGCTCGACACCATTATACCAAATAGGGTTATATATAGGATAAATATTACCCTTTTCAATTTCACCAAGTAACCACTGCCCTCTATATATATGATACATAGTATCAGAGCCTTTAACTACGCACATAGATATATCAGTAAAATGATATACAATTACAGCAATTATAAAATTAATTACAATGGCAAATAACAAAAAGAAAAAATTTTTAAGTCTTTCTGTCTTTTTATTTTGTTCCTCCATTAAAGTTTCTCCAATTTATCAATAAGTTTTTTCACATCTACATTAGAATTTCTTCTATGTCTATTTATTCTGCTCTCAGATTTTACAATATTTCTTTTTACATTTTTATTTGTATAATTATCTAATCCGGTTCTTTTATTGTTTATAACTTTCGATTTATTTATTCTTTTATATTTCTCATTATTAAACTTTTTTCGATCTTTTTCACCATTTTTTAAATTGGAAGGCTTTCTATTATTTACCTTACCAACAAAAATTGAACTCATTCTGTCATATATCTTACTTATCAAACTATCTAAAATTTTATCTGTTATAACATCAACTTTATCAGATAATTCATCATCCGGTCTCTTTGTATTTGATTTTGAATAATTATCCATATCAATATTTGACTGTGAATAATTGTCCATATCAGTATCATATATGTCATCTATAAAATCATCGTCTTCATACATATACCGATTGGGGTCAGCGTCATCATCATCCGATGCGTCATCACTATTATCGTCATCATCCTCATAGACATCATTATCTTCAGCTTCAGCATCTTCTACATCTGCACCATTTTCATTTTTACAATCGTCAGAATAAGAATCCTTTTTTTCATTAGATGGCATACTATCATCAATTCTTACTCCGAAGGTTCTTACAGGTGTTTCAGATCCTTCAACTTCAACAAGCTTATATCCGAAACCTTCTACAGCCTTCTCAATTCTTCCGATAAAATACTCAGTCATATTTTCAAGTGAAGGATTAATAGAATCAAATGGTGCTACATCATTTAAGACTTTATTCTGATAAGGCTCAAAAATAGCACTGATTTTTCTTTCTGTATCAGTAAATTTAGTAACTTCTTCAGTACAGCTTACAAGAAGTGCCGAAAATTCCCAAGTATGTGGATGAACATTTCCCTTTCTTCCGTTAAAAACAACGAAATGACTGGCATTCAAATAATTTTTTAATCTGTAATATTTAATCATGGTATTCTCCTAAAAACTTTTCAATATTTTCTTTTATTTTCAAAGCTTCATCTGATTCACTTATAGCAAATATTTTATATTCGACTATATTATTATTGTATACAACATTATTCCACACAAACTTCATTATTGTGTCTCTATTTTTCTTAAAAAACATAAGAAGTAGTGAGCTATTATCATATGACACCCAAACTGCATCCCTTTTCAATATATTTTTTATAGAAAGATAATACTCTTCAGGCATGATTCCTTCTAATTTGCAAGCTATTACTTCAACCGGATATATTTTTCGTTCATCAATACCTTTAAATAATTCAATAATTGAATTTTCATCATTAATAATTTTAGAGCGTGCATACGATAAATCCGATTCTTTATCTTCTTCTATTTCTCTATTATCATCTTTACCTAAGGTTGCATTAAGATTAGTCTCTTTTTTATCATTATCATAAGTATCTTTTTTATCATCGTAAGTATCTTTTTCAGCATTATCATTAACATCTTCTTTAATGTTACAGATTGTCTCGTCATCTAGATCATTTTTTTTTTTCATCATCTGTATCATTAGTTTTTGAAGATGCGCTTTCATCCTTTTCTTCTTCAGGAGTCATGCTTATTAAAACCTTCCTTGTTTCAGGAATATTCGATATTTCTTCTATTTTCTTTCTAAGCTCTATGCTTTCTTTTTCCGCTGCATCTTGCCTATTTTTTGCATTTCTTATAAGTATAGCCATAAATATAAGAGTAACTATAAATACCGACGCAACTACCATTATGGATATCTGAAGATATATCTTTTTGCTCAAATAGTCATTATTTGAAAATAGAATCTTATAATCACTTAAAAGTATAAGTCTTATACTCTGTTTTGGAGTTTTAACTAAAGTTCCCGATGCTATATATTTCTTACCATCAATCTCAATTGTACTATGAGTTATATATGTATCGCTTATTGACTTTAAAAATTTCCTAGCAGACTTAGAATGATAATATTTTTCCGGTTCAACATCTCTATATGCATTGGATTCTGTAACATTTTTAATATATAAAATTGTGTCTTTATTATCCATCGTCCAATATTGTTTATTTGATGAATCCAAAATTCCTACCGCTTTTTCTGCAGACTCAAGTACCGGGCTTCCTCTTCTAGCTTCTTCTGCAACCAAAGCAACATATCCATCCTGCTCTTCAGCAAAGATTTCAGTCATACCTTTTTCGTAATCACTTAATTGATATATTGAATATGTCACAAATGCAATCATCATTATTACAGAAAAAAGTACTGTTAATGTTATTGAGCGATTATTATTCTTATTCATCACTTAGTTCCTTTTTTACTACCATATCTATTATCTATCTTTTTACTACTATTATCTATTATCTATTATCTATTATCTAAATCATCATTTACAGCATCACTTACTTTTTTAAATATACGCGACAAAAATTTTGCATCAGAATCTATTTCACCTTTAAAAGCCAACCGTTCCTCTGTAAGTGTATTTGTCTTCCAAGACCCCGGTGTCTTTATAGCATTTATAATTCCTGCAAAACGTATAAAAAATGTAAGCAAATTATAGAAAGGCAATATTCCTACTACAAGCCACTGCTTTTTATAGTATTGTCGCAAATCTTTAAATGGCTTTAGTATATTCAAACATACAAAGTAGTATAAATATCCGCCAAGAATATAAAATGCAAATATCGATATCATCGATACTACAACAACTTGTGAGGAATAGCCTATCATAATAAGATATATAAGAGCTACATACCAAAGCATTCTCGGAAAAGCAAAAGTATGATCAAAAAGAAGTGTTCTTATATCCTCATCTTTAAAAGTATTCTTAATATCAAGAGATTTTTCTTGATACATTTCTGATACTTCAATTGAACCTCTTTGCCATCTCTGCCTTTGTGTGTAAAGCTTATTCATGTCTTCAATAGGGTCTGTTACATATATAGCATCTACACATATTCCTATTTTCTTCTTAAGTCTATTTTTTATTTGAAAAGTAATCTCTGTATCTTCCGCTATCGTATCCGTATTATAAAGTCTAGTATGTCTTATCGTACTTAATCTGAATGCTGAAAAAGCTCCTGAAAAAGTATAAAGAGAATTTTTCCTTGATGCATAATTTCTTCCTGCCATGAATGCTTGAGCATACTCTACAAATTCAAGCTTTCTAAAAAGTTTCTTCCAAAATCTTTCCGTTTTTTCTATTCCTTCCGGGTCAGTAAGAATTGTTCCTGTAAGTCCTGCAATATCATTATCTGCTTCAAACTGTCTTACTATTCTCTTAAGTGCAGTCTTTTCGAGATATCCGTCAGAGTCAATATTTACAATATACTTTCCGCCTCCATTATATATCGCAAGGTTTAAAGCTCTTGATTTTCCTTGTTCACTGGAAAGCCATTGCATTTGAAGTGACGGATATTTATACTGAGCTCTTGCATACATACCAAAGCTATCATCAGCAGAACCATTATCAATTAAATATATATGTATACTCTCATTCGGATATTCAGAGTCATTTATCGACTGTATGCATCTAAGTAATGAATCCTCTGAATTATACACCGGTATAAGAAGTCCGATTTCTGGCCAAATTTTAGGATCTTCCAATTCTTTTTCTTTTTTTTGTGCAGAAAACATTATCGCAAATGAGCCAATAGCCGGAACTATTTCAATAAACAATGGAATTACAATCCATGCCAGCCAATAAAAGAACGGATTTAAAATATCAGTTAATAAATTCAATTTTCTTTATCCTTCTTTCTATAAGAAAAGCTTCCTACTTTAGTTCTTATTACTTGAGGCTTAGTAAATACCATAAAGTACAAAATTACCTGTAATACATAGAATATAATTCTTCCTATTACAGTATGAGCCATGTAATAGAAATTAGTCCCGAAGAAATGTATCATAAGACAAATACATGTAAGTCTTATCGCATTTGAAAAAATAGTATACATGACACCTATAATTCCTATATATACTCTTTCCGGAATCGAATAAACTCTAAAGAATGCCAAAAGAGATACAAATATAGTTATCTCAATAATGCCTGAGCATTCCAAATCAATTCTTACGGTTATTGAATCATTAAATGACTCTATAAATATAACTCCATATTTATAGAAAGCATGGTATGCTCCAGTTAAATCACCGACTATCCCCGCAAGTGCTGCCACAATTCTTGCAAGCGGCATAGTAACAAGCTCTCTAAAAAATGTCATAAAGAAAATAAATGTTCCTATTGAACCTACTATATAATGCCAAAATTTAAGATCGGTTCTATATAAGACGAAAAGTATATATATCCATACAATAAAAAGTATAATAGATACTGTAAAATTAACCATATTAAACAAAATGAATCCTCTCATTTACCAATTTACAGTTGCCACTTTTTTTATCAAGTATTTATATTGCCAACAGAATAGCATATCAATCAATTATACCGCCAACAGAATAGCATATCAATCAATTATACCGCCAACAAGGTAGCATATCAAGTATTGCTAATTTTGTCAACAATTCATAAATTTTCAATAAACACGTACTTTTTATGTTAATCAATTATTTTTAATCAAATCTTTTATGTTAATCGATTTAATTTTAATCAAATATATTGACTAAAATTATATCGGCATTTTCTATAAAAACTTAAGTATCTATTTTAAATCCACATAAAATTAATCTACAATATTATAAAAATATAAAAGTACTTATTACAATTTTTATTTAAAATTTAAATTTTGCAACCGCCTCTTGTGAAGATACTGCAAGATTGGATAAGTTTTCTGCTGATTCCATAACTTCATGAATTGTTTGTGTCTGAGTAGAAACTCCTGCTGAAACTTCCTCAGTCGTTGCTGCATTTTCTTGTGCTATAGCTGAAAGATTTTCTATTACTGTTACAATCTTTTTACTATTCTCTTCTATTTTTGATGACGCTTTCGCTATCTTTTCAATGATTTCCTCACTTGTTTCAACTGCATTAGAAATCTGGTTAAAGTTATCTTGTGTTTCACTTGCCTTGTCATTTTGTGTCTTAACCATCTTTCCGATACTTACCATTGTATCAACAGCTTCCTGAGTATTCTTTTTAAGTTCTTCGATTACTTGTGTAATTTCACTTGTAAATCCGCTGCTCTGTTCTGCAAGTTTTCTTATTTCTTCAGCAACTACTGCAAATCCTTTTCCTGCTTCTCCGGCTCTTGCCGCTTCTATTGCTGCATTTAATGCAAGAAGATTAGTTTGATCCGAAATAGACTGAATCATTTCGCTTGCTGTAGAAATCCTATCTGCACTCTTATTTGCTCCTATAATAATTTCATTTATATTCTGTGCAGCACTATTATTCTCTTTAACAAGGTCAATTAATCCTTCTATTGAATTTTGACCATTTTCTTTCTTTTCATTTATGATATTAACCGAATTTTTAAGTTCATTTACCATATTTGAATTTTCTTTAATTAAATCTCTTATAACCTGAATATTATTTGCTGCACCCTGAGTATCCTGAGCTTGGCTCGTTGCACCCTGTGCAATATTTTCAACTGCTTCCGAAACTTCGTTTGCACTTTGGCTTGTATTTTGTGAAATTGCTGTAAGCTCCTCACTTGTTGCTGTAACATCTTCTGTATTCTTATGAATCTGCTTAATAAGCGTAGAGAAATTGTCGCTCATAACCATTGAAGACTTAATACAAGACGAAACTTCGTCACTATTTTTCTTAATATAATTTTGTATATAACTTATCTGTTTTTCATCCGGAACTAAATTATAATTTGCAAGACTATCTAACTTCTTTTGAAGTATAGTTATAGGTTTTGAAATGGATTTTGCTAAGAACTTCGATATGAAGAAACCTATGATTAAAAATGCAGCACAAAGAATAAGTGAATACGTAATCATCTTTTTATTCATATCATCTACATGTTTATGCTTTTCAGCTATAAGCTTATCAATGTCATCTGTGTAATTTCCGGTAACGACAATCCAACCGAAAGGTTTATATTTTTGAACATATCCTCTCTTTTTTTCTGCAACAGTGCTACCTTTTTTTGGGAAATAATAATTCAAATATCCGCATCCCTTATCACTGTTACCTATATCCAAAATCCTTTGCATAAAGCCGAATCCCTTCGCATCTTTTGCATCTTTTCTATTTTTTCCCTCAACGTTTTTATTGCCTAAAAGAACTACATTCACTCCGTCTTCCGTATCAATTGTAAAATATCCGTCTTTACCATATCTTATTTTTCTTACCATGTCAGCAGCAACTCTAAGTCCTTCTTTCTTAGTAATTGTTCCGCTGTCTATCTCCTCTTTTACTCCATCAAGCATTGAAATAACGGATTCAACTTCACTTTTAATAAGATTGTCATAATTTAAAGTAAGCTCGTCTGATAATGTACCTGTTAAATCTGATGTGATATTTTCTGTTTGATAAAGCATAAATGATGTGCATATAATAATGCTTAGAAATATCGATGCAAGCAACATAAAAGAAATTTTAAATCCTATTTTTCGTTTTGGAAACATAAAAAAATATAACCTCCTTGTTAAAGTCTGACTTTTCATACTATATATCCATTATATCGCATATATGCAAAATATATCCAGCAATTTAATTATTTTTCTAAGAGTTTTACCATCTCAATTCCGGGATCTATGATTTCTATATCTGTAAGCTTTTCCAACTCTTCTTTTAAATAAGGGAAATGAGTACAGCCTAAAATTATAGCTTGAATTTTGTATTTTTCATCTTTAATTCCATTAATATAACTAAAAAGTCCACTTAAGTTTAACGAGTCTATGATTTCTTCGGCAGGAATATCTTTTTCTATTTTTTCTACAATAGAAAGATTTCCCATACTTATAATATTTCGTTCGCTATCTCTATTTAAAGATTCATCTTCTTTATATGAAGCTATGGCATTAGCTGTCATAATAAAAATATTTTTATATTTTTTTGAAAATTTCTCATAGACGTCAAATGGTGTAATGATTTCAATGTTTAATTTTTTAGAAAGCTTCTTAAAATCTAAAGCACCGGACAAAGAATTGCAATAAATGAAGAACTTGTCTGCTCCCCATTTTAAAGCTTCATCAGCGAAAAATAAGAATTTTTCTTCCAAAAGTTCTTTTGAATAATATTGAAGTTTACTCTGCTCTTTTGGTGAATTTGAGAGAGGAAACTTTTTCCCGATAAATCCATTTTTTTCTATAATTTCATATCCTAAATCTGTATCTTTAGGAGTTCCTGCAAATATAGCAACCTTCATATTTTTTCCCTTCTTTTACTAATTTTTTATATTTTATCTTATTTATAATCTATAGTAAATAAAAAACGCCTTTCTTAAAGAATAGCTTTAAGAAAGGCATTTCATTATGGCTTTATTTTTAACATGCTTTTTAATCTTTTATTTAAGCTTTTATTTGTATCCTTATATTTTTTAATACATAAAGACTAAATCTTAAGGATTACTGAAGAAGTGCAAGAACTCCTTGGCTTGACTGATTAGCCTGTGCAAGCATTGATGTACCTGCCTGCTTAAGAATATTATTCTTAGAGTATTCAACCATTTCAGAAGCCATATCTGTATCTCTTATACGTGACTCAGCTGCTGTCGTGTTTTCAGATATGTTATCCAAGTTAGCGATTGTATGCTCAAGTCTGTTCTGAATAGCACCGAGTGATGATCTCTGAGCTGATACCTTAGAAATAGCATCTCCTATTGAGTCAATTGCATAAGTTGCAGCATTTCCTGAATCGTCTGATACATTAAGATTTTTAACTCCAAGATATGCTGATGTCATTGCTTCAACATTTACGTTGATCTTATTTGTCATGTCAGCATCTGAACCTACGTGGAGGTTGAAGGAAAGGGTTTGAGGAACTTTTGCTTGGGCTACGGTAATTGTAAAAGTATTATTTGTGCCATCGTTTTCAACTTTTCCGCCCTCTTCAGTATTTCCTATTTTGTTAGCGTCTGTAAGCTCCTTTTTTACCCTATTACGTGCCTCTTCTAATGAAATAACAGATGGATCATTTTCATCGTATGGTGTTTTTTTATCTTTCAATATATGTAATTCTTTTCCACCTGCTTTTATTACTGCCCCTGGGGTAGCCAAGTCCTTACACTCTTTACACTCTGCATTTGCATCTGCTTGTTTTAACGTTTTAGGATCTTTTTCATAAAATCCAGCTTTTGTTAGTTTTTTTCCGGCTTCTCCAGTTTCCTCATCTTTATTATGGTACGTATACTCTTTACCATTAACCGTTATTTTTTCACCTGAAGCAAATTCTTTGTCTTTATGAAGCATATTTTTTACTTCTTCTGCTACTTTAGTGTTATCACCCTCACCTATCGTATATTCCTTACCTCCGATAGATACTTTGTTTCCAGCTTTAAGGTCATCCATTGTAAATGTAGCAGTTCCATCACCATTATCTGTAAGTTTTCCTTTAAGTCCTGCATCATGTGCTGGCAAGTTGATTGTCTTTTCTCCACCGTCTTTATCACCTTTTAAAAGATAAGTTTCATTGAACTTTGTTGTTTCAGCTACACGGTCGATTTCTGTTGTAAGCTGTCCGATTTCTGACTGGATAGCATCTCTATCAGATTTACTATTCGTTCCATTTGCTGCCTGAGTTGAAAGCTCATTCATTCTTTGAAGCATTGAGTGTACTTCTGTAAGTGCTCCTTCTGCTGTCTGAACTGCAGATATACCATCCTGTGCATTCTTTGATGCACGATTTAAGCCTTTAATCTGCTTTCTCATCTTCTCACTAATTGTAAGACCTGCTGCATCATCTGCTGCTCTATTAATTCTAAAGCCTGATGAAAGCTTTTCTGTTGACTTAGCTTGTGCTAAAGTCGTTCCGCCTAAAACTCTATTTGAGTTCATTGCCTGCATGTTGTGTTGTACTACCATTGCCATAATATTTTCCTCCTTGACTTTTCCTCGCTACATTCCATGTAGCAAGGGTACATATTGACAATACATAAGGCTTTTCATTTCCATTTAGCCTTACGATTATTTTATCGGTTAATAGATAAGAAAAATTAATAGGGTAAAAGAATTTTATATAAAAATTTTAAAGAAGAATTTAAAGAAGAAATTTTTATATAAAAATTATGCTATAATCATTAGAGAAACAATATGTATAAATAATATGTATTAAAAGAAATAATGCGTATTAAAGGAAATAATGTGTATTAAAATAATAATGCGTATTAAAGGAAATAATGCGTATCTATAGAAGGAGAAAATGTATCATGGAAATCAAAAAAGCTCTTATTATAATAGACTATACTTATGATTTTGTAGCAGACAAAGGTTTACTTACAGTGGGAAAGCCTGCTCAGGCACTAGAGAAAAATATCGTAGCTTTATCACAAAAATTTTTAGATGACAATCAATTTATTGTTATAGCATCTGATAATCACCACAAAAATGACAAGTATCATCCTGAAACGAAATTATTTCCTCCGCACAACATAGAAGGCTCTTCCGGGCAAAAATTATATGGCACGTTAGAAGATTTTTATCAAAAAAATAAAGATAAAGAAAACATCTATTACATAAAGAAAACTAGATATTCAGCATTTTGCGGAACAGATCTTTTTCTAAAATTAAGAGAAAGAAATATAAATGAATTACATTTGACAGGAGTTTGTACTGATATTTGTGTACTTCATACTGCTATAGACGCTTATAATCTAGGCTTTAAAATAGTTATTCACGAAGACTCTGTAAGTAGTTTTAATAGCGAAGGGCATAAATGGGCATTAAATCATTTTAAAAATTGTCTTGGTGCGGAAATTATTTCTTAGTTAATTATTTTGCTATATAAAAATGAGCAAAAATTAAAGCCATTTTTAAAATGGGCTGGTGGAAAAAGGCAGCTTCTTAATGAAATACGAAAATATTATCCAATAGGACTCGGCAATTCTATATTCAAATATGCTGAACCTTTTGTCGGTGGCGGTGCTGTTCTCTTTTATGTGCTAAGTAATTACGATATTTATGATGTTTTATGATGTTTTATGATGTTTTATGATGTTTATATAAGTGATTCTAATCTTTATTAATTTTAGTGTTTTAATACTCTTCACCCTATCTTACAAAAAATATTTGAAGGGAAACGAAGTACACCTCATAAACAGCCGGTAGGAATCGAACCTACCCGAAAACCTTTGACTGTAAAATTTTACATATTGTAAAATTTTTTAATAGTTATATTTGCCTTATCGACTTTTTGTTTCTCTTCTTATAGAATAGCACTAAAGATGTCCATTAAACATCCCTTATGATATTTTTCTTTCTTTTAAGTCTTAAGTCTGATTAAAACTTATTTTTCTCTTCTACAATCTCTTTAAATCTATCATAAAGTACATACTCTTTAAACCTATAACTATAATAAGGTACATACTCTTTAAACCTATAACTACAATAAGGTACATACTCTTTTAGTTCTTCTATTTTCATTAGGCTCATCATTATGTCCAATAATATTATTTACAATTTCATCATCAATTGAATCTAACAATAATTGAATATAGTCTTTAATTAATTTATCTATATCAACTATATGCTTTTTTATACTTTAGTTTGCTAGCGTCGTAACCTTTCCTGCTTTAATAGTGAAAGCACGCACTTTAAAAAACACAGTTATAAAACTAGCTTTTTTCCCTAAATTATTTGATATTCGTTTTAGTCCTATTCAAAACAACACAGTTATAAAACTCATTGATTGTAACACTATGAGAGTGTCTAGTTTTAGTCCTATTCAAAACAACACAGTTATAAAACACAACACAAAAAAACTTTTGCTAAATATCGTGTTTTAGTCCTATTCAAAACAACACAGTTATAAAACTTTAATCTGCCTATCAGTGTTTTTTTACCAGTTTTAGTCCTATTCAAAACAACACAGTTATAAAACGTATTTGTCCATTGTCCCAGTCCAAAACCGGTTTTAGTCCTATTCAAAACAACACAGTTATAAAACGACAAGTTTTATATTGACAAAGTTTCAATAGTTTTAGTCCTATTCAAAACAACACAGTTATAAAACTTACGGTAGACGATACAAGTTAGCACAGTAGTTTTAGTCCTATTCAAAACAACACAGTTATAAAACCTCGTGATGCCGATTCGTGCTGAAAATATAACATTTTCATTTTCTCACAAACCATTAAAATAGAACTAATTTTATTATTTCTTTTATTCAACATAGTGTAGTTATTATACCATATTTTCAAAAAATACAAAGTCTTCATCAACTAAAGCTTGTCTAAATCCTTCCACTTTTCTCGGTTCTAAGAATAAAACATCCAATTGACTTAAAGATATATATTCTTTTAACTCTTTAATTTCTTTTGCCGTAATGTATGCCAATGTATTTACAAAACATATCAACTTAGATTTCCTAAAATGTGCCATTGATTCCACAATATCTAATATTTTTTTATAAATATTTTCTTCTTCAACTATGATTTTTATTCCCATCGCTTTAAATAATGATTGAAATTGAAGAGAGGATAATTCCAATGGTAAATCAACATCCACCATTTCTTCTCTAAGTAAATCTTCAAGTTCATAAAATAGTTTTTCATATTTGCTTCTATTTTCTACATTGTCTTTTATTTGATTTTCCAGTTCAGAATACACTGTTTTTAAAAAAGATGTAGAATTTATATTAAATCCCAAAATATCAAAAATAGTTAACACTTCAGATGTTTTTAAATTTTCCTGATTCAATTTGAAAATTTTCAAACTTTTTATATCCTCTGAATAATAGTACAGTTCAGATGCAATTTTTGAAAAAGATGTCGCATTTTCAATTGTAAGTATCGTCATATTTTCAATATTAATAGGCTTATCCAAAAAATTGCACATTAATTTAATCATCTTCATCCTCTAATACTATGAGTCTTTTATCATTATTTGCTATTGAGCTATCTTTTTCCCCTGTTAAATAAATAATCTTTGAAAATTGCTTTTCAGTAATACTAAGCAATGTGACAAGTCCTTCTTTTGGTACTTTTGCTTTTATCCTACGAACCAATAATTCTTTTGATGTATTATTCAGAAAAATTTTACTATAAATCGAATATTGATGCATAATAAAGCCTTCATTTACAAGGAATTTTCTGAAATCTCTATACATTTTTCTTTCTTTTGCCGTAGTCATAGGCAAATCAAACATTATTAATAATCTCATAAATCTATAACTCATATAATAAATTCGGGAAACTTTATATTTTCACCATTTAAAATTTTGATTATCTTTCTTACATAATCTTCAATAATATTAGTTAAATACACTTGACTGTTATTGTATGTATATGTTTCATTAAATATATCAAAAAGTCGTATCTTCATTTCCCTAAAGCTTTTGTCCATGCTTTCATATATTTTTTCATCTACTATGATTCTAAATGGTTCCATTAAATCACTCGCCAAATTATAATCGTTAAATTGATTTGTATGCATAAGCCCTAGTTGTGTAATGCAACCATTTAACACAACTTCTCTTGCAACTAAAGACAAAATCATACTATATCCGTAATTTAATCCTGCATTTATATCAGAATCAGATTTTCTTGTAAATGTATGCCCAAATAGTGTATTGAAATAGATTCTTGCACTATGTGCTTCTCCATTACTTGGATCAGCTACCATAAGCTCCTGTCGTATTTCATGAATTTTTTTTGACTTTGTCTTGTAGTCCAGTTTTCCTAAAAGACTTGCCTGATTATACAATTTTTGATTTATTATATTAATCCATACCTCATCTTTCATATTTTGAGGCCATTCTATCTGTTTTTTTATTTGAAGAGAAGAATCATATCTTCCATAGAATGGCATAAGTACACTTATTGGCAGCCTTTTATCATCGCAAAATATTACATTAATTTTTTCATCAATCAATCTTTTTAATAGCATACTTGTTATGCTTACTTCAGTAGATTCTACAATCAAATTATCAATTTCAGATAAATGAATAACCTCTTTTTTATCAGCAGATGTAAATACCAAGTAATTATTTTTATATGATAATTTTGAATGTATATTAATTACTACCGTTCTCCATCCCATTTATAGCTTCCCCATATCTATCCTTGTTTCATATAAACCTGTTAATGATTGATATATAACTTCAGATTTCCATAAATCTCCTAAAGAATTATATCTTTTTCTAGAAACATTCTCACCTAAAAACTTGAATTCACTTGGTGCTCCGCATTTTATAAATTTTAAAAGTTGTATAAATGAATTGGCTAAAGCTTCAATATCAATCTCACCTTTTTCAAGTTCAGATTTATATTTATCCTGAACTTTTTTTATATTTGAATCCGCTTTTATATACTTATTTGAAAATTCGACAATGTATTGTAAAACCTCATCAAATAAATACATATTCTTTTTAACAAATTCAGCATTAGTTTCATTCTCTTTATTTATTCTATCTAAATGCTTTAATTTATATAAAAAATCTACAAGCTTCGGTGGCATACTCATCTGATTTGCTTTTTGCAATTCTCCTGAATTATCACTTTGTTTTGTAGCACCTGTTAAAAGTCTCCTTTCGCCTGTATAAAATTCAAACAAAGCATATTTTTTTAATTTTAAAAGGACCTTAGGATTTTTAAATCCTAATGTTTCCAAATATTGTATTGAATCTTTTTCAAATATCTTTCTATCTTTTATAGAAATTGAAACAATAGTTTTATTTAATTTATTCTTTTTCCCTAAATATTTAATTGCCACAAAATATGCTGTGCTTTCTTCTATAAATCCACCATATAATTTCGTATTTAAGTTGTTTTTTATAGGCATCAATGCGTCTGAATCACCTTTTTTATTAATAGTTTCTTTATATAGTTTTCCCTTCCCTTCTTCCACCTTTTTTACTACATTCACTTGATTCGATAATAAAACTTTTCGTATTTTTGCAATATCTTTATCTCTATCCCAGATAACTACACCATCTTCATCTAATACATACTCATTTTTAAATTTATTAAGCAAATTGGACATAAAGTTTTTCTCACAAGTAGCTTTATTTTTTATATGTTTACCTTTATGAATATATTTTCCATATACAAATTTATTAGCTAATGAAGGATAGAATTCTAACAATTTTATTGCAATTAATGCATTAATATAAGCATCATTTGCATGATGAATATCATTTAATTCTCTTATCTTATATAGTCCAAAAGTCTTTCTAAAATCACTTGCCATTTTTGCTTTTAATAATAAAATCTCTGTTTTATCTTTATCTTCATTTTCTTTACTATTCAACATCGAATTTAATATTTCAGCTACATTTTTTGTGATTTGTCTTGTTTCAACTAACTGTCTATTAATAAATCTATCCTTATCCTGTTCAGTTAATCCACCTCTGTCAGCTTTTGTTAAATTTGAAAATTTTCGTTCCGAAATAAGCTTACAATCTAACAATTTTATCCAAAAAGCTTTCATTCTATCAATAACTTCCTTTGATGGAACATCATTAAGTTTCCCTCTGTTACTGATTTGATTTGTTAATACTATATTATCAATAGAATTATCCACTATAAAACTTCTCGGAATAATATGATCTATATCATAATTTTTCAAATTAAGGATATCTATATCCTCTCCGGTATACATATCCTTTCCATTTTGAAGATAATAAAGATACAATTTGTCATTATTTAATACATTTTCTTCTAACTTATTTTCTTTTAATAACTCACTTCCGAATTTTTTTAAACTATCCTGTATCTTCTTAATTCTCTTCTTTGAATTATCTTTACCTTCCTTGGTAGTTTGATTTTCTCTCGCCATTTCAATAACAATATTCGAAGGATTATATCCCATAATTTTTATAATTTCATCAACAATTTTTAAGCTTATTAACACACCTCTCTTTATCGTTGGACTCCCGTGAAGTTCCGATACAACATCTTCTAAATCCTGTTTTATATTAATTTTTTGATACTCTTCTATCTGTTCTTTAAATGATAATGTGTCATCATTTATAAGCTGCATAAAATTCCTATTTTTACCATCATAAATTAAATAATCCAAAATAGTTTTATGCTCGTTTTTATCTCTTAATCCTAAAATAAGTTTTTTAGATAATTTTCCCCATCCTTTGTAATGCTTTTGAGAAAGCTTATTAATATCTTCTTCCGATAAGAAACTTGAAAATTTTGACAATTGTTTTTTTCTCATTTTTTTATCTTCAAAAACAGTTAAGATACGAATAATTTCTTCTATATCCTCCAAATATTGATCATCATCTATTATATTTTTAATCCCATATACTTTCTTTAAATCTATATATGTCGAAAAATTAGAATTAAATTTTTCCTCTAATCCTTGTATAATAGGATTATCAATTTGATAATTATTTTCTATAAATTTCTTTAATAATTTCTCAGAAACCGATGAATGCGTTTTAAATAGTTCTTCAAATATTTCCTTTTTTTCTTTAACCGAGAAGTAATTTGTCACATTTCTTTCATCTTTATATGTAACCTTTGTAAGTTCATTAAATATAGCAAACTTTTGATAAATCAAACTTCTCTTAGGAAGAACTTTTTCTCCAAAAAGATATGTATCCTCACCTATAAGTCTTTCTATAAATTTATCCGCAGATTTATCAATATCCACAATATCATTAAAGTTCCATGGCTTTATTTTTTCGTTATTTTTTCTTTCAATCCATGCATATTTGCTATTTCCATTAGCAAGCGGTCCCACAAAATACGGAATCCTAAATGTAAGCAATAGCTTTATCTTTTCAAAATTATCTTTTAAAAACGGATAAAATTTCATTTGCCCCGAAACTATGGCTTCAAGTTCTGCCAAATGAACTTGATATGGTATAACTCCGTTATAGAAAGATCTTTGTTTTCTAAGGAATTTTTCTTTTTCTATAAGCTTTAAGAAATATTCCTTTTCCTCTTCTGCTACGCCTTTTGCATTTTCCATCTGTCCTTTGACATATTTGTAAAACTTTTCCTGGTTGGCTTTTCCCTCGATATAACCTGCATATCCATCTTTATTTGAATCCTTAAAAGTCACGTTATACTCTTCTGGTAAATTTCTCTTAACAAACTCTTTATATGCCTTTAATTGCTTTTCATGTTCTTCATACATGTTTACCATTTGAGAAGATAATCTTGCTTTTGTTTTTTTGCCATTAGATTGTAGGAAATTTGAGATTTCTATAGAATCATAAACAGCTTTTGCTTTATCAAAAACCTCTTCATAATCTTCCGATGTTTTATCTAGCAATTCTTTTACACTCTCATTATAATTTTCATCTGAAAATTTTATTTTTGCATTATCTTCCAATTCAAAATATTTTTTAAAATCAACCCTAATTCCAACTATAATTGATAAGAAATTGCAAAACAATTTATTATTTTTTATATCAGGGTATTCTTTTAAAATTTTATCTACCTTCCCCTTTCTTGATATTTTTTCCTTTAAAATGCTCTCCAATTTTTCATAGTCAAAATCATCTGGATTTACATATTCGTTATAAAAAGTTTCATTGAATATATTCAAAAAAGTCTTATATGTCTCAATTATTGACATATTATCAAAATTAAAATTTCCCTCTATAAGAAAATGTCCTCTGTATTTAATAATATGTGCCAATGCCAGATATATAAATCTGATATCCGCTTTCTCAGTTGTATCTGCAAGATATTTTCTTAAATGATATATTGTAGGAAATTTTTTATGGTATTCTTTTTCTTCCGCCTCTGTTGCAAAAATTGGATATTTACTATGTTCTTTTTCAAAGGGTACTAAAAAGCTTTCATTTAATCTATAAAAGAAATTTGCATCAACTTTTGAAATTTCATTTAAAAATATATGTTGAAGTTCCAAAATTCTATTTTTTCTTCTTTGATATCTTCTTCTGTTAGTTCTCTTTAATCTTCTGTCTTTTGCAGTATTTCCTTCTTTAAATAAAAGACTTCCCCAAAAATTCTTTTTAATAAATTTTTTATCAGTATTTCCATAAATTTTCATACGTTTTCTTACAAGCGTTAAATCATTTTTTATAACAGCCCAGCCTACTGAATCTGTTCCTATATCGATTCCAATAGAATAATTTTTCTTTTCATTCATAGTTTTCCTCCATTTAAGAAATATATAGTTGACGATATTATTTTTTGTGCTATACTATGAAACATAGTTTTATTCAAAACAACATAGTATGTTAAAATAAGGTTTAATCCGTACTTAACTTAATTTTTTAGTGGCACTGTCTCGGTGCTTTTTTTTTTGCTTTCTGTAGATATGTTCTCATATAAATTTATATATGATTTTAAATATTTTTAAGTAAATAGTTTAGTATTTAGTATAAGTTTTTCTTTAGCTTATACTTTATTCCCTTTAAGTATATATGATAGAGTATATGATTTTGTATTTTTATATGCAATATACATTAATTATGTTTATAACTAGTTTCAATTTTTTGCATAAAAAAGCACGCCAACATTGTTAGCATGCTTTAAATATATATACTTTCATATTGCTTTTATCCTGCAACAATTATTAAAAGTCTTAAAATGTTAAAAGTTAAAATTCCTAGCTCCCGATTTTGTTCCGTACATGTTCAGACACACTTACTGCAGCGATTTACAAAAGAAAGGAATTGATATAAGAACTGCTCAAAAATTAATGGGACATTCCAGTATCTCAATTACTGCGGAAATTTATACTCATGTAGACACAAAAGAGATTGTAAAAGCAGGTAAAATTTTAAAGGGTTGTACTACCAGTTGTACAACCACCGAAAGCATAAAAAAGCTTAAAAATGCACCAATTTAATCGAACGCATATTCTTAAATCAAGGCAATAAAAAAGCACCTAACCCTTGTAATTCAAGGCTTTTAGGTACTTCATAGCTTAGTGAGACATGGGAGATTCGAACTCCCGACAACCTGATTAAAAGTCAGGTGCTCTACCAGCTGAGCTAATATCTCAAGTATAATAAAAGGTAAGACCCATTAGCTGGGCTAGTCGGATTCGAACCGGCGCATGTGGGAGTCAAAGTCCCATGCCTTACCGCTTGGCTATAGCCCATTGTGTTGTTATAACGCCATAGCTTCGGGTGGGTAGAGGGATTCGAACCCTCGGCCTCCAGAGCCACAATCTGGCGCGCTAACCAGCTGCGCTATATCCACCATAGTGTGCTTGTGGGGATTCGAACCCCAGACCCACGGCTTAGAAGGCCGTTGCTCTATCCAGCTGAGCTACAAACACGTAAAAGCGGGTGATGGGAATCGGACCCACGTATCTAGCTTGGAAGGCTAGTGTTCTACCATTGAACTACACCCGCAAATTAAATTTTAAATCGGGGTGACAGGATTCGAACCTGCGACCCCCTGGTCCCAAACCAGGTGCTCTAGCCAAACTGAGCCACACCCCGTTTTGAGCCTAAACTCGAAACGCGAGTTTTATTATAAATAAGTTTTTCTTTCGTGTCAAGTGTTTTTTTATTTTTTACTTGCTTAATTAAATTCTTTTAATAACAAAATTAAATTCTTTTAATAACAAAATTAAACTCTTTTAATAACAAAATCGTTTTTACTTTTTCAAGTACGATATACATTTTCTCATAATTTTCATATAAAAGCAAGTCTGAATATTAAAAAATTATCATCGAATTATCCGACTTTTCTATTTTAGATATTTTATATCGAATGTCATTTTCCCATCGTCTTCGATATTAAAAATCATATATGTAGGGATATGTCCTTCCTGCCTTGGAAGTGTAATACTCCCCGGATTTGCCATAACTACATCGCCTTCTTCATAATGAGGTATATGAGTATGTCCAAAAAGTGCAACATCACACCCTTTTTTTATTGCAGCCTCTTTAAGGCCGTCCAAATCGTATTTTACGCCATATATATGCCCATGGCATAATAAAAGTTTATGTTTTCCAATTTCAAGTATCTGTTCCGTAGGATAAGACATATCAAAATCACAGTTTCCTCTCACACAATATGTTTCATAATCCCCTATCGCATGTTTTAAGAAATCCATAGGTTGTTGACTATCGCCTAAATGAAATACTTTTTCCGGCTTTTCAACTTCTATAACATTCTGCATTCTTGCAGTCTGACCGTGAGAATCGCTTATTACCAATATCTTCATATAAATCTCCTACCTCTCTTTCTTTCACACATAATTAAGTTTTATTTATACTAATAAATGCCACCAAGCTTCGAATAATCTTATAGATTTTTGCTTTATAAAAGTATTTTTTTAGCATAAATAAACTCAAATATACTATATATTACTTCAATAGTTCTTTTTTATTACTTCAATAATTCTTTTACTTACTTCAGTAATTCTTTTTAATTACTTCAATAATTCTTTTACTTACTTCAGTAATTCTTTTTAATTACTTCAATAGTTCTTTTAATTTCTTTAAGCTTTTTCCTCTATGACTTATCTTATTTTTTTCTTCTGAAGATAAAACCGCTGCTGTACAATTATATTCTGGCAAAAAGAAAATGGGATCGTATCCGAATCCGTTGTCTCCTTCTATGCTCTCTGCAATCTGCCCTTCCATAGTACCTGTTGCCGTAATCTTTTCTCCGTCCGGCTTAATTAACACTATAGCTGCTTTAAATCGTGCTGATCTTTCTTTTCCTTTTGCGTTTTTCATAAGTTTTAAAATCTCATTATTTTTAATGGAATAATCCGTATCATGCCCCATAAATCTCGCACTTTTCACTCCTAAAAGCGTAGGCAGATAATCTATAACAAGTCCTGAATCGTCCGCCATTACATAGCCTCCAACCTTATCCCAAACTGCTTTGGCTTTAATATACGAATTTTCTAGAAATGTTTTGCCCGTTTCATCTGCACTTATATTTAATCCCAAATCTTTTAAGGAGCAAATAGAAAAATTGGTATCTTTAAAAATCTCTCTTACTTCCTGTACCTTGTGCTCATTATTTGTTGCAAAAACTATTTTATTTTTTGTATCTATATTCTCTGTCATTACATCTTACCTTTTTTTACAATCAATTTATATTATTTATAATAGCATCACAAATTCCTTTTGCAATTTCTTCTTGTTTTTTGTCAGTAGAAAGAAGATCCCTCTCTTCTTTATTTGTCGAAAACCCGACTCTTACAATAACTGAAGTCATTGTGCTATCTTTTAAAATTGGCTCCTCATCTCCCGGAATCACGCCTCTATCGTTTGAATTTGTATTTTTTAAAATGCTTGTCATTAAATCATTTGCCAACTTTTTTCCTTTCGGATCAAGAGAAATATATTCAGTCTCAATGCCTTTCATTTCGGACATTCTTCCGCTTCCTGTTTTATTCATACCTATAGAAATAAAAATATTACTATAACTATTCCTTGCTTTTTCTATTCTCTCGTCAACAGTCATATAATGATTATTTAAATTTGTATAAATAATTTTTGCCGAATTTTTTGGTAGCTTATCAAGCCTTTCTTTTATTTTTTTGACGATAGAAAGATTAATATCCGCCTCGTTTGTATTGTTAAATTGCTTTCCTTTTTCTCTTCCTCCAAGCTGCGAATCTATAGTTATAATTTTTTTATAAAGGCTGTTAGGATTGATAAATTTTATATTTAAGTATCCTTTTTTTACTTCATACTTTATATATTTATCCTCACACATAATAAATGTTAAAATAGCACTATTATTTGTACAGGAAAATTTTACGTCTTTTATTCCATTTTTAGATAAATCCCCATAAAAGTCATATTTATTGGCATATTCTCCGTCAGCATTCTTTAAATAAAAAATAATTTTATTTTTTCGAATATTATCCTTTCTTACTATATCTTTTTCTTTTACATTAGAAGGAAGAGAAAGCTTTATATTATCGCCTTGTTTGATAAAATTAGGCTTTACTGAATATGACATTTGTCCTTCTCTATTTTTCATTTTACTTATTGAAATTGAATGCAAATTTTTAAAATAGATAAAAATAATGCAAAATATCATAAGTATTAAAAATAATATCAAAGCAATCATTTTTTCTACAAGTGAACTACTTTTTCTTTTCATCTGTATAAACCTTTAAACAAACATTCGCATCGAATTTATTTTCTATTCTTTCCCAATCATTTCCGTCTGGGCTTATATAACCCTCTCCGTCGCTTATGTCCACATTATGAGTAAGAGAATTTCCGTCGTACTCTATTGCAATTTGATTCTTCTTTTTCTTTGACTTAAACGAAACTATAACTGCAACATCTTCTCCTTCTTTAGTATCTACTGTCGGATTTATCGGAATCGTAAAATATCCTTTTTCTTTTAGTGTGCCGCTTGCTACAAGTGTCTTTTCAGCGAATGATTTTACATTTTTAAAATTGGAAACTATGTAAACTTCATAATCTGTGTTCCTATTTAAATTATAAAATCCTACAGCTTTTACTACTTCATCCGTTCTCATTCTATAAACATTTGCAGCCATAGCTGTATCCATTCCATACCCAACAGAGCCTATATCTCCGCAAAGATCTGACTGATATATGTTGTCATAATTTTTATTGCTTTCAAGTTTTACATATGATACAGAGTAATTTCCAATATTTGTATCATAATATGAAACATAAAACACTCCGTTATCGCCGAAATTATCGCCCCAGCTATTTTGACAAATAAATGCCCCATTTCCTGGGCACTTATGAGAAAATTTACTTGCAGGATAATTATCATCCCAACCGATTATTACAATATCGTGGTTAGATTTCTTTTTCCCGTAGTAATAGTATGCATCCGTATCTCTATTGTAATAATCAGATTTTTCAAAAATATCTCCTCCTGTTTCAGCATAAAGAGATGTTGAGACTCCTCCATTTTTAAATATAGCCCATTTTATGTCATCCATCTCACTATTATTGTAAAAATGTACTTCCTGAAGGTGTTTTACCGGTTCTCCGCCTCCATTTGCAATAGGACCTATCCACGATAAAAGATATGAAACAGCCATCATATAATCTCCTGGGCTATCAGCTTTTCTCTTGTATGTATTTCTATTAGCCATATCCAATGCTGAAAAAGAAACTTTTTCTGAAGGAAGTAATAATGATTCAATTGCTGAAGTTGCTGCAAAAGCCCAGCAAGTAGAAAGCTTTCCCTGATTTTTGATTTTTGAAGCTCTTCCTTCTTTTCTTAAATCGTAAAAAGCCCTTAAAACAGGTTTTTCGCTTCCTTCACTTTTTAAAGAAACAACTTTTTTTGTATCATTCCAATCATATTTATAAGAAAAAATTTTGCAAATATCTTTTAAAGACATATAAACTTTATTTCCGACCTTTTCGGGTGGAACTGTAATATTAACTTCTTTATTGTTTTTTAAGCCTTTTACAGATCCAATTTTAAATTTAAAGTCATCGTTATTTCTCTGTATTACAATATCGCTATCATTATAAAGCCTCGCATTTGCGTAGAAAATATTACGAATAAGCGTAAATGAGGCTAAAACTTCTAAATTACTATTTAAAAGTATTTCTCCATTTTCGCTGTCATAAGTTTTATTATCAACCTGAAGTTTTACTACAGAAAGTTTATTTAAATTTTTAGAAATAAGCGGAGCAAAAACGCTTTTTTCGAGCTTTGCTCCTCGAAACGGTTCAACCTGCCCCATTTTATCATTCCAGCTTTCGCTCTGGAGTAATAATAACGCTATAAGTATTATTAAAAATATTGAGAATATTCTCCTGAACTTCATTTTTAATCTTCCTCTTGTTAAATCTTGATGCCGCAAATTAACTAATTTTATTCGTATATTTATCTAAATGTCTTCTCTTAAGCCTTAAATTTTCTTTTTCTTAGGTTTTGGTCCGATAAATTGATAAAAATAAGTTTTTATCATTCCATTATAAATCTTTCTATTCTTAGTTGCCTTAATTCCTATATATTTTTCAGCCTCTTCATAAGAAGTAATAATATACATAGACCACGAATCAAGATTTTTATATGACTCTCCTAGCGTCTTATATAAGATGGGCAAATCTTCCTTTTCCTCAAGTCTTTCACCATATGGCGGATTTGTAATTATAAATCCATACTTTTTAGGATGATGAAGGTCTTTTACGTCCCTTTTTTGAAAATGTATAAGGTTATCTACTCCCGCTCTCTTTGCATTTTCTCTTGCAACCTTTATAACAAAAGAGTCTATGTCGTAGCCTTGAATATCCGTTTCTATATCTATATTGATATTTTCTCCAGCTTCATCTCTTATATCCTTCCAAACGGATTTTTTAATAAGATTTTCCCACTTTTCCGATATAAAATGCCTATTAAGTCCAGGAGCTATATTTGCAGCCATCATAGCAGCTTCAATAACAAATGTTCCGCTTCCGCACATAGGATCAACCAAAATTCTGTCTTTATGCCAAGGCGTAAGTTTTATAAGAGCAGCTGCCAGAGTTTCAGAAATCGGAGCTTTCCCCGTTTCAGTTCTGTAACCTCTTTTATGAAGCGAGTCTCCTGTAGTATCAAGTGATACTACAACTTCGTCTTTATAGATAAATATTCTTATCGGATACTCATTTCCATCTTCTTTAAAATGTTCAACATGATAAATATTTTTAAGTCTTTCTACAATTGCTTTTTTCCCGACTGACTGTAAATCCGTAGAACTATATAATTTACTTTTTATGGAAGATGCTTTTTTTACCCAAAACTTTGCTTCCTTAGGTAAATAGTTTTCCCATTCTATATTTTTCATACCTTGGAAAAAATCTTCATATGTAAAAGCCTTAAATATTCCTGTAACTAAAAGCACTCTTTCCGCTGTTCTTAAATTGATATTGGAAAGTGCGATAGCTTCCTCATCTCCCGTAAAGAACACTCTTCCGTCGTCAACTCTATCTATATCATATCCTAAGTCATAAATTTCTCGTTTTAAAATTGCTTCTAGTCCAAAATGACACGGAGCTAAAAATGTATATTTTTTCATATTATTCCTATTTTTTTATTATGTATTATTTATAACTACAATATTATGCACTTATTTATTAGTTCTCGATTAATTTCATTATACTTTATATACTCAAAGTAATATCTACTGTTTAATTTTATTATATTTTATATATTTAAAACAATATCCGCTGTTTCAAGTCTTATCATTCTTTCTATATCTGAGAGACTAAGCTCAACCTGATATCCTACTTTCCCTCCACTTATATATATTGTATCAAAATCCTTTGCACTCTCATTAAAAACAGTTTTTAATACCTTCTTCATTCCTATAGGAGAACACCCTCCATGTACATATCCCGTTAAAGGTAAAAGTTCCTTCTGCTTTATCATATCTATAGATTTTTCACCTACAATCTTTGCCGCTTTCTTTAAATCAAGTTCTTTTTCTACTGGAAGTACAAAAACATAATTAGTTTTGCTTTTTCCCACTGTAACTAAAGTTTTAAATACTTTATCCGGATTTTCTCCTAAAATCTTTGCTATCTCAGCACCATTAGTAGACATTTGAGATAAATATGTATGCTCCTTATAAGGAATTTTTTTCTGTTCTAAAAGTCTCATTACATTAGTTTTTTCTTCTTTTTTAGCCATAATATCTTTGCTCTTTTCTCTTTTTGTTATTACTTATCGTCTTTTTAAAATCATAATTTTCTAATCATAAATTCTTAATCTTAAATTTCTAATATTAAATTCCTAATCAAAAATTTCTTCCACTAATTTTTTATATTCTTTGTATTCAGGATAATCTTTAAGCTCCGAAAAACTTTTTAAAAGCTCTTTATGATACCAACCGTGCATCTTTTTATCTTTTTGGTTAAATTTTTCCCAAACCTTATCACCTATAACATCAAAATCTTCTTTTGTCTGTCTTAAATTTGATAATTTATCACACAGCAAAATAATTTTTTCCTGCTTTGATGCGGTTTTTGCCTTGTTTATTGTATCTTCTTTTCTAAGTTTCCACGAAGCTTCACGTGACATATAATTCCTCTTATCTTCACTGTCACTTAACACAAGTTCTGCAACTTTTTCTCCAAATTTATTTTTTATTTCTTCATAAGTTGTATCTGTATCTTCCAGCGTATCATGTAAAACTGCCGCTATTATCGTTTCAACTTCAGTAGTCATATGTGATGCTAAAATAGCAACCTCTACGGGATGATTAATATATGGTATGCCATTTCCTTTTCTAACTTGTCCCGCATGCTTTTCTTTTGCAAAATATATTGCATCTTCTATTTTTTTAAACTCACTTTTAGCTTCAATTTTTTTTAAATAATCTTTAAAAAAAATTGAAAGATTTTCCCTTTTACTCAAATCATATTCTTTCAAATTATTTCTCCTAAATATACACAACAGTTAAAATGCATAAGCTAAAATTACATGTATACACCTATAATTTATTATCATATCACAATAATCAATAACAAAAAACTAAAATTAAAAAGAGACGACTAAGTAATATAATTGCTACTTGAGTTCATATATGGCGTAGAAAAAATAATAAGATTTAATCAGTTAAATGTGTTAGAATCTAAGGAAAGATTAAAAGGAGATATATCTATGAGAAATGGTACAAAGATAATTACGTTAGATAATGGCTATCATTTATGGACTAATACACAAGGTCAAGGCAAAATACATCTTTTAGCATTACATGGTGGCCCCGGTGGCAACCATGAATATTGGGAAGATGCAGCAGTACAGTTAAAAAAACAGGGCTTAGATGTACAAGTTACTATGTATGATCAATTGGGATCTTTGTATTCTGATCAACCTGATTATTCTAACCCTGAGATTGCTAAAAAGTATCTTACATATGAATATTTTTTAGATGAAGTAGAAGAAGTTCGTCAAAAGTTAGATATTGATAATTTTTACTTAATTGGTCAAAGCTGGGGTGGCTTATTAGTTCAAGAATATGCAGTTAAATATGGTAAGCACTTGAAGGGAGCAATTATCTCTTCAATGGTAGATGAAATTGATGATTACGTAAATGCTGTAAATCGTAGGCGTCAAGAAGTGTTACCTCAGACTGAAATTGATTTTATGCATCAATGTGAAACTAATAATGATTATGATAATGATCGTTATCAAGCTGATGTACAAATTCTTAACATTAACTTTATAGATAGAAAGCAACCATCAAAGCTATATCATTTATATGATTTGGGTGGCACAGCAGTTTATAATGTTTTTCAAGGTGATAACGAATTTGTAGTTACAGGTAAGTTGAAAGATTGGCATTTTAGAGACCAATTGAAAAATATAAAAGTTCCAACTTTACTAACTTTTGGTGAAAATGAAACTATGCCAATTGATACGGCTAAAATTATGCAAAAAGAGATACCAAATTCTCGCCTAGTAACTACTCCTAATGGTGGTCATCATCATATGGTTGACAATCCGGATGTTTATTATAAGCATTTAGCAGACTTTATACGTGAAGTTGAAAGCGGAGAATTCAATAAATAATGGATATGAACCTCGAAATTTGGACAAGGATTTCGAGGTTTTTATTGTGTCCAAATATCTGAATAATACAAAATTGATATGTTTTAAACTTTGGGATAAGAGTTTTATTTTCTCAGAAAGAACAAGCAATTAATAATTTAGCAGCTGCATTAGAAAGTGCACATAAAGTAGCTCCATATGTAGAGGAGGAACAATGAGTTACGCTAAAAAAATAATAAAATGGATATCATCATTGCTATTAATTATAATAGTTGGTATAACAATTATTACCGGATATTCTGCGTACTATAGTTTTGGTACAATGATTTTTGGCGTTCATACCGAAAGTGCAATAAAAGATTTTTGGAGTACGGAATTTTTATTAGGCGTTGTTTATATAATTGTAGTAATAACAATTGCAGTAATTACAGAAGTTACTAGATTATACAAAAAACATCTAAAGTAATATATTTGCTATAATAATTATAATTTCTTTATAACATCACTTATTATCCTTCATAATATCTATGTTAAAAATATATGATCTTAGATATTTTGAAATCAAGTAATTACTTAGGATTATTAAAACACATATTAGACCAATATAAATAATTGAAATACTATAAGTTCCTGCCACAATATTTCCAAGCAAAGCCACCAAGCCTACGGAAGTAATAAGAGATACATTAATAGATTGAAACTTTATACCAAATAAAGTAGAAGAAGTTATCATAGTAATACTTGCAAGCAAGGCTAGGATAGTTATAGATAATATATATACAAAGTTATAAATTAATCCTCCAGTAAAACTAATATTAATAATTCTTGAACCAAGCAAAAACAATATGTTCACAAGTACAACTATTGAGAAAAATGATTTAGATAAAAAACTTATACTTGTAAATAATTTGTTTTTAAATATTTCATCTCTACCAGACGGATATAAATACATACGTTCTCTTGATCTTCCGATGTATCTTATGATAAAGTTCTTATTCATTAGATATACAACATAGATTGTTGTAAAGCTCATTGTAATTGTTGTTGCTAGACTTGTAAGACCAAAAGCATTTTGCAATATATAATCTCCCTCAGAATTATCTATCTTACCTACAATAGTGAAAAATATTAAGGAAAATATATGAACTATAACAATAAATAAATTTAAGTTTTTCATATATTTTTTCGTTTTTATTTTTTCATATTCTTTAATACTCACTGTTTACCACCTTTTCATAATAATCGTCAATATCTTTAATTCCTAGATTTTTAAAATTGTCTATGCTCTGACTATCTATTATTCTTCCCTTCTCAATTATTATTACCTCATCTACAAAATCATCTAATTCTTTAAAAGTATGACTGGATACTAAAACTAAATTGTCGTCATTTTTAAAATCTATTATAATATTTTTTAAAATTTTAACTCCTGATCTATCTAAGCCATTAAATGGTTCATCTAACAATAAAACATTAGGTTTATGAGAAATAGCTAAGGCTATATTAAGCTTTTGCTTCATACCTAAAGATAAGCTAGATATTTTTGTATCCATGCTAATGGATAGTCCAACTTTTTCAAGTAAAGAATTAATATAATTATCTAGGTCTTTTACATCCGTGTTCATGTATATAAAATGTTCTTCAAAAATTTCTTTAATAGTAAATTTTTCTTGATTTTCAGAAAAGTCTACTAAAGTTCCTATATTTCGTAAATAATTATCCTCAGCAACTGTCTTTAAATCTATTTTCCCTATGTAAGCAGTTAAACCCATAATACATTTAAAAACTGTCGTTTTTCCTGCACCATTACTACCTACAAGTGCATAAATTTTCCCATTCTCAAGGCTTAGGTTTATATTTTTAAGAATATCTTTTCCTTTTATATTTTTATTTAAATTATTGATCAATAAGTCTTTCATTTACTTCCTCCTTGATAGAATATATAAAGATATTAAGAATGAACTTATTCCCCAAATAAAGACAACTAAATAATCTCTACTCGAGAAATTTTCTAGTGCAAAAAAGTTATATCTTATGATATTGCTAACTGGAACAAAAGGTAAGTTATTATAAATTTTCCCCATCCAAATTGGCAGCCTTTCTACTGGATATATTATTGGCGAAAAAAGTAGTCCACCTATCATGATTAGTTGAGTTATTAGTGACATAATATTTTCTGGTAATGCATAAGCTATGGCAAATCCTAAGAGCGTAAGGGAAATAATTACAAAAAATAAACTAAAAATACCTAATAAAGTAATTTTTATTGATATAATGAAATTAAAAGCTCCTAGAAATGTTGATACAATAAGCCCAGGTAAGGCTAATAACCCCCATATAATTAAATCTGCTAATATTATTTGCACTCTTGATATATCTAGTGTTTTTTGATAAGAAAATATTCCATTTTGTTTAGATTCACTTACAATTTGAGGAGATAAAACGCAAGTTACAGCTATAATATTGATTGTAATAGCTCCTGTATATAAGTATGATTTAGACAAACTATCTACTGAATTTGTTACAAAAGAAAACCCATAAATTACTGCAAGGGATAAAATGACTTGAACTATTACAAATATTGGAATATATATTTTATGTCTTAATAAGCTCCACTTAATAAGTCCTATAGTTTGGTTAATAATTTTCTTAGCTCTCATCTTCACTTACCATCTCCCCGTAATCATCAATTAAACTAGTGTTTTTTAATTCATAAGAAATTATTTTATTAGAAGCTAACAATTTAAGGACAATATCCATCGCAGTGTTTACATCACTATTTTTTATAAAAATAGATGTCTTCTTTTCTTCCTTATAGTGTTTAGTATTAAAATTACCAAACACACGGTCTACTTCATCCCTATTCATTCCAAAAATATTTAAGACGTGTTTGTCTGACATAAGAACCTTATTACTTATTCTCACATCTTTTTTTACCATTCCCTTATCTAATAACACATATCTATCAGCATATTTTTCTACTTCTAAAATATTATGAGTAACAACTAGGATAATAATTCCTTGTCTAGCTAGCTTTTGAAGATATCTCCACATAATAGCTCTTCTAATTGGATCAACATCATTGGTAGGCTCATCTAATACTATTATTGGATAAGAAATTACAAGGCTCATAGCAAAAGAAGTAAGTCTTTGAAGACCACCAGATAACTTTTCTCCTGGTAAATTTTGCCAACGTTCAATATCAAGATCTTTAATAATTAAATCTGTTTTTTCTTTTGCTAATTTTTTGCTATATCCTTTTATTCTAAGGCTTGTTTCAATTGATTGGTACATGCTAACACCTTTTATAGGTGCATGAAATTGCGGCATATAAGAAACAATTTTTCTGGCATAGGATGGATTCTTTACAACATTTACACTATTAATAAAAATTTCTCCGCTTGTAGGCTTAACCAAACCAATTATCTGATTAAGCAAGGTAGATTTACCAGCTCCATTATGACCTAATAAGGCAGTTATCTCACCTCTGTCAAATTTTAAAGAAATATTTTTATTAGCCATATCCTTCTTATCATATGTCTTACTTATATTACTTATATCTAAATTTGTATTTATAAAAATCACCTGCCTTTTTAGTCTACATACTGGTGGTATGTGTTAGAATAACATACCAGCGGTATGTAGTCAAGTAAAAAAAACATATGATTCTTAAGATATGATCATATGCTCAAAAATATCATTTATTAAATTTTTCTATCAATTCATCCGTAAATAATTTTATATTGAATTTTTCCAAAAGGCTATTAATAAGTTTTATTTTATTCTCTATGTTAGCCTTATCATTATTAAATATTAAAGGATTTAACCATATATTCAAAAGTATAGCTATTAATTCGGATACTTCTTCTGGATAAGTAGTTTTAATACTTCCATCTATATTACCAGATTCAATTATTGGTAAAATAAAATCAGGAATTGTTACTTCTTCTATTTCACTTATAAATGCCGATAATAATTTTGGATTATCTAACAAACTAGGGGACATATTAGTTATCGCATTCATATTTTCATTGTAAAAACTAACTTCAATAAGCTTTAATAATTTTTCTCTAGCATTTAAAGTATCATCATTTTTTATTTCATTAAAAATCAATAAGTTCTTATTTCCTATTTCGCTTACAACTTCATTAAATATATCTTCTTTTGAATCAAAATAATGATAAATTGCCCCCTTAGTTAAACCATCTAAACCATTGATAATATCAGATATTCTTGTTTCTTCATAGCCTTTTGTCAAAAATAAATGACCAGCAACTTCTAAAATTTTTGCTTTAGTATTTTCATTTTCACTCATTGTTACCTCCAAATTTTAGTCATTGTCTATTGAATTAAAATCATCGAAACTAAATATATCATTAGGCGTACATTGTAGAGCTTTACATATCTTTTCTATGTTTTTCATTGTAATTGGCTTATCTTTGCCCATTTGTGCCATAACATTTGTTGTAAGCCCTGCCATAGCTATTACATCTGTTTTCTTTAAACCTTTTTTTCTAGCTGTATCCATAATGGTTTATAGTTAAGTGCCATAATATTCCTCTTTTTTCTTTATTAGACTTATTTGGTTATAGCATAAATATTGATTTCATTCAATCTTACATTGATTTAGCGTTTCTTTATTTTTTATGCAAATTTATATCTTTCTGTTTTTCTCTTGATTAGATTTAGTTTTTTATCCTTTTTTTCTTATTTTCCTATTCCTCTTATAAAATTTAGTAATACCTTTATTCTTCTTGAAATTTCTCTTAAAAGTCAGTTTTTACTTTTTTCTATTTTCTCGACACTGTTCCATAAAACAGAGCGATTTACAAATTCCTGTGGTGTATTTTTTGGTAAAAGGACTTCAGTATTTGCTATTCCACCTTTTCTAGTAAAGTCGTAGATTATACAATTAATTATCTTCAAAAATCAGTGGTAGCACATTTAATATAAAACTACCCTTATTTAATCTTTTTATTTACGAATAATGTTAACGCAATCATACTGATAATACTAACAAATGTAATAATTAAAGAATTCCATTCCATCGGAATCACTTTAATATATCTCATTAAAGCAACAAAAATAAGTAAAACTACCCCTACTCTAAAACAATATTTCCCACATAACAAATTTGCTTTTTTCCAATTTTCTTTATTTTTCATTGATAAAGAAGTTCTCATTCCTGAATAATTATTCATATTGCCCTTAGCAATTTTTTTCCACCATGGATATGAAACAATCATTAAAACCGGTATGCTATAATCTATGACCATAAAGAAATACTTCATTCTAAATCACCTCTACTTATCTAATTACTCCTGTATCTTTCTTATTTACACTTATTCTTTAGCCTTCTTCCTCTGGTTCAGTTTAATTTACTATGTTATTTTGGCAAAGTCAATGATTTTAATTAGTGTTCTATAATTCACTGTGCTGAAATATAGCAGATTAAATAGCCTCCTTAATTGCACAAAAAATCGGCGTAACCAGTATTACTACCAATTACTCCGATATTTTTTTAGAAATTAAATTTCTAAGTGAATTTCCTTAAATATTTTCTTATTATGAAAAATTATAATTACTAATATAGTGGGTGCAAGCATCTAAACCGGCACTCCATTTTTTTATCTAGAATTTTTAAATTTTTTTATCCAGAATTTTTAAATTTTTTTCCTAATAAACTTTAATAAATTAGTTTTTAAATTAATTATGCTTCCTGAAAATCAATTTCTAAAATCTGTCTTTTTAATATATTTTTTTGAATTTCCTTTATAATAACTGTCTTCTTCTCACCTTCAATTGAAAGCTCAACTTTATCAAAAAGTTTTACACCTCTAAGTGCTATCTCAACATCATGTGCATTAAGTTTTAATGGGATGGAACCTTCTATATTCTTTCCAAAAACAGATGCTGTAACATATCCTTCTCTTCTTAGTTTCTTAGCCTTAACATTTAAATCACGTTTTTCAGCTTTAAAAGTATTCATTTGACTTTTCCTCCTAATCTGATGAAAACTACATTTATACAAAATAATAGCAACCCGTTCACATTTGAAGCGAATTGCCATCACCAATGTGCGTGAGAGGATTCGAACCCCCGACACCTTGGTCCGTAGCCAAGTGCTCTATCCAGGCTGAGCTACACGCACCTATAAAATTAGCGACCCGAGAGGGACTCGAACCCTCGACCTCCGCCGTGACAGGGCGGCGTTCTAACCAGCTGAACCACCGGGCCATATGGACCTTCGGGGACTCGAACCCAGGACCGACCGGTTATGAGCCGGTTGCTCTAACCAACTGAGCTAAAGGTCCACATAATGACTCCGACCAGATTCGAACTGGTGTTACCGCCGTGAAAGGGCGATGTCTTAACCGCTTGACCACGGAGCCAAAAGCTCCCCGAGTAGGGCTCGAACCTACAACAACTCGGTTAACAGCCGAGTGCTCTACCATTGAGCTATCGAGGATTACAAAAACAAATAGTAAAACCAACAATAATAACCAACATATCTAAACCGGGAACTCGCCGCAGTTCTCTACATTGAGCTATCGAGGATTATTAAGCGAAAATAATTATAAAAATTCACGTACCTTCAAAACTTCATACAGCTTTATTTATCTTTCTATTCTCTTCTTCTTCCGAGCTATCTTGATCAAGCCTTCGATCTATTAGTAATGCTCAGCTTAACGTATCACTACGCTTACACTCTCATCCTATCTACCTTGTACTCTTCAAGGGATCTTATGATCTTTCGATCGGGATATCTCATCTTGGAGGGGGCTTCACGCTTAGATGCCTTCAGCGTTTATCCCTGCCGGACTCGGCTACCCTGCTCTGCTCTTGGTAAACAGCAGGTACACCGGCGGTCCGTCCAACCCGGTCCTCTCGTACTAGGGTCAGCTCCCCTCAAATATCCTCCGCCCGCGCCGGATAGGGACCGAACTGTCTCACGACGTTCTGAACCCAGCTCGCGTACCGCTTTAATGGGCGAACAGCCCAACCCTTGGAACCTGCTACAGCCCCAGGATGCGATGAGCCGACATCGAGGTGCCAAACCACTCCGTCGATGTGAACTCTTGGGAGTGATAAGCCTGTTATCCCCAGGGTAGCTTTTATCCGTTGAGCGATGGCAATCCCACTTTATACCACCGGATCACTAAGTCCTACTTTCGTACCTGCTCCATCCGTCGATGTCGCAGTCAGCCTCCCTTCTGCCTTTGCACTCTTTAGATGGTTCCCAACCATCCTGAGGGAAACTTTGAGCGCCTCCGATACTCTTTCGGAGGCGACCGCCCCAGTCAAACTCCCCGCCTGGCAGTGTCCCTTCGCCGGATTACGGCTAAAGGTTAGAAATTCAATGTCTTAAGGGTGGTATCCCAACAGCGACTCCATACAAGCTTACGCTCATACTTCTTCGTCTCCCACCTATCCTGTACATAAGACACCGAATCCCAGTACCAAACTGGAGTAAAGCTCCATGGGGTCTTTCCGTCCTGGCGCGGGTAACCAGCATCTTCACTGGTACTTCAATTTCACCGGATGCATTGTCGAGACAGTGCTCAAATCATTACGCCTTTCGTGCGGGTCGGAACTTACCCGACAAGGAATTTCGCTACCTTAGGACCGTTATAGTTACGGCCGCCGTTTACTGGGGCTTAAATTCAAAGCTTCGCTTTCGCTAACCTCTCCTCTTAACCTTCCAGCACCGGGCAGGCGTCAGCCCATATACTTCACCTTCCGGTTTCGCATAGACCTGTGTTTTTGCTAAACAGTTGCTTGAGCCTCTCCTCTGCGGCTGCACTTTTATGCAGCACCCCTTCTCCCGAAGTTACGGGGTCATTTTGCCGAATTCCTTAACAATGCTTCTTCCGTCGGCCTTAGGATCCTCTCCTCATCTACCTGTGTCGGTTTACGGTACGGGCCGTATATAAGCTATAGCGGCTTTTCTCGGCAGCCTTTCATAGTGCTTCGCTACTTTATTTTTCGCTCCTTCTTCCCTCTTGGCTTTAGTTATGCTTTTCGACATAACCGCCTCCTTGGCTTCTACCGGTCTTTCCTCTCCCGGCTCACTACTCCTTTCTGCGTCCCCGCAAAGTTCTGTTATATACGGGTGCAGGAATCTAAACCTGCTATCCATCGACTACGTCCTTAGACCTCGCCTTAGGTCCCGACTTACCCGGGGCAGATCAGCTTTACCCCGGAATCCTTAGATATTCGGCCGAAAGGATTCTCACCTTTCTCTCGCTACTCATTCCGGCATTCTCTCTCTAAAAAACTCCACTGCTCTTTTCAGTTCAGCTTCTTCGCTCTTTCGATGCTCCTCTACCGATTATACTTTCGTACAATCCCACGGCTTCGGTGTAGTGTTTAGCCCCGGACATTTTCGGCGCAGTACCTCTCGACTAGTGAGCTGTTACGCACTCTTTTAATGCTTGGCTGCTTCTGAGCCAACATCCTAGTTGTCTTCGAGATACCACATCCTTTTCCACTTAACACTCACTTTGGGACCTTAGCCGGTGGTCTGGGCTCTTTCCCTTTTGACTACCCAACTTATCTCGTGCAGTCTGACTCCCTAAGCTATCTCTTTGGCATTCGTAGTTTGATATTCTTTGGTAAGCTTTGACGCCCCCTCGGAAATTCAGTGCTCTACCTCCAATAGACTTCTCTTAAAGGCCAGCCCTAAAGCTGTTTCGAGGAGAACCAGCTATCTCCGGGTTCGATTGGAATTTCTCCCCTATCCACACCTCATCGCCACCCTTTTCAACGGATGTGCGTGCGGTCCTCCATTGCCTTTTACGGCAACTTCAACCTGGACATGGATAGGTCACCCGGTTTCGGGTCTACTTCTTCTGACTCTTCGCCCTTTTTAGACTTGGTATCCCTTCGGATCCGAGGCTTTTTTCCTCTTATCCTTGCCAGAAAAAGTAACTCGCCGGACCGTTCTACAAAAAGTACGCGGTCGTACATCTTTATTGTACTTCCACAGCTTGTAAACACAGGGTTTCAGGTTCTCTTTCACTCCCCTCCCGGGGTCCTTTTCACCTTTCCTTCACAGTACTCTTCGCTATCGGTCACTAAGTAGTATTTAGGCTTACGGGGTGGTCCCCGCTCTTTCAATCAAGGTTTCTCGTGTCTCGATTTACTCTGGATCCTACCGCTTTGACTTGACTTTCATCTACAAGGCTTTCACTCTCTTTGGCTTGCTTTCCCAAAACAATTCGATTAGTCTTATCTTTTGCTTATGTAGTCCGAACCCCGAAGAACATGTCCTTCGGTTTGGCCTCTTCCCATTTCGCTCGCCGCTACTTTGGAAATCGATTTTTCTTTCTCTTCCTCCGGCTACTTAGATGTTTCAGTTCACCGGGTTCCCTTCATTAAACTATGGATTCATTTAATGATGACAAGGTCTTCCCTTGCCGGGTCTCCCCATTCAGATATCTCCGGATCACAGGATATTTGCTCCTCCCCGAAGCTTTTCGCAGCTTATCACGTCTTTCATCGGCTCTTAGTGCCTAGGCATCCGCCCTATGCTCTTTTTTGCTTGATCTCTTCTCTTTCGTCTTATCTTTTTCCTACTTACTTTATTTTCGTCTCTTGGATTTTAGATAAGACCGGGCTCATTTCGATATAGCGTTATCTACTCTGTTACCCTTCTATTGTTAATTTCTCGGATGTCTACAACAAGTAACTTCTTTATTTCGTTACTTATTATATTCTCTATCTTTATCTTTAGAAGATATTTCTTTCTGTATGAAGTTTTCAAGGTACGCTATTTTTAAGCGTTCTTCCGAACGCTTAGTGGAGACGAAGAGATTCGAACTCTCGACCCCCTGCTTGCAAGGCAGGTGCTCTCCCAACTGAGCTACGTCCCCATATTTAATTGTATTTCTTATTATTTTTATATATTCTTTTACCTTTTAGGTAAGTGGGCTTAAGTGGACTCGAACCACCGACCTCACGCTTATCAGGCGTGCGCTCTAACCGGCTGAGCTATAAGCCCTCTTTTTAAAAAAAACCGGCAGCCACCTATCCTCCCATGCCGTTACCGACATAGTACTTTCGGCCGTATACGTCTTTACCGTCGTGTTCGGGATGTTTACGGGTGTTCCCCATATACGCATCGCCACCGGTTACTTCCTTAAGTCACCTTTCTTTTCCTTGATGACTGAACAGCAAAACAACTCCCTACTCGATTCTTTCCTTTAGAAAGGAGGTGATCCAGCCGCAGGTTCTCCTACGGCTACCTTGTTACGACTTCACCCCAGTTACCGGGCCTGCCTTCGGCAGCTCCATCCTTTCGGTTTGGCCACTGACTTCGGGCATTCCAGACTCCCATGGTGTGACGGGCGGTGTGTACAAGACCCGGGAACGTATTCACCGCAGCATGATGATCTGCGATTACTAGCGATTCCAGCTTCGTGCAGTCGAGTTGCAGACTGCAGTCCGAACTGGGACGTGCTTTATGAGATTTGCTCCGGATCGCTCCTTTGCTTCCCTCTGTTCACGCCATTGTAGCACGTGTGTAGCCCAAGTCATAAGGGGCATGATGATTTGACGTCATCCCCACCTTCCTCCGGGTTCACCCCGGCAGTCTACTTAGAGTGCCCACCTTAATGCTGGCTACTAAGTACAAGGGTTGCGCTCGTTGCGGGACTTAACCCAACATCTCACGACACGAGCTGACGACAACCATGCACCACCTGTCTCCTGTGTTCCGTAGAAAATATACATTACATATACTGTCACAGGGATGTCAAGACTTGGTAAGGTTCTTCGCGTTGCTTCGAATTAAACCACATGCTCCACCGCTTGTGCGGGTCCCCGTCAATTCCTTTGAGTTTCATTCTTGCGAACGTACTCCCCAGGTGGAACACTTATTGCGTTTGCTGCGGCACTGAAAGGCTTAGCCTCCCAACACCTAGTGTTCATCGTTTACAGCGTGGACTACCAGGGTATCTAATCCTGTTCGCTTCCCACGCTTTCGAGCCTTAGCGTCAGTTATCGTCCAGCAAGCCGCCTTCGCCACCGATGTTCTTCCTGATATCTACGTATTTCACCACTACACCAGGAATTCCGCTTGCCTCTCCGATACTCCAGCTCTACAGTTTCCAATGCAATCCTATGGTTAAGCCTTAGGTTTTCACATCAGACTTATAGTGCCGCCTACACTCCCTTTACACCCAGTAAATCCGGATAACGCTTGCTCCATACGTATTACCGCGGCTGCTGGCACGTATTTAGCCGGAGCTTCTTAGTAAGGTACCGTCATTTTCTTCCCTTCTGATAGAGCTTTACATACCGAAATACTTCTTCGCTCACGCGGCGTCGCTGCATCAGGCTTTCGCCCATTGTGCAATATTCCCCACTGCTGCCTCCCGTAGGAGTCTGGGCCGTGTCTCAGTCCCAATGTGGCCGGTCAGTCTCTCAACTCGGCTACTGATCTTCGCTTTGGTAGGCTTTTACCCCACCAACAGGCTAATCAGACGCGGGGCCATCCTATACCACCGGAGTTTTTCACACCATGTCATGCGACATTCGTGCGCTTATGCGGTATTATCAGCCGTTTCCGGCTGCTATCCCCCGGTACAGGGCAGGTTCCCCACGCGTTACTCACCCGTCCGCCACTAAGTAACTACATCTTCCGTCCGAAAACTTCCGTCGTAGCACTTCGTTCGACTTGCATGTGTTAAGCACGCCGCCAGCGTTCATCCTGAGCCAGGATCGAACTCTCGTTTTATACTTTTCTTTGAGATCTCTCTCTTTGCTCAAAACAAAGCTTGCTTTGTTTATCACGTTTTACTGCTTTTGGTTTGTGTACTATCTTTTTGATAGTTCGCTTAAAATAATTCTTTTTGGAATCTTTCAAGGTTGTTTCACTGTTCAATTATCAAGTTGCGACTTTATGTTTGTATGTCATCAATTCTTTGAATTGCGACTTGATTATAATATCAAAATCGCAGTTCTTTGTCAATAACTTTTTTTTGTTTTTTCAACTTTTATTAGCTGAGAAAAGCGGAGAAGGAGGGATTTGAACCCTCGCGCCGGTTACCCGACCTGCGCCCTTTCCAGGGGCGTCCCTTCAGCCTCTTGGGTACTTCTCCAAGCACTGAACATAGCCCAAAGGGCATCTTCTGATAAAATTACAAACAAAGCGGAGAGGGTGGGATTCGAACCCACGCGCCCTTGCGGACAAACGGTTTTCAAGACCGCCTCGTTATGACCACTTCGATACCTCTCCATGTGTTTTTTTGTCACGGTAGATATATTACCATTTATTTATATGATATGTCAATAACAAAATATCAGTTTCATTAAATATGTAGATTTTAGTTATTATTTTTCATCATTAAATATGTAGATTTTAGTTATTATTTTCCATCATTAGATATGTAGATTTTAATTATTATTTTCCATAAGTATAAAAAGTTTTTCCGCTGTTAAAGTTTTCTTTTCCTCATAATCAAGTTTATGCTTTAATTTTCCTTCTTCAAGGATAAATAGCTTATTTCCATACTTTATAGCGTCTGACAAAGAATGAGTTATCATTAAAGCAGTAAGCTTATATCGTTTTACTAAAGTATCAGTAAGACTCATAACAAGTTTTTGCGTATGCGGATCTAGTGCCGCAGTATGCTCATCTAAAAGGAGAAGTTCGCTCTCACTTAAAGTTGCCATAACAAGAGCTACTGCTTGTCTTTGTCCTCCCGACAAAAGTTCTATAGGCGTTTCCATTCTATCTTCAAGCCCTAACCCCAATTCTTTTAAATGTTCCTTATAAATAGAAATATCTTCACTTTTTATGGAAGCTCTTAATCCTCTACTTTTTCCTCTTCTATACGCAATTGCAAGATTTTGCACTATTGACATTCTTGGAGCCGTTCCTAGTGCCGGATTTTGATGAACCCTACTTATTTTAGCAGCTCTCTTATATTCCGAAAGTTTCGTTAAATCTTCATTTCCTAGTATAATGCTCCCTTCGTCCGCTAAAATCTTCCCTGAAATAACGTTCATAAGCGTAGACTTTCCTGCCCCATTTCCGCCGACTATAACGCCGAAATCTCCCTGATCTAAATCAAAAGATACATCAATTAAGCTTTTTCTTTCCTGAGTGGAATTTGCATTAAACGTTTTTGAAATATGTTTTACTGATAAAAGATTATTTGACATTGTTTTTTTCTCCCTTTATATTTATATGAAGCTTTTCTTGAATTGTAGGAAGTGCAAGACATAGTGCAATTATTACTGCTGAAAACATTTTAAAATCATCCGCCGGTATAAGATCAAGATAAATAATAAATGCAAGAAGGAGTCTATATATAATAGATCCTATAATTATGCAAACAAGTCTTGCTCCGAATGTAACATAAGGAAATAGCACATCTCCTATAATTATAGATGCAAGAGCTACAACGATGACTCCAATTCCCATATTTACGTCTGAAAATCCATTTTTCTGGGCAATCACTCCTCCTCCAAGTGCAATTACTCCATTTGCAAGCATTACTCCGAAAATTCTCATATTTTCTACATTTATTCCCTGAGATAAAGCCATTTGAGGATTATCTCCTGCTGCAATAAGTGCCTGTCCAAATTCTGTTTTAAAAAAATAATATAGAAAAACAAGCACTATATATACAACTGTAAGTCCTATTAAAAGCACAGCCAAAGGTCTTAATACCTGATAAGGTGTCAAGTCTTTTATTATGGTTCGTCCATTTAAAATGTTAATATTCGGTTTTCCCATCACTTTTAAATTTATGGAATATAGTGCACTCATAGTTAGAATTCCTGATAGAAGACTTGGGATTTTAAGTTTTGTCATTAAAAATCCTGTTATTCCTCCTGCTAAAATTCCTCCGAAAAATGAAACAATCAGCGCTACAACAGGCGATGCACCTTTTAAAATCATAATTACCGAAATTGCCGCTCCGAGAGGAAAACTCCCCTCGGTCGTCATATCGGCAATATTTAAAATTTTAAAGGTGATGTAAAGGCCTATTGAAACAGTGCTCCACAGCACTCCTTCCGTAATCGCTGATAAAATTATCTGGTCCATACATACTCCCTTCAATTTTTTTAATTACTTTTATCTTAGTTATTTCCAATAATTTCTGCATTCTTTAATATTCTATCAGGAATTGTTATATTAAGCTGCTCTGCTTTCTTTTTATTAACATAAGTTTTTCCGCTATTTGATATTAAAACAGGATAGTCTTCAGGCTTCTTTCCATTCAATATATCAACAATTACTTTTGCTGTCATAATTCCAAGTTGGTATTGATCAACTCCAAGTCCCATAAGTCCTCCGTCTTTTACCATAGTATCTGCTGACGGAAATACAGGTATCTTTTCTTTATCAGTCACCTGAATAAGAGTTGCCATAGATGAAGCTATTCCATTATCGATAGGTACATATATCGCATCAACTTTTTTAGCAAGCTGCTCTGCTATCTGCTGTAAGTCTGTTGTATTTGTAACGGATTTCATTTCACATTTAAGGCCTAATTTTTCTACTTCTTTTTTTGCTTCTTTTGCCTGTGATACTGCATTATCTTCGCTTGACGTATATAAAATTCCGATGGTCTTTGCTTTTGGCATAACTTCTTTTATCTGCTCAATCTGTAATTTAATATTTACTCTATCTGAAACGCCTGTAACATTCTTTCCCGGTTTCTTTTCACTTTTTACAAGTCCTGCTTTTTCAGGATATGTAACTCCTGATAAAATTATAGGTCTTTTACTTTCTTTATTTGCTAAAACTTGAGCTGCAGGAGTTGTAATTCCTACAACAAGCTGATTATTTCCTGAAAGTAATTTTTGTCCCATTGTTGCCAAATTTGCCTGATCACCTTCAGCATTTTTAAATTCTATATGAATATTTTTTCCGTCTTTATATCCTTCTTTTTCAAGTCCTTCATAAATTCCTTTTTTTATAGCATCTAATGCCGGATGAGATACAAGTTGTAAAATTCCTATTTTCACATCCTTTTTTGTGGCTATTGCACCAGTTTTCGCCTCTTTATTTTCTTTTTCATTCAGTGCTTTGTTGAGTGATTTTATAGAGAAAAACCCTCCTAATAAAATGATTCCTAAAACTGCGATTATATATGCACTTAATCTATTCTTTTTCATAATTTTTTCCTCTTTTCTGCATTAATATATCTTATTTTTTGTTTCGGTATCAGTATTTAGAGGCGTTCCACTCGTTTAAAATAAAAAAACCGCTTTATCTTCAAGCGGCCATAAAAAAAACCGCTCTCTATGCGGTCTTAAAAATCTCGCATAGAAACACCTCAACTAGGGCTGCTTCTATGCCAATATATTGGAAGAAACAACCCGACTCTATGCGCTTTGCCATGATAAATAAAGCATTATGTCCTTCATCGGGTTATTCCTCCTTTCGTGAATATAAATATTTAAATCTCTTTTTAATGAGACCATAATAAAAGATTTACTTTTTGTTGTCAAGAGTTTTTTATGATTTAAAGCTAGTTTTTTTCTATCCTTCCTTCTTTTATATGACTACTCAATTTTTATAAAGTATTATAAATATTTTCTTTTCATACCCTATGTCTTTTATTTCTACAAGTGACAAATTTTTATTTAGTCTTATATTTTTCTTTATAAGGTTATCTTCATTTGAAATTAAAAACATGTAAGTTCCTTTTTCACTAAGTTCACTAGATTTTTTAAAAAATGCATTATAAAAGCTCTCCTTTTCTATGAAATCTTTTCCATAAAAATCCGGGAATTCACATAATATCTCTTCAAATCCATGACTCGATGTAAAATCAAAATAGTTTCTATTTACAAAATTTATTTCAACTTTTGCAAGCTTTGCATTCTCTCTTCCCTTGATTACAGCTTCACCGTAAGTGTCTATTCCATAATTTTCTCTTGTTTTTAATCCGGCTCTTTCAATTAAAAGAGTTCCACTTCCCGAAAATGCATCAATAACGCGATTTTCCTTTTTTATATAATTTCTTATCGCATAAATATATTCTGCAGCTACATTTCCAGTCATTGAATTAGGAAAAATATTTTTTCTATACAAAAATCTTTCGTCTGTATACTTTGGAAGCAAAATAAATGGAGAAAAAGTTCCATCTTCTTTTTTTCTAAAAACAAATGTAAATTCATAGTCAGACGGAGAATTTATAAGTTTTTGATTGGAAGAAATCTCAATTAGCTTAGCCGCTTTTTTTATTAATTCTTTTGAGCTTTCTCCTCTAAGCTCCAGCCTAAATTTAAATATTTCATTTTCTGTTTCAAATATTTCATTTAAAATCTTATATGCAGCTGTCTTCTTAAAAAAATCCTTCATTGTGTCATAGCTTAATATAAAATCTTTTTTTATAGGAATTAAAAATAGCATTTCTTTATAAAGGTGATTTTTTTCAATTTCTTTTATGCTATAGAGCGTAGTTCTTATTCCCCATTTTGTGATTTTAGCATTGTCTATAAAAATTTTATCAAAATAAATACTTTTATTTTCCTCTTTTATTTCCGAAAGAATAATCGGATTCATTGTAAGTAAAATCTGAAAAGCCTTCTTAAAAGATTTAACGATATGGGATTTTTTTTCATCAAGCAAAAGTGAAAGGTTATGCTTTTCCTCATCAACGTGCTTTTTTTCTGATGCTTCAATCACTTTTTTATTAAATCCATCAAAAATTTTTTTAAGCTCATCTCTAATATCTTCTATGTTAAAAGTCATCAAAGCCTTAGGATAATAGGGTTTTACAAATAGCACAGTCTCATTTTTATAAAATGAAAAAATAATATCTCTTAATTTATCCTTGTTTTGGTTTTCAACCTTATTTTCGTCGCATAATGCTTTTTCTTTGTCTTTTAAAATCAAAGATTTATTTTTTCCGCTATATATGTCATAAATAAGTAAAAGTATATTCTTCCTAACTTTTGCATCTTCACTTGACAAGAACTTTTTTACATCCTCTAAACTTAAATCTATATATTTTATATCAAGAGTACCTTCTTTAAGTTCTGCTCTTATTCTGCTTAAAAACTGTCTTTCGCTTTCGTTTTCTTTTAATTTCTGATTCAATCTTTATTGCCTTTCTTATTTGTAAATTTTAAAGTATCTTTTTTATACTATAATTTAAAACTTTATATTATTATATGAAATTCTTAAGTTTAATTTTCTATTTTAAATATTTTGGGAATTATGCATAGTTTCTTTAGAGTTTTTTTGTTAATTTTGTCTTCTTTGCTATTGAAAAAAAGCGTATCAACCTATATAATGATAATGACTTAAGAGATACATCCCCTTTAGTATTAATTAAGTCGCTTCCCCTTATATATATTAACCCCCTTTAAAAATGCAGCCCACGGGCTGTTATTTTTTACTGAATTTTTTGCTGAAATAAGAAAACCGGGCTTATTGGGGCTTATTGGACAAAAAGGGCTTATTGGACAAAAAGGGCTTATTGGACAAAAAGGGCTTATATGAGGCTTATAGGACAAAAACCGTTGGTAAAAAGTGCTGTATGTATTAACAATCAATACATACAGCACTTTCAAATTTCTAAATAAATATTTAGATACTATTTTTAAGTATCCAATTAATCCAATACTAAAGATACTTATTATCTTAATTTTCTTCACTTTCATCTTCAGAATTAATATCAATTCCAAGTTCCAAAAGCTGCTTTTCATCAACTTTGTCCGGAGCATCTGTCATAAGACAGGTTGCATCCTTAACCTTAGGAAATGCAATTACATCTCTTATAGATTCGCATCCAAGCATAAGCATAAGCATTCTGTCAAGTCCGTATGCAAGTCCTGCATGAGGCGGAACTCCATATTGAAAAGCATTTAATAAAAATCCGAATCGGCTCCAAGCATCTTCTTTTGAAAAACCTAGTGCCTTAAACATAAGTTCCTGAATATCATCCTGATGGATTCTTATTGATCCTCCTCCCAGTTCGACACCATTTAAAACAATATCATAAGCTTTAGCTCTTACTTTTCCAGGATCACTTTCCATATATTTTATGTCTTCTTCATAAGGCATTGTAAATGGATGGTGCATAGCGACAAATCTTTCCTCTTCATCCGACCATTCAAAAAGAGGGAAATCTATTATCCAAAGAAAGTTAAATTTGTTCTTATCAATAAGATTAAGCTCCTCTCCTAAAATAAGTCTAAGCTGCCCTAAAACATTAAATACGATTTTATTTTTATCCGCTGCAATAAGAATTAAATCTCCTTTTTTAGCAAGAATAGATTCTTCAATTTTACCTAAAAGCTCTTCCTTTACAAATTTTGAAAATGAGCATTTATGAGTTCCATCTTCTTTAAGCTGAATATATGAAAGTCCCTTAGCTCCGCTTCCCTTTGCAATTTCTATAAGCTTATCAAGTTTCTTTCTTGAGAAATCTCCTCCTCCTTCGACTTTTATACAACGAACGGAGCCTCCTTTTTGTATGGCATCTTTAAATACAGAAAAATCACAATCTTTTACAAGGTCCGAGATATTGTTAATTTCCATTTCAAATCTTGTATCAGGCTTATCAGAGCCAAATCTTTCCATAGCTTCCTTATAAGTCATTCTCTTAAATGGAATCTTTATATCAAGTCCTATCGCATCATGGAAAACTTTTTTTAAAAGTCTTTCATTTACGTCAATTACATCGTCCATATCGACAAATGATAATTCCATATCGACCTGAGTAAATTCAGGCTGTCTATCTTTTCTTAAATCTTCATCTCTAAAGCATCGTGCAAGCTGGAAATATCTATCAAATCCTGAGCACATAAGTATCTGTTTAAAAAGCTGAGGGCTCTGAGGAAGTGCATAAAATCTCCCTTTATGAATTCTTGATGGAACAAGATAATCTCTTGCTCCTTCAGGTGTCGATTTTTGAAGTATTGGAGTTTCAATTTCCAAAAATCCATTTTCTGAAAGGAAATTTCTTATGCTCTGCATAACCTTACTTTTCATAATTATATTTTTCTGCATAATAGGGCGTCTTAAATCAAGATATCTATATTTAAGTCTAAGCTCGTCCTTAGTATTTATATCATCTTCTATAAGGAAAGGCGGTGTCTTTGATTCGGATAAAATTCTTATCTCTTTTGCAACGACCTCGATAGAACCTGTAGCCATATGCTCATTTACAGCTGCACTTCTTTTCTGAACATCTCCTACAACTGCAATAACAAATTCGTTTCTTATACTTTCAGCTTTCTTAAATCCTTCACTTCCGACAAATTTCTCATCAAAAAGTATCTGCATAAGTCCGCTTCTGTCTCTTAAATCTACAAAAATAAGACTTCCCAAATTTCTTCTTTTAGAAGCCCAACCCATTAAAGTTACAGTTTTACCTATATCATTTTCTGTTACTTCAGTACATCTATGGCTCCTATGAAGTCCTTTTATTGATTCAGCCATTTAATTATTCCTTTCCTTTTATCTATATAAATTAAGTTATTTAAATTCCTTAGAAAAATATTCTTTAAACTCACTATATCCCTGCTCAGAAAGTCTTTCTTTCTGAAATTTTTTATTCTTATTCATCTTTTCTACAAGAACAGTATTTCCTTCTTTTCTAAGCTTCATAGCATAAGAAAATGCTTCATTTTTCTTTTCGCATGAAAGACCTTTTTCTAAAAGTATAGCAACCTTCTTTCCCTTATTCGGAACCTTGAAATTACTTTCAAGAAGGAGAAGAATTATTCTTTCAAATCCGATTGAAAAACCGCAGGCCGGAACTTTCTTTCCTAAAAATTTTCCTACCATCTCATCGTATCGTCCGCCGCCTCCGCAGCTTCCGCCAAAATCTTTTATCTTGATTTCAAAAATTGTTCCGGTGTAATATCCCATTCCTCTAACCAATGTAGGGTCAAACACGAGCTCAAAATCAGCTTGTTTAAGTTGATTTACACTTGAATAGATTTCCTTTAAAGACTCTGCTACTTCTGAATCTAAATTATCTTTTAATGTATTTTTTATAAAATCTATGCTTTCATCAAAAGAATTTATCTCATTTAATTCATCAAAAAGATTCATATATTTATCTACATTTTCTTTTTGAATTCCAAGCATTTCAAGTTCTTCTTTTACTCCATTAATCCCGATTTTATCCATTTTATCAAGTGTTATAAATATCTCGTCATACTTATCTTCCGGGAAAGATGAATATTTAGCCATTGCTTTTAAGATTCTTCTATCATTTATTCTTATTTCAAAATTCTTAAAGCAAAGCTTTCCTAATGTCGTGGTCGTTGCTGTAATAAGTTCGATTTCCGCAAGATTCGATTCTTCTCCCAAAATATCAATATCGCACTGAGTAAACTGACGATATCTGCCTCTTTGAGGTCTGTCAGCTCTCCATACAGAGCCTATCTGAAGAGCTTTAAAAGGAGTTGGAAGATTATTTTCATTATTTGAATAAAATCTTGAAAGAGGAACTGTAAGGTCATAACGCATTCCAAAATCCACTACATCCTTTTCCTCTTTTGCCATTTCTAAATTAAGTTTTTCGCCTCTTTTTAAAATCTTAAAAATAAGTTTTTCATTTTCTCCTCCATTTTTTCCGGAAAGATTTTCTATACTTTCCATACAAGGAGTTTCTATTGGTGTAAAGCCGAATTTTCTATATGTATCCTTTATAATAGACGTTACGTAATCACGTATTTCCATCTCTCCCGGGAGAATATCCTTCATCCCATTTACAGGTTTTTTCTTAAATGACATTTCTTTCTCCTAACTATCATAGGTTTTTATTATAAAACTTTTTTTTATTCATTTCTATTGTTAAAAACTGTTTTCATTTTATTTTTTACTTATAAAATCATTCGCTAAAAAATAGTTCCTTCTTTCTTTCTATCATCTCATCTATTCTTTCAATATAACTTTTTATATCACGAACATTTTCACATCGTTTCGTACTGCCATCTAAAAGGACGTGTTTTGAGGCCGTTCCCGCTCCTAATGCTACAATATCCTCCTGTTCTTCCATTATTAGAATATTATATTTTCCTTCTTTTCCTAAAGCAGAATATCCTACATTTTCAAGATTTCCAGCCATGTTTTTTTGCCTATAAAGGTAATATGGGCTCATTCCTAAGCTCTCTGCTAAGCCAGCACTTTCAGCCATAAGAAAATTTGAATTTTCCATGGCATAATTTTCGTACTTACTCCACTCTTTATAAAGTCTTGAATGGGTTTTTATTGCAAGAGAATGAATTGTAAGACTGTCCGGATGAAGCTTTCTTATCTCGTCAAATGTATATAAAATATCATCCTTATTTTCTCCCGGAAGTCCCAATATTAAATCCATATTTATATTATTAAATTCTAAGCTTCTTGCAAGATTAAAGCTTTCATAAACAGATGCTATGCTATGATCTCTTCCTATTATCCTTAAAGTCTTTTCATTCATAGTCTGAGGATTTATAGAAATTCTGGTAACATTATACTTTTTCATAACAAGAAGTTTTTCTCTATCTATTGAGTCCGGACGTCCCGCTTCTACATTAAACTCTTTTATATGATCCATGTCAAAATTTTCATAAATAAGTGAAAATAATTCAGAAAGCTCATTTGCATTTAAAGATGTAGGTGTTCCTCCTCCTATATATAATGTATCAAGTATCCTTCCTCTAAAAAGCTTTGCGACTTCTACTATTTCTTTTTTTAATGCATCTAGATACGCACGTACCTGCCCTTTAAATACTGCCATATTATATGACGGAAATGAGCAATAAAGGCAAGTCGTCGGGCAAAATGGGATTCCTATGTAAATACTGTAGCCTAACCTTTTATCATAATTTTCTTTCTTATCTTCGATTTTTTCTTTAAGCTTATTCCCCTTTAAAGCTTCTTCATATTTAGCCTTCTTTTCTATAGATTCTAATTTATAAAGTCTAACTAAAGTATGAAGATTATTTAAAAGTTCAATCTCCCTTTTTGACACAAAAATTCCAAGCTTCGTTTTTTCATCCGATGCCAAATATGTTTCTTTCATATAAGAATATACATCTCTTTCGGAATCTGAAAGAAGCTTATTTAATATAATTTTTGTCGGTCTAATTCCCGTAAGAGTTCCCCAAGGAAGAGTCTTATTTGTAACCTTTGATAAATTTAAATATATTGATTTCTTTAAATCATTTTTTACAGCTTTTGTATCCTTTATATCTTTTACATGAATTTTCTCTCTATATATTTCTTTCCAATTTTTTTCAGAAATATTTTTTCCTTCAGATGAAACATCCTTTTCTTTTTCCTTAACCAGCTTATCTTCTTTTTCTTCAAGCGAAATATCAATAAGCTTTTTATCATCGTAATAATAAACCTTTATTAAAAAATCTATTGTTTCATCTTCATTCAAAACTTTCTTTCTATTTTTTACTTGATATGGTAAAAATTGTTCTTCTTTTTCATCTACATCATAATCGATAAAAATATCATGATGAGGGAAAAAAGCCTGAACTAAAGAATAAATATCATATTCAAATCTTGCTTTATTTACTTTTATTTTTATCATTATCCTAAAGCTCTCTTAACTTCGCTAACACTCTTTATCGCTCTAAGTCTCTTTAAAATATCTGAAAGCTCATGCCTATCTTTTATACTGAATGTCATTGTAAAAGTAATAATTCCATGTTTACTTGTATTCGTATTTATAGCTAAAATATCTATATCTTTTTCTGTAAAAATCTTTGAAATATCGACAAGAAGCCCCCTTCTATTTTCAGCATAAATTCTTATTGAAACTTCAAATGCTTCCGATGTATTTTCTGAAAGCATATCTTCTTCCCAAACAGCCTCTACAAGTCTTTCTTTTTCACGCTCAGGAATATTCATAATATTGATACAATCAGTTCTATGAACAGTAATTCCTCTTCCCCTTGTAATAAATCCTATAATTTCATCACCCGGTACCGGACTACAGCAACGGCTAAAATGAATCGGAAGATCCACAATTCCATTAATTAAAACTCCATTTTTGGAACGTTTTCTCTTAGTTTGAGTTTCTTTTTCCTTAGTTACACGAGTTTGAGCTTCTACTTTTTCGATTATATCTTTATCAGTTTGTACAATAGGATGATCATGCTTAAAAGCTTCATACATTCTATTTATGACAAGGCCTTCTTTTAAAGATCCATGCCCTATCGTTGCAAGTGCATTAGCCCAATCATGAAGTCCATATCTTCTCAAAATAAGTTTTTGATACTCAGTTTTATTTATATCAGAAAATTCAATTCCCTTGCTTTTAGCATTTTGAATTAAAAGCTCTTTTCCTTTTTGAATATTTTCTTCTTTTTCCTGACTTCTAAACCACTGATTTATCTTAGTTTTTGCCTGAGTAGATTTCACTCTGGTTACCCAGTCCGGACTAGGTCCTTTTGAATTTTGGGACGTTATAATTTCAATTCGATCGCCATTTTTAATCTCATAATCTATTGGCACAAGTCTATTATTAACCTTTGCACCCACCATCTGATTACCAACTGCAGAATGAATAGCATAAGCAAAATCTATTGCGATAGACCCCTTCGGAAGATTCTTTACTTCGCCTGTCGGAGTGAAGCAAAATACCATATCTCCGAAAAGATTAAGGTCACTTTTTAATAGGCTCATAAATTCTTTATTATCGGACATATCCTGCTGCCATTCAAGGATCTGACGAAGCCATGACAATTTTTCTTCTTCCTTATTTATGGTTGAGCCTTCACCACTTTCCTTGTATTTCCAATGTGCTGCGATACCATATTCACTTATCTTATGCATTTCATAAGTTCTTATCTGAACTTCAAAAGGTGTTCCCTTAGGTCCTATAAGAGTAGTATGAAGTGACTGATACATGTTAGGCTTTGGCATAGCAATATAATCTTTAAATCTTCCGGGAATCGGAGTGTAATTTTCATGCATTACACCTAAAACCGCATAGCAATCCTTAATATCATTTACAATCACTCTTACTGCAAATAAATCATATATCTGATCCAAAGTTTTATGTTGACTTACCATCTTTCTATATACACTAAAAAGATGCTTTGCTCTTCCTTCTACTGTTGCTTTGATTCCAGCTTTTTTAACCAAATCTTTTACTACATCCACAAGACTCTTTACATACATCTCACGTTCATCTTTATGAAGAGAAACTTGATGAGTTAAGTCTTGATATGCTTCCGGTTCCAAATATTTAAGAGCCAAATCCTCAAGCTCTATTTTTACTTTTGAAATACCAAGACGCTGTGCAAGCGGTGCATAGATTTCCATAGTTTCTTTTGATTTTTCTCTCTGCTTCTGCGGTGTCATAAAATTAAGAGTTCTCATATTATGCAGTCTGTCCGCAAGCTTTATCATTATAACTCTTATGTCTTTTGCCATAGCAAGAAACATTTTTCTTAAATTTTCCGCCTGAATGTCGACCTTATCAACATCATAAGAAAGCTGCGTAAGTTTTGTAACACCGTCTACCAAAAGTGCAATTTCAGGTGAAAATTCTTTTGCAATAGTATCAAGTGTAACTCCCGTATCTTCTACAACATCATGAAGAAGTCCTGCAATTATTGTTTCTTTATCAAGCTCCAAATCTGAAAGAATAAGAGCAGTACAAAGCGGATGAATGATATAAGCTTCACCCGATTTTCTTTTTTGCCCGTCATGTGCTTTATCAGCAAACTCATAAGCCTTCTTTATCATAGCTGTATCAGTATTCGGATGATACTCTTCTATTCTCTCTAAAATCTTTTCAAAAATTTCGTCATGACTTTTAAAGCCGTCCGTAGAGACAACTTTTTTCTCTCCGTCGTAGTCATGAAGTTTTAATTTTATATTTTTTGTCTGCTCGTTAATTTTGTTATCCAACACTATAAATACCTACATTTCTTTAAAAAATTATTATTCTTAATTCTAATATCATCCTATACTTATGTAAATAGCATTAATATAAATAAAAAGTAAATTATACATGTTTAAAAGCAAAAATATGTATATTTATCAAAAAAATGTATAGATATTTAATATTATGTATATAATAATCGAATATATTTGAAAATTTCTTGAAATCAAAACATAAACCCTATATAATCACTAATAAAAATTCTTATAGAATCCGGGGGGAAAATTTATGGATACTCTTAATAATATTATATTGTTATTAAACTCATATTTGTCAGATTTTATTCTGATAATCGCACTTTTAGGATGCGGTTTGTTTTTTACGATAAAATTAGGCGGCATTCAGTTTAAGAATATGCATTTGGCATTTAAACTCACTTTTAAAGATATTTTTAAAAAGAACAGTAATGGTATCTCAACTTTTCAAGCTCTTGCAGTTTCTCTTGCTGCTCAAGTAGGAACAGGAAATGTTGCCGGAGTCGCAACAGCTATTATGGCCGGAGGTCCGGGAGCTATATTTTGGATGTGGCTTGCTGCAATTTTAGGAATGTCTACAATTTTTGCTGAGGCAGTACTTGCTCAAATTTTTAGAGAAAAGGATGAAAATGGAAACTTCTATGGAGGTCCTTCATACTACATTAAAAAAGGACTTGGAGAAAAATATCCTAACCTTTCAAAAGTACTTGCAGCTTCTTTTTCACTTTTTATAATAGCAGCATTAGGATTTATCGGTAATATGGTTCAGTCAAATTCAATTGCAACTTCCGTTCAGTCGTCATTTAATGTTTCGACTTTAATCACAGGTATAATAATTGCAGCTGTTTCAGCAGCGATATTTATCGGAGGGATTAAAAGAATTGCAAAATTTTCTCACCTTATCGTACCCTTCATGGCTGTAATATATTTAGTGCTTTCTATTATTATTTTAGTTAAATACAAAGAAAATATTATTCCTACACTTAAACTAATCTTCTATGCAGCATTCGATCCTAAAGCAGCTCTAGGAGGGGGAATAGGAATCACAATAAAAGAAGCTGTTTCAAAAGGTGTCGGAAGAGGACTTTTTTCAAATGAAGCAGGTATGGGTTCGACTCCTCACGCACATGCTACAGCTCATGTATTGCACCCTGCAATTCAGGGATTTTCAGCTATGGTCGGTGTATTTGTAGATACAATCCTTGTATGCTCCGCTACTGCTTTCATAATTCTTTTAACAAAAGCTGAGAATTGTAAACTTGACGGTGCACTTGTAACTCAAGAAGCATTTAAAAGAGCATTCGGGCCTTACGGAGGTGCTCTTCTTACGATATGCCTTGTGTTCTTTGCATTTTCTACAATCGTCGGATGGTATTATTTTGGCGAAACCAATGTAATATACCTTTTCGGTAAAAATAAATTATTTATTTATAGAATTTTAGTTATGATATTTATTATAGTAGGAGCTGTTCAACCGATAAAGCTTGTTTGGAATATGGCAGACTTATTCAATTCACTTATGGTTATTCCGAATGTTATAGCTCTTCTTATGTTACATAAATATGTAATCAATTCATATAAAGATTATGAGAAAAATTTTAAAAATATAAAATAAATTATATAAATCTAATTTATCATAATAATAATTTACATCGTTATGATGATATAGCGATACTCATTATGATAATATAGCGATACTCATTAAGTTATATATTAAAAAAGCGGATTTTTAATCCGTTTTTTTAATAGTGTCAATTGACACTATATTTTCTTTAAACTATAATTATTTAATTAAATTAATTTAAAATAGTTTAAAATCATAAATAAAAAATGATTTAATAAATTAAAAATCAACAATCTTATCTATTAAAGAACGGAGGAAAAAATGGCAAAAATAATCGGTGAGGGAATCACCTTTGATGATGTACTCTTAGTACCTCAGTACTCTGAAGTTACACCTGACATGATTAATTTGTCCACACAGCTTACTAAAAAAATCAAATTAAATATTCCGATGCTTAGTGCTGCTATGGATACTGTAACTGAACATAGAATGGCAATTGCGATGGCGAGACAAGGTGGAATGGGAATCATCCACAAAAATATGTCTATAAAAATGCAGGCGGAAGAAGTAGATAAGGTTAAGCGTTCAGAAAATGGCGTAATTACAGATCCTTTTTCTTTATCAGCAGATGCAACCTTAAAGGATGCTGAAGATCTTATGCATAAATTTAGAATTTCTGGAGTTCCTATTACTGAAAAAAATGGTAAATTGGTTGGTATTATAACAAATCGTGATTTAAAATTTGAAACAAATTATGATAAACCGATTAAGGAATGTATGACTTCAGAGCATCTTGTTACAGCTAAGGTTGGAATCACTTTGGAAGAAGCAAAGCATATCCTTGCAAAAGCAAAAGTTGAAAAGCTTCCAATAGTCGATGATAATTATAAGCTTAAAGGTCTTATAACAATAAAAGATATTGAAAAACAGATTCAGTACCCTCTTTCAGCAAAAGATAAACAAGGAAGACTTCTTTGCGGTGCGGGTGTAGGAATCACTTCAAATATGATGGACAGAGTACAGGCTTTGCATGATGCACACGTAGATGCAATTGTGGTTGACAGTGCTCACGGTCATTCAATGAATGTTCTTAAAGCCGTAAGAAAAGTTAAAGATGCATTCCCGAATCTTCAGGTTATTGCAGGAAATGTTGCTACTTATGCAGCAACTAAAGCTTTAATTGAAGCGGGAGCTGATGCCGTAAAAATCGGTATAGGACCCGGATCAATCTGTACAACAAGAATTGTTGCTGGTATTGGAGTTCCTCAAGTTACAGCTATCATGGAAGCTTATAAAGCTGCTAAAGAAACAGGCACTCCTATAATAGCCGACGGTGGAATTAAATATTCAGGAGATATTGTAAAAGCTCTTGCAGCCGGCGGAAACGTTTGTATGATGGGAAGTATTTTTGCAGGTTGCGACGAGTCAACCGGTGAATTTGAATTATTCCAAGGAAGAAAATACAAAGTTTATAGAGGAATGGGATCTATCGCCGCTATGAATAACGGTTCTAAAGACCGTTACTTCCAAGAAGGTCATGGGAAACTTGTCCCTGAAGGCGTTGAAGGACGTGTTGCATATAAAGGATCTGTTGAAGATATTGTATTCCAATTAATCGGTGGTGTAAGATCCGGAATGGGATACTGCGGCTGCCCTACAATTCCTGAATTACAGGAAAGAAGTGAATTTATAAGAATTTCTTCAGCTGCTCTTCGTGAAAGTCATCCACATGACATTCATATAACAAAAGAAGCTCCTAATTATAGTGCAAATTAATATTTTTACATAGTTTTGAAAGCTATATATAATTTATAAAAAATATAAAAAACACATCCATATTGAAGTTCACTCAAAAGTTAGTTCGATGTCCGACTTTTGTATTTCATTTCATATGAATGTGTTTTTTAATAGCTTAAATCCTATATTATATAAAATCCTACAATCCCGAAGAAAAGTCCTATTATCGCTCCGAAAATTACATCTTTTATGAAATGAACTCCTCCAATCACTCTTATGATTGCAATTAAAATTCCTACTAAAAAAATAGCAAAAGCTAATTTTACATCCGACTGAAGATACATTGTAGCTAGTATAAATACCGAGAAAATATGTCTTGACGGGAAACTTTTACCTATTGTTCTCTTACTTAAAATCGGCTTAAAATTATATTTTTCGTAAGGTCTTTTAGCATTTATAAATTTCCTTATCAAAGAAATAATAATAAATGAAATAAGCGGTACTAAAATTACTTTGATTAAAGCTTTTGAAATATTAAAATTATATTTAATTATATATAAGTACAAAATGAAAAGCGGATATGATAAAAAAACAAAGTAGGTAAAAATTCCATTCAAAAAATTTATAATAAACGCTACATTTTTATATTTATTTATAAAATTGGATAATCTTTTATATCGGATTTCATTCATAAATCATTTATTATCAATATGTTCGAAAAAAATCTTTGCAACATCACTTTTATCTTTTTTTAAAGCGAATGACATCTCTTCAAATAATTTTTCACCAACAGTTTGTAATATCCTTTCATCCTGCGACATAGGCTTCTTACCATCTATAAGTCTTTTTTTCTTTCTCATATAAACAGTCTTTACAATCTGTGCCAATCCCACCGGATTAAACTGTGCAACGATTTTTCTTACAGTCTCCTGAAAAGCACGATTATTTTTTATAGTAATAACTTCTATATTTTTTAAATCATCTAACAAATTATTAGCTTCTTCTTCTGATGTTATGTCTCGAATTCTACCGTCGTTGTTATCTACAGGAGTTGTAACTTTTGAACCTTTTTTATATACTGACAACAGTTCATAATATTCTTTGGCTGGATTTCCGCAAATTGACAAAACCTTGATTTCGTTCACCTTGCATACCCCACTACTCCTATGCATGAGATATTCTCCTACCTTATACCTTTTCATTATAGCCTTCTTTCTACAGTTCGGTTACCATTGTATCACTTAATATGAGAATATGTAAGGTATGAGCCAATTGTCCCTATAAAAACACAAAAATCAACAATTATAAAAACACAAAAATCAATAATTATAAAAAACACAAAAATCAAATAATTATCTATTTATCATGATTTCATAAGCTATGTTCTAATAAATTACAAAAATATATTTAAAAATAGATGGAAAAAATGTATAATTATATTACTTATCTTTATTGATAAAAGGAAAAGGCAGCCTTATTACTAAGGCTGCCGGCAAAAAGAAAAAAGATTACTTAACATTTGACTGTCTGATTGTATTGTACTATCCTATATACAATCAGTAAAGTTCAATATTTTCACTTTAAAATTGAATTTTTTTCACAAGAAGGGATTTTATGACACTTCTATCTTACGAAATATTTCAAACAATAATAGAGCAAGGCTCTTTTGTAAAAGCCGCATCTATTTTACATTTAACTCCTTCTGCGGTAAGCCACTCAATATCATCTTTAGAAAGCGAAGTTGGTTTTCCTTTATTTATAAGAAATAAAAATGGAGTTAAGCTTACAAATTATGGAGAGCAAATTCTTCCATATTTTCAACAGGTAATAAGGTCCAATCAAAATGTTTTACAAAAAATTTCTGAAATGAACGGACTTAGTGTCGGAAATGTAAAAATTGGTTGTATAAATTCAGTTTGCCTCATTTGGATGCCTGACATAATTAAACTTTTTTCAAAGGAATTTCCGCAAATTAATATCGAAGTATATCAAGGATCTTACTCTGATGTTATAGATTGGATTAAAAATGGCGTTATTGATATTGGAATCCTATCTAATTCAGTACATAAGAATCTTCCTTTTATTCCTTTATATGAAGATCCTTTGTGCTGCATAACTAAGAAAAATTATATGCCAAAAGGCACAAAATCCATAACTCCTTCCGATTTAATAAATAAACCTTTTATCATACAGCAGAACAGCTGTGATACTGATATTGTAAATTTTTTAAATAAATATTCTTTAAATATACAAGCAAATTGCCATATTTTAGATGATCAATCATGTATTGCCATGGCAGAATGCGGAATGGGTATACTTATATTACCGATGCTTTTGGTAAAAAGCTTGAAAAAAAACATCGATGTGTTCCCTATATCTCCTACGCAAAAAAGAATTCTTGGTATTTCATGCCTCGATGAGAATTTCTTATCGCCTGCAGCTATAGCGTTAATCGATGTTATAAAATCATTTATTAAAGATATTCCGGGTTCACTTGTATAAACTACATTTTATTTTCCCGGGTATTGAATTATTGAATATATATCGTACTTATTTAGTTTTTCTCTACCTCTAAGGCCGAGAAGTTCTATTAAGAAAATCATTTTTACAACTTCTCCGCCTAATTTTTCAACTAAGGATGCTCCTGCTTCCATAGTTCCTCCAGTAGCAAGTAAATCATCTACTAAAACTACTTTATCACCCTTTTTTATCGCATCCTTATGCATTTCCATGACAGCTTTGCCATATTCAAGGTCATACTCTACAGATATCTTTTCTGCAGGAAGCTTTCCCTTTTTTCTTATGAGTGCAAAAGGCTTATTTAATTTATACGCTATTGGTGTTCCGAAAATAAATCCTCTTGATTCGGATCCTACTAAAACATCAAAATCAAGATCTTTTATTGCATCACAAAGTTCATCTATAGCACGTCTAAAGCCTTCAGGATTCATAAGCAAAGTCGTTATATCTCTAAACATAACTCCTTTTTCAGGAAAATCAGGTATTGTTCTTATATAAGATTCCATTTTTTTATCCATATAAATTCTCCCATATCTTATAATTAAAAAACCTTTTTTAGAATATATGCTTTTTATATGAATGTCAAATTTTCTTATATTATATATAAGTCTAAAATACCGGAGTAAATGTTATATCTTGATATGCCTTGTATGGAAATCTCACATATCCTCCCTTATATTCCCATCCCTTTACATATTTATTATTAATTTTTACAGAGCCTACATTTACATCTTCTCCTCTTTCTACCATAAAAGCTTTATAATTTTTAAAAGTAACAGTTACCATAGGTTTACTTTGCTCTTTATCTCTTAATATCGCTCTTCTATAGCTTAGTTTACCCTTAATTCCACTAGGATATCTATAATTAATTATAACATTACATGATAAAATTCCTTTTTTTGGATCAACCTCTAGGAATTCAACCTTGTAAGTTTTAAGCTTATTTTCCTTTAAAAATTTTTCAAAATGAGCTTTAAAGCTTTCCTTCATTGTTTTTTCATCATATACTTTCCCTTTTTCTAATCCTCTCATTGTTTGCTCAAGTGCTATATCTACAGAGTTTTCCAAATTTCTTTTTACAGCCTGTCTGCTCCAAAAAGTTGTTACTCCTAAAATTCCCAAAAGAACCATAACAATCAAAATACAAATGTAAAATATCTGTTTCATTACTCTTCAACCCCTATATACATTTCCATATTTTCAATATTTCCGTCATTATCTTCAACATGGATATATACTCTATATATTCCTTCTTTTTTAAAAATAACCTTTTCCCCGTCTTTTTTTACTTTAAAATTACAGCTATTTTCTTTTGTTGTTTCTATATCTAGTATCTTGACATATAGTTCATTTTCTCCATAAAAAATTTCATTCGCTTTATATAATTTATTGACGTAAATATCACTTTTTGTATAAACCTTAACTTTATTTTTTTCTTTATAAATATCTTTTTTTTCTTTTAAAAGCTTGTCATCATTCATTTTATTAAGTTCTGTTTTTGTTCTACTAAATATGTTATTAGGCTTTTTTGTAAAGAAATATAATCCCAAAATTAATACTGTAGCTGTCAAAACAAGAATCGTTTTTCCATACTGTTTTACTATCTCTTTCATATTTTTTTAAATAAACATCTTCCCCCAATTTAAAATAAAATTCCTAAGGCTTCCGTTGCATAGACTTATAAATAATCCAAACATAAGAATTGTGCCTACTGCTGCAATTATTGTTTCCCCATATTCTTCAATAACTTCTTTCATATTTTTTTCTTCTTTTTACTTTCTTTTAAATTGACATTTTCCCAATAATAAGCACAAAATATCCTGCCATTAAAAGCCCCATCGCACAATAAAATAGTGACATTCCATACTCTTCTATAAATTCTTTCATAATGTTCCTCCTAATTTTTAAAACTATATACTTCTAAGCTTCATTTTTATCTATAAGCCGACTTTAATTAAATTTAATTTAAAAATGTTTTAAATATAATCATACTTTAAGTAAATTTATTTATAATATATCCGACTCTATACAGTGCTTTTCCTTTATTTTTAGAATTGGCAATTCATATGGATATATAAGTTTTAATGTTCCATAGTCCACTCTTTTAGTATTAGGGACCATCTTCAAATTAACTTCCATCTCGTATCCGCTTTTCTTGGCATCTTCTTTTAATTCACTTATAACACTCTTATCATAATTACTATTTCCTATGCGAACTGAAGCGGAGCTTGCAAAATCTTCCGCTCTTCCTGCAATAATGGATGAAAAAATAAGTCCGTATCCTAAAACACAAATTACCAGAATAAAAAATACGGAAGAAAATGCTTTTATAATTGTTTCCATATATTAACTCCTTTTTAATGTCATTTAGATCTTCTACACATAGCTTCTAATCAATTTTTATTACCCCTTAAGAACACTAAAATTCGATAAATATGTTCCAAATAGTGCCATCATATCTACAATAAGTTTTATTCCGCCCGTAATCTGCGGCATAAAGAATAGAATCAAAAAACCTGATAATCTGTCCTCATTTTCAAGTCTAAAAGCTTTATCCATCATTGTATGGTTTCTTTCTAAAAGCTCTTTTATTTCATCTCCCGAAGAGCCATTTCCATTTTCTGAAAGCGAATATAACGCTTTCATAGCAGTTTTTACGTCAGGAAGTGTATATTCACTCATAAATGAAAGATACGGCTCTATTCCTACAGGATTCATTCTTAATTTTTCTGTAAGCTCTATTATATGCGGCTTTATAATTAATGGAGCCATATCATAAGATTTTTCTATTGCGACTTGTACATTGTAATTTTGAAGTAAAAGTGAAAGTGAAAGTAACCATTTTGGGAAATCTTTTTCAATTTGTTTAGAAATGACTTTTTTATCTAAGTTAAATTTAAATTTTGAAATAGATTTGAATTTTACTTTTTTTGCACCTCGTTTTACTGAAAGCCAATATTTCTGCTTCTTTACAGCTAAATCGTACTTTTTAGGTTTTTCCATAAAATCGGCTTTAGCCATTTTTTTGTCAGATAAATAATAAATTAAAATATCCATGCATATAACGAAAGTTGTTCCTATTTGCACAAAATTATTTTTAGAAATATCAATATTCATCTTGTTTCCTAAAAGATAAATCATCGAGCAAAGTAAAAGTGTAAAAAGTATTGATAAAGTAACTTTTGTTTTTAAAGTCCTTTTCTGTTTTAAATATTCAAAAATTCTATTTGTCCACATCCTTCGATCTTCCAATAAAATTCCTGAATTTTTTCTATATTCTCCTCCTTCTTTTTCTACATTTAAAGCAAAATTATGAATTTTTTCTATTCCGTCTAGTTCATATTCTCTTTCAATTATCTGAAGTGCAGCTTTTTCTGAAATACTTTCATAAGAATTTTCTATGTGATGGATTGCCATACTAATTTTCTTTTTCATAGTTCCTTTTGAAAAAAGTTGCTCAGTATCTTTTAATGTATCAAGAATTTTCCCGGTTTTTTCAAAGGAATATAAAAATTGTTCCATATATGTATTTACATCCGAAAATCTCTGCTGCACATATTCTGACTCAGCTGAATTTTTATAGAAAAAAGGTAATAAAATTATCGTGAATATAGTAAGAATTATATTAGAAATTAAATTTAATGAAAAAAATCTTCCCAATAGAAATGTAAGGATAAAAACGAAAAGTAAACTTATTAATGTTTTTTTCTTGGAAAAAACATAGCCATATCTTTTAAGCTCTTCCGACAAGGTTTCCTTTGCCTCTGTACGTTGCCGCTTTCCTACTCTCATTTTCACTTATAACCTCCCTTACAAATTCTCCCATATACTCCCTTATTTCAATTTCTCTCTTTTGTTGTTCCTTTAATTCCTTTTGCTTATCTTCTATTTCTTTAAGCGTGTTTAAAACTTTTTTCTTATCTTGCTCAAGTTTTTCATTTTCAAGGAGTTCCAAGTTTTCTTTAAAGAAATTTTTATCACTTAATTGTTCACTATTTTGTTTATTAAAAGGCTTTTCTTTTAATGTAGGATGCTTAAATCCTTTGAACTTTTCTTTGAGCGATTTTGGAATAGGATTTCCTGTAAAGTTTCCATTATCAACTATCAGCGTTATAGAATTTACTCCATTATCTCTCGAAAATAAACCTACTTGATTTATATATCTTCGTGTATAAAATTTTCCGCTTTCGTCTCTCATTTCTTTTTTCTTTATAAGGATTCCTACATCAACAAATGTAAAAATATCATTTAAAAGTCTCTCTTCATCTCGTTTTTGTGATGCCATATTTAAAATTCTATCCGGTATATTTCTTACGTCATCTGTATGTATTGTTGTAATCCCTTTTACTCCTGTAGAAAATCCTTCTATAAGACTTAATACTTCTATAGATCTTGCCTCGGAAAGCATCATCCATTTGGGATTTAATCTCATGCAGGTTTTTATAGCCTTCGTATAATCAATATTTTTACCGACCTTTATCTCGACGCAGTCCTTCTTCGGATTCATCTTTGAATAATGCCATTCCGGTGTATCTTCTATAGTTATAACTCTATCTTTACCCGGAATATAATTTGCCAAAAATCTTGCACACTCCGTCTTACCTGCTCCCGGATTACCAACAAAAACCATGTTAAGTTCTGATTTTACACATTGCTTTAAAAAGTCCAAAATTTCCTTGGTTGCATATTTACTTTTGATTGCATTTTCTTCAGTTAATCTTACTTTAGGAAGCGACTTTCTTATACATATACATCTTTTACCCTGACATACATCTTCATGAACTATTGTTATTCTAAGCGTATCCGTCTCAGCTTCAAGTACCGGACTCATCTTATGAAACGGTTGACTTATCATATTTGAAACCCTTTTTGTAAATTGCTCGATAAATTCTTCATCAAGCGTAACAGTTTGAACAATACTTCTTTTGCTGTTACAATCTGTTATCCATAAATCCTTTCCTGCATAATCAATATCAGTTATGGAATCATCTTTTATATATTTTAAAAGTGGGCCAAAGAATTTATTTTCATCGATTATAATTTCTTTATTTGTATTCATTTACTTCCCCCTAATTGATTTTTAATGACCTAAGGCATTACTATTTACATTTTTAAAGAAATCATTTATTAAATTATCAAATGCTTTTCCTACAATACTTGTGTTATTATTTCCTATCAAAAATACTATAAGTGCCACAAGTGACATAATTGCTATTACTGTTATAATTGCTGCTCCATACTCTTTTATTATTTCCTGCATATCCTTCTCCTTTTTAATGCATAAATTAATTACTTTGTTTCGTTTAATCTTAAGATTAGTAAGATAATACCATCCCTATTTTTTTGTTCAATAAATAAAAAATTAAAAAATCACTCATCTATAAACAAAATATAAAAAAAAGAAGCACTTATATTTTTATAAAAAATATAAGTGCCGCCTTTTAATAAAAATTATTTGATTTATACTACATTTTTCAAATAAATTACTAATTTAAAACTGTTAATAATTATAAATTTATTTTTAGAATTATAATCTTCATTTTGTACTTTTTTTAATAATATAACTCTATTAAATTAAAACTTCTTTAAAATTTAAACTTAGATGTAAGTTCATCAAGGTTTTTAGCAAGCTTTTGCATTTCTTTTGAACTCTCAGAGATCTGATCCACAAGTGATATCTGTGATTGAATATTTGCGGATGTTTCCTGTGTACTTGCCGCATATTCCTCAGATACAGCTGATAAATTTCCAATAATGGAGTTCATATTCTTATTCTCTTTATCAAGAGATCCGAAGGAACTTGTAAGTTTTTCAATCTGCTTTTCAGTCTCATCAATAGACGCTGCTATTTCCTCAAATGTATGAGATGCATCATTTACATATTTAAGTTGAACATTTGAAATATTTTCAGATTCATTAACCGATTCTACTGCGTCCTGAGTACTCTTAATTAAAATCTCAATCATTTCAACAATCTGATTTGTAAATCCTTTAGTATCTTCAGCAAGCTTTCCAATTTCTCCTGCAACTACGGCAAAGCCTTTACCAGCTTCTCCCGCTCTTGCTGATTCTATAGAAGCATTAAGAGCAAGAAGATTAGTCTGTTCTGCAATCTTATTAATCATATTACTTGCATTCTTAATATCATTTACGCTCTTTTCATTATTCGTCATAATTTCATTAATCTTATTTAATGCTTCAGAACTCTTTGTTGTACTTTCAACAACCTTCTTCATTGCTTCAAAGCCCTGATTCTTAGCTTCTATTACTTCCTTAGTAGATTTTTCTATAATTTCAGTTAAATCATAGCTTTGTTTTATAGAGTCACTCATAACATTCATAGACTCTGCACCTTTTTGTGTATCGTCAGCCTGATTCGTTGCTCCCTTTGCTATCTCTTCCACAGTATCCGATACATTATTAGACATTTCAAGGGTCTTATTTGTAAGATTTTCAAATTCCGTAGACTTATTAAGTAAGAAATCCGATGCATTCTGAGACTGCCCGACAAATGCCTTTATAGACTCGCTCATGTGACTTAAGGCATTTCCTATCTGTCCGAGTACATCTTTTCTCTTTAAATATGGCCTTATCATTTTAAGTGTATCATCCGTAAAATCAAGTTCTGCAAGTCTATTTATGAATTTTGTAGTTACATATAAAGGCTTTAATAATATATCTATAATTTTTCCTACAGATATTGAAACGATAATCAATATAACTACGAATATAATTAAAAGGAAACTTATTATACTTAATATAGAATCTCTTCCCGCAGCTTGAATTGTTACTGGCTTAATACCCAAATCCAATGCTCCATATAATTCTCCACCTATATGGATAGGTACCATCATATCCCATACCTGCATTTTCTGGACATCAGCATAGAAAGACATATACTTAACTTCACCCTTTGTAGCTGCAGATACTGTATAATCATCCTTATACACTTTCCCAATCTTTTGCTTATCAGAATGTGCAACAGCTTTAACATGGTCTTTATCTATAACAACCGCATAAGCTATAACATCTTTCTGGTCCTGAACTAATCTGTCAACAAATTTTTGAAGCTTTTCAACTTTTTTTTCTTCGCTTAATGTGTTCCCTACAGCGTTAGATGCTATGACAGCTCTCTGCTTTGCTATCTCAATCTGATTTTGAATCTCAAGCTTTTCAATGGTATTTGTTGTTTTATAATAAACAACTCCCCCGATTAAAACCATGAAAAAAACTGACAATATAAGAATTGCAAAAGTAAATGATCTTTTGATATTTTTATTCATATATTGTTTCCTCCTTATAACTAAAAATAACTCAATATGCTAAAATCATTTTTTAACATTCACACTATTATATTATATAAAAAATATATAGATTAGAACTCAATTGTTTGTATTATTCTTGTTCTTTTTATGTATTTTTTATAGAAAAAGTGATTTTTTTAGATCCAATTTATTTTACATTTCTTTATTATTTTTCTTAGAAATTATAGCTAGCCCCTTTAATAATAAATCCTCATCCATAATAATTTCATGCCTGAAATATCCATTAAGAAGATGACCTACTCCACCTGTACATATGATTGATTTTATCTTTCCATACTCTTTTTCAAAGGAGTCAAGGATTCCATCTACGGCACCAGCAGTACCATAGATGATTCCTGACTTCATACATTCAACTGTATTACTTCCTATTGCTTTATTAGGAGCTTTTATTTCAATTCCGGGAAGCAATGAGGTTTTACTTGTAAGAGCATTTAAAGCTGTATTAACACCCGGATATATTGCTCCGCCTTTAAATTCCTTTTTCTCATTTATAAAAGTGACAGTTGTTGCTGTGCCCATATCGACAATGGCACAAGGGAGCTCATAATTATTTGCACTTCCTACTGCTGTAGCAATCAAGTCTGCTGCAACAGTTCCGGGATCGTCAATTGCTATCTTAATACCAGTTTTTATTCCCGGTCCTACAATAATTGCATCCTTATCTGAAATAATTTTAACTGCCCTTTTCATCATCTCAGTCACTGAAGGAACAACTGAAGATATTATTGAGCTTTCAATTTTTTTAATATCAAAATTTACAAGCTTTAATATTTCTTTTATTTTGACTGCATATCCGAATTCTGTATCTTTTCTATCTGTAGGTATTCTTAAAATGGGTTTTATTACTTCATTATTTTCTATACATCCGAAAGTAATATGTGTATTACCAATATCTATCCCCAAGATCATTTATTTGTTCTCCTAATTCATTTAGTATAATAAAAAGTCTATTTATAAAACTTCAATCACTTAAAATCATTCCTCGCTTTAAAATTCTAATTTCCCTTACGAGAGCTCATAACGATTTTTATAATTCTAATAACTATCGGTGTAAAAACTACAGTAATTACTATCTCTGAAATAACATTAACTGAAATAAGTCCCATTAATGCGGTAAATACTGCTTTTCCGCCCTTTACCTTCAAGATTTTTTCCATAAGCTCTCTAAATACAAAAACTACCATAAGAACATAAAATCCCGTATTTATAATAGGGCATAATAAAGTTCCTATGACAGTTCCTATTGTTCTTTGATTTATTTTAGAAAATGCTTTGTAAACAAGTCCGCAGACAAGTCCTGACAATATACCTTTTAATAAGCATGTCAAAATTGTGCATATCGCATTAAATTGCATCATTGTCATGCTTACCGGATCAAGTCCTCCTAAAATCATAGCAATTACAACTATTCCAAACACGCCCCCTAAAAAAGCTCCCATTAGAGGTCCGTATAAAATAGCGCCTATCGCTATTGGGATTAATACAAGAGATATAGGAACAGATCCTATATGAAATCCAAATGTGGACAAAAGCTGCAATATAATTACAATTGCTGCCAATATCCCTCCGCCTACAATCTTCTCAGTTTTACTAAAATTATACATTATTTTTCCTCCTGCTACTGTTTCATCAAACACACTACGTGTTATCTTTGAATATAGTGCAGGTATATTATATACTTTTCATTTAATTAATACATCAATAAAATATATAAATATTCGTAAGAAAATCAAAAAATATATAAGTATTTAATATAAAATACTAATATACATTGAAAAATGTATGTCCCTTTAATGTAAATTTATCTTGAACATTTCTTCCTCTAAGCCATTTCTGTCTTGAAAAAGCTCCCGGTGTCATAAAGAAAAGCTGATTCATAGGACTCGGCGGAGTACCCCAATTATATCTTTCTCCTCTTAAAGCAGCATCCGCTGCATTCTTTGCAAGCTGACTTACATCTTCAGGATGAGAAGAATAGTACTCAAATCTGCTTTGATTACTCAAAACCTTTTTCCCGTCTTTAATCATAACAAATTTTCTAACAGTCGGCTCAAATTGATGCGGCTGCATTATTACTCCATGAATTGTATTTGGAAAGCTTCCCTTATAAAATACTCGATTCATAATTACTGATGCAACTGCAAGCATACCATCATATCCCTGATTGCCCGCTTCCGCATAAACTATTGCAGCAAGTTCATTAAGCTCGGATGAATTTTGATATGCTTGTCCCTGTGAATTATTGATTTGTCCATTAACTACATTATTATTGCTTCCATTTTGAGTAGCTGCAACTATTTGATTCGCTATAGCTTCATTCGCTTTGGAAACCTCCTGTTCTATTTGATAAACTCTTGATTTATATCCTTTTATTTCTTTATCAATTTCATCAATTGACGTTTCTGAAGAATTTAATGCCAAAGTATTTTCATCAAGATGCCCTTTTGCTTCCCCTAAAAGAGCTGATAACTCTTCCTGCTTTTTTGCAAGATTTTCTTGCTTCTTTGACATCTCTTTTTGCTTATTTTTAAGTGAAGTTGATTTTTCTTTCAATTTTTTTGTTATCTCTTTAAACTTCTTAATTATCTTTCTGTCATACTTATTTATTTCATTTGCATACTCAGATTTTGATAAAAATTCTGCAATAGACTTACTTGATAAAAGATTATTTAGAAGTGTATGATTTCTTGAATTTTCATACATATAAACAATATGCTTTTTTAATATATTATACTGTTTCTTTTCGCTCTCTTCTGCTTTTTTTACTTCTGTAGAAATACTATCTAATTCTTTTTTTGCACTTTCCACATTATTTTTAGCAGACTCAATATCATTTTTTACGGAATCAATATTTCCTGAAATATTATTTACATCAGATTTAAGTTTTTTATTTTCATTTTTTAATTTATGTAAATTATCTCTCTCTTTTTGCTTTTGACTTTTGAGCTGATTTGCTTTATTATTCAATTCATTAATTTCATCTTTCTTCTCAGAAATACTTTTCTGCCTATTTTTTGCATCAGAAAAGATACTTGGCAATATTAAATTTAAAGCCAAAAAAATCACAAATATAATTTTTTTATTTTTTCTAAAATTAAACATTTCTATTGTCCTTAATAAATCATATTTATGAGAAAAATAAAAAGTTCTCAAAATATAAAATTAAAATATATAATTTACTATTAATAATTTTTTAATATGACATTAAAATTTAAGCTTTAAAATATATAAAAAACTATTTTCTATTGTATATAACATACTCAAATATTATATCATAATATGTATTTTCTTCCGAGATTGATGTAATTTTCCAATCAGGAGCTTTATCAAGGTTAGGAAAATATTTATTTGCATCATAAGAAAAATCTATCTTTGTAACAAGTGCTTCATTGCACATAGGAAGAAGTTCCTTATAAACGCTCTCTCCTCCGATAACAAATATATCCTTATCTTCATAAACTTTTAAAACGGACTTAAGTTCGTCTATAGAATTTACTACAATAAGATTATCATACTTTTCATATTCTTTTTTTAAATTGTTATTTCTTGTAAGAACTATATTTGTTCTGTTTAAAAGAGGTCTTTTATCAGGGAGGCTTAAAAGCGTCTTTCTTCCCATTATAACAACATTTCCCATAGTAAGCATTCTTATTCTCTTCATATCTTCAGGGATTTTTACAAGAAAATCATCATCTTTTCCTATCGCCCAATTTCTATCAACAGCGACAATTAATTTCATATTTCCTCCTTTTCCTGATATCTCCTGATATTTTTACAAACATATATTATTTAATTTTACAAACATATATTATTTAATTTTTATAAACATATATTATTTAATTTTTATAAACATATATTATTTAATGTTTAAACTATATAACCTTATAAGTATAACATGTAGATAGATAAAAAGATAATAAGTTAAAAATAACGCCAAATACCGGTTAAAAAGTCCTTGACTTTTATACCCTATTTGTATATTATAGATAAAGTCTTAAAACACATGCGCGAATGGCTCAGCTGGTAGAGCACGACCTTGCCAAGGTCGGGGTCGCGGGTTCGAACCCCGTTTCGCGCTCTATATTAATAAGAGTGCCTCTGTTAGGTGGTAGATATCTTATGATAGTACTAACCTTGTTTTATTAGGGATTTTATAAAATTGAATTAAATAGTCTAGGTGACAAGATGAAAAAGGTTAAGAATAGAGATGTTCTTAACCTTTTTTGATTAATTATACAAATTCTTTCGAAACAGCTATATACACCATCCATAAAAATTCAGTATAAAAACTATACTGACACATCAAAAACAGATAAGTTTGAAGCACCAATCCAACTCGTCTGTGTCACTCCATATCCTTGTTCTTGCCCAATATCATATAGACCATTCTTATTAAAGCCAATCTCTAAAACAGGATCTTTTGCCATGTTCCAACCACTACTCGTAACATATTTTTTCATATACCCTGAATAATCTTCAAACTCTGCTGCAACAGACTCCATTTCTTTATACTTAGCTAACAGATCAGTTCCATCTTTCAGAAGATACTTTCCCTTCTTATAGACTGCTTCTCTGACATCATATCCTGTTGTCTGCTTTATCGTATGCCATAATGCAAAGTGTTCCTGCTTCTCCTTGCTAATTTGTGAATTAACCATATTCTGATTCACATCATGCATACTCCACCATACATGATTCCAAAGATTTTCTCCATTTGAGCCTTGATTTAAAAGTTTCTCTATAAGTGATTGCTTTTGTACATCTACATTTCCTTCCACAGACACTTCATAAGAATATGGATCAATCTTAAATTTGAAGTTTTCCTCTCCACCAATTTCAATACCATTTTTCTGAAACAACTTAGATATTTGCTGGTTAATTACGGTTCGAGCATATTGTTTCTCTTTTATTTTACTTAAAGAATTATAAACACCAAAATCATTTTTAGGACCGTTATATAGTCCCTTATAGTCTTTCAGCGCATAATCATATCTTAGCCAACACATTCCACCATCATATTTTCCATTTGTCTCTAGCATTTTCTCTTCATGATGAGCAGCTAACATACGCTGTTGTTCGGACATATCCGACCGAAAATAAGGCGAATGTTTATTGTAATACTTGTCAAATATATATGTGTCCGGATTAGAATGCGATATATTCTCTCTATGCACTTTTGCATAATGTTTTTTTATAATATCGTGGGCTATTCTATCTTCTTCCGTTTCTTCTCCACTAACATACCCGATTTCCGTGTTTGGTGAAGATTTTGTAGAATTATTTACTATATCACGCCCATTAGGAATTTTGGAATAGTAATCATACTTAGTAACATTCAATTCTTTTTCCTCCTTTTCATCTTACAAATAACTTTAACTTGTAGCCAGTATCATGAAGGTCATACTGAAAATCCACATTTTACTAACTAATATGTCACTTTTCCCTACACAGTAACTATATAGTTGTTTTATATGCTTACCAATGTAATTACTTTTCCAATTATCTTATAATCTTTTAGTATTCTTAGTAATTTCATATGTGATTCGTTCTAATGTAAAGAAATATTATATAATATATATCGGTATTTTTTATTTTTTAAGTAGTTAGATGTTGTAAATTGCACTTATTTTGTTGTGATTTTTAGATAGTAAGTAATTTATTCATTTGTGTTTTGATTTGTTTGGATAGCAATTTGTACTAATTCCTTTGAGCTGATGAAATATTGATTTTCAACGATGAAGTCTTTCATCTGCTTAAACATTCGTATCAAAGCCTTGCTCTGTTTAACTGCAAGTTCTCCCCTTAATACAGTCATAAGCATATAAATACCCTGCTCTGTAAAAGCATAAGGTAGTTTTCTACGACCACCCCAACTTGAGATATTGGGTGCATTTTTTAACCTATCTTTTAATTATTTAAGTGCCTTATCTACACTCTTTCTATATTCATCATCAAGGTACCATATAGAGTTATCAAAAAGTCCTCCATTTGTACTCTCTATCATTGAATTTCTTCCTCTGCTTTGATATTTGGATTTTTTATTTAAAACTTCAGGGTCATTTTTTTTATAATTTTCTAAATCTATAAATCTTACATAGCCTTCAGTTCCTCCATCCTTAGCTTTTATTTTATCAGAACTTATAATATAAACCCAAAAAGATTTCTTTGTAATATTCCCTGCAGAATCCTTTACTACTGCATAAACTAAGACACCTTTTCTTTTTCCTTCAAGCTTAAAATCACTTATATCATAATTTTCTATATATCCATTTTTGAAAAAATTAATTTCTTTATCTTCTCTATCATAAGCTTTACAATACTTTAAAAGCTCTTTTTCTGTAATCTTATAGCTTTCATCTTCTTTAAAATATCTATTTTTTACTTTAGTAATTTCGGGAGCTTTATCCCAACATGCATATAAAGTAATAGTTCCTGTTTCTGTATACAAAAGATCATATTTTTTAAGAAGATCTTTCGCTTTTACTTTTGAAACATCTTTATAGAAAATGTCGGGGTACAACGTATCATTTTTATAGCACCATCCTCTAAATGTAAACCTCGGGCTTTCAAATTCATCTTTAATTTCATTTTTTAATTTCAAATCTAAAATTCCTACAGTATCAATATCAATAATCATTTTTTTATTGGTTTCATTACATTTTCCATTTTCTCCGCCTCGTTCATTTATATCAAAAATAAGATTGTATTTATTCTTTTTCCATTTTGCTTTAAGTGTATAATATCCGTCATCCTGATCTCTTTTATATACATCGCCAGGATTATATTCTTCTCCTTCTTCTCCAATCCATTTTTTAAATGTATATCCTGCTCTTTTCGGGATTCGACTATTTACATAAATAGGTTTTTTATATATTTTTGTTTGTGAAGGAATGCTTCCCTCTCCACCATTTAAATCATATTTTAATTTGTGAACCTGTCTATGCGGTATTTTTCTTGTACTTACATCACCTATTTTACCTGTATAGCTTCTTCCTGCGACGTGAATATAATAATCTTCTTCTGTACAAGTATATTCTTCGCCCAAAATAGTGCTTAATGATTTCGTACTTCCTGACATATCATCAGTAGTTAAAAATCTCCAGCTAGAGTCAAAACTTGCATAACTATTTCTATCTACTGTATAGTAAAATCCTGTAAGATAATCATCAGCTGTCATTTTAGTATATTCATCAGGTACATAGCTTTCTTTATTTGTTCCTTTTTCTACTGCATAATAATCAAAAGAATATACTGTTTTATTCCAGTCACAGCTTCCTGAAAGGCTCGCTTTTATATCCGTTTTTCCCACTTTAGAAAAGCTTATGGATGCAAGTCCGGGTTTTGCTCCGTCTATACCTATAGGTTCAAAATCGAATGTTTTATGAATATCATGTCCCCATACATTTTTTACATCAGAAGAATCATTTAACATTTTTTGTACATCGACATCCGGAAGATTTATCATTCTTCCATCCGATAATCTTACGAATGATTTTAATACATATTTCCCCGGATTAAATTTTAAAATTCCTCTACTTGTACAATTATATATATCTAATGAAATATTTCCGCCAGAATACCTTACAGCAGATTCCTGTACAGTAGCAAATCGCGGATCAAAGCTGTATTTTCCTGTATCTCCAGAATCCGAATAATTCACAGGTACAATTGAATCATGTGATAAGCCTCCACCTGACGCTTTCGCATTTTTTCTAAAAAAATAACCTGTAAAAGCCATGATTCCAAGCATTAAAAATACACTTATTTTTCGTATGAAACCCCTTTTTTTATTTCTCATTTCTCCCTCCTCATAAATAGCTTATAAATATTGTATTGCCTTATTGTTTAAGTTATATCAACTACATTTTAAACTGTTTTTAAGGTTTATTTATAAAGAAAGGAAAAAGATTTTAAAAAGTATTCTAAATTTTATAAAGGATTTCTTAATAAAATATAAATAAATCAATGCAAAATGTATAATTAAAGAAATGATTAATATAATACAGTACTTTTCTATTTTAACCCTAATCTTTTCATAATAGAATTAATTTTAAGTCTTGATATCTCACAGGTTGTTCCATCAAAGAATAACAGCTCTCTCTTTTTTTTATCGACTGAAGATACATTTTTTATATTAACAAGTGTCGACCTGTCCGCTTTCTCAAGGACGTGATTCTTATCAAGGTCTATAATATCCGATAAAACTCCGTAAAATTCCTGCCTGTAATTTTTTGCACAAATAACTAATCTATGAGAATTCATTGAAGTCTGTATAAATAATATATCCGAATATGGAATACTTATTCCTGACCTACCTTCACACGAGTATGTCAGCAAATCTTTATTAGAAATATCTTGCTTATTAGAAGCACAATCTAAACACGCTCTTACTCTATCTCTAAAAACATCTTCCGGACTGTCTTTTATTATAAAATCAAGTACCGATATATGGTTTTTAAAGGCGAGCGGCATAGATTCCGACAAAGTGGTAACAAATACAATAAGATTGTAAGGATCATAACTTCTTATATCCTTTGCGATATAAAAACCTTTATCCTTATCATTATCAATTTCTAAATCCAGGAAATAAAGATCATAATTAACCTTTTGTTTTATTTCGTCATTATACTCTTTTTCACTTGATATACTTTTTATTGTAATCTTTTCGTCCTTTTCTTTTGAAATGTCTAAAATAGCATTTTCAAGTCGTAGTATGTGACTTTGATTATCTTCCAATATAAGAACTTTAATCAACTTCTATCTCCTTTATTTTTAAATTTAAGCTTTTGTGTAAATGTATTATTCGATATCATAGTTATAATTTCTATGCCTTCATATTTCGCCATTATATTTGAAATCGTATATAAACCGATTCCTCTGTTACTTCCTTTTGTAGAATATCCCTTTTCCCAAATTTTATTCTGATCTATATATTTTTCTTCCCTTGTATTTTCTATAATTACATACGTCATGCCTTTATTTGACGACAGTGCTATGTTAACTTTAGGCTCGTCCGCTTTTATTGCACCTTCAATTGCATTATCACATAAAATATTAAGAATTCTTATCGTATCAAGCATAGGAACGAAAACTTTTGGAATATCTCCGCTAATTTCAAGCTTAAACGGGATTTTTTCATTTTTAGCCTGAATCATTTTCTGCATTAAAACATTTTTTATAGCAATGTCTTTTATCCTATTTGCATTAAATACCGAATAATCCGATTTTTGAAGTCCTTTATTCATCTTTATAAGTACATTTTGATAAATAGATTCCACTTCATCAATGTTTTTTTCTTTTATAGCAGGTTCAAGGGACGAGACAATTCCTCCGAAATCGTGCCGAAATCCTCTGATTTCATCATATAAAGACGAAAGTTCCGTAATCACATGATTTAAGGAGAGATTTTCATTTTCTTTCTCTTTTAAATTTTCATTTTCAAGATATCTTGTCTGTCTTTCTTTAAGATATAAAATTGTAAGTAAATATACCATAAAGACAAATAGTGATATTACTAAATCGTATTCATTTATAAAAGGATTTTGTAACTGTACTAACACTAATGATGATATTCTTATAATACTTAGAAACAAAAATATATATATTGCTCTAGTTACATAATAAGAAAATCCCTTTGATTTCAATAATTCTTTGTCCAATTTGACAAAATCTAAAATAATTACCACTATAAGTAAACAAAATAATGCCAAAAGAAGACCAATAAATTGTGAAAAAAATATATGCATATTTTTTAAATCAAATACTCTAGCTACTATACTTCCAAAGAAGAAATGAAGAGAATCATATATTAGATATAAATACAAAGAATAAAATAAAGATATTTTTTTATCATTTTTTAGTTTTACAAAAAATATAAAAAAATAAAAAATAATTATTCCAACACCTTCAAGTGAAGCATATATGCTAAAAAACACTTGTCTTATAATCATTAAATACAGACAATTTCGTTTTTGACTAAAAATGTTATCTACTTTTGCTCCTATAACTACTCTGGGTAAAATAATTTCTATAAGTGCAAAAGCAACTGCAAATACTACACCTATATTATCTTCCATCAACCAATTCCTCTTTAATAAATATTTTCTGTAAATTTATTAAAATTGCATTATCATTGTATAGAAGTCAAAATATTCTTTATGTTATAAATAAAATTTTTACCAAAATCAAAAAATCTATTTCTTCCTCCCGTAATCTCCTGTAACTCTTCTTCAGAAAGCACATCATATAATTTTTCAGTTTTCTTCATTTCAATTTTCTTACCTTCCATATGTTTTTCCTTCATAATACTTATCCTTTCTTAAACTAATTTAAAACAATTTTTCTACAATAAATTTAAGTACCGTTTTTTCTCCTTTTATAAGTTTAGCCGTGCAAGCCATTCCATTCCTTAATTTTAATTCTTTTCCCGATTTATCCTTTAATTTTCTTTTTTGTAATTTTACTTCTACAATATAATATGCCTTTCCTGTATTTTTATCTATAGTTATGTCTTTAGAAATATTTTTTATTTTTCCTTTAAAATATCCATATTCACGTGAAGGAAAAGATAATATATCAAGTTTTACTTTCTGATTCTTAAAAACTTTACCTATTTTAGCATTATCAACATAAATTTCGGCATAAAAATCGGATTCTTTTTTTCGGTTCGATTTTTTCTTTAATTTACCTTCTTTTTCAGCATTTTTTATTTTATTAACATTATATGTACTTTTTAAATCACTTTTATTTTCAAGTCTTAATATTCCCTGATATTTATCAACCTCTTCAATTTTAAATAATGATGCCCATACTAAAAACACTGCAACAAGGGAAAAAATCACATATATTGTATATGTAATAAAAGGATTAGGTTTTGATTTATAAACTTCAACGCTGTCGGATAAATCTTTCATATCAAGTATTATAGGTTTCAATTACTTAATCACCTCCAAGCTCTGCTTATCTACAAGCTCTTTATATTTACCGTTAAAATCAATTAATTCCTTATGTGTTCCGCTTTCAATGATTTTCCCATCTTCAAACACATATATTTTATCGCAATTTTTAATTGTACTAAGCCTATGTGCTATAAAAATAACCGTCATATCTTTTGAAAATTCATCTATCGTCTTATCAAGCTCTCTTTCAGTTATGGCATCAAGATTTCCTGTAGCTTCATCAAGTATTAATATATCAGGATGCTTAAGCATTGCTCTTGCGATAGCAAGCCTTTGTCTCTGCCCTCCCGATAGATTTCTTCCGTTTTCATCAAGAATCGTTTCATATCTTAAAGGAAGTTTACTTATAAATTCGTGTGCTTTTGCACGTTTACATGCCGAAATAACTTCATCAAATGTTATATTATCCATACCCAAAGTAAGATTTTTTAAAATACTTCCACTGAAAAGGAATGTTTCCTGCGGCACATAAGAAATTCTCTCTCTAAGTTTTTCTATTTTAATATCTTCTATGTTATTATCATTTATAAGTATTTCTCCTTCACTCGGTGCATACATATGAAGAAGTAATTTTGCAAGAGTTGTTTTTCCTGAACCGCTTTCTCCTACGAAAGCCACTTTTTCGCCTTTTTTTATTTTAAGATTAATATCACAAAGAACTAATCTTCTTGTACCGTAACGGAATTCTAAGTTATTTATCTCAATATCTCCCGCTATATTATCGGGGCTTAGTTTTCTATCTTCTTTTTCAGACTTTTCAACTTCAAGATCAAGAATTTCTCCAAGTCTTTCCGCTGCAACAACGGCACTTTGAATACTTGGCTGTAAATTAATAAGATTTTTAACAGGAGTAAGGAAATATGCAAGAAGTGCATTAAATGTTATAAGAGAACCTATTGTCATGTTTCCTTTTATAACACTTATCCCTCCTACCCAGAGTATAATAATTCCGCCGATAAGTTCAACAAATGTTTTTAACGAATTTTGAAAATTTTCTACCCACGATATATTAAAAATACTTTTTAACAGTTTTACAAATTTCTTTTCCGTAGAAAGATTCACCTTATATTCAGCATTATAAGCTTTAACCGTTTGAATACCATTTAAAGATTCAACCATATATGATGTTAATACGGCATTATTTTCCATCTGAATCCTATTTAATTTTTCATACCACTTATTAAAGGAAAAAACTATTATAAAATACAAAATAATTATCCCTAATGTAATTAAAAACAGTTTTCCGTTTTCTATACATAAAATAACGGCACCGGCTATCGCCATAACTGTATCTATCATTATAGTTAAAGTAGCTCCTGAAATTGTATCTCTAACTTTTCCCGCATCATTAAATCTTGATATTATCTCTCCTATTTTTCTTGTAGAAAAGAAATTCATAGGAAGCTTTAATACATGGCTGTAATATCCTAAAAGTAACGCAATATCCAACTTCTGACTTAAATATAAGAGTAAATGTGTTCTAAATGCATCCAATATAACCTTAAAAATATTAAGCAAAATAACTCCTATAGACAACGTCATAAGAGTTTTTAAAAGAGCGTTCGGTAAAATATCATCTATTAAAAGTTTAAAGTAAAAAGCTCCCGCTATTCCGAGAACAGTATATATAAGAGATGCTGTAAAAATATGAAAAATAAGTTTTCTTTGCGGTTTTAATAACGAAAAGAATCTTATTAAAAATCCGCTATTTTCATCTTTTTTTACAAATTCATCTTTCTTTTCCGCTAAAATCAATATCCCTGTCCACTGATATTTTGAAGGATTTTTTGAATCACTATTCTCTCCGAAAAAGTCTTCCGGCTTAATTTTTACTATCCCTTCTCGGGGTCTGCAATGATTATTTCTTTTTTTGTGATTTTATGTATAACAACATAGTGTAATAAATTGCCGTTTACGATAACATGAGCTATACAAGGAAGAGGGAACTTAGAAAAGAATGCATCTTTATTACCTTTTACTCCTTTTGCATAAAATCCCAACTTTAAAAGTGCATTAATTACTCCGAATGCATTTGTCCCCTCTTTATCAGTCCCGGCTATCTCTCGAATTTTACTAATTCCTATTTTATAACCGTTTTGTTTACAAATTGTAGCTATACATGCCGCACCGCAATCAGTTATATCATGCTGCTTTACACAACAATATCTCATCGTTTCCCTTTCATAATAAAATTTCATAAAAAATCATTTATAGAAGCAAACTGCTGCAAAATATTTATTATATTTTGCAACAGTTTACTCTTAGCCATCATTAATATAATATTTTTTTATTATATAGCATTTTGTTTAGTTCTTGTATTATAGGACAATTGTATAGCTTTTTGTATTACAGTTAGCATTGCTATGGCCCCTATAGGCATAATAAATGATGCAATATCTTTGCTGCCTACAGACATTGATTCATCAATATAAAACATGCATGAAAATAACATATAAATACAATAAAAAGCAGACATAACTATAAGTCTTTTAGACTCCACTATTTTATTAGCAAAGGTATTTCTTTTTTTATAATTTAAAATGCTCATAAACATCAGTGATATCGACAATAAAAAACATAATGCTGTTCTTACTACTAGATGATTTGAATTGATACTTTTAAATAATTCTAATAAAATCGTGGTAAATAAAACAGTAATAAAATAAATTCCTGAAAATAAGATATTAGCTTGATCTATTCTTCTTAATTGCATAACAACCTCCCTTATTACTTAATTAAAATTAAGTTTTTTATTTTTAATGATCAATCATCTGTTATTAATATAACACCTAAAAAATTTTTTTGGGCTACTGTTCCTGAAAACCCCTTTTTTGTTCCTGAATTGTTATGTTTTTTATTTTTTAGCTATTTTTTATGTTAATTTTTACTTTGTATTACATTTTTTTGATTAAATATTTTATCTTATTAGAACTATTTTTTTATATTTTAAGACTCATCTTTGTCTTATTTGCCCTTAAACTTTATTTTTATAAAATCTAAAAAGAGACTATTGCAAAATATTTCTTATATCTTGAAACAGTTCATTATTAGATTCTATACAGCAAAATAAAATTCATCATAATCTATCTCGTTAAGAGATAACATAATGCACTTGCAGCACCTATCATAACTCCGCCAAAGAAAACTCTGCCCAAAAGCAATCTCCATTTTTCCTTATCCATAAAATACCTCCATTAAATATATATTTTTATACTATTTTAGGTACCTATTCTTGTCTAATGTATAAGATTGTATTTATCATAAAATTTTTTTACATGCATAATACACACCTATAGATGCAACCGCCCCTATAACCAGTCCACCTATTCCAACTCCTGCCAATACTGCAGTGCCTTTAATTCCTGCCCAAATAATTCTTATTTATACGCATTTCCACATCATCGTAGAACACTCCATTTATTTATAAATTATACTTATATCCTTAATAATTCATAAAGGAGGATTCTCACTGCTTAAGCGATTTAAATTATAATGATTAATCATATACTAACAATATAGCACCTAAAAAATTTTTATGCTTTCTATTTTTGAACATTTTTAATATTAATTTTTCTATAAACCTCTCTTTATAACCGGCAAAAGATCACAACGCCTTTCTTATGACCTGTTTTTCATTTATAAACATTACCATGACAAGTGATACTAATGCGAATGAAACATTAGCATACTCTTCGGATACCGATGCATAAAGATTTAAAATACAGGCAGCTAAAATAATGACATTATAGGAAATAACCAAAGTCTTTACCGCACGAGATTTGATTTTCTTATCGAAAAATGATTTTCCATTTTTCAAATTTCTATAACTTATACAAATCATACCTAAAGAAACTAAAAAGCTTGCTATAGACCTTGCTACAAATCTTACCATATCCACATTACAAAATAAGCTCATGATAATAGTATTAATTAACACTACAAAAAAATATATTACCGACATTATCATATTTATTTTATAAATTTTTTCTACCTTCATAAATTTCCTCTCTTCATCGTTAATTCCTCTTAGCATAAAATATTATTATTTCACTTTCATAATAAATTTCATCAAGAATTTCACTGCTTAAGCGATTTAAATTATAATGATTAATCATCTACTAACAATATAGCACCTAAAAATTTTTTTTGGGCTACTGTTCCTGAAAACCCTTTTTTTGTTCCTGAATTGTTATATTTTTTATTTTTTAGCTGCTTTTAATGTTAATTTTTATATAAAAATGTACAAAAAAAGCAATCATCGATTTGATAATTGCTTTCTTCTACGTTAATTATTATTGTTTATTGAATCATATACTCTTTTAGAATTCTTAATTCCTAATTACAGATAGCAATATATCTCTAATATCCATACCTTATATATGATAACTCGCTCAATTTTTTCAATTTATCAGACTGAACTTCTGTAAGTGTTATTTCATTTTGGGTAAGAATATTTGAAATTTCCATATTCATACGACTAAGAATAAGAGGTACCATTCCATTTTCTGTTTCTAATTCTTTTTTATATGAATTTAACACTTTTATCAGAGACTCATTTACACTGTCTTCTTCTAACATAATAATTAAGTCATCAATCAACTGCAAAGCAACTTTTTTTCTTTCCTGCCCGCCTGAAAACCATTTCACCTCTGCCATTATAAAACTCCTCCGGAATGCCAACCTGCATTACCACCTGTAAACGCATTTGCTGCAGAATTATTAAAAATAATACTCCATGCTTCCCCCCAATTTACCCAGCATTTCTTTTTATTGCAATATAAACCGTTGCCGTAATATCTAGTCTTCCCCCCTTCGATGGTAAATAATTCATTTTTATCAATATTCTTTAAATTCATATTACACTACCTTCCTATATAACTTCTAACTGACATTTATATCTTTTTTGAATTTACAATGATTAATCATCTTATAACAATATAGCACATAAAAAAATTTTGTGGGCTACTGTTCCTAAAAACCCCTTTTTTGTTCCTGAATTGTTATATTTTTTATTTTAAGCTGTTTTTTTATTAAAAAATAAGGTTTATCTTCTCTAGATATTTTCCTAAAAAAGATAAACCTTATTTTTTACTTATAAATCTTATATAAGATTAAAATGCTCCATTGCTTTCTTAATTCCGTCATTTTCAAGCTTATCTGTTATAAATGTTGCATATTCAGATAGTTCTTTATCATGCTTTCCCATAGCAATTGAATTTACAGGAAGCTTAAACATAGGTAAATCATTGGTCGTATCCCCGAATACATAGGTATTTTCGCCTTTTATTTTAAAATAATTCTGAACCCACTCTATCGCAGTTCCCTTTGAGCATCCCTTCGGTACACATTCATAGAAAAAGCCATGTCTATCTATAATATCAAAATCATCTTTAAAATCTTTGATAAATCCATCTATATTAGATTCTTCATCTCCCTGAAGACAGAATTTACAAAGAGGAAAATCACCGAATATGTCATCATCTATGAAAGCATTATTAAGCTTTATTCTTTCTACAAAAAAATTCATAGTCTTAAATCTTGATTTCGTATTTGAAAATCTTATGCCTTCACTGCTTTCAGCGATAATTTCAATATTATATTTTTTAGGGGCATTTACAACTTTTTTTCTTAATTCGTCTGAAACTACATGTTTAAAATAAGACTTTCCATCATACACAATTTCAGTTCCGCATCCGCACAAAAGTCCATCACATTCAACTCTTTCTGTTATCGACTTAAGCATTTTTCTAGGTCGTCCTGAATTTATAAATACAAGATTTCCCTTTTTTCTTGTCTCATGTATTGCATCGACTGTACTTTTAGGAATTTGATTGTGAGCATCTACAATAGTTCCATCTACGTCAAAAAAAAGTGCTTTTTTATTGTTTACCATTTTTTAGCATTTCCTCCATCGTATGCCATCCCAAAACTGCACATTTCGTTCTTGCAGGCATATGAGATACATCTTCTAAAATCTGTGCTTCGTCAAGTCGCTTCTTTTCTTCTTCTGTTATTTTCCCAGTAATCATTCGATGAAAAATATCAGTAAGTTCAAGTGCCTCTTTTACTGTTTTTCCTATAACAAGCTCAAGCATTATATCACAAGAGGATTGAGAAATAGCACATCCATCCCCAACAAATCCTCCTTCTACAACTTTTCCATCTTCTACTTTAAGACTTAAATTGATATCGTCTCCGCATGACGGATTAATTCCTTCTAATGTCATCGTTGGATTTTTAATTTTATTTTTATGAACAGGATTCATATTATGATCCGTTAAAATTTCGTTATAAAAAGTATTACTCATTTTTTAGTCCTTATATCCCATCTTAGGTCTTACCGATTTTAGTGATTCTACAAATCTATTTGCATCCTCTTTTGTATTATAAAATGAAAAGCTTGCTCTAGTCGTTGACATAACTCCCAAAAACCTATGTAAAGGCTCAGCACAGTGGTGTCCCGCTCTTACACATACATTATCCGCTGCCATAATAGCTGATACATCATGCGGGTGAACTCCTTCAACAGAAAAAGTTATAATTCCATTATGCTCTTTAGCTTTTGTTGAACCTATAACATTTACATGAGGTATTTCTTTAACTTTTGAAAATGCATACTCTGTAACTTCTTCTTCTCTTTTCATTATAGTATCAAAAGAAATTTCTTTTATAAATCGAATTGCCTCTAAAAGCCCTATTGCACCTTCTGCATTTACTGTTCCTGCTTCAAATTTATGAGGAGTTTTTGTAAATTTTGCACCTTCTAAAGTTACTCTGTCTATCATTTCTCCGCCGGATAAAAACGGAGGCATTTTATCAAGAATTTCCTTTTTTCCATATAAAACTCCAATTCCCATAGGTGCATACATTTTATGTCCCGAGAAAGATAAAAAGTCTAAGTCTATGTCTTTTACATCTACAGGCATGTGAGGAACGCTCTGTGCTCCGTCAACAGAAATTAGAGCTCCTACACTATGTGCAATTTTAGCAAATTCTTTTACATCATTTACTCGTCCGTAGACATTACTAACATGCGTAATTGAAACTATTTTCGTTTTATTAGAAATCTTTTCCTTTAATTTTGAAGGTGATAACTCGCCATCCTTATCAGGATAAATATATGTAAGAGTAGCTTTCGTCTTTTTAGCTACCATCTGCCAAGGAAGCATATTACTGTGATGCTCCATTACAGAGATTATAATTTCATCGCCTTCTTTTAAGAAGTTAAGACCGTAGCTATATGCGATTAAATTTAAGCTTTCCGTAGCATTTCTTGTAAATACGATTTCATTTCTATCCGCTTTTATAAAATCTGCTACTTCTTTTCTCGCATCTTCATAAAGATCCGTTGCCTTTATCGATAAATCATAAAGTCCCCTCATCGGGTTTGCATTACTTTCTTCATAATAATGCTTTATAGCATCTATAACGCATTTCGGTTTTTGAGTAGTAGCCGAATTATCAACATACGTAAAATTTTCATTGTCTAATATCGGAAAATATTTTCGTATTTCAATATCTTCTTTTGTCATAATATTCCTTACTAACTTTATATAAGAGTAGAAATTTTATTAATCTTCAAATTCCACTTTTGGAATCTTTGCTTTAATTTCGTCAACCATAGCATTTGACATCATTTCATAAATCATCTTTTCCGGAAGTCCTCTTGATCTCATATAATGCATTATATTTTCATCAAGTCTTCCAAGTGATGCTCCGTGGCTTCCCTCAACATCTTCTTCATCGCAAAGAATTACAGGAACTGTCTTATTATGAACGTCTTTATCCATAAGAATAACTTTCTCAAGCTCACTTCCCTTTGACCCCGGACATCCATGATTAAAGTTGATAGTTCCTCTGAACGCTTTACTTGAGTGATGTCTCATAACACCATAAACTGTAGTATCTGCATTACATTTTTTATTTCTGTAGTCAGCTACAGAATTTATATCAAGCATCTCATGATCCTTTGTAGTATAAGCCATATCATAAGTAAAGTTTCCTCTTTCTCCTTTTAATGAGGCAAAGTTTCCATAATAATTTTCTTTTCCTCCCAAAACTAGCTGGATTAAATGGAAGCTTGCACTTTTACCTATAACTCCTCCTATATCATTTGCAAATGCACTATCTTCATCAATGTCGCTTTGCTCTATTAAATTTAAAGCTGCATTGTCTTTAAGAATATATCTTATTTCAAGAGCTGCCACATCTTCATCTTTTCCCTTAATATCTATGAATATGTTTGCCTTTGTATTCTCGTTGACTTTTATTTCAACTCCTGCTTTTCCTCCTCCTGTGATATCGAGAGAAAGCTTAATTGCAGCATTATCGCAATTTTCTTTAGTTTCTATCTTTAAAATATTTTTAGATTTTTCAATTTCTTTTTGAAAATTTTCTCCCATTCCCGTTTCTATATTTTTTATAGAGAACTCTTCGCTTTTTTCTATAATAAATTTATCCGAATTATGCTCTATAGAAATAAGAAGCTTATTATTATTCGGATATGGCATTTTTGCATTATTTATCCCAAGCCAGTTAAAAGTAGGAGAAGGCATACTATTTACAATCATTTTATTTTCCATAATATCTCCTATCCTATAGTTCCCTTCATCTCAAGACTTATGAGGTTATTCATTTCTGTTGCATACTCAAGAGGAAGCTCTTTACTTACGTTGTCAGCAAATCCTCTTACTATCATAGCTCTAGCATCTTCTTCACTCATGCCTCTTGACATAAGATAGAATATAACACCGTCGCTTATTCGACCGATTTTAGCCTCATGTCCTATATCAGTTTTGTTATTTTTTACATCCATAACAGGAATTGTATCGGAACGTGATATATCATCAACCATAAGAGATTCACAGCAAGTTGAAGATTTCGAGTTTGCAGCTTCTTCTCCAACCTTTACAACGCTTCTGAACACGTTGATACCGCCATCCTTACTTATAGATCTTGTATTTATATAACTATATGTATTTTTACCGATATGGTTAACCTTACATCCGGTATCTAAGAACTGTCCTTTTCCTGCAAATGTAACTCCTGTAAATTCCGATCTTGAATTATCTCCTTTAAGAACACTTTCAGGATAAAGATAAGATATATGTGATCCGAATGAACCGGAAATCCATTCAATCTTTCCATTTTCCTCTACAAGTGCTCTTTTCGTATTAAGGTTATACATATTTTTAGACCAGTTTTCGATAGTTGAATATCTTACAGTTGAATTCTTTCCAACATAGATTTCAACGCAACCTGCGTGAAGATTTGCAACATTATATTTAGGAGCAGAGCATCCTTCAATAAAATGAACATATGCATCATCTTCTACAATTATAAGAGTATGTTCAAACTGTCCTGCACCTTTTGCGTTAAGTCTGAAATATGACTGAAGAGGAATATCAACCTTTACTCCTTTAGGAACATAAACAAATGATCCTCCTGACCATACAGCACCGTGCAGTGCCATAAACTTATGATCCGTTGCTGGAATAAGCTTCATAAACTTTTCCTTTATAAGGTCATTATATTTTCCTTCAGAAAGTGCAGTTTCAATATCTGTATAAACTACTCCCTGATCTGCAACTTCCTTTTTTACATTATGATATACAATCTCTGAATCATACTGTGCTCCGACACCTGCAAGAGATTTTCTTTCAGCTTCTGGAATTCCCAATTTTTCAAATGTATCCTTTATATCCTTAGGAACATTATCCCAATTGCTTCCCATTTTATTCATGTTTGGACGAACATAAGTTACGATATTATCCATATCAAGTCCATCTATCGAAGGTCCCCATGTAGGAAAAGGAATTTCGTTAAAAAGCTTTAATGACTTAAGTCTAAAATCTCTCATCCAGTCCGGATCATGTTTTTCTTTAGAAATTTGAAGAACAATGTCTTCTGTAAGACCTTCTTTTACCTTATAATAATTGCTTTCATCATATTTAAAATCATAAAGGCTTCTATCTACATCGGAGACAACTGTTTTTTCTCTCATCTTAGCCTCCTATTTCTCGTATTTTGCGAATCCATTTTCATTAATATAATCAACAAGTTCTCTTCCACCAACATCCTTTACATGTCCACCGACAAGTACATGTGTTTTATCTACTGTAAGAGCTTCAAGAATTCTGGTTACATGAGTAATTATCATAAGTGCTCCGCCTACAGTTTTCTTATATTCTCTTATTCCCTTAGAAACTGTTCTTGTAGCATCTACATCAAGTCCCGAATCTGTTTCATCAAGGATTGCAAGATCCGGCTTTAACATTAATAGCTGTAATATCTCAGCCTTCTTCTTTTCTCCTCCTGAGAATCCTACATTTAAATCACGGTCTGCATAAGAAGGATCCATATCAAGAAGTCTCATTGTATCTGTAAGCTTCTTCTTGAAATCCCAAAGTCTTATATGCTCACCTGTTTTATTTTCAATAGCTGTACGAATAAAATTTGCAAGTGTGATTCCCGGAACCTCTACAGGGCTTTGGAAAGTCATATACATTCCAAGTTTTGCAATTTTATCTGTATCTTCTCCCGTTACATCCTGTCCTTTAAATATAATTGTACCGCCTGTAATTTCATACTGCGGATCTCCTAAAAGAGCAGAGCCTAAAGTTGATTTTCCAGCTCCGTTAGGTCCCATAATTACATGCGTTTCTCCTTTATTTACAGTTAAATCTATTCCATGTAAAATTTCAAGGTCCTCATCTTTTACCTTAACAGTAAGTCCCTTGACATCTAAAATTTTATCGCTCACTTTTATCCTCCTACATAAGATATAAATGCTTATATTCCTAATCATTAATAAAATAATTTTTGTTATAACAGCTTAATATATAATTATAAATTAAATAAATTTTTTATCAATAAATCTTAAATTAATATAAAGAATGCTATAAGAACCGTAAAAGCTATAATTTCCATTAAAAAGTAAAAAGTTTATGAAGCATACTTATTAATATTTCCATTTCCTTCGGAGATAAGTTTATGCAGCTTCCTACTTTTTTTGGAATAGCAAGGCTTTTTTCTCTAAGCTCCATTCCTTTTTTAGTAATGCTCACATTTACAACTCTTTCATCTGATATACTTCTTTCCCTCTTTAATAGTCCGCCTTCTTCCATTTTTTTAAGTAGAGGAGTAAGTGTTCCAGTATCTAAATATAATCTTTCTCCTAAATCCTTTATTTTAACTTCTTTTTCCTCCCAAAGCACCATAAGTGTTATATATTGCGTATATGTAAGACCTAAAGGCTTTAAAAAAGGAGTATATGTTTTTACTATTTTTCTGCTTACTGCATATAATGGAAAACATAATTGGTTATCAAGTTTTAAAGAATCATATTTTTTATTATCCATAATAACTCCTTACAAAATCAACAAATTATACATATACAACAGAATAAATAATATTTTATAAAACTATATTTGTCAATTTTAGTTGAAAAAAAAATACATAGAGTAAAATTATTTTTAACTCTATGTATTATATTTATTTTTGAATATTATTTATCTTAAGAAGATAGTCATCAGCCCATTTAATTGCCTGTAAGTAAAGCTCCGGTACCTTATTTACATCAAGCTGAATTTCTTTAGATATTTCATCTATTTTATCCCATTCAGCCTCTTCATAGGATAAAATTATATCCATTATAGGATATAAGGTAGAGCTTTTATCCAGCATGATTGCCTTTTTTACATCCTCAGTCATTGGTATCTCAGATAAAACTTTCTCCTTAGTTTTACCTAAAATTGCATCAATTAGTGAGAAAAGTCCTATAAGCGATGCTTGATATCTTTGATTTCTTTTATTAGAATTCATTGCAATAAGCTCAGCAAATTTTGAACGTATTACAGACATTTTTACAAGCTCGGAAGGCTTTTCCTTTGTAAAATTCTGTAGCATTATAAAGTTCAGCCATTTATCAATTTCTTTAAGGCCTAAAATAGAAATCGCATGCCTTATTGATGATACTTCACTTGTAAGAGAGAAAGTATTTACAAGTTTTAAAATCTTATAACTCATATCAACATCGGATTCTATTATTCTTTCAATTTCACCAAAATCCGGTTCTTCTTTTTGCATTTCTTCTTTTATACGTAAATATTGATATTTTATTCCCGATGTAGACTTACTTTTCACGACTTGAGGCTTTGAAAAGAAATATCCTTGAAAATAATCATAGCCTAATTCATAAGCCTTATTATATTCTTCAGCTGTTTCAACCTTTTCTGCGAGAAACTTATTTTTTCCATTGCTAAAACGTTTTATTATTTCTTCAGCACCGGATAAACCTGTTTGAATAAAATCAACTTTTATAATGTCATATAATGGAACTGTTTTCATGTATTGATATTCAAGAGTAAAATCGTCAAGTGCTAATGTATAACCTTCTCTTTTAAGATTAATAAGATTGCTCATAATTTTTCTGTCAGGAATAACAGTTTCCAGAACTTCTATGACCACTTTATCTTTATTAAGCAATTTAGGAATTTCATTATTTATAAGTGTTTGATCAAAATTTATAAATCCTATTTTATCTTCAATTAAATTTTCCATTCCTATGTTGATATAACTATTTGTAATAAGAATGGCAGTTGCCTTTGAAGAATTTACAGATTCATCGAAAAAATTCTTAAGAGAATTCCTATAGAGTAATTCATATGCAACAATTTCATTGTCCCTATTAAAAATAGGTTGTCTCGCTACAAATATATCCATCTTTTTTACCTGCACTTAATTTTACACAAAATTATCCAATATTCACACAACATAATATATAATAACAGATTTTGCGAAAAAATAATATCCGTTATTTATCATTATCATCTAAATAATCTGCTATTTGTCATTATTATCTAAATAGTCTTCTATAATCCTTGCGGCAAGTATCGATCTTATTGATTTGAATGCTCTATTTATGGATTCTTCCCGCTCTTTTTTCTTTTTTTCAATCTGCCTTTTTTTATTACTTTCCTGAATAAGCTTTTCAAGTTTTCTTTGACGTTCTTCTTGTTTTTTTTGCTCCTTTTGTAATCTTGTATTGCCTTCTCTCCTTCTTTCGCTGAAGCTATATCTATTTTTAGCATCTCCAAATATTCTTACCTTTGATTCTTCGGATTTTTGATTTTTTAAACATTCATATGCTTCTTTTATTTGATATAATTTCGGATTAACATCATCACTGCCATTATTGTCCGGATGAAGTTCTTTTAAAAGGCTTAAATATCTTTCTCTTATTTCATTTTTTGTCGAATTTTTTTTTAATCCAAGTATAGAAAGGGCCTTATCTCTACTTAGTTTTTTCATAGCTATTCCTTAATAAACTTTTTGTTTTATTTTTCCTTTAACTTATCTTTATTTTTTAGAATTTCTCCTATCAAATAAAGAGAACCGAAGCATATTATTATACTGTCATTTACTTTGCTTTGTTCTTTCATTTCTGTACTTGTTATTTTTCTATTTTGTTCTTTTATTTCTGTGCTTATTCTGTTTCTATTTTTTGCTTTTAAATTTTCTTTTATTTTCTTCTTTGCTTTTATTATAGCTGATACACATGTGCCTTCAAATTCTGCTAAAATCCCATTTTCATTCAACTCTTTTGCTAAAATTTTTCCGTCTAAAGCTCTTTTATTTTTTATATCAACAGTATATATATATGAAAAATTTTCTTTTATAATTTTATAAATAGACTTTCTGTCTTTATCCTTTAGAATGCTGAAAACTCCAATAAAATCTCTACCCGGATATTTTAATGTCATACTTCTTATAAATGCATTTACTGCCTGCGGATTATGAGACCCGTCAATTATTATTAAAGGTTTATCATTTATAATTTGAAAACGTCCCGGCCATGATACTTTCTTAAGTCCATTTTTTATATATTCATCAAAATATTTTTCTTTTAATTCTTTTATTCCTTTATCTTTTTCAATATCAAATAAAGTTTTTACAGCTAAAATTGCAGTTTTTATATTTTCTTTCTGATAATCTCCTTTAAGAGACGTTTCTTCAATATATTCTTCTATATGATTTTTTATAAAATTTGAAATATCGCCTAACTCATTTTTATTTATTAATTTAAGCTTATCATCTTCTCCTTTATCTAATAATTTAAGCTTATCGTCTTTCTTTTCTTTATAAAAATCTCCTGTATAAATGTATGATACTCCCACTTCTTTTGCTTTATTTTCTATCGTATCTACTACTTCTTTTACATTTTCTCCAATAACAAGTCTTGTCCCCTTTTTTAAAATGCCCGCTTTTTCCTTTGCAATCGATACAACATCATTTCCAAGATATTTTGTGTGATCAAGTCCTATTTTTGTTATTACTGAAACCAAAGGAACACAGTTAATTCCCGTTGTAGCATCAAGTCTTCCACCAAGACCCGTTTCAAGAACAACATAATTTGCTTTTTTCTTTTTAAAATACAAAAGAGCTATCATAAGACTGTCGTCAAACATAGTGGAATTAACCTTATCTCCTACATCCTTAACAGCACTTCCGATAGCTAAAAGTTCTTCATCGTCTATATCTTTTCCATTAAATTTTATACGCTCATTAAATTCTATTAAATGAGGGCTTGTAAAAAGCCCTACATTAAATCCCGCTTCCATCAAAATCGAGCTTATCATTGCGGCTACCGAACCTTTTCCATTTGTTCCCGCGATATGTATAATTTTCATACTATGCTCAGGGCAAGAGAAATATTTTGTATATTCACTCATTATCTCTTTACCACTCTTTTTTAAGAAACGCTTCTTTGCGTATAAATATTCTAAAAATTCTTTTTTATTCACTTTAAAGCACCAATATAACTCCACCGTCACTTGCATACATAGAACTTATTCCACGTGTTTCGACTATCTTTATATCTTTAAATTTAGCTAATTTTTGCATAGTTTCTTTTAATAACTTCGCTGTATCAGGGCAATTGCAATGTGAGATTGCAAGTATTTTTTCTTTACAATTTTCAGTAAGCGAAACAGCTATTTCAGCCATTTTTATTATAGCTTTTCTCATACCTCTCATCTGAGTATATTTTTGAATCATTCCATCGGAGGTTGAACCCATAACAACTTTGATATTAAGTGCACTTGCAAACAAAACTTTCATATGACTTATACGCCCCGATTTTAAAAGCGTTTCAAGTGTATCAAGTGTAAAAAATGTATGCTGCTCTCCGATATATGAATTGACTTTATCTATAATAGTATCGAAGTCATCTCCATTTTCTTCTAATTCTCTTATTTTATCTGCAATTAGAGTTTCACCTACTGATGCCGACTTAGAGTCGAACACATGAATTTTAACATCAGAATCCTCATGCTCTTCCATAAATATATCCTTAGCTAAGGATGCACTATTATATGATCCACTTAATTTTGATGACAAAGTTACAATATATAATCTGTCAGCTCCATCAAAATGTTTAATATAATCATCCGGAGAAGGGCATGCCGATTTAGGAGCAGCCTCCGATTTTTTTACTTTTGAAAGAAAATCTGCTTGATTAAAGTTCTCATCATCTTTAATTTCCTCATTTCCTAAATGTATAGTCAAAGGAATACTAACAAAATGAGAATTATTTTTCATATAATCGAAAAATTCTCCGCAACTATCAATTAAAATTTTATACATGTTAACTCCAATTCATAATTTTTATCCATTAAACAAGTAATATTTTAATACATTGGTGATAAAAAATAAATAAATATTTCAATAAAAAAAAAACGGTATATCTTACGATATACCGCTATAATCTAGTTTAATCCTTATAAAAAATTCATCTATATTCAATATATTAAAAATTTGATACTTCGAAACAAACTAAATCATTTATAACTCAGGCTTTATTAACCAAAGTTACATTAACAGCTTGAGGTCCCTTAGCTCCATCCTGAACATCGTACTCTACTTCCGCCTGTTCTTTGATAGTCTTAAAACCATCCATATTAATTCCTGAATAATGTACGAATACATCGTTTCCATTCTCATCAGAAATAAAGCCATATCCCTTTTTCTCATCAAACCACTTAACTGTACCTCTCATTTCGAAAGTACCTCCCACAAAAACTAAACCTAACCGGAATGCAAATCTCCCGATATTCATTTACTATTAATATCACAAAATTTACTAAAAGTAAAGCTATTTTAATGAATATGACCATGTAAATCCTGATTTTTTAAGAAAATTCTCAATTTTATCACACCATACATCTTCTACTGCTTTATTTTGAGTAAAAGTCTTCATAGAAATTCCCGCTGTAACTAAAAGTCTCTTCTCTTTATAGCTTAAATTTAAAAACATTCCATTTACATCTTCTTTATTTACATCGGATATCGTACATATACTTTCTACAACCTCATCACTTGCTTTTAATACAAAAAGGAAATGCAAAGGAACCTTATCTCCTTTTATGGCTTCAAAAAATATATGTTTAACTTCTACATAAGGTATACAATTCCCATGCTTTTTTCTTTCAGACAAATTATCATTCTGAAAATATCCATCGTAATAATGACCATCAAAATGCATTTTCATGGAAGAAAATATATCGGCTTTTTCAAGTAAAAACAAATCAAAACTATTTCCTTTTAAAAGCTTTGTCATAAAGCTTTTAATATTTTCAATCTCCCACGCTCGCATAAGTTTTAAACTTCCTTTTTTTCGTATTTTTCTTCATCTATTTTTGTATCTTTTATTTTTTCAGGCTGTACAAGTAATTTATTTTCTTCTTTTACTCCTGTACGCATCTCCACTAGAGGTCCGCCTTTTTTATTAATGTAATCCCCTGTTATAGTAACAGTTCCTATATTATCATCCTTTGGGACTTCATACATTATATCCAACATAAAATCCTCTATAATCGCTCTTAATGCTCTTGCTCCAAGATCTTTTTTCAGTGCTTTTTTTGCTATTGCATGAAGTGCATCATCTGTAAATTTTAGATTTACTTCATCAAGTGCAAGTAGCTTCTGATACTGCTTTATTATTGCATTTTTCGGTTCTTTAAGTATTCTTACAAGCATATCTTCATCCAAAGGATTTAATACTGCAATAATAGGAAGTCGTCCCAAAAACTCCGGAATCATTCCGAATTTTCTTAAATCTTCAGCTTCAACCTTATTAATGATTGACTTATCTTTATCATATTTGTCCTTTAATTCAGACACAAATCCCATTGAAGCACTCTTATTTAATCTCTCTTTTATGATGTCTGATAAATCCGGGAAAGCTCCTCCTACGATAAATAAAATATTTGTCGTATCTATATTTACCATAGGAACCATAGCATTTTTTGAAGTAGCTCCGATAGGAACTTCCACTTCCGAGCCTTCAAGAATCTTAAGCATTCCCTGTTGAACAGCTTCACCGCTTACATCCCTTTGGTTCGTATTTCGTTTCTTTGAAAGCTTATCAATTTCATCGATAAAAATAATACCCTTTTCCGCTTTTTCAATATCATTATTTGCTGCAGTAACAAGCTTTGACACTACACTTTCGATATCATCGCCTATATATCCGGCTTCCGTAAGAGATGTTGCATCGCTTATTGCAAGAGGCACATCAAGAAGTTTTGCAAGGGTTTTTACCATATATGTTTTACCACTTCCGGTAGGCCCGAGCATTAAAATATTCGATTTTTCAATATCGATTTCTCCCATAGTATCGGTCTTTACTCTTTTATAATGATTATAAACTGCAACCGACATAATCTTTTTAGCCTTATCCTGCCCTATTATATATTCATCAAGTTTTTCTTTAATCTGATTAGGATGAGGCATATTATCCACTGAAAAAATAGGTTTTATATCCTCTTTCTTTCTATGAGCTTTCCTTTTTATTCTTTGAGAATTCGGAACAATAGAAGAAAGATCCGATAAATCAATCATTCCTATATTAGAAAATTTTGAAAAATCGAGTCCTGACTTTTTCTTTCTTCTTCTATGAATGGATTTTTTATTTTTTCCATCTTTATTCTCTTTTTCATTTCCGTCATTATTCTTATCTTTTGTGATATTATCGCTAGATTCTTTAGACTTATCATCTACATTTTTATCTGATGAATCTATTTTTTTCTCAGAAGATTCTTCTCCTTCTTCATTTTCAGAAGAGTCATCTTCTTCATCTTCATATCCATCATCATAAATTTCATCCTCTTCCATATCGTCAAAAAGATGTCCGAAAGGATTTTCTCCGACTCCGCTTATGCCGTCAAAAATTTTTTGCATACAGTCCGGACATACGCAAACTCCCCCCGGCATATTTATCATTTTCCCGGCGATTCTCTCAGGTCTGTGACATATATAACATACGTCTTCATACTCATTATTATCTGAACTGCCTACAGAAATGTCGTTTTTATCTGCCATATCTTCCCCATTTCTCTAATATATTAATAACTGAATTATATCTGATATAACTTCTTTATACAATTAAAACAAAATACTTTATTATCTTTTCATCTTATTTATAATTTTTTCATATTAAAGATTAAATGCGATTTTTTTATGAAATTATTTATCATTCAAAAATAAAGGGCCGGAATCGCTGCCGGTCCTCTATTTTTATTGATTATTTTTCCTTTATTACATTTACGATATGATCACAAATTTGTGAAATTTTATCTGTAATAATAGTTCCTGTCATGATAACTGTCTGCTCTTCCTGTTTTTCTTTTAGAAGTTCAATAAGATTGTCCTCAGTTATTATTCCTTCATCTATAATTCCTAAAACTTCGTCCAATACTAAAATTTGACATCCGTCCGTAACAAGAAATTTTCTGGCAAGAGAAATACCATTTCTAATATTTTCTATTTCTTCTTCTTTCTCCTGTTTATCAAGTTCTGAAAAACATTTTTCATTCCTGGCAGTTCTAAAAATTTTAAATTCAGGCTCAAACCTTTTTACATAGCTCTCAGAATACTGAGGCTTTAAAAATTGAATAAGAACCACAGAGTTTTCATCAGAAGCTAAGCTTATCGCATCTCCTATAGCCGCCGCACTCTTGCCATGACCGTTACCATAATACGCCCATATTTTACAATCGTGTACCACAATAATCCTCCAAAAATTTATATAAATTATGGACTACCTATAACATATTTTTAACATTTATGCAAGGATGTTTAAAAAACTTTTAATTGTTTTATATTTGTGGTAGAATGTTTTAGTTTTCGTAGTATATATTTTTTAGAATAGGAAGAGGGAAAATAGGATGATAGAAACCAGAGACGATGTTAGAAATATAGCTATAATTGCACACGTCGATCATGGTAAAACCACCCTTGTAGACGAATTATTAAAACAAAGCGGTACTTTTAGAGATAATCAGGTTGTAGAAGACCGTGTCATGGATTCAAACGCTATCGAGCGTGAACGTGGTATAACTATTCTTTCTAAGAATACGGCTGTAACATACAACGGAGTAAAAATAAATATAATTGATACACCGGGACACGCAGACTTCGGCGGAGAAGTTGAACGTGTTCTTAAAATGGTAAATGGAGTTGTTCTTGTCGTAGACGCTTTTGAAGGAGTTATGCCTCAGACAAAATTCGTTCTTATGAAGGCTTTAGCTTTGAATTTGCCTGTCATCGTTTGTATAAATAAGCTCGACAGACCGGACGCAAGACCTTCAGATGTTGAAGATGAAGTTCTTGAGCTTTTTATGGATTTGGATGCATCCGATGAACAGCTTGAATGTCCATTTATTTATGCATCTGCAAGAGAAGGTTATGCTATAAAATCTTTAGATGAAGAAAAGAAGAATATGAAACCTTTATTTGATACAATTTTGGATTATATTCCTGCTCCTAAAGGAGATCCCAAAGCTCCTGCACAGCTTCTTGTATCAACAATTGATTACAATGAATTCGTAGGAAGAATCGGTATCGGAAAGATTGAAAATGGAACAATTAGAATAAATCAGGATGCAATAGTTGTAAATCATCACAATCCTGATAAGAAAGAAAAAGTAAGAATCACAAAATTGTTTGAGTTTGACGGACTTAAAAGGATTCCTGTTGATAGTGCGGAAATAGGTTCTATCATAGCAATTTCAGGAATTCAGGATCTTAGAATCGGAGATACAATCTGTGATGTAAATGCTCCTAATGCTATTCCTTTCCAGAAGATTTCAGAACCGACAATTTCTATGAATTTTATGGTAAATGACAGTCCTTTCGCAGGTCAGGAAGGTAAATATATAACTTCAAGACATATAAGAGATAGACTTTATAAAGAGCTTAATACTGACGTTTCTCTTCGCGTTGAAGATACTGAATCTGCAGATACTTTCAAGGTTTCAGGACGTGGAGAATTGCATTTATCAGTTCTTATAGAAAATATGAGAAGAGAAGGATATGAATTTGCTGTATCAAAGCCTGAAGTTATTTTTAAGGAAGAAAATGGAAAGAAAATGGAGCCTATGGAAATCGCTTATGTAGATGTTCCTGATGACTTTACAGGTTCCGTTATTCAAGAGCTAAGTCAAAGAAAAGGTGAACTAAAAAATATGTTCCCTATTACCGGAGGATTTACAAGACTTGAATTTTCAATTCCTTCAAGAGGACTTATAGGATATAGAGGTACATTCCTTACAGACACTAAAGGTTCCGGTATTATAAATACAATATTTGACGGATATGCTCCATATAAGGGAGATATATTATTTAGACAGATGGGATCTCTTATCGCATTTGAACAGGGTGAATCCGTAGCTTATGGTCTTTATGCTGCACAGGATCGTGGTACTCTCTTCATCGGAGCAGGCGAAAAGGTTTACAGTGGAATGATTGTTGGAGAATGTAACAGGCCTGAAGATATTGAAATCAACGTATGTAAGAAAAAGCACCTTACAAACACAAGAACCTCTTCAAGTGATGAGGCTTTAACATTAGTTCCGCCTAAAGTATTATCGCTTGAACAGGCTATGGACTACATCGATGTTGACGAGCTTCTTGAAATAACACCTGAAAATCTTAGAATTAGAAAGAAGATTCTTGATTCCAGATTAAGGAAACGTGCTTCTATAAGAACTCAGGGTTAAAGCTGAAATAATTAAATATATTTTTTACTAAAATCCGGTTAAAGTAATTTTTACCGGATTTTAAAACATTTATCAGGGATTTTTTTATATGAAAAAAAGAAAAAAAGAATGGGAAGAAAGTAATTTTGATTGTGAAATTAAATACTTAAAAAATCTTCCTGCATTTTACAAAGATAAAAATATAAATGACGGCTATCTTTCTTTTGAAAAAGATATTCCTCTTATTAGATTTAAAAGCTTAGAAAAATTACCTTTTATTAACGCAGCTTTTTCTACAAGGTTCGGAGGCTTTTCCAAAAATGAATTTTCTTCTCTTAACCTTTCCTCAAAGAGAGGAGACTCTCTTGAAAATGTAAAATTAAATTTTGGCTTAGTAGAAAAGTCTTTAAATACGTCTCTATCTTCTATAGTTTTATCCTCTCTTACTCACTCTACTAACATTACAAAAGCAAGAAAAGAACTTGCACTCGGAAGTGATTTAAAAGTAGATGCTAAACTAGAAAATGTTGACGGACTTTGGACTGATGATAAAAATCTTTTTCTTTCAGAGTCTTTTGCCGACTGCGTGCCTATATTTTTTGCTGATACTAAAGGAAAAAATATCGCACTCATTCATTCAGGATGGAGAGGAACTGTAAATAAAATTTCAAAAAACGCAGTTGATATCCTATGTGAAAATGGAAGCAATAAAGAAGATATAGAAGCTATAATAGGTCCATCAATTTCCGTAGTAAATTACGAAGTAACGGATGAAGTTATAGAAGAATTTAAATCTAATTTTGATAAAGCTTATTGGAATGACATATTTATAAAAAAAGATAACTCTCACTACTATCTTGATATGTGGGCTGCTATCTATTATACGCTAATTGGTTCTGGAATCAACAAGGAAAATATCTATTTTTCCGGGATATGTACATATGAAAATTCCGATATTTTCTTTTCTCATAGAAAAACTCATGGGAAAAGAGGAAATATGAATGGATTTATTTCTTTAATATAATAAAAGTGAAAAAATAGTATGATATTTTTTATAATAAAAATATCATACTATTTTTATTTCGTACCAGTAATTAAACTAAGATAAATACAAAGTACATTTATTTTTTTGGTATAAGCTTCGTAGCTCCTCCCATGTAAGGTCTTAAAACCTTAGGAATATTTACTGATCCGTCTTCATTTAAGTTATTTTCAAGGAAAGCGATAAGCATTCTTGGTGGTGCTACTACTGTATTGTTCAATGTATTTGCAAAATGCTTATCTCCATTTTCATCTCTTACTCTAATCTTAAGTCTTCTCGCCTGCGCATCGCCTAAGTTGGAACAAGAACCTACTTCAAAATATTTCTTTTGGCGAGGTGACCAAGCCTCAACATCACAAGATTTTACTTTTAAGTCAGCCAAATCTCCTGAACAGCATTCAAGAGTTCTTACAGGTATATCCATACTTCTGAATAATTCTACTGTATAAGACCAAAGCTTATTGTACCAATCCCAAGCTTCTTCCGGTTCACATACGACAATCATTTCCTGCTTTTCAAACTGGTGTATTCTATACACACCACGCTCTTCTATTCCATGAGCACCCTTTTCTTTTCTAAAACAAGGTGAATAACTTGTATATGTAAAAGGCATATCTTTTTTATCATTTATAGTATCTATAAATTTACCTATCATAGAATGTTCCGATGTACCGATAAGATATAAATCTTCTCCTTCAATCTTATACATCATAGCATCCATCTCATCAAAACTCATAACACCATTTACAACATTTCCATGAATCATATATGGAGGAATTACATATGTAAATCCTTTATTTATCATAAAATCTCTTGCATAAGAAAGTATTGCTGAATGAAGTCTTGCAATATCTCCCATAAGATAATAAAAGCCATTTCCTGCGACTTTTCCTGCTGCATCCATATCGATACCATTAAAGCTTTCCATAATCTCTGTATGATAAGGAATAGGGAAAGGAGGGACATAAGGGTCACCGAACTTTTCAATTTCAACATTACAAGAATCATCTTTTCCTATAGGAACGGAATCATCGATAAAGTTAGGAATTTTCATCATTCTTATTTTAACTTCTTCGCTACAACGTGCTTCTTCTTCTTCCATTTCCTTTATCTTATCAGAGATTTCAGCAACCTTTTTCTTAACCTTTTCAGCTTCATCTTTTTTACCCTGTTTCATTAGGGAGCCGATTTCCTTTGAAATCTTATTCTTTTCGGATCGTAAATCATCTCCTGTTTGTTTAGCTTCTCTTTGCTTTTCATCAAAGGCAATAACTTCATCTACAAGTTTTAATTTGCTGTCCTGAAATTTCTTTTTTATATTTTCTTTTACTAATTCAGGATTTTCCCTAAGGATTTTGATATCAATCATATTACCTCCCCTTTTCATTTTCTAAAGATCTTTTTCTGCTTTTTTATTATTTTTGCCTCAATTATATAAAAATATAATCAAGGCAATTTTTCATATGTTTTATTATACATTTTTTATGCTTTAAGCGTAAATACTTTATGCATTTTTAGATGTTTTCTTTTTATATACTTTATGCATTTTTAGCTATTTTCTTTATATATCTTTTATGCATCATAAGCCAAAGTTCAGTTGCTATACATACTGAAGAATAAGTACCGCAAACTACGCCAACTAAAAGCGGAAATGCAAATTCTCTGATTGATGCAACTCCGAAGATTAATAACATAAGAACCATTATTGCTGTTGTAAGTGAAGTAGATATTGATCTTTGTAAGCATTCTGTCATACTTCGGTCTGAAAGCTCCTTTAATGTCTCATAATCAGACTGTTTCTTTTTACTAATATCCTTAAGATTTTCTCTTATACGGTCAAATATAACAATAGTATCATTTATCGAGTAACCTATAACAGTAAGTATACAAGCTATAAATGTACTTCCAACAGAAAGCCTAAAAACTGCATATAGTGTAAGTGTAACCAAAACATCATGAGCAAGTGCTATAATTGCAGAGCTTCCGAATCTTATATCCTTAAATCTTAGCCAAATATAGATAAGCATAAAGAAAACTGAAACCAAAACAGCTATAAGAGAGTTTTGCCTCATTTCACTACCTATCATGGCACTAATATTCTTTGAAGAAATATCATCCTGTGTTACACCAAATTTTTCGATAAGTGCCTTATTTAACTTATCTCTTGTTTTAAGAGAAAGTGTATTAGTTTTAATTACAATACTGCTATCCTGATCTACTGCCTGTGTCTGTATATCGTTAGAATTTATCGCTTTTCTTACTACCGGCACAACTTCATCATTAATCTGATCTACATTGTAATTCTTTTTCATCTTTACAGTAGTGGCTGTTCCTCCTGCAAATTCCAAGCTGTATGAAAGAGGTTTACCACTTTTAACTTGGTTATAAAACATTGCTCCGATGCCTGTAAATATTATTGCTAATGAAAGAACCAGGAATATAACAGTCTTATTTATAAACTTTATATTCTTATCATGAACTGTTTTACCATAAAGTTTTTCATTCTGAATTCCTACAGCATAAAGAGATTTTACTATAAGCTTTGTCATAGTAACTGCTGAAAATAGTGATAAAACTACACCGATTGCAAGAGTTATTGCAAATCCTTTTACAGTACCTCTCCCTATAAATCCGAGAACCGCTGCAGCAATAAGTGTCGTAACATTTCCGTCTATAATAGCAGACATTGCTTTTGAAAATCCTGTAGTTATAGCTGACATTACTGACTTTCCAAATCCTATTTCCTCTTTTATTCTTGAGAAAATAATAACATTGGCATCAACTGCCATACCTATGCTTAATATAATACCTGCTATACCAGGAAGTGTTAATGTAATTCCGAACCAATATAAAATACATACAATAATTTCAGTATATAGGATAAGTGCTATACTTGCAGCAAATCCTAAAATATAATACATAATAATCATAAAGGCGATTACAATTAAAAGTCCGACTCCTGCAGCAAGAAAACTTGTTGCCATAGCATTAGTTCCGAGCTGTGCTCCTACTACTTCAGACTGTAATTCTTTAATTTTTATGTCAAGTCCACCTATTCTGATATATGAAGCAAGCTGCTTTGCTTCTTCTATATTCTTCATACCGGTAATTTGACAATTTCCACCTGTTATCGGTTCATTTACCTTAGGAACACTTACGAATTTTCCATCGTAGTAAATACCGATTGTCTTTCCGACTGCTTTTTTTGTAGCATCTGCAAATGCCTTTGCTCCTTTTTTATTTAAAGTAAGCTGAACTACAGGTGAATTATTTCCTGTAGACTGATCACTTGTATAACCGCCCTTTGCAGTTTTTACTTTTGAGCCGGAAAGAATTATAGAACCATCCTTTTCCAAATCTTCTATGGTCTTTCCCTGTGCAAGTACATATTCACCTTTTTTGTTTAATATATAATTATTATTTCCTTTTGAATCTGTTTGATTTATAAAATAAAGATTTCCCGGAGTACCGAGCTGCTTTAAAAGTGCATTTGCATCTTTAACACCCGGTATTTCAACTGCAACTCTTCTGCTTCCGACCTTGTATACATTAGCTTCGGTTGTTGCATTTTTTCCTAAATCATTTTCAATTCTATTCTTTAACTTATTTACAGTATCGTCAAGCTGCGTTTTTGTAGGCGTTTTACCTACAACTTCATATGTGATGCTGACTCCTCCTGCAAGATCAAGTCCAAGTTTTAAAGAGTCTTTGCCTTGAGATTCGGTACGACTTAAAATACCGAAAGTATACCAACCGAAATATATAACTACAGCCAGTAAAATTACAAGTGCGAAAGCCCCCTGTTTTTTCTTCATCCGCTTCATTACAATTAAAAAACTCCTATTCTGCTATTTTATAAATATTTCATGATACTACAGTATCGTAATAATTTAATAATTTAATAACATTATTATAATCATTTTGATGGTTTTATAGTAACTTTTGCATGCTTTTCAACATAAGAAATTGCTTTTGTTGCAACATACATTTTCTTTATATATTTTTCGCCTGAATTTTTAACTTCGCCCTGATCATATTTTTTAAATAATTCTTTATCAGAAGCGACTCTTGAAGTCTGTTTTAATCCCGCTATAAAATCTTTATAACCTTTTTTATCGAATTTTATATTTTCTTTTTTTGCAATTGCTTCAAATACAAGTTCAATCTTTAAATTGTCTTTTATACTTTTTTCAGTTTCTTTATTGAACTTATCTTCACTTACTTTAAGATTATTCTTTAAATATTTTTTGAATTCTTTATTGTCTTTTATCTTTGCATTCTTCTTAAATCTTATCAAAAATTCATTTTTTCTAAGTTCAAGTAATTTCTTAGGATACTTTACTTTACTATTTTTAACTACAGTCTTAATAGCCTCACTTCTGATTTGTTGATTTTTAGATGCTTCCAATCTTGAAGTCAAGGTTTTATTTACCATATTCTTTAATTCTTTTACAGTATCCATTTTAAAATATTTTTTTGCATAAGCATCATCAATACTATCTACTGTTACTTTTTTCATTATAGAATTTATAGTAAAAGTAAATTCTGCATTTTTCCCTGCAAGATTTTTAGCCTGATAATTTTTAGGAAAAGTAACCTGACTTGTTGCTTTATCTCCCTTTGATTTTCCTATAAGTCCCTTTGAAAATCCTTCAATATACGAAGTTCCCTGTACGGCGTCACTGTTAGAAGATACATCTACAGAAACTCCTTTTGCAGATCCTCCCTTAAATTCTTTTCCGTCAACCTTTCCTACATAATCAACATTTACTACTGAGTCCTTTTCTACTACTTTCTTAGTAGGATCCTCTCTATATGGAGCAGCTGATTTAATAAGATTCTCTAAAGCTGTTTTTTCCATTTCTTCATCAATAGTAAATTTACCCTGAATCGTAACAGGAATATTTTTATAATTTTTAGCCAAAGTAACATAATTATCTACATTATATTCGACATCAATACTGCTCTTAGGTATACCGCATGATGTCATAATAAAAGCTCCTAAAATCATAGATAAAATTAATGCTTTTTTCTTCATTTACACTTTCCGCCTTTCAAAGCTTTAATTAAAATATCTTCAGTCATACAGAAGTGTATTTTAACACACTTTTAAAAACAATTATAGAAGAAAATTATAAGTTTTTAACTTACTCATTTTCAATTATATATTGGATAGCCTTACCGACACCGTTATGATTGTTATCATCCGTCATATATTTTGCAATTTTTTTTATCTCATCCGTTGCATTACCCATAGCTACAGAGAAACCTACCGATTTAAGCAATTCTCTATCATTATCGGCATCTCCTATACCTACAGCTTCAGATGAAGATAATCCCAAAGAATGTAAAAGTTTATCAAGTCCTTTTGCCTTTGTTACTCCCCTTGCTGTAATCTCAATACCTGATGTCCTTCCAAAAGTAAGCTCTAAGGGGAGATTTTTTAATTCTTCATAGGCTTTAAGTTTATCTTCATTAGAGCGATAAGACGTATTAATTTTAGGTATAAAATCATATTTTTCGGCTTCTTTTTGTATGTCATCGACTTTTCTTGCAATTTTACTAAAAAGAGGTCTATATACTTCCATTCCGAAAGCTTCAAGTTCTAAAAGATCTTTTTTTGAAATTATAGATTCATTTTCCATAAGCAAATCAGCCATAGCTCTATAATTAGCTACTACATCCATAGCTTTTTTTACATATTTTCTTTCTATTTCAGACTTACATATAATTCTTTTGTCAAAATTATCATAAATAACAGCACCGCTGCAACATATAGCATATCTTATCATAGGAAATATTTTAAAATATTGATTCAATTGAGAAACTGATCTTCCTGTACAAAATACGATATCCATTCCATTATCCGTTGCCTTTTTTATGTCTGAAATTGTATCCGGATGAACACTTTTATCGGATTTTAAAAGTGTTCCATCCATGTCTATTGCTATAAGTTTATAATTCATATAAGTACTCCTTTATATATAAAGTATATATATTACTATTTATTGTAAACCATTTTATAGTAAAAAGCACCGAACATATTAAAGTCAATATGCTCGGCACTCTTTATCTTATAATCTTACGTCATAAAATAATTTATTTTCAGATTATAACAATTTTATAAGGTTTAAATAGAATGGTATATCGAAATTACATTTTCTATGCTAAAGCCGTACTCTTTAAAAATTCTGTCTCCCGGAGCTGACGCACCCCATGTATCTATTGTTAAAGTTTTTCCATTTAAGCCCGCATATTTTCCCCATCCGAAACTTGAACCTGCCTCAATTATAAGTCGTTTCGTAATATGTGACGGAAGGATTTTTTCTCTATATGCATCTGGTTGCTCATCAAAAATATTCTGAGCCGGCATTGAAACAACTCTAACATAATAACCTTCTTTTTCAAGTATATCCTGTGCTGCTAATGCAAGCTGAACTTCAGATCCCGTTGCAATAATAATTCCGTCAATTTCACCCTTTGCTTCTGATAGAATATATGCACCTTTATTTACTCCAACATCAGAAAGCTCCTTAGTACCTTTAAGTATAGGAAGATTTTGACGAGTTAAAACAAGCATAGTAGGACGATTTGTTTCTTTTAATGCCCTTTTCCATGCAGCATTCATTTCATTACCGTCCGCCGGTCTTATTACATTAAGGTTAGGTATGGAACGTACGGATGCCAATTGTTCTATAGGCTCATGTGTAGGTCCGTCTTCCCCTACTGCAATTGAATCATGCGTCATTACATATATAACCGGTAATTTCTGTAATGCAGCCATTCGAACGGCAGGTAACATATAATTTGAAAATACAAAGAATGTTCCTCCATAAACACGAGTTCCACCATGAAGAGCAATTCCATTCATTGCTGCAGCCATAGCAAATTCACGTACTCCAAACCAAATATTTCGTCCCGCATAATTATCCGGTGTAAAATCTCCTCCAGCTTTATTCATAGTCTTATTTGAAGCAGATAAATCCGCAGATCCTCCCCAGAAATTAGGAAGTTCTGATGCAATTTGCTGTATAGCATCGTAACTTGACGAACGTGTTGCAATTGACATTCCTTCTTCATAATCTTTTAGTGTAACTTCATAACCCTTATTTTCAAAAGAGTTCAAATATTCATCTGCCAAGTCTTTGTATTTACATTTATATTCTTCAAACTTTTTATTCCAAACTTTCTCCGCCTCTTCACCACGTTTTTGAATTTCATCTTTAAAACGCTTTTCTACTTCTTTTGGTACAGTAAAAGCCGGATAATCATATCCGTAAGATTTTTTAGCATAAATAACTCCGTCTTCTCCAAGCGGGCTTCCATGAACAGCGGATGTTCCCTGCTTTTCTGCTCCATAACCTATTATCGTTTTTATTTCTATAATAGATGGTTTATTTTTCTCCAATTTTGCAGACTCTATAGCTTCATATATTTCATTTAGATTATTACCATCTTTAACTAAAATATGCTGCCAGCCATAAGCTTCAAATTTTTTCTTAATATCATCCGTAAATGCCATTGATGTCGGTCCGTCAAGCGATATATTATTAGAATCATATAGCATAATTAATTTTCCAAGTTTAAGATGTCCTGCTAAGCTTGCAGCTTCCTGCGAAACACCTTCCATAAGACAGCCGTCGCCATGAATTACATATATATAATGATCAACTATGTCAAAACCCGGCTTATTAAACTTCGAAGCCAAATGAGCTTCTGACATTGCCATACCTACAGCGTTGGCAATTCCCTGACCTAAAGGTCCTGTCGTAGCTTCAACTCCGTCAGTATGATTAACTTCTGGATGACCGGGAGTTTTTGAACCCCACTGACGAAAATTCTTAAGATCATCTATTGAAACATCATATCCTGATAAATGTAATAAACTATATAAAAGTGCAGAGCCATGTCCTGCAGAAAGTACAAATCTGTCTCTATTTGTCCATGTACGACCTGTTTTCGGATTAACATTCATTACTTTGTTCCAAAGCACATATGCCATCGGTGCTGCTCCCATAGGAAGTCCCGGGTGTCCCGATTTTGCTTTTTGAATCATTTCTATTGACAATACTCTTAATGTATTTACAGCCAAAGAATCGGTTTTATCAAATTCCATACAATATCCTTTCTGTTATACTATTATTCTGTTTTTTATATTTATCTTTTTTTAAATTTTTCCCAATCTTTGGTAAATGTTTCTATTCCTTTTGTAGTCAACGGATGTTCGGACATTTTCTCGAAAATACCTTCAGGAATTGTTGCTATATGAGCTCCTACCTTTGCAACTTTTTCAACATGTGTTTTATTTCTTATACTTGCTGCAATAATCTGCGTATCAAACCCATAGAAATCAATAATATCACGTAAATCTGCAATAAGTGCAAAAGGATCTGAACCTATATCTTCTAATCTTCCTACAAATGGACTTATAAAAGTTGCTCCCGCTTTAATTGCCATTAATCCTTGTGAAACTGAAAATACCAAAGTTACATTTGTCTTGATTCCTTCTTTAGAAAGTACATTAACAGCTTTCAAGCCTTCCATTGTCATAGGAATTTTGATAACTATATTTTTAGCCCAAGTAGCTATCTTCCTAGCTTCTTTAATCATTTCTTCTGAAGTTGTTCCTGTAACTTCAGCAGATACTGGCCCGTCCACAATAGAACAAATTTCTTTAACAACAGTTTCAAAATCTCTTCCTTCTCTTGAAATGATTGTAGGATTTGTAGTTACGCCATCAGCTAATCCTAATTCATTAATCTCTTTTATTGCATCTACATTAGCTGTATCTACGAAAAATTTCATCTATATGCCTCTTTCTATTCAACCATTATTTTTGACCATAATAAGCATTTTTCCCATGTTTTCTATAGTAATGCTTATCTAAATAATATTGTGGTATCTCTTCTCCAGATTTTCTCATTAAATTTTCTGTACGTTCAGCCATATCACAAACCGTCTCAATCACTTTTCCGACTTCAACAGATTTCATAGCACTATTTCCCCAAGAAAAAGTTCCATGATTTCTAACAAGAACTCCGGGGACTGCCATTGGGTCAATATTTCTTTTTTTAAAAGTCTCTACGATTACATGTCCTGTATTCTCTTCGTAACCATTATTTACTTCACTTTCTGTAAGATCTCTTGTACAAGGAATGGAGCCATAAAAATTATCAGCATGAGTAGTTCCATAAACTGGAACATCTCTCCCTGCTTGAGCCCAAGCAACACCTTGAACACTATGAGTGTGTGTAATGCCTATAATTTTTGGAAACTCTCTAAATAAGACCACATCTGTTGGCAAATCTGAAGATGGTCGTAAACTATCTTTTTCCAAAACATTCCCATCTAAATCACAAACAACCATGTCTTCCGGTTTCATAATATTATATGAAACTCCTGACGGTTTTATAACAATAACTCCAAGTTCACGATTTACTTCCGCTACATTTCCCCAAGTTAAAGTTACTAAGCCATATTCGGGTAATTTTAAATTTGCTGCACATACCCTTTCTCTCATATCCTTTATAATACTTTCTCTAGACATCATATCCTGCCTCTCTCATAAAAGGCAATATATACTCTTTTGCCTTTAATATTTCTTTTTTAGGACTATCTGACTTTTCAGACCACATTTCAATCATAAAAGTACCGTTATAATTTAATCTTTTTAATGTTCTAAAACATCCTAAGAAATCTACATCACCCTCACCAAATGGTACTTCTTTAAACTTTCCCGGGTATGTATCTGTAACTTTTAATGTATCTTTTACATGACATGCCACAATCTCATCAATACCTAATTCTAATTCATGTCCTACATCATTTTTCGGCCAAGCCGATAAATTTCCTAAATCAGGATAAACTTGCAACCAAGGAGAATGTATAGTCCTTTTGATATTGTTAAATTTAGTAATTGAATTGATAAAAGGATCATCCATAACTTCAATTGACAGCATAACTTGTTTTTCTGCTGCCATAGCTACTGCTTTCTGTAAATTTTCCATAAAATATGATCTGGAAGTTAATGTCTTATCTTCATAATAAACATCATAACCTGCCAACTGTATATTTCTAACTCCTAAATCAGATGCTAAATCAACAGCTTTTTGCATCATATCAAGAGCTTTTTCTCTCTTTTTTGGATCAGCTGATCCAAAAGGATAACGCCTATGTCCGCTTAAACATATAGAAAAAATTTTCATATCTGTCTCATAAACAGCATCTACAACTTTTTTTCTTTCTTCTTTAGTCCAGTTTAAACGTTCTAAACGTTCATCCGTTTCATCAATAGACATTTCAACAAAATCAAATCCTAATTCTTTTGCCATTTGTAATCTTTCAAGCCAAGTAATTCCTTTAGGTAATGCTTTTTCATAAATTCCTAAACTAGCCAAAATTCAGCCTCCTTTTAATTTAAAATTAAAGAAAGTTCAGTGCCATATCTGAGAAGTACACTGAACTTTCTAAATCAATCCATAATATTTTAACCCCAAATTTCTTTGATTTTATTTTGAAAATCAATCGCTGCTTGTCTTGGATTATCTGCTTTTGTGATACCTCTTCCGGCAATAAATGTATAAACATCTATTCCCTTGAACAGATTCAAAGTTTCAATATTTAAACCGCCTGTAACAGATACTCTAAATCCCATTTCTATTAATTTTTTTACTTTTTTAAGATCCTTTTCACCCCAAGATTCACCTGAAAGCAGTGCATCACGGCTTTGATGATAAATAGCTTGACTTATACCGGCATCAAGCCAACTCTTAGCTTGTTCATATGTCCAGTCTCCATAAAGTTCTATTTGAACTTCATCAATCTCTTTATTAGCAGCTTTCATTGTTGGTAATGTTGCTGCACAGATACATGTCATAAAATTTGCTCCGGCATCTTTCAAATTTTTCGCTACTGTTCCTCCGGCATCTGCACATTTTGCATCAGCAACAATAATTTTATCAGGATATTGTGCTCTGAAACATTTGACAACCTTATTTCCTTCTTGCAACAAAAGAATAGTTCCCGCTTCAATTATATCTACAATATCTCCTACCGCTTTAACGTCCTTTAATGCACTAGGCAAATCATTATGGTCACACGCAATCTGCAATTTTGGTAAACTCATATTTATTCCTTTCATATTTCGAATAATTTGTTAATTCATATAGCAAAAATCAGTCTTTCTTCTTCATTAACTCACTTTGCTCTACTTTTTCCTTTACCTCTTTTACAGACATAACATTTCTAATTCCTATAACTACAATGCCCTGTTTTGCAACTTGATCAAACATATTTACAAAATTAAGGGGTGTAAAAACAACATCATAGTTTCTTGCTGAACTTTTTCCTTCCGCAATAGAAGTATGATTAATATCTGTAATAGTAAATCCCAACTCTTTTAGTGCCTTTTCAGCACTTTTTTGTAACATTAAACTCGTGCCTGAGCCGTTAGCACAAGAAACCAAAACTCGCATAAACAACCCTCCTAAACTATTAACTATTTTTTATATATCGTTATAATATTTTTCAACATTTAAACTACTTTTATCAATTTTTCTTAAAATTTTCTTTATATTTCTCGTAATCTTCTACTTGCATAAAGTATCCTTTAGGATTTTTACGATATTGCAATTGAGGAATAGCAAGTAATATCAATATAACAACGGCAATACCTGCATAGCCTAAGAATTTCATAAGTATTGTAAATCCCGGCCATACTGTAGCCCAGTCAAGCATTCCAAGATATCCGCCATATTTTGAAAGTCCAATCCATGAAGCAAATAAAGCTGAACCCAACACTTGAATAACGCCTGAGAAGAAAGGTAATACCAATGCAGCTTTATAACCGCCACGGTTATTTGCAAACACTCCAATTGCCGCGTTATCAAAGAATACCGGTATAAATCCTGCAATAACAATTGTCGGAGATTTCATTATAATTAACAAAGTAATCATTAAGAATTGTCCAATAGCTCCTGATAAAAATCCGATTGTAGAAGCATTTGGTGAGCCGAAAGCAAATGTTGCCGCAATATCAATTCCCGGTACAGCTCCCGGTAATATAGTATTGGAAATACCTTGGAACGATTCAGTCAATTCTCCAACGAAAGTTCTAACTCCTAATTGTAAGATTGTTAAATACACTGCGAAGTTTAAACAAGTTTCAATTATGTAGAAGAAGAAGTTTTTATCAGGTGTTAAAGCTCCTAATTTTACTAAATAAGGTTTACCTAAAACTGAAAGTATAATTCCAAAGAATAATAACATCAATATAGATGTGGAAACCATATTTTCATTAAATATGGATAACCAACCCGGTAAATTTACATCCTCCATACGTTTTACTTTTTTACCGTCTTTCGGCTTAAATTTTTCAGCCAATTTAGCAAAGAAAGTTAATCCGAACATTTGTTGATGAGCAACAGCAAATCCGCCTCCATCTGTCAAATCCTGACAGATTCCAATAGTCAAATTTGAGCCTACTGCCCAATATAATCCAAGTATTATAGACATAATGATAAGTACTGACCAGCGTCCCATTACAGGATAACAGAAAAGCATAATCCAAAAGGCTGTAGATGCCTGCTGTACTTGAACATTACCTGTAGTAAACAAAGCTCTTAATTTTGTTAATTTATTAAATCTGACTAAAAGAATATTTACTATAAAAGCAATAAGTAGTAATAACATAACATCGCCGAAAGTTCTTCCAAAAGTTGGAGAAACTCCTTCTGTAACTGCATTTTGTCCAAAATATGGATCTATAACCATGGCTGATAAATTAAAACGATCTTTAAGTCCTACCAAAATTGGTCGGAAATTTTTAACTAGTCCGCCTGAGCCTACAGCTAAAATCAAATAACCGCATGTTGCTTTTAAAAAGCCGGCCAAGCAATCGTACCATGGACGCTTTAGTAAAATATAACCTATCAAAACAATAGTACCGATCATAAACGCCGGTTGGGTAAGAATATTCTTTGCAAAGAATGTCCATGCCATGAGCAAACCATCTGCAATTTGATTCATATCAATATCCTCCTTTTTTCTATGTATTTATTAATTTCTTATAATCTTCTATCGATTGAGTTGCCTTTAGTTTCTCTACAATCTCTTCATTCATCAGTAAATCCATTAAATTTTGAATATTTTTCAAATGTTCATCTGAATTTTTAGCTGCTAATGTGAAGAACAAAATTGCCTTATGCTCCTGCCCATCTTTCTCATCTATAAAAGTTACAGGCTCTTTAAATTTTGTAAAACTTATCCCTGTTCCTAATACTCCCGGATTATTTGACATTGCATGTGGCATACAAACTCCAGGAATAATTACTATATAAGGCCCATTATCTTTTACGCTTTGAATGATAGCATCCACATATTGATCCGTAACTATTTTTTGCTTTTTAAGAGCATGACAAGACATCTTAATTGCTTCTTCCCAATCCTTAGGAGATTTTTCAGGGTAGTATATCAAATTATGATCATAAAAATACTGTAGCATAAGCCTGCCTTCTTTCTTATAAGAACGCATCATATGGTAAATCATTTTCATAATCAAAAGCATCATGAAATCCGCGGTCATACATATATTCAAAATGATCCATATCCGCCGGGAAATTATATCTGCCACCTACTTGCCAAATGAACGGTTTAAATTTATAGTTCATACGGTCTTTACGATACTTCCAAAGATAAAGAATTTCTTTAGGGTCAGACATAAAGTTTGTCCAAATATCATAATGTGTAGGTATAACTACTTTTGCTCTAAGTGCTTCTCCTACCTTCAGTACATCAGAAGAAGTTAATTTATCTGTAATTCCTATAGGATTTTCTCCATATGCTACGCACGCAATGTCAATATCATGTTCTTTCCCATGCTTTACATACATATTGGAATAATGCGAATCACCTGCATGATAAACTGAGCCTCCCTCCGTTTTTACTAAATAATTCAAAGCAAGTTCATTCATATCACGAACAGGTTTTCCTTTTAAGCTTTCCTCAGGGTCATCAACAGTTAATAGCATTGTTCTATCAAATGATTCCAAACCTACAACTTCAACATCTTTAACTTTTACACTCTCATTCGGATGCAATACTACAATACGTTCTTTAGGTACTCCCCAACTAATCCATTTGTCTGCAACATCTTTAGGTCCTACAAACTTAGCATTAGGGCAATTTCGAGTAACTACTGCCGCTGTAGTCTGATCCAGATGATCAGAATGAGAATGAGTAACACATAAAACATCAATATCTTTTACTTCGAAAGGGTCTATAACAAATGGCTGATTTCTACGATTCGGTTGTAAAGCTCTAACACCCGACATTCTCATCATTTGATGACCTTTTTTCATTTGTCCGCTTCCAATTGTTTGTTTTCCCGTTTGGTTCCACATATCAATAACAACATTCGTTCCGTGATCAGATTTTATCCAAATTCCCATATTTCCTAGCCACCACATAGACAAGCTCTTCTTTGGAACTTCAGCTGCTGCAATTTCTTCATTTAACCATGTTCCCCACTCCGGAAAAATGTTTTTCAACCACATATCCTTTGTAATTTCATTTATATTTTTTGCAAAATTTGCCATTTCTTGATACCTCCTTATATAGATATTTAACTACCCTTGTGATTTTATTATATGAACAACTTTAAGAGTTTTAAATGCATATTTATGTGCGTTTGTGTTGTTTTATGATTCTTTTATGTTATTTCCGAACATTTTATTTATTTTATTAAAAAATATGATATGATGTATATACATATATAATTGTAATAGTATTATTTCTAAATATTTATTTATTATTTCAAAGGATTATTAATATGAAAAATTCATCTCAAAAAATTTATCAAAGACATCAATATATTGAAAAATTACTACAGGATGCTGATCAAAATCAGCTCTATGTAAAGGAATTGGCTTTAAAGTGTAATGTTTCTCTTATGACTATGAGAAGAGATTTATCTACTCTGGAAATGATGGGTATTGTAACCAGACTTCATGGATATGTTAAATTAAATAATAATTATAAATTTAAAGACGACGTAAAAGTTAATTCCACCATAGAAAAAATAAAATTAGCAATTTCAAGTATGGCTGCCAACTTTATTCATAATGGTGATACAGTATTTATCAATACAAGCTCTACTGCTCTTTATACGTTATCTTTTTTACATAATAAACTAGTAAATATAATAACTAATAATTTACGTATATATGAACAGATACATAATAATTCATTAAATCCGGCATCTACTGTTTTAATTACTGGTGGCGAACTAAGATTACCAAAAGAGGCTTTAACTGGAGATATATCTGAAGAATCAGTAAAGAAAGTAATAAGTGATATAGCTATAATAGGTTGCTCTGGTTTTAGTTTAAAAAATGGAATAACCACAGGTAATTTAAATGAATCTAAAATCAATCGTATTATGATTGAGCAAACAAAAGGTCAAGTTATAGTCGTAGCTGATTATCGCAAAATAAACCATGACTCTTCCTTCTTTGTTGCTAACTCAAGCTCTGTAGATCTTTTAATAACAGATGAATTTGCAGATGTTAAAGCCATTAATGAAATGACTGAAGCCGGTCTTCAGGTTATTCAAGTTAATATCAATCATGATATTTTTAAGAATTAGCTGATACTATATGATATCATTTTCTTTATTATATTATCAGCTTTTTCTTATATATTATATATCGTTAGATATTAAAATTGCTGCATCAATGTCTATTGCTATAAGTTTAAAATTGCTGCATTAATGTCTATTCCTATATGTTTATAATTGCTGCATTAATGTCTATTCCTATAAGTTTATAATTCATATAAGTACTACTATATTCATTTCAAATATTCATAATATGCCTTATTGCTCTTCCTACTCCATTGTTGCTATTATCCGAAGTTATATATTTTGCAAGCCTTTTTATCTCATCTTCTGCATTATCCATAGCTATAGGAAATCCTACAATTTTCAGCATTTCCTTATCATTATCGCCGTCACCTATTCCTATTGTCTGATTTTGTGATATTCTTAAAATTTTTAATAACTTTAAAAGACCGGTAGCTTTTGTAACATTTTCTGCAGTAATTTCAATGGCGGGATTTACACCATATGCAAAAGTAAGCGGTAAATCCTTCAATTCTTCATAAGCACTTTTACGTTCTTCATAAGATCTAAAATATAAGTCTATCTTCGGCATAGCATCATATTTTTTTGCTTCTTGTGCCATGCTGTCAACTTTTCTTGTGATCTCCATAAACATAGGCTTATATTCAGCCATGCCGAAAATTTCCATTTGCACAACATCTTTTTTTGCTACAACACTTGCTTTTTCCTCTAAGAAATGAGACATTGCCCTATAATTGTCGGCAATTTCTACAATCTTTTCTATATACGGTTTTTTTATATACTCCCTATGTATGACTTTTCTTTCGATACAATCATAAATAATCGCTCCGCTGCAGCAAACAGCATATTTTATCATAGGAAGAATATCAAAATACATTGTAAGTTCATCTATTGATCGTCCAGTGCAATATACAACATCCGCTCCATTTTCCGTAGCCATTTTTATATCAGAAATTGTATCTTTGTCAATTGTTTTATCGGGTTTTAAAAGTGTTCCATCCATGTCTACCGCTATAAGTTTGTATTTCATATATCTCTCATATAATCCAATTATCAAGTTTGATGATTGAACTTTTTCCTTTCTTTAGAACTTTAACCGGGTATTTTCTTCTATTTTTTATATTATTAAGGTGTTTTGGATTTATTTTTATTTTAATGATTACACAACTTAATACTCATACATTATATATATAATATAGGCATTATTATATCATTATAACCATTTATTTATAATATTTTTATCGCATACATTCGCTAAATATAAAAATGCCAAACATGCTTAAAAACAACATGTTCGGCATTTTTATTTCTGTTTATTTATACGAAAATGAGTATATATAATTTATTTATTTCCATTTTTAGATGTTTTATTCTTTCCTAAAAATGTTAATACGAACATAACTGCAAGTACTACTATAACACCGATAGTTACAGCCATTGTACCACCATGTTTAGCTAAAGTTCCTAAGTAAATTCCCGAAACACCGAAATCTGCATCCGAGAATGTTGAGCCTTGGAAACCTAAGTTGCCTAATACCGGCATTAAAAAAATCGGTAAGAAACTGATTAAAATACCTTGGCAGAAGGAACCTATGACAGATCCTCTCACACCACCTGAAGCATTACCTATTACACCGGCAGTTGCTCCACAGAAGAAATGAGGTACAACTCCCGGGAGAACTACAACTGTTCCACTCGCAATCATAATTGCCATACTTACAAGACCACCAATAAAGCTTGAAATAAATCCTATTAAAACCGCATTAGGTGCATATGGATAAACTATAGGACAATCCAATGCAGGTTTTGAATTTGGCACTAATTTCTCTGAAATTCCTTTGAAAGCAGGGACAATTTCATTAAGAATCATACGAACACCTGTAAGGATTACTGTAACACCTGCCGCAAATGTTCCACCTTTAACTATTGCCCAAATAAACGGATTTTTTCCATCACTTAAATTTTTCATAATCCATACAGGATTTGCGAAACATATAACTACTACATAGAATAAAATCATTGATAAAGCGATACTTACCGTACTATCTCTAAGAAATGCAATACTCTTAGGAAATTGAATATCTTCCGTAGATTTTGATTTATCACCTATTTTTTCACCTATAAATCCACTGAGCCAATATCCTACAGAGCTGAAATGACCTAAAGCAACCCCGTCATTTCCTGTCAATTGAACTACATATTTATGTACAATTGAAGGGAATACAGCCATACAAATTCCAAGAGCTAACCCTCCAACTAATATTAAAGGTACTGTAGAAAATCCTGCTACAGACATAATAACAGCAAACATGCAAGCTAAATATAATGTATGATGTCCTGTTAAGAAAATATATTTAAATTTAGTAAAACGAGCTACTAATATGTTAAAAATCATTCCTGCAAGCATGATTAAAGCTGTTGTTGTTCCATACTGTTTTAAAGCTACAGATATAATAGCTTCGTTGTTTGGGACAACCCCCTGCATATGGAATACATGTTTAAACAAATCTCCGAACGGAGAAATTGATGATACTATGATATCAGCTCCTGATGTAACTACTAAAAATCCAACAAATGTCTTTATTCCTCCAACTACAACGTTTGTAAAAGATTTTTTCTGTAAAACATTCCCTAATATTGCTATAAGTGAAACTAATATAGCAGGCGTACTAACAATATCAATGATTACCTTTAAAGCTCCATTCATATTTTTCCTCCTCAAATTATTATTGAATACTCTATTCAATATAAATTTTCTATTCTATAATTTTCTTTTCTTTCAAAATATCTTTAACAGCTTGTCTTAATTCTTCTATGTCTATAATACTGTTAAGAATTTTTACTTCTCCCAAATTCTGAACAGAATTTTCCAAATCCTTGCCACAAATCCATACATCAGCCTGTCCTGCAGAAGCACTTCCTAAATCTGTATGAGCTACAGAAACCTTATTTTCTACCCCAAGTTCCTTTAATATGGTTTGTATATTCATTTCAACCATAAAACTGGTTCCAAGACCTGAACCGCAAACTGTCATTAATCTAAGCATTTTATATTACCTCCTCACTGTTAATTGAACAATTGATAAAATTCCTTATACCCGCTTACATTTTTTAACTTTTCAACATTTTTATCATCTCTAAGAAAAATTGTTAACTCCTGTAATGCGGATAAATGACTCTCACTGTCAGCTGCCGCTATCATAAATAAAACTGTTACCTCTTGATCTGCCTGATCAAGCAGATATATAGGATATTTTAAAACCATAAGCCCCATAGCTGTTCTGTTAACACCATCCTCAGGACGAGCATGCGGTATTGCAATTCCTTTCCCCAAATTTATAAATGGTCCGTACTCTTCCACTTTACTAATCATCGCATCAACATACTTTTCCTCAACAGCTTTTGAATCAATCAAGGGCTTAGCCAGCTGTTTTATCGCCTCCTTCCATCCCATCTTCTTTTCTGAAATCTGAAAAGTTTCATTTGTAATTAACTCTGTAATCATACAAACCTTCTTTTCTTGTGTTATAACATTTTATACTCTTTAACTACATTATCAACTGTGTAACCAAATTCCTCATAAACTTGTTGTCCGTCTCCACAAATACCAAATGTATTAATTCCAAGTGCTTTCCCGTATGTACCATAATATTTTGCAAGCCCCGGATCGCAGCTTGCCTCAACAACCAATCTCTTTATAACAGACTTAGGTATTACTTTTTCCTTATATTCATTTGACTGCTTGTCAAATAATTCCGTACTTGGCATCGATATAACAGATACATCTATTCCTTCTTTTAATAACTTTTTCTGTGCCAAAACCGACAATGAAACTTCAGATCCTGTAGCTATAATAAGTCCGTCAGGTTTATCTGATTTTGAAGGAGAAACAATATATGCTCCCCTTTTCACTCCTTCCTTTGCCAATTTTTCAGTTCCTTCCAATACTGGTAAATCTTGTCTAGATAAAGCTAAAATAGTTGGAGTTTTTTCTGATTGTAAAGCAAATTTCCAAGCAGCAAGTGTTTCATTAGGATCGGCTGGTCTCATCGTAACTAAGTTAGGCATAGCCCTATAACTTGCAAAATGCTCAATCGGCTCATGTGTTGCACCGTCACGCCCCAAAATTACAGAATCATGTGTGAACACATATATTGCTGGAATCTGTGCAAGAGCTGCCAATCTTATTGCTGGGCGAAGATAATCGGAAAAGACTAAAAATGTTCCGCAGTAAGACCACGTACCACCGTGAAGCAATATTCCATTTAATATAGCACCCATAGCAAATTCTCTTACTCCATACCAAATATTTCTTCCTTCATAACTTTCTGGTTGAAAATCTTTTTCATTTTCAATATTCGTCTTGTTAGACCTTGCGAGATCCGCAGAACCTCCCCAAAATGTTTTTATTTTCTTAGCTAAAGCATTAATAATTCTATGACTCGTATTACGCGAAGACTCTTTATCTCCTATCTTATAGGTTGGAAAAGTATCTGCAAAATCTTTCGGCAATTTCTTATTTATAGAGCTTAATAATTCTTCTGCTAATTTTGTCTCTTTTTTCTTATATTCTTCAAATAATTTATTCCATTTTTCTTCTTCTTTTGCACCGCGGTTTTTAACTTCTTCTTTATATAATGCATAAACTTCATCTGGTACATGAAATGTATCTTTATACTTCCACTTATAATTATCTCTTGCAATCTGAATACCTTCTTTACCGATAGGATCGCTATGTGCAAAGCAAGTACCAGCATTAGGCATACCATAGCCTATTTGTGTTTTAATTTGAATAATAGAAGGTTTATGCAAAACTTTTTGTGCCTCTTTTATGGCCTTTAAAATATCATCCATGTTGTTTCCATCTTCAACTCTAATATAATGCCATCCGTAAGCCTTGTACTTCATTTCAATATCATCGGTAAATACTTTATTTGTAAATCCGTCTAATTGCACATCATTTGAATCATAAAGCACTATAAGTTTACCTAATTTTAAATGACCTGCAAGACTTGAAGCTTCTTGACAAACCCCCTCTTCTAAATCTCCATCTCCTGCAATAACATAAGTGTAATGATTAACTACTTTAAAATCTTTTGTATTAAATTGTGCAGCTAAATGAGCTTCAGCCATAGCCATTCCTACAGCAGTTGCAAAACCTTGACCTAAAGGGCCTGTAGTAGTTTCCACTCCCTTGGTATGAGTCACTTCTGGATGTCCTGGAGTTTTTGATTTAAAACTTCTAAACTGTTTTAAATCATCTATTGTAAGTCCGAATCCTGACAAATGAAGCAACGAATAAATTAGAGGTGATGCATGGCCTGATGACAAAACAAATCTATCTCTATTAAACCATTTTGGGTTATCGGGATTTACTCTTAAAACCTTAGTCCACAAAGCATGTGCCATAGAAGCCTGATCAACAGGTGCCCCTGCATGCCCTGCTCCTGCCTGTTCAACTTGGTCTAAACTCAACATGCGAATAGTACTTACCGCTAGTTTATCTATATCATTAAACATTCATTTCTCCTTTCACAGATTATCTTATGTTATTTCTGTTGTTTCAAATTCTTTTATAAGTTTCATTACTTCCATAGAAGATTTTAATTCAATCAATTTATTTAATTTTTTCTCATCAGAGAGCATGCTTGTAAGAGTAGCCAAAGCACGTAAATGCATTCTACTGTCTATTACACTAAGTCCAATAAAAATTTTTATGGGGTGTGTTTTTTCACCTGGTAAATACACTGGCTTTTCACAAAAGAGCATAGATATACCAATTTTATTTGCCCCTTCTTCTGGACGTGCATGTGGTAAAGCTATTCCATATCCTAAATCTATAAAAGGTCCATACTCCTTTATACGAGCTATAATAGAATCAATATACTTTTCTGTAACTATTTTTTCGTCAAGAAGCGGTTGTAAGCAGAGTCCTACAGCCTTTTCCCACTCCAATTGCTTATCATAAAATTTAATTCGTCCTTCATTCAATAATTTTGATAGAGGAGGTCTGTCATCTGTTCCTTCTCCAAAATGTCTATTTATTTTATGCTGAACTAATCCAAGTAATTCACTCTGAGTCATTCCGTCCTTTATCTGGACATAAGGCATTATCACATTTAAAATATATCCTATGGTTAATATCTTTCTTCTTCGTATCTGAAAAGCATTGTATACTCGTTCAATCAATTCATATTTTTCTATTTCTGTCATAATCGGCTTTACTACAAATATGGGTATATTTGTATCAAAACTGAATGTAGAAAAAATCATGTCATAATTTTTATAAAAATTTTTATTGTTAATCGAACCTACTCTATATTCCATCGTTTCAAAATTAATTTCTGGGAACAAATTAGAAAGTCCCCATTTCATAATGGTAGAAGAACTAACACCATTAGGGCAAATAACAAGTGCTCTATATTTATCCTCATTCACTATATTACTTACCTGACTTGCAAATAAAATTGTAAAATATCCTATTTCTGAGTCTGGTATTTCTCTACTAGTAAGCATTTTAAATGGATGAAGTACTACTTTTAAAATATTAAAAACATCACTATACTGATGATATATTTCATCAATTAACGGATTATCCAATTTAAAACAATATTTTATTCTAAAAAAGGCCGGTACCAAATGATTATATAAATTTGTAAGTAATTCATCTCTATCTCTTATTTGCGATGCGGATACACGTTCAAATTCATTAATTATATCTTCTGCACATTTTTTCAAAAAATCCAAAGACTTCTCTTTATGAATTACTTCAGATATAATAAAGATAAGAATAGTTAAATAATATTTTTCTATTCCCTCATTTTTATAACTACATCTTTCATAATTTATTGATTCTATATCTTTATAAATATCAGTAGATGACAACAATTCCTTATCTTGTTTACTCAATGTCACTTGTTCAAATACAGCATGGCACCTTAAATAAGCTATAAAATAAATGATAGAATCAAAACGACTTTTTACTACTTTTATATTTATTTTTTTTAAAAGTTGTTCAAAATCATTTCTAACAGCTGCATAATAACTGTTATTTAATTTAGTAAGTCCTTTAAACAGTAATATCTCGCCGTTAGGCATACGATATAATTCATCCAACCATTCAAAAGCAACCGATCGTATTAAAAAATCATTTCCAACTAACACATATCCAGCTTTTCTTGAATATACAATCTTAATATTCGAGAATGTTAAATGATTTTTTATTTCAATTAAATCATTGACTATAGTATTTTTACTTACATGAAAAAAATCTTGAAGTTCCAATAAAGATGCAGCATTTAATTTTGCAAATAAAAGGAAGTAAAGCATATGTCGTCTTTCTTCTTTACTGTAATAAATGTCTTTTTCATGTTGATTAAAATATATATCTAGCCACTTTCTTTTCATCTTGTCAGGAATTATAAATTTATCTTTTTCAACTAGGATAGTACCTAATGAAAGTTTTTCAGAAATCTCATTTATTTTAGTTAATTGTTCTTTCAAAGGGGAAATTCGTAAATCAGTTATATTTTCGGCATGAATGTAATCAATTTCCCTATTGTTATTTTTGTCAAATAAAAAACCGATTTTATAATTAATCATAAATTTCCTCCTTTCTTATAATTATTATAAAAAGGTTTTTTATATCATTTCAACATTGATTGAGTACAAGTTGAGCTTCCATTTTTATAATTTTATGTGCTGAAATAAAAAGTATCGTCCGGTAAATCATGATATAATCTTTGAATTCATAAAAGAATTCCAAAGTTCATGTTTTTATTACTGAACGATACTTTATTTATTTCTTATTTAATTTAATTTTTTATTTAAAATACTGAATCATAGTTTTTAAAATCCCCATCTACTGAATCAGTGCTCCGCCGGCATCAAATGTATATGTATTTCCGCCTATTACCAAAGATTTATTCATTACTAGAGAGCCTCCGACATTTGTGAAATACCATACATCTTTTATCTTAATCCACTCTTTTTCAGATATCATTCCGCCGGACTTTGCGTAATACCATAATCCATCCTTACTAATCCATTCATTTTCTGCCATATAGCCGCCTGATTTTGCATAGAACCAGTGACCTCCTTGATATATCCATTCATCATTTGCCATATATCCACCGGCTTTTGCATAAAACCAATTGTCGCCTACTTTAAACCATTCACCATTTGCGATAAATCCACCGGCTTTTGCATAGAAGAAATGTCCACCCGTAGAAATCCATTCATTTTCAGCGATAAATCCTCCGTCTTTTGCATAATACCAGTTTCCATTTTTATATATCCATTCATTTTTTGCAAGAGCTCCGTTGCTTTTTAAATAGAGCCATCCTTTATCAGATTTTACCCATTCATTTGTTAAAATAGCTCCGCCTTCTTTTGCATAATATTGTACTCCATTTACAGTTATCCAATCCTTCTGTGCTATCTTTCCATCTTTATTTGCATAATACCACTCATTATTGCTGGAAATCCATTCACTTTTTGCGATACAACAAGAACCACCTTTTGCGTAGTACCAATTTCCTTCATTATCCTTAATCCACATATTTTCATAAATGGCTCCGCCTTTTCCTGCAAAATACAGATTATCTTTATCTATAAAAAACGTATTTTCAGCTAAAATGCCATCTTTATCAAGATAATACCAAGTTCTTCCTGAAGAAGTCCAAGCACTTTTTAATAAGCTTCCATCAGCTTGTACATATGTCCACTTGCCATCTTTATTTTTTATCCACCCTGTAGAAGGTGATGTCGTTCCTCCGGATTTTTTAGTTATAGTAATCTCTACTTTTTTTCCACTAACATCTACTGTTGCCTTACTTCCATCTGAAGAAATTGTAATATTTTCTTCCTTAATATTTTTTATTACTTCATTCGTTGCATCTAATGCCGTTATTTTACCTAAAATAGTTTTTGTATTTACTTCTTTTGCATTAAGATCATCTACTTCTACAGATGATAGCTTTTTTTTAATTAAATTAACTGCAGCATTAACTTTTTCCTGATTAGTTGCTGTAGATGCAGTGCTTCCCGAGCCTGAATTTGTAGATGCAGTGCTTCCCAATCCCGAACCTGTAGTATTATCAGCAGCCTTTACTCCTAAAGTCATAGGTGCTGTCATAGCAAATGCTAAAAGGCATGATACAACTCCCACTTTTAATTTTCTTATCCCATACTTCGGTTCTTTTTTCTGTATTTTTTTATTTTCAATAATTTTTTTAAAGTTTTTTTTCATAAATTTCCCCTTTCCAAAGGAATTTTAAAGTCATACTTATATATTGTATTTTAAGAGTTTAATGCAGCTTATTCAAGTGGCAAAATATGTCATAGAAGATAAGTTATTAATTAAAAAGTTTAATTTAAATATAGTTATTAATTGAAAAGTTTAATTGCATTATATTGCTATTTTTGTTAAAATTCACCTTATAGGTGTTCCTGCTATAAAATTTGAGGAGAAAGAAAATGCCAAAATTTTTACTTGTACTTATAATAATTGCAGTCGTTTTACTTGTTATTACTACAATCATGTACTTTTGGGGCAAAAAAATCGAAGAAAAGAGAATCGTTCAGGAACAGCAGATACAAGCTATGTCGCAGCTTATGACTATGCTTATTATCGATAAAAAGAAGATGCGTCTTAGAGATGCGGGACTTCCGGATGCAGTTTCAAAAAATGCACCTTGGTATTCTAGAAATCCTAAGCTTCCTATCGTAAAAGCTAAAGTTGGTCCTAAGATGGTAAATTTCATCTGTGATATAACGATTTTTGATGACATTCCCGTAAAAAGAGAAATTAAAGCTAGTGTAAGTGGACTTTATATCACTTCTATTAAAGGCGTTAGAGGTAAAGTTGAACACAAAGATAAAAAGAAGCAATCTTGGAGCGTACGAATTGCAAATAAACTCAAGAATCTTCAAAACAAATCTTCAAATATGAAAAAGAATCAAAAATAAATAAAATGAATAAGAAATTTTTATTTATACATATTTTTAATATATTCAAGTTTAAATAATCTTACAATATGATATCGTCATCAAAAATTTCCGATGTCACAATCTTCTGTACGTTCTGTGCGACATTTTTCATTTTTTTATCTTTTTTTAAGCTGTCATATAGATTTCTATTTAGTATATAAAGTGCCGCAAGAGCGTAGAGCACATTCTTTAAATTCGCCTTCGTGTAGTTGAATCGTCCTGCTTCATTTGAGCCTAAGCGATTGTGCTTTATCATATTGTAAGCCTGCCACCAGTCAGAAATTGAATCCGAAAATTTCACTAGAGGCGATATATTTTTTATATCATATGGATATCTCATGTTTACTCTATAATTTTTTATGTTAGGATATTCTTCTATTAAAGCATCAAGCTTATTTTTTATTCCCTTAGGAATTCTATCCTCATGTAAACTACATAGCGCTTCTACAATCGAATCTATTTCGCTGCATATAGTAAGAAGAAGCTTTGTATATTGAGCTGAAAATGTGTCATAATTATCCTTGTCTATTGATACATAATCATCTGTTTTTACAAATTCTCTTTCCATCATACGATATTGTTTCCAATATACTTTTATAAAGTCATCCTGAGTTATATTCAAAACTTCTTTCTTAGTATTTTGAATAATAAATTTTTGTAGATATTGCTTCTGCTTATCTGTTATTCTGTAGCTTTCTTTCGATTTTTGAATAACTTTATTATGAATCCTTATATCCAGAGTTTTATTTTCAATATAACCTATTGTTTCATCCCAATGTTTTGCAAGTGCTGTAGTAAAAAACCAAGCAATCATCATTTTTAAGTAATATTCGTCAGTTTCAATTTCAGACACTTTTTTTAAATATTTTTTATCAAAATTTTCATCTAAAAAATGTGTCATAAGCATCTTTATACCGAATCTTTTTGTATAAATACTTTTAGAATCAATCCATTCATAGACTTTTTTTATTATATATTTTCTATTTGTCTTAAATGAAATCGGAGAAATATTGTCGCAAACCTGCCAATTATCCACATATGGAAGGAATCTATCAAGCTCTTCTATAACAACTCTTTTATCCTGATGCGAAGAAATAATTATACTGTGAAGAAGATATTCTTCTAAATATTTATGAGGAAGCTCCTTTAAAAAATTCTTTCCTTCCTTTGTCTTCATTATTGTTTTTGCAAATTCTCTAAGTAAAGGAATTCTTACACCTATAATTTTTTTTTCATCTAATGTAGGTATAATTTTGGCATTAAATTTCTTATACTGCTCATCCTTCATCTTAAAAAGTTCTTCAACTATACTCATATATTTACCTATGTTATATACTAATTTAAATTTTCTTTTAGTTACAATGTTATTTTACTTATATGATCACTTTTATGCAAATATCCCCCAAAATAGAATTTAATGCAAATACCCTGCAAAATAGAATTTATCTACTTTACAGGGCATATGCATAAATCAGGTTAATTATAGGTCTGCAAAATATATAAAATTATATATTTCGCTTTTTTTATTTTTTTGTACCAAAGTTAGCATTCACTATTATATGGAGTTGCTTTAACTTTTATATCATTTACATTTTTATCAGTACCTTCAAATGTTTTATTATATGTGATATAACCCTCACTATTCACACGAAAATCAGCTTTACTTAATTTTATTGAAGTAGAGTCACCACCATCTGGATTTTTTAAATATACAGTTATATCATTATTAAATATCTCAATATTCCTTGGAATATCCTTAACATCAGCAAGCTTACCTTCATAAACCTTATTTAAGTAATTAATTATATCAATATTATTAATTTTTATTTCACTATCTATCTTTTGTCCCTTATGATTAATAAGATATTTAATAACTCCTACGACTTTTTTAGGATCAACATTTTGTCCATAATCTCCAGCTTTTGCACATTTTATTATCTGCTCTATCGTAACTGCATGATAATGATTGCCATCATGAAGCCAATAGAATATATTCTCTTTTTTTCCATCAGTTCCATACACCGGAATTGTTGTATCCGTAAGTGAACCAAAATTATCCATATGCTGAATATTATCTGGAAGATGATTATATAAATCCTGATCAAAATTTTCCGTAACATCTTCGTATTTAAAAATCTCACTACTATCAACTTTAATGTCCGGATGTTCAATATTTCTTTCATCAATATATTCAGCTTCAGGATAAATTGAACGTAATCTATCGTTCGTTATTTCGCTAGTTGCATGAACTACAACCTCTTTACCCTTAGAATCTACAAGATGGAAGTGATCCTTATGGTCAATAATTTTTACAATATCTTCCGGCCATTTTATATTCCAATATGATAAAGGCTTTTCTACATATGTACTGCCTCCTCCATAATATGAACCTCCTCCTACGTAATCATTTGATGTTGTATTACTATCTCCATGCTCTCCTACATAAGTTCCTATAGGAATTCCCGGATATTCACTACTCGGATCTCCATATGTTACAAATTCCGTTCCGTCAGCAGTATACACATGATAGTGATCTCTATGTTTTAATATTCTTACAACATTTTTATCTTTTAACTCTTCAACTCCTACAACCTTAGAAAATATACTTCCCGCATCTATAACCTGTCCGTTACTATTTACAAGCATAGTAGAGCCTGAATTTCCTTGATTTGAAGGAAGATTTGTCGCATTTAAATTTATAATACCCGACTGTGTTCCCGCATTTATAGGCTCATGATTTCCGGTATAAGTTCCGATTACTATATTTGGGAATAAGCCTGAAGGATCAGAGTGAGTTACAAATTCTCTTCCATCTCTCGTAAAAATATGCCAATGATCACCATGCTTTAAAATCTTTACGACTTCGCTTCCATTAGCCACCTTTTTTAATTCAGTTTTTGAAACTACTTTTACAGTTGATTTTAAATCTTTTGCACTTTTAGATTTTGTAGGATCTGTGTAAGTTATAATTTCCCTGCCATCTTTAGTAAATACATGCCAATGATCTCCATGCTTTATGATTTTTACAATATCATTTGCATCAACCTTAGGTGCATCAATTAAAACCTTAGTTGAATCATCCGTCTTATAAGATATGTTTTTCGGCACAAACCTTATACTTGTTACTTTCGCTTTACTTACAACATTTTTTCTTTTAGTCGAAACTGTACTTTTTTTATTTTGTTCTGAAGACATACCGCTGCATGAGACCATACTGAATGAAAGTGCAGCGACACCTACTATTAAAATTGCTCTTTTATACTTTTTATACTTCAATTCATTCTCCTTTTTCTCTCTTTAAATTTATGGCTTTTTTTATTTTTATCTCTTAAAAGACTTCATCAAAACATCCAAATTCTTTTCCATTAGTTTTAAATAACCCATCTTTATCTCTTTATCTGTAAGACTTTCCATTGTATATATAGAATCAGTCTTAGTGCCGGTGTTTTTTGCAAGAGTTTCAGCTACTTTAGGAGTTGCTTTTCCTTCAAATAAAACAGTTGTTATATGATGTTTTTTAACAAAATCTGCTATAGTTTTTAGTTGCTTTGCAGATGGCTCGTCTTCTGGAGAAATGCCTGTAACTGCAACCTGTTTTAGTTTATAATCGTTAGCAAGATAGTTAAATGCTGCATGGCTAACTACAAAATATCTTTGATCCTCCGGAACTTTTGAAAGAGTTTTTTCAAACTTTTTATCTAAAGCTTTAAATTCTTTTAATGCTTTATCATAATTTTTCTTATAATACTCCTGATTTTTAGGATCCATAGATGAAACTTTTTTATAAATAGTATCAAGCTCAACCATCGCATTTTTTACACTTAGCCAAGTATGCGGATTAACATTCTCGTGCTTATTATCATCGTCACCTTTTCCTTGTAAAAGTGTAAGCCCTTGCGATAAATCCAAAAATTTATTATCATCTTTTGCTACACCTTTTAAGCTGTCAATAAAAGATTCCATCTTTGCACCGTTATACACGATAAGGTTAGCTTTTCCAATATCAGCCATATCCTTTGCTTGAAGTTCAAAATCGTGAGGCTCTTGATTTCCCTTAATAATTGTCTTTACTATGTATTTATCTCCTACAATTCTTTTAGTTAAATCGTAAACCGGGAAAAATGTTGTATATATTACTTTCTTTTCTGATGCATTTTCAGCTTTTACATTTCCATTTTCTTTTGCCTTAGCAGAATCAACTTTCTTCGCACCACATCCTGCTACTGTCGTAAAAAAAAGTGCGAGTGCTAAGAATAATACAGTCCTTCTAAATCTCTTATTAAACATATATCCTCCTACTTTTGTCTTAAATTTAATGTCCATTAATAAAGTAAAATTAAAAACAAATTTCAATATTAAAGCAAAATCGAAAACGAATTTCAATTTCAAATAGTATTTTATCATTTTAGATAACATTGTCAATATAAAATGAAAAACATTTTCATTTTAGTTATATATATTTAAAAAAATGACTTTCTAAGATGTACATGTACATCTTAGAAAGCCTAATTCAATCAATAATTCTATTATTTTTATCAATATTAAATTTTTAAATAAATGCTTTTAAGTAAAAGGATTTATTTTGAACAGAAAAGAATTTATTTTGAATAGAAAAGAATTTATTTTGAATAGCTTTCCACTATCTCAAGATTTCCCTTAAACTCAAATCTTTCTGTATTCTTAGTTAAAATGAAAAAGTCTCCCTTCTTAATAGGATACTTTTCCTCTCCTATCAAAAGTTCTCCGTCTCCTTCTACAACACATTCCACAAGATACCTTTTATCCTGAGTAAATGTTTCTTTTCCTTTTATGTTGATTTTTCTTACCACAAAGTATCTATTATCAAATAAAATCTCTTCTTTTTTCGATAAATCTTCGTGAATCTTATGCTGAACTAATACTTTTAATGCATTCTTTGACTTTTTTAAATGAAGCTCTCTTTTATTACCATCTTTATCTTTTCTATCATAATCATAAAGTCTATATGTAATATCAGAAGCCTGCTGAATCTCCAATGTAAGAGTCCCTTTTTTTATTGCATGAACCATCCCCGACGGAACCTTGAAAAAGTCTCCCTTTACGCATTTTTCCACATGTAAAAGTTTCTTCCAATCCTTCTTATCAATTAACTCTATAGCTTCTTTTTTATCTTTTGCATTAACGCCATAAACTATTGACGATTCATTTTGATTTAAGATATACCAGGACTCGGTTTTTCCGGCACTATGTTCAACATTCCTTGCCATCTGGTCATCCGGATGCACCTGAATAGATAAATCCTCATTTGCATCGATAAGCTTTATTAAAAGAGGAAAATCATCTTTTTTTTCGTTTCCAAAAAGTTCTTTATGGTTTTTATAAACATGATTAAGCTTCTCTCCGGAATATGTTCCATTTAAAATCAAAGACTGATGAGCCTTCATTCCGGATACAGCCCAATATTCACCTATGTTATTTTCTTGAAATTCATAAGGAAACTCTTTTTTTAATCTGTCTCCTCCCCATATTTTCTCTAAAAATTTTCCCTGCAAAAATAATACTTTTTCCATTTTTCACTCTTCTAGAATTTTTAAAATCCATATTAATCTATTCTTAAGCTTGCATAAAAATATGCTTTATTTAACATACTTTATAAGCATGATAAAGCTTTAAAAATCACATGTCTATAATTTCATAGTTGATTCCAATATTTTCAAAAAACTTAAACAAATCATCAAATGATATAAATAAAGTTGCTATATTTTCATTCGGATGAAAAGTAATAATTTTATCCTTTATAATCTCCCTATCTACATAAACTTTTACATCTTTTTCTTTATTATTTAAAAGTCCGAATGGAGATACTACTCCAAACTTAAGTCCTAATTTTTCTTCAACATGCTCTTCATGTGCAAATTTAAGCGTTTTTTCGCCTATAATTTCTCCGAGCTTTTTCATATCAAGACGCTTTGATTCATCCAATATAAAAAGATAAAAGTTTTTTTTCTTTTTATTTGTCATAAACATTGTCTTAGAACGAACGCCTTCTTTTCCTTCGATATAAAGGTCCGCTTCTTCTGTTGTAAGTGCAGGCGGATGATCTACTACATCATATTTTATCCCCATTTTATCTAAGGCTTCATAAACCTTTTCTTTTTCAGACATAAGCCCTCCTCTTTTATATTTTATATTCATAAATTAATTATAAATAAAAATAACAAAAAAAGACAGTCCGCATTTTTTTGCACACTGTCTTTTTTATGCTTTTCATTTTCCTATAACTATTTTATAAATTAACAATTTTCTTCACTAATAGAATTTGAAACACTTTTGTTTCCTTCTTTTTCCATAGCTTTCTTTAATTTTCTCTTTTCAAGATAGTCAACAACAAGTGCACAAGATGCATCTCCTGTAATATTTACTGTTGTTCTTCCCATATCGAAGATTCTATCGATACCTGCTACAAGTGCGATACCGGCAACAGGAAGGCCTACTGACTGAAGCACCATTGCAAGCATAACCATACCGGCACCCGGAACTCCCGCCGTTCCTACTGAAGCAAGTGTTGCTGTAAGAACTATAGTAAGCATCTGGCTAAATGTAAGATTTATTCCGAAACATGAAGCTATAAATACTGCACAAACGCCTTGATATATAGCAGTTCCATCCATGTTAATTGTTGCTCCTAAAGGAAGTACGAATGAAGAAACTTCTTTTTTTGCTCCGAGCTTTTCTGTACATTCAATATTAAGAGGGATAGTACCTACAGATGAAGCTGAAGAAAATGCGAACATCATGGCAGGCATCATACCCTTAAAAAATTTGATTGGAGAAATCTTCGCTATAAAGCCTACTGCAAGAGAATAAACAAGTATCATATGTATAGCATAGCAAACATAAGCAACAAGAAGAACCTTAGTAAGAGTTCCTACTATCTCAGGTCCATTTGCCGCAATTACAGGTGTAAGTAAGCAAAAGACACCTATAGGTGACATCTTTAAAATAATTTCCATTACCTTTACTAATACTTCATTTAAATCATCTATTCTTTTTCCAAAGCCTTCAGCTTTCTTACCAATAGCAATAACAGCAAATCCTATGATAAGTGCTCCTACAATAACTTGAAGCATATTTGCCTGTGCAAAAGGAGTTATAAAATTTGATGGAAAAATGTTTACTATTGTATCCATAAAATTCACTTTACTACCTGCTTTAAATTTAAGTCCTGTAGTTTCAAGTACAGGGAAAATTTTCTTAGAAAAATTTGCAATTATAAGACCTATAGTTACAGCAACTGCAGTTGTAAAGAAATAATAAACCATTGTCTTACCACCGATAGCTCCAACTTTCTTTACATCTTGAAGTGAAATCACTGCATCACAAATAGATATAAATACAAGTGGTCCTACAATCCATTTGATAAGATTAAGATATATAGTTCCGATAGGATTGATATAACTATTAGCTATATTCACATAATTAGTCATAAGAAATCCAACAACTATGGAAAGTACAAGTGCAATAAATATCTGCATTGTAAGCGACAACTTCTTCATCTTTAATATCTCCTTTGCATAAAAATAATTAATTCCTATATTTTTACCACATCTTATAGTAATAGATTTTTTTTCTTTAGTCAATGCACTTTTGCAACTTTTTTTTTGTAACTTTCATTTTTTATTAAATTTTCAATACTTTAAAAGGAATAAAAATATATTTTTGCAACTTTTAAATAAATATTATGCAATATTTTTTCTTTTAAAAAAAAGATCAATTTATAGTAATACTATAAATCAATCTTTTTTTTCTTTAATATAAATTAAATATAAACTAACTAATTATATTTTATTTATTTAATCTTTCTTTTTTTGAAAGTAATCTTAAAAGACCTATCACTAATCCTACTAATGAGAAGAATACCCACTCCATACTTATATCAAAAAGCGGCAACTTTTTATACATATTTAAGAAATTAGTAACAGCTTCTACTTTTAAGAAATTATACTTTGAAAATACATTAAGGAATGCTCCAACTATAGTAAGAATCATTGTTGATTCAAATACTGCTTTTTCTTTACCAAATAATTTTTCAAAAATTAGTAGTGCTATAAATACAATTGTTATCGGATATGAGAAGAATAACATCGGTAATGATAAAGATATTATTGCATCAAGTCCGAAGTTAGATACTAAAAATGATCCTAGCGTAAACGCAACTGCATAGCCTCTATATGAAAGCAAGTTTGGATACATCTTTGAAAATGTTTCAGAACACGAAGTTACAAGTCCTATTGCTGTCTTTAAGCAAGCAAAAATCATAATTCCGGCTAAAACTAAATTTCCTACACCTCCGTAGTAATGTTTTGCTAAATCAGATAATATAAGTCCTCCATTTTCAGTAGCTTTTCCTAAAAATCTTATTTGAGCACCTGCAAATGTAAGGCTTATATAAATCAATACCATAAAAATACTTGCAATGCTTCCACTCTTTACAGTTTCTCTTGCAATATCCTTAGGTGCTGTAACTCCCATCTTTCTTATAGCTTCTATAATAACGATTGCAAATGCTACAGATGCAAGTCCATCCATAGTATTATATCCTTCAAGAAGTCCTACAAAGAAAGGCTTTGCCTTATATGCTTCCTGTGCTCCTAATTGTGTTACATTTCCAATAGGATTTACAATTGTAAGTGCTACTAACAAAAATAAAAATACAAGAAATATAGGATTTAAATATTTTCCTATAAAATCAATAATCTTTGATGGCTTTAATGAAAAAACCAGCACAAGTGCAAAGAATATTAAAGAATATATAAACAATGCTACTTTTTCATTAGTTCCCTTGATAAAAGGTGTAACGCCGGTTGTAAAGCTTACTGCTGCCGTTCTCGGTATTCCAAATAAAGCTCCAATTGAAAGATAAAGCATAGTTGTATAAGCATACGCAAACCATTTTCCAATCTTAAGTGAGCCATCGAACAAGCCTTCACTTTGTGACAATCCAATTGCCAAAACTCCAAGCAAAGGTAGTCCTACTCCGGTTATTGAAAATCCTATTGCTGAAACAAAGCTCATTTTTCCGGAAAGTTGTCCCATAAATACTGGAAAAATCAAGTTACCCGCCCCAAAAAGCATTCCGAAAAGGAGCGAAGCTAATAACAGATTTTGCTTAAATGACAGTTCTTTTTTCATATATTCACTTCTTTCTCTTTTTTCTATTTAATTTTCCGTTTCCTTTTCCCTTAATTTTAAAGGTATTTATAAACCGTTAAAATTAATATTCCTTATCTTTTTAATTTATATTTATTTTATTTCCCTTGTTTTTAATTCTATTTTCTATAAATTTTAACTCTATTTTCTATAAATTCCTTGACAATCATTCTTCTTTTGAAATTACTTTTTTCCTTTTTCTCCTTTCTTTTCTAAAAAATAAAGTAAAAATTAAAAAGATTTAATAAATAAGATACTATTCTTTTATATAAATAGTCAATATTTTTTTTTAATAAATTAATATTCATCCCATTTTTAGGAATTTTTTTCTACAAGCTCTATGATTTTAATGACAGTTTCATATGCTTTTTTCATAGCTTCAGTTGAAACAAATTCATATCTTCCATGGAAATTTTCTCCTCCTGCAAAAAGATTTGGAGTTGGAAGCCCCTTAAATGAAATTATAGAGCCGTCAGTTCCTCCTCTTATAGGATGCATAATTGGTGTTATATTAAGTTCCTTCATTGCTTTTTCTGCAATATCTACTGTTCTCTTATCCTTTTTTATTACTTCATACATGTTATAATACTCATCCTTCATGTCTATAGTAATAATTTTTTTACCAAACTCTTTATTTAATTCTTCAGCTATTTTTTTCATATAAGCTTTTTTCTCTTCAAATAAATCTCTATTATGATCTCTTATAATATAAGAGAAAGAAGCTTCATCAACAGTTCCATTTACTTCAAGTAAATGATAAAAGCCTTCTCTTCCTTCAGTCTTTTCAGGAACCAGATAGTCAGGAAGCTTATTTTGAAATTTTCTTGTAACTTCAAGTGCATTTATCATTATATCTTTTGCAGTACCGGGATGAACATTCATGCCTTTTACATGAATTTTAGCATAAGCTGCATTGAAGCTTTCACATTCAAGCTCTCCTACAGGTCCTCCGTCAACAGTATATGCAAAATCACAGCCAAAGCCTTCAACATCAAATCTTGTTGCTCCGGTACCAATCTCTTCATCCGGTCCCCAAGCAAAACGAATTTTTCCATGTTTAAATTCAGGATGGTTTATTAAATATTCTCCGACTGTAACAATTTCCGCTACACCTGACTTGTCATCTGAGCCTAAAAGTGTATTTCCATCTGTAGTAATTAAAGTTTCTCCTATATATTTTTTTAAATTTGGAAATTCTTTTACACTTAAAACAATATCTTTTTCTTTATTTAAAATGATATCTTTTCCATCATAATTTTCATGAATCTTTGGACTTATATTCTTAGCATTAAAATCTGCTGTGTCTACGTGTGCTATAAATCCTATAGTAGGAACATCTTTTTCTATATTTGAAGGGACAGTTGCTGTAAGATAACTATTTTTAGGATTCAAGTAAATGTCTTCATATCCTATCTCTTCAAGTTCCTTTGCAAGCATTTTTAGAAATTCTGTTTGAGTTGGAGTTGAAGGAACTGATGTACTATTTTCATCAGATCTTGTCTCAATTTTTACATATTTTAAAAAACGTTCTGTAATTTTATCCATAAAATCCCCCTTTTTTATCTAAATATAAAAAGCATATAACTAAAAATGTATTACCTTATGATTGTAACATAACTTAGTCACCTTCAACAAATGATAATGTAAGAATACCTATGATAACGAATGTAAGGAACATATATTGAAGCTTCGTAAGTCTTTCTTTTAAGAAAATTCTTGATAAGATAAGTGAAACAACACAAACAGCGGAAATTATAGGTGCTGCAATGGTTCCATTTCCGCTCATAGCAAATACATAAGTAAATTGTCCTGCTGTTTCAAATAATGCAGCCAAAATCTTATCCTTTTGCTTTGGAAATTCAAATGCAACATCTTTCTTTTTCATGAAAATAAGTAGCACAATCGCTCCTATAAGAAATGTATACTCATAGGAAGTATTTGCGACATTTTCAATTGTATCTTCAGTAACATCAACAAGAAGAGTCGTTTTCGTATCAAGATAGTAAACATCCAAAAAGCTCCCGAGAGCATCTAACGTTGCATAGCAAAATGGCATTGCAAAAGCGATTACCGCCATCTTTTTACCGAGCTTTTTACTTCTATCGGTATCTCCATGGCTTTCTAAAAATCCTACTCCAAGAATACCTATAACCATAAGAATAATTGCCCCTACTGAAACAGGTGCAATCTTCTTACCTAAAATAACTACGCATAAAAGTGCTGTTATGGCTCCCGACGTATTTTCTATAGGATCCGAAATTGACTCTTCAATAAAACGCATCCCGAAAAATGAAAGTGCCATTGACAAAATATAACAAAGGGAAACCGGAATATAATAAATCATATTCATCGGATTATAATTAATATGCTGAGTATTAATTATAAATGTTGCGTGCATTCCCATAACTATACCAACACAAATAACCATCTTAAGATGAGCATATTTCTCGTGTTGATGGGCTCCCTTTTTATAGAATAACTCTGCAAGTCCCCAAAGTGAGGTAGTTGCAAGCGTGAAAAATAACCACATAAAAAATCCTCCTATTATCTAGTGGTAACAATGAGTTTTTGTTATTATATCATAAATATTAAGAATCCCCTTAAAATGTTTGATATTCATTTTTACATGGTTTATACTTAATTGTAATGTGTTTTTAGATTTACTTGAATATTTTTACTCTTAATGCATAATAATATGTTTTGCACGTTAATCATATATTTTATGATGGAGATGAGACATGCACTTTTTAAAAAAATATTCACAACATATTACTTTTTTATTTATCGCCGCATATATTTTGGTGACATTTTTCATGATGTTTAATTTTTATAAGCCCTCCCATGCATGGACTGATGAAAATTTTAATTTGCGTGTAAATAATACTTTTTATGAAAATATCAATGTTAATGAGTTCTCTCTTCCTCACATAAAAAAGGGCGATCATATCATGCTGGAATGTAAATTAAATAAGCTTGATAAAAGCCATAAATACCTTGTTTTTAAAACTTATAGCTCCACTGTTAATGTATTTTTAAATGGAAATAGAGTTTATTCCTATGGAAATGATTTATATAAAAATAAAAAGCTTCTCGGAAGAGGTTATCATATCGTAGCGTTAAAAAATGACGGTTCAATACACCCTACCGTCGTAATTAAACTTCATTCAAGTGAAAATCTTAATTATAAATGGCTAGATTTTGTAAAATTTACAGGAAGTAACTCCGTTTGGAGCAATATTTTGGAATATAATTTAAATTCAGTCGCTATAAGCATTGTTCTTTTTATGGTCGGCTTAATCGGATTTATATCATGCTTTATTGTCTTTTGGCTACTTAATGTAGAAACCGGTCATTTGTTATACTCATTTGCAACCGCATTCTTCATTGGTCTTTGGAATATGTGTACAAATGGTTTATTTCAAAAACTTACAGGAAATATGGAGCTTGTAGCTTTATTTGAATATATGTCTCTATATATAACTCCATTTTTTTACATAAATATTATTTCAATTATAAAAGGTAAGCATAAATTTTCTTTATTTTTCAATATAGCAAAGATCTTTTATATAATTTTTGTAGTAAGTACAGTAATTCTTCATTTGATGCATATCTGTCCTATATCGCATTTTATAACGATATTCAGGTCAGTATCCATTGTTTCACTGGCAGTCGTTCTATTCTTGATTTTAAACCACTATGACACTCAAAAGCCTTATGAAAGAGTTCTTTCGATAGGAACACTTATAAGTGCCGGTATAATTATAACTGAATCTTCTCTTTTAAATGTGAACATTCATGTTATTACATTTTTTAAGAAAGATTACGAAATCAGTGACCTTTTTACTTCCGTTGCAATACTTATAATGGTAACAACTCCTCTTATAAGTTATTCAATCAATTCAGGAGAAGTAAGAAAGTATGAAAATCAAATTTCACTACTTAAGAATATTGCCTATAAGGATAATCTTACAGGTCTTTATAATAGATATAAGGGTATGGCAAAAATTATTAAGTTAAGGAAAAATAATATTCCTTATCACCTTATTTTGTTTGATTTAAATAATTTAAAGGTTACAAATGATAATTTCGGACATGAAAGAGGAGATAAATTACTTATAGATTTTTCAAATTGTCTTAAATATACTTTTAGTGATGAAGATTGCACTTGTATAAGACAAGGTGGAGATGAATTCCTTATTATTTTAAAAGATGTATCAGTTGTAAATATTCATAACTATATAAAAAGATTATATAGGAATATAAATAAAACTAATAAGTTAAATAATGATCCGTGTGATATCAGTTTTGCTTATGGAATCGCAGGAAGTAACGAGGTTGAAGGCGGTGATTATGATAGTACATTTAAGCTTGCAGACAAGAGAATGTACCTTAACAAGACGGAAATGAAAGAAAATGGGCAAGAAGACATACGATAATAATTGAAAGGATTTATAATATATGGATAAAAATATGACTAAAAAGCTGGCGTTAACAGGACTTATGGCTGCTCTTTGCTATATAGCATTTACATTTTTAAAAATTCCTATTCCTACTCCCGGAGGCGGAACTACAGCTATTCATATAGGAAATGCTTTTTGTGTACTTGCAGCCTTGATTCTCGGTGGCGTTTATGGAGGTCTTTCAGGTGCAATCGGAATGACTATTGCTGACCTTATGGATCCTATATTTATAACTTCAGCACCTAAGACTTTTTTCCTTAAATTCATGATTGGTCTTATAACCGGCTTCGTAGCCCATAAAATTTCACATATAGATGACGAGCATCCAAAGACTTATATTATAAAATGGTCTTTATTATCATGCGGAATTGGACTTTTATTTAATGTATTTATGGATCCTATTATAGGATACTTATATAAAACTTATTTACTTAAGGTTCCTGCAGATGCTGCAAAAATTATGGCTACAATAGCCGCCGCAGCAACCCTTACAAATGCTGTTATAAGTACAATACTTGCAACTGTTATATATGTAGTATTAAGACCTATTATTAAAAGGATATTGTAAATATTAAATTTTTATTTGAATAGGTATATCTCTTCTTTTCCCTTTTCTTAAGTTATGTAATCTTGATATTATATAGTAATCATACAGTAATTACTTCTATATTTTTCCCTTTCAATGCATCTTTATCTGATTCAGTTATTTTAGAATCAGTTATGACCATTTTTATTTTATCTCCTAAATTAAGTGGAACTGTTCCATGCTTTTCAAATTTTTCACTTTCCGTAATCACTATAACTTTCTCAGCTTGCTCAGCCATATCTCTTACTGACTGTGCTCTCATCTGATCACGATTTGTAAAGCCGATTTTCTCTCTATATCCATCAGTTCCTATAAAAAAAAGATCCACAAAGAAATTTTTTACACACTCTTTTACAAGAGGGCCGACATTAACCTGGGAATCATTTTGATAAATCCCCCCTAAAAGTATAATTTGAAAATTAGATTTATTTCTAATATAGTTCGCTATAAAAGCACTGTTTGTAATTATCGTTAAATCCTTTTTTTCTTTTGTAAGAGCTTCTGCAAGTAATGCACATGAGCTTCCGCTTTCAATCATAATTGTGTCGTTATCATTTACAAATTTTGCTGCCCTTACTACAATTTTCTTTTTTTCTTCATAATGATACGCTATACGTCCATTAATATCATCGGAACTTAATAGTAGAGCAAAACCGTGTTCTCTTTTTATAATTCCTTTTTCTGTAAGAACATCCAAATCCTTTCTTATTGTAACTTGAGAAACCTTAAGTTTTTCTGAAAGTCTGGAAACTTCTATCTTATGTTCATGTTCAGTGCTCAATATCTCCAATATCTTGTTTATTCTATTTTTCATATAATTTTCCTATATATATTTATTTTAAAAAAATGCATCTATCTTATTATCTTTAAAAACTTGCAAATAATTTTTTAAATCATCGGCTTTAAGAGCCGGTACATTCTCATATTCATAAGTCTTTCCAAGTAAATGATACTTATTTTCTCCAAATTGATGAAATGGTAAAAGCTGACAACGTTTTGCTCCAATATAATGAAGTGTTTTAGATAAATTATATGCATCGTCCAAAGAATCGTTAAATTTCGGTATCACAGGTATGCGAGGTAAAACCGTTTTTCCTATACTTATTGCATACTTCATATTTTTTATAGGAAGTAAATTGGACACTCCGGTTCCTTCTATATGTTTTTTTTCATCCCAATGTTTTAAATCAAAAAGTATATAGTCTACATTTTCTATTACTTTATTAAAAATAGCTGAAACTGAAAATCCTGTAGTTTCACAGCAAGTATTAAGCCCATGTTCTTTTGATGCAAGTAAAAGTTCTTTTGCAAAATCCGCCTGTGCAAGAATTTCCCCTCCCGATAAAGTTATTCCTCCATTGCTTTCTTCATAAAAAGCTTCGTCTTTCATAACTTCATCAATCACTTCTCTTACACTTTTTTTCTCTCCTTCCAGAGAAATGGCATCCTTAGGACATTCCAGCACAAATCTCTTATCTCCCTTGTATTTATTTGCATTAAATTTTAAATCATTGTCCTTAAAATAGACAGCATTACATGTACTAACGCAATGATTACAATGTACGCATTTTTCTTTATTCCAAAGCATCTCAAAAGATATTTTCTGACTTTCCGGATTGGAGCACCATTTACACTTCAAAGGGCAGCCTTTAAAGAAAACCGCTGTTCTTATTCCCGGACCATCATTTACACTGAATTTTTGGATATTAAATATCATTCCCGTTTTATTATAATCTGCTTTTTCCATATCTTATCCTTTTATAGTTCCATTATATAATAAGTTGCATCTATACTTTAAAGACCTTTTTATTAAAAAGGATTAATTTGAAAATGGTTTTATAACATTTCATTCGTAATTTATTTATATTATAATCAAAAATAAATTGACATTCAAGTGTAATAATGGTAATGTAATTTCATAATCGAAAGCATTTAAGTTTCATTTGAAACTAAAATAATCTTTTAAGGAGTAACAATATGGAAAACACAAAACTTTTTGGAAAATTAACCGATAGAATGAAAGCTTTTCGAGAAGAGGTTTTGTCTGAAAAGCCTTATATTGATGCTGAAAGAGCAGTTCTTTGCACAAAAGCATATAAAGAAAACAAAGATAAGCCAAGAAAGCTTGTACGAGCTATAATGCTTAAAGAGATTTTATCTAATATGACTATCTATATAGAAGATAAATCTTTACTTGCAGGAAATCAGTCCACCAAAAATACAAATGCTCCGATTTTTCCGGAATATACTATGAAATTTGTTCTGGATGAACTTGACCTTTTTGAAAAAAGAGACGGAGACGTTTTCTATATTACTGAAGATACTAAAAAGCAGTTAAAATATATAGCTCCTTTTTGGAAACATAACACTTTAAGAGATAGAGGAGAAGTGCTTCTTCCCGATGAAGTAAGCGTATTTATGGAAACCGGGCTTTTCGGCATGGAAGGAAAACTTAATGCAGGAGATGCACATTTATCAGTAAATTATGAAGAAATTCTAAAAATAGGTTTAAAAGGTTATGAAAATCGTGTGAAAAAGCTTCAAAGCGAACTTGATTTTACAGATCCTAAAAGCATTGATAAAAATATTTTCTATAAAGCAGTTCTTATTGTAATAGATGCAGTTAAGCACTTTGCTTTAAGATACTCAAATCTTGCAAAAGAACTATCTATAAAAGAAAAAGATAAAAATAGGAAAAAAGAATTACTTTTAATAAGTGAAATATGTTCAAAGGTTCCATATAATCCTGCAGCTTCATTTAGAGAAGCTATTCAATCAGTATGGTTTATTCAGCTTATTTTACAGATTGAATCAAATGGACATTCTTTAAGCTATGGGCGATTTGATCAATATATGTACCCTTATTATAAGAATGATATTAAAAATAAAAGAATCACGGATAATGAAGTGCTTGAGCTTTTAACTTGCCTTTGGATAAAAACACTTACTATTAATAAAGTTCGTTCCCAGTCTCATACTTTGGGCTCCGCCGGTTCTCCCATGTATCAAAATGTTACTATAGGAGGGCAAACCCCTGATAAAAAAGATGCTGTAAATGATTTAAGCTTTTTAGTTTTACATTCAGTTGCGGAGACAAGACTTACTCAACCTAATTTATCAGTTCGTTATCATAAAAATATCAACAAGAAATTTTATGATGAATGCATAGAAGTTATGAAGCTTGGCTTCGGTATGCCTGCTCTTAACAATGATGAGGTTATCATTCCTTCATTTATTAAATGGGGTGTAAAAGAAGAAGATGCGTATAATTACAGTGCAATAGGCTGCGTAGAAACCGCAGTTCCGGGGAAATGGGGATACCGCTGCACAGGAATGTCATATATTAATTTCCCAAGAATTTTACTTTGTGTTATGAATAATGGAGTAGACCTTACAAGTAATAAACGCTTTACCAAGGGTTATGGTTATTTTACTGACATGGATAGCTATGAGGATCTTTTTAACGCTTGGGATAAAACGATAAGAGAAATTACACGTTATAGTGTCATTGTGGAAAATGCAATAGATCTCGCTTCCGAAAGAGATGTACCTGATATTTTATGCTCTACTTTAACAGAAGATTGTATAGGAAGAGGAAAAACTATTAAAGAAGGTGGTGCAGTCTACGATTTTATTTCAGGTCTTCAGGTAGGCATTGCAAATATGGCTGATTCTCTTGCTGCTATTAAAAAGCTTGTTTATGATGAAAAGAAAATAACTAAAGAAGACCTTTGGAATGCAATTTTAGATGACTTTAAATCTAAGAAAAATAAAAGTATTCAAAATATGCTTATTACAGAAGCTCCAAAATACGGAAATGACGATGATTATGTAGATGAGCTTGTAGTAAAAGCATACGATTCATATCTTGATGAAATAAAGAAATATCCTAACACAAGATATAAAAGAGGACCTATAGGAGGTATCAGATATGGAGGTACTTCATCTATAAGTGCAAATGTATCTCAAGGTATGGGTACATGTGCTACTCCTGACGGTCGAAATGCATTTACACCTTTGGCGGAAGGTTGCAGTCCTGCTCATAATTCAGATAAGAATGGCCCTACAGCTGTATTTAAGTCTGTTTCCAAGCTCCCGACAGAAGAAATTACGGGTGGCGTACTTTTAAATCAGAAGATGACGCCTCAGATGCTGTCAAAAGATGAAAACAAGGAAAAATTAAAAATGCTTATTTCAGCATTTTTTAATAGGCTTAAAGGGTATCATGTACAATATAATATTGTATCAAGAGATACTTTAATTGATGCACAAAAGCATCCTGAAAAGCATAAGGATTTAATTGTTCGTGTTGCAGGTTATAGTGCCTTCTTTAATGTATTATCCAGAAAAACACAGGACGATATAATAGGAAGAACAGAGCAAACTTTATAATTTAATATGTATACTCTACATTATATGTATTATGTATGATTACAGTTATAAAATTTTATAATAGAAATTTATTTACGGAGGAAAATTTATGAAACTTATTATTGATGATGCACATATGGATAACATAAAAAAAATATATGAATACTATCCCGTTAAAGGAGTTACTACAAATCCTTCTATTTTAAAAATAGTAGGAAAAGATCCTTTTACTGTTTTAAAAGAAATAAGAGAATTTATAAAAGATGATGAACTTCACGTTCAAGTAGTTTCAAAAAATTGTAGTGGGATGATCAAAGACGCAGAGCGTATTGTTAAAGAACTTGGAGAAAATACTTTTGTAAAAGTTCCATCAATTCCCGAAGGATTTAAAGCGATGAAAGTTCTTCATAAACAAGGTATAAATATAACTGCAACTGCTATATATACTCCTCTTCAGGCATATCTTGCAGGAGAAGCAGGTGCCTCTTATGTCGCTCCATATATAAATAGAATCGATAATATGGGATTTAATGGCATAGAAGTTGCAAAGCAAATACAGGACATATTTAAAATAAATAACATGAATACAAAAATTCTCGCTGCAAGTTTTAAGAATTCTCAGCAAGTACTTGAACTTTTAAAATATGGTATATATTCTGCTACTGCAGCTCCTTCAGTAATTTTAAATTTTGTAAATAATGCATCCGTTGATTCGGCTGTAGACAAATTCATAAGTGATTTTGAAGCATTGACCGAAAAAGGGAAAACTATGAGTAATTGCTGATAATATTACTATGCTTTGTCTAAGTAGGAATATTTCTAAATGCTAAAAAATTATACTTAAAAATGAATGCTACTATAATCAAAATTAATATACTTAAAATTAAATTTTTATTAAATATATAGTTAAATATGAAAGCATTTTTGAATTGCCTTATTTTTTCCCAGTACAAGTATTGATTTTCCGGTACTTAAAACACTGTCGGGATCAACATTCATATTAAGAGTGTCATTTTCCCTTACTCCTAAAATATTTATTCCATACTTTCTTCTGACATCCAAATCTATAATCGTTTTTTGATTCCATTCTGAAGGAACTCCTACTTCTATAATTGAATAATCATCATCAAGTTCAATATAATCTATAATATTATCTGAAGTACAGCGAATCGCAGTCCAAGAAGCAAGCTGCTTTTCAGGGTATACAACTTCATCAGCACCATTTCTTAAAAGAAATTTTTCCTGAACACCGCGTGATGCTCTTGCAATAACTTTCTTAGCACCAAGTTCTTTTAAAAGATATGCTGTCTCAAGAGAATTTTGGAAATTATCTCCGATAGCTACTATGCATGCGTCAAAATTTCTTATTCCGAGTGATGATAAAAATTCTTCGTTAGTGCTGTCTCCGATTTGTGCATTAGTAACGATTGAAAGTACAGAATTAACTCTTTCTTCATTATTATCAATCGCCATTACTTCATGATTTAATTCATTAAGCTTTCTAGCTATATGCTTTCCGAAACGCCCAAGCCCTATAAGTAAAACTGATTTCATATATCCTCCTGATTAGTTTTATTAGCTTTTCTATCTTAATTTTATTTTTATTTAAGAAATCTATCCAACTGTTATTTTCTCTTCAGGTAGTCTTTCCGAATTCTCCTTTAATTTAGATAATGCTGAAAAAATCAAAGTAAGACTTCCGACACGCCCAATATACATAAGTATTATCAAAATACTTTTTGAGAATAAGCCAATTTTAGTGGTAATTCCTAAAGTAAGTCCGACAGTACCTATAGCGGATGCTGTTTCAAAAAGTGAAGTTAAAAGCGAAATATTTTCAACTCTGCTTATTATTGCTCCGCTTAAAAAACATAGTATCATATAAATCATAAATACTGCTACAGCATTTCTTACTGTATCATCACCTACTCTTCTTCCGAAAAAGTGTGAATGTTTTTTTCTCGTAAAAACAGATATGGAAGCCGACATCATAATTGCAATCGTTGTAGTTTTCATTCCACCTGCAGTAGATCCGGGAGAGCCTCCGATAAGCATAAGAATTATCATAATAGCTTTTCCCGTATCACTTAATTTATTTAAATCTACTGTATTAAATCCCGCAGTTCTCGGCGTTACCGCCTGAAATAAAGAAATCCAAAATCTATCACTAAAGGACCATTCACTAAATTCAAAAAAGAAAAAATAAATAAAAGGAAATAAAATTAATAATAAAGTTGTAACTAAAATAACTTTACTTTGCATACTATATTTTTTAACATGAATTTTATTGGTTTTTATATCATCCCAAGTAACAAATCCTATACCCCCTATAACAATAAGTGACATTATTGTAAAATTTATAAATGGATTATTATAAAAATATGTAACGGAAGAAAATTTCTCTTCTACTCCCATAAGATCAAACCCCGCATTACAAAATGCGGAAATAGAATGAAATATGCTATACCATATTCCCTTTAAGCCAAATTCTTTAAAAAATGAAGGAAACATAATTAAAGCACCTACAAGTTCAAAAACAATTGTAGATCTTATAATAAATCCCATAAGCCTAACAATACCTCCCACTTTATGTGCCGATATTGCTTCCTGCATGGTACTTCTTTCTTTTAAACTTATATTTTTCCCTGATAATGTAGAAATTAAAACAGCTATAGTTACTACTCCCATTCCTCCTATCTGGATCAATGTGATAATAACTGCCTGTCCAAAGCCGCTCCAATATGTAGCAGTATCATGAACTATAAGCCCTGTTACACAAGTAGAGGATGTTGCCGTAAATAAAGCATCAAAAAAGGATGCTCCTTTTAAATCCTTAGTGGCTATCGGGAGCATTAAGAGAAAACTTCCTATAAGTATTTCAAAAATAAATGAAAGAATAATAATCTGTGCCGATGATAAGTGTTTCTTTATAGCACTCATAGAAAAACCTCCATAATACCTTTTATTATTATAATTTCATAATAGCTTCTTTTAATCTTTGATTGTTGCAAGTGATCCCATAGGATCCCACGGTTTTAAGTGAACAGGCTCTCCTTTATAAGCATCAAGAACCTTCTTGTCAAGATATTTCTTATTAATAAGTACCTGATACATATATTCATCAAACCATTCATCACTCATTGTTAAAAATCCTTCATGTCCTGAATCTTTACCCCATGAATTTTCAACTTTGTAACGATTTATCTTTTCATTCTTTTCATCATAATCGCATCCCATAAATACCATAGCATGCGTCATAAGAGATTCTCCATAATCAAGTCTTTCAGCTTTAGAGAACTTGTAATCAACGTCAAACATATCAAAAATATTTACTGTTGAAAAATCAAGATATGCTTCTTTTCTATAGAAGAACTGTCCTACATCGCATCCAAACCAAACAGGTTCATCATCCTTTAACTGTTTTACAATAGCTTTTTTCATTATATCTACAGGAACATTTACATATTTAACTCTGTCAAGTTCTATTATATTTACTAAGAAGTCTACAGTGTAAGATTTATAATAAGGCTTATCTTTTGTAGGTGCATTTATAAGTGAGACATAATCTGAAAGGTCAACTCCTACATGCTTCTTAAAGAATTCCTGCGGTGTCAAATTCTTATCTGAAATAAATTTCTTATCTTCATTTCTTACTTCAAAATCTACCTTTTCAGGAGGTGTTCCGAGTGAAATTGAAAGAATATTATAAATTTTCTTCATATATTCTTCCTGCATCTTCTTAAGCTTATTTAGATCTTTGCTCTTTTCATACTCTATGCGAAGGTTTTTAGCATACATTCTTAGAACCTTTGTAAGGTAATTATTCATATTTGCAGTATGAGATGAATTTTCGGATTCCTTCATAGCATATAATGGAACTAATCCATATTTATTAATAATATTCTTAATCATATCCCATTGTCCACCATCGCCCATAGGAGATGCTAAAAGATGTGCTAGAAGTCTTCCGTCCAAATCTTCATCTACTGTCTTTATAATAGAATCAAGGAAATAATTACATCTTTCAAGCTTATCAAAGAAAAGCGTATAATTCTTTGATAGTTCAAATCCTTTCAAATTATATTTTCTGCAAATCTTGTATTCAAGAAAGTTAAGAGCCGAGAACATCCAACATCTTCCCGACTGCTTCTGATTTCTTATTTCTTTTTCTTTTAATTCAATGTTAAATGCATGCCTATTTGTATCATTTTCAACTCTGTCAATAGATGCTTCCACAATTCCATTGTTTACGGCAGCTCTTTGAGATACTCTATTAGCTCTGTCAGCAAAAAAATCTTTTTTACTTTGAGCTAAAAATTCTTTAGTAATTTCCATATTAGCCTTCTTTCTTTTTATTTATTACAAGATAAAACCTATAAAAGCTATTGTAACATTTTTCGGCATTTATAACAAAGCTTATCTCACAACGACTGCCCATTTAAGGTAATTATATCCTCTTTCAAAAATGCCCTTTTTTATCCATACATTTCCTCTTATAGGATCTGTTACTTTATAATTTCCTGTCTTCTCATCATATCCGGATAGCGTTATAACATGCATGTTAAAAAGCGTTGTTCCATGAAAATAATCCTTCCATTTAGCTTTTTGAAAATAAATCGGAACATAAATCACTACCGGGTTATTATTTAAAAGCTCCTGCTTTAATGTTTCAACGGAAGCTCCTGATATGTTACAGACATTTCCATATTGCTTTCCCCAATCCGTTAAAGGAGCCGGGAATATAGATTGAAATATATCATCTGCCAATACTTTATATGGAGTTCCTGCAAATCCATTATATGGATTATTGTCGGGTGATATAGGCATTTCTGCTAAAAAACTTTCCAAATTATAATTTGTCGCATAGCCTTTATAGTGTAAGCACTGTAAAAGTGATGCGGCTTCACACCCCATAGGTGCTCCCGCTGCATATTGATTGATATAAGGGACATTTAAGTTACTGCTTAATAAATATACCGGCTTTGGCTCAGGTGCCTTTTTAGGCTTTGGTTCAGGTGCCTTTTTTTGCCTTGGTTCAGGTGCCTTTTTAGGCTTTACATTAAGATTCTTTTCTTGATTATTTTTACTTTCTAATGCATAACTATTTGTTATTTCCTTAGCTGATTTTTTTTGTTCAATATTTTTACTCTTTTCTTCTACTTTATATGTATTTTTCTTATTATTTTTATCTTTTTTAGACTTAGATATTTTTTCTTCATCCATCTTTGTTTTAAAAGCTTTTTTATAATTATTATTTATATTCCCGCTATTTTTATTGCTTTGATTTTTGATTGCAATAATTATACTTACTGAGACAAGAATCAATAAAATAACTATGCTTGCCACTGTAATTTTACCAATTTTACTTTTAAAAACTCCCCCTTTTTGTTTCATACATCCCCTTTCTTTTGTAGTTTACATAACTACACCCCAAACGATAGCTACAAATAAAACAATAGCTATATCTCAAACAATAGCTACATCTGTAACCGTGCCAATAAATCTTAATAATTATACGACATTATTATTTTAATCCCAACTTTTTCATTATAGAATTTATTTTAAATCGTGCAACTAGGCATGTTGTTCCGTCATAAAATACTAATTTGCTTTTCTTTTTATCCACCGAAACTGCATTTCTTTTGAAATACCTAAAATAGTTTTTTTAAGTCTTATCAAATGCGTTGCATTATCTTCAAATATAAGAACTTTAATCAACTTCTATCTCCTTTATTTTTAAAATAAAGCTTTTGTGTAAATGTATTATATGAAATCATAGTTTCAAGTTCAGCACTTTCATATTTTGCTATTATATTTGAAACTGTATATAGACCTATCCCTCTGTTACTTCCTTTTGTAGAATATCCTTTTTTCCAAATTTCATTCTGATTAATATATTTTTCTTCCCGTGTATTTTCTATAGTAACAGAAGTTATTCCTTTATCTGAAGATACTAATACTATAACTTTTGGATTATCCGCTTTTATTGCAGCCTCAAGTGCATTATCACATAAGATATTGAGGATTCTTATCGTATCAAGCATAGGGACTGCAATTTTCGGAATATTTCCTATAATCTCAAGGCTAAACGGAATTTTTTCATTCTTTGCTTGTATCATTTTTTGCATTAAAACATTTTTTATAGCAATATCTTTTATCTTATTTGCATTAAATAACGAATAATCGGATTTTTGCAGTCCCTTATTCATCTTTATAAGTACATTTTGATAAATGGATTCTACTTCATCAATGTTTTTTTCTTTTATAGCAGGTTCAAGAGACGCTACAATTCCCCCAAAGTCGTGCCGAAATCCTCTTATTTCATCATATAGAGATGAGAGCTCGGTAACCATCTGAGTCAAGGAACGGTTTTCATTTTCTTTCTGCTTTAAACTTTTATTTTCAAGGTATCTAGTCTGTTTTTCTTTAAGGTATAAAATAGTAAGTAAATATACCATAAAAACGAATAAGGATATTACTAAATCATATTCGCTTATAAACGGACTTTTTATCACTTTTAACGCAATTCCTGATATCCTTAGAACACTTAGAACTGAAAATATAAATATAGCTCTATTGACATAATAAAAAAATTCTTTTAACTCTAATAACTCCATATTAATTTTAATATAATCTATAATTATGACAGCTATTAATAAACATAGCAATGTTTCAAAAAATCTTTCAACGTGTGCACGCAATATGGATATGCTATATATATGGGATACTCTATCTAATACACTTCCAAAAAAGAAACGAATTGAATCATATGCTAGAAATAAATACAAAGCATAAAACAAAGATACTCTCTTACTTTTTTTAAGTTCTATAAAAAATATCCAAAAATAGAAAAATATTACTGCCACACTTTCAAGTGGTATATATGAAAGAGATAAAATCATTATCAAAAGCAAATATAAAATGTTTCGTTTTTGTTTGAAAATTTTATCTATTTTTAGACCTACAACTATTCGTGGTAAAATTGCAGATAAAAATAAAGAACTTATACCTAATAATGCAAAAAAATACCATTTCATAAATATTACCTTTTATTTTACCTCCCCTTAGTAATTTCCTAAATTTATCTTTCGAATAAATGTTATAGTTGGTTCCTCATATTTAACGAATACATATTTAGCTATTAATTCTCTTAGCATTAAAAATACTTTTTATTTTTCCCGGAATCATATTAAATCTAAGAACAAAAATAGTGCAAATCAACAGCATTACATTCCAAATGATAAGTATTATAAAAGACTGATCTTGTAATTTAAACTCACCTTTTGTAAACAAATCTATATATGCACCTAAAAAAGTATATGACATAAAATCTGCCGCCTTATGATTTGCTTGTGCCACCATCGGTCCCAAAGATATTAAAAACATAATCGGTAATCCGTTGATCTGAGCTTTTGATTGCGTTGAAGAAACTGCACCGATACAAAGATTAATAAGTATAACTGCTAATGATGTAAACATAATAACTACTACATACTCAACATATATTTCAGATATATCTGCATCTGCAATTATGGGAAATAGTACCATATTAATCACAGTTACTAATATAGGATGAATAAGTACTGATATAAGATAATCAGACACATGTACTCCACTTAATAACAGAGTCTTTAAATTATTTTTTTCTTTTTCTTCAGAAATGACAACTGAAATTGTAGTTCCTACTGACATTGCAATTCCAATTGCTAAGCAAAAATACACTAATATTAAACTTTTACTCTTTCCCATATTAAATACTACCTTATAAAGTGCCAGTAAAAAATATGGCATTAATAATTGTACCAAGATATTCTTATTACTCATTATAACCTGATTTCTTAGCCAAAAAAGTGCCTTTATTCTTCTAAACATCTAACTTATCCCCCGTCAATCTAATAAAAATTTCTTCAAGTGTAGGTTCACATGAATGTATTGTAACAGCATCTGTTAAGTCTATATGGTTTAAATCATCAAAGGAATATTCCTTCACACAATTATTCTCATATAAAACTTTAACTTTTTTATATGTATTGTATTTGTAAATAATATCTTTAGGTGATCCTTGTTCTATAAGTTTTCCCTTATTTAGCAATGCTAATTTATCACAAAGTAAATCTGCTTCCGCCATGTTATGTGTTGTTAAAAAAATTGTTATTCCTTCACTTTTTAATTTAAACAATAATTCATGAACAACTTTTGCTGTTGTAGGATCCAAGCCACTGGTTGGTTCATCTAAAAATAATATCTTAGGAGAATTTATAAGAGCTCTCACTAAAAGCATCCTTTGCTTCATACCTGTAGACAACTTTTCTGCTACAATATTCCTACTATCATATAATCTGAGCTCTTTTAAAATATCATCAAGCTTATCTTTTTCAGTACCGTACAATTTTACATAAAAAAGCAAATTCTTATAAAGCGTCAACTTCTCATAAAATCCACTTTTATCACTAACAATCCCAATATTTTTTAATTCATTCGGAGTAAGATATGCCGAGCGTTTTCCAAGCAACTCAGTATAACCTCTATCGCAAGTTAGCTGCCCTGTCAAAATATTAATCATAGTAGTTTTTCCCGCACCAGAAGGTCCAAGGAATCCAAAGATTTCTCCTTTATCAATAGTAAAACTAATACCATTTAAAGCAACCTTATCCCCAAAGGACTTTTTTATATCCGAAGACACAATTACATGATTTTCCACTTTTTTCTCCTTATATATTCGTAATCATTTCATTTACTAATAATTAATTATCTATTATTAATATATCATGTTAAAAAAATAATTGTGCTACTGTTCCTAAAAACCCCCTTTTTATTTCCTGAATTTTATACTTTTTTACTTTTAATGATCAATCATCTGTTATTAATATAACACCTAAAAAATTTTTTTGTGCTACTGTTCCTGAAAACCCCTTTTTTGTTCCTGAATTTAATACTTTTTTTAAATCACATTTTTTGTAACTATTAAATACTATAATTAAATATGGTGAATAAAAAAATGTGATTTCAAAATAAAATTTTGAAACCACGCTTACTTATTTACATTCTTTTTCACTATAGATTTCTCTACATTAATGCATTATTTATTATTAGTATATGCTTCTTCTTATCATTTCAACTAAAAAAGAACTATCATAATCTCTTTCAATTAAAAGTGAAACTATATTTATAAGTATAATATCAATAAAGCCTTCCTCAGAAAAGTCCTTTGTAAATGCATCTTTACGTATTTTTTTATCTTTTTTCAGTTCATAACTCACACGCTTTTTTATGTTGGATAAGTAATATTTCATTATAGTTGAACCTTTTTTCCCCCCTTTTGAGGAAAAGCTCACAGAATGAATTGTAAAAAAATTTGGATACTTGTCAATTCCTCTCTTTATATGTTCAAATAATTTATCTATAAAGGAAGTAAATTCACTATTTTTTGATTCTTCATCTTCCCAATTGAATATATCATCCCATACACTCTCTATTGTTGCAATTAAAAGATCATCTTTTGAAGGAAAATAATAATACACTAATCCCAAAGAGATATTACATTCTTTACTAACTTCTCTCATATTTACAGCTGCCAGTCCCTTATTAGAAACAATTTTTTTGCATACATTTAGAATATTTCCCTTTGAGATAATATTTTTTTTCAATTTTATCCTCCGCTTAATTCTCTGCACTTTTTATAAGAGTGAGCATAAAAAATATTATTCCCGCACCAACCATAATATGACCTAGTCCGGCAATTGAGGAAAGAATAAAATCTGCTACATTTGAAAGCAAGATCTTTTCTACTTGTAAAACTCCTCTAATTGCCATAGAAATAGCAAGGATAGGTAAACCAATATTGTATATCTTAATAAAAATGCGAAAATCTTTAAATTTCTCAAGTTCTACTCTCTCAGACAAAATACCTATAATTATAAATAAAAGCATACCTAATACAAAAAGATGAGTATGTACTTTTCCTAGAGCAGTCGGCTCTTTAAATCCATTCCATTTTGTAAACTCACGATAGAAAACGCCGCCTATCATTGCAAATAGTGCATATAGTAGTGCAATATAAAAATACTTCTTTTTCATTTTACAATTTCCTTTCTAAATTTAACAATTTTTATTTAAAAAACAATCTATAAAATAATACTGTCGTAATAAATTTAAAATAAGATAGTTGTAATAATTTTCAAAATTAAAAATGAAACAAATTAACTTCTAAAATGTTAACTGAACATTGTTCAATTTCTTATAGAAGTATATCTTATGTCTGATACTCTGTCAATCTTTAATCATTTTTATTTTTTCATCATTCCACCGACTTAAGTGCTGAAAGCATGTCGACATTTTTAAGCTTGTTATGAATAATTAGTGCAAGCACCATAGTTACAATTAAGATTATAACAGCAGGGATTATAAAGCTTATTGATCTCATTGCAGGGTCGAACATTACGTCAGAAGGCGGTACAACGTCAAGTATATATTGATGCAGGATTTCTCCTATCAAAAATCCTACCAAAATTCCTATTAATGTAAGTATCGATGTTTCTCTATAAATGTATTCTGTAACTTCCTTATCATAAAATCCCAAAACTTTTATCGTCGAAAGCTCCCTAATTCGCTCCGATACATTTATATTAGTTAAGTTGTATAAAATTACGGTTCCAAGCATTGATGCAATTATTATAAGTATTGTCATAATCTTATTTAATGCTTTTACAATCGTATCAACCTGATTTATAAGCATTGTGTTTTGAACTACACCATAAACACCTTTAGAGTTCATAAATTCAGATGCCACTTTTTCCGTATTTTTTACGGATCTGTCTTTTAAATTTACCAGATAGGCATTGTTATAAGGTATTTTACCAAATATATTCGTATATCCTTTTCCCGTTATAAACGCAAAATGCCCCATATACATCTCAGTTATTCCCGTTATCTTAAATTCTTTTTCCCTATTATTTGAATCTTTAAGACGGATCATATCTCCAACCTTTTTATGAGTAACCTTTGAAAGTCTTTCGGAAATAATTATTCCGTCATCATTTAATTTGAGTTTTTCTTTAGTTTTTCTATTTTGTAAATTTACATAGGAAGAAATAGAGTTGTTTGAAGAGACAAGAAGTTTTATTTCCTGCTTATCTTTAGTTTTATAATCTTCATTATATAAATTTTCAAAATGAACATGATTATATTTTTTTACTTCGTTTTTATTTAAAACCTTTTTTAAATTTTGATAATCTTTGGTACTTACATAATCATCTTCAACAACAATTAAATCATAATGTAATATCTGTAAAAATTGACGATTATTGATATCTCTTATTGATGCCTGAACTGAATATCCCGTATAAAGCATGGCAATCGATCCTGCAACTCCGAAAATCGTCATAAACATTCTCTTTTTATAACGGAAAAGATTTCTCGCCGTAACTTTATGCGTGAAGCTTAGTCGGTCCCATATAAAAGGAATATATTCAAGAAGAATTTTGGTTCCCTCTTTCGGTGCCTTCGGTAAAAGAAGTCTTGCAGGACTTTCTCTAAGTTCTTCTATTCCTACAAGATATGCCGATAATACTGCACTTATAAGTGCAAATGCAATTGCTATAAGAGATATTTTCCAGTCGAAATGAAGCTCTACTATAGGCATTGTAAATCCGTTTTTATATGCAAAATAAACTATATAAGGAAGAAGCGTATGCCCTAAAATTATGCCTAAAATTGTTCCTGAAATACTTGATAATAAGCCATACACTACAACTTTTTTAAGCACATCCTCATCGTCATAGCCAAGTGCCTTTAACGTTCCAAATTTTATTCTCTCTTCTTCCACAAATCTTGTCATTGTAGTTAAAGTTACAAGAGCCGCAACAAAATATAAAAATACCGGAAATACTTTTGCAAGGTCATCTATAACATTTGAAACTGTCTGATAAATTCTATATCCTTCGCCTCCCGGAATTTCTTTTCTGTTATAAAGGTTATATTTAGGTAATCTTATGTGGTCTACTTTCGTTTTTACTTCATCTATGGACTTTTGCTTATCATTTAATTTATTTTCGATTTTAACTTTTTTATCTAAGAATAATTGTTCTTTTTCCTTATACTCTTTTTCCTTATTTTTAAGCTCAGTGCTTTTTCTTTTAAGTTCGTCTTCTCCTTCCTTTTGTTTAGTAATAAATTCCTGCTTTTTTTCCTCTAAAGCGGCACTTTCGCTTTCAAGCTTCTTCTTATTTTCCTGTAATTCTACTTCTTTACTTTGGATAAACTTTTCTTTTTCCTGTAATTTTTTCTCATTTTCTTTTGAACGTAATAAGGCTTTTTCTTCGGAAAGTTTTTGTTTTGCAATTTCAAGTTCGCTTTCTTTTTCAGAAAGTTCTTTATATCCGCTATTTATTTTTTCTTCATTCAAAGAAAGCTCATCCTGTGCAAATCTTATTTTGGTTTTATAGTCATTTTCTCCTTGTGAAAGCTTATTTTTTCCTTCCAAAAGTTTACTTTTTGCACTGTTTAGGGCATTCTTTTTATTTTTGAATTCATTTCTTTTTTCATTAAGCTTTTCCTGATAGTAATCAATTTTTTTATATGCAGAATCTTTTATATCGGAAAGTCTTATCTTAGGCTGATTTTTAAGAAGAGTCTGAATACTTTCTTTATGTGATGCAAGCTTTTTTACATAAGCTTTCGAGTACGGATTAACCTTATATAAATCTTTAAAAGTCATCCTTGAAAGCATATAAATATCCGACTTAAAGGCACTTTTATCAACAAGTGCATAACCATTAAGTGATCCGCTTCCCGCCTTTGATGCACCCTGATTTACATCAGATATTATTTCAGAAGAGCGAATAAAACCTACTACTTTAAATGTATGATGCTTTAAAGCATAATGTCCTGCAATATCTTTCTTTTCTGTAAATGAAACCTTAGAATTGATTTTATATTTATCCTTATATTTATAATCAAGTGCTATTTCATTTTTAATTTTCGGAAGTCTTCCTTCCTTTACTACATATGAAGATATTTTTTTACCCTTTGAAAAAAGTCTTATGCTTACTTTACTTCCCTTAAAAGTTACATCCTTTAAATATCCATATTCAATATCTTTTATGCCTTTTGCTTTCTTTAATACCTTTACATCGTTTTTATCTAGACCTTTATTTGATATTAACGTAATATCCGCTGCATTATATTTTTCAAAATATCTTTGCCCTGTTTTTCTCATATCAGATCCTGTTACATTTAGACCTACAAGAACAAAGGCACCTAAAAGCATAAGACCGAATATTGAAAAAAATCTTCCTTTGGAATCTTTTATGGAAGTAAATATATCTTTCCAAATAATTTTCTTTTTAATCACGACTTTGCCTCCTACCATTCTATTGATTGAATGTCTGTCGGTTTATCATTTTTTTCAATTTTTTTAACCTGTGCATCATGCATGTAAATTACACGGTCCGCAATAGGGGCGATTGCTGAGTTATGCGTAACTATAACTACCGTAGTTTTATAGACTCTGCTCATATCCTGAAGTATTTTTAAAATATGCTTTCCCGTATTATAGTCAAGTGCTCCTGTAGGCTCATCGCAAAGTAAAATTTTAGGCTTTTTTGCAACAGCTCTTGCAATCGCAACTCTTTGCTGCTCTCCTCCGGAAAGCTGTGCAGGATAGTTATTTATTCTGTCCTTAAGTCCCACCATAACCAAGGTTTTTGTCGCATCCTTCGCATCTTTTACAATCTGCGATGCAAGTTCTACATTTTCTTTTGCAGTAAGATTTGGAATCAAATTGTAAAATTGAAATACGAATCCTACATCTTCTCTTCTATATTTTGTAAGCTCTCTTTTAGAAGCGTTTGAAATATCTTTTCCATCTATAATAACCTGACCGGAATCATTTGAATCCATCCCTCCTAAAATATTAAGAACGGTTGATTTTCCGGCTCCTGATGCTCCAAGTATGATTGCCAGTTCACCCTTTTCTATGTCGAAAGTGACATCTTTGTTGGCATGAATTATATTTTCTCCCATATTGTAATTTTTACATGAATTTATCATTTGAATATAAGACATCTGCTTTTCTCCTTAAATAAATGATATGTTAAACCTTCACCTTTGTCAGTATATACTTGTTAATATCTTCTTACAATAAACATCTTTTAAAATCTTTTAACAAAAGTTATTGAAGGGGAAAATGCCGAAAATATTCTTATAGTCTTAATAAAATCTAGTTTAGAATGATTTTTCCCCCGTTACAGTGGCAACATAAAATTTATATGATGATAAAATATTTAAAGTAAAGTAGGCGTTTTTATATTACACAAAATAAAGGAGAAACGTTATGAAAATATGGAAATTAGTTTTAGGTATTTTATCAATGATAATATTCATTGTTGTAACATTTCAATCATGTGCCGTAGGGCTGTCAAATGCAATCGATAATAATACGAAAGATTTATCTGCTTCCGCTGGCATCGCACTTGCCGTTCTCATGCTGACAGGAGGAATTGTTTCCGTTGTAACAAGGAAGTCTAAGAAAAACGGCGGCAATATTGCTCTTATAATATTGTTCGGTCTTGCTGCAATGATAGGTTTAACAAATTTGGGTAAATTTGAAGATTTAATAGTTTGGTCAATTTGGTGTTTATTTAATGTCGTTATTGCTATTATTTCCTTAATTATAAATAAAAATAATAATAAAGAGACTAAAGATATAGATTAAAATTAAATAATATTGACTTACTTAAGTAAAATTAAAAACCTATAAGTTTACGCTTATAGGTTTTTATTATTTTATACTTAAATTAAAGGGCATAAAAAAGCCGATTTAAAAATCGGTTTTTTTAATGATTTTTAATTTTTACCAATCGCCCGAAAGTGACGCCAACTTATGACGCTTACCTTGATAATGGCACTCAAATGGGACTTACTGTTGGTAACTGTATAGTAACATATAGTTATAAAAATTGCAACTTTTAAGCACATTTTTTTATATTTTTAATGCAAAATATTTTACAAATTTTTAAGATATAAATTATGCACTTTTTTATATTTCTTAACTTATATACCAAGTATAACAAGCATTCTTCATAACATATTTTCATTTTATTTTATATAATTTATCGTCTTCATATTCTTTATCTCGGAAATCTGAACATAAATTTTAATATTCCCTTTTCCCTTAATTTATCAATCTCTTCCTGATAAGCCCCTGTAACTATATTTGAATAGCATAAATTTGAAAAAACATCAGCAATCTGAATAAGGCGATTTTCTGCCGAGTCAAAATACTGCACGTTAAATTGACTACTTGATGTTCCATTCATAAAAAGCTCCGTATTAAGGTAATTTTCAAGGAAATATTGAGACCTAAGCTTCTCATTTCTTTCATCAAGATGAATGAAAAAGTCCTCATCTTCAAAAAATTTTTTATTTATAAAATGTTCTATTCCAAGTCTTAAAGAATAATTAAACACCCTTGATGTGTGTTCACATATCTTATCTGTTAGCTTTTTATTATCCACCCGTATATAGTATATTTCAAAGGTCTGCTTTCTTGAAAAAAAATCGACAAACTTTTCTTTCATTTTTTTATCGAACTGTGAACCTTTAAGTTCCTTAAACTTTCCATTAAGAAACATTTTATTGCCTTTTTTTACAACTCTGTGCGTTCCTTTTTTTAATTTTTCTCTGTCAAGTTCCATAAGTCTTTTGTAATTTGACGATACAAACCTTTTATAAGTCTTTTTTAAAGCCTCTCTATCTTTTACACGAATAAGCGTAATGATAAAATATCTGTCCTTAGGAACATGATTATTTATTGATCCCGATTCATCTATGTATATAAGCAATGAACTCCCCTTTTCTATACGTATTTTTATATGTACATTTGCTTTTCTATGTATTTTCTTTATATTAGTGCCGCTATAACTAAGATTAAAAAAATCGATATTACATTTAAAATAATTATTCCTGAATATCTTATAAACCTGTTCTTACTTTTGCATAAAGGAAATATGCTTTGAACATTTAAATAATTAAATGAAATAAAAGCTGCAAAAAGAAGTATACATAATGTTGCCAATCTATAAACCCATTTTTCCTTTACTGATGCTGCGTCCTCTGTTATATTTGAAGACAATTGAAAAATTATCACATAATAAAAAGACGCAATTATCATATTCTTAGGTTTACGTGACCTAAATCCCGGAGGCAAATATTTTATGATATTTTTCTTATTAAATTTATTTAAACTTAAAATATCTTTTTCTAAATCTTCAATATTTAGGTAACGATCATTTGGATTTAATTGCGTACATTTTTTTATAATATCATCTAATTTTACATTATATTTTTCTACAGATTGTACCATCTCTTTAAGCATAATACCTACAGCGTAAATGTCTGTTTTAACTGATGATTGTCCGAATCCATACTGCTCTGGTGCCGCATACCCTGGAGTTCCTAAAAGCAGCGTATCTTTCATTTCGCTATCCGAATAAATTTTTGCTGCATTAAAATCAAGTAAAATAACGCTATTTTGTTCCGTAATAATTACATTTTTAGGTTTTATATCACGGTTTACAATAGGAGGATTTGCATTATGAAAATTCTTCAATATTTTAAGCAAATCTGTGGTATATCGTATAATTTCACTCTCGGTTAAATCTGAAGATTTAATTTTTTCCTCCAAGGATATACCCGATATAAATTCTTCTATTATAATAAGTTTATTATCTATCTCACAATAATCAATAATCCTTGGTGTCCCCACAATAGGATTTTTATATAAATACTCATATACAAAAGGGTTATAAACACTAAGAACCTTTTTTACATAAATTTTATCTGTATTTTGATGTTTTACTAAATAAATTTTATGAGCTTCATTTATAACATCTATTTCTTTATAATAAGAAATAGATAAGCGATGATTAAAATCCATCAATTTACTGCCCCTCCACTTTAATATACTAATTATACCAAACAGGAGTATGAAATGAACGAGAAAAAAACAGAAGATTTGTCAAATATTTTAAAAAACACACATTTAAGTGACTTTAACAACTATATAAGTGACAATATTGACAGTATTAACACAGAAGAAGCCTCTTTTTATCATTACATAAAAGGACTTTTAAAAAAGAAAAATCTATCAGAACAAACTGTATTTTTAAATGCGGATATTCCAGAAAAATACGGTTACAAGCTACTGTCTGGAGAAAAGCATACAAAACAGCGTGATATTATTTTAAGGATATGCTATGCTTCAAATTTCACTCTTTTAGAAACTCAAAGAGCATTAAAAAAATATGGTATGCCCGCTCTTTATTCAAAAAATAAAAGAGATGCACTGCTTATGATTATTTTTAACGAACATCCCGGTGATATTATTCATATAAATTCCATATTAAAAGAAAATGGAACAGATACATTAAGAACATGCGGCACACAAAATTAAAAATCCTTCCAAGCATAAAATTTCTCCGAAGCATTAAAAATATGCAAAGAAAATTAATTTTATTTTATTTTTGTTAAAAAATTTTAAATAATTTATAAATTTTTTCGTTCAAAAAGCCTTGTATTTTCTCTTAAAAGTGGTAAATTTTTTAGCGGGTAGATATATTAATTCTTTTAAGGGAAGGTGATATAAATGACGCAATTTATTATCGGAGTTATCGTATTAATTGTTGGCTATTTCACATACGGTAAGTTCATTGACAAGTTGTTCGGTGCAGATGAGAACCGTGAAACGCCTGCTTTTTCGATGCAGGACGGTGTCGACTATGTTCCGCTTCCAACTTGGAAAGTTTTCCTGATTCAGGTACTTAATGTTATCGGATTGGGACCAATCTTCGGAGGAGTTCAAGGTGCACTTTTTGGTTCCTCTGCTTTTATATGGATTGCACTAGGATGCGTATTTGCAGGTGCTGTTCATGATTACTTCTCAGGTATGATGAGTGTCCGTTCGTACGGTTCTTCTATTTCAGAAGTTGCCGGCGACTATCTCGGATATTCCGCTCGTCAGATAATGAGAGTATTTTCCGTTATTCTTCTTATACTTACAGGTACCGTATTTATGACAGGACCTGCAGATATCTTAAGAGTTCAGGGATTCTTGGGAATTAAAAGTTTTAAAGTTTGGCTTATAATAATATTCGCTTATTATATCTTAGCAACTATCATTTCTATTGATAAGATTATCGGTAAGATTTATCCGATTCTCGGAATTGCATTACTTGTGATGGCTATAGGTGTAGGTGGTGGTCTTATAATTAAAGGTTATCATATGCCTGCTTTTAGTTTTGCAAACACACATCCAAATCCGGGAAAATTTCCTATTTGGGCAATGCTTTTTACAACGATTGCCTGCGGTGCTATTTCAGGATTCCATTCAACACAATCACCTATGATGGCTCGTTGTATTAAGAATGAAAAATATGGTCATAGAATCTTCTATGGTGCTATGATTACTGAAGGTATTATTGCAATGGTTTGGGCAAGTGCCGCAAGTGCATATTTCCATGGCGGAATTTCAGGACTTAGCACCGCTTTGACTCACTACACACCGGCTAAAATTGTATCAGATATTTCTTACGGAATTATGGGACCTATAGGTGGTGCTCTTGCAATATTGGGTGTTGTTGCCTGTCCTATTACTTCAGGTGATACAGCGTTTAGAGCGGTCCGTCTTACTATTGCAGATGCTTTAAAATTCGATCAGCGTCTTATTAAGAACAGACTTGTTATTGCTATTCCACTATTTGTATTCGTTTACTTCCTTGCAGGTGTAAACTTCGGTATGATTTGGAGATACTTCGCTTTCTCGAATCAAACTTTGGCAGCTATCGTTTTATGGACTGCAACAGCATTCTTAATCAATCATAATAAGAATCCTCTATTTACATACTTACCTGCTATATTTATGACTTTCGTCTGCTCGACATACATTCTTGAAGCTCCTGAAGGATTTAGATTAGGTGCAAAAGTCGGAACGATTGCAGGTCTTGTTGTAGGTGCTTTATTATCTATATTCATGACTTTAGTTGTAAGAAAAGCAAAAGGTAAAAATATAGTTCTTACAAAGCCTAAAAAATTATAATTATAATAATAAAAAATATAGTACGAATTTGTATATAGGACGACCTTCATCTTAATATGAAGGTCGTCTTTTTTATCTTGTATAATATTAAAGTTTCGTTAGAATGTACATTTTATATAAAACTTTCAAAATCCACTATTTTTCAATTTAAAAATTTCTTTATAAATTAATTTAGTGAAACTTTATACACTTTAAGTTTCTTTAAATGAAATTTTTCTGATTTTATTTATTATAAAAAATATGTATTATATTTATTTATAAAGGAAAAAAGGAAAAGGTTTACTTGCAAAGGACAAAGATTATGGAAAAGAAAAAAAGTGGATTTTCAAGTTCAATAGGTTTTATACTGGCTGCGGCCGGTAGTGCTGTAGGTATAGGAAATATTTGGAGATTTCCTTACCTTGCAGCTAAAGATGGTGGAGGGCTTTTTCTAATTATATATTTAGCTCTCGTATTTACATTCGGTTTCACTCTTCTTACTACAGATATTGCTATAGGAAGAAAAACCAAATTGAATGCACTTTACGCATTTAAAAGTATTTCTCCAAAATGGGAATTTTTAGGAAAACTTACTTTCTTAGTTCCCTTACTTATAATGACCTATTACTCTGTAATAGGAGGATGGATAACAAAATATTTATTTGACTATACAGTTACAGACGGAAATAAAGTTGCTGAAAATAATTACTTTACAAGTTTTATAACTTCAAGAGTATCACCTTTCGTATTTATGCTTATATTTTTACTTTTTACTGTAGTTATTGTATATATGGGCATAGAAAAAGGAATTGAAAAATTTTCAAAATTTGTAATGCCTATATTAGTTGTTCTCGTAGTTGTTATAGGTATCTACTCTCTTACTCTTTCTCACACAGACAAAAATGGTGTGACAAGAACCGGCATGCAGGGACTTTTAGTATATTTAACTCCTGATGTCAGAGGTCTTACTTTTGGAAAGTTTTTAAGTATTTTACTTGACGCTATGAGCCAGTTATTCTTCTCACTTTCCGTATCAATGGGAATCATGATAACTTATGGTTCTTATGTTGATAAAGATACAAACCTTGAAAAATCAATTTCTCAGATTGAATTTTTCGATACGGGAGTTGCTCTTCTTGCCGGACTTATGATAATTCCTTCCGTATATGTATTTTTTGGCAAAGAAGGAATGTCATCGGGTTCAAGCCTTATGTTTATATCACTACCTAAAGTATTTAAGGATATGGGTCCTATGGGTAAATATGTAGGATTGATGTTCTTCTTAATGGTAGTTTTTGCAGCACTTACATCATGTATCTCCATTATGGAAACATTAGTTGCAAATTTTGTTGAAATCTTAAAAGCAGAAAGGCATAAGGTATGCTTAGGAGTTGCTATATATAGTGTTATAACTTCAACTATCGTTTGTATGGGATATAATGTATTATACTTTGAATTAAAGCTTCCTAATGGTTCAGTTGGACAAATACTTGATGTAGTAGATTATATAAGCACAAGCTTCTCAATGCCATTAATTTCATTCTTAACATGTGTATTTATTGCCTATGTTACAAAGCCTTCATGGATTACTGAAGAAATGGAATTAAATGGATATACATTCCATAAAAAACATATTTATTCATTTATTATAAAATATGTAGCACCTATTATGTTGGGAGTTTTATTCCTTGTATCAACAGGATTTTTAAAACTTTAACTAAATATAAGCTTATTAAAGCTATAAATAACATTTATTTAAAGCTTGTAAAAAGAATTGTAAAATAAAAATTAAGGATGAAATCGATTTATAGATTTCATCCTTTTAATTTATTCATTTTCATATTAAATTTTTCCTATAAATATGATATAACAATAACATGATTTATTTAGATTACGCAGCGACATCGCTATTTCGAGAAAATATTTTTAAATATGTATATGAACATTTAACCGATTTCGACGGAAATACAGAGTCAGTACATGCTTTCGGAAGAAGTTCAAAAAAAATACTGGAAGAAGCAAGAAGAGACATTGCCGCTTCTTTTAATGCAGACCCTAAAAATATCTATTTCACGTCCGGAGCGAGCGAGGGAAATAACACGATTCTTCATATGTTTAAACCGAATGAACTTCTTACAACAAATATTGAGCACACTTCCGTTTCAAGTAATACCACTAATAAAACTACATTTCTAAACGTGGATAAAAGCGGCGTTTTAAAGCTTTCAGATTTAAAAGAAAAACTTACAGATAATATTCGCCTTGTATCAATTCAATATGTAAATAACGAGGTCGGAACAATTCAACCTGTATTTGAAGTAGGAGAATATTTAAAAGAAAATAGACCCGATATTTGGTATCATGTTGATGCAGTTCAAGCATACGGTCATATTGATATTGATGTGGAAAAGATAAAATGCGATTCTCTCTCGGTTTCAAGCCATAAAATCGGAGCAACAAAGGGCTTTGGAGTCTTATATGCGAAAAAGCACTTCTCTCCTATTATCATTGCAGGAGATCAGGAAGAGGGACTTAGAGGAAGCACATCAAATGTAATCGGAGCATTTGCCATGAATAGTGCATATCAAGATACTATAAAAGAAAGAGATTATATTTCAGATTTAAATCAATATTTTTTGAATAAGCTTTCCTTTTCCCACATTAATTATGAAATAAATGGTGAAAGTGAAAATAAATCTTCTCATATTATAAATATATATTTTCCTGACTTTGAAACGGATTTTCTTCTTACTTATCTTGATATGCACGGCATCTGCGTATCGTCGGGAAGTGCGTGCAAAGCGGGAAGCCATATTCCTTCAAAAGTCATAACGAATATGTATGGAGAAGACAGGGCAAATCATTCGATACGATTCAGTTTCGGATACAAAAATACAAAGGAAGAGATTGATAAGGTTATAGACATTTTAAGCAATATAAAATAACAATTATTAATTTTTAGGTGAATTAAAATAACAAATTATTAGTTTTTAGGTGAATTAAAATAGCAAATTATCAGTTTTTAGGTGAATAATATGAAAAAAGTTATAGTAGGCTTATCAGGAGGCGTTGATTCAGCTGTTTCAGCATTACTTTTAAAACAAAAAGGGTATGATGTCACAGCTATATTCATGCAAAATTGGGATGATAATGACGAGCAGTGCACAGCACGAGTTGACTACGAGGATGCAGTTAAAGTTGCAGAGAAAATTGACATTCCTTATTATTCCATTAATTTTGAAAAAGAATATAAGGAAAAAGTTTTCTCTTATTTTCTTTCAGAATACAAGAAGGGACGTACTCCAAACCCCGATATCATGTGTAATAAGGAGATAAAATTTAAAGCATTTTTAAATTACGCCCTAAAACTCGGTGCAGACTATATAGCTACAGGGCATTATGCAAGAACTAAAAAAGATGAAAATGGAAATACTCTTCTTTTACGAGGAATAGATAATAATAAGGACCAGTCTTATTTTCTTTCAGCACTTTCAAATGAACAAATAAAGGATGTTATATTTCCAATAGGAGAACTTACAAAGCCTGAGGTTCGAGAAATTGCAAAAAAATATGATTTACCAAATGCTAATAGAAAGGATTCCACCGGGATCTGTTTTATAGGAGAAAGAGATTTTAATGAATTCTTGTCACAGTTTTTAAAAGGAAAACCCGGAAATATCGTAACAACAGAAGGCGAAATCATAGGAAAGCATACGGGACTTATGTTCCATACAATAGGGCAAAGAAAAGGTCTTGGAATCGGAGGATTGGGGTCAAAATCAAGCGAGCCGTGGTTTGTTTGCGGAAAAGACCTTGAAAAAAATGAACTTATAGTATGTCAGGGAAAAAATAATATAAATCTTTTCTCAAATAAACTTATTGCATCTAATTTTTCAACAACTATGAAGGATTTTAATAAAGAAATTTCATTTTGCACTGCGAAATTTCGTTATAGGCAAAAAGACATAGATGTAAAAGTTCAATTTGAAGGTGATAAATTAATACTAACTTACGATAATGTAAAGAGCGTAACACCTGGTCAACAGGCGGTTTTGTATCAAGGAGATGTATGCATAGGAAGTGCAGTTATCGATGAAATTTATAGAGATGATATAAGACTTAAATTGTAATGAATAAAATTTTTGTGCATTTTTTATTAAATAAAAATTCATTTTTCTATATACATTTACTATTAACTTGTAGTATAATTCCATCTATATTATTTTTTTATTGTTTTATTGTTTTACAAGTTTAAACAGAGGGGAGTGATTATTATAGTAGTTGAATTTGATATGGTAAGAACCATAGGATTGTCTGTTATTTTACTATTACTAGGAAGAATGATAAGGAAAAAGGTTAAATTTTTCCAAGCGTTCGCCATACCCGATGCTGTTATCGGAGGTTTCTCTTTTGCGATAGTAAACTTTATATTCGTAGAAACCGGTATATTGGAAATTAAATTTGATACAACTCTTCAAGCATTCTTCATGGTAATATTCTTTACTAGTGTAGGCTTTGGGGCAAGTATCGATGTATTAAAAAAAGCGGGGCCTAAGGTTGCATTATTCTTAGTCGTAGCAGGTGTACTTGCTATACTTCAAAACTTGGTAGCTATTGGACTTGCAGAACCTTTAGGAATATCAAGAGGAATTGCTCTTATGACAGGTTCTACTCCTATGACAGGAGGACATGGTACATCAGCAGGTATTGCACCGTTGCTTGAGAAAGTAGGAGTTAAAGGAGCTGAAGTTGTTGCTTACTCTTCTGCTACATTCGGACTTATCGCAGGTTCACTTATGGGCGGTCCTATCGCAAATTATCTAATTAAAAAACATAATCTTTTAAAAAAGGCAAAAAAAGAAGAAAAGCAGGTTATTGATGAATTCATTCTTGAAAAAGAGCACAAGGAACTTGACGGAGATAAAATATTTTTAGGATTTGCAGTAATTCTTATATCTATGTTCTTCGGAACATATATTTCTGACGGATTAAATACGATTATTTCAAGATTTTCAAGCATTGCAAGACTTCCGTCCTACATAGGTCCTATGTTCATAGGAATCATTTTAAGATATATATCCGATTCCACTACAAAATTCATGCCTAATGAAGAAATCGGTGTTATCGGTAATGTAGGACTTAATTTCTTCCTTGGAATGGCTCTTATGACATTAAGACTTTGGGAACTTGCAAAACTTGCAGGTCCGCTTATTATACTTCTTGTTGCTCAAACCATTCTTATGGCTCTATATGCATTCTTTGTTACATATAGACTTATGGGTAAGAATTACGATGCAGCAGTCATTACGGCAGGGCACTGCGGTTTCGGTATGGGTGCTACACCTAATGGAGTTGCAAACATGGAAGCGATCTGCTCCAAATATGTTTATTCAAATACAGCATTCTTCGTATTGCCAGTTGTCGGAGGAATGTTTATAGACTTTGTAAATGTTGCTGTTGTTGCAATATTCCTTATGTTTATATAATGATAAAATATAAAAATAAACACGACTTATATAAGTAAGTTTTTATTAATAAAATCCAAGCTCTTATTATATGAGCTTGGATTTTTATAATAATAAATTTATCAATTCTATTCAATTTTATTCATTTTATTTTCTTGTTTTATTTATCTATCTATTTTAAAATTACCTATATAAAAGGAGGGGCTATGAAAGCAATCGAAGTAAAAAATCTCATCAAAAAATATGGAAATTCTACCGCAGTCGACGGAATTTCTTTTGATGTTGAAGAAGGTGCTTTATTTGCTTTCTTAGGGGAAAATGGAGCCGGAAAATCAACAACTATAAATATGCTTTCCACTATCCTTTCTAAAACTGAAGGAGATGTACAAATTTTAGGTCATACTCTTGGAAAGGAAGACGATATAATTAGAGAAAATATTGGCATCGTATTTCAAAATTCAGTTCTTGATAACGATTTAACCGTAGATGAAAATATAAGGACAAGAGCGGGATATTATGGAATTTCTCGAATAAAACTGTTTAAGAAATTAAAAAAGCTTAAAAATCTTTTGGATTATAAAGAAATAAAGCATAAAAAATATTCTAACCTTTCCGGAGGACAAAGAAGGCGGGTTGACCTTATAAGAGCACTTATAAATGAGCCTAAGATTTTATTTTTGGATGAGCCTACGACGGGGCTTGATTCAAAAGCGAGAAAAGATATATGGAAATACTTAAATCGTCTTAGAAAAGAATTAAAGCTTACTATCTTTTTAACGACGCATTATATGGAAGAAACAACTGATGCAGACAAGCTTGTTATTATTGATAAGGGTAAAATTATTGCCGATTCCACTCCAAAAGAATTAAAAAATATCTACACGTATCCGAAACTGATTTGGTACACCGAAGAAAATGAAAAAGCTGAAAACCTTTTAAAAGATTTAAAACACAAATACAACGTAGACCACTACAACATAAAATTTTTGGGAGATATAACATCGTTTCTATACGAGCATCGTGATGTGATAAAAGATTTTGAATATGTAAAAGGCACTATGGACGATGTATTTTTAAATATTACAGGAAGGAAGATGAATTAACCGGAATATTTTAGCACCTCGCCGAGCAAATACGTATCGAATTTTTAATGTATAGAAAGGGAAATATTATAATGGTAAGACTATTAGCATTTACTGAAAGAAATATACTTATTTATTTAAAAAATAAGTTTCAAATATTTTTTTCAATTTTAAGTTCTCTTATTGCACTTTCTTTATATTTTTTATTTTTAAGAAATGTATATACAAGTTCGATAATTCAAGCTTTAGAAAAACTCCCTATTTTAATAAAAAAGGGAGATATCTTGCTACTTTCAGACTTTCTTATTATTAGTGCTACCATTTCTTTATCTACAATTACAATTCCTTATACAGTTCTTCAAACCATGATTGAAGATAAGGAGAAAAAAATTGATTTCGACATCATTTCATCTCCATTAAAACGTTCGGAAATTATTTTAGGATATTTCTTTTCAGCAGTAATAGCAGGATTTTTCATTTCAAGCCTTTTTACCATTATATCTTTTATATATATGATAAATATATCCGGCTATACTATAGATATATCTGTACTTCTTAAAATTATATGTCTAAACTGTATCTCTACGCTTTCCTCTACTGCCCTTATTATGGTATTTATGAGTTTCACAAAGCGTCTTGCAACAGCAACGGCAATTTATGGACTTTTTTCTGCTATAATAGGATTTATAGTAGGTGCTTATATGCCTCTTTCATACTTCCCAAAAAAAGTTCAACAGCTCTTTTTACTTCTACCTCAAACTCAGCTCACTCACATGTATAAAAATATTTATACTAAAAAGCTTCTATCAAAAATAGCAGAAGATGATAAATCGAAAATCGCCACAAATTTTATGGATAAGATAAAGGGCGAATATTCCATTAAAATAAATTTCTTTAATAAGCCGCTTGATAATACTACGATTTTAATATATGTAACCGTATTTTTTTTAATAAGTCTCTCCCTTTCTATATTTATATATTCAAAAAAATATAAAAAATGAGTTTATCTTCTTTTATTATTTCATTTATTTATCAGCCCGAATTTCTAAGTCCTGTTGCAATTCCGTTGATTGTGTTATGAATAAGTTTCTCATAATCTTCATCAAGTTCATTATGTCTTAAACGCTTAATAAGCTCTATCTGAATATAATTTAATGCATTAAAATATGGAATTCTATATTCAAGGCTTTCTTTTAATGTATCATTTTCTTCAAGAAGATTTTCATGCTTTTCTATTGAAAGAATAACCTTCCTAGTAAGCTCCCATTCATCATGAATTATATTAAATACATTTTGAACTTCTTCCTTTTCAGCAAGCTTTGAATATTGATATGCAATCTTCATGTTGGACTTTGAAAGTACCATGTCTACATTTGAAAGAAGTGCATGGAAAAATGGCCACTTTTCATACATGTGCTGAAGCTTTTCAAGATTTCCTTCCTTCTCATCAATAAAGTGCTTAAATGCCGATCCTACTCCATACCAGCCCGGGAACATGACACGACTTTGTGACCATGAAAATACCCAAGGGATTGCTCTAAGTCCTGTAATTTCTGTAATTGTCTTTCTTGCCGCAGGACGAGATCCTATATTAAGACTTGAAACTTCTTTAATAGGTGTTGCTGTAAAGAAATAATCGTAAAAATTAGGATTATCAAATACGAGTTTTCTATATACTTTATTTGAATATGATTCAACATCATCCATAATAGCTCTAAAATCACCGATTTCAGCAGGATTTGTAAGCATTTTTGTTACAATACGATTAAGTGTTGCAGAAACAAGCATTTCGAGATTATAGTATGCAACATCTTTATTTCCATATTTATTTTCAATAATTTCTCCTTGCTCAGTAAGACGAATTCTGTCCTTAATTGAGCCAAATGGCTGGGATGTTATAGCTTCATATGATGGCCCGCCTCCACGACCTACCGTACCGCCTCTACCATGAATAAATGTTATCTTAATTTTGCGTTTTGAACCGATTTCTGTAAGCTCGTTCTGTGCTTTATAAAGTGACCAAACAGATGAAAGATATCCACCGTCTTTGTTACTGTCGGAGTATCCTAACATTATTTCCTGATATCCTTTGTTCGTTTTTATCCAGCTCTTTACAATATCATAATCCAAGAACTCTTCCATTATCTTTCCTGAGTTTTCAAGATCTTCTATAGTTTCAAATAAAGGAACAATTGAAACTCTCGTTTTTTTATTATCGATAAGTCCCACTTCTTTAAGCATAATTGCAATTTCAAACATATCGGAAACGCTTTCAGTATGGGAAATTATATGCTGTTTTATAACCTCATCTCCAACCTTATCCTTTAAGTAGCGTGCCATTTTAAAGATGTCAAGCTCCTTTGTAAGCTGCTCTGATTTTTCTACATTTGTAGATGATAAGGTTCTTGGGTCTTCTCTTAATTCTTTTAAAAGGACTTTTACTTTTTCTTCCTCCGAAAGTGAACTATAATCCTCTTCTATTCCCGCTCCCTTTAAAAGCTCTGCAACGCAATATTCATTTATGCTTGAATCCTGTCTCATATCAATGGTTGCAAGGAAAAATCCAAACACATTAACTGCTTCTAAAAGTTCATTAAAATCTCCTGTTAAAAGTGCATCATTACCATTTTTTAAAAGTGAATCTTTTATTATAAGTAAGTCTTTTTTAAATTCATCTACTTTATTATATGGCAAAATATTAGAATCATCCTTACTATTCATGACATCATTTTCTATAAATGAATTATTACCATGATTATTTATTTCTAAAAGTGCAGAATCGTTCTTTAACTCATTTAACGTCTTTGAAAGTCTTGAAGTTATATAATTAAGTGCTTTTCTATATGGTTCATTTTCACGATATATTGAATTATCATGAGAAAGCTTTGCAAGCTTTTCTACTTCCGGACTTATCTTTACAAGACTTGTTGAAAGTGAAAAATTTCTATATAAATTGTTTAATTTATCAATATAGTACGTTAATATAACTTCCGTCTGAACCATTGAAGATATACGAAGAGTTTCAGCCGTTACATAAGGATTTCCATCTCTATCTCCACCAATCCACATTCCCATTGTGATAGGCTTAGGATTTGTAAGATTAATTCCTTTTTTTTCTGCAAGTCTTTTATATTCAGCTGTAAGTTTTGTAATTGCCGGAATAAGTGACGGATGATAATATGCAATAACATTCGTAATTTCATTTTTAACTTTAAGCTTCTTTTCACGAATAATATCAGTCTGCATAAGGATTTCTATGTATCTTTTTAAATCCATATGCCATTTATCACGATTTACAACACCAGATTTTACATCACGATATTTACGAAGAAGTTCATGTATATTTCCCGTAAGTTCAAGTACCGTTTTTCTCTGAACCTGTGTAGGATGAGCAGTAAGAACGGGAACTACATTGATATGTTCAAGTATTTCTTTTGCTTTTTCTTTTTCTGCAACATAATTTACTGTTGTAGAAAGCTTTCCTAAGTAATCTTTCTTAATATTATTCTGATAGTTTATTTCATAAGCAAAATCCACGTCTTCAGTGATATTTATGAGAAGTGGCAAAATCGAAAAATATTTAGAAACTATAACCATTTCTTCATTTGTTAAATGGGATATAGCTTCTTCCAGTTTTGCATACTCATCACTTTTTGACAGCTCAACCATTTTTTTTATCTTTAAAAAGACATAATCACCGGCCATTTTATGAGTTATTTCGTCAAGTAAACTCTGTAAAACATTAATTTCTTCAGTAATTATCGATCTTTTGTCATTGTTCTCCATTTTTGGGATTTTTATCATTTCTACTCCTTTTTTGGAATCTGATGCCGAATTTATACAATTTTATCATATAGAAATAATAATACTACTTTTTGCTAAAAAATAAACTTAATATATAAAAACTCATCTTAATAAATTTTAAATTTAAAATTTTCAAATAAAAATATTTATGATAAAATATTTTTTGTTATACAAAATAATTATAATTTTTTTCGTATAACATATTTTCTTATAATATACATTCTACAAAAGAAAAGGGGTGACTTTATGTCAAACAATGATAACTTAAATCCACTTAAAAATGCTCAAAATCAACTTAAAAAAGCCTGCGATTTACTTAAATTAGATGATGATGTCTACGAGATTTTAAAAGAACCTCAAAGAATTATCGAGATAAATATTCCGGTAAAAATGGACAATGGTAAAATCAAAGTATTTAAAGGTTTTAGATCAGTACACAATACTGCTATAGGACCGGGAAAGGGCGGAATAAGATTTCATCAGAATGTTACTCGTGATGAAGTAAAAGCACTTTCACTCTGGATGACATTTAAATGCGGCGTAATCGGAATCCCTTATGGTGGAGGAAAAGGCGGAGTTATTTGTGATCCAAAAGAATTATCCGATAGAGAGCTTGAACAGCTATGCAGAGGATTCATAAGAGGAATCCATAAATATATCGGAGAAAAAATCGACGTTCCCGCACCTGACGTTAACACAAATGGTCAGATAATGTCATGGATGGTTGATGAATATATTAAGCTTAATGGTGAAAATGTAAATCTCGGAGTAATTACGGGAAAGCCTGTAGAATTTGGAGGCTCACTCGGAAGAAACGAAGCAACAGGTATTGGTATTTCAATTATTGCAAGTAATATTGCAAAAGAAAAGGGAATCGATATTAAAGGTGCTAAAATCGGTTTGCAGGGCTTTGGAAATGTCGGATCATTTGCTGCAAAACATCTTGAAAAGCTCGGTGCAAAAGTTATTGCAATTAAAGATATCGACAAAAAAGCACTTTATGCAGAGGATGGCATAAGCTACGAAAAGCTTGCTCATTACAAAGAGAAGAATCATAAGCTTATGGGCTTTGGAGAAAACACAAAGGAAATTTCAGAAGAAGAATTCTGGAAAGGAAACTATGATATCCTTATTCCTGCCGCTCTTGAAAATGCTATTTCAACAGATATTGCAAACCTTATCAATGCAAAAATTATAGTTGAAGGAGCTAATGGTCCTACAACAAGCGAAGGAGAAAAAGTTTTATTAGATAAAGGCATCGACATAATTCCTGATATTCTTTCAAACTCAGGCGGAGTACTTGTTTCATACTTTGAGTGGGTGCAGAATATTGGCGGATATTACTGGAGTGAAGAAGAAGTTCTTACAAAACAGAATCACAAAATGAACGAAGCCTTTAATACAATAAATAAGATTAAACATGATTACAATGTTACTTATAGACAAGCTGCATTCATGAGTTCTGTTAAAAAAATAGCTGATGCTATGAAGCTTAGAGGCTGGTACTAAGAATAATAATATTAAAGGGAGGTGGGACTTTACCCACCTCCCCTTTTTTATCAAAAATAGCGACATTTTCTATCCTAAATTAACCTATCGTTGTGATATTTATATTCAATTCCTAAATTAACTTATCGTTGTGATATTTATATTCAATTTCTAAATTAACTTATCGTTGTGATATTTATATTTAATTTATGAGGATTATTGAAACGTCATTAACATTTGTCCCTGTAGGTCCGGTTTTAATAAGCTGTCCTATTTTATTCAAAGCATCGTAAGAATCATTTTCAAATAGAACGTCTTCAAAATTAATTCCCGCTTTATAGAGCCTTTTCATTGTAAATCCATCAACATACGCTCCCGCTGCATCGGTAGGTCCGTCGCTTCCGTCCGATGAATAGCTTACTATAGTAACATTTGAAAGTCCTTCTATTGCCTTGGCAGTAGAAAAAGCAAGCTCCTGATTTCTTCCACCTTTTCCTTTTCCTTTTAAGTGAACCACAGTTTCTCCACCTAATATATATGCTTTTTTCTCTTTTGTAATACTTTTATATTTTGCAATGGAGCCCATCAAAAATCCAACTTCCCTAGCTTCACTTGTAACGCACGTTGTAAGCACTTCTACATTATAGCCTTCACTCTCAAGTATATTTTGTGCGGCTTTACAAAGTTCGTCGACACTGCCTGAAATATTAATTATACTATTAGAAAGTTCTTTTACAGTTTCCTCTTTTAATAATTCGTATGCTTTTTTGGAAATATTAAGATTGTATTTTTTTACAATATTAAGAGCTTCATCAGATGTGGATTTATCTATATATGTAGGACCTGATGCAATCATATCGGGCCTATTTCCTACAACATCACTTAAAAGTATGCTATAGACTGTAGCAGGAGAACAAAGCTTTGCAAATTTTCCGCCTTTAACTTTTGAAAGCCTTTTTCTAATTGTATTAATTTCAACAATGCTTGCACCCTTACTTAAAAGTTGATTATTTATATTTTGAATTTCAATAAAGCTTACAAGTGGAATTTCAAAAAGTGAAGACCCACCTCCCGATATCAGCATAACTACCAAATCATCCTTAGTTAAGTCCTTAACTAAATCATAAGCATATTGACTAGCCTTTATAGTATTATCATCAGAAATAGGATGTGATGCTTCAAAGCATACTGCTCCTTTAAGCTTGCTTTTAAGGTATCCATATTTAGTTATCACAACAGCAGAATCAAATTTAATGCCGGAAGAAAGAGCATTTTTTGCCATCTGATATGCTGCTTTTCCTATAGCAATTAAAATCCTTTTACCCTTGTTCATAGGCAAATCGCAAAGTCCCTTTTTCACTGCATTGTCAGGTAAACAAGCTTCTATTGACTCTTCTACAAGTCTGTCAATTAATTTTTTCATAATATTTCCCATTACATTCTGATAAACGAAACACATCCAGCCTCGTCTGAATTAATAAATCCGACTGAACGATAAAAAGCTTTTGTTTTTTCTGTATTATCCGTAAGTAACTCCATCTGATAAACGTCCTTGTACTTGTCCATAAGTGTCTTTAGTAGCTTTGTTCCGATACCTTTCCTCTGATATTTCGGTAAGACTATGATATCTTGTATAAATACAATCGTTTTAGCGTCACCTACTGCTCGTATAATCCCTACTAATTTATCATAATCATACGCTCCAAGCACACAAAGTGAATTTTCGTATGCCTTCTTAAGAATATCGGGTCTCTCCAGATAATTAGTCCAACCTACACTACGATAAAAATTAACAATTTCATCAAGCTTAAAATTTTCGTATTCTTTAATTTTCATAGTTACTCCCTTTATATTTTTTGTACATTGTATATTTTTTGTACATTTTTTTCTTTCAACTTTTAAACTAATTTTGTATCATATTTGAAAGATTTAATAGTACGATTATAGCAAAAATATCAATTTCTTTCTATTTCATCTTTTTCTATTAGAAAAACTATAAAATAAAACATAATTTTTAATTTTTTGCATTATATAATATTCACCCATATATAAATTTGATCAATTTAATTTAATTGATAACATATACAATTCGTATTATAATCAACACAAAAGAATATAATGCTATGGCAAAATTTTTTTATTTATAAGTTAGTTTTAACTAACTTATACTTATGCTATTTAGTTTTAACTAACTTATACTATCCAGTTTCGACTTACTTATACTATTTACTATTCCTAACAAATTATTATAAGGAAATCTTATTATGAATAAATCAAAAAAGCATTCTTCACCTATAGGATGGGCATTGGCACAAACGGGTGAACATAAAAAACAATATGTTTTTAGTGTCATTTTTGCGATAATTGGCGTAGCTTTTTCAATAGCTCCTTATTTTATCGTCATACGAATTGTTCATGGCTTTATGACTGAAAATAGAAATCTATCTTTCTATCTAAAGGCCTTATTTTTAATGACTATTTTTTGGATCCTTCGTGTAGTTTTTCATGCTTTAAGTACGAGTTTAAGTCATAAAGCGACATTTACAGTACTTTCTGAAATAAGGAAAAAATGTCTTGAAAAATTAGCTAAAATACCTCTTGGAATTGTGCTTTATGAGAGCTCCGGTGCTTTAAAAAATACACTTATTGAACGTATTGATAGTATTGAAACAACATTAGCTCATATTGTTCCTGAATTTACAGCTAATTTATTAGTTCCTCTCTTTATTATGGTATATATTTTTATTCTGGATTGGAGAATGGGTTTAGCAGCTATTTTAACAATGCCGATAGGACTATTTTGTTATGCATATATGATGAAAAAAAGTGATAAATTTTATCAGCATACAATCGATGCAACAAAAGCATTAAATGATATGGCTGTAGAATATATTGGCGGTATTCAAGTAATCAAGGTTTTTGGTAAGACAAAGAGCTCTTATGAGCGTTTTGTCCATAGTGCGAACGAAGAAGCTAATAGTTATATTTATTGGATGAAAAAAAGTATCGTCCCTTTTACTTCAGGAATGGTTATTATGCCGGCAACATTAATTTTTGTTTTGCCAATTGGTAGTTTTTTAGTTAAAAATCAAACTCTTTCAGCACAAAATTTTATTACTATTTTGATTTTATCTGTTGGATTAATAACTCCTCTTATTACTTTAATGAGTTATTCTGATGATTTTATGAAAATGAGTACTATTTTTGGTGAAGTCCAAAAAATCCTAAATACACCTAATATGAAACGCCCATCAAAAAAAGAAATCACTAAAGATAATTTCATAAAAGATAATACTATAAAATTAGATAATGTCTATTTTTCATATAACGAAAAAGAAGTCTTACATGGTATATCATTAGCTGTCCCTGAAGGGAGCTTTGTATCTTTAGTTGGGCCTTCCGGTAGTGGTAAAAGTACAATTGCTCGTTTAATTGCTTCTCTATGGGATGTAAATAAGGGTAAAATAACCTTAGGTAATATAGATATTCGTGATATTCCTTTGCAAGATTATGTTGATAAGGTTGCTTTTGTTTCACAAGATAATTTTCTATTCAATATGACAATTCGAGAAAATATTCGTTTAGGTCGCCCTAATGCAAGTGATGAAGAAGTTTACGAAGTCGCTAAAAAAAGTGGTTGCCATGATTTTATCCTTAATCTAGAAAATGGCTACGATACAAAGGTAGGAGCTTTTGGAAATCATCTTTCAGGTGGCGAAAAGCAAAGGATAACGATTGCTAGAGCCATGCTAAAGAATGCACCAATTGTGATTTTAGATGAAGCAACAGCATATATGGATCCGGAAAATGAAGCATTAATTCAAAAGTCAATTAGCGAACTTACTAAAGGAAAAACACTAATTGTAATTGCTCACAGACTTTCAACGATCACTTCATCCGATTGTATTTATGTTGTTAATAATGGCTTAATAATTGATCATGGAACACATAATACCCTGCTTTCTCACCATGGTTTATACGAAAAAATGTGGAATAATCATATGGAGGTAAAATATTATGATTAAAATTATAAAAAAGTTTTTTGCCTTCTGTAATATAGAAAATCGTAAAAAATTCTTTATATCAATATGGTTTAATGTCTTTAAGTCATTTTTTATAGCTTTAAAAATTCCTGCTATTGCAGTAATTATTCATGCACTTTTAAGAGGTAATATAGAAAATCATGATATTCTTTTAGCCTTGGGGATTATGCTTATTAGTGTTTTTTTTGAAGGACTTTTTACAGCAAAATCAACTATGCTACAAACAGAAGCCGGATATGATACTTGTGCTAAGAAAAGAATTTATATAGCAGAGCATATGCGTTATCTTCCAATGGGTTATTTTAATGATAATAGTATTGGTAAGATTACTTCTGTAACAACAAATGTTATGGAAAATCTTGAAAATGTAGCAACACGCGTCATTATGCTTGTTTGTGAAGGATTATTAACAACAGCTTTAATTATTTTAATGCTTTTTTTCTTTGATTATAGAATTGCACTCATATTATTATTTGGTTTTATCTTATTTCTATTAGCTAATAGCAAATTACAAAAGGCAGCATCCACATTAGCTGATAAAAAGATTAACTATGATGAAAAGCTTGTCGAAAAAGTTTTGGAATATATTCAAGGTATGGCAGAAGTTAAATCATATCATTTAACAGGATCTAAATGTAAAGAAGTAAATGAAGCTATCTTAGCTAATAAGATGATAAATATTGAAATGGAATTAAAATTAATTCCATTTATGTCATTGCAAAGCTTAATAGCGAAATTAACAGGAGTCTTTATGATTGCTTTTTCTTGTATATTTTATTGCTTTCATAGTATGGATGCTTTAATTGCAATCGTTATGGTTATTTCTGCTTTTATCATTTACTCCAGTCTTGAAAGTGCAGGTCAATATTCTGCTCTTTTGCGTGTTGTTGACCTTAGTGTTGATCGTGTTCAAGATATTTTAAATATCCCGAAAATGGATATTTCAGGAGCAGATATTAAACCTACGAAATATGATTTCGATGTCAAAAATATTTCTTTTTCATATGCTAAAAAGAAAATAATTGACGATATTTCTATCTATATTCCTGAAAAAACGAAAGTAGCTATTGTTGGTCCTTCCGGCAGTGGTAAAACGACATTAATAAATTTATTAGCTCGTTTTTGGGATGTTGATAATGGAGAAATTATATTTGGTGGTCATAATGTTAAAGAATATGATATGGATTCTTTAATGAACAATTTTAGCTTTGTCTTTCAATCTGTTTATCTTTTTCATGACACAATTGCAAATAATATTCGCTTTGAAAGACCTGACACGCCAATGAAAGATGTTATTTTAGCTGCAAAAAAGGCTTGTTGCCATGATTTCATTTCCTCTCTTCCAAATGGTTATGACACAATTATTGGTGAAGGTGGAGCTAATCTTTCAGGTGGTGAAAAGCAACGTATATCAATTGCTCGTGCAATTTTAAAGGACTCACCAATTATCTTTTTAGATGAAGCGACAGCTAATGTTGATCCTGAAAATGAAAATGATTTGATACACGCTATTCAAAAATTGACAGAAGAAAAAACGGTAATTATGATTGCTCATCGTTTAAAAACAGTACAAAATGCAGATCAAATTCTGGTAATTAATAAAGGGAAAATTGTTCAAAAGGGTAGGCATGACGAATTAATGAATCAAAATGGCATTTATCGTAAGCTTATTAGCAATAGAAATAAAGCTATAAATTGGGAATTAAGTAAATAGATTTAATTTAATAAGGAGGAGCTTATTATGAATAATAACAATAATATGAATAATGACATCAATATGAATAATGACAATAATATAAATATAAATAATGACAATAAATTAAATGGTCATGATCTTATGAATATTGGTATATTTGGTGCAATCTATTTTGTTATTTTATTTTTTGTAGCAATGCTTGGAATGATACCTATTTTTCTACCACTTCTCTCGGTATTTGTTCCAATTGTAGGTGGTATTCCTTTTATGCTTTTTTTAACAAAAGTAAAAAAAACAAAGATGATTTTTATTATGGCAATCATTATGGGACTATTAATGTTATTTACCGGAATGGGATTATGGCCCTTATTAACTAGTGCTATTTCCGGCTTAATTGCAGAAATTATTTTTAAGAGCGGAAAATATAGTAGTGCCAGAAAAGCCGTTATAGCTTATGGATTTTTCAGTCTATGGATTTTTGGAAACTATTTACCATTATTTACTAATCGTTCAAAATATTTTGCTCAGCGTGCAAATCTTGGAAAAGCCTATGCAGCTTCTGTTTCCAAGCTAATGCCCGGTTGGATGGCAATTGTTCTTTTAATCTCTTGCTTTATTTGTGGCATCTTAGGCGGATTAATTGGTCAAAAGGTTCTTAAAAAGCATTTTGAGAAAGCAGGTCTTATTTGATGAAGTACTCGTCTAAGCTTTCACAAGAGAAAAGGCGTGGTTTTCTAGATCCTCGAATAAAAATATTATTTGTTTTAATATTAGCGATTTTTGTGCTTGGAGGCGTCGGCGACTCATATTTTAATTACATTAGATTTTTGTTATCTATTCTTCCTTTTATTTTACTTTTGATAGAAAAGCAATGGAAAAAATTTTATCATGTAGGTTTAATGCTAATAATTGGATATAGTTGTCTTTTTGTGATTCCATATTTACCTTATCCATTAAAATTTATTGCACTAATGTGTGGAAATATTTTTACACGCTTTGTAGTAACATTTGCCATGGGAGATTATTTAATATCAACAACTTCCGTTAGTGAATTTATTTCTGCAATGGAAAAAATTCACATGCCAAAGGCTATTACTATTCCAATGTCAGTTATGTTTAGAATGTTTCCAACGATTTTAATAGAAATGAAATCTATTTGTCGTGCAATGGATATGCGAAATATTCATATCACTACAGTCGGTATTGAAAAAATATTAGAATATCAGCTAATTCCTATGATTAGTTCTAGCGTTCGAATCGGTGAAGAATTATCAGCTGCTGCTTTAATTCGGGGATTAGGATCACCAATTAAGAGAACTAATATTTGTCAAATTGGTTTTAGAATACAGGATTGGTTATTATTAATATTTGCTTTGATTGTCATATTCTTCCGGCTACTTAATCTTGTAGGAGTAATTTTATGATCGAATTAAAAAATGTTTATTTTCAATATGGAACTACAAATCAAAAAAATACAAATGATTTAAAAAATATTAATTTAACCATTAATGATGGTGAATTAGTTTTAATAAGTGGACCATCAGGCTGCGGTAAAACGACGATTATTCGTCTTATAAATGGATTAATTCCACGATTTTATCAAGGAAATTTAAGAGGCGATATATTATTAAATAATCACTCTTTTAAAAATAATACCTTATATGATTTATCTTATGTTGTTGGCAGTGTTTTTCAAAACCCCAAATCTCAATTTTATAATGTAGATACAACTAGTGAGTTAGCTTTTTCATGTGAAAATCAAGGCTTATTAGAATCAGATATCTTTAAACGTATTGATAAGACCGTTTCTGATCTACATATAGAAGCATTGATGGATCGTAATATTTTTTATCTGTCTGATGGCGAAAAGCAGCAAATAGCTTGTGCATCAATTGAAGTTTCCGGATTAAAAATAATTTTGTTGGACGAGCCTTCAGCAAATTTAGATTATGAAGCTACTTTAATGCTTAGAAAATTGATTTTACATTGGAAAAAAGAAGGTAAAACTATTGTTGTTTCTGAACATCGTATATCATATCTATTTGATATCATAGATCATTTAGTAATTATGAAGGAAGGTGCAATAGTTAAAGACATTAAAGCAGGGCAAAAAGATTTACTTAAAAAAATAGATTTTAAAGAAATGGGACTTAGAACTATATTTATGGAATCACCAATGCAGATTAATATGCCTTCCTTAAAAAAAGATGATGAAGTAATTACATTAAAAGATTTTAAATTTTCATATAATGATGACAAAAAAGACATAGTAAATATTAAATCACTTAACATCGCACTTAATCAAATTACTGCAATTGTTGGGAAAAATGGTGCCGGGAAAACTAGCTTTTTAAATTGCTTTTGCGGTTTAGAAAAGAAATGCAAAGGTATTTTTGAATATAAAAATCATATCCTAAATAATAAAGAACGTAAAAAAATCTGTTTTATAGTTATGCAAAATACAGCTAATCAGCTCTTTACGGAAAGTGTTTTAGATGAGGTTTTAATTAGTTTACCTAAAAATACCAAAAATAAAAAAGAAAAAGCTATTAATATTTTAAAAAAGCTTGATTTAGAAATGCTGGAGAATCGTCATCCTCAGAGCCTATCAGGTGGGCAAAAGCAAAGACTGGCACTTGCATGTGCTCTTTCATCAGATAGAAAGATTCTTCTTTTAGATGAACCAACTAGCGGATTAGACTATTTTCATATGCAAGAAATATCAAAATTGTTATTAAAACTTAAATCTATGAAAAAAACAATTATTGTCGTTACTCACGATAGTGAATTAATACATTTATGTTGTACAAGATTAATTAAGATGTAATTTTCTTCGTGCTATTTTCTATAATTTAAGCTATAATTATTTAGTTGCAGCCAACATAAACTTCATTAAACATATATTTAGGCTGAATAAGAAAGAGGAATGCTATGGAAAATATCAGTGCGAAGAGATCTTATACTAAGGGCATAACTGCAATTGTTATTTCCGCTTTAGGTTTTGCCGGAATGGCTTTTTTCGTCAAATTATCCGGTAATGTCCCTATAATGCAGAAAGCTATATTCCGAAATTTAATTACTACAATATTTGCATTCTTTATGTTAATCAAGTCAAAAGAGAAATTTTATGTTGCTCCATGCAATCGTTGGCCTTTGATAGGACGCTGTGCCTGCGGAACAGTAGGCTTTGTATCAAACTTTATAGCTATAGAACATCTACCGTTAGGGGATTCAAATATTTTGCAAAAGTTATCACCATTTTTTGCTATAATCATGTCTATTTTTATCTTGCATGAAAAGCCTAATCGTTTAGCAATCGGCAGCGTTTTTCTAGCTTTAATAGGTGCAATTTTTGTAGCAAAGCCTACAAGTGGGATTGTGAGTTTACCGGCTTTAATAGGTGTTTTAGGTGGATTAGGTGCCGGCTCTGCCTATACTTTTGTGAGGAAACTAGGGCTTGGAGGTGTTAAAGGATCATTAATCATCTTTGCTTTTTCTGCTTCTTCCGTAATTTCAATTTTACCGGTAGCGATTTGGGAATATCGTCCAATGACTCTTAAACAAACCGGCTTTTTATTCTTATCTGGATTATGCTCAGTCGTTGGGCAGGTTTTTGTCACTAAAGCATATACGTTTGCTCCTGCCAATGCGATATCCGTGTTTGATTATACTCAGGTTTTATTTGCAGCTTTGCTCGGCTTCACATTTTTAGGAGAAATTCCGGATTGTTACAGCATCATAGGATATATTATCATCATAGCTACTGCCATTAGCAAGTGGTATCTTGAACGTCGTCGTGATGAAAAAATTGCAACTCCCGATAAAGCTAAATAAATTGCTCAATAAATTACCCAATAAATTTACTCATTAATTTTCAATTTACTTGCTTAATATCTTACTAAACTATCCATTTGACATTAGTTTTTTTCTCGTTTAATATAAAGTTAGTTAGCTTTAGATAACAATTTTAAATTAAATAAGGAGAATAAAATAAATATGGAAAATATCAATAAAGGTGAAATATTAAACCTTAAAGAAGTAATTAGTTACGAAAAAGATACAATTGTTAAGCTCCCTCTAATAGTGAAAGATAATCTAAGAGTAATGCTTATGGCTTTTGACGAAGGGAAAGAATTAACCCCTCATTCTGCACCGGGTGATGCTCTACTATTCGCTCTTGAAGGAAATGCATATGTATATGTTGACGGTAAAGAAATGAAGATACACGAAGGGGAACAGATAGTTTTTCCTAAAGATATCACACATAATGTAAAATCTATTACAAAATTTAAAATGTTTCTTGTTATGTCAAAATAATAAGCTTGCGTCTTAATAATAAGCTTGCGTCTTAATAATAAGCTTGCGTCTTAATAATAAGCTTGTATCTTAATAGTAAGCTTGTGTCTTAAATTTTAATATTACAATCTATATTTTATAAAAGGAGAAAGTTATGATAAAAGAAATGGGTCATTTTTTGTTAAAAAGACTAGGGAAAAAGAAGCTTCGTCCAGGCGGAATAACAGCTACAAATTGGCTATTATCACAGGTAACTATGAACGAAGATTCCAAAGTCCTTGAGGTTGCATGCAATGAAGCGGAAACTCTCATAAATCTTTCAAAGAAATACAACCTGAATGCTGTTGGAGTCGATATAAATAAAAAAGCAATCGATAATGCAAAAAAAACAATAGAAAAAGAAAATCTATCAGATAAAATCAAATTGTATGTTGGATCAGCCTTATCACTTCCTTTTCCGGATGATTCTTTTGATATTGTAATAAACGAAGCTATGCTAACAATGCTGCCAAACGAAAATAAAAGCAAAGCTGTATCTGAGTATTTTAGAGTACTAAAAAAAGGAGGCGTTCTTTTAACTCATGATGTTATGCTTGTAAAAGAAAACAACGCATTAGTAGAGAAGCTAAGGAAAGTTATAAATGTTCCCGTTACACCTCTTACAAAAGAAAATTGGATAAATCTTTTTTCTAATCAAGGTTTTTCAGATATTATTTCACAGGATGCACCTATGACTCTTATGTCTGACAAAGGTATGGTTATCGATGAAGGTGAAGAAAATGCAAAAAAAATACAGGAAAATGCAATGAAAGATAAAAATAAAGCCCAATTCCTTGCAATGAAAAAATTATTTACAACATCCGATGACTCTCTTCACTATATAGCAGTAAGAAGTGTTAAAAAGTAAATTTCTTCTTTTAGTATGCTAACAAAGTTTTCCGGTTGATTTTGATAGTTTGAAATATTATAAAAAGTCTTTTAACTTGAATTCTAAGGCTTATAGGACAAAAACCGTTGGTGGTTAATCCCAATAAACAGGATAATTAGATGGTCGATGTAGTTCTCCCCAAACAACTGCATCTCCCCAACTAGGAAGGCTTTTATCTATGTTTTCTCTTTGATTAAGTTTTCTATAAATATCAGCAATACTTTCATCCGTAGGCATTAAATCTAGTATTTCAGATGTTAAAAGCGGCTTTGGTGAATGCATATAGCACCACCAAAAGACCGCTTTTATTCGTCTATCTATTGATAATCCCCTATGATCTCGAAGCATTGCTCGTAGCCTTGAATTCATACCTTAAATTCTGTTATTAGTTGATGGTATAGATATATCGTTTGATAAATATGTAAACATATTTCCTTCATTTAAAAGCCTTATGATAGAGTTCTTAGCTTTTACAAGCCTGTCATGCGTAGGTCTTGTATTTCCCATTTCATCTATAGTTACTTCGTGTAAAAATTTATCATATTTTTTTACCCATTCTATAAATCTATTTTTCCATTCAAAGGCTTCTTTTTCGGTATTTACGTACAATAAATCCTTTGCAAGCATATATAATTCCATTCCTGCCGCCGTTTTTGGTCTACTCGTTGTATAACGCTTAATCTGACAAAATATATGAAATTGGCCAAATATCCCAAAATTTCGATGTTTTTCTTCTAAATGTCCTTCCATTTCCGGGCATACTGTCCTGTGTTTTTCTGCTAAAAAGCCAATTTAAAAAGCTCTTTAATTGCTTCGCATCATTATCTATTTTAGGCGTTGTTATTGATGAACATTGCTTTTAAAACCACCTTTGAGTTCCTGATTTATTCTTCCCGTATTTTATACAAGTATTCCCGCAAATAGAGCATTTTACATTCTTCATTATATCTTCCTCCGAAAGTCTATTTTTATAAGAAGATATAACCTTAATTTACATTGATATTTCAATACTTATCGGGGTTTTTACCAACTCGTTTTGTCCACCCGAAAATCTGTTAAAACAACTTAAAAGTGCTGGATTCCAGTTCTATCTTTACCAATGCTTCTCTCGTAATCATTACATTCTCCAACCGCAACAATGCAACCATTTCCGTTTGCCTGATTCCTTTTTCTTTTCTTATACGCCAGATATTCTTACCAATAAATATCTCATCTTGCTTTATTTTCTGTTCCATCCATTTTCAACATGTCTATGAACCCATTTGAGTTCTTTTTGCATTATTTTATGCAATATGCATGATGAAAAGAGACTTGTTTTAGTCCATGTCACGAAATAAGTGAAACCTTCCGCAATAAAAACTCTATTAACGTATAATGCTACTTATATAAGAATATATAAAATTCCCTTGATCTGAACCCCACTTTCTAGTCCACCTCAAAGGAATTCCTTATTATTCTTCAACTTTTTTACCAAACTTATAATTACTCGGGTACTCTATACTATAAATATCCTCTCCGTATGGTATGTCCAATGTATGAGATTCACTTAAAGCATATTCCTTCCCACCAATTTTAAAAATATCTCCAGGTTCATATTCATCAAGCAGAATACCACCAGTGGTCAAATTCTTGTATGTTGCGTCATATCGTTCCTTAGACTGAATTGGACTTGTTGTTTTAGTGGCAGAATAAAATTGTGTTGTTTCCCTATCTCCCATTTTTACTGTGAAAAAGCCATTTTTTATTCCTGCATTTTCCATATATTCTCTTATTTCTCCATCTGAATAAGACAACTGAACATATACCGGGTCTTTTGTCATCATATAATTCCAAAATCTCGCATACCTTTCCAACACCGGATCATAAGGCTCGCCACGCATAATCTCGGAAACAATAGAGCCTATCCCCTTATTATCTGTATATAAACAATGCTCCTGTCCATCACTGGAAACATATTTAAAATACTTATTCTTCCCAAAGTCAATGACATTACCTTTCACTTTAATTTCATTCAAAGAAGTTCCACTGATTTTAGGTATCTGCTCCGCTGTAAAAAATGTTCCTTCGCATTCGTATATAGCGCCTTGTTTTCGTACCTTAGAAATATCATTATTCATAGCAGATAATATACTATTTGAAATCATTTTAGTTCTTTTTCCTGCTGAAGCTGTATAAATTCCTGTATCATATATTGTATTTCTAACAAATAAGTCTTTTTTCCTACTTTGAGTAACACTTTGCTGATTGCAAATAATATTTAACAAACTCTGTCTACGACCTAGAATTTGAAGTGAATTACTAAAAGGAAAAAAATCAACATTCATATCATCACTCTTTCTAAAATTATTGTATAATCACAACATTATCCTTAACATATGTTGATGTAACCGGATATGCATAATACAAAGAAATAGTAGGATTGAAAGATATATCCTGACTATAGCCATACGTTATTGACCATCTGCCTTTTAATGGCATGTTTAAAGATACTAATCCCGATTTATCCCACGTATATGTAGATAAGTTAACCGTATTATTGCTACTAAGATTTCTAACTGAAATACCATCTACCGCAGTAGTTCTTATTCCACTCATTGAAAGCATATATACTACAGCATCTTCTGGCAGAGCACTCTCAAATCGTAAATCTATAGATGATGAACTATCGCTGCCATTTGCCATGTTTACAGTAGGCGTTTCCACTTTACACTTTGCAACAGAATAGATTGGACCACCTACTAGCAATATATAGTCTGAAGATGATGATGTAATTCCTTTAATTTTCACATAATAATATCCATCTATAGATGCCACAAACGGATATGCTGTTGAACCAAATCCTGTCTTTGTATATATTTTATCTAAAACAAGACTGCCGTTTGGATTACGAACCTCAAATTCAAAAGAATAATCACCATTACAAGTAACATACTGCGTTCCAGCTGATAAATATACCTTAAACCAATCCTCGTCAGTATTACTTGTACTTCCTTTAACTACATGCTGGCTAGGACGACTACCACTGACTGCCTGTGCAGCGGTTTCATGGTTTGCCATAATTGTTTCAGCAGTTTCCATAGTATTATTAGGCTCTGTTTCTCTCTTACTTTCTGCATGCACAGTCTTGCAGAAAGTGCCAATGATAAATACAAACATTAAACAGATGGTCAACATTTTGGCTAATTTGTTTTTAATCATAAGACAATACCCCTAAGATTTTTGCTTTTCTAAATATTTGAGTCCCTAGACTACACTTCTATTATAACCCCGATTCAAACATTTTTACAACTACTTTTGTTTTTTGTCGGTTACACCTGGTATAGTTTCTACCCCTGAATCTTACAGCGATGTTTTATTCTATTTGGCAAGCTTATATCATCGCCTACTTCCCCATAGATACATATCCTTACAGATCGCTCATTTAATTTTCAAAGGACATCTGTCTGTAGGATATTAAATTTTTATGCCTATTCCCTTATGTCCTTAATCTTGGAATAGTTCATTTTGTCCCCACTTTTCCACGATTGTAGAAATGGTATGATATAATGCTTATTAAGAATATTTTGTATCAAGGAGGTTATCTATTATGAAGTGTAAAATAACCTTACAAGAACGCTTAAAGGATTTAAGAGTTGCACATAATCTAAACTTAGAAGAATTATCTAGTTTTACTGGCATTTCAAAATCTGCATTAGGTAATTATGAAATCCTCTGGAAACATCATAGATAAATACATTGAGGTTTTCTGTAATTCACTTGGCATAAAATATAAAAGAGTTTCTGAAAGTGAAAAGGAATCTTTCAGAAAACTGCTTAAAAGATTCCCATCAATCAAAAATTCGTGTATCAGCTTTAGAAAAAGAAAAAGACAATCGTATTATCCTTTTCTCCAGTTATTTAATTTTAATAATCATAGATAGGCTTGATCTTTTGTATTTTTATATTTGAGGTTATTCTTTATTGGAATAACTTCTCTTATAGAATACAACCTCCTTTAGTTGATTTTTAAGTCCAACTTTTGGGGGTCAGTTCATAATTTTAAAAAGCACGTCGGATACTTTAATATTATTTAATATTTACCATCCTATATGTCTGTCTGCAGGTGTAGTAAGTTTCCCCTCCTCATAAGCTTTAAAAGCATCGTCTATAGTGGAAAGTGCAAAATCAAGCTCCTCCTTTTTTATCACCAAAGGTGGCTGAAAGCGAAGAGTATTACCGCCTAAAGTTATCATAACTACACCGTGATCAAAAAGATAATAAATAATTTTATTTGCACAATCAGAATTTTTCGTCTTAGTTTTCCTATCAGTTACAAGTTCAATTCCTGCATTTAAGCCGAAGACTCTTACATCTCCTATACATTCATATTTTTCTTGCATTTCTTTAAATCTCTTCTTTACATATTCTCCTTCACTCCTTGATTTTTCAACAAGGTCTTCTTCCAAAATTACATCAAGTGTAGCAAGGCTTGCAGCACAGCAAACAGGATTACCGGATGTTGTAAAAAGATGTGCCGGAGCCGGCAAACTATCCATGATTTCAGCTCGCCCAATAATTGCGGACAAAGGCATCCCCGAAGCCAAAGACTTTGCTGTTGCTAAAAGGTCAGGTTCTATGCCGAAATGCTCAATACTCCACATTTTTCCCGATCTTCCAAGTCCCTGATTAATTTCATCAACCATAAATAAAATGCCATTTTCCTTGCAAAGTGCATACAATTTTTGAAAGAAGGCTTTTGGAACTGTCCTTATTCCTCCATCTCCCTGAATCGGTTCTACAAGTACCGCTGCTACTTCATCAGCCGGTAAATATGTTCTAAATGCCAACCTAAAATTATCAAGGTAGCGTTCTGTTAGATCTTCATCACTCTCTCCTTTAAGTCTCCTATACATGTCTGGAAAAGGTAGCTGATAAATACCTCCTACAAAAGGTCCCATCATTTTTCTCATATTAAGGCTTACAGCAGATTCTGTAAGAGAACCGTATGTAGAGCCATGATATGCATCTGTAAATGTAACAATGTATGGCCTTTTTGTATATGCTCTTGCATATTTAATCATACCATCATTAGCGTCCGAACCTGAATTACCAAAAAGTACCTTTTTAGGAAAATTACCCGGTGTAAGCTGCACTAATTTTTTCTGTAAGGAATAAACCAATGGATGACTAAAATAAGCCGGCGTATAATGAATAAGCTTTTCACACTGATCTTTTACTGCCTTAACGACTTTTTCATGGCAATGTCCCACATTTATAGCAGAAGCACTAGCAAGCAAATCTACATATTCGTTCCCATCCTTGTCATAAAGCTTAGCACCTTTTCCATTTACGAATACAATGTCGCAATAATTGATACGGCCTGTCTGTGCAAAATATTTCATTTCTTTTTGTATATGTGATTTAGAATTTTCTCTATTTAAAGTCATTTTTTTCACCCCTTCGATTTAACACTAATTGATCTGAGCATCGTCTTCGATTTAACACTAATTGCTCTGAGCATCGTCTTGTACTTTGTCTTGCATAGTATATTTGGATTTTGAAAGCCACCAATCATAAGCTCCATGTCCTATAATTGCAAAGCAAAGGACTACACCAAGCCATCCTGTAAAAGGATAAAAAAGATTTACTAATTTACCAAAAGGAAATTGTCCGCCAACTAAGATAGCAAGTACTACAGCAATCATTGTTAAACGTTCACGCTTTTGACTCGTTTTCCTCCTTGTAAGAGCATCTGTAACTGACCATACTAATGAGGCACTTGTAGAAAATATTTCCTCTAACATTATTAAAGCGAACATACCACCTGCCCAAAATGAGATTCTATTTGCGAGTGCAAGCATAGGTATCTCAGAAGATAAGACAAGCTCTGTATGACCAAGTAATGCAATATTAATTAAACCGGCTGTAAGCATTAACAATATTCCTCCCATAAGTCCACTATATTTAGCCTCTTTTTGGGAATTGTTATATTTTCCTAATGCGAAAAAGAAAGGAATCCCGCACACATAATTCACTCCAACATAATTAATTGCACTGAGCCACCACCATCTAGTATCTTGTCCTACAGCATAATGAACATGAGATGAATTTTCTAAAATAGAATCTACACCATGAAAATTGAAATCTCCGGAAGCAAATGTATATAACACAACAAATAAGCAAAATCCTATAGTTATAGGAGTTACTCTACTTGTAATAGTAACCAATCTATGTAATCCAAAAAAAGTTGCTACCAGCACACAAGCCGCCATTATAATTGTTCCCATCCATGTTGGAATTTTAAAGTATTCATTCATTGTAGCTCCTGCACCTGAAATCATTACAACACCAACCATAAAAGCGAAAAAAGGAATATAAAATTTAGTAAATGCTCCTAAGTACCGGCCAAAGAAATAATCATAAACTTCATTTGCTATTTTTTCTTTAAACTTTTGACCAAATTTAAGAAGTATAGCTGTAACAACGGCAAATCCCAACATAGCTAGCAAAATTCCCATAAGGCCTTTAGTTCCATATGCCGTGAAATACTGCATAGTCTCTTGCCCACTAGCAAATCCGGAACCTATAAGAGTCGTTACAACAACCATTCCATTACGAAATAGCGTTTTTCTTTGTATTTCCTGCGTTGTACTCTCAAATTCCAATTTTTTCATATCTATTCCTCCTTGTTCAAAAAAATAAAAAAAAGCGATCCATTTAAGAATGGATCGCCTGAACAATCTTAGTAGGTTCCATTCTTTAATGTATACTGAATGAGAACCTACTCGCGTTACTAAATAACGCCTAGGTCCTACTTTTAATAATAATAATAATTGACACTATAGTTCTTAAAAGATTGCTCATTTTTTATCTCCTTTTTTATGTTGTGGAATACTGTACACCATTTTTTACTCTTTGTCCAGTAATTTTTTTATTTTCTATTTAATATTTTTCTATCTATTTCATACGACATATCCCAAAATATAAATCTATATATTACCTTCTTAGTGAATCGCCTGCCTTACTTATAAGAGCATTTTGTATCAATGTCAGTTCCATTTATCAGATAAAAGGAAATCTCGAACATTCCTATGTTTAATCCCATTTCGACTCATATCAAACTCATCGAGAGAAACAACATATTTCGGAAAATTATCGCGAATAGCATCATACACTCCAAACTCACGACTAACCGTTTCCTCTGAAGCAAGTAAATAAGTGACCTGAACATACAACTTTTCACCGCTCCTACTGCATACAAAATCAATTTCCTTGTCACCTATTCTGCCAACAGTCACTTCATAACCTCGGCGAAGCAATTCTAAATATATAATATTCTCCAAAACGAGATTAATATCTCGCATATTGACACCGAAGATAGCCTCACGTATACCATGATCAGCAATATAATACTTCTCATTAGAAGAAAGAACCTGCTTTCCCTGCAAATCCTCTCTTTTCACCTGATAGAACAAGTACGCATCGCAACAGTATTTTATATAATTCAGGATTGTTTCGGGAGCTACAGTACGATGCTCGTTTTTCAAAAACTTTGCAAGAGACGTTGCAGAAAAAGTCGTTCCAACATTAGCAATCACGTAAGCAATGATTCGTTCAAGCAAATCAACATCACGAATTTTATTACGTTTCACAATATCCTTAAGCTGAACCGAATTAAATAAATCATGAAGATATTGCTTAGACGGTGCATCTTCATAACGTAGATTTGCAAGATAAGGCATGCCCCCAGCAAGCAAGTATTCTTGAAAACACTGCTGATTGGATACATCGGGGTTAACAGAATGATACAGCTCTATAAACTCCCCAAAGGAGAAAGGATATATCACAAACTCCACATATCTACCACCCAAATAAGTTGCAAGCTCACTAGACAGTAACTTTGCATTCGACCCAGTAATGTAAATATCACAATCCAAAGAGACACGTAAAGAATTAACGCACTTTTCCCAGTCTTTAACCTCCTGAATCTCATCAAAAAAGAGATAAACCTTACCGCCAATCTCTTTGGCACGTTTGACAATCTCGTCATTCAATGCTTGAACAGTTAGGAGATGTGAATAGCACATATCTTCAAAGTTGATTGAAATAAACTGAGTCGAACTAACACCAGATTCTGTAAGCTCCTGCTGAATCAGTTTCAACATAACTGACTTTCCACATCGGCGTATACCAGTCATGACCTTAATCAAATCAGTTCCAATAAATGGACGAATACGACTCATATACAATTCGCGTTTGATCATAAAACTTTACCCTCATTTCTACTTAATTAATCACAGTTTATCACACTTATAAGTGAAATTTAATGTAAAAATTAATATTTTATAAGTTATAACTGATAAAATAGTGAAATCGTATAAAGCCGTGAAAAACCAACCTAATTTATAATTAGTCTTAATGGAATAATAATGGTAGATTCATTAAATAAAACGCAAATTTAATTATTGTTGCTACAACTGCATCTCTTTTTGATAATCTATCCTTAACTAAAAAGTAAAATAAAATCGGTCCTATAATAATATTAATTATTGGAATTATATTAATAATATTTTTACATAAAATAGATAATAACAACGCTGCTACGGATAAAAAAGAATCTGTCAACAAAATTGGAATTGCAATAATATTTTCATCGTTACTATTATCTTTTATAAATGCTTTCAAAATAAAATATTGAAATAAAAAAATAACTGTTAAGAATATAATTGATACAACTGTAAGTGCTAAATATAATTTATTAACATTTACAAATATTTTTTTTAAATCATTCATTTGAGGCATACCTGAAGTAATTTCGAATAAAAGTAAAATAAACGATCCATAATATGTCAGGAAAAAAATATATTTTGTATAATCTTTTTTATCTCCCTTCATACAATTCTCCATTTCTTATATATATCTTTTTTATTTTTTTACTATCTATATTCACTCCGTCATGAGTAGTAATTATTACAATGGAGCCTTCTTTTGATCTTTCTTCAAGCTCTAAAATAACTTTTTTTCTTGTGGTCTGATCTATAGCGGATATCGCTTCATCTAATATTATTAAATCCCAAAAATCACTTTTTAGTAACATACTAAGACCAACCTTAATTTTCATTCCTAATGAAGATTCCACGGAAAGTCTATCTATCTGATCATCACTATACAATGTATATTTTTTAGATTCATCTATTTTAAAGGAATATATATTTTCAAATAATTCAATATCTTCTTTCAGTGTTAGGTAAGGAAAAGAAATATCCGAATTTGTAAGATATAAAATTCTTTTTTCATTTATTGAAGTGTTTTTCTTTCCTTCAAACTTATTATCTATATCCCCTATTATTCTAAGCAAGACAGATTTTCCTGATCCATTATCCCCACAAAGATAATTTATATGTTCATTGGTAAATTTTATATATGGTATATTTAACTCAAATTCGTCTTTAAAAGTTTTTTTTAATTCTTTTAATTCAATAGTATTAAGCATAAGCTACTCCCTCTACTAATCCTGCTATAATTAAATTGCTCTTATTGCCACAATAAAAGCAAAAATTAAGTATTGAAAAATAAAGGTGTTTTGTTTTTTATCTTCTATAAACATCTTTTCATATTTGTGATAATAAATTAATGATATAAAAACAATCAGGCAAATTTCCATAATAAATTTATATAAATTAATAAAATTTACTATTCTAACTAATAAAAATAAAAACATATACTTAAAAAAGTACACATAAAAATCAGATAAGATAAATCTATCTAAAAATCTAATATCCGATCTATATATGTAAAAGAATCTCGGTATATTTGAATCTTTTTTTCATATATTTTATCCATATATAAATCGTCTTCAAATATTAATATTAAAACCAGAGATTCATATATAGGAAACCATTTTATAAAAACCGATACAGAAAATAAGAACACTAACATTATTACTTCCGACAATTGGTCTTTTATACTAAGAATAAAAAAATACTTTATAGGAAACAATAATCTGTTGGTAAGATTTATTTTCTTTCTTTCTGATATTTTTTCTTTAGTATATGAGCTGAAATTTAAAATGTTTACTATAATTACAATAATTCCCAAGATGATAATCGGTAATTTAATTACTATTTCTGGAAATATAAAATTCAGTACGTAAATTATAATGATAAAAAGATAGTTAATATATTTATGTTTTTCACTAATAAAAACGTTAAAAAATAATATAAAACATAATATAAAAAAAATTACACTGTTAAATTAAAATAAAGAAATCAGCATATACATATGTACAATTAGTACCAAAACAATAGAAAATAAATTTTCGCTAAATAGCACAAATGCAGCCAATTTTATTGCCGCTAAATTTGAATTAATAAATAAATTATTGCTTCTGATTTGAAATTGAAATTTTACCATAGGATTATTGTAATTTGTAAATAAAAATGCCACAATAACTGAGTATGGTATTTTATCTTTTTCTACTGCAATAAGGAAAAAAGCCAATAGGACAGATGTAGAGATTAATAATATCTTGATAGACAGAGTTACATATTCATTTATCTTTTTTTTCTCCATTAACTTTCTCATACTATGTTGGAAAGAAAGCTCAATAATACTAAACATCTAACTCCGATTCCCCCAGTACCTACAACAGTTGCAACAATTCCTACTACACCCCAAATTGTTCCTGCAGTTTAAATAATATCTATTTGTACGATTTCTGCATCCTTTATTTTATTTTCTTAATCCCTGATATTTTAATAACATCATAGCCTAGCTTGTCTTTTAAATCAAATTTTCCAACCAAAAATAAAGCTTTAAGTCCTTGAGCATGTAAATTAAACGATGAGTCCATTAACTTAATATGCTTACCTCAAAGAGTGACTTTAGACAAATCATAATGAGAATCAAGAACCAGAAGAACCAATATCATCATGTGCGTTTAATGCTTCCAACAATATTCCCTCATAAACGAAGCAATTACCTACAAATCTTCATCTTCATAATACTCAACAAGCAACTTCTTAAACTCAAGAACCTTATTTTCTGGAATAACCAACAATCCATTACCATGAGAAATCAAATAATGATTCGCAAAAATCACAGCAGCTCTCTTATTACCATCTAAAAATATCTGCGACTTCATACAATAAACGCATAATTCAATCGCAATAGGAACACCCCGTATACGACCGCCGTCTAAGAAAAAGCCCTCATTAACAAGCTTCGCTATATGACTAAGCATGTAATAATCAGACCTGCCTCACAAATCCTGCTTGTCAAGGCTTGCTCTTCAAGGTCTATTTAACAAGTTCTGCTTAATTTGTTATAAATCTAAACTATTCTTATCCAATAAGAAGTCAAATAAATTAATAGTGAGTATTCCATTTTCATCTAAAAACGGCTTTATTCGATCTTTCACGATAATTATTTTTTTAAATGAATCATCAATATGCAACAAGGACGCTTTTTCTTGATTTATCTTTTCAATTGATGGAAGACTATAGGCAGATTGAATATAATATCTTTTACTTCCAAGGTTAGCTATAAAATCAACTTCCAACTGTTTCTTTATATCTTTATTATTAATATTTTCTCGTTTCATTACCATTCCTACATCAACCATGTAGCCACGATATCTTAATTCGTTATAAATGATATTTTCCATGAGGTGAGTTGGCTCTATCTGCCTGAAATTTAATCTTGCATTTCTAAGCCCCACATCCTCAAAGTATATCTTATAAGGTGTTTCTATATATTTTCTCCCTTTAACATCATATCGATAGACTCTTTTTAAGATAAAAGAATCTTCAAAGTAACCTATAAACTTATCAATTGTATTTACAGAAATTTTAGATTTTTTTATGGACTTAAAAGTTGAGACTATTTTACTTGGATTAGTAAGACTTGAAATACCTGATGCTAAAATATTAAGTAAGTCTTCTAGTTCAGAAGTTAAGCGTATGTCATACCTATGAACAATATCTCGCAAATATACATTTTCGAGTTGCACCTTTAGATAATTCATCTTATCTTCATCTGTCTTCATTAATACTTGTGCTGGTAAACCACCGTAAACTTGGTATTCAGCAAAAGCATCTTCTTTGTCGCCATCATAAGTTTGAAGAAATTCAGAAAATACAAGAGGCATAATATGAATCTCATCACCCCTACCTGCAAATTCAGTGATGACATCTTTAGATAGAAATTTAGAATTACTTCCAGTAACATAAACATCAAAATTATCTTGACGCAAAAAGCCATTTAAAATTTGCTCAAAAGATTTAAGTAATTGAACCTCATCTAAGAGGATATAAAATTTATCGTTGTTATTAGTTTGGCTCATGATATAATCTAAAAATTTATTAGGATTTACTAATCTTTCACCGCTTAATACATCTAAATCTATTAAATTTTCGCCGATTTTTAATAAATCCCTACTTGAATCAAAGGCAAATTTTATAATATGGTTTTTATCAATGCCACTTTGGATTAAATTATTATAAAACAGATTATTAAGCAAATAAGATTTTCCACTCCTTCTAATGCCTGTAATAATCTTAATAAACCCATTGCCTTTTTTTCGTATTAATTTATCTAGATAGTAATCACGCTTTATTTCCATAAACTTACCCCTCTCCCTATTTAGAATTATTTCCACTATGGAATTTAATCTAACTACATTATGAGGGATACGCCCATGTAATTCAACTCTATTTAAAAATAATTCCATAACGGACATATTTTGAAGCTGGATTTACAAAATGAATTTATACCAACGTCAGAGCTGGCTGAAATGGTTAATGTCAGAAGAGAAACTATTGTTCATCTAGAAAATGGTAGGTATAACCCGTCTTTGAAATTGGCCATGGATATCGCAAAAATTTTCAAAGTAAAAGTAGAAGATTTATTTGAATTTACTGATGAGTAATCTATTGGGCTATCACTTTGAGCCGCCTGATCATAGTCTTTAGCCATCAACACGTTAAACATTTTCTCATTCATAGCATCTCGTGCAGAGAGTGACTTCGGAATAGTAAGCCATTCACATTCGCACTTTTAGTAACTGTCATATCAATAACCTCCATACACGCACCATAAAATGCTGCATCGCATATTGCAACACAATTTACATGAATAGGATTTCTCGACTGATATATACATTTTCAACACTCACACTAATCATTTAGAGCAAAATATCACTATTTCTTCTTATATCCTATAGCAACATTACCTTTTTTCTTAATCCCTTGTATTTTAAGAACAGCAGAGCCCGGCTTGTCTTTTAAATCAAATTTTCCAACCAAAAATAAAGCTTTATGTCCTGGACCAGGTAAATTGAAGGATGAGTTAACTAATTTGATATGCTTATCTCCAAGAGTGACTTTAGACAAATCATAATGAGAATCAAGAATATCTCGTGAAACAAAGAGATACAATTCATCATGCTTCATATAGTTTTCTGGTATACGAAACTTTTCCCGAGACACCGCCACTGTTTCCCAATGATACGACAAAAGCTCTGCCTTCTCCTCATCGTCGACGCATCCAGAAAGAAAAAAGAGAGAACCAAGCAGCAGAAGCATAATAATACAACTTTGAATTAAGCGAACATTAAGATCCGCCTTTTTTCTAAGTAATTCTTGCACATCATCATATTTTGCAGCCATATTCACACTCCTTCATCTTAGCCTTTTTTATAAGCATTTTGCTAAAAATCTTTTGTCTAGACTTTTCTAGCTAAACTCCTTTTACTTAGACTCTTTTAACTGATTCCTTCTAAACAAACCCTATGCAAAAGTCCTATGCAAAAGTCCTATACAAAACTCTGCATAAAGACTATTCACAAATACTATATAGTTTTGTTCCCTAATAATCAATAATGTAATGAAGCGAAATTATTTTTGCTTCATGCGTCTTGTCCAATCAAGATATTGAACAAACTCAGTTCTAGTTTCCAAGCCATGAAATATAGTATCTGGCATTGCACCATACACAAGAACAACTTTAGGCTCAAGCTCATCTAGCATCGCAATCAAACCTTCCTTAAAATATCGTTTAGATTCAGCTGACTTAATTTGCCCGTAGGTTCCAATTGAAACGATGCTATGTTTATCTACGCCCTGAAAAGCAATCTTCTCACCAAATAATTCATCGGTATACGTTCTCTCATCACCCCAACGAATATTAGGTATAACGTAAATCCCCTGTTTGCTTAAATAATAGCCAACTGCTCGATTCAAATAGATGCCTGCGATTTGCACACAAAGTGGAGCATCAATGTAGAGGGAACAATCAGGTGATATAACTCCTGGATATTGTTTTAGCTCTTCAACATAATATTCCGTATGTGTCAAAATATCTCTGAACTTAACATCGTGTTCGTAAAAGCAAACAAAGAACCACATTCTTCTGACCAATTTCCAACCAACTACCGGTTCTTACTTATTACGCAACTTACCAACTTGCGTAAATTCTTTATCCCCAACACACATCTTCTTATCAGTGAATTTTACTCGCATCATTCTGCTAATAATATGCTCATCCGTTATCAGCACAAAAAATTGCTTTTCTTTTTTATTCACCAAGTAATACTGTTCACTGCCAATACTCTCTACCGCTTTACCAAATGCAAACGTATCAAACAAAGGAATACCACCGAACAAAGTAGTAATACCCCCGATAAAATTATCCATAAACTTTTCAGACGAATTTGGAATAAACTTCGTCACCGTGAGCATAATAATTTCAGCGTTTGCATATTCGTCGCGAATAATTTGTTCCTTTATCTTGATTTTCTTACGAACACCCAATTTTGCATTAAGACCATACTTCGCTAAATCAATAGGCTTCTTAAGGATTGACAAATCAATAGCATTGTCTTTATCCAACAAATAGTCGACAGTAACACCCAGTGCATCCGCAATCACCTTCAAATTTGCAACATCCGGCAGACCGCGACCACCTTCCCACTTCGCTACCGCAGCACGCGAAACCATAATCATTTCAGCAAGTTCTTCCTGAGTTAAACCCGCTTCCACGCGTGCATTTCTGATTTTTTCTCCTAACAACATCGTATAACTCCTTTCATTTGCTATGAGTTTTCGTTCTTAACGATTATTTGTTTTGCTCGTAATGCAATTAATAATCGCACTGCGTAATTACATGCTAACGAGCAACATATGAATAGAAAAGGAATGAACGAGAACATAAGCGTTATGAATCGTAACATGGCATTTTCTTAGCACATATGCACATAATTATGTGAAAATAGCTGTTTTAAAAGAAATTTATACAAAACTAACAGAGAGAGTACAAAATCCAAGGTGCAACAACAGCTGCTAATCCACTTTTTACATCAACACAACGCTCTCTGTATGGCTTTATTTCTTCCAGTCGTTATTCTCCCAAGCAAAAAAGGACGATGAAGATATTCTCTCCCCGTCTTTAGTTTTGTCTCTCGACTTACCTGTGCCCTTGATGTACCTTTGCCAGTAACATCCATTCCTGCCACTCCATTTACATTCAGTAAATCACCATCTGAATCAAATTGTTTCATCAAATTCTTAATAAGAGTATCTCTTCCACCGAATGTTTCATATATCATTTTTTCTTCTGGTGACATCATAGATTCATTTTGTATAATGCCTGATATCCAACCCTTTTCTTTCATTGCTTTATACTGCTTACTTTGGGTATTTACCTTGCTACTTGCTATATTACCAGTTGCATTATTATATGAACTTATATTTAATGACATAATATTCATCTCCTTGCTAAGGATAAAATCTATTTATAATACTAATACCATCATAAAAAAAATTTTACTTTTTTTTTAAATACCTCATTGTACTAATATCATTTATTTCTCAGCATAAAACTTCTTTTGTCCATTTATCATTAAAACATAAATTTTCTGTTTCGCTCATTGATTGTTATTAATATCATTTTTGAAAATTAGTAAACCTCCGTTTAATCTAAAACTAATTTTGTAATTTATATTTTAAAAAAAAGCACTAATAGAAATATAATCATTAAAATTATTATATATTTATACCGAATCATAAATATCGCCTATTTCTATATACAACATCAAAGTTTATTATCGTTCATAATATCTATATTAAAAACATATGATAGAAGATATTTTGAAATCATGTAGTTACTTAGGATCATTAAGGCACATATTAGACCAATATAAATACTTGAAATACTATAAGTTCCTACCACAATATTTCCAAGCAAAGCCACCAAGCCTACGGAAGTAATAATAGAAATATTTGTAGATTGAAACTTTATCCCAAATAAAGTAGAAAGAATTATCATAGTAGTATTTACAAGCATCGCTAATATAGATATAGCAAATATATCTACCAAGCTATAAATTAATCCGCCAGTAAAACTAATATTAATAATTCTTGAAGAAAATAAAAATAATATATTCACAAGGATAACTATTGAGAAAAATGATTTAGATAAAAAACTTATACTTGTAAATAATTTGTTTTTAAATATTTAATAGTGATTTGTTTTAGAGAATTTGCTGTGTTATTCCGTCCTTTTGTTTATGCCTCTTTCACCTCATAATCTTAAACAAACATAATCTAGAGCATTTGGTAGTTTTTTATATCTTTGAAGTTAACATACTCAACGCCATTAAATTGTGGGTAAAACTGTCCTGTATAAATAATTTTAGGATTCTTTGTATTTTCTTCTGCATCTACAAAAGATAGTAAATGCTTAGAAAACGATCTATTAGGCGTCATTGATGTTTTTATTTCAATTAGATATAGAGCATCTTCTTTCTTTAGAATCAAATCTATCTCTATCCCTTTTTCTGTTCTCATGTAATATAGCTGCGAAGTTTTGTTCTCATTCAATCGCGATTTTAGGATTTCTGAAACGATTAGATTTTCGAAAAGATTTCCCCTTAGCGGATCTCTATTTGCTTGATTTTCTGTTTCAATTCCCAATAGATATGAAGCTAATCCAATTTCTGTAAAATAGATTTTTGGCGATTTAATGTGTCGCTTTGACTTCTTAATTTCTAGCATTTCACGTAAATCTTTTTCTACATAGGTATTCAAGTAATCGCGATAATACACACTACTCTCTCTTGAATTTTCTCTATACGATTCAGGCATAAAACCCTGAATTAATAACTTATCAGCAGATAATTCCCCCAGACGTCCGTATAGCTTCAAACCTCAGTGAAGGTGAAAAGAACTTCATGGCATTCCTCTACTTCTATCATCAAATTAGAGGAACAGAAGAATTCAAATGATTAGATTCCAATGGTACGCTAGAGCACAATTTACCTTCAAACAATGCTTGTAATTTATTCATAGCATATTACCCCACTGCATTTCGTTAAAATATAGCTACAACACACAATTATACTGTGAAATCCCTCTAATTATAATCATTAAACTTTTTTTACAAAAAACATATTCTATTTTTGAATAATTTTATACAGATTAAAAAAATATTTTATAGTTAAATAATTATTGAAGCTAGTGAAATCGCTAAGCAGATAAAATACACAAGAAAACATAAATAAAAAAAACACGAGAAATACATGAGAAACATGATAAAAATAAGCTAAGTTAAAACCAAAACTAAAAATAAAAGCATGCTAAAAGCTGAAAAATAGACTATTTAGAAAAACTAAAAAAGAAAACTAGAAAAACTAAAAAAGAAAGATAAGTGAAAATGAATATTGATGAATATCAAAAAGACTACGAAACAGAAGAAACACTCTCATTGCAAACTCCAGAAACATTAAACTCAACAAACACAACAGACTCAACAAACACAACAATTAAAGCACTTACAACTCGCGATTACATTATCAGATCAAGCATACGTGTGATAGCTATAGTCGCATCCATATACGGAATGGCTGCATCATGGCAAGGCTGGCTATCTCTTTCATACTTCACAAATCTTTCTAACCTCATGATTTGTTTAGCTCTTGCAGGATCGTTCATTTGGGATACTTATAGCATATCTAATTGTAAAAATGAGATAACAAGTAAAAGAAACACCGAAATAAGCGATGAAACTACAACTTGGAAAGATACTAAAACTAACGCTTGGTACATTTTCAAATTTATGATGACAATTTCAATAGCAGTAACATTTACTCTTTACTTATGTTTCTTAGCTCCAACCAATAAATTAGGTTTTATAGGAGCATATATGAGCAATGGTGCAAGTAGTCTTTGCGTACATTTCATTACTCCACTTCTAGCAATATTAGACTTCGTACTTTTTGACTATTTATTCCGCTCAAAGCGTTCTCATGTACTTTTTTCAACTATTCCGCCACTCGCATACGTTGCTTTTAGTGTATTTTTAGGAAAAGTTGTAGGAGTAAGATGGGGCGAACACGCAATGATAGCTCCATATAACTTCTTGAATTATGGAGCTAAAGCAGGCTGGTTTGGATTCGCTCCAGACACCTTTAACTCCACAACTCTTGGCATAGGAGTCGCTTATTTATTGATAATTTTCACTTTGATTTTCATTTGCCTTGGTTTTGTTTTATTGGCTATTAAAAACGCTCGTGCTCGCAAGATGAAATAATAAAACGTCATAACACGCGGATATAGTCGAATAGAGGTTCGGGGTGTGCTTTTTAACGTTAACGTCCTGTGCACTCGACCCTAAAGCGTACTACAAACTGGGATTTGAATTTTACTTAAAATTGTATTATTTTATTAGCGATATCTTCTACAAATCGCTTATCGTGTTCCACAAATATGAGTGTAGGCTTTGCTTCTTTTATAATTTCCTCAATCTGTATTCTTGATATTACATCTATATAATTCAGTAGTTCGTCCCAAACAAATATATGAGCTGGCTTTGAGAAACTTACAGCAATTAAAACTTTCTTTCTTTGTCCATCGCTATAGTTCTTCATATCCATTTCAAATAATTCTCTTGAAAAATCTAATTTTCTTAGAATTGTTTTACACAATGTTTCATCAACATCTTGCTTGTGAATATATTCATTTAGGCTACCTGTTAAATTAGATGTGTCTTGAGGAATATACGAGATTTTTAAATTACCTGCTAATTTTATCTCACCTGTATACTCGTGATTTATACCTAATAAAATTTTAATCAAGGTTGATTTTCCACTACCATTTTGACCATATATAGCCACTATATCGCCTTGCTTTATCTCAAAACTTACATTACTTAGGATCTGTCTTTCTCCATAGTATGCTGATAACTCGCTAACAGATATTAGGGGATTTTTGTGATGATGTAATGGATGCAGTAATAGGCTTTCCTTTGTTTCAATATCTTTTAGTAAACTCTGTTTTTCTTCTATTGCCTTGTTTTGTCTATTCTCCAAATTCTTAGATTTTTTCATCATCTTGGCTGACTGATGACCTATATGTCCTTTGTCTGGTTTTACACCTGATACTTTCACACCATTTTTAGTATTTTCAATTTTATCAGACCAAATTTTACTTTGTCTTGCAGCTTCTTTTAAGCGTTTAATATCTTTTCTTAATTTCTCATTTTTACTGATTTCAAATTGGTCTTTCATCACTTTGTTTTCATACCATGATGTAAAATTTCCCGATTGGACATCAATAGAATTCCTGTTAATAGAAATAACATGATTGATACAACCATCTAAAAAATCTCTATCATGAGATATAAGCAAAAATCCTTTTTTACTTTTCAGATATTCACTTACAATTTTTCTTCCGTCCATATCTAAATGGTTTGTTGGTTCATCAATAAGTAAAAAGCCATCTTCTTTTGTAAACAAAATAGCTAAAAGTAGTTTTGTTTGTTCCCCTTTAGAAAGAGTTTTAAATTCCCTATAAACAAGGTTCTCATCTACATTTAGCAAATTAAGTTCTCTAAATAATTTCCATTCTTCCTCATCTGATATTAGTTCTTTATATAACTCAATTCCTAATTTTGAAGTATCGCTTATATTTGGTGGAAATTTAATAAATTCAACATCCTTGCTTATTTTGCCTTGATAAGTTTCTTGATTTAAAAGTAACTTAAATAGAGTTGATTTACCAATTCCATTTCTTCCTATCAATCCTATTTTCCAGTTTGTATCAAAGGAAAACGATACATTTTCAAATATAGGTTTTACATATCCATAATATGAGAAAGTGAGGTTTTCAATTTTAATTGCTGACATAAAACGCCTCCCTAAATTATCATTTACCGCCCGGGGGCAAAGTGTGTGCACCTTTTAACGTTAACATCCTGTTCACTCAACCCTAGAGCGTTGATATCTTCCCTCAAACAGCCACAACACACTCAAAAACCTTACCGAGCCAGCTTACAGCCGCCACTCACTAAGCCTTTTAACGATAGACCCTGCAAACCCCTGCTACATAAAGGCAAATCTGCACCCACCTATTAAGCCCTAGACATCAATACGACACTCTCGACGTGAAACAAGTGAACACTAAGTATGTCAAGTGAACCTGTCTGTATGTTGGAACATATCGACTAAACTATTTAACGATAGCATAAGGTTATCGTTAAATAGTATCAGACTATAATGTCCCATACATAGAATACTTTTTGAGACATGTTTTAATGAATCTGAGTCTGTTTGTGAAAATATATCTTAAGAACTATTCAAGTAAATTATTTTATACTATTAAATTCATCTTCTTGTTTACAGTACCTTTCTATTCTTCTATAATATGTGTCTTTGTTGAAATCTTGCCGTGTAATATACAATTTATATCTTCTCAAAATTTGCTCTTTTAAAAAAATTTTTTCTATTGCACAACATGGGCTAATTTCATAATTATTGTTATTTCTAAGAAAATCAATAAATGTATTTGCTTTTTTATTTCTAAACAATTCTGGAGATAACATCCCTATTCGGAAATATTCCTTATTTTTATTATCAAAATAATGTACCACGGGATGATTGGCAGTTATAAAATTGTATAACTTTGTATCATTTAAAATATATATTCCCTCTCTTTCAACAAAAGAGTAAGAAATATTTGTTAATAAAATCGGGACTACATTTACATTATCTATATTGCAATTAATAGCCTTAAGTCTTGAATTAATGCTTTTCTTTCCATTTTCATCCTTGGTAAAATATTTTAAATTGCGTTTAAATTTATCAATGTAATAATCTAACTCCTGAATATTACGACAATATCCTCTCACATTATCATGCTGAAATTGAGTTTTGCACTCAATGACAAACAGTGTATCATCTATATATAGTAAAATATCTAATTCATAACTCTCGCCATTACTACTTGTTTTAACATTCTTAATTGCACTAAGATTGTATCTCAATAATAAATTATGTATGTTTTCTTCATATTTTGAACCCTTTTTCGATATTTCATTATTATTAGTAAAAAGAACCATTACACTTTTTAGTGGTTCAATCATTTTTATTAATGACGGAAGTAAAAGTATAAAATTGTTGTATTCAATTAAAAATGATGAGAATAAATCATTTTTGCTTTGACCAAATACCAGATGCTTAAAAATAACCTTTATTTCAGCTTCACTAAATTTATTTTGAAGTAAATCATTTTTTAATTTTTCTATTTCTATTTTTAGTACGTTTTTCTCATTAATAGCTAATTTATAGAAATAAGTGTAGATTGAAAGCCATCTTTCCAGTTTTATGTCTAGGTATTCTTCAGTTAAGTCTTCGCTATAAAAGAATTCTTTTAATTTTTCTCTAAAGGAATTCGAATATTTAATTATGTCATTTTCATTATCAAAATCTTTCAAATTTTTAGCATTATTTAAATTATAGTACTCTAAAAATGAAAATATTCTATCCGTAATTATTCCATGATTTTCTCTAATATATAATTTATTAAATAATCCAGTATTTACTTCCACATCTCCGAACATCCAATTAACAATTATATCATTTACTAAATTGAGTAACTGAATTAAAACTATGATATCATTTACAACTGTATCGTCAGCATTTTGATAATATGTCGACATGTCATTTATAAATCCATCTCTAAGCAATGTTCCAAATCCTAAAATGATATTTTCGCTAGAAACTAGATATTGTTGTCGCTTAGACTCAGATGAAGTTTTACTTAATTCATCTAATTTTTTAGATAATTCGTCATTAAATCTTTCCACCCAGTTTAAATATGAACAATTCATCTGTCTGAGTTTTAATATATCTTTTTTAATTTGATTTCTTTTTTTATTTAGTTTATCACCCTCGTAAGATAATCGTTTAAATTTCTTATAACTATTATCTGAAAGGTTATCTTCAATCCAATTTTTTTATTATACGTTTAGTATCATCACTAAATAATGTTTCATTTCTATCTGTAACAAAAAAACCCGAGTATTTTAAAACTTTTAGTATTTCTTCCTCATTTTTATTTTTGTTAATATAATCTAAATAGTCTAAAGGATTATTCTTCATATTTCTTTCAATTGAATTTATTCTCACATCATTGTATTTCTTACTCATGTGATATCCCCTATTATTTTGCCAACGTTTATCAATTTTCATTTCTCAAGTATTTTCAAAGCATAATAATTGTTTTTCAATATATAAATTTTTGTATCTATTCATCTACTGCACCTGCCCGTTTTCATTTTTTCACCCAACCATACTACAATTTCTGTCTGGATAGATTCCCATTAAACAATAACAAGAAGAATATCGTGATTCAAAATCATCTGCTTTAACTCTCAGATTTCTTTGATTTCGAGATTTTTAAGTCTTTCACTTCTATACTTTACTTTTGGCAACAAACAAACCGTCTCGACATGAGCTTGTTAGGCTAATTTTGGAAATGGTCTAACCCTTTAGTTTTTCCTGTATTACTACGCTTATCACTGTTTCGCTTTTTCAATTATTTCAATTCTCGCTTAGGCAATTTTCCAGTTCTCAAAGCGACAGTAACAAACCAAACCTCTTGCAAGCACTTCTCGCAAAGTTCATAACCTTCATTGAAGTTCTCTCTTGACTTAAATGTGCTAGCAATGAATTCGCATGGTGAGGTGATCCTTTCAACTACACCGCACCGCTCGCACTCAGCATACACATTTCCATCATTAATTGGAATAAACATGCCATGGTCTTTCTCATTTCCCATGACACTAACATCTTCGAAATCATCAAATTTTACATAGAGCATATATAGCTTCCTCCTTTATTGGTATGTCTATATACGCTCTAATTCCAACTTATATCAAGTTTTATTGCTTCTTTTTTAATCTATACGCCTACTACTTCGCAATAGCTTTCCCATTAAGGCAGTGCACCATGTAATGCGCAAACCCATCGTTTTTACAATTTACCTTCTTCTTATCTGAAACCTCGGTGACACCATTCTCACAATCTACTTCAAGGCTTGCATCCTTGGTGATTGTTCCTTCTAAAATACTCATGCCATTTAACGTATCAAGTGTACAAACATGAGTTACTTCTACGTTTGTTGCTGAAGCCGACCCATTACAACATTTAAGAAAGACATCATCCGCTTTCAAATTAACAACTTCTACCTTGCCATTGTTCACTTCTACATAAAGCTCACCAATCTCAATGTCTGTGATGAGCACTTGATTAGAATCAGATTCAACCTCACAAACTTCCACATCATGTGGCAAACTCACAACAATTTCAGGCATACCCTGAGTAAACCACCTCAGCCAATTCGAAGCTGAAACTTTTTTAGTTTGAATAAGCCTTATAACATTTTGCACTTCCTCAACCCTCAATATATCTTGTTCACAGTTAACAAAGCTCACGCCAAAGGTATCAGCACGTTTCACCGTTAAACGAACATCTTTCGTCTCTGCGATAAACTTCTTATTATCCATTTCTTAAGCACCTCCTCGTGCAAATACTAATAATCAGGTTTCATTTTACCTTTTGAGCTATATTTCTTAGACTTGCGTTTGACCGTTCCATCCTCTCCAACTTCTAAATTACTCCGAGCCGCCATCTCAAGCTCAACCGCTTCAAACTTCTCTTTAGAAATAATTCCGGAATGATGATCGGTATTCAAATACTGACAATCCGAATTTCCCGGAACAGCAATCGCTACATCGCCTGTATATTTACGCTTAGTAAAAGTGCTCTCAACAGCTCGTTTACTCCAAATGTCTTTCCCTTTGAGAGACTTAACACCTTTACTTTTTAATCTTTCAATAATTCCACCAACGCTTAAACCTTCCAGATACCAATCAAAGATAGCTCTCACTACCTTCGCTTGCTCTTCATCAATAATAAGTATTCCATGCTTATCTTTTTTATAGCCATAACAAGCCCTACTATAAAGACCTGATATGCCATCTTCTGCTCTATGCCTTAATCCCCAAACAATATTCTCGCTACGCCAATCATTCTCTGCTTGACTACAAGCCTGAACCACGCTAAGTAAAAGCTCGTCATCAACCTTTTCCGTATCAATCTTATCAGTCTAAAAAATAATTCTTGTACCACAAGATCGAATCTTTCTAATAGCCTCTAATCCTTCTTTCGTATCACGACCAAAATGGATCACACTTTTAGTAAGAATAATATCAAGGTTGCCTTTCTCACACTCATCAATCATTCGGTTAAATTCAGATCTTAATGAACCAACCTTAGCGAAAGCAACATCTAAGAAAATATCAGCAACAAACCAAGTCATGTGAGCAGCAGCAAGACAAGCAAGACCAGACACTTGAACAGCAAGGCTATCCAGATGCTTTTTACGATTTGTGCTCACACGAGCATAAATGCCCACCGCATAATCCTTAATTACACTCTGAGGATGGATGACTATCACATCTTTATTTAGCTCATCTATCTTATCCATAGCCATCTCTCCTTATTTTTAGACTAACGAAACTTAGATTCCTTCTCCATTATAATTAGCCTAAACCTTATTTTCCCACTTCACCAGCTGGGTGCAAAGTGAGTGCACCTTTTAACGTTAACATCCTGTGCACTCGACCCCAGAGCGTAGACATGTTCCCTCAAACAGCCAAAACACGCTCAAAAACCGCGAGAACTCAGCCTAAAGCCGCTGCACGCTAAACTTTTTAACGATAGGAAAATTATCGTAAAGGCATCATTTTATTTCTTAAACAATTCTGAATGTGTACCCAGCCTATATAACATCAAAACAAGAACTTCATTCTTAATTTCATAAACTAAAAGCCAATCTGGTTCAATATGACATTCTCTTGTTCCTATATATTTTCCAGACAGAGCGTGATCACAATATTTAGCTTCTAGCACACCACCGTCAGCTAAAACATCAATTACTTTTAAAAGACTATCCGTATTTTTATTTTGTTTCTTAGCTAATTTAAGGTCTTTTTTGAACTGGTTCGTGAATTTTACTTCATATTTCATAAATCAAGAGCCGCCTTAAGATCTTCCATATTTCGATAACCTTTTACACTAGGATCAGACGCAATCTGTCTACCTTCCTCAATAGCAGCAATCGTTGTATCATTCGGAACCTCTAATTTAAGAGAAAAAGGAATCCCATTCTCACGAATAGTTGTTCGCAAAAACATGTTAATCGCTGTCGTCATATTAAGCCCGAGTTCTGAAAAAATCTTATCAGCTTGTTCTTTAATTTCCTTATCTGTTCTTATATTTAAATTCGTAGTAGCCATATACGATACCTCCCTTTTCTTTTATCATACTCAAATATTAGTTTATATTCAACACGTTGTCATTACAATACATGCAATTTAGGTCAACTAAAGCCATTAATAATCTTTAATTCATATGATTGAATAAATTGCCGATTAATTTAGTATTATGGTATAAAATTGATTGTTTCAAAAAAGAGAGTTATAAATAAAAACTCACTCATCGCTATCAGCACTTTTACGATAGCCATCGCTAATCCCCTGCTACACAAGGGCAAATTTGCACCCACCTAATCAGCCCTTGAATCAATACGATACACTCAACGTGGATTATCTCACTGAAATAAATATATTGCTTTCGCTAGATTGCAATTGCTTGCCATCATTTGTAAAATACAGACAGAAAGGAGTGTGAATATCATGGCAAATACCAATGTTGTATATGCACGAATCGACACCACACTTAAAGAAAATGCTGAAAACATTTTGAACCAGCTTGGCATAACACCGTCTTCTGCAATTCAAATGCTTTATAGTCAAATCGTTTTACAAAAAGGCATGTTTGAACTTCGCCTGCCAGTAAATAAACCTATTGCTTTAGGCAGTATCACTCGTGATGAGTTGGATAAGGAATTGCAGAAAGGCTTAGACTCTCTAAGATCTGGCAAATCTTATAGTGCAGATGAAGTAGATCAGTTCTTTGCAAAGGAATATGGTACATGAGTACAACTTTATAACATCATCTATTCTCCGCAAGCGTTCCTTGATCTCAGCGAATTATCAGGAGACTAGCTAGATGAAAAAAATATGCATTTTTATATGTGTACAAAAATCTAATTTCATTTCTTATGATCAACTGTCATGCAAAAACACTAAAAGCATGTACAAAACGCGGAAAATAAAAGTCAGGAGAATGCGAAAATCAAAACTGAAAAACACATTCTTCTGACCCATTTTGAACCAACCACCGGTTCTTACTTATTACGCAACTTACCAACTTGCGTAAATTCTTTATCCCCAACACACATCTTCTTATCAGTGAATTTTACTCGCATCATTCTGCTAATAATATGCTCATCCGTTATCAGCACAAAAAATTGCTTTTCTTTTTTATTCACCAAGTAATACTGTTCACTGCCAATACTCTCTACCGCTTTACCAAATGCAAACGTATCAAACAAAGGAATATCACCGAACAAAGTAGTAATCCACCCGATAAAATTATCCATAAACTTTTCAGACGAATTTGGAATAAACTTCGTCACCGTGAGCATAATAATTTCAGCGTCTGCATATTCATCGCGAATAATTTGTTCCTTTATCTTGATTTTCTTACGAACACCCAATTTTGCATTAAGACCATACTTCGCTAAATCAATAGGCTTCTTAATGATTGACAAATCAATAGCATTGTCTTTATCCAACAAATAGTCGACAGTAACACCCAGTGCATCCGCAATCACCTTCAAATTTGCAACATCCGGCAGACCGCGACCACCTTCCCACTTCGCTACCGCAGTACGCGAAACCATAATCATTTCAGCAAGTTCTTCCTGAGTTAAACCCGCTTCCACTCGTGCATTTCTGATTTTTTCTCCTAACAACATCGTATAACTCCTTTCATTTGCTATGAGTTTTCGTTCTTAACGATTATTTGTTTTGCTCGTAATACAATTAATAATCGCACTGCGTAATTACATGCTAACGAGCAACATATGAATAGAAAAGGAATGAACGAGAACATAAGCGTTATGAATCGTAACATGGCATTTTCTTAGCACATATGCACATAATTATGTGAAAATAGCTGTTTTAAAAGAAATTTATACAAAACTAACAGAGAGAGTACAAAATACAAGCGTGCAACAACAGCTGCTAATCAGCCCTTGACATCAATACAACACTCTCAACGTGGATTGAGAGAACTCCAAGTATAGCTACACTTTTTTGAGTGCACACTATGGATATTGGGTGCACCTTTTAACGATAGGAGGGGGCTATCGTTAAAAGGTTTAAGACTCGCTTGGCAGCGCATTACATTACAACTGTTCCAGTTGCTTAGCCTGGTCTCTTCTTACGTAAATAACCGCGAGTATTTGAACTTCTTTTCTATTCTCATCAACCCAAAAGTAAACGTAATAATTTTTTACGCGTATTTTTTTAAAACCAAGCTCACACCGAAGTGCCGTGATGATGGGAAGCACCGCTTATTTTTTCGTTTGAGTTTGAACATAAAGATATCAGATAAAGGGAAGGAAATGAATTTACACCAAAGTTAAGACTTGACCTAATCTAAGTACATTGTGAGGGATAAGCTTATGTGATTCAACTCTATTTAGAAATAATTCCATAACGGACATATTTTGAAGCTTATTTACAAAATGAATTTATGCCAACGTTAGAGCTTGACCTAAGCCGTGGTTCTCTATTCTTTGGTGTCCAAAAGAAATTTGCAAGCTCGATATTGACAAGCTGTTTTCAAAGTTATATATTTATAACACGTGTTAGAAATATATCACTTTATGATTTTACACTAGAAGGAGATTAATATGAAGAAAAAAGTATCAATACTAGAAATTGTAGCAACAAAAATTGTCATTGCCTTATTAGTTGCAGGTTACTATTGGATGTGGAGTAGATCCGATTGGATGCCCGAATATCGCCAATATTCAGCTTACTTCGGCGGATTCTTATTCCTTATATTGCTAGCTCATTATCTTAGGATACATAAGTATAAGAAAGAATGTTTTGATGAGTTGGCGATAAAAACGCTACACAAATGCGATGCAATATGCCTGAAAGTTCTAACTGTTTTAATGGTAATCGTTGCGTATGCGGGAGGAATTTTAGGGCACGTCAATGCAATGTCAACTGCAATGATAGGCTGGCTAATCATCGGAAGCATTATCGCAATCGCAATGCTTCGTACCATGCTGTTCCTTATCTTGAATTCAAAAGGGGTATAGCTATGGCGTTAATAACAAAACTAAAAGATTACCGAGAAAAAGCAAACTATACACAGTCAGAGCTGGCTGAAATGGTTAATGTCAGAAGAGAAACTATTGTTCATCTAGAAAATGGTAGGTATAACCCGTCTTTGAAACTGGCCATGGATATCGCAAAAATTTTCAAAGTAAAAGTAGAAGATTTATTTGAATTTACTGATGAGTAATCTATTGGGACGTCTGTCTAAATTTTGAGTGCACACTATGAATACTGGGTGCACCTTTTAACTATAGAAAAAGCTATCGTTAAAAGGTTTAATATTGCCTTGATAGCTTATTCTTGAGCATAAAAAATAGCCTAGAGAGGATCTCCCCCTAGGCTGACTTTTGTAACATTTCAAACGCTCACATTCTTTTGGCTTTTACGATGCCCTTTCAATTTACGATGCCCTTTCAATATCCACACTAATCTCTGATTTAAAAGTTACGCTGAACCTGTCCTCGTAAACTTTTATTTTCTTGATGTACTTTCTTACCAGCTTCTCATCATATTCACTAATATCGTGACTCTCACTTTTTAAGAAAATCTTCCATTTCTCTGATTCGTCTTTTAGCATCTTCTTGACCTGCTTTTTCTATAAGAAGCTTTTGTTTCTTACCTTTCAGTTCATCAATCTCGTTGGCAGTTTTCGTATATAGTTTCATCACGTGTTGGATACAATGAAACCTTAGCCTTGAACCCTGAAACTATTGCTTTGAACTCTGAAACTATTTATAGGAATCCTGAAACCTTAGCTTGGAACTCTGAAACCTTTTTAGGCATCAAAAAAGACGGTATTACTACCGCCTTAATTATTTACACATAAAGTATTTAGATTTAGATTTAGACTTAGACTTCTATTTCATAGAAACTTAATCCTTGCTAAGCTCTACAAACTGGGATTTGTTGTAGTTATCTCCCATTTTCTTTAATTCCATATGTAATACACAAGCAAATATTATCTCAACAATACATGCCGCAACAGCAACCGTTGTGCCGTTTAATGCACATCCCAAAATCAAGGAAATCATCGGAATGAAAATTGCAGCAACTGTATATCCCTTTGATTGATACAACCATGAATATGGAAATACATGTGCTCCAAACACCATAGCGTATACCATAATCATCTTTTCCGGAACCGCACTAAACACCCACATAACGATTAATAAATAAATCATTTGATTTAAGGTGAAAATGAAGCCTAATTGTCCAAGTGTATTTTGTTTCGAAAAGATATCCACCTTTATAAGTTTACCAATGAGCCAAGCCAACGGTAATAATGGGCATGAACAGCAAAATACCAATAAATTTTTCATATTCATATTGATATCTAAAATTGACACAAGTACTATCAGAAGCCATATAATCACCGATGCCATGATAAATGGCAATCCTTTTTTCTGCTGAATTGCAATTTCTTTTCTTAATTTATCCACCATTTTCTCCTCCAGAAATTCAAATTTGTCTACAGGGGGTGCGGACATTTTTTAGACAGCCATACCCAGCCTCCTTCTGTTCTCGATAAGACTTATTCCTCCAAGGGATAGCTTAATTCACTTCATCCTGTACCATTCGATATACTTATTTACCTCCTCAATAAACTCGCTAATTGTGTAGCTATCCCAGCTTCGTCCATAAAGCATTTCGGTTTTAAGATGTTCAAAAAAATGTCCGCACTCCATTTCCTTTAATAGGTCTGAAATATAAAAATAACTATTACCTTGTGATTAGGGAAATGAGATAATTAATCGTTCCATTTTCAATCAATATATAGAGACCGAGCCCAATAAACACGACTGGTACAATTATTTTTTCGTACTTTTCTACAATCTCTCCGATAGCAGAAATTGAGGCGAGATTTTGAGATAATTTGCACAGAACTAAAATCCCTAACGCAAATATTACTAAACTTATACTAAGCTCAATCAAACTCTTTCCTGTAAAATAGGGAATATAAATTCCTAAATTATCTCCACCCATTGCCACTGTTAAACTTGTAAATGTTAAGATTTTTGATCCATCTCTGGTAATTTTCCCCTCGATGTCTTCTTCATCAATATCTTCATCCACAAAAATTGATCTTATACCAAGACCTAGTGGAATTAGACCAAGGAGTCCGATAATCCAATCTTGTGGAATAAAATTTAAAAAGTAAGCGGCAATAAGACTAACCAAAACAAGCAGTCCTGTACCTAAATACTGTCCTGCATAAATTGATTTAAAACCTTTCTTGCCTTGACTGGCGAATAAAATAGTCAAAACAACTAAATAGTCAATTGATGTAGAGACAAAAACTAATAAAGCGGATACTATTGTTTCCATTATTTTATTTATCCTTTCAAAATGTTTAATTTTTTAGACAATCAAAAATTGAATGCAAACACATTGTGCCTTGGCAGTTGCCAACGGAGACATTTGAAGAAATAATTTCACAATCTTCCCACCTTTCCTTTAAATATTAGCTAGGATTTTTTCAAGTGCGTTGATAGAAATACAAAATGATGGATATTTTTATCGTTGTACCATTACTTTTAATTAAATTTACATCAGATAGTATATTATAGTTATTTTAAAGTAACAAGATATTTGTAATAAAAGACACAATATTATTAACTGATCTCTAAAAGTTAGACTTAAAACCAACTAATAGTTGATAATTTATTTAGTTTAATTTATTTAAACATATTATATATGATTATGCTGTATATACACCCCTAAGATTTTTACTATTGATATGTTCCCATAAGATATCTTTCAAATAGAAAAATGGCTTTTAAGATTTCTTCTAAAATTCTAAAAGCCATTGGTTTCAATAGTTTTATGGCCTCTTTTCTTATTCTCCTGACATCAACACAACGCTCTCCACGTGCTTATCATTGTCCAAACCTATATTCTCAACTCTTCTGCGTTCTTCTCAACTCTTCTACGTTCTTCTCAACTCTTCTGCGTTCTTCTCAACTCTTCTGCGTTCTTCTCAACTCTTCTGCGTTCTTCTCAACTCTTCTGCGTTCTTCTCAACTCTTCTGCATTCTTCTTAAATTAGAATTTTAGAGTATAGTATTGTGTACGATCGTTTTGCGAAGTACCATGCCACTCTAATAAATCTTTATCAGCAAGATTTTTAAGTAACTTCCTACAAAATGTTGAACCTTTTTCAATAAGTTCTGTTGCCATTTTTGTAGTTATTTTTTGTCCACTATTATACATAAAGTGTATAACAGTTTTCTCATCTTGACTTAGTGTATCAAATACCTCCTCAGAAATTTTGCCTTTAATACTATCTATTGTTCTGATACTCCTATTTAAAATGTTATTTTCTAGAATTAATAAAACACTACTGTTAGGTTCTGCATATTTGGGCTTTTTTAAAAATAACTTTTCCATCTCAGAATATATTCTCTTAACACCTTCATTCATTTCTTTGACCCATCCAAATTCACATAAAGTTCTTGCAATTCTTGGGTTTCTTGAATATCTCTGATTTAAAATATTTTCTATTGTTACAATATTAGGTAATAATCCTGGACTAAGTATTTCTAGTCTATCGTCAAATATTAACACCTTAATATGTTCTCCTCGAATAGCATAATTTCGATGAGTCAAAGCATTGACTATTCCCTCAATCCATGCAAATTCTGGATACTCTGGCATTATTTTAAATTTTCCATCTTTATCTAAATATTGAAAATCTCTTAGTTGCGTATTAATAAATTCTCTTGCTTCTCTAATAATTTTAGGTATCGCTTTATCAAATGTTTTTTCCTTAATGATATTTATTTCTGTACCAACTTTTTGATACATTCCACTATATTTAATAACTCTTAGTCTTGCCTATGGTAAAAATTTAGAAGGATTTTTCCCAAATAGCAAAAGCCCCGCATTAGTCAGTTTTCCATTAATCATTAAATTTCTAGCTTTCAACACTTCTTCGCTAGAAAGTTCATCTATATTCAAAATTTTCTTATAATCATCTATTAGTCCATCATCTATATCATCTATGCTTGATAATTGAACAACTTCATCCTCAAAATACCTTTGTCCTCTATCATACTGTAATTGAAGAATCTGCTCAAAATTTAATTCTATAGATTTATCATTTTGTCGAAGAAAAACTTTTCCATTATAAGATTTTATAACTCTATCTGTAGAAACATCTACAGATATAACCAATATCTTATCATCAATCGAATGGGCACCTTTATAATTAAATCCTGTAATCGTTCCATCATCTTCAACCCCTATAACTAATTGTCCTCCCTCTGCATTGGAAAACGCAACCAGATGCTTTAAAATATCTAAAGGCTTGATTCTAGCACTTTTTCTATCAAAAAATTGGTTTTCATTTTCGGAACAGTAAAAAGATAATTTATTTAATGCATTGGTATTCATTATTTCCTCCTCAATTTAAACATACATTATAATTAATATTACACCATCTTAAAATACTTCAACGCATCCAAAATGGCTTCTTCCTTTTCAATTGAGCATTGTGGAACTTTCTGATTCTCGTTCTTTTGAATATTATAGTGTTCCCTAACTTTTAAACCATATTTTCTCTTTACTTGTGCAATATAAAGTGTAGATACCCTAAACCCAAACTTTTCCAAAACATAGTTTTGAATTTGCTTATAGGTAGCCTTACTCTCAGCACTTGTTAAATCCATATCATCCATCGGAAGTTCTACACTAATATATTTCTTTGAATCTAGTTTGGAAAGCAACACAATCGTCTCCACGTGGCTTGACTGATCAGTATGAATAAATTTTGAAATTCCTCAAAAGCCTCGTATGTGGGAATATATTTATGAATGGTATCCCACCAATTTTAACTAATAATCAGTCCTATCTCTAGGGCTATTTAAGTTTTGCTTCTCAGCTTATATATGATAGAATATAATCCTCCATGAATGCTTCCTTATTTAAAATATACATAAATTATCCCAATTATACTTTAAGAATGTTTCTCGGTTATTAAAGCTAAATCTAAATCTCTCAACCTGAAAAGCATATTTTTTTCTCTCTTTCTTTCGTCAACTCACTTAAATGGGCATAAATGAGGACTCATGCTCTATGTCATAAGTCCTCTAAAATGAAAAATATCCTCTTTAATGTATTTTAAATTCTTAAAGTATTATCTTCTCCCATAAACTTGAATTAGCATCTATCTTTTATATTTCAAAAATCTCATAGCTGACTTCGTTCAAAAACTCAATATCATGGGATACTATAAAAATTATTTTATCCTTATTTCTATATTTTTTAATAAGTTCTGATATTTTTTTCATATTAGAATAATCCATACCACTTGTAGGTTCGTCGAAATAGACAAATGTAGAATCCTTGCACATAAGAGATGCTATAGCAAGTCTTTGCTTTTGTCCTCCTGATAAACTCATTGGGTGTCTTTCAATAAATTCCTCTAAGCCTAAATCTTTTAATATACTTTTTGCCTTTTCTTCATCAAAATTCTTTACTCCTAGACTAAGCTCTTGGAATACTTCATCTGTAAATAATTGATGATTTACGTCTTGCATAACAAGTGAAGATTTTTTAAGTCTTTCTTTTTTAGAAAGTTTCTCTCCCTTAAAATAAATTTCTTCTTTTGATTTTTTCTCAAGACCAATTAAACATCTTAAGAGCGTTGACTTTCCTCGTCCATTTGATCCTATTATGCCATAAATTTTACCTAGCTTAAAAGAAATATTTTTTAAACTTAAATATTCATCTTCAGTGAACTTATAGCTAAGATTCTTTATCTGATACTCTCCACCCTCTTTTAAATAAGGAACTTCCAACTTAGTTAGCTTCTTATCCCTTAAAGCTAAGGCATTTAAGTCTTTTGTATCTAGCTTTAAAAATTCATTTCTTGTATAAGCTTTTTTAATTTTGCCCTTATCTATTAAAAATACACGATCAACTATATCCATCAAATAATAAATCCTATGCTCAGCTACAATTATGCTTATGCCTTTTTCTTTTAGTATTTTAAGCATCTTTGTCAAAACACCTATGCTTTTAATATCCAGATTTGATGATGGCTCATCCATAACTATGATCTTTGTGCCTGCTATATAAGAAGCAGCAATGCAAAGTATTTGTTTTTCTCCACCTGATAGGTTAAATATATTTCTGTTCAAAAGATTTTTTATCGGGAAAATTTCTAGCATATCATTCAAACGCCTGTCCATCTCTTCTCTTGCAAGTCCTATATTTTCTAAAAAAAATAATAGCTCTAATGTGGTATTAACATTAAAGAAATAGGTCTTAGGATTTTGAAAAACAGTTGATACAAGCATTGAGATTTGATAAAGCTCCAAATCTTTTATATTTTTGCCATCAATAATTATTGAACCCTTGATCTTTGCGTTATCATATCTTACAGATAAGCCATTGATAGAGTTTATTAAAGATGACTTACCACTCCCGCTTTTGCCTGTAAATAGCACACACTCGCCCTCGGCTATGGATAGTGATATATCGTCTATTATATGTTCTTCGCCGTAATCAAGGCTTAAATTTTTAATTTCTACCATATTAAGCCTCCCACAATAAGTCCAGCAACCACTAAAACATAGACAAAATCAATGACCTGTACCTTTACAGGAATATATCTGGTCTTAGCAACTGGGTTCTCTATTGCCTTTGTTTCTGCCGCTTTTGCAATATCATCTGCTATGTTTGAAGATATAATTAGTAGTGGCACTGAAACGTATTCAAGATATTTGATTGGATTTTTAAAATTTATACCTCTTATCTTCATAGCCATTTTGATGTTTTTCTTCTCCTCTTTAAACGATGGGAAGAACCTAAACATAACAGCAACAGGTATGGAAAGATTTTTTGAAATTTTAAGTTTATCCATCGATGAAATTATTGCACCTACATCAGAGGTCTTTATCATGAAGCTTGCCGCCATAAATGGCAATAAAAACATTCTAAAGATAATAAATAGACTTAAAAACATCTTAAGTATTGGATTTATATTAGATAGCACCATAAAATTAGGCAAAGCATATAAAATTGTGCATAAAATTATCCATTTAAAAAGTGTTTTTTTGTATCCATTTAAATAAAATAAAATACCAATAAGGCAAAATATTCCTAACTCGAAACATATGTTTAAGCTATGCACAACAGTTAAGCCTGTAAGAAATACGACTAATAACTTACTTATTGGGTTGATATTAAAGGACGAGTTCGAAGAAAAGGTAGGCATTATACAATACCTGCTTTTTCAAAGTGTTTTTTCAATAGAGCCTTGCCTATATATGCTCCAATTATTCCTCCTATAAAAGCACCTAAGGCTACTAAAGCCATGTGAGGATATGTTATTAGATTTTCCAATGCATCAGCATATTCTTGTCCCATCATGCTAACAGACATTTCTATATACTTTTCTTTTGCTAAAAGCATTTGCATTAATGATCCACAAATCCACGTACAAAATACTGCATAAGAAAGCATATTATATTTAAATGAATTATAATTACCAATCTTTCTAATTAATTCTGCTACTATCATTACTATTAATGAAAATACTGGCAATACATAAGTATGTCCCATAGCAAACATCACGAGTGGTGATATCATGCCTAATATAAATAGTGCCCATGGTTTTTGAACTTTAGCCATAAATAACATAACTACAGTTCCTGCGATTATACCCAAAACTGTTGGGTATATTAAAAACAATATTGGGATTATGCCCATCATGCCGACAGCAAACATCAAGACGAAATAAATTACGGCAAAAACGCCGATGCTTACTAAATCTTTTACCTTTAATTTTTTAGTATCCATTTTAGTCCTCCTAATAAATAAATTCTTCTGCCATTTTTGTTTTTTCTATTAAATTCTTGTAAACTTTTGATTTTTGTAAAAGCTCTTCATGTTTGCCTTCACTCTCTACTCTTCCATTTTCAAGAACTACTATCTTGTCTGCATTTTCTATGGATTTCATTCTGTGCGAAATGATAACAACTGTTTTATCTTTAATTAAATTATTTAAAGACTCTTGAATTTTTTTCTCGTTGTCAACATCAAGGCTTGCCGCTATCTCATCTAATATTAGTATTGGTGCATCTTTTAAGAAGGCTCTAGCTATTGATAACCTCTGTCTTTCCCCGCCTGATAGCTCAGCACCGTTCTCACCAATAAGAGTATCGAAACCTTTATCCATTTTTTCTATAAAATCTGTGCAGTTTGCAAGTTTTGCTGCTCGTTTAACTTCTTCATCGCTTGCATCTTCATTACCAAGTCTAATATTTTCCATAACGCTTTGATTAAAAAGAACCACATCTTGGAAAACTATTGAGACCTTGTCAAAAAGAGATTCTGTTGATATTTCTTTTATATCTTTGCCATCGATTAAGATTTGTCCCTCGTCGTAATCATAAAGTCTTGATATAAGTTTCAAGATAGTTGTTTTACCGCAGCCACTTGCGCCTACTAAGGCAGTTACTTCTCCCTGCTTGGCTTTAAAGCTTACGCCATTTAAAACTTTCCCGTCTTTATTATAAGCAAATTCAACATTTTTTAGATCAATATCAAATTTTTTCAAATTATAGTCTTCGCCCTCTTGTAATTCTTGATTTTGAATTTCTTTTAATCTTTCAATCTTTGGTGTTAAATAAAATATCTCCATCATGCCCTCTTTAGATGCGTCTAGAGAGTCTTTTATCTTCATAGCCGCTAGTAAATATCCTACAAGGTAGAGAGGGCTTATCTCTTTATTAATAATTAGATTTACGCCAACAAATATTACAACCGCTAGAGAGATAAAGCTAAATATTGAAGATATAGACATAGTTAAAATAAGTCCTATCTCAGTCTTTAAGTGCACTTTTTCACTTTTATCCATTTTTTCATATAGCTTATCTTTCATTTCCTCTGATAAGCCATAGGCTTTAATCTCCATTTGCATTTCGATATTTTCTTGAAAGCTTTCTGAGTTTTCTCTTAGAACGTCATAATATTTTTTATGTTCTTTAACCTGATATTTTTTAGATAGTGGTATAAATATAAAGCTTAATATCGTTGGAATAATTACAGATAAACCCATCTTGACATTGCCCACTAGCATCATGATGGATATTAGTGGGAAGAAGAGCGCCATACCGCCAGCTTTTGGTATTGAGTGGCTCATCGCGTGTTCTATACCTGCAATGTCAGCCATGATTGTTTGCGCTAAATCTGATATGTCATGCTTAGAAAAGTATGATAAAGGCAGTTTTGATAAATTTTCTGCTGTTCTTGTTCTTAAATCCGCACTTTCTTGATATGTTGTGCTGTATAATTTATCGTATTCGATAGAAAGCAAAATATACATTGCTATCAAAGTCAAAACTGAGAATGCTATATAAAATCCCTTGCTTTGGTCAATATTTTCCAAAACTTCTTGAGCAAAAATCATTAGTAGTATCGCAGGAAGCATGTTTATACAATAAACAAAAAATGAAGTCAGTGTTGCTTTACTTAAATTTCTTGCTCCTTTATCTGTAAGAGCAAATCTTTTTTTATAAAACTCCTTCATTTGAAACCCTCCATTCATTCGCACTGTTAAATAGCTCTTGCAGTCTCTTATAGCTTGTATCTTTTGACATTAATTCTTTGTCGGAACCTCTTTCTATAATTTTTCCGCTGTCCATCACAATAATTTCATCAAGGTCTTTGATTGTAGATAACCTGTGAGCAATCATGATAACTGTTTTATCCTTCATAAGATTCTTGAAAGCTTTTTGCAATTCAAACTCATTATCTGGGTCAATAGACGCCGATGCTTCATCCATAATTATAATTTTGGAATCCTTTAAAATTGCTCTGGCAATTGCAATTCTTTGTTTTTCTCCGCCGGATAAATAAACTCCTTTTGAGCCTATGATAGTATTTTCTCTTTCTGGGAATTTGTCTAATATCAGATCGCATCCTGCTAATTTTAAGGCTCTCATTACATCATCTCTCGTCGCTTCTTTATTAGCCAAGGCAACATTGTCATAAATACTTCTTTTGAATAATTTCGAATCTTGAAAAACAAATGAAATGGCTTTAATTAAGGCTTCGTCAGAATATTCATTTATAGGTATGCCGCCTATCTTTATGCTTCCATCATTTACATTGTAAAAACCTGATATAAGTTTTGCTACTGTTGATTTGCCTGATCCAGATGAACCTACTAGTGCATAGGACTTTCCTTCTTCTAATTTAAAAGATAAATTTTCAATGACGGCTTTATCGTTATAAGCAAAGCTTACATTATCAAAGTCTATATTGTAGTTTTTAAAATCATTTACATTGCCATGCACTAATTTATCTTTTTGCATATCATTATAAAGCGCCTCTAAAGTATCTACTGCATAATTGCCTTGAGAAATGTACATAGCGTACCACATCATTCTCATAAATGAAACAAATAGAACTCCTGATAAAAATAAAATCATGATAAGGTCAAGTAAAATCACCTTGGCACTACCTAAGCTAGTCATAAAATAAACTATAGGTATAATTAAAATTGCAATTAAGTCAAAAAATAACCATTGATACAAAACATAAGGTTTTTTACAAGATAGTGAATAATCATAAGCATACTTTGAGTAATCTTTTATAGCCTTGTAAAAACTTTTAAAGGACTCGACATTTGCTCTAAATATCTTTACAACTTGCATTCCTCTAACGTATTCAACAGTTTCAGCGCTTAGTTTAGATAGAGCTTCTTGGTATATCTTCATAAATTTTTGCTCGCCCATCATCGCACCTAAAATTAAGCCTCCAATTATTGTGAGAGCGAGTAAGGTGATACCAACCCTTATACTTACTATAAAGCCAAGTACAAGTACAAGAACAGGTGTCATTATTGCCTGAGCACTGTCCGGAATCATGTGAGCTACAACCTGATGAGTTTGTGCAGCATTATCATCTATAATCTTTCTTATTTGACCGGAAGGATTTAAGTCAAAAAATCTAAAGCCGGCTTTCTCTAAGCCGTCAATCCCCCTTTTTCTTAAATTTGTTTCAAGCCTGAATCCCAAGATGTGAGAACATGTTCCTGAAACAGAATAAAATATCGCTCCACTTGTTAGTGTGATGACAGATTTTAACGCTAGGCTCTCTGCTCCGGCTAAATTTGAATTAATTATTAAATTATCTAAAAATTTGTAGATTAAATAAAATCCATATACCGTAAGCACAGCAGATATAGTAGAAAAAACTATAGCTAGAACACCAAGATATTTTTTATCCTGTACATAAGCAAATAGTTTTTTGTAAATCTTCATAATATTATCTCCTTTCTTTGATATTCCTATTAGATAAAATTTTCTTTGCGGCAAATATTATCATTGCTTTTTTATTATACATCAGCTATAAATAATTATGCAGTAGCCATGGCTAACTAAGTCTATTAGGGATATTGTCTAAAAGGGATAGGTGTATTATGACATATTATGAATTTGTAAAAGATTATATGAAAGTGGATGAATGTAAAAACAATAAAAAATACTCAAGTGTAGGTCACACTTTTTGTTGGAGTAAAGATAATTCAACTTATGCGGAAGGCCTGTATTGGTTTTATGAAGGAGATGGCTTCATTATTGATATACATGATTTTTATATAAGTGAAGAAGTAGTTGAAAATAGTACCTATAGTATGGCTGATTATGTGTCAATATACACAAGCTACATAGTCAGTGCAAACGGTGAAAAATTTAATCCATATCAAACACTTACCGCGAACTCATTATGTACACTTGATTTTGACAATATAAAAGATGACTTTGTTTTTTTATTACATAAAAACTGTTATTATTTAGCTGTTTCCATTGGCTTTAAAAAAGAGCTCTTAGAAAAGCATCTAGCAGCTATAAATATAGATACAGAATCATTTTATTCTACTTTACTTCAACCGAATCAAATAATTCTTACAAAGTCCTTAAAAAAAGTAGCAATGGAAATTTTAAATTGTAAGATGGACGCTCCAGCCGCTGATTTTTTCTTTAAAGCCAAGGCAAATGAATGGGTTAGTATAGTAATAGACACCTACTTAAATAGAAAAAAATATAAAATTGAAATTGATGATGATAAAGCCCTTGAAGATGTAGCAAGATTCTTGGACGATCATTTCGCCATGAATGTAAATCAGGAAACCCTTGAAGAAATATCTAAAATGAGTGGAACAAAATTAAAAAATCTATTCAAAGAAAAATATGGTCAAAGCATTACAGAATACACTCAAAGAAAAAGAATGAATGTGGCTGAAACTCTACTCTTAAATACCAAACTACCTATAAAGGAAATTGCTGAATCTGTTGGATATTCATCCCATAGCAAATTTTCCATTTATTACAAAAGATACAAGGGAAAACTTCCTAATGAAGTCCGTAATTTAGCTTGCGACCATTACAATTTAAATTGTGATTGTTGTGATTAAATTTTATTTTATATTTATTTCTCGTTTGTGCAATGTCAACGGATAACGGCATCCTTGCAGAAATAAGCTTGCAGGGCTTCTCTGTTCTGAAAAAGCACATCCCGCCAAAAAGCTTTTACATCCATCACTCTTCCTCCCGCTTAACATACCTTAGCTCTATATCATACCCCGTGACTTCCATCATCTTGACCGGTGTGAGGAACAAATGGCAAACTTGAACTCTAAATGTTACTCAATGTGATATCTGTTTAAGAGTCTATTGTTTTCCAACAACGTTCTTTCATAAATGCTGCAATAACAGCGATATCCTCACCCTCATAATATTTCACCAGCAGTTGTTTGAACTCCGGTACTTCCTTTTCGGGAATTACAAGGAAACCAGCACCATGTGAAATAAGGTAATGATTTGCAAAAATGACAGAAGCGCGTTTATTGCCATCTAAAAATATCTGAGTTTTCATGCAGTAAAGACACAGCTTGATAGCAATATTAATGTATGTATCGTCTTCTTCAACAATCTCTCGAATTCTGTCTTTTACATCCGATTCATATGGCAAAGGCGGAACATAGGACGAACCGCCTATGGTAACCGGAACGCCACGGATGCGGCCGCCTTCATCAAAAAAACCTTCATTGACAAGTCTCGCAATATGACTAAGCATATAGTAGTCCGAACGGCTGGCAACCACATCACGATCCAAAATAAACTCCCATGCGTGTTTCAGATTTAATATTTTCTGTACGTCGGTAGCTGTCATTCCGGAAACTTTTCCGTTTTCTATGATTTCTTCTGTCTGTGGAAACGATGTTGCAACCCCCTCCAATACAGCCTGATCATAGATGTTCATCTTCATGTTGGCACGTGCGAATGTGATGTTGTTTATAACACCAACCGAAAGTTCATCCTCAGAATATCCGGATGCGGCAAGTTGTTTTTCAATGCTGCGGAGCGATTTTCTGATTGCACGTGCTTCTCTGGCATTTCGCAGAAGCAGATTGTACAGTTCTTCAGTATATATGCCTACATAAGTAGAGGTTTGTTTGCCTGCTACACGTTTTCTGACATAAAGGTATTTCCCCTCGCCACGTTCTTTAATTTCAGGAGTCCCATCGTATGGCATCAAATTAAGTCTAGCAAGAAAGTCGGCGCGACTTCTTATCAATTCCTGTATTTTGCTATATTCTGCTGACATTGTCTTTTCTCCTTTTGGGGAACATTTATTGAAATAATTATACTTAAATGTTCCCCAACAGTCAATGCATCTTGGGGATTATTTTTATACGAAAACCATACGTAATGTTCCCCAAAAGCATGAATATATGGAATAATACACTTAATTTCGATTTTATACACTGTTTTGTTCTTCCCCCTTGGCATCAAGATAACCAGTTGTATATCTATATGTTGTTTTTAGTCTATACTATTTTAAAACGGTGGTACGTCTAATCGCTTCATTATAATTACAAACATCCATCCTAGGTTCTCATCCCCTTCAATGTTCATTGATATTCACACCAGCCGTTTTCATTGGAACTTATCCACTTTTCGCTTCGTTTGCCTCAATTCATTCGTTCTCGGAAGCTAATCTACACTTTTATGATGTATAGAATCGTATCAGCCTTTATAAAAGATCACTTTTTCCGAGATTACACTTTGAGCATAATGTTTGTAAATTCTCAAGCACTATACTCCATTTTCAAATCTTTTAAAGATATGTTCAACTGAGTATTTCCCAAGTTCTTTGTACTCAACATATGGGACCGTCTGCAAATTAAGGATTTTTGCAACCCTCCTCAAGTCACGATAATACTCTTCATCAGGAATCATTTTCAATTCGACCGGCGTTCTTTCACATCGAAATCCTGCTTCCAATAAAGCCTTTTTCCAAGTACCGAAATGAGATTGAATTGCCGTTTGAGAGTATTTACCATGCGATTTATATGTGGAAATCGAGATGTATTCTTTACCAAGTGCCTTGGCAGTTTCCTGTATATCAGATAGTATTTCTTACAATCCTTGACTTTAAGTATAATTCTGCTATAACTAGTTAAGGAACAAGCCTTTGCCATACGTGGCGAGGCTTTTTTTATGAGGTGTGTATATGTGTTGTCAATAGGATAGGAATACAAATTATTAACCTCGTCGCTTGAATGAGGATACAATTTGTTGTCAGTTTCCTCATTAACTTTCTTGGCATTTTTTCTTCTGCTCTTGAATAATCTTCCGTCCTGAGAATCTTTTTTTCCAGTCTTATATATGATAGTAATCATTGCAGGATCAATTTCACCTTCATCGTTAGTTCCCCCAATGATGATTTTATCTACTATACTTTCAAATACTGCCCTATCAAATTCCTCAAGATATTTATTGGACTCAAGTAATTTTTTAAACCCCTCGAGCCTTTTCTTCAACGCTTTTTCATCAGTGAGTGTTACTTCTAAAGTCCTTTTTTCTGCAAGTAATTTCTCTTTACTAATAGCTATTTCATTATACTTATCCTGATATATATCCATGCTGATTGACTCATTCAGCCTTAACTCAACAAGATCCTTTTCTTTCTTTAGTATCTTATCAAGTTGATTTGTTATCTTCTTCAGGTCTTTAGCTAAACTGTTGTATTTCAATTCTTCTTCCACAGTTTTAAGGAATTCATTAGTAATTTCAACATTATTGTGGCATACCTGACGATAACTTTCCATGAATGCTTTTTCTATGGCTTCTTCTTCAATCCCTTTACTATGCGGACAATACTTCTTTCCGTTTTTAGTAGCATTGACACACTGCCATATAACTTTTGTATACTCTGAACTCGAATGCCAATTTCTTCTTGAAAGATTATGACCACAAAATCCACATTCAAGCATACTGCTAAAAGCATATTTTCTTGAATACTTTTCTCTCTTACCGCCATTATTAGCAACGGTATTTCTGTTTTTTGACCTTCTTAATCTAATACCTTGAGCTTTTTCAAAATCTTCTTCCGAAATGATTGGCTCGTGATGGTTCTCTATATAAAACTTATCCTGTTCTCCGAAATTATCCAATCTTCTCTTTGAAATAGGATCAACCGTATAGGTCTTTCCCATCATAAGATCCCCTTTATATTTCTCATTTTTTATGATTCCTAAAACTGTTGTTTCCGTCCATCTTTTATTTCCTCTTGGCGATAAATATCCTTGTTCTTCAAGTTCTCTGGAGATTACCATACCGCCAACACCTTCAATATATCTTCTGAAAATATATCTTACAATCTCAGCTTCTTTTTCATTGATAGAAATGCTTTTAGTTTCCGGATCATAGTCATAGCCTAAACACCCTTGAAAGCCTACCATTTCTCCTCTTTCCATCTTCATTCTCAAACCTTTTTTGACATTGGCTGAAATGTTCTCTACTTCCTGTTGCGCAACTGAACTTAAAATTGTTAAAAGCAACTCTCCGTCCATTGTTAAGGTGTTTATGTTTTCCTCTTCAAAAAAGACCGCAACATTAAACTCTTTCAACTTTCTTACATACTTTAAGGTGTCTAATGTATTTCTTGCAAATCTTGATATAGACTTCGTAATTATCATATCTATATCGCCGTTCATACAGTCATTTATTAATCTTTGAAAGTCAATTCTTCGATCAACCTGTGTTCCTGTTATCGCCTCGTCAGCATATATTCCGGCAAGAGTCCACTCTTTATTTTTCTGTATAAATTCTGTGTAATGTTCTACCTGAGAATTATAGCTATTAATCTGATCTTCAGTATCCGTACTAACTCTGCAATAAGCTGCCACTCTCTTTATTGAGCGTTGAACACACCCTGATGCAGTTCTTTTCAGTGTGGTATCACCTTTAATAACTTTAACATCCTTTTTCACTGCACTGCCTCCTTTTTGTATCTTTCTATGCAGTTCTATTATACCACACTTGCAAAACATTATAAATATAATTCTGTAGAGATATTATACTTTTTCATCAGCTTTAGTTTTATCTTTTTATATTCAATATCACTGAGCAAGTGCTTAGAAAGTAACATAGACAGCATAGATAATTGGAGGCTATATCTTAATAGTTCATTATTCATTCTAAATCCTCCTCATATAATTTTATCTAAAGTTTTATGACATTAACGGGTGCTTAGGATAAGCAACATTGGAATCTCACCACCGCCCCTGTTAAGATGAGCCGGCTTTTACTAAAGAAGTATCATTATCATTACTTAGGTCATCGCTCGCAAAGTTATCCTCGTTCTTTGCTTTAAGAAAATTTATTTATCGCTCGTTTCCTTCTATCCTTGTCTTTGACAGTATTCATTTAAACCGAATTTCTTCAGCAGGAAAGTCATGGCGTAAATTCCTTACGCTCACTAAGTAATTAAAAGTCCCGTCATGGTCTATTCAGTTTTCAAGGAACAATAGCCTAACGGATTTAAGAGAGATTCTCTTCAACTTTATTGTTTTCATCACTTCTTTAAAAAAATATAAGGACAGATCTCCCTTCAATTTATAAAGGAAAATCTGCCCCCATCTACAAGGCGTTTACTTTATAAATTCTTTCAAAAGCACCTTTAGCTTTTTAAGAATATTGTTTTTTCGCCATTGTATAGCTTGATAGCTTACTTTCTTACTTCTTGCTACACTCGATAATGTTTCATCATTAAAATACAAACGCTCTATGATGTCCCTTTCTTCATCATTCAGCCTTGACATAGCCTTTCTGACTGTTTCAATTAAGATCTGAGTTTCAATTATTTTTTCTACATCCACACTTTCATCAGCAAGGTTATCCACAAAATTCCCGTCATGATCCAATGATGAAAAAAAGAGCAAGTGGTTTTTCTTGTCCACCTGCTCTAAATACTTCTCGTGTTCTTTTTCTCGCCAGTAGACTTTATAAATATCTTCACTGACTTTTACCTTTTGCCCTCTGACATAAAGGTAATACTCTTTTGCCATAAAGTTTCCTCCATTTCTTTTTTTGTCTGCGTTTTTAGACAAAAAAAGGAGGACTTCTGCACATAGGCATAAAAAGTCCTCTAAAATGAACGAAACCTGTTCTTTATTTTACTATATTTAATTGTTTAGACGAGAATATGGAAAGACAGACAACTGTAAATCTTATAATAAAAAGGAAGGATTTTGTTTTGAGTTATAACTTCAAAGAAATATATAGCCTTTATCATATCCTGTCCCTCCATTTTACAACTAACTATTCCTCATAAATTAAGCCCTTCTACTATTTCAGGTATCCACGCACATAATAAAAAATCTTATACTTGTACTTTTTCTTTGCTCATCTTATTTAGTTCTCCAAGCATCATGAAGATTCCAACAACAATCATAATGAAATCAACAAGGGGCTGTGTGAACCAAACAGCTTTTACTCCAAATACCATGGGCAAAAGAATCATTGCAGGGACAAACAGAAATAGCTGTCTAAGCATAACAATAATCCCCGCTTTCTTTCCGTTCCCAATAGATTGGAAAAATGTAATGCTCATGACCATTACTCCATATAAAATAAATACGGAATAGAACAGTCTGAAATTCCCAACTCCCTGAGTTATGATACTTGCTTCTACTCCAAATAAGGAAAGTATCTGACTTGATAACAGCAATGATGGAATCCAAAAGACTGCTGCAAGAACAAGTCCTCCGATAGAAAATACCTTCATTGCTTGCCTTACTCTGTCATATTGCTTTGCTCCGAAGTTTGTTCCGACAACAGGCTGCAATCCTTGACTCATTCCCCAAAGCGGAATGAACGAAAAGGCATATACACGAAGCGATGCTGCCATCAAAATTCCGTTTGGATCTCCGCCATACTTAAATGCCATTTTATAAAGCATAGTCTGTTGAATCATGAACAGAAGCTGCATCATCATAGCTGATGAGCCTACTCCAAACATTTCTTTTTTTATTTCTTCATCGGACTTAATCTTATGAATTTTAACGACTTTACTCTTTTTCAGGAAGTAGTGCAGCGTTACAACCGCCTGAACAAACTGTGCTGTAATCGTTGCAAGGGCAGCACCTTCAATGGCGTATTCACCCATAACTGTCATTAAAATCGGATCAAGAATGATATTCAGTAAAGCTCCAAGTCCCATTATCATCATGGCTTTTTTCATTAGACCTTCGCCACGCATAACCATGTTTGCGGACTGTGTAAAATTTACAAAGAGGGAACCGATAAAGATTACTCTTAGGTATCTGATACCATAAGCTTTGATCTCGGTCAGGTGCAGGAAATAGTCGCTGTCCATCGTGAGAAAGCCACCGTCCCGCAGGGTTGCTACTACATGGCACACACTGGGCTTTGACACCTCCATGTGCCGAGCCACATCTACGGAGCGTACCATACCGAGTTTCTTTTGAAGAACAAGAATGGTTTCCAGATAGTCCTCCCCGGACGCATGAAGTTTCATTAAGACCTCCCTTATGCAGATAATTTCTGTTCGGCGTTCCACATGGCCGCATACTTTCCGCCTTTAGCCAGCAATTCATCGTGAGTACCGGCTTCAGCAATCTTTCCGCCAGATACCACAAGGATTTGATCTGCATTTTTGACGATGGAAAGGGTATGAGCAATCATTACCACAGTCTTTTTCTCTTTCAGCAGATTGGCGATGGCCTGCTTTACTGCCAGTTCGTTCTCGATGTCAAGGGACGCCGTTGCTTCATCCAAAAGCAGGATCGGGCTATTTTTCAGGATAGCGCGGGCGATTGAAATTCGCTGACGCTCACCACCCGAGAGAAGGTTTCCGTTTTCGCCTGTCGGCGTATCGTATCCCTTTTCCATCTTGCGGATGAAGCCGTCACAATTAGCCTCCCGGCAGGCAGCCTCGATTTCCTCGTCCGTGGCATTGGGGCGGGCGTGCCGGATATTCTCACGAATGGTATCATCAAAGAGAAATACATCCTGATCTACCATCGAAATTTGTTCCAACACACGCTCAGCGGATATATGACTGATTGGCTTACCGCCGATACGGATTTCGCCGCCAGTCGGCTCATAGTATTTGGCGATCAGGTTCAAGATGGTGGATTTACCGGAACCGGAATCACCAACAATTGCAGTCAATTTCTGATTTGGAACTATAAAGGAAGTTTCCTTCAAAACTGCTTCGCCAGGAATATAGGAGAAGTCCACATTATCAAAAACAATCTCATAATTCTTAACTGTGAACGGTTCTGTACTGCCGTTTTCTTCTGGCTCATGGATTACTTTTAAAATATTGTTTTTTGAAATCACAAGGTTTTTGTAGCTAAACAAATCTACTGAAATTGCCCCGATTAGCTTTGCCAGCAACATAGGGAGCATACATAAAAGCAGAAAATCAATCGTCTGAATTTCTCCTGCCATCCACGGAGAAATCCCAATAAACATAATAAAAGGAACCATAAGCCAGTTAATAATGTTAAAAGCAAAGTTTATGGGAATACCATGCGCTTCATATTCAAAGCTGACCTGACTGAACAATTGCATTGCTTCTGTGGTTGCCTTATTTTTTGTGCCAGCCACGCCGTATGCACGAAACGTCTGAATACCTTCTATATATTCCACAATGCTGCTTACTGTTTCAGATGAAACCTTATTTTTTCTGGTTCCATACTTTTTTACCGTTCGGAAAGAAAGCCACATTTCAGGAATCAGCATGGAAGTAGAAAGCAAAAGGATCCCTCCTGCGGGCAGATACAAATAACAGATAAATACAATAACCATAACGGCCAGAGCAATATTTTTGGTCAAGTTACTTACCTTGTGTGTCAATATTTGTTCATAACTATTTACATCGCATGTCATTGTATTTACATATTGCCCCACCTGCCCATGTGTGAAGCGAAAGAGAGGAATCCTCTTAAATTTATCTCCAAGGAAAAGGCGAAGATTTTTTGAAACGGCAGCCCCGCCGATCTGGTTCTGTGTATAACCTATACTGTAAATAAGCACTCGCAAAGCATAGACTACGCACAGAATTCCTGTGATCGTTAAGATGTCTGTTGTAGTTGTTTTCTTGCCGAGCAGGATCTGAATGACTAGGTAAATCGTCATATAACTGCATCCAGAAAGAAAACCTTCAATAACCGTGAATATCACGCCTATATTAAAGTGGATATTTTTATGTAATGGCCCTGTTTCTTTCATTATGCTTCATCTCCTTTCCCGCCATAGACGATTTTTCTTGAAGCATTGTAATCGCTCCATGCCTTTCTATAATAATTATTTCTGGAAAGGACTTCTTCATGGGTGCCTGCATCGGTTATCGTGTGATTTTCGACAATTGCCACTTTATCACACATTTTAACTGCACCCAAACGATGTGCGACAATCAAAACGGTTTTCCCTTTGCAAAGATTCTCAATTGCCCGATCTATTTCCAACTGATTTTCGGGATCGGCTGCACTTGTGGCTTCATCTAATATCAGAATAGGAGCATTTTTTAAAATAGCTCTTGCAATCGCTATCCTTTGTTTTTCTCCGCCAGAGAAACGGGAGCCAAAACTGCCTACTTTCGTATCATATCCATCTGGCAAAGACATGATGAAATCGTCAATCTGTGCCTCTTTTGCGGCTGCCCTCACTTCTTCCAGAGTGGCGTTACTGCCCATACGGATATTCTCCAAAACACTGTCGCGGGTCAAAAACGTCTTTTGAAATACAATGGATATGTTTTGAAGCAATTTTTCATAGTTTATGTTTTTTACATTTATACCGCCGATTAATACCTGACCTTCCTGCACATCGTAAAATCGGGAGATCAGCTCAATGACTGTGCTTTTACCAGCACCGGAAACACCAATCAGAGCTATTTTCTCTCCTTCAGCTACATACAAACTGCAATTCTCCAGAACATTCTTTTTCCCATCATATGAAAAGGAAATGTTTTTAACGGCAATATCACAATGTGTAGGAAAATCCCCATCGCTTTCATAAACAGGCAACTCCAGTATTTCCTTTGTCTTAGTAACTCCATTCAATGCCTGTGCAAAGGTTGTTCCTAACTGCTGAAGTGGAAGTAGCTCAGTTAAATATAGAGAACCAACATAAGCGAAAAGCAAAAACACACTGGAAGTGATAGAATTTCTTAAAAACAGCATTCCACCAATAGGAACCAAAAGAACCATTCCACATTCCAGAATAATAATAAAAATTGCAAAGGGAGGTCCCATTTTACGCGAGATCAAATTCCATACTCTGTTTTCCTCTTTAATGGCATCCGAGAATTTTTTGAACGATTTACTTCCCATATTATAGGCTTTAATTAACCGCATTCCGCGAATGTACTCAATCATAATCGAATTAAATGCAATAAGAGATTGGTTTGAATCATGCATGATACTTGACATACCCTTAAAAAGATGTATCATAACAATTCCTGCAATCGGAAGGGGAATCAAAGAAATTATCGCTAATGGAATGTTTACTGTCATTAAATAAATAAAAATGACTATCGGACCAGTAAGATAACTTACCAACTCTGGAATATTATGAGCAAGGCATAGTTCCAGTTTTTCAATATCCTCATTTAAAACAGTTTTGATTTCTCCCGTGCTATGATCATCCAGTACGCCTAACGGAACTTTTGCCAAATGTTCCACTATCATACAACGTACACGATATAATGCACCATAAGCTCCTTTATGAGAAAGAACGCCTGAACAAGCCAAAGTAATCATACGCAGGATAGTTGTTGCAGAAATCAGTACGATATTATTCACCAATAACCGTTGTGTTATATTTTCGGATAAAATCGCATCCATAAGGTTATAAATGCCAATATACGGCCCTATTACAAATAAGCCGCTTGCAAAAGCACAGGCGACGGACGCAAAAAGATACCGTTTACTTTTCCCCGACCATGACAAAAGAAGTTTTATTGGGTTTTCTTGTTTCTGCTCCATATCACTTTTTCTCCCCCTGTTCCATAAGTGCATAAATTCTTTCCTTGTTTTCTATACAAACGGGAAGATCATCTGCCAAAACGTGACAATCAAAGCGAATCAGACGCGAGCATGTTTGGCAGACAAATTCATAATCGTGAGTGACAACAAATATGACTTTATTTTTTGCAAGGTCCTGAATCAATTTGCTAACTTGCTCCATGCTGTCATAATCAAGACCCGAAGTTGGTTCATCAAAAACCACCACTTCCTTACCGCATATCATACTAACGGCTACAGCAACCCGCTGCTTTTGTCCTCCGGAAAGTGTGTTCGGATGCCGTTTACGGACAGAAAGAAGGTCCAAATCATCTAATGCTCTTTTCACCAGCGCAGGATCAGTGTATCTGATTCCAAACGTACATTCAGCTTCTACACTATCTGCAAACAATTCGTAGTTAACATCCTGCATAACCATAAAAGATCGCTTCATGCGTTCCTTTTCATTTTGTGCATTGCCTTGCCACAAGAATTTCCCTGTGGATCCTTTATGCAACCCACATAAAGCACGAAGGAATGTCGTTTTCCCAGCTCCATTGCATCCGACAACGCCAATGATTTCACCTTTAGAAGCCTGCATTGAGATGTGACTGATAATCATCTGCTTTTTGTAAAATAGTGATACATCTTGTATTTCCAGTACAGGTTTTTGAATTGGAACATTGGCAACAACGGGATACACAGTTTCTAACGCCACAGCGCGCAGCCCCATATTCTTTCTTTCAACATCCGAGAGCTTTCTGAGTTCTGCTGACGTCCAAATTGCCTGGATTTCCCCTTCTGACAAATATACAATGCGATCTGCTATATCAAGAAGATAATAAAGGCGGTGTTCAGCAATTAAAATTGTTTTTCCCGCTTTTTTCAGAAGCTGCAAATATTTTTTTAAGTCCGCTATTGAGGCCATATCCAAGTTAGAAGACGGCTCATCCAACAAGTAAATATCCGGGTCCATTGCATACACAGACGCAAAGGCAACTTTTTGTTTTTCGCCCCCGGATAATTCAAATATATTTCGTCCCTGCAAATGACGGATATGTAAGACATCAAGAGTATTTCCAAGTCTACGATGCAATTCCTCCGGTGGGACAGCCGCATTTTCTATTCCAAATGCGATTTCACTGTCCACATCTACATTAAAGAACTGGGTCCTCGGATTTTGAAATACAGATCCGATTTTTTCAGCAAGTTGATATGTAGGTGTTTCAAAAACCTTCAGGTCATCCACTTGTACATCGCCATTTAACTCGCCAGGGAAATAATTAGGGATAAGTCCATTAATCAATTTTGTAATTGTTGTCTTACCACACCCAGAACGACCGCAAAGCAAAACGCATTCTCCTGTTTCTACAAATAGGTCAATATGTTTTACTCCGATTTCGGAAGCGGTTGTCCCTGCATAGGCAAAGCTAACATTTTTGAATTGGATCATACCGCACCTCCAATCTCACCTGCGTTCAACGCCAAAAGAAACAAGAAACAAATGATTACCAAAATATCCTGTATTCTAAATTTGATTTGTATCAGACAGGTCCGTGAATGAGGATTTTCAATGCCTCTTGTTACAGATGCAATTGCAAGTTCATCAGCTGCCTTGGACGCAGTCATTAAAAGCGGGACATACAAACACTCAATTGTCATCCCAGGGTGATGAATAAAACCCTTAAAAGAAAGTGATACATCTCTTAAACGCATACCGTCTTTGATATAGTGCCAATCTTCTTGAATTGTCGGAATATATCGCAACATAACTGCCAACGGAATGTATATTCCTTTAGAAACATGTGCTTTATTCATTGCTGTCAGAAATTCATTTACACTCGTTGTGGACAGTATGATTCCAGCGAGCATTGCACAAGGATACACTTTGTAGAAAAGCCCCATCCATGCGACAAACATCGTATATACAACACCCGTTTCAAGAGAGAGAACGTAAAGGGTCAGTAAATAAAATAAAGCAAAAAAGATCAGATGGCATAAAGAGCGTTTGGCTTTCCCGCATGTGCATCCAAAAAGTGTGATGAATAACACTAATAGCCATACATGCCGCAACGATGGAGCCATCGTTGCGGCAAATACAGTGATTGCAAGTAACAAGATTTTTGTACGTGGATCAAACGTACACAATCCACTATGAATTTTTGTGTACTGTATATTCATGCTGTGATACCCGCTTTTTCAAACTGTTTCTTTAAAAGCTTGCTTCCAACAAAACCGCTGAGCAAAGCAATCACTATTGTTCCGATCAACATTGTTACAAGTACGATCCAACTGGTAGATGCAAGCATACTATCAAGATATTCCTGTGGCGTTCCTTTTTCCAGCATAGTATTTACCCATGTTTGCGGGTTAATAAAATATGCAATATATGTGCCAGTTCCACCCAAGCAAAAGAATACATACGAAAGAATATTCATTTTTTTGCTTTTATAATTTGCAGTGTGTGCGACAATTTCTGCAAGTACTCCACCAATTAAATAGCCGATTGTCATTCCAATGTGCATACCTGTTACAAAGCAAAAGATTGCCATAAGCGCACTTGCAATAAAAATGGGGCCTTTCTTTGGTACTTTCGCAACCATAAGCAAATACACTGGACCAGCAAGAAGAGCAGCACCGACAGGATAGTAGAAAGTGAGTGCTGGCATCATCGCAAACACACCACCGCTAAGGCCGATACAGATAAAGATAATTGCGGAAAAGACACCTGTTACGATAAGTTCTTTGACAGAAAGACCGGATTTTGTGTTAGACATTTTTTGTTCCTCCATTTTGATATATTCCACATTTGACTTTCTAAAATCAATGTGGTAGCTTTGATTAGTTCCAGCTAACCGCTGTAAAAAAACTATACATGAACCGATTTGCTTTCGCAACACATTCAGCCCATTGTCGTCCGATGTGTCTGAAAGTATGTCTAATGTGTCTGAGGAGGATGATTATGTCCGATATTGCTGCTCAATTCAATACTATGTTGATAAAAAGTGGTTTTCAGGAAATGCCACCAAATGGAAAATTTAGCTCTATTGGAAACTTTTATTGTTTGCCTGAATCATTTGGAGAGGGAATTTATTGGATATACGGTGAAAAAAACCTATTTAATATCAAAATACATGATTTCTATTTTTACGAGGATGAATTTTTCGATCAGGAAAGCCTAAACTGGCCGGAGAGCCTAAGCATCACCTATTACGAATCTGTATCTGGTGAAGAAATCATGCCTTACCGGCGCCTTACCGCGGGATGTATAAAAACATTCTTTGGAGGCCAGCACCCATACAAGGCAATTTTTCATAAAAACATACCAATTCGGACGATTGGTATAGAGGTTATGCCTGCTTACTATGAAAAGTATCTAAAAGAAGCATTTCCAGATGAATATATAAATCCAGATGAAGCATTTCGCGAGATTGATCAAACAAATGATTTCCCTGAAATGGTTTCTCTGTTACGCAAAATCTGGAATTATAATGGAGATGGAATGGCCGCAAAACTATTCTTCCAAAGTAAAGTTTTCGAGGCTGTAGCTTTGATTGTCGAACATAAAAAAAGGAGTCCAGAAAGAGGGAAAGTCCGTATTTCATCACAGGATATAAAATTTCTTGAAAATGTCGCTGCGTATATCAACGATCATTACAACAGAGAAATTCTTTTAGATAAACTAGCGCGCATTGCCTGCATGGGAACAACAAAGTTGAAAATTACATTTAAGCAGGTCTATTGCTGCACCATTACGGAATATATTCAACAGCGGCGTTTATCTCAGGGAGAAAATCTCCTTTGCTCCACCGATTTTTCAATTGAGCAAATTGCTCTGGCTGTTGGATATAGTAATGCTGGTCGTTTTTCAAGAGACTTCAAAAAAAGTACTGGTCTATATCCTTCTGAATATCGGAAGTGGGCACAGCAAAAAAAAATCAATAAAAACGATATAACAAATCATTCTGTTTAGAGAAGTTCCTCTATAAACTATTGAAATATCATCTTCTTTCTCTTGTGCTTAGCAGAGCAGAAGGAAAATATTTCGACATATTCGAAAATCCCCTTGCTTTTTTCTACATAATAGCAATCATGTTTAGTTGGGCAAGAAGCGAGCGTCAGGGAATTTTTCTCTGGCGCCCATTTTATGGCACCGAATAGGAATGATAAAATCCCCCAGTTCAACTGGGGGGCAATAATGCCCTCTTTAGAGAGCCACCACCGGAGATAGGCCCTTATAGTGCCTATCTCCGGTGGTGGCTCTCCAAAATGTTTTTTAAAAGCTGAAGAAAACTTGCCTTGATTTAAGTATACTGCTAAATCCGCTATTTCTCCGATAGACATACTTGACTTATGAATTAGTAACTCTGCTGCCGCTTCAAGACAAGTTTTTTTAATGAAACTGCCTATTGAATTTTCGGTTATATAAGCAAAACATCTTTTAAGACTTGATTCAGAAATTGCATATTTTTTTGCCAGTTCAGAAATATAATATCTGTCAAAAGAATTTTCCATAAGAGCTTTGTAGCATTCTTGAGTTGCTTCGTACACAGGCTCAGAAAAGGATGGAAGTTTATGTGTGTCTTTACTTTCAACTAAACTCAGAAATAGTAATAGTTCTATTGTTTTAATTATTGAATATGGAAGCTGTATCCTCTCATCAACCCTATATAATTCACCAATAATATGATTGATTTCATGACGAAAGCGGATAATTAACGCCGCCCCATTTTTGCACACCTTATCCCGCATTTCAAACAAATCTATATTTCCATATGGAAAATATTTTGAAATGGACTTTTGTGCTATACTCATATCAATAAAAAGAGAAAGCCCAACATATTTTTTCATGGGAATACAAGAGTTTTCAAACGGTACTTTCCCAAGTTCTAAAACACTTAAATCTCCTTTCCTAATAAATGCGCGTTCATTATTTTCCAGCTTAAATTCATAGCACCCTTCAAGGCAATGATCAATTTGTAAGATTCCTTCTTTAGGTGTTATTTTTTGATGTGTTGTTTCCATATTTAAGTTGTTATAAGATAATTGAATTCCTTCAAGCAAATCATAACAACGCATTTCTCCTGTACCCGTTTCGTTTCTAAAACGATAAACTTTCGCATTATCAACATTTTTCTTCTCCGAAAAAATATACCCATTGTAGGCGTTTTCGATAATACTCTTTCTATTTAACTCCATACCTTTTGTCTCGCTTCTTGATAATTTTTTGCTATTATACCATAAATATGAGCCTTCCTCTTCCCATCTCTTGTTAAATTTGATATACTGTTCTGAAAATATGCTTAATGCTTGCTATCTTAATCGTTCTTTTGTAGCAAGCACAGTAAGTGTACGGACACTTACGAAAAAATTGATGAAGCAGCCCTCTGGGACCTGCTTCTTTTTTTATCAATTTTTAGCTTGTACCCTCGCCTAATAGTTTCATCAATTCGAGCAAACTCTCATTGGAAACTATTGGCTGGGGCAAACTTTTAGGGAGAACCCTAAGACCCCGAAATACATTCAAAGGAGGATTTACCTATGGCAAATAGAATACGAAACGAAAGACTTGAAATTAAATTAACTGAAGAAGAAAAGGCTCTTTTTGAAGAGAAAAGAAAACTTGCTAAGTGTAGAAATATGAGCCATTTCATTCGCAAGTGCGTTTTAGAAAAGGAAATATATCAAGTGGATTTAGAACCCTTTAGAGATTTACAAGGCTTGCTTTCCAATGCTACAAACAACATCAATCAGATTGCAAAGCGTGTAAATTCTACCGGAATAATCTACAAAGATGATATAAACGATATGAAAAAGCAGATTGAATATTTCTCAAAAGAGTTGTGGCAAATACATTCCCTGCTGCTTAACAGAACTTCCGGAGGTGATTAAATTTTATGGCTATTACAAAAATACATCCTATAAAATCAACACTTAATCTCGCCATTTCATATATTGTTAATGGAGAAAAAACGGACGAGCAAATCTTAGTAAGCACTCATAAATGCCATCAGGAAACTGCTCATACTCAATTTTTAAGAACACGAAATGATGCGGGAACAAACGGAACTGTCCTTGCAAGACACCTTATCCAATCCTTTTTACCCGGAGAAGCAAGTCCTGAAATTGCACATCAAATCGGTCTTGAACTATGTAAAAAGATATTAAAGGATGAGTACGAATTTGTCTTATCTACCCACATAGATAAAGGACATATCCATAACCATATTATTTTTAATAATGTAAATATGGTAACGGGCAAGTGCTATCAATCCAACAAGAAAAGCTACCACCAAATCAGGTATCAAAGCGATAAGCTATGCAAAGAAAACAACCTATCTGTGATTGATGAGTTCTACGAGATCTATAAGAGAAAGTACAAAACAAATGGTAAGTCATGGTATGAGAATGAGCAATCTAAAAAAGGTACTTCTTGGAAAAGCAGGCTTCAATTTGACATTGATCGTTTGATAAAACAGTCTAAAGATTGGGAAGAATTTCTAAAGAAAATGGCGGGACTTGGTTATGAAATAAAGCATGGAAAACATATATCCTTTAAGCCAAAAGATAAGCAGAGATTTACAAGGGCTAAGACGATTGGTGAGGATTATACCGAAGAAAGATTAAAAGATCGTATTACAGAAAATCAATCTATTAAATCCCCATTTGTAAAAAAACGAATCGGAAATGTTATCAATATGAATACCAATGCCAAAGTAAAAGAGAGCAAAGGCTATGAATACTGGGCAACAAAACATAACTTAAATACAATGGCTGAGTCAGTTATTTTTATCAGAGAACATGGCATTAAATCCGTTAAACAGCTTGATGAATACATCAAGAAAAGTGCTGAAGAAAGACTGAGCTTACAAGATAAAATCAAAGAAATTGACAAGGATATGCAGCTACTTTCTAATACGATGGAACAAATTCATACTGTTAAAAAATATCGAGCCTACTACAAGGAATATAAAGCAAATCCTTCTGATAAGGCATTTTTTGAGGAGCATAAGTCTGAAATCACACGCTACGAAACAGATCTTGCAAAACTCAAAAAGTCCTATTCAAAGCTACCTGATTCTAAGGATATTTTAGATAAACTTGATAAATTGCAAGAAAAAAAGAATACCCTAATGCAAGAGTATTCTTCTACAAAATCTACTATGGACGAGCTTTATCAAATACGAAAGAACTATGGAATTTACATGGGCAAGGAGATGGAGAGATGATTTTTTCTCTCCTCTTTTTTCTACCTTGATTTGGCAATTCAAGACCACTAAAAAAATAGTCGGTGCAGCCCTAAGACCACACCGACCATAAATTTACCTCTCAGCTTCTTTGTTTGCTTCTTTCTTTTCTTTTGGCTTTTCCTTATCTTCAGCCTGATATTTTTTGATAGCTCCAAGTACAGATTCTTTCTTTTCATCTCGACCTTTCATCTGTTCCTTTGCCTTTAATAGTTTGGAAGAAAGTATCCTGATATTGCTATGCTCCTTGCCGTTATCATCAATGGAAGTTCTGATTTGTCCAAAGAGCTTAACAAAATCTCCCTGCTTAAAATCCTTTGGAATATCACTCTTTTCTCCATAAGCGGAGCAGTTGTGATATGCCTTGTTTCCTTCATCGTCTTTGGATACTACGGAGAAATTAGCTACCTTAAAGGCTTCTCCATTTTTATTTTCCCTTTCTACTACATCGACCTCTCCAACGATATTTCCTACAATATTTACAAGGTTATCCTTTTCTTCCTGAACATAAGGCAGGTCTTTTATCTGCCCCTGTTCTCTTAAATCCTCAATCATATAGTCAAATTCCTCATGCAGCAAATTAAGGCTGTCATTGTCCATATAAGCGTCATAGAGCTTATCTAAAGCACTTTCATCGTTGATACCTTTTTCTACGCTTATAATCGCTTTTACAAAGTCCTTGTGGTTATCATTTACCATATCTTCTATTTGATTTCTCATTGTTTTGTAATCCATGTTTTTGTCTCCTTTCATGGCAAAAGGGAGGTTGCCCTCCCTTTATCTTAAAATTTCCTGTTCTTTTGTTTTTTGCTTCTCTTCTGTTTTGCTTTCTTCCTGATAGGCTCTTATCTGTCCTAAAATAGATGGCTTTTCCTCTGATTTTTGTGCGGTTTCTTCTTTACTATGAAGATTATCCTCTACATCGTAGGTCGATTCAAAATAATCACTATCCTTAAAGTCATTGTCATATCTGTCAGGAATACCATCATTATCGAGGTCTTTAGAGAGCGGATCATAGAAGTTACCCTCATCATCAATATCAAGCCCTGTTGCAGCTCTTAAATCCTCTGAATCAACATAAACTAAATCGCTAAAAGAGGACATTTCTATTTCATTTTTCATATTCCTTAGAGCTTCATTTTCTCCTTTATTCTCATAGTCAAAACTCTCTGTTTTGATAGGCGTATCATCAATGTACTGCGTCCAAGTTTTCTCCTCTAAGTTCAGTTCATACTGAATCCCATGTCTTTCATCCGGTGTATTGGTATAGGCGATACCAATATGCTTCAAATCAGGATACAAGGTATTAAATTCATCATAGCTGTGATTTTCTTCGTACTCTCTGTTACAGAAGTCAATGATTGCCCTTTTTACATCTTCTACAAGTGGATTATCATTTCTCTTTTCTTCCACTTCTCCCATATCAAGGAGCTTATTCAGTTCTGCAAGTCTTAATACCTTAGTTTTCAGCTCATCAGCTTTTTCAAAAGGCTTTTTTAATTCCTCTTTGGCATTTTCCAGTTGTTCTTTTGTACTGATAAGTTTTTCTTCAAGCCTGTTTAATTTCTCAGGCATTTTCTCAAGAGCATTATCCAGTCTTGTAAGGTTACCGTCCGCACTTGTTCCAAGCTCTCCTGAATGCTTTGCAGCACCATTTAGGCTAAAGTTATGTTCATTGGTAAAGAAGTTATAACTTACTTCTAAATCCATATTTCTATACTTTCCTATAACCTTGCTTTCATTGATTTTAACCTTTGAAATAGCTTCAAGAAGTCTTTCTCCGGCTAATTTCTTATCGGTAATTTTTTCTCCTGCAATGGTAATGGAAGTAAACTTTTCCTCGCCTTCCGCTTTAGGCTCTACATCGGATATATCTTTTCTGACAGCTTCAATGAGTTTTTCCGTTCTTGCGATTTCTTCAGGATAGTTTTTCACCACCTTATCCTCTAATCTGTAACGGTTGGACTTATAGTTTGCTTCAAGCATTTTAAGTTTTGTAACCTCGTTGTCCAAATCCATCTTCTCTTTAATCTTTGGATCACCCGTTGCAAGAGCTTTAATCTCTGCATAGTTAAGAGAGCTTTCGTCCACATCTTCCGCAACACGAACAGGAGTCTTTGAAGTCATAATCTGAGAAATGAATTTCTGCTTATTCTCTATCGTCTGCCATAAGTAGCTGTCAAATGTATTCTCTGTAACATAACGATAGATATTTACTTTCTCATTTTCGTTCCCCTGTCTTACAATTCTCCCTGCTCTTTGCTCTAAGTCAGTCGGTCATTTTTTGCGGACAGTTCAATACATGCCTGTCTGTTTCGCTCCCTGCTCCTGCGTTTGCTCTCGTTTGATTTCTCCCTCTGTATCTTCTTGGCACAAGCAGGACAATACTTCGATATGCCAGAGCGGGGAACATATTCAACACCGCACACCGTACAATTCTTAGGCTTTAACGCAGTCCACCGCTTTGTCGGTGTGATATGTAATTCACCGACAAAGCCGATGAATTTATAATAAATCTTGATTTCCTGCCGCACCATTCCGTCTGTAAGTTTCTCACGTTCCGAAACAAGTATCTTGTCTATAAGTGCGTTTATGATGGTTGCGTCCAGTTCCTTAATGCCTTGATAGTTGCGGATTAGGGAGAGGAAATCACGGACACCCTGCGTCTTCTCATAGCTGTCGCTGAGCGTTTCCGTTACCTCTTTCAGCCTTGCTTCAATTTCAAGCTGTTCTTTCTGGTATTTTCCCGACATCATCTCAAAATTCCGCTCGGTAATACGCTCCATCACCTTATCTTCATAGAGTGAGGAAAACAGCCTGTCCAGTTCTGCAAGGCGTTTGTTCAGTTTTCTTTGCTCCTTTTCCAGTGCCTTTGCCTTGCTCTGGTCTGTTTCCGTGAGCCGCTTTTCAATCGCCCTCACTGCCTTTTCATCATTGACTGCCATATCCGCAAATCGGTTGATGTCGGTGAGGACAGCGTTGAACAAGTCCCTCGCTTCAATGCTGTGTGCGGTACACATGATATTACCGTATCTGCCATAATTATTGCAGGAATATTGTACGCAGTCGATGATGTCGGGGCGTTTCCTCCTGTTGGCACTCATAGCCCGCATCGCATAGCCGCAGTCCGCACACTTAATAACGCCTGCAAAGATGTTCTCAAAGCCGCCCTTGTTTTCTGGTAATCTGCGGCTTGTAATAAGCTGCTGTACGGTATCAAATTCCTCCTGCGTGACTATCCCCTCATGGGTGTCTGGTATCACTTCCCATTCTTCGGGCAGCTTAGAGGGGCGTTTCTTGCTTTTCATGTTGGCGGCAATCCGCTTGTAGCCTGCAAGGTTTCCCGCATATATCGGGCTTCTTAAAATGCCCCTTACGCTGTTCTCGCTCCAAATATAACGGTTCTCCTCATTCTCCTCAAAATACCTCTCATAGCCTGTTGCCCCCTGCTCCGCCGCATAAGCGGCGGGGCGTAAGATATGCTGTTTGTTGATGTGCTTGCGGATTTTGGCGATTCCGTTGCCCGCTAACGCAAGGTCAAATATTTCCCTTACCACATGGGCAACTTTGTCATCTATCAGCAGATGGTTGTGGTCGGCGGGGTCTTTGACGTAACCGTATGGTGCTGTCGTCCCCATGAATTTCCCCTGCTGAAACCTCGCTCGGTACGCCGATTTTATCTTGACCGACACATCGGCGGAATACATTTCGTTTAGGATGTTGCGGAAAGGCGTGATGTCCATAGCGGATTTATTGAGCGTGTCCACGCCGTCATTGACCGCTATATACCTCACATTATGCTCTGGGAAAAACACTTCCAGATACAGTCCGCAATCAAGATAGTTCCTCCCCAGACGAGATAAATCTTTCGTGATAACGCAGTTTATCAGACCGCTTTCAATGTCCTTAATCATGTTCTGGAAACTTGGTCTTTGGAAATTTGTACCAGAGTAACCGTCGTCCACATACGTTTTTGCTAAGTGCCATCCCTGCTTTTTCACATAATCCGTGAGGATGGATTTCTGTGTCGCAATGCTCGCACTCTCGTTATCCGTGCCATCGTCTTTTGACAAGCGGCAGTACATGCCGACTTCATAAATCTTGTTCTCCATTCTTATTCCTGCCATACTGTAAAACCTCCATATCTGTCCTATCTGTTTTCATGTTCCATTGCGTACATTCTAAGCGGACAGCCCCTCATTGTCGAAGGTGTCGCCCTCGGCAATCTTCTTCCGAATATCCTCGGAAATAATCGGGATAAACGCTTCTGTGACTGTCTGCGTGCCGACATATTCACGGCTGATTATCATCTGAACTGGTGCTTTCGGCACGATACGCTTTCTCTTTTTATCTGCTTTCTTATCCTCGCCCATACTTAAATCTTCCTTTCCAGACAGGGCAGGAGAACGTCTGGAAACGCCCCGCCCTGTCAATCAGATACCATCAATCCCCGCTGTTTACTTCTTTCTGTAATGCTTCAAGGAGTGCTGCTGCTTCATCAGCGTTCAACGTGATACCCTTTCCGCACTTCTCACGGTTCGGGGAAAAGCTGCGGATGTCATATTTCGGCTCTCTTCCGTTCCATGAGATAAGATTGATTTCTTTTGTGTAGCCGCTGTCGCCCTTAGACAATACGGCGATTTCCTTTACAATCTCATACTGGATTTCTTTCATTCTTCATACCTCAATTTTCTGCATTTACCTCCCGAAAAGAGAAGATTAGCGGCTGTCCCTGCCCCGTTTCCTCTGCAATTCACGCTCCAAAAGTTTAATGATGGTTTCCTCCATCTGCTTCGGCGTTGTGTTCTTCGGAAAATACTTTTTCAGCTTGCTTGTGTTGATTTTCAAGGTTTCTTTCTGGTTTCCCTTTTCCTCCGTCATAATTGCAAATATCGTATCCATGTCAAGCCGCCCGCTCTGGCTTAGGCTTTTCATCCGCTGTGCCTGTGAGAGTGAGGGCGTTGCTTCTTCGCTCTCCATCGTGGCAAAGAGGTTTTCCTGCTCGTCTTTCTTCAAAAAGGACAGTTCCACCGCAGGCGTGAGGGCGATTTTCCCCTCGTCCACCATCCGCAAAATCGGCGGTATCAGTTCCGTCAAACGGATAAATCTTTGTACGGTCATCCTGCCTACGCCGAAGCCCTGTGCCACCTTGTCGTCCGTCCGCAACTTCGTCACAACTTGTGACGAGGTTAAGTCTGTGCGGAAACCCTGCCGCTTCATGGCTTCGGATTTCATCTTGTAGGCAAACGCCCGCTCTGATGGCAGGATATTCTCACGCTGTAAATTACTGTCTACAAGGGTGATGATGGCTCGGTCACGGTCTAAGGGCAGGACAAACGCAGGCACGGTATTTATCCCTGCAAGTTCAGACGCACGGACACGCCGCTGCCCTGCAATCACTTCATAGCCGTTCCCGTCCTCTTTCGGGCGTGTGATTATCGGCGTGACAATGCCAAATTCCTTGATGCTTTCCGCTAATTCTGACAGCGTTTCATCCTCTGCCACATGAAACGGATTGTCGGGAAACGGGTACAAGTCTTTGGTCTTTAACACCTTAAAATCCTGTTTCTTCATTCACATATCTACCTTTCTTTCGCTCTGCTTTTATGGTTTTTCTGCAATTCTTCCAACACTTCGGGCGGTATCTTTGAGAGCAGCCGCCCCATCTGCTCGTTGGTTCTCTGCAACTCAAATATCTTCTGGTTCGCTTTCTGCACCTTTAGTTCCTGCTCATACTTTTCATCACGCATACGCCCCGCATAGTCTGATTCCTGCCCGATTTGCTCCTTTAGGCTATTGATATAGGCACTCTGCTTACTGATTTCCTTTGAGAATTTCTCCACGTCTGGGAGCCATGCCGCAATCAGTTCCAGAGCCTTGTCACGCTTCTTCCCTGCATTAAAGGCGTTGATGTCGGACAGTGCAGACACAATTTCCTCATACTGTTTATCAAGCCTGCCGCCCAACTTATAGAGCCATGTGGGGACATGTTTCCGCTTCGTTTCCATTGAGGACTGACCTCTTTCAAGCTGATTCCACCGTGAGGACATCCGCTCATGGTAGGCGGTCTGCCATTCGGACAGGCTCTTTTGATTGCCTAAAATTGTTTTGGCAGACAGCTTATTGTCTGGTGTAATCGGCACAAAACAGAGGTGCATATGCGGCGTTCTCTCGTCCATGTGGACGACTGCGGAGAGGATATTTTTCTCCCCGACACGCTCTGAAATGAAATCCAGAGCCATCGTAAAATACGCTTTCTGTTCTTTGGGCGGCAGGCTGTTCATAAATTCTGGCGAAGCCGTGATAAGCGTTTCCACCATCATCACGCTATCTTTCCTCGTCCTGCACCCTGCTTCGGCTACCATGCGGTTAATCTCTTTCTTGTAGGTGTACCTCGGCGGATTCACAAGATGGTAGTTATCTTTCGAGCGTTCCATATCTATATCTGGATTGCTTTTATAGGCTTCTTTTTTACGCTCGTTGTGGCGTTCGCAAGCCGCAACGCCGCCCGCTTTGCGTTTCTGGAAACGCAGGATTGCATAGGGCATAATTCATCATCTTCCTTTCTTCGGCGGGTAAACTGCCCTTTGGGTGACAGCGGTGACGGCGGTGACAGCAGTTTTGGGATACCCCCTACCGACTGCCTCAACTGTCACCCTTATTCCCTGCATGACGGTCATGTCGATGATGACGGTGTTTTTGGAATACCCCCTCGCAAGAGCCGTCACCGTCATGCTGCCATTCTTTTATCCGAAGCGTGGAGCGTAGGATAAGCAGGGCGTAAGACCTGCCATAAGGGAGTCCAGAGGGAACGTCTGGCACACGACTTTGCAGGGCAAAGTGTAGTGTGTTACACCCTGTAAACGCAGTCGGAAAAATCGGAAGGATTTTTCTGACCGCAGGGGTGGTTTTACACGCCGAAAAGGGCGGGTAAATCCTACGCCTGCACTTTGCGTTTACGGGGTGTTCTCCCGCAGGGATGACAGCGGCAGGGTATCCTAAAATCACTGTCACCGCCGTCACCGCTGTCACCCGCAGGGCAGAGTCGCCAGCTTTACACGGCTTTAAGCGTCAATGACAGTAACAGGGGGTATCCCAATATCGCTGTCACCACCGTCACCGCTGTCACCCGCCCGCTTTGCAAGCGAAATCTGCCTGCCGTGTTTTTTGCGGCTGTACTGATAAACGATATGGTTCTCATTTAAAAATGTGGTGCGGTATTCATTGAGCCATTTCGTAATCACCGTGGGTATGGTTTCCGTTTCCCTCATAGCGGCTAACAGCTCCGTTGCCGTGCCTGCCCATTCTTCCTTATCCCTCATAAAATCCACCAACCGAAAAAGGACGTCTGGTATCGTTTCTTTCGCAAGCTGCTCCTGCGTTTTTCTCTCCACAAGTTCCCAACTGCAATCACGGAAACGCAGCGTGTATTCCTGATAGGGCGTGTCCCTGCCCGTCACATACAGCTTGGCGGTGTCGGATGCCCGTTTCTCCTTTTCCAGAACAAAGGTAGCGTCCGCACTCCCCGTTAAGCCTGTCGTCCCAGACACCTTGTTGAACACATCGCTGTCATTCTGCTTTCGGATGTGGTGTACGACAATGACCGCCAATGAATGCCTGTCGGCAAAGTCTTTGATTAGTGAGATGTCCCCATAGTCGCTTGCGTAGGCATTGTCTTTTGAAGCTGTACGGACTTTCTGCAAAGTGTCAATGACAATAAGCCTGCTGTTTGGGTAATCTTTCAGATAATCTTCAAGCTGCACGATAAGACCGTCTGACAGCTTGCAGCTTGCCACGGCAAAGTGAAGCCGCCTGCTCGCTTCGTTCGTCAATCGGAACAGCCTGTCCTGTATACGGCAGAACGTGTCCTCAAGGCAGAGGTAAAGCACGTCGCCCTCCATTGTCGGCATATCCCACAAGGGAAGTCCCTGCGACACGCATAAACATAGCTTCAGCATGAGCCAGCTCTTTCCTATCTTCTGTGAGCCGCAGAACAGCGACAAGCCTGTGGGGATAAGGCTGTCCACCACAAAGGACGGCTTCTCAAGCGGTTCATAAAGGAGCGTTTCGGCGTTGACTGTCTGTAACTTCTGCATGGCTTTCCTCCTTTCGGGCGGTGTTTTTGTTTTCGTTGCACATAGGCGTTGACCTCCTTAAAAATAGATTTACTCCCACGAAGAAAAAGTGAGAGTATGTAATGCCGCCAATCCCACACAAATAAAAAACAGATTTCTTTTTCGGGCGGTGTCGGTCACGGTTGGAGATACTTCCTCATTTCCGCCTTTACTTTCTCCTTTGCAATCGCAACAGATTTCTGTATTGCCGAAGCGGTGCAATGCTCCATAGCGGCGATTTGGTAAAAATTGAACTCATACTCGTAGTAGAGCAGGAAACGCCGCCTTTGTATCTCTGGCAGTCCGTCAACCGCCTTACAGAGCAGTTCTGCCCGTTCTGCCTCAATCATTTGTTCCTCTATGCTCTTAGGCAGCTTCAACGCCCGCCTGTTCAGCGTTTCGTCCCATACTTCCGAAAACTCCCTGTGCCGCTCGTCCCATTGGAGGAGATTCCTGTTCCTGCGTTCCATCTGCCGAAACTCCATAAAGAACTGTTCCGACACTTCCAACTCGTGGGATTTGCCCTGCCCGTCCTTAAAGCTGATAAAATACCTTGTGCCGCTTTCCGTGGATTCCTCCCGAAGCGTGTACGCCTTAACTCTGTATGCCATCCCGCTTGCCTCCTGCAAAAAATAAGTGAGGGGATTTCCATCCCTCACCCAGTAGCCCGCAGGACGGCAGGCTGTTTTAGACGCTATAAAATTTTCGTAGCTTCTTCCGCAGATGGTCTAACCTCGCATAGATGGCACCAGTCGTCAAATGCACGAGCGGGGCAATCTCCTTTGTGGAATACCCCTGCATTTTCAGCAGGACGATTTTCAAGGTACGCCCGTCCACCGCGACTAATACTTGATAGAGATTTTCGCTCTCAATCTCGTCCAGTAACTCCGCAACCGTACCCACTTCCGTCTGCCGCTCCCTGTCTGCCATGTCCTCAAGGTATTCCGCAATGTCATTCGTCCATCGGTAAAACCGCCTGTTGGAATTGAAGTCTGCCCTGTCCGCAATGCGTATCTGCTCAATGGTCGCTTCATCAACGCCGCACTCACGCAGCAGCTTTTCCTCCGCTTCTTTCCAGATACGCCATTTCCTGTCCTCCCGTCCGTGGTTATATGCCATGCTTCTTTTCCTCCAATCAGAATTGATTGAGAGGGCAGAGAAAAACCCCCTCATTTTCCCAAAGGAAAAAACAAGGGGGCTGAACGCCTTAAATTTTAATTTTCTATTATCTTTCTTAGTTTTCTTAGGATTCTGGCTTTGCGTTTGTTCACAACGCTCTGGGTTATGCCGAACCTCGCCCCGACTTCACGCTCAGAAAGTCCGTCAAAAAAGATTGCCTGTATCAATTCCTGTTCACTATCCGACAGCAAAGGCAGGGCGGCTTTCAGCCTGTCCACCATAACCGCATTGACAACGGTTTCCGCAATGTCTGCCGCTTCATCAGCGATAAAGTCTAAAGGCTTCCCCTCGCTGTCCGTAAATCCATCCAGAGAAAGCAGGCTGTTCTTCGTATCTAATTTTTTCAGATAACGCCACCGTTCCTTATCTCGGTAGAAGTCCGTGTATTGCTCCCTCACGACTTCAAGCAGACAGCCTTGAATGGGGATAAACAGCTTGTCCATATAGGTCTGGTCGGATTCCCTGCGGCGGCAGAAATCCGTATAGGACAGTTCCACATATCTGCCGCTTTCCTTGATATATACCTTTCTCGGTGCGTATTTCACTGTAAGTACCTCCCATCTGAATTTTTGAAATGTTCAAAATCCAGATGGAGAGGTGGCGAACGACACCTAACACCACTAATAGCCCTATGGCACTTTCCAACAAAAATCGACAAAAGAAAAACCGCAAAGGCTCTATGACCTTTACGGTTATGGGAAATATTAATTCTGTTGTATGGAGATTGTACTTCTACATTCAAGGCAGGAAGTGCCGTTGCATAGGCAGAAATTTTTTTAACTGGTTTCCTGCCGTTCTCTGATATGCTATGTATTGATAAATTTTGCTTCGTATGAGCAGATAGATAACTGCCCGAAAAAAGGACATAAAAAAATCCCTCCAAATTTATGATATGTACCCCTTTTACTGGACAAACCGGTGAAAGGGGTTTTGTATGAAATACGATTATGTTTTTAAACTTAATGCTGTAGAACTATATCGCTCTGGTCAGTGGATTGAGACACCAGAAGGTATAAGTCAAAAGAATTTTAGAAAAAGAATTGTACAATGGTCAAGAATTGCAGATATATATGGTCTTGATTCTCTTCGGCATTCAACTACATGTAAAGAACGTTCGGCTGAATGTAGATATCAGTTAGTAGCTCGTGTACTTGCCGGTGAATCACAAAAATCTGTTGCTATTAGTGCAGGAATTGATAGTGGATTATTGTCTAAATGGGTTCAGACATATAAAATTAAAGGGTATGAAGGATTAAATCTCAAAAAAGGTAGAAAAAGTAAGAAGGAAGCAAACGTGAGCAAGAAATCCAAACCCACTGATTTAACCCCATCAGAACGTGAAGAATTAATTCGTCTTAGAGCAGAAACTGAATACTTAAAAACGGAGAATGAAGCAATAAAAAAATTAATCGCCTTGAGACACGAAAAATGGGCTGCGGAACTCAAGGCGAAAAAGCAGCAATCATCAAAGAACTCCGAGAAAAAGGATACCAATTAAAATATCTCTTAAAAGCTATTGGCGTGTCTAAATCAACTTATTATTTTGAGATTAACAAATCAGATGTAGTTGCTGATCGCAATGAAGAATTACTGATTGTTATTAGAGAAATATTTGAAAAAAACAAGCATAGATATGGTGTTCGTAGAATTTATCATGAATTACTAAATCGTGGATATCATATAAATCATAAGCGAGTTCAACGCCTTATGCATGAAGCAGGATTAGCCGGTAAGCGTCCAAAGGAAAAATACCATTCTTATAAGGGCGAAGTAGGTAAGATTGCTGATAATGTAATAAATAGGGATTTCAGTACAACAGCACCATTGCAGAAATGGACAACAGATGTCTCTCAGTTTAACTTTTCATGGGGGAAATGTTACATATCGCCTGTATTGGATATGAATACAAATGAAATTATCTCATATGATTTGTCCAAAAGCCCTAATCTTAAGCAGATAGAAAGAATGCTTGATAAAGCTTTTGATAAGTTTCCTTCTGTTGAGGGCTTAGTATTTCATTCGGATCAAGGTTGGCAGTATATGCATGCCTATTTTAGAAATACATTAAAAGAACGTGGGATCATTCAGTCTATGTCACGTAAAGGAAACTGCTATGACAATTGCATCATGGAGACATTCTTTGGGAGATTAAAGAACGAGATGTATTATGGATATGAGAAAGACTATTCTTCCTTTGAAGAATTCTCAAAAGCAGTTGAAGAATATATAGATTACTATAATAATAAAAGAATTCAAGCAAAAACAAAATGGATGCCACCTGTAAAGTACAGAATAGCATCCATGTGTTGAGCTTAATTAGCTAATGAATGTGTCCAGGATTCTGGGTACATATCATTTAAAAACAAATTCAGAGGGTAATTTAGGGTATAACAAAATAACCCACCCGAATATCGTTTTTTTTATTTGGTGAGTTTGTTCTTTCAAATACGAAACAAAAAGAGCCGATGATTCGTGAATTGTTCCACAATTTCATCGGCTCTGCGTCTTAAGCGTCTGGCTCTTTGATGACAGTTATCTTCAAGTTGTCAACTTTAATCAATCTTTCTTGTCTGCATTTTGGACAATAAAGGGGATAATTCTCCAAAACAGTGTCCTTCCTAATTTTATTACGGGTTTTGTTCCCACAAACAGGACACAATATCCATTCGCATTTCATCATAATTAGTCTCTAATCCTTTCAAATCTCATTTTATATGACTTTTGCAAGCTGTTAAGCTAACTTGTGGAACATATGCCGAACCTTATCTATACGGCTATTCGGGCGGCGGGGTTGGCAAATAAATTTACCAATAGCTGGCTGGTATCCTTTTAACTCTGTCAAGCAGACTCCCTGCCCATTTGTGAAATAAGTTAAATCGTTCCTGTATTCTTGAATACATCTAGCAGGGATTTCTCCTTTCAGAATGACCTCGTCATTCTTTATCTGAGTACTTACAATATCTGCACAATACCTTGGAGCATCATGATACGCCCGTGAGAGATATTCCTGCGGTGCATAAATTTCAAAGTGGAGATATGGCTCTAATAGTTCTGTCCCTGCTTTTTTTAAAGCCTGCTCCAATACGATAGGGGAAAGCAGCCGAAAGTCTGCGGGGGTACTTACAGGACTATAATACAATCCATATTCAAAACAGATTTTACAGTCTGTCACTTTCCATCCATACAGCCCCTGCTCGCAGCCATAAAGAACCCCCTCCATAACCGCATTTTGGAACGATTGATTTAAATATCCAAGTGAAACTCTGCTTTCATACTGCACTCCGCTTCCAATAGGGAGCGGCTCTATGGACAACCCGACAGAAGCCCAGAAAGGATTTGGCGGGACTTCTATGTGGATGGTATATTCTGCTTTTCTAAGCGGTCTTTCCATATATATAACAGTAGGCTCTTTTATTTCTGCCTCCACATGATATTTTTCCTCAAGGATGGCACAAATGACTTCCATCTGCACTTTCCCCAAAAAAGAAAGTATAATCTCATGCGTTGTAGTATCCACATAATATTTTAAAAGAGGGTCGCCATCTGAAATTTCTGTAAGTGCCCCAAGCAATATTTCCCGCTGTTCAGATTTCTTTACTGCAATCGTTGTTTGGAGCATAGGGAGAGGATTTTCAATAAATTTTCTCTGCGGCAACAGTATTCCGTTCCCCAAAATACTGTTTAGCTGCAAAACATCATTTGGTAAAATTACAATATCACCAGAGCAGGCTGTATCGGATGAATATAATTCACCGTTTGTCGGAACACACATCTCTGTGATTTTTATTTTCTCTTTTTCAGATATTCTAATAACATCCCTCAAATGCAATGTTCCGCTATATATACGCACATAAACAAAACGCCGCCTTTTCTCTGAATATTCAATCTTAAAAACCTGCCCGCATAGTTCAGATTGACCTTCAGGCGTTGATGAATAAAATTTACTGGCAATCACTTCTATAAGCTGCCGAATCCCCAGATTGTTTTTAGCGCTTCCGTGATAAACGGGAAATAACGTTCCGTTTTGGAATCTCCTGTTTTCTTCCTGTTCCAGTTCTGACATTTTAAACGGTTTCCCTGACATATATTTCTCTAATAGTTCATCGTTTCCCATAATTACCGCATCCCACTGTTCCATATCGTCATTGTCCGTTACATTTATATGGGGATGCTGCCCAACCTTTTGCTTCACTATAATTTCCGAAGAAAGCTTTGCTTTCATTTCTCGATATACCATTGGCAAATCAATCCCCTCTTGGTCAATTTTATTGATGAAAAAAATTGTCGGAATCTTCATTGTCTGTAGTGCATGAAACAGTATACGGGTCTGTGCCTGTATGCCATCCTTTGCAGAAACTAATAATACTGCTCCGTCTAATACGGATAAAGAACGGTATACTTCCGCCAAAAAATCCATATGGCCTGGCGTATCTATAATGTTGACTTTTACATCCTCCCACTGAAAAGATGTCACTGCTGTCTGGATAGTGATTCCCCTTTGACGCTCCAAATTCATTGTATCTGTCCTTGTTGTGCCTTCATCTACGCTCCCTAGTTCTGCAATTGCACCACTGGTATACAATAAACTTTCCGTTAATGTTGTCTTTCCTGCGTCAACGTGAGCCAGAATGCCTAAGTTAATTATTTTCATGTGATTTTCCTCCTATCAACACCCAAAAAAGGGCATAAAAATACCCAGTGATAAATACTCCTATCACTGGGTAAATAACTCCAATAGCCCCAAAACACTTATATGTTTTCGGGCATATAAAATTACATGATAAAAGTATTCTTAAACTGGGTACAAAAAACTAAGCCCCATATTAAAAGTGAAACGAGACTGCTACTTTTTGTTCCCACTATCAAATTGACAGTTTATTTAAGAATACCTTGCCGCATATTTATTAACTCCTTGTATAATACTGAATCTAATTATATTCCTTAACCCTTTATTTGTCAAGCTGACAAACTAAAGCAGAAAAAGCGGCAGGATTTCCCCCTGCCACTAATCATCTGTTTATGCAAAAATAATTTCCTTTTCCACAATCTCCCTCGCACAAGCCCTTATGTTATTGAGGCATCCTGTCCATTCTAAGGCGTTTTCTGCCTTTAGCTGTTCCGTTATGCCCTGTGCCTGTTTCATACCCTCTATGAGCCTTTCAAAGCGTTCCTGTGCCTGTCTGTTGATGTCGGCAAGGTAGGCGTTTAGCCTGCCGCTTGTAAGAAGATTGGTGTATGTAACTTTACGGTACTGTTTTAGATAATCTAAATGCCGTTGCCCCCAGATGCCTATTGCCTGTTCTTCTTCGGCGGGTACAGTTAAGCACGGTATCAAATAATCCCCTTGCCTTTCGTATTTGCCGCCCAGTTCCTCAAATAATGATTTTGCCATTGTCTGTTACCTCCACATTCTTTTTTATTTTGAATGTCCGCAAAATCCGTCCTACATCAGCGGGACGCCAAGGCACATCGAGGTCATGCAAAGCAATCAACTTATTTTGCACATTCGTTCCTGCTCCCATCTTCTGCGTTGAACCCATTAAGATACGAACTTCGCCTTTTCTTACTTTCGCAAAGAGTTCATCTTTCTGTTTGTCTGAGTTTGCTTCATGGATAAAGGCGATTTCTTCTTTTGGTATTCCCATAGCTACGAGTTTTTCTCTAATATCATCATAGATGTTAAATTCTCCATCTCCTTTTGGAGTGGACATATCAGAAAAAAGTAGCTGTGTTGACCTGTTTTCTTTTGTCTTATCCCAAATGGCAAAGACATTCTTTACGCATACATTGACCTTGCTATCAGGATTATCAGGAAGCAGAGGATTGATTAAACGCTGATCTAAGGCAAGTTTCTTACCGTCATTGGTAATCTTAAGCATATTATCAACCTCTGGCTCTACAACTCTATTTCTAACATCATCTGCTCTTTCAGAAAGGCTCTTTAGAATTTCTTTTTGTTCTTCAGAAGGCTCTGTTTTAATAACCTCATAGTTAGCTTCAGGTGTAGGAAGGTTAAGCATATCCGCAGTCTGAATATCTGCAACTTCCTTAAACATACTCATTAGTTCAGGTAAGTTATAGAACTTTGAAAATCTCGTCTTTACCCTATACCCTGTACCTTCAGGAGATAGTTCAAAGGAGCTTTGTGTTTCTCCAAAAGTGGAAGCCCAAGAATCAAAATGCTCCAGTCCATTCTTTTTAAGGCTCTCATACTGAAGATACCTTTGCATGGTATAAAGCTCTGTCATAGAGTTACTTACAGGCGTTCCTGTGGCAAAGACCACGCCTTTGCCGCCTGTCATTTCGTCCATATATCTGCATTTCATAAACATATCGGAGGACTTAAAGGCTTCTGACTGTCCGATACCTGCAACATTTCTCATTTTGGTATAGAGATAAAGGTTCTTAAAGCCATGTGCCTCGTCAACAAAGAGCTTATCAACTCCCAGCTCCTCAAAGGTAATCACATCATCTTTCTTAAAATCATCATTTAATTTTTCAAGCCTTGTTTCCAGCTTTTTCTTTGTCTTTTCAAGCTGTTTTACGGTAAAGTTCTGATTTCTGTCATGCTTGTATTCTTCTACATAATTTACGATTTCATCAATCTGATCTTGGATATGCTTCTCCTGATATTCCTTACTCATAGGGATTTTTTCAAACTGCGTATGCCCGATTACAACCGCATCATATTCCCCTGTTGCAATCTTGCCTATAAATCTCTTTCTGTTTTTCGGCTCAAAATCTTTCTTATCAGCCACCATAATATTCGCTGACGGATATAGCTGCATAAACTCTCGACCGATTTGCCCTGTTAGGTGATTTGGGACAACAAACAAGGACTTACTGCACATTCCAAGTCTTTTACTTTCCATTGCAGAAGCCACCATTTCAAAGGTCTTTCCACTGCCTACCACATGGGCAAGCAAGGTATTTCCTCCATAAAGGCTTCTTGCTATGGCATTTCTTTGATGAGGTCTTAAATCAATCTTTGTATTCATTCCCTCAAAAGAGAGATTGCTTCCGTCATATTCTCTGTTACGGATGGAGTTAAAACGCTCGTTATACAGTTTTACAAGACGGCTTCTTCTTTCCTGATCGTTAAATATCCAGTTCTTAAATTCTTCTTTTAATAGCTCCTGCTTTTGTCCTGCAAGCATGGTTTCTTTTTTATTTAAGACAGAAGTTTTAGAGCCATCCGGATTTACAATCTGGTCAAATACCTTTGTTTCTTTTAAATTTAGAGCATCTTCAATCAGCTTATAGGCATTTACCCTCGATGTACCAAAGGTCATCTCAGCAAGGTCATTTCCTCTGTCCCTGCTTTTTCCTTCTACATTCCATTCGCTTGTAAGATTGGAAAATTTAACCTTAATATCCCATTTGGCATACCCCGGAGTTTTTAGCGTTTCAAAGATGAATTTCTCAATATCTTTAATAGGTATCCAAGTTGCACCAAGACGCACATTGATTTCACTTGCTTCAAGTTCCTTTGGAAGAACTTTGGTAAGCTCTGCTTTTTGGTATTCCAAACGGTTCATTTCATAGCTTATCAGCTCTTTCTCTTTTCCATTCTCGGCAAAACCAAGATGAGGGAGTTCTCTTTCCGTTTGTCTGAGCTTTGATAAGTAACTGTCTACTATGGCAATCTTATCCCTGATATTTCCACTTAAATATTCATCCTTTGTTACATAGCCATATTTATAGGAATTACTGCCATTGGCACAGGCAAAAGGTAAATCACCATCTTCTAAGTTAAAGGAAAGCGGTCTGTAAAAGTTTTGTTCCTCTCTAATATTTAGGTAGATTTCCCCTCGAAGCTCCTCAATCAAAGTCGGTCTGTCTTTTCCTGTAAGACTTCCCATATAGTCAAAATCCACATAGCCTTTTTCAGATACCGATAAGACAAGAGCTTCTAAAGAGGTATCCACATGGTCTATAACTTTGGCTTTTGTGATGGTTCTTTTGGAGAAAATATCTCCCTTTGCCTTGAAATTTTCTTCTTCATCAAGGATTTCAATGGATGAAACAAGCGGGAAGTTGCTATCCTCTTTCAAGGCTCTGGTATTACTTAGGTTATTTACAAAGCCATGTTTCTTTGAAAAATTGTCATATACTTCATTTAGTTTTTCCTGTGAAGCCTTAATTTCTTCTTCATTAAAATCTTCTTTCTGCTTGTAAATGACATCTTTTAAGGCAGCATTCAGCTCAAGATAATCCTTGATTTTTTCTTTGTTTTTATCCGATACTTCCTTTTTAATAAAGAGTGAGTTTTCTCTGTAATAGACTTCATCATCAATTAAGGTGTATGAGAAGTTTTTTACATCATCGGTTGCAGGGATTGATGTTATTTCATCATCTAAAAGCTCTATTTCTTCATACTTGGCATCTTTTGAAATTCTTTCTCCTGCAATCTCGATACGATCCTTTAACGAAGCCATATTGTTCTCTTGCCCTAAAAAGGCTATCGGCTCACAAGTTAGAGTTTTCCCAAATCGACCACTTACTTCACGCATAGAACCAAGCACTTGTTCAGGATGTTCGACAAAGTATTTGTTATATGAAAGTCCATTTTCATCTTCCGCAAGGTGTATCCAATCTTCATCTCGCTCAAGTACGCTATCTCTTTTCTTTAGGAAAATAATATCGCTTGTTACCTCAGTTCCTGCAACGCCCTTAAAGGTATCGTTTGGAAGTCTGATTGCCCCTAAAAATTCGGATCTTGCTGCAAGATAGCGTCTTACACTTTCGTCTTTTTTATCCATTGTTCCTGAAGATGTAATAAAGGCAATAACACCACCATTACGAACCTTATCAATGGACTTGGCAAAGAAATAATCGTGAATAAGAAAGTTATTGCGATTGTATTCTCTATCATTTACCTTGTACTCTCCAAATGGAACATTTCCGATTGCGACATCAAAGAAGTTGTTGGAAAATCCCGTTTCTTCAAGTCCCTTAACCTGTATATCACTTTCAGGGTATAGCAGCTTTCCAATACGACCGCTTACCGAATCAAGCTCTACTCCATAAAACTTTGACTTATTCATTTCATCAGGCAGATTACCGATAAAGTTCCCGATACCCATTGACGGTTCAAGGATATTTCCCTGTTTAAATCCCATATCTGAAAGCGTCCTATATATTCCATCAATGACAGTTTTTGGTGTGTAAAAACTCGTTAGAGTCGATTCTCTTGCAGCTTCATATTCTGATGACGATAGATTTTCCTTTAAGAAGACTCTTGCTTCTTTCCACTGTCCTTCTTTACTTTCATCAAAGACATCAGATAGTCCGCCCCAACCTACATATTTTGCTAAAACTTCCTGAGCTATAATATCAAGCTCTCGTTCTCCGCTTTCCACCCTGTTAAGCATAGAGATTGCTTCAAGGTTATTGTTTAATCTCTCACTTGGAGATAACTTTTGAGGAAGAGTTTCTTCTGTAATCTTGAAATTATGTGCCTCATTTTTCTTTATTTCTACTTCCTTAAAAGTCTTTTCGGGCTTTGCATTGGTGAGATTTTCAAAGATTTTATCAAGCTCACTTTCTTTGTAATAAGGAATTACATCGGAGCCTGTAATCATACCTCCAAGATACTCTGTATTATCCTTGACCGTTACTGTCTTTAGGTTATTTCCCATATCATCAAATCTTGTGATGGTATAGTCTTTTCCCTTGTACTTCACTTCATCACCGATGATAAATTCAGGTCTTTCAAGATTTACTTGTCTTAATAAATCCTCATCATCTGTAAAGGATATAATCGGTATTTGATGATTACCTTGTCTTGTAGGATCAAGCCACAAATCATTTCTTCCTGTGATTTGATTTTTGGAAATCTCTCTTACTTTGTACTCCTCATGATTAAAATAGACGGTATCGCCTTCTTTAACTGCAAATTCTTCTGCAAGATTGTTCTCTTTTTCGTTAAGCTCTACTTCTTCTCTTTCCTTTGTATAATCAAATAAGGTAGCCTGAAATGGTTCTGCTTGTTTGCTTTCTTCTACTTCTTCAGGTACTTCAAGGTCTGCAATATTATCCTCAAAACTGAGTTCTCCGTTAAATACATGGTGAAGCTCCTGCTCATCCATCTGCTTTTTAAGCTCACTGTCTTTAAGTTCTCTAAAGGTCTTTGGAAAATCCTCTAAAATGAGCCTTTGTGCATTTAGTTCCTTTAGCTCTTCAAGATTAAAATATCCCCATTCAGGTTCAATACCTAAAACAAGTCCAAAAGCATCTTTTCTTTCCCTGTCATATTCCGTCATATACCAAGTCCAGTTACTTCTAAATGGAATGATGTATGCTGCATGAACCTGTTTGTCTGCTAAGGCTACATCTTCCTGTGCATAAAGCTCAGGCACTCTCTCAAGCATTTCTTCAGTCATTAGATTATTTGGATCATCTTTAGAATAATAGCTTGGTTCTTTTTGTTCTTCTATCGCTGTCTTGCTTTCAATTTTATTCTCTTCAAGATGAAGATTTTTAGAAAGCAGCTCATCTATATGCTTTGCTACATTTGACCATGTAAGAAAAACATCGTTACAATGATTCTTCTGTAATTTCAGTCCCTTTGCATCATGCCATTCATCACTTCCCTTTGCTCCTGAAACGGCATGAGAATGACCTCCGATTCCGTACTCATCTTTAAGGAAATTTGCTTTTTCCTGAAGCGTATGATTTTCTTTGAAAAACTTAGTAATTCGCTCTTTTCCTTTATCGACTCCACTTCCTCTTGAAATCGTAGCAAGAACTTCATCTTCTGTAATAAAGCCTTGTACCTTTGGAAGTTCGGTAAGATTAGAGGCATATTCCTTTCTCGGAAGTTCAAGCTCCTGTAATTTCTGATAAAGGCTATCTACCTTGTGATAGTGAAACCTTAGTACATCTTTGTTTTCTTTGTATCCTGCTAAAAAACGGCTGTATTCGGAAATAACATTTTTTAGAAAGTAAGGATTTTTAAGTTTTTCAGATAGCACTCCTGTTTCTTTCGGAAAACCACCACCCCTTTCTATAAAGTCAAAATATCCCTGTGCTTTCCCTTCTTCACTTAAATCGTGATATAGATACCATAGCGATTCTGAAACTCTATCTCTTTCATAGTCCTGTGCTTCCAAAAGCTCTACATTTGTGGCAAACTCTCCATTTTCCAAAAGCTCATTGATTCTTCTTACAGCATCACTCCAGCTTAAAATTTGCGTCATATCTTCTCTTGCAGAAGTTCCATAAGCTAAATGAATGCCTTTATCCGAATACCAGGAAGATACTTCTGCTCCATTAAGAAATAAACCGTTTCCGCCTCTAAAGGTATCTTTAAGGTATTCTCCTAATTCTTCTACTGTTTTTTCTTTGGAAAATTCAGCAATGATAGGAAGTCTTTCGCCCTCATGGTTTCCACCGTTTACAAGAATACTGTCAATATCATTTTGAGTAAGAGGTATTGTAAGTTTAATCTGTCCTGATCTGTTTTCGGGTAAAGAAAAAGAAGCCTTGTCAGCTTCTCTTATCTCTTTATCCGTATTTTCTTTTAGATTTCCACTACTTCCTTGATGGTCATTTCTTTGAGGGCTGAAATCATCGCTTTGTACTGCGGATGGCTCTCGTCCTCTATATTCCAAGCCATCATCAGTTTCGGCTTCTCTGCTCTCATAAACTCTATCGCCTGTTTCTGAGTATCCATCAGGTGTCCTATCAGCTTCTTCTCCTTGTATAGATCCACTAACATCTCGAAGTTGCTCTGCTCCTCGCTGCTTGAAAGATAATCCAGTCTCGTCACTGCGTACACCGGATTCGGATATTCCTTGATGAAGTCCTCCTGTTCCTCTAACTGATTCAGTGTATTCTCTTTGATTTTCTCTATTATCTCGTCCGTACTCTCCATTTCGGAAAATTCGCTCGTTTTCACTAATTCTTTCCTGATCATCTCGTCGAAGTACATTTTCTTCTACCTCCTCTAATTCTTCTTTTATTTTATTATATCCTGCTTCTTTACCTCTTAAAACTTCTTTTTGAAGCTCTAACTCTTTGCTTTTTTGAATGGTTGCATCAATGACTGTTCCGCTAATGTCCGATACCGTTTCTCCAAGGCTCATAAGAGAAATGCTGTCAAGCATTGCAAAGTTTTCCCTTAACAGCTCCTTATCCATAGGATAGTCTAACTTAAATCTTGAAGCTACTGCATAGCTCACTGAGTCCCTTGCAAACTTGGTAAAGGATATTCTGTCCTCATCAGATATTCTAAGTTCATTCATCAAGCTATCTACTTTTTCATCTCCGTAGAGCCTACTTAAAGAAAAGATATTTTCTAAGGTGCTTTCACTTTCTTCATAGCCTTTACTTTTTATCAATTCTTTTAATACATCTCTATGAGTTTCCTTATCAAATCTCCAAAGATTTACCTCATTGACATCTCTGTTTTTGGAAACGGTCTGACTAATATCAAAGATATAGTCCACCTTTTTGTATGTGCCATAGTCCTCTAAAATGGGAATACCCTTTTGACCTCGCATGACAGTTCGGTTAAAGTGTTCTCTCCAGTAGTCAAACTTGGCACAAGCTGTCGCTTCAGGATTTTTATCATAAATACTTAACTGACTTCTAAAATCGTACTTCTGATTGTTCCCGACAACTTTTAAGAGCTTCAGATACTCTGCTTCACTCTGCAGAACATCTTGTTTTATCAGCTCCAAAATGTTATGAAAATCATTTATTCGCATGTTTACCTCCTTCTTTTTTTACAAACAAAAAAGGCGGTTAGATTTTACTCTAATCACCTTTAAATTCTGTGTGCTGCAACTTACTGCTATTCATTCAGTTCCCAATGACCATTACTTCCACTTCCTACATATTGTAGATTATCCATTTCTTTAATGGTTCTTTCTATAGTCTTTACACTAACTCCAGCTTCATCTGCAATTGCTTTTCTTGTAATCTTGTTGTTTCCTCTTATTTTTTCTTTTATAAACTCTGCAAGAGCTATCTTATCGTGAGCGACATCCTGAGCGACACTGTGAGCGACATCCTGAGCGACATCCTGAGCGACACCGCTTCCTCCAACTTTTTGAGTCGCTATTTTCTTCAAAGGAATAATCGTTCTAAATATATCTCCCTCCTCAAACAGAGGATCAACACCTGAATATAGCCTTGTATATTTATAGGTGTTTCTCATACCTGAACCAAGCTCATCAGCAAGTCCTATTTCTCTAAATACTTTTGAAATAGCCGGATTTTTAGGAAAAGGTTCAAACTTTTGTAAATCCAATGCTCCTATTCCATGAGCCAAGTTACTGTTTTCAATAGTAATCTTCTCATCATCAATAATCATTTTGGCTGGGAAACCACTTGAATAATCTCTGTGAGCCAATGTATTAGAAACAATTTCTCTAAGTATTCTATCCCTTGCATTGACATTTACAATTCCGTCTAAGACAAATAAGTCATTCAAATGCTTCTGTCCAAACGCAATAAGCCTATCGTAGCTATCAATCAGATTTGTTATGACAACATCTCTATCGTCATACCTATCCTTGTTTTCAACTCTAAATATTGCATCAGTTTTATGCTGTGGAAGAACAGACATAATAGAGTTGTCTTTTCCAAATAGCAAAATCGCTGCTAATGTAATGCCTTCAAGCTTTGTTTCAGGATCTGTCAGAATGAGATTTGCACTTCGTAATAGCTCCTCATCGCTCATATTTTCCCAAACATGATTTTTATTTCTTGCAACTGCCATTCTCTTGGCTTTAGCGATAACAGAGGCATCAAGAAAATCAATATCAAGATTTGGATATACCTTATTTACAAAATAACTTCCTTGTTTTCTTGCATATAACTTATAGACAAGTTCTGCATGGTCTGTGATATTGATGTCTCCTTCATAAGACCTGTCCCATATTCTTCCATTATGCCTGCATACCTGATAACCTTCAGGCACTCGGATATAAATGACTTTTTTACTGTCAATTTCAAAGACTTCCGGTAATAAATAAAGTGGTGGGTACATCTTCTGCGAATTGTTGATAGATGTTGTAAATTCTTTAATAACCTTATCCACTTTATCTTCACTAACACCAACAATATCTCTTTTATCATTTACACCAAGTAAAATATGTCCTCCATTTCTATTGTTGAAAGAGCATACTGTATCAAAGACATCTTTGGTTAAAGCATTCCTTGATTCTTTAAATTCAACATCTATCTTTTCTCCGTTTTGAATTAACTTTTTTATTTCATCTATCGTCATCTTTGTTATTTCACCACCTTTATTTATCAATATTTTCTTCAATAAAAGTCTTGGAGTTTTGAATTTGCACCTTATCTTTATGAACTACAAAAGTAACATAATCTCCATTTTGTAAGTCCAAAAGTTCTCTTATCCTTTTCGGAATGGTAACTTGCCCCTTTGACATAACTTTTGCAGTATCCATAAATGTATCTTTCATACTCGTTTCCTTTCTCCCTACTTTTCCTACAAAAGATTATAGCATTTTTAGGGCATTTTTTCCACCTTGAAATTAGTGCCATCTTACTTGATATAAGTTGAAACCACTTCTTTTATCTCAGTTTCAATTGCCTCTAAAAAATTTTTCTTTGATGATTTTCCCTGTGCAATATCCGATAACTCCATTTCCCACTTTGCTGTTGTTTCTGCTGATTTAAAAGTATCAGCTACAATCGTTACAAGGCTGATTCCCTTATGTGTAGCAATAAGGTTCTTTTTATCTCTTTCTACAAATCCCTTGAAAATCAGATTTTCAATAATCCCTGCTCTTGTTGCAGATGTTCCAAGTCCTTTTCGCTCAACCTCTACTCCTTTTTCAAGTGCATCATTTCCTGCAAGCTCCATAGATTTAAGAAGAGTATCTTCAGTAAAGTGTTTAGGTGATGTTGTATACTTTTCTTTTATTTCCTTGTTTTCAATGCTCAATACATCACCAATGTTCACATCAGGAAGTGCCATATCTTCATTTTTCTTAGACTTATATTCTTTAAGATATTTTGTAAAACCTTCATCTTTAATTGTCTTGCCTGAGCTTGTAAAAGTAAAGCTATCAAATTCAGCTACAATCTTCGTTGTGCTTTCCACTAAAGGATAGCCCACACTTGCGTGGAATTTATCGGATATAAGGAAGTAAACTTTAGCTTCACTTAAAGGAAGTTCTGAAACATCTTCTTTTAAGGAACTGATTGTCGGGATAATAGCATGATGATCCGTAACCTTTTTAGAGTTAAATACCGTCTTGATACGCCCTGTATCAAAATCATTCTTTCCTAAAATGTTATTAACCGTACTTACAATCATATCTTCAGTAAGGCATCTGCTGTCTGTTCTTGGATAGGTAATCAGTTTCTTTTCGTAAAGACTTTGAGCATAATCAAGTGTCTGCTTAGCTGAGTATCCAAAATATTTATTGCACTCTCTTTGAAGCGTTGTCAGGTCAAATGGTAGCTCAGGTTTTGTTATCTTTTCCTTTTGAATAACATCGGTAATTTCTATCTTATCGCCTACTAAATTGATTAGCTGTTCAGCAGCAACCTCATCATCAATTCTATCTGTTGATAGTGTAAAGCCATTAAGACTTAATTCCACTGTATTATATTTTTCTTTCTTGAAATTGGCTATCTCATCATCTCTATTTACAATCATGGCAAGGGTAGGTGTCTGCACTCTGCCCACACTGTAATTTTGCTTATATAGGCACGAATACAATCTACTTAAATTCATTCCCACAAGCCAATCTGCTATTGCCCTTGCTTGTGCAGACTCAAAAAGATTATCGTAAGAACTTCCATCTTTTAGGTTATCAAAGCCCTCTTTAATTGCACTATCTTCCATTGACGAAATCCAAAGGCGTTTCATCTTCTTTTTACAATTTGCCTGATTGTATACAAGCCTGAAGATTGCTTCTCCCTCACGCCCTGCATCGCAAGCATTTATCACGATGTCTATGTCCTTATCGTTCATCAGCTTTTTAAGAATCGTAAATTGTTTCTTTGTTGACTTTGCAATCTCATACTTATATTCTTTTGGGATAATCGGTAAATCCTCCATATTCCACTTAGCATACTTTTCATCATAGCTTTCCGGATTTGCCATTTGAATTAGATGTCCTACGCACCAAGAAACCCTATATCCGTTTCCTTCATAATATCCTTCTTTCTTCTTTGTTGCTCCGATCACTTTTGCAATAGAAATTGCAACACTTGGCTTTTCAGCAATTACAAGTTTCATCTATATTTTTCCTCCTGTTTTCAATATAAAAGGGCGAAAGATGTTACTCTCCCGCCCTGTCTTTTGCACCAAATATGATATAGTTTTGGGTGCAAATTTATTCCAATTCATCTTCTTTATCTTCTGTTTCTGTTTCATCTACTTCATTTTCGCTTTCTTCCGCCTCTGAAAAGAAATCATCATCTTCCTCCTCAAAGCCTTCAAGCTCCTTATCTTCTTTTTTCTTAACAACCTTAAAATAATATCCTGCACCTAATGCTCCTGCTACTACAAGAATGAGAATTAAGTAGGTTCCCATATTGCTGCTTTCTTCCTTTTTTACTGGCTTAGGTTCTTCTTTTTCAGGTTCTTCCTTTTTAATTTCCTGTTTCGGAGCTTCTTTCTTTTCAACCATATTGAGAAGATCATCTTCTGATACTTCTGTTAGGAGCATGACATTCTCGCTATCCTCATCGTGATTGATGATTAGATGGAAAGTCTTGCCATTCTTAGTAGTAAAGGTAACAAACTGTCTTGCGTCCGCTGAATACATGTCCGTTTCTTTCTTATCACTGCTATCTCCATGATGAATCGGATAATCCTTGTTCGCATTATCCTTATTTTCCGTAACAGTTCCTCGTGCCTTTGATGGAGCAGAAGCAACTCCTTTATTGGTATTTACATTCTTACTTGAACCATCCATAGAGGAATCCTGACCGCTGTTATTGGCAGGCTGTTTCGGTGTCAGCTTATTGGGATAACGAACTTCTTTTTCTTTTCCATCGGTCTTGTCAACATTTGTGTCCTTTGTAATCTTTCCTGTATTATCCTGTGATGATGAGCCTTTACCCGTATCACTTACAGATGTTTGAGGAAAGTTTCCTGTTCCTGTTTTCATTCCAGAGATAGGGCTGATTGGTGTTACAGTAGGATTATGCGTAACTGTAGCCTTGCCAACCTCATTCGTCTTTTTCTCAAGCTCCTTAATTTTCTCAGTTAGCTTCTCAATCTCCTTTTTCATATCCGCCGATAAGTCCTTATCGTCTTTGCTCTTTTCAAGTTTTTCCTTCAGCTTATCTATTTTTTCCTCAAGGTCTTTGATTTTCTCCTTTTGCTTGTCGCTTAATTTATACTTGTCCTTAATCTCCTGACTTAGCTTATCAAGTTTTTCCTGAAGTTCCTTAGATTCCTTTTCCATTTTTGAAATATCATCTTTGCTAAGCTCTGTTTGAGTTCCCTTATCTTCTGTTTTTGGCTTTTCTGTCTGCGTCTGAGCATTACTTTCTAACTTTTTTACAATTCGGATAATACTATCGCTTCCATCACCTTTTACTGTGTAGTTTACAAAATCGTCATTAAAGCTCATGTTATCAGGAAGCATTTCAAGATCAGAAGCGTCAATCACCTGCTTTTTGTCAAAGGAAGCTGAATACTCCTTATATACCTTTCCATCCTGATATTGATATTTGACCTTTACTTCACTTTTTGTCTGACTTTCCTGATCCTTTGTATCCTTATTGTCTGTTTGAGTTGACGCATTCGATACTCTCTTATATAAATCCTCTAAAGGTAATTCAAGGTAGGGTACACCGGTATGAAATCTGTTCCATGTTTCAATAATCAGCTTGTCTTTAACAATCTTAATTTCTTTTACATTGTTGATATTGGGATTTGCTTCCTTTACTCTGCCAATAATAGCGTTCTTTGTTTCCTCTTTAAGCTCTCCCTCATAATCAACCGTTACTTTCTCAATATTTCTATTTAACTGTAGAACAGGGCAGGTATAGACAATGACATTTGCTTTCTTTCCTTTTACAGTTCGTTCTTCTGCATTTTCTGTAATATCTCCAATATAGTAATTATCTTTATCTCTTGGAGAAACGATACTTGTAAAAGCACCTGTCCCTACATTATGAATTCGATAATATGGATAAGTTTTCTTTGTCATATATCTTAGATCATCTAACTGATTTACCTTGTCCATATTCTCATTGGTAAAGGTTTCATTATACTTATCGAGAACTACACCGCCCTTTTCTTCAAAGGATTTTGATAAGGAAAATTTAAAGTTCAATGGCTGACCTTCCTTATTTCCTTTTCCGAGATGATAAAATCCTCTAAAGGTGTCATCTGAAGTATGATCCTCAAATTTCAGTTCATAATATGTTTCATATTTTTCAGGCGGTTCATTTGACGCAAACACTGTCTTTGCACCAACTTTTAACACCCCTAAAACTCCACCCATTAACAGGGTAAAAGCTACAACAATAGCTGTAATTCTTTTATTTTTCAAACTGGTTTTCATTTGTTTTCTCCTTTTTCACTTCTGCTTTTTCTCTGTTTACTTTTGCCATTAAATCACTGATTGTAATGTTGTTCTTTCTGCAAATGGCAATAATTTCTTCGTTTTCAAGTTCTTCCTCACGAATGAACAAAGGCTCCAATTCTTCATCAATTAGAGCCTTTTTATCTTTTAACTTCTTTATTCTGTTTTTTACTGCTGTCAGTTCTTTTTTCAAATTGTGTCCTCCTTATCTGTTTACATTTGGCGGAAAGCCGAAGCCTACTGGATGGTGCTTGCAGAAAGACGCTATCCAATCATCTAAAGTTGTTACTCTGATTCGACCGATATTATCTATTACCTTGCCATCGCCTATATAAATGCCTACATGACCATAGGTAAGTCCTGCACTGCTTCCACTACTACTGCTTTCAACTGCAATAAGCATTCCTACCTTGAGTTTTGATTTATCTGATGTAAAGGTGTGGTTTCGGTACATATCACAGGCATTTCCTCCGATATATCCAAGTCCTGCATTTTGATAAACCTGCGATACCCACATAGCACACCAGCCTGCACCCGGAGATGGCGTAATGTATGCAGCATTTACAATCTTCTTTTGAACTTCCGTAGAAGCTTCATATTCTTTTCCACCTCCGATACCTCCATTGGAAGCAATAAGGTCGCTATTACCAAAGGCTTCTCCCATATTGCCTTGAGCAAGGAATAAAGCTTCATAGTGTTTCAGATTGTCAGGATAGTTTGCAAAGACTTCCTTTATAATGCTGTCCATTTCCCTTTTATGAAGGGTTACAATGAGTTTCTTGTACTCGTAAGGTTCTTCATGGCTTTCGGTATATTCATTTCCATCTTCATCGGTATAAGTTTCTGTAACTGTCCTGTATCTGATTTCTACTTCTTCCTTATACTCAAGGTCATACATGGACTTAAAAAGCTCATTTAATACAGAGCTTACTTCCGATACATTCTTTACTTCTCCGCACCTTGATGTAATGTAGGATAAAAGCTCATGTACATTATGCCCGATGTACTCTGTGTTATTTAGGATGTACTCGTCATATCCGGGATAATTCTCTTTGACATGATCAACCTCGTTTTGAAGCTCACTTTCCATAGCGGAAAAGTTCTGATTGATTTCATTTAGGACATTTGGCTTTGACAAATAGCTTGTTGTAAGAACAGAACTTGTGGAGTTCATAAAGCCTGTCATTCCCGTTCCTGCAAAGTTGATAAAGAAAGTTCCCAAAATAATAAGACCTATGAAAATAATCATAAGTCCCTTTGCTTTTCTTACTATAAATCTCTTTGAGCTTTTCAACGAGCCAATGAGGTTTTCTTTAATCCGATCTCTGAGTCTTGACTTATTCTCACGACGAATGGCTGCCTTTACCTGATTTTTCTTTTGAAATCTTTTATAGGCATTTACTCTTTTATATTCATTCGTCTTTTTCAGTTCCTCTTTGGCATCACGAAATTCAAGCTTCGATTTTCGCTTCCTGATTTTATAGTCCTTATTTGTAAGATCGTATCCTTTCTTCGCCTTTTTCTTATCAGAATATTTCTTTATGCCATGAATGAGTTTAGAGCTTGCGTCCGCCGTCTTTTCTCCTGCTTCCACCCCTTTATTTTCGTCACTTCCATGAGAAAGATAATCCCTTACGGTTTCACTTCCTTTGGCAAGTCCTGAAAGGGCAGATACCTTTACCATATCTTTCTTTAGCTTTTTCCTCTGCCCTTTAGAAAGGCTGCTATAAACTTTTTCGCTTGCAGCATCTTTTCCAGTCTTTTTACCTTCAGATTTATTTTCCTTTGACACATCTTCTTTTTTTCTTGTATAAAGGCTTTCGGTGTAGTTTTTCCTCTTATACTTTCTCTTTTTAGCCTCATAACTTTTAGGGGAACTTCCAATAAACTCATCTTTTTTATGGAGATTATCATCCACATCATAAGTTGACTCAAAATAGTCGCTATCCCTAAAGTCATTATCGTATCTGTCTATAATCCCGTCATTATCAAGGTCTTTTCCTAAAGGATCATAGATTTTTCCATCCTTTACCTCCGTAATATAATCCGATCTTCCTGTTTCACTTACAGCAGCTACACTATCCTTATCAAAAGCTCTATACCTTGCGTTTCTCTTGGATGTTCCATAAGCCTTTTCATTATCGGAACTTACCTTGTTTATTTTCTTATGAACCTTGTCCTGAAATCTATCTTTGTCATGGACGATTTTTCCTCTGTAATCATCGTTATTCTTTAGCTTACTTTCTTCAGATGTAGTGAATGTTTCACTATGGATCATTTCTCTTTCAAGACTTGCCTTATGCCTTTCCCTAAAATCCTTTTTCAGCTTTTTCCCCATAGGCTACCTCACTTCTTCAGGCTTGGTAGTCATCTTCTGATAGAGAATTGTATCTTTCGGGAACTTATCAAGGAAAGGAACAATGGTATTTCCAAAGAACAGTAGTCCCTCGCCCTCATTTGAGTTGGTAACATATCTAAGCTGAGGAAGTGAGATTTTAAGTTTTCTTGCTAAAATTTCTCTATCTCCTGACGCTTGATTTAGCATTAAGACAAAGTCGGTATTATCAAAGATATTTTCAATTTCCTTACTCATAAGTAGGTCTTTGACATTTTGCGTAATACCTGTTGGAATACCTCCCCATTTTCTAAAACGCTTCCATATTTCCACAGAATAAGATGCTGTCTGCTCATCTTTTAATAGCAAGTGAAACTCATCTATATAGTACCTTGTAGCCTTGCTTCCTCTATTTTGAGATACTTTATTCCACACCTGATCCTGTATAACAAGCATACCGATTTTCTTTAGCTGACTTCCAAGCTCTTTAATATCAAAGCACAGGAGTTTCTTATTTAAGTCCACATTTGACCTGTGATTAAAAACATTAAGGGAACCTGATACATAGATTTCCATCTCCGTTGCCAGCTTTTTACCGACCTTTTCTTCCTGTCCTTTTAACATATCGTATAGGTTTTGAAGTATAGGCATATTACAAGGTTCAGGATTTTCAAAATACTTTTCGTAAATCTTAGGTAAGCACCTGTCTATAACGGACTTTTCTTCTGCCGTAAGACCACTACCGCCTACTACAAGCTCCAGCATACTCATAATGAAGTTTGCTTTGTCTTTCAGTGGCGCATCCCCATCGCCATAGTTCATATTTATATCAAGGGGATTCAGGTAATCCTTTGACTTACTGCTGACCTTAATGACTTCTCCGTTAAACTGTCTTACAAGGTTTCCATACTCTCCTTCCGGATCGCAGATAATCACATCATCATCTGTTACCAAAATTGCATTTGCCATTTCTCTTTTGGCACTAAAGGATTTACCACTTCCGGGAGTTCCGAGGATTAGACCGTTTGGATTTTTGAGTTTTTTCCTATCTGCCATAATCAGGTTATGGCTTAAGGCATTTAGTCCGTAATAAAGACTGTTACTTGAATTGATGAAAAGCTCCTCTGTGGTAAAGGGCATAAAAACTGCCGTAGATGAACTTGTCAGTCCTCTGTCTATTTCAATCTTATTTACGCCAAGAGGTAGCACGCTGATAAGTCCTTGTTCTTGCGTATGGTCAAGTCTTTTCAGTTTGCAGTTATGCTTATTTGCAATGGAACTTATCTGAGAGATTGTGTTATCAAGCTTTTGCACCGTTTTTGCAAAGTTCATAAAGACGATACTTACCACAAACATTCGCTCATCTCTTGTCTGTAAGTCCTTTAGGAGGCTTTTTACATCTTCTCCATAGGTGATTAAGTCAGATGGAAGAATGTCCATATCATAACCGCTTCTTACCGCTTTCTTATTTTCCTCAATCTTCATCTTGTCAATATCGGTATTTTTTCTCTTTACCATTTTAATGGCTTCCGATTGGTCGATTGCCTTAATATGAAATGAAATATTGATGTTATCATCAATATCCAAAAACTCGGCAAGCATACGGTCTGAAAGCTCACTTGCAAGAATTTGAAAATGACTTACTGCCCCGATAAATTTTCCAAACTTAAAATACCTTGACGGAGTAAAGTTAAATTCATCAGGAGTAATATATGTCTTTGTGCTTTCTTTTTTCTTTAAGTCCTTGTATGAAAATTCAAAGGTCTTATTGGGATTTAATATATCGTGAAGTATCTTTAATCTTTCTTCTCCTGTAAGACTTTCAGCACGAACTCCCATACTCTTTAGATTAGATAATATATCTATCTCCAGTCTTTCAAGTTTTGATGTTGCCTGCTCTAAATTATCCGCTTCTACTGTAAAGGTTACATACTTTGATTTTTTCAGTCCATTATTTCCCTTTACAATCTGACTTTTAAGCATCTCTCTAAACTCAAGACGTATATCGTCAAAACCGTCCTTTTTATCCGGTATCTGAATTGCCGACTTCATTTCTTCGTTTCGTCCAAGTTGATTGATATATGAAAACCCAATACTGATACTTGGATCAAAGGAGTTTAGAAAATTTGCAAACTGATTAAAAATCAAGTCTCGATCTTCATCTAAGGCAAGTTGGTAGTTAATATCCTGAAAGGCTATGCTTTTACTAAAGTGCTTTTCGTCAAGCTGACATATACCGCTTTTTAAGAGTCTAAGATAGGGAATGGTATCTTCGACAGTATATCTTTTTGGTTCTTTTCTAAAAATAAGGTCAAGTAGCCCGCCTTTATCTTTTTTAGATTTTCCCTTATTTTGCTTTAAGTCCTGTCTTTGACTTCTTAACATCTTTTTGTTTTGTTCTAACTTTACCTGCTGAATCTTTCTTTTGTCTTTCAAGGTAAACCTCCTTTCTCACTCTTTTTTGTGGCTGATAAAACTTATGAAGGTAAATATATTTAAAATATTTCTCAAAGGTCAGTCCGTCCTTTTCAAAAAGAGTGATGAAAAATATAGGGAGTGTGGACACAATGAGAAATATGACGGCAATATCATTTGGAACGATCTTTCGCATAAATAAATAGACTGGTAGTCCTACCAGTCCTGCGAGTGTGAAACCTATCATCTGCCTTTTTGTTAAGTTAAAAGCTACCTTTGTTTTTACCTTCTTTAGGTCTTTTGGGATTGGTACATACGCCATAACTTACCTCCCATCTTCTTTTTCCTTTGAAAGCTCTGCCATGTGTTCATAAACAGAGCCGATTTCTTCCTGAATGCTTTCTATCTGTTTATCTGTATTTTTGTTATATCTTTCCTGCAAAATACAAAAGTCATTATGGCAGCGACCGATGTCTTTTGTTCTTTCTTCCAAGTCATTAATCTTGCTAAAAAGTTTGATTCTATCAATCACCGCTATAACACCTGCTCCGATTACTACTGCTATCAATACTGTTTTTCTTTTGTTCATCATATATTTCCTTTCTTTTAGTGTGCATTTAATACGCTTTTGGCCAGTGTTCCGCTCTTTAGCATCATTAACCCCAGCAAAACCGCATATCCAAGTATCGTAAATGTACTTGTGTGTATATCTGTTATCTGTATTGTCTTAACTAATACTGCGTATATTCCAAGACAAACCATTAAAAAGAGTCCTTGTAAGCCTATGGCAAATAAGCCTTTGATATAGTTTGTTCCGATTTGTCCCCACTCTTTGTTTCCCATTGTGGCAAAAGGAATGGCTGAAACGGATGAGTAAACATAAATCTCAAACATTCTGCCGTATACCACAAGCATAATCACAATGGAAATGACCTGTATTGCCACCTTTATGAGCGAGGTTTCAAAGAGTATCATGACAAGCTCTCCAAGACCTTTATCTTTTAAGCCTTCTACCATCGTTACAATCTGATCTCCAGAGATAACGGCAGAGGTGTTAATTACCCCTGCCGCTTTATTTACCATGTGCTGTGCAACATCAAAGACTGCCATAGAAAACTGAAAAGCGTGAGACACTAACCATACGGCAATCCACATCTTTATGATGTACTTGAAAAATTCAAAGGTATCTGTATCGTGCATATTGTTCTTTTGCATAACCATATTGATAAGCTCGATACAAAGGACTGCCGTTATGATTAGCCCAGCAATGGGGATAATGACAGAGTCGTTAATGCTTTTAATAAAGCTGAAAACCTGTCCGTTCCACCCCATCGGTGTCTTTCCCACATCCGTTGCAATCGCACCAACTTTATCGTTGATGTCAAGAAACATGGACTCTAAGTTTGCTTGGATACCGCCCAGTAGAAGATCTTTGAAAAACTCCTCTATCTTGTCGAATATCCCAAACATTTAATTTCTCCTTTTCTTCTTACTTGAGTACATTTGCAAGAAGCGGAATCAGCTTTAATCCGATTAAGACGATACCACCTCCAGCCATAAGCTGCTTGATGCCTTGACTCTTGGCACCGGGATTGTCATTACCATAACCTTCCATCAGGTTAATTACGCCCCATGCTCCAAGTCCTGCACCTACTGCCATAACTAAAATCTTTAATACATTTACTGCCTGTGTAAAAAATTCCATAATTTATTCCTCCTCGTTTTCTTCTTTCTTTTCAATCTTGTTGTATGACTTCACAACAAAGTTTTTGTAAGTCTTTCCGTCTTTTTCACGCTTCTTGAAGTAGCCAAAGATATGAATCAAATCGCCCTTTTCAAAGACTTTTGCTTTCTCCGCTTTTTCTCCATAAGCGGCACAGTTGATATATTCCTTGCCTTTCCCATACTTTTTTACAAGCGTAAAGTTTACAACTTCAACAGCTTCTCCCTCTTTGTCAAAACTCGAAAAAGTTGGTTCTGCCAATAAATTGGCATTGATGTTAATCATTTCTTGCTTCATTAAAAATTTCTCCTTTTCTTTTCAATAAAAAAGCGATCGGAGTTTTTCTTTTCCAATCGCTGATACTCTTGCTATTTAGTTTTCCTTAGTGGGACTTCTTATCCTTACCATCTTTCCTCCTGATTTTGAGTAATAAAAAAGCAGCAAATCTATGTTCTTTAGACTTACTGCACTCTTGTAATAACCGTTTCTCTATTTAATTTTGCTTTCCCTTTTCGCTTCATATAGCTTTCAATATCAAACACATTCTTCTTGTCATAGTCCTCCAAAAGTTTGTAATTCTTATGCTTTGTAATATCAAATTTATCTGATAAAAACGGTCTTACACCTCGAAGCTGAAAAATACATTTACTGCCATCCATAACCGTTATCTCATCTTGACTCATCAGCTCTTTTCCTGTCTTTTGGTAATTCAGTCCATAGCTATTGGCATTGGAGCGTGTTTCAGAAGTGTTATACAGATCTATGGTTTCTTTACCAAGTGTTTCAGATAGCTCCTTTAGTGTGGTCTTTTCCTTTCCACCAAGAAACAAAGTGCTATCGCAGTTGCCTACAATGGTATCAGCATTATCCTTGTAGATTGCCTTTAGCTGAGATTGTGCCTGCAAGATAATACTTGCTGAAATCTCTCTGCTTCGGATTGTTGCAATCAATTTCTCGAATTTAGGAATTAAGCCGATGTTGGCAAACTCGTCAAGCAAGCACCTTACATGAACAGGTAATCTTCCCCCGTACTCGTCATCTGCCTTATCGCAAAGTAGGTTAAATAGTTGTGAGTACATAATAGACACCACAAAATTAAAGGTATCATCTGTATCAGAGATAATAACAAAGAGTGCTGTCTTTCTATCTCCAAGGGTATCAAGCTCAAGTTCATCTTCTTTCATCAAGTCCCTAAGCTCTTGAATATCAAAAGGAGCAAGTCTTGCACCACATGAAATAAGAATAGATTTAGCTGTTTTTCCTGCTGCAAGCTTATATTTCTTATATTGCTTGACTGCAAAGTGCGTAGGCTCTTTCTTTTCCAATGCTTCAAACAGTCTATCAATGGGATTCATATAGGTTTCATCATCTTCTCTGACTTCTGAAGCGTCTATCATATCCAGTAGTGTCGCAAAGTTCTTTTCTTCTCTTGGAGCTTCATAGAAGATATATCCGATAAGAGCTGTATAATAGAGCTTTTCGGCTTTCACCCAAAAATCTTCTCCTGCTTTTTCTCCCTCTCCCTTAGTGTTCGCAATAATTGTCTGCACCAGTTTCAGTATGTCTTTTTCACTTCTGATGTAAGCGAATGGATTGTACTTCATGCTCTTTTTGAAGTTGATGGTATTTAAGATTTTTATCTCATAGCCATTATCTTCAAGCATCTTGCCACACTCAATGACTATTGTTCCTTTAGGATCTGTTACACAATATGAAGAGTGCATTTGCATTAGGTTCGGTTTTACATAAAATCTTGTCTTTCCTGAACCAGAACCACCTATAACAAGTACATTTTTGTTACGAGCATAATTTGGATTTGCAGGTCTGCCATTCATAGTTAATCGTTCTGTTTGAGTAAGCAAAATATTGTTTTGGAACTTTTCATCCACATACGGCTCTATATCTTTTCTCGTTCCCCATCTTGCCGAACCATACTCTTTCCCCTGTCTAAACTTTTTCGCATTTTTGCCTTTGGTATAGACGATAAATTTAATTAAAGCTGCCACGCCCACACCCATTAAAACATCTATTGGATGAACGCTTGGAATAAAGCTCATGGTATTAAGCTCTAATATTCCTTGAAAGATTTTGTCTATCACATCGCCACCAGTATAGGCTCGTACATGGTGAGAAAAGATATTGCCAAAATAGAAAAATGCAAGATAGGGAATATTCTGCTTTAGAAACTTTGCCTTATCTTGCACCTTAAATAAGCCTTTGATGTCTTTTAGTATCTTATCTATCATAGGATCTGCTCCTTTTGTTTATTCTTGACTTTATCTTTAGAAACAGTGTTCTTTGCCATCTCCTTGAACTTCTCAATATTTTTGTGAATGGACTCTTTCCTTTCCGTTTTCTTTTCTGATTCTGAAAGAGCGTGTTTAAAGGCTTTATCCATCACTTTCATGTCTTTTGCCTGAAAGAATACGGAGTATTTACCGCTTTCCTTATCTTTCATTACTGAAAACTTTACCCCATACCGATTAAGTTCCTTTTTCAGTTCCTTCAGCTCTGCTTCTTCTACCGGAATTTCTTCAAGCTGTCCCTTTTTAACCATATCTTTGAGCTTCACTTCATTTCCTTTGCTACTAACGAGCTTTTCCAGTCCTCCGAGTTTCTCAGCCTCTTTCATCAGTTTCTTGAGTAAAGTCAAAAGAAGTTTTGCTGTTACTTTTCCGGCTTTAACCTCCATATTCAGCGTTTTTCTTGCAATTTCTTCATTGATCAAGTTCTCTCACCTCCAGTCAGTAATCTTTCTTTATTCCTCTTCAATTTTTCTTCCTGAATAACTTTCCTGTAATCTTCTCCAAGCACCATCACAGGAATACACATCTCGATAATCCTTGAGTAAATTCTTTGGTATTCCACACTCTCCGTACAGTTTTCAATTTGGCTGTATGAAAGATTTGTGGTAAAGATTGTTGGTTTATGCTTTAAGTACCTGTTATTCACAATGTTATATACCTGCTCTTTTGCATAGCTTGTATCTCTTTCAATTCCTAAATCATCTAAGATGAGAACGGAAGTGTTTACAAGGGATTCGATATATGCGTTTTTATCAAGGTCAAATCCGCCTTTTTGCAGTTCGTTGATTATCTGTGCAAAGTTTCTAATCTTAACGCTTATCTGATACTGTTCAATCAGAGCATTGGCAATAGAGCAGGCAAGATAGGTCTTTCCGCTACCCACCGAACCATAGAATAGGAGTCCGATATTTTCTTTTCTCATCAGCTCATAGTCTTTTACAAAATTCTTTGCGATGATAAGACTCTGATTTTCTTTTCCCTCATAGTTTTCAAAGGTATATGCCCATTGAATCATGGATGTGAAGCAGATACTTTTTAATCTCTCGATTTCAAGCTGCTTTTGTCTTTCTTTTTCTTTTGCTTCTCTATCTCTATCGCATTTACAAGCTGTCTTAAATATCATCTGCTTTCCGAAAAATTCTAATGCTTTTCCATCTTTTCTTTCATGGCACACTTTACAGTAGGCGTGTCCGTCTTTGATGTATTCTTTTTCAGGATCAAAGCTGTATTCCACATCTTCTATCATCACTTTTTCTAATTCTTTAATCATAAATGTACTCCTTTGTTATATTCCTCCCATGTAGGGATATTGGTTTTTTTCTTACTTCCCTGATCTTTATAGAACCAAGAAAGGATTGTTGCTTTATGGTCTTTATATGTCTTTCCGGTACTTTGAAGATAGGTTGATAGTCTTTCAATGTAGTTATCAAGCTCTCCTGCCATTTTTATTTGTAATTCTCCTATATCCTCATCTTTCAAAAAGACATTTTGAAATGTTCCAAGTCCGCTTTTCCCAAAACTATATTCTCTCTTACTATATTTACTCTTATTATTCTCTATATAGTTAGAGTCAACATTTTGAACTTCCTGAAGTTCATTTTCTTTACTTCTGAGGTTAAAATCTTTTACTTCTGAAGTTAAGTTTTTTGACTTCTGAAAGTCATTTTCTTTTACCGCTATTATGCTCATAAAATCTTTAACATAAATGACATTCGGCTTACCAAGTCCAAGCCTTACTCTTTCAATCAGTCCTATTCCTTTTTTGCTGTCTAACTCGTCCAATGTTTTTATAGCTGTCGGCTTTGAGATATTTCTTCTTCTCATAATTTCTTCAACAGTAAAATAGATAAATACTCTGCCTTCCTTGTCCACCCAGTTATTCTTAAAGGACATTCCTGTGCGTTTCAAAAGCATGGAGTATAGGATAATGGCTTCAGCAGACAGTCCCTTAAATTCTTCTCCGTCTACCAATATTTCAGGCACTTTTAGAAAGTTAAATCTTTCCGCTTCTCTGTTATAGAAATAGTCAAAGTTCATGCAGGATCACCTCCTCTCTTAAAAATTTGCAAAGAAAAAGACGATAGTTTTTTCTCTATCGCCTTTGGTAACCATTTTTATGAAATTTTTTAGGTTGATTTTATTGCTTCATTGATACCTTGTAAAAAAGCTATAACAGTTGCTCCAACCATCGGTATTCCGTATGGACTTAACAAGAAACCTAATATCAATGCTTCTATTCCGATGGTAACTTCTTTTTGCAGAAAAGAGGCAATTGCTCCAAATATGCAAAACATCATCAGCAAATATAGTAGGGCTGTTCCAATACCAAGTAGAAATGTCAGAAATGCTGTGAGGATACTTAATGCCAAGCTAATTGGAAACAAAATTATTTTTATTATCCATCTCATCATTTAGTAGTCCTCACTTTCTAAAGCATTCTTTGTATCTCCACACACCATATCAATGCAAACATTCACATCAATATAATTTTTTAAGACTTTTTTTCGTCCTCCCTCTCCGTCTTCTACAAATACATAATGCTTGTAAAACTGCTTAAAATGCAGTATTTTCACGATTTCACTCTTTGTATCAACGCTATGCACTCTACATGCACCGTCATTGCAAACTGATCCACTGGCGTTACAGCTTTCAGCTCATATCCATTTTCACATATAATCTTTAAATCTCTTGCAAGTGTAGACGGATTACAGCTTACATACACAATTCTTTCGGGTTTCATTAAAATCATCGTGTCGATACATTTTATATCAAGACCTTTTCTTGGAGGGTCAACTACGATAACATCGGGTTTAGCTGATTTTTCACCTTTATGCTTTTCATAAAATGCTGGCAAAATTTCCTCTGCTTTTCCCGAAAAAAATTCGGCGTTATCTATGTTATTTAAAATAGCATTGTCCCTTGCGTCTTTTACCGCTCTATCTACAATTTCAATTCCGTAAACCTTCTTTGCTTTCTTTGCAAGGAAAAGTGAAATTGTTCCGATTCCACAATATAAGTCCCACACGACCTCATTTCCTGTAAGATTTGCATAAGATAATGCTTTTTTATAAAGTTTTTCTGTTTGAAAAGGATTTACCTGAAAAAATGATTCGCAGGAAATTAAGAATTTAACATCTCCGATTTTATCTGTAATTTTTTCTTTTCCATATATGACTTTTGTTTTATCTCCTAAGATGACATTGTTTCTTTTCTTATTTATATTTATGCAAATTGATACAACTTCTTCTATGTTATCTTTTAATTCTTTTATTAGTTCTTCTTTGTGAACAATGTTGTCTGCATTTATGATAAGGCACACCATAAGTTCCTTTGTACTATAGCCATATCTGGTTAAAATATGCCTTATAATTCCTTTCCCGGTCTCTTCGTTATATGCTAAAACTTTGTATTTTTCCATATAGGATTTTACAATTTCCGTTACCTTTTCATTTAAAGGGCTTCCCAAAATACAGTCATTTATAGGCACTATCCTATGACTGTGAGTTGCATAAAACCCCATTATAACATGCCCATCTTTTTCTCCTACCGGGAACTGTGCTTTATTTCTATAGCGATATGGTCTATCCATTTCCACAACGGGTTTCATCACTGTATCAACAAAATCTTCTGAAAAGCCTCCAATTCTTATAAGGTCATCTCTTACTTTTTTATATTTCCATTCAACCTGCTTTTTATAAGAAAGTTCCTGCAGCTGACACCCTCCGCATTTTTTTGCAACTATACACTCCGGCTTTACTCTAAAAGGTGACGGCTTATCTATAGAAATTACTCTTGCATAAGAAATATTTTTATTAACCTTAGTAACTCCCGCCGTTATCAAATCTCCCGGTATCGCTCCTTGAACAAAATAGGTCATTTTATTAAAATGACCTATTCCTTCTCCATTTATACCAATATCTTCTATGTAAAGACTTATTTCATCATTTTTCTTTGTCACTAAAATTCCTCCAGTGATATCTCCTTAAGATTTATTTCACCATTCTTTTTTACTAAAATTCCTATGGTGATATCCCCTTAAGATTTATTTCCCCATTCTTTTTTACTAAAACTCCTCTGGTGATGTCTTTTTAAGACTCGTTTCAAAAAGTCTATTAAATCCGTACCATCCATCGGCATCAGGAATGTTAGCTTCCATAACTTCTCTAAATGATTCAACTTTTGCATCAAGATTGTCTGCAAAATGAAGTACTAGTGCCTCTATAATTGAAGGAAGCTTAGGTGATCCATATTCAAATTTTCCATGATGTGCTAGAATACAATGAATGAGTTCCTTTCCTTTTTCCTCAGGAAAATCATCAATCGTTTTTATTCTATCACGAAGCATTTCTGCTCCCATAACTATATGCCCAAAAAGCTGTCCGTCGTCTGTATAAAGATTCTCCGGAAAATCAGAAAGTTCCTTAACCTTTCCCATATCATGGCAAATTGCAGCCGTTATAAGTAAATCTCTATCTAAAAGCTTTGCGTAGTGTCTACTATAATAGTCGCATAAAGTTGCAACCGATAAAGAATGTTCCAAAAGTCCTCCGGAAAATCCGTGATGAACTGACTTTGCAGCAGAATGCTTCTTAAATTTCTCAGCAAATTCCTTATCTTCAACAAAAAAACTGTATAAAAGTTTTTTCATATAAGGTGCCTTAATGGTATCGATAAGTTTTAAAAGCTTATTATACATATCATCTATGTTGTATCTACTCTTAGGAATAAAGTCAGCCTCGTTAAACGTTCCCTCTTCAGCTTTTCTTATTTTATAAATTTTAAACTGAAGTGTTCCATTATACATAACTATATCTCCGGAACATACCACATAATCCAAGTTATTAACTTCCTCAATTCCTACATCACTCGGATCCCAAATCTTTCCATCAATCTTTCCGGTTTTATCGCAAAGCTCCACATTAAAATAATCTTTTCCCGCTTTAGTTACTGCACTTGTAATCTTTTTACATAAAAAAACATTGTCAGCTACCCTTTGTCCATCAGATAGATTTTCTATAAACATACTATCTCCATTCTAAGTATCTAAATACATTTATAATTATAAGTGGATAAAGGTAAAATGCAAGATTGACCCATGATTTTATACTTATTTTTGTTTTTTATTTGCCTATACACTTTAATTGCCTAATTACTTCTTTGTAATATATGCTATAATTTAAATGCTGCTATTGTTTTGTTTCATATGTTACTTATGTTACTGTAAATTTTTTAATTTTAATTATGTATTATGAATAAAAAAGTATTTAAAACTTTAGAATTTGATAAAATTATCAAAATGTTAAAAGACCTCGCATCTTCGGATAAAGGGAAAATCTACTGTGAATCCCTTTCTCCTATAACGGATATTGATAAAATTACTGAAAGGCAAAAGGAAACGCATGATGCATTGTCACGTGTATTAACGTATGGGAATATTTCATTTTCTGGAGTATATGACATTTTTCCTATAGTAAAAAGACTTGAAATTGGAGGTTCTTTAAATCCATCGGAATTTTTAAGAATTGCCTCTCTTCTTTCCACTACAAAAAATGCCATTTCTTATAATAATAAAATTGATGACGAAGATTTTTCTGATTCTCTTTCTTCCTATTTTAATGAACTTGATGATGCTATGCCACTTTTAAGACATATAAATGATACTATACTGTCAGAGGATGAAATCTCGGATGATGCAACTATGGCACTTTTTTCCATAAGAAAAAAGATAAAAGGATTTAGAGATAGGATTCAAGGTGAAATGACAAAGCTTCTATCCTCAAGTTTGAAGGATTATCTTCAGGAAAGTCTTATAACTGTTAGAGATGACAGATATTGCTTTCCTGTAAAAGCGGAATATAAATCTCTCGTAAAAGGAATCGTTCATTATCAAAGCAAAAGCGGTCAAACTTTATTTATAGAGCCTCTTGCCGTTATAAATTTGGACAACGAATTAAAGGAGCTTCAAGGCGAAGAAAAACAGGAAATTGATAAATTCTTAGCTGAGCTTAGTAATGAAGCTGCAGGATATATAAATGCTTTTAATTCTGATTTTAGAAACCTTACCGAGCTTGATTTTATATTTGCAAAGGCCTATCTTGCAATTAAAATGAATGCGGCAATGCCACTTCTTAATATGAATGGTAGACTCGACTTAAAAAAGGCGAGACATCCGCTTTTGGATTCCAAAACAGTCGTTCCCATAGACATAATTTTAGGAATTGGCTTTAATCAGCTTATAATAACAGGCCCAAATACTGGAGGAAAAACAGTTACATTAAAAACTGTTGGTCTATTATCTCTTATGGCACAGTCCGGACTTCATATTCCGTGCCTTGAAAGAAGTGAAATCTGCATTTTTAATAATATTTATGCCGACATCGGAGATGAACAAAGTATCGAACAGTCACTAAGTACATTTTCATCTCATATGACAAATATCGTAAAGATTTTAAACTCCATTAAACAAAGTTCTAATTTATCACTTTGTCTTTTTGACGAATTATGCTCCGGAACAGACCCTGTAGAGGGTGCGTCCCTTGCTATCTCAATTCTTAAAAATCTTAAGAGCTATAATACAAGAGTAATTTCAACCACACATTATAGCGAGCTTAAGCATTATGCTTTATCTGAAGATAATGTTGAAAACGCATCCTGTGAATTTTCTGTTGAAACATTAAGCCCTACTTATAAGCTTCTTATAGGTATTCCTGGAAAGAGTAATGCATTTTCAATTTCTCTAAAGCTTGGAATTCCGTCTTCCATCATAGAAAATGCCAAAAATCTTATCTCGAATGAAGATAAATCATTTGAAGATATGATAACAGATCTTGAAAGTAAGAGAATCGATATTGATAAGAAGACTAAGGAAATAAACGAAGCAAAAGATGAAATTGAAAATTTAAAAAAAGAACTTTTAAAAGAAAAAAACAACTTAAAAAGTAAAAAAGCCGCTATCATATCGGATGCAAATAGACGTGCTATGAATATAATAAAAGAAGCAAAAGAAGAAACCGACAAAACAATTAAAGAATTTAGAAAATTAAAAACTTCCGTAGATAAAATGCCCGAAATGGAATCTCTTAGAACAAAGCTTGGTCAAAATCTTAAAAATAGAGGTTCAAAAATATCGCTTTCTCCTTCTACTTCACATAAATCTTTAATAAAAGCGAAAGATTTACATGTAGGCGATATGGTAAAGGTTTATTCTCTTAATATGAAAGGAACTATTCATTCTCTTCCCGATAAAAAAGGAAACCTTATAGTTTCCATAGGAATTATGCAGTCAAAAGTAAAGCTTAATGACATTGAACTTATTAAAGAAGATGATACTGCCAAAAAATTTCGTGAAGAAAAGAGAAAAACAGCTACTGTTTCTTATAGAAGTAATACTATGACAATTTCTCCAGAAATAAGACTTTTGGGACTTACAGTAGACGAAGCAATACAAAAAGTGGATAAATACATAGATGATGCATATATGGCACACCTTAAATCAGTCCGTATAGTTCATGGTAAAGGTACTGGAGCACTAAGATCCGCTATTCAAGATATGCTTTCTCAGTCTCCATATGTAAGATCTTTTGATAATGCAGCATATGGCGAAGGTGACATGGGAGTTACAATAGCTCACCTATATTAATTTTAATAAGATATTATTGACAATCTTTTCTGAATATTATATGATGACTGCAATATTTGTTGTAACTAATCGTAAAGAAGGGGTGTGTTTTAAAGGTAGAAAGTTTAGTATTATTATTATTTTAGAATTTTGACACTTAGTTTAATAAATTGTTAGACATCTTATTTAACAATTTATCTAAGGAAAGCAGACTTTTATTAGTTCTTACTTTTCAATAATAAAGAGTCTGCTATTTTTTTTACTTAATTAATTTTATACAAAGGAGGCTTATCTTTATGAAAATATGGAAATATCAAGGAGTTAAAATTGCAATATTCTTTAAAATTTTAGAATCAATATTTTCAGTTCTTATCTTTTATCTGCTATCTTACTTAGTTACATACAACGTAAAAGTACTTGTAAGGAACGTTTTTATATTGCTTCTTATTGCTTTTATTTTTTCAATTTTAATGTTTTTATCAAAAAAATACTTAGAAAAGGCACGTGAAAATATTTCAAGTATTTTATCAACTGAAGTTGATATAGCTGTTTCAAATATGAATGCAGCAACTTTCCTATCTAAGAATGATGGTGAACGTTTATCAACTTATACCAACGATATAAGTAAGGTAGTAAGCCTTGTCCTTGATAAATTTATTTCAAGAATAGGTAGTGCAATTGGTGCGATAATCTCCTTTGTTACGCTTATAAGTATACATTACTCAATTGGAATACTTGCTATTATTTCTCTAATTATTATGTCAGGTGTACCCATACTTTTTCAAAAAAAGCTTTCTTCTTATATTTCCAATGTACAAGCTTCTACAGGGACCTATACAAATAATATGCGAGAACTTGTACAAGGTTTTATGACCTTCCTTGAAAATAAATCTTTTATGGTATTCTATGATAAGTCTAAAAATGCAAATAAAATTTATAGAAAAGATATAAAAGATTCTCAGGTTTTTGCCGGTACTGTGAGTGCAGTTCTTACATTTTTTAATTTTTTTACAACAGTGTTGTCTATTGCACTTACATCATACCTTATAGCAAAAAGTCATATTAGAACAGGTTCACTAGTAGCAGTTTTAACAATTATGCCTACTTTTGGTGAGCAAGTAACTATGTTCTTAACTGAAAAGCAGTTTTATGTTTCGGGCTTAGATCTCTTTTCTGAACGTTTTTCATTTGCTAAAGGATTTCATAAGATATTGGATGAAAAGACTTTTAATAAATTTTTATCTAATAGCTTTGATACCGATATAAAAGAAATCAGAGTTAATAACTTAAGCATAAATTTTAAAAGAAAACTTACTTTTCCTAATATTGTATTTGAATATGGGAAAAAATATGCAATAGAAGGAGAAAGTGGTTCGGGAAAATCAAGCCTTTTAAAAGCAATTTTAGGTGAACTAAATAATTATGATGGAGAGATACTAATAAATGGAATTGCTAAAAATAAGGATGATAATCTTTTCAACAAAATATCCTATATGAACCAAGAAACCTATCTATTCAATGACACTGTTAAAAATAATGTAGATTTTAACAAAGAACTAACTGATGATGAAGTAAATGAACTTCTAAAAAATGTAGGGCTTAAAAATATTGATGCTAACACACATCTTACTGATAATGGTAAGAATCTTTCGGGTGGACAAAGACAACGTCTTGCACTTATAAGAGCACTTGTTCGTAAAAAAGATATCCTTATTTTAGATGAAGCTACTGCAAATTTAGACAAAGAAACTGAAAAGATTATTGAAGATCTTGCACTAAAGCAATCTAAGACTCTTATTATGATTACACATAGACTTACAGATGAAGTTACTAATAGACTTGATAAGGTTATCAATATTTCAATGTAAAATATTTTATGCTATAAAATATTAAAAATATAAAATACCAGAAATATAAAATACAAAAATATAAAATACAAAAATATAAAATACCAAAAATATAAAATACCAAAAATATAAAATACCAAAAATATAAAATACCAAAAATATAAAATACAAAAATATAAAAAAATACCAAAATGTAAAATACCAAATTATAAAATTTTTAATTCTATAAAATACGAAATATAATAATATTAAATAAAAAACTGACAAAATAGGTTCATTAAACCTGTTCTGTCAGTTTTTAAATTATACTATGAAAATTATTACTAATTAGATTATATAAGCTCTAACAACACTTCAAGAGCTCCATCACCTTTTCTCTGTCCAATCTTTACGATTCTTGTGTATCCACCTTTTCTGTCTACATACTTAGGTGCAACCTCATCAAAAATATAATTAGGAACATTAAGTGCTTTTCTCTTTTTCTTAGAAACAACTTCAGATACAGGATAAAGAACCTTAAGCATCTTGTGACGAGCATGTAATCTTGAAGGTTTATCCTTCTTAATTGTTTTATCTACTATGTCATATATAGTAACTTTCTTTCCATTAGAAACTTCTTTAACACGCTTCCCGTCTTTATCTTTTCTTGCAACCTTTGCTTTAACTGTTACTTCTTCAAAGTTATCTTTTTCCTTAACTGCAAGAGCAACAATTCCTTCAGCAATCTTTCTTACTTCCTTTGCTTTAGCTTCAGTTGTAACAATCTTGCCATTTACAAGGAGCGATGTAACCTGTCCTCTTAAAAGTGCTTTTCTCTGTGAAGATGTTCTTCCTAATTTTCTATATTTTGCCATTTCTTACCTCTTTCTATGGTATACCGACTAACGCTTTTCAGTCTTACTTAATCGGCATCTATAAGTGCCATATTAAAACCTGAAATGCGCACCACTCCGGAATTATCGCATTTCAAATAAACCTAAATTAATCAATCATCTGGTGTACGAAGCTTAAGTCCCATTTCATCCAATTTATTCATTACTTCATCATACGATTTCTTACCGAAATTTCTAAGCTTAAGCATTTCATCTGAAGTCTTATCACAAAGTTCCTCAACTGTATTGATTCCTGCACGCTTTAAACTATTAAATGAACGAACTGAAAGTTCAAGCTCATCAATTGTTTTAGACATCATAGGCTCAGAATCATCTTCCTCCTGAGGAAGCATAACCTGTGCCTCTTTAGCACACTCCGTAAGGTCAATAAATAATTTTAAATGCTCCGACATAATCTTTGCTGCAAGAGAAACTGCTTCATCAGGTTTCATTGCACCATTTGTATAGACATCAAGTGTCAACATATCAAAGTCTGTCTGCTGACCAAAACGAGTATTTTCAACACTTAAGTTAACTCTTTCAATAGGAGTATAAATCGAATCAATAGCAATTACTCCTATTGCAGTATCTTCATTCTTGTTCTTATCGGCAGATATATATCCTCTTCCGTCGGTTATAGTCATCTCAATATGAATTTTACTGTCTTTTCCACCATTTAAGTGAGCAATAACCAAATCTTTATTGATGATTTCAACGTTATCACCTTCAGCTATCTTAATATCAGCCGCTGTAACAACTCCTTCACCTTCAAAATCAATATATGCCTTTTTAGGTTCTGAATTTCCGCTATTATCTCTTATTGCCAGTTCCTTAATGTTAAGAACGATTTCCGTTACATCTTCCTTCACACCGGGAATGGAGCTGAATTCGTGATCTACGCCCTCAATCTTTATCTGACTTACTGCCGCTCCGGGCAAGGAAGACAGCATAATTCTTCTAAGAGAATTACCAAGAGTCGTTCCATAACCTCTTTCAAGAGGTTTTACAATAAAACGACCAAACTTCTGGTCTTCGGATATTTCGGCGACTTCAATATTGGGGTTTCTAAAATCAAACACCATTTTACCTCCATCCATTTAATGATTCTTAAGCAACAAAAACATTTATTACTTAGAATACAGCTCGACTATAAGCACCTCATCTACAGGAACATCAATCTGATCTCTTGAAGGTAAGTTCTTAACTGTTGCCTTTAAGTTCTCAGCATCACAATCAAGCCATTCAGGAACAACTCTTCCATTTGTAACTTCTATTATATTCTTGAATCTCTGAAGATCTTTCTTCTTCTCAGCGACTTCTATAACATCTCCAGCTTTAATCTTATATGATGGAATATTTACTTTTTTACCATTTACAAGAAACATCTTATGTCCTACTACCTGACGAGCTTCTTTTCTTGTACGTGCAAAACCTAAACGGAATACAACATTATCGAGACGACTCTCAAGCATAACCATCAAGTTCTCTCCTGTTAATCCCTTCATTTGTGCCGCTTTTTTATAGTAGTTACGGAAAGGTTTCTCAAGCATTCCGTAAATATACTTAGCCTTCTGTTTTTCTCTAAGCTGAAGACCATATTCTGAAATTTTACGACGAGCGTTTCTCGGCTGTCTCTTAGACTTCTTATTTACCCCAAGATATACAGGATCAAGGCCGAGGGCTCTGCATCTTTTTAAAACAGGTGTTCTGTTTATTGCCATTTTATCTTCCCTCCTGATCAGACTCTTCTACGCTTCGGCGGACGACATCCGTTATGAGGAACCGGTGTTACATCCTGAATACTTGTTACTTGTATACCATTTGCAGAAAGTGCTCTTATAGCAGCTTCTCTGCCTGAACCAGGTCCCTTAACCATTACATCTACAGACTTAAGCCCCGTAGGAGCTGCAGCCTTTGCCGCTGTTTCTGCCGCCATCTGAGCAGCATACGGAGTAGATTTTCTTGAACCTTTAAAACCGAGTCCACCGGCACTTGCCCATGATATGGCATTTCCATTTGCATCAGTTAATGTAACAATAGTGTTGTTAAATGATGCCTGAATATGTGCCTGGCCGTGTTCAACGTTTTTCTTGACGCGTTTCTTTGCGCCTTTAATTGTTTTAGCCATAATAAAAAACTAACCTACTTTCTTGAATTTTACCGAAAAAATAATTACTTCTTCTTGTTTGCAATTGTCTTACGAGGACCTTTTCTTGTACGGGCATTTGTCTTTGTCTTCTGTCCGCGTACAGGAAGTCCTTTTCTATGACGAATTCCGCGATAGCATCCAATTTCTACAAGGCGCTTTATATTAAGAGAAACTTCTCTTCTTAAATCACCTTCAACCATGATACCGCTCTCGTCAAGAGCGTTTGCAATCTTCTTAACTTCATCATCTGTAAGATCCTTTACACGAGTATCAGGGTTTACACCTGCTGCTTTAAGGATTTTATCAGCACTTGTTTGACCAATGCCGTAGACATAAGTTAATCCGATTTCAATTCTCTTTTCTCTCGGCAAATCCACACCTGCAATTCGAGCCATGTGTATCTTTTCCTCCAATTTCAAATAAATACAATCTAAGTCTGAAATTGGTATGTAAATTTCAGACCATATCTATACATATCAGGATAACTAAAAAGTTACCTGCAGCCGCTTATTTTTTGAGACAATCATCCCTGTCTCTGCTTATGCTTAGGATTATCACAGATAATTCTGATTCTCCCTTTTCTTTTAATTACCTTGCACTTTTCGCACATAGGCTTAACAGAAGATCTTACTTTCATAAGGATATACCTCCTCTCATGATCTCACTTTTTAAGCATAGTAAACGCTATTTTATAGATGACTGAAAGCACAATTTCAGCCATTCTAAAAAAAGCGTTCTAGAAAATTATATCTACAGTATGATAAATTGTCAATAACTATTTATCTCTCCAAACAATTCTGCCTTTTGATAAATCATAAGGTGACATTTCAATTGTAACTTTATCACCCGGAAGTATCCTTATATAATTCATTCTAAGCTTTCCACTTATATGAGCAAGTATTTCAAGTCCATTTTCAAGTTTTACCTGAAACATCGCATTAGGTAATTTTTCAAGAACTGTTCCTTCTACTTCAATTGTATCCGCTTTTGACAAAGCTTGTTCCTCCTGTAAATATTACTTTCCAAATTTTTCTACTAGTTCATCTTCGATTTCAAGTGTTTTTGCACCGTCGATATCCTCGACAACACCCATTTTTTTATAATAAGAAACAAGTGGTTCCGTTTTTTCATGATAAACTTTAAGTCTCTTAATTACTGTATCTGGTTTGTCATCGTCTCTTATTATTAATTTTGCACCGTCATTGTCACAAATTCCTTCTTTTTTAGGCTGTAACTCTTTGGTGACTGTGTGATAAATTTTTCCACATTCAGGGCAACATCTTCTTCCGGACATTCTCTTTATTATGGCTTCATCTGAAAGTTCAACATTTAATACAACATCTATTTTTGAACCTTCTTTTTTAAGCTCATTTGTAAGAGCTTCTCCTTGAGCCATTGTTCTTGGAAATCCATCCAGGATAAATCCGTTCTTGCAATCGTCCTTTTTAATTCTGTCTACAACTAAATTACAAGTAAGTTCATCCGGAACCAATTGTCCTTCATCCATGTAACCTTTTGCTTTCTTACCAAGTTCAGTTTGATTTTTTATATTTTCTCTGAAAATATCTCCCGTTGAAATATGAGGAATATTAAGTCGAACTGATAATTTTGAAGCTACAGTTCCTTTTCCTGCACCTGGTGCTCCAAGCATTACAAACTTCATCTTAACTCCCTTTCTATTACTCACTTAAGAATCCCCTGTAATTTCTTACAAGCATCTGAGATTCCACCTGCTGAAGCGTTTCAATAACAACACCTACGACAATGATTATTGATGTTCCACCGAATGAAACATGAGCATTAAATAATCCATTTAGTATTATAGGAAGCATTGATACTATTGATAATCCTATAGCCCCTATAAATATTATATAATTAAGTATTGACGTTAAATAATCGCTCGTTGCCTTTCCCGGTCTTATTCCCGGTATAAAGCCTCCCGATTTTTTCATATTATCTGCAATTTCAAGAGGATTAAATGTTATAGATGTATAAAAATATGCAAATATTATTATAAGTATAAGATATAATAACGCTCCCCATGAATATATCCAGTTTGCAGAATTAAACCAGTTGGATTCAGACATTGAACGAAGTAAATCCGCCCAAAAGCCTTGTCCTTGAGCTACTCCTAAAAATGCACATATCATAACAGGTGTCTGCATAAGTGACTGAGCAAAAATTACAGGCATAACTCCGCCGGTATTAACCTTCAACGGTATGTACGAGCTTTGCCCTCCATAAGTCTTATTCCCACGAAGCATCTTTGAATACTGAACCGGTATTTTTCTCTCTGCACCTTGTAAAACAACAACCATAAAAACAATACTTATAATAACGGCTGCTATTATTACTCCAGAAAGAATACCATTTGCTACTCTTTTTCCTTTTATAAATTGATTAAAGAGAGTAGTAATGTCCTGAGGCATTCTTGATACTATATTTATAATAAGAACTATGGAAATACCATTTCCAATTCCTTTTTCAGTAATTCTTTCACCAATCCACATAAGAATTGTTGAACCTGCTGTAAGAACAGTTATAAGTGTAAGTACACTTAATACATTAAATTTTTCAAGATACCCGCTTCTCCCGAATCCTATTGCCATAGCGGTTGATTCCATAAGAGCAAGACCCACCGATACATCACGTGTAATCTTTGTTATAATCTTTCTTCCTCTTTCTCCGTCTCTTGAAATCTCTTCAAGTTTCGGAAAAGCTATGGTAAGTAATTGAATAATAATGGAAGATGTAATATACGGCGTAATACTTAGAGCAAATATACTCATTCTTTCCAGTGACCCACCGGTAATTGCATCGAAAAAGTTCATTGAATCACCGGCTGCACCGAATAAGCTGTCAAATACGCCTTCGCTTACTCCCGGAGCGGGGATCTGAGCTCCAAGTCTGGTTATGATAAGCATAATCAGAGTGAATAAAAATCTTTTTCTCAGATCTTTGATTTTAAAAGCATTGCGAAGGGTCTGTAGCATTAGATCACCTCGCAACTTCCACCGGCTGCTTCAATCTTTTCTTTTGCAGATGCGCTGAAAGCGTTTAATTTTACTATAAGCTTTTTAGTAAGTTCTCCATTACCGAGAACTTTGATTCCATCTCTTGCATTCTTTACAATTCCTGTATTCTTTAAGAGCTCTGAATCAATAACTGTTCCGTTGTCAAATCTGTCAAGAACTGAAACATTTATAGCTATAATATGTTTTGTGTTTCTATTGTTAAATCCGCGTTTTGGAATACGACGATAAAGTGGCATCTGTCCACCTTCAAAGCCAACTCTTTTGACTCCGCCTGAACGTGCCTTCTGTCCTTTATGTCCTTTTCCGGCTGTCTTACCATTACCTGAAGCATGACCACGTCCTCTTCTGAAGTTGTCGCTTTTCACACTTCCTTTAGCCGGAGATAGATTTGATAAATCCATTTTAATACCTCCTATATACTGTATTAAGCATCGACTTCTTCAACAGTAACCATATGACGTACATTCTGAATCATACCTCTTACGGCATCGTTATCCTCGCGAATTACTGTAGAATTTATCTTGCGAAGTCCTAAAGCTTCAATAGTCTTTCTATTTCTTGGAACTTGACCAATCTTGGACTTCTTTAATGTTATTTTTAACTTCTTTGCCATGATCTCCTCCTTAACCACGAACTTCTTCTACGCTTTTTCCACGTAGACGTGCCACTTCTTCAGGGGACTTAAGTTCTGAAAGAGCCTTTATTGTAGCAAGAACAACGTTTTGCTTGTTTGAAGATCCTAAAGATTTTGTACGGATATTTTCAATTCCTGCAAGGTTACAAACTGCACGTGCAGGGCCTCCAGCAATAACTCCGGTACCATCTGGAGCCTTCTTTAAAAGTACGCTTGCTCCTGTATGTTTTCCAATAATATCATGTGTAATACTATGATCTTCATTAAGTTTAATTTCGATCATATGTTTCATTGCATCTTCTTTACCTTTTCGGATAGCATCTGGAATTTCTGCAGACTTTCCAAGTCCTGCTCCAACATGACCATTGTGATCTCCGACAACTACTAAGGCGGCAAAACGCATATTACGTCCACCTTTTACTACCTTAGTAACTCTTTTGATTGCAACTACCTGGTCATCTAATTCCATCTGAGCCGGATCGATATTTGTAAGTTTCATGTATCGTTTTCCTCCTTAAAATTCCAGACCAGCTTCTCTTGCAGCATCTGCAAGTGCTGCTACTTTACCTTTGTAAATATAGCCACCTCTGTCAAATACAACTTGCTTAATTCCTTTAGCATTAGCTTTCTTTGCAATTGCTTCTCCAAGTACTTTTGCTGCATTTATATCATCTGTGTTAGTAAGTTCACCTTTAAGATCTTTATCAAGTGTTGAAGCTGCTACTAACGTATTTCCAGCTTCATCATCGATAACCTGAGCATACATATTCTTATTGCTTCTAAATACACAAAGGCGAGGTCTTTCTGGGGTTCCAACGAGATGATTTCTTAATCTTCTGTGCTTTTTATTTCGAACATCAGATTTAGATTGTTTATTAATCATATCTTCTCACTCCTTTAATTATTTCTTACCAGTTTTACCTGCAAGACGGCGAATATGCTCTGTAGCATATTTAATACCCTTGCCCTTATAAGGTTCAGGTTTTCTCTTATCACGGATATTAGCCGCAAACTGACCTACCTTTTCCTTATCAATACCGGAAATTACTATGTTATTACCGTCAACCTTAGATTCAACTCCTTCAGGATCTGTCATTTCAATCGGATGTGAGTATCCGAGGTTTAAAACAAGTTTCTTTCCTGATTTTTCTGCACGATATCCTACACCGTTAATTTCAAGTGTTTTTGAATATCCTTCAGATACACCTGTTACCATGTTGTGTATCAAACTTCTGGTAAGACCATGAAGTGATTTGTTCTTCTTTAAATCATTAGGTCTTTGAACTACTACTTCATTGCCTTCCTTCTTGATAGTCATCTCTATTGGGAGAGTCCTCTCAAGAGTACCCTTAGGACCTTTTACAGTCACATGATTATTTTCTGCAATTTCTACAGTAACTCCTGCAGGTATTGCGATTGGCATTCTTCCTATACGTGACATGCCCGTACCTCCTAAAATCAGTATATATCGAATTGATATATACATTAATCAATTGTTTTTAATTACCAAATATATGCAAGTACTTCTCCGCCAACGCCTTCTTTTCTGGCTTGTTTGTCGGTAATTACGCCCTTATTTGTAGAAAGAATTGCAATTCCAAGTCCGTCAAGAACTCTAGGAATACTATCCTTTCCTGCATATATACGAAGACCGGGTTTTGAGATTTTCTTAATTCCTGAAATTATCTGATCTTTTTTAGCACCCGTATATTTAAGTGTAATTCTAATACTCTTAAAATTACCGTCTTCTACTAATTCATATTTTTCAACATATCCTTCGTTGACTAATATATCAGCGATTGATGTTTTCATCTTTGATACAGGAATGTCTACTGTATCATGTTTTGCAGTATTTGCATTACGGATTCTCGTAAGCATATCTGCGATTGGATCACTTATATTCATGATTTTGTCCTCCTACAAAAGCTTACCAGGAAGCCTTCTTTACTCCCGGGATTTCTCCCTTATACGCAAGTTCACGGAAACATACTCTGCAAATTCCGTATTTCTTCAGTACAGAATGAGGACGACCGCAGATCTTGCAGCGTGTATATTCTCTTGTTGAGAATTTCTGCTTTCTTGCCTGCTTTACTTTCATTGATTTCTTAGCCATTTTTTCCTCCTGAAATTACTTTGCAAAAGGCACGCCGAAGCATCTAAGTAATTCTCTTGCTTCCTCATCTGTCTTTGCTGTTGTAACTACAATGATATCCATTCCTCTAATCTTATCCACCTTATCATATTCAATTTCAGGGAAGATAATCTGCTCTTTAATTCCTAAAGCATAATTTCCTCTTCCGTCAAATGAGTTAGGATTTACTCCTCTGAAATCTCTTACTCTAGGAAGTGCAAGATTTACAAGACGATCAAGAAAATCATACATACGATTACCACGAAGTGTAACCTTACATCCAATTCCCTGTCCTTCTCTGATTTTGAAGTTGGCAATTGAATTCTTTGCCTTAGTTTTAACCGGCTTCTGTCCTGCAATTGTTGTAAGATCAGAAACTGCAGCGTCTAATATCTTTGCGTTTTCTTTTGCTTCACCTACTCCCATATTGATAACGATCTTCTCGATCTTTGGGATTTCCATATCATTTTTATATCCGAATTTATCTTTTAATTCTTTCATTATAGAATTATGATACTGTTCTTTTAGTCTGTTCAAAGTCTTGTCCTCCTTTCCGATTATTTCTCAAGTTTTTCGCCTGTTTTTTTAGCAAAGCGAACTTTTTTTCCGTTTTCGATTTTAAATCCTACTCTTGACGGCTTTCCTTCTGATATAAGCATTACATTTGAAATATGAACAGAGCCTTCTTTTTCAACAATCCCACCGTTCTGATTAGCCATACTCGGTTTTGTATGCTTTTTAATCATATGAATGCCTTCAACAACAACTCTGTTATTCTTGTGATCAACGGAAAGGACTTTTCCCTCACTATTTTTATCGGCACCGGCAATAACACGTACTGTATCGCCTACCTTAATTTTTGTTGCCATTCAAATACCTCCTACAATACTTCAGGTGCAAGAGAAATTATTTTCATAAATTTCTTTTCACGAAGCTCTCTTGCGACCGGTCCAAAGATACGTGTTCCTGTTGGAGTATTATCATCTTTGATGATTACAGCTGCATTTTCATCAAACTTAATATAAGATCCGTCCTTACGGCGAACTCCTCTTTTTGTACGAACAACAACAGCTTTTACTACATCACCTTTTTTTACAACTCCTCCGGGTGTTGCTTCTTTAACTGAAGCACGAACAACATCCCCGATGTTTGCATATCTCCTTGTGGAGCCGCCAGTAACACGGATTACGAGGAGTTCTCTCGCACCGGTATTATCGGCTACAGTTAATCTGCTTTCCTGCTGTACCATTACTAGCCTCCTTAATCCTTACTTAGCTTTCTCAATAATCGAAACGAGTCTCCATCTCTTTTCCTTTGATAGAGGTCTTGTTTCCATAACACGAACCTTGTCACCCTTTTTAGCTTCATTATTTTCATCATGAGCTTTTAATTTATATGACTTTTTCACAGTTTTATTATACATAGGATGGCGTTCGCGATTATTTACGGTCACAACGATAGTTTTATCCATCTTGTCAGATGTGACAATTCCGACACGTGTTTTTCTAAGATTTCTCTCTTCCATGTCTTATCTCCTTTCTGTGATCCCCATTACCTTGCCATCCGCTTCTCAGTGATAAGCGTCTGAATACGGGCAATATTAGTTCTTACTTCCTTTATTCTTCCTGTGTTTTCAAGCTGATTTGTTGCATTTTGGAATCTTAAATTAAAGAGTTCCTTCTTAGCATCGGTAAGCTCAGCAGAAAGTTCATCTATAGACTTTGTACGTAATTCCTGTACATAATCCTTAGTTTTCATTTGCTTCACCGCCTTCCTTTTCTTCGCGGCCAACTATCTTGCATCTGCAAGGAAGTTTATGTGATGCCAAACGAAGAGCTTCTTTAGCTGCATCATCAGGTACACCTGCAATTTCAAAAAGTACACGGCCGGGTTTTACTACTGCTACCCAGTACTCAACAGGTCCTTTACCTTTACCCATTCTGGTACCAGCAGGCTGGCTTGTAACCGGTTTATCCGGGAAAATACGAATCCATACCTTACCGCCACGCTTCACATAACGTGTCATAGCTACACGGGCTGCCTCAATCTGAGTTGATTTAATCCAACACGGATCAAGTGAAACTATTGCATAATCACCATTTGCAATTTTATTTCCCTTTGAAATCTTTCCTGCAAGACTTCCACGGAATTGTTTTCTATGTTTTACTCTCTTAGGCATTAACATTGCGGTTCACTCCTTCCTTCTTACGCTTTTTAGGAAGAATTTCTCCCTTGTAGATCCACACTTTAACGCCAACTTTTCCATATGTTGTATCTGCTTCTGCAAAACCATAATCAATGTCAGCTCTCAATGTTTGAAGTGGAATAGTTCCGTCGCTATATTCTTCTTTTCTGGCCATGTCGGCACCGCCAAGACGACCTGAGCAAGAAACCTTGATACCTGAAACATTATTTGATTTCATTGATCTTGACATACAAGATTTCATTGCACGTCTGAAAGTTACACGATTTTCAAGCTGCTGTGCTATATTTTCAGCTACAAGCTGTGCATCGTCATCAGGACGTTTTACTTCTTTAATATCGATAACAAGTTTCTTTGTTGTAAGCTTTTGAACTTCAACTTTAATCTTTTCAATTTCAGCTCCACCCTTACCTATAATAACTCCGGGTTTTGCTGTATAAACAACTACCTTTACACGGTCTGAAGCACGTTCGATATCAATTTTTGAAATTCCAGCATTATAAAGCTTCTTTTTAAGAAATTTTCTTATCTTATTATCTTCAATAAGACAATCTGAAAAATCTTTTTCAGCATACCATTTTGAATCCCAATCTTTGATAACACCGACTCTTAAACCATGAGGATTAACTTTCTGTCCCATTGTTTTTCTCCTTTTTATCTCTCATCCAATACAACAGTGATATGGCTCAAACGTTTTTCAATTCTATAAGCTCTGCCCTGTGCTCTAGGATGGATTCTCTTCATTGTCGGTCCCTTATTCGCATAGCACTGTGCTACATAAAGGTTCTCTCTCTTCATTCCGTTATTATTTTCAGCGTTTGCTGCAGCTGATAAAAGAAGCTTTCTAATTATAGACGAAGCATATCTTGTATTATATGTTACTACAGCAAGTGCTGTTTCAAGGTCTTTGCCTCTTATTGCATCAAGTACGAAGCAAGCCTTTGTTACAGACATTCTTGCGAAAGACAATTTCGCAGATGGTCTGTTGTCTTTATGTTCGTTTCTTTCACGCTTAATCTGGGTTCTATGTCCCTTAGCCATGATGAAACCTCCTTTCAACTATCGACCTACTTTACTGCGGTCTTTCTTGCGTCATTATTTCCGTGATGTCCTCTGTATGTTCTTGTAAGAACAAACTCGCCGAGTTTATGTCCTACCATATCTTCTGTGATATATACAGGCACATGTTTTCTTCCGTCATGAACGGCTATTGTAAGTCCAACCATCATAGGATATATTGTTGAACGGCGTGACCATGTTTTAATGACAGTCTTATCGTTTGAAGCATGTGCAGCTTCAACCTTTTTAAGCAGACTCTTGTCTGCAAAAGGTCCTTTCTTTAATGAACGAGCCATGAATTTCCTCCTTATTTGATAGCTTTTCCATTTCTTCTTCTAATAATAAGCTTATTGGACTGTTTCTTACCTTTACGTGTCTTAAGTCCTAAAGCAGGTTTACCCCAAGGAGTGCATGGTCCCGGTCGTCCAACTGGAGCCTTTCCTTCACCACCGCCGTGTGGGTGATCATTAGGATTCATTACTGAACCTCTTACTGTAGGTCGAATTCCCATATGACGTTTTCTTCCCGCTTTACCAATCTTAATAAGGCTGTGGTCACCATTTCCGAGTTGTCCTATTGTAGCACGGCAAGTAAGTTTAACTTTTCTCATTTCTCCTGAAGGGAGACGAAGAACTGCATATCCGTTTTCCTTAGCCATGAGCTGTGCAGATCCTCCTGCTGAGCGGACCATCTGTCCACCTCTGCCCGGATAAAGTTCAATATTATGAATTTCAGCACCTACAGGTATGTTTTCAAGAGGAAGGCAATTACCAACTCTTATTTCAGCATTTTCACCGCTCATTACAGTCATTCCGTCTGTAAGTCCTAATGGAGCAAGGATATATGATTTTGTACCGTCTGAATAATGAAGTAATGCTATATTTGCTGTACGGTTAGGATCATATTCGATTCCTGCTACCTTTGCCGGAATATTATCTTTCTTTCTTTTAAAATCGATTATTCTATACTTTACTCTGTTTCCGCCTCCACGATGACGAACTGTAATTTTTCCCTGATTATTACGACCGGAATGCTTCTTTTTAACAGATAAAAGAGATTTTTCCGGAGTTTTCTTTGTTATTTCAGAGAAATCGGAGCCTGTCATATTTCTTCTGGAAGCTGTATATGGGGTATATGTCTTAATTCCCATTATTTTCTCCTTTCGAAAATTTATTATCGCACTTTCGTTGTGCATATTTATTTAATTAAATTAAAGATTCTGGAATAAATTAATATCTTTTGAATCTTCTGTAAGCTTTACAACAGCTTTTTTCTTAGCTGCTGTTCTACCTACTGTAATACCACGACGTTTATTTTTCCCAAGCACATTCATTGTGTTAACGGAAGCAACTTTTACGCCGTCAAACATTTTTTCAACAGCTTCTTTAATCATCGCTTTATTTGCGTCAGGATGTACAAAGAAGGTGTATTTTTTATCAGCCATAAGTGCCATGCTGCGTTCTGTTACTACAGGACGGATGATGACATCATAATACTTAATACTTGCCATTATGCGTATACCTCCTCAATTCTTTGTACCGCTGCTTTTGTTGTAACAACGGTGTTATATTTAAGGATATCATACACATTAAGCACATCAGCTTTTGTAGTCTTTATACCCTCAATATTTCTTGCTGATAACATAACATTTTTATTGTCATCATTACCAAGAACAAGAAGAGCCTTCTTTACTTTTAATGCATCAAATACTTTCTGCATTTCTTTTGTCTTAATTTCTTTAAGTGAAAGTTCATCAATTACAATGAATTTTTTATCAAGAACAGTTGAGGTAAGTGCACTTTTAAGTGCGGCTCTCTTTTCTTTCTTATTCATCTTTAAGCTGTAATCTCTCGGCTTAGGGGCAAATACAACTCCGCCGCCAGTCCACTGTGGAGCACGGATAGATCCCTGTCTTGCATGACCTGTTCCCTTTTGTCTCCATGGCTTACGTCCGCCTCCGCTAACTTCTGCACGAGTCTTTGCGGATTGTGTTCCCTGACGTTTGTTTGCAAGCTGCACCTTAACAGCTAAATACATAAGGTGTTCATTTACTTTAGCTCCGAAGATTTCATCGTTAAGTTCGATATTTCCAACTTCTTTGCCTTTTATATCAAATACTGATACTGTAGCCATTATTTATTCCTCCTTTCCCGTTCTTCAAGCCTTTACTGATTCTCTAATTGTTACTATTGACTTCTTAGGTCCCGGAACCGAGCCTCTTACAAGAAGAATATTTTTGTCAGCAAGTACTTTTACTATCTCAAGATTCTGAACTGTTGTCTTATCCGTTCCCATATGTCCCGGCATACCTTTGCCTTTAAACACACGGCTTGGTGAAGATGTAGAACCATTTGAACCTTGATGACGGTGGAATTTAGAACCGTGAGCCATAGGTCCTCTGTGCTGATTATGTCTCTTTATAGCACTTTCAAATCCATGTCCCTTTGAAATAGCTGTAGCATCTACTTTATCTCCAGCAGCAAATATGTCAGCTTTAATCTCATCTGCAAGTTTGTAATCTGAAACATTTTCTACTTTAAATTCCTGAACAAATTTCTTTGATGAAACACCTGCTTTGTCAAAATGACCTTTTTCAGCCTTATTAGCACCATGTCTATGTGCTATATTCTTTTTGCCTGTTGCATCTTTTTCTACTACTTTGTCTTTCTGATCCAAAAATCCGACCTGAATTGCTTCATAACCGTCGTTCTCATTTGTCTTAATCTGAGTAACAACATTCGGACCTGCCTCAAGTACAGTTACAGGAATCAAAGTTCCCTCTTCATTAAATACCTGAGTCATACCAAGCTTCCTACATAGGATTGCTTTCTTCATTAAATATTTCCTCCTAATCTACAGCGGAGCAAAAAACCTTGCTCATAATAGTTTTGCAGCGGAGCATATAATGCTCATACACTTAGTTTTGTTACATAAAAGAAAAATCACTTTTTATTCTGTACTTTTTCTTTCATTTTGATGTCTATGAAGACACCGGCAGGCATTTCGAGTCTTGATAAAGCTTCAACTGTTTTCTGCGTTGGAGTTAAGATATCAATAAGTCTCTTGTGAGTTCTTCTCTCGAACTGCTCTCTTGAATCCTTATACTTATGAACTGCACGAAGAATTGTTACTACTTCCTTCTTAGTTGGAAGTGGAACAGGTCCGCTTACAACAGCATCCCCATTCTTCTTAACTGTATCAATAATCTTCTTTGAAGATAAATCAACAAGCTCATGATCATAAGCCTTAAGTATGATTCTCATCACCTGAGTAACCTTTGCTTTTGTTGCCATAAAAAAAGCCGCCTCCTTTTCGTACGTTTGTACGACAAGCGGTGACTGTACACTAACCCGTGTGTGTCATCATTTTTGATCACATTTATCACGGTTGTTTCTACTACTTGGTAGACTTTCTATAGTACACAGTGACTTGTCGTCAGTTTCCAGACTTGACATTCGCTCCACGGAATTACCTACAAGACTGTTTTCTTTATCATGTAGCAACTTCTCGCTTCACAGCTATCATGTCACAGCACTTGATACTATACAATGTTTTCCTTATCTATGCAAGCATTTTCTATATTTTTTTTCGTTTTTTTGTATTTTTTTTGTATTTTTTTATTTTTATTTTATTTTTCATTATTATATATTTAGAATTTAGGATATTCTATTATTTATTCAAAAAAAAGAAGAAGGCACACCTCCTTCTTAAAATATATAATCTTATTTAATTGCTCTTTTTGCTACATATCTTGATGATGCACCTTCAGGAAGAATAAATCCATTTTCTTTCACAATAAGTCCTATCTCATCTTCAGAGAAAATTCCTTTCTTATCATTTAAAATAGTTTTTAACATATAAGACATTACTGAAGGTTGAAGACCTGTTGTATAAGAATTTAAAAGAAAGAAAAGCGGCTCATCCTTAAGAATCTTAGATGTCTTAACTAAAAGATCATATATAGAATCTTCTATCTTCCATATTTCGCCTTTTGGTCCTCTGCCATAGGAAGGAGGGTCCATAATTATGGCGTCATATTTATTTTTTCGTCTTATTTCTCTTTCCACAAACTTAGTACAATCATCTACAATCCATCTTATCTTTGCATTGGAAAGTCCTGAAATATCAGCATTCTCTCTTGCCCAAGTTACCATTCCTTTACTCGCATCAACATGAGTAACAAAAGCACCTGCCATAGCACAGGAAAGTGTTGCACCTCCCGTATATGAAAAAAGATTTAAAACCTTTATTTCTTTATCTGGATTTTTTTCTTTTTCTTTATATATAAGATCAGACATCCAATCCCAATTTACAGCTTGTTCCGGAAAAAGCCCCGTGTGCTTAAATTTAAATGGCTTAAGTCTAAAATTTAATTTCTTTCCTATAGAAAGTTCGTAAGAAATCGTCCATTCTTTAGGCAAATCAAAAAATTCCCAATCGCCGCCGCCTTTACTACTTCTATGATAAGTGGCATTTACATTTTTCCAAACCTTGGATTTTTTCCCCGTATTCCATATAACCTGAGGATCCGGTCTTCTTAAAATGTAATCTCCCCACTTTTCTATTTTTTCTCCAAAAGACGTGCTAAGTACACTAAACTCTTTCCATCTATCAGCTGTCCACATATAAATTTCCTGTTAGTTAAAAATACTTTTTAATATCTTCAGGTTTATCCACTATTTCAATAGGATGTAATTTTAAAAGTATATCCCTTGATCGAAATCCCCATGACACTGAAAGATATTTAAGTCCCGAATTTTCCGCCGTTTTTGCATCAACTTCAGAATCTCCCATATAAAGAGAGTCTTCCTTCGTTGCTTTTAAAGCCTTAAGTGCCTTTTCTACAGGTTCAGGGTCAGGCTTTACTTTCATATTGGCAGTTATTCCTACTGCAACATCTATTAATCCATTAAAGTAATAATCCTTCAATTCCTGAACAGCGGCATCATTTTTATTTGATACTATCGCAGTCTTTATTCCCTTATCTTTTAAATAATGAAACAAATCAATAATTCCATCATAAGGCTCAGATTTTATTTTGCAATGTGAAAAATAATAATCTAAAAACTCTTTATATTTTTCATCAAAATGTTTATCTTTAAGTCCTTCCGGAAGTGCTCTCTCAACAAGCTTCTTATTTCCATTTCCTAGCATAGACATAATTTCATCTTCATTAAAAGTTTTATATCCATACTTTTTCATAACATAGTTAATGGCAATTTCTATATCTGAAACAGAATTTAAAATTGTGCCATCCATATCAAAGATTGCATACTTAAACGTTTGCATTTCTTATAGCCTCTCTTACATGTAAAACGCGAGAAGGTGTTACAGACAGCTCATCAACTCCCATAGCAATAAATTTCTCTGTAAGTGTTGTATCCGCAGCAAGTTCTCCACAGATTCCTACCCAAGTTCCATGCTTATGTCCATTCTTTACAGTCATTTCAATAGATTTTAAAATTGCAGGATGATGCGTATCAAGGAAGTTTTCAAGATTAGAATTCTGTCTGTCTATTGCAAGTGTATACTGAGTTAAGTCATTAGTTCCTATTGAAAAGAAATCAAGCTCTTTTGCAAGATTTTCGCTTTCCCAAACTGCTGCAGGAGTTTCAATCATAATTCCTTCTTCAAACTTGCCATAAGGTATTCCCATATCGTCAAGTTCTTTCTTAACTTCAGCTACAATTTTTTTAACCTTCTTTACTTCCCAAACTGAAGTAATCATAGGATACATAATTCCTACGTTTCCATAATAACTTGCCCTTAAAATAGCACGAAGTTGTGTCTTGAAAATTTCAGGTCTTTCAAGGCAGATTCTTATGGCTCTAAAGCCCATAGCAGGATTCTCTTCTTTATCAAGATTGAAATAATCTACCTGCTTATCAGCACCTATATCAAGAGTTCTTATGATAACTTTCTTTCCTGCCATCATCTCAACTACAGTCTTATAAGCCTGAAATTGTTCTTCTTCAGTAGGATAATCTTCAGTTTTCAAATATAAAAATTCACTTCTGAAAAGCCCTATACCACCTGCATCATTTTGTAAAACGGATGCAACATCCTTAATACCTCCAATATTGGCATAAAGGTTAATTTTCGTTCCCTTCTTTGTGATATTTTCTTTTCCCTTTAATTCTTGTAAAAGTCTTTCCTTTGCTTCGTCTTCTTCTTTTATTTTAGTATATTTTTTAAGCTCTTCTTCTGTCGGATCTATAATAATTTTTCCTTCATATCCGTCAACAATAGCTTTCTTTCCTTCATATTCATTACTAAAATCTACATTTATTATTGCCGGAATATTCATAGTACGTGCAAGAATTGCTGTATGTGAATTACTTGATCCCTTCCTTGTAACAAATGATAAAACCTTATTTTTATCTAGCTGAACAGTTTCACTTGGAGTTAAATCGTCAGCAAGTAAAATAACTTTTTCATCACTGTCCATAGAAAAATCAGAATTTCCCTGAAGATTTGCTACAACTCTATTTGAAATATCCTGGATATCAGTAGCTCTTGCCTGCATATAATCATTATCAACCATATCAGAAAATATCTTAGCAAAATTATCTCCTGTATTTGCTACTGCATATTCAGCATTAACATTCTGTGTTCTTATAATATTTTTGATGGATTCATTATAATCCTCATCATCAAGAAGCATCTGATGCACTTCAAAAATTGCTGCACTCTTTTCTCCTACTTCATTTAATGCTTTCTTATATAAATTCTTTAATTCTTTAATTGCTCCCTGCTTTGCTTTTTCATATCTTTTAATTTCTTTGTCAACATCATCTATGTGTTCTCTTTTTACTATATTTTCATTTTTATGATAAATTTTTATTAATCCGATAGCTATCCCCGATTTTACGCTTTTTCCTCTTAATTCCATCGCTTTAAAATGCTCCTTTTTATTGCTCTACCTACCAATATACATTTATATGTTATATAATATCACAAAATAGTCAATTGAAAAGTAGGGGAATTTATGAAAAAAACACTAAAATTTGAAATTCAATATGACGGAAGTTCATATTATGGTTGGGAACATCAGCCTAATCGTCCGACTATTCAAGGAAAATTAGAAGATTCAATAGAAAAATTATTAAGTATAAGTAAAGATTCTTTTACAATAGTAAGTGCCGGAAGAACTGATGCTGGAGTTCATGCAAAAAATATGGTTGCATCCTGTGAACTTGATACAGATATGCCTGATGATTTAATTTGTAAGAAATTAAATACTCTTCTCCCTTCAGATATAGCAATTTTATCTGTAAAAACTGCAAGTGACAGATTTCACGCAAGATATAATGCCGTAGGAAAAACGTATGAATATTCAATAAGTGACGGAGAAATTAAACCTATATTTAATAGAAAGTACATTACAATCCTTGATACTCATCTTGATATAGTCGCTATGAAAGAAGCGTCAAAATATATGATAGGAAGACTTGATTTTAAATCTTTTTGCGGAAATTCACATTTTAAGAAATCAACTGTACGAATTGTAGACAAAATTACTATAAAAAGAGAAAAAGGGATAATAAAAATAAGATTTCACGGTAGCGGATTTTTGCAAAATATGGTTAGGATTATGACAGGTACTTTGATAGAAGTCGGTCTTCATAAAATAGCTCCTTTGGAAGTTGAAAACATAATTAAAGCCAAGGATAGAAAATTCGCAGGTCCTACAGCACCAGCAAAAGGACTTACTTTGATTAAAGTAGACTACTGATATTAGGATTCCAGTGCTTCCTGCAAAATATACTTTTTTCTGAATTCTCCCGGAGTTATTCCTCTGACTTTAATAAAATTTCTGCTAAAAGTTTTTACATTGTTATACCCGACGTCAATAGCTATATCCACAAGACTTTCACGTGTTTCAAAAAGCAATTTTATTGCCTGATTAATTCGAAGATAATTTAGAAAATTATCAAAATTTTTTTCGACTACATATAAAAGAAGTTTATTCATCTCAAAAACAGTCATAGAATATTTTTTTGAAACACAAAGTGCCTTTAAATCCTCCGTAAAATGATTTCCTATATAGGATACGATTAAAAATCCCTTTTTCTTTAAATCTATATCCAAATTTTTAGTGCCGGTACTATAAACCTTTCTATATTCTTTTGGTGAATATCCTGTTCTTGATTTAAATGTTCGAACTAAATGAGACGCATCCGTATATCCTACCAAAAATGCTATATCTGTAAGTGCAAGATCCGTATATATCAAAAAATCGTTAGTTTTTGACATCCTCATTTCATTTGATAATGCAGAAAGGCTCATTCCAGTTCTCTCATTAAGTTCTTTTTCTATTTCCTCCTCTTTCATATCAAATATATCTGAAAGTTCTTCTATTGTAGGGTGTGATGCAATATGCGAATAAATATATTGTAGCATTTCCGCCTTTTTATCCTGTAAAGGCTTTTCATTCCTCTGCCCCGCTTCAAAAATATGTTTATTGTATAAAATAAGAAGCTCCATAAGTTTATTTACTATAAGAAGAGACCTATAATCCACATATTTATTGTTGGAAATAATTGATTCTACTCCCACTTGTTCTTTTATCTCACGGAATATATTTTTATATTTTTCCTTTTCCTTTTCTGTCAAATGGATCATAGGATATTCACGAATAGGCTTATAAATTTTAAGTGAATCGCCTTCTTCGTTATATCCATTCCTAAGTGAAGTATAAATTAAATCTGAATTAAATATTATTTTAATCATAGAAATAGGTTCTGTAACTTCTTCTACCAAAGTTGTACACCATGGAAGTATACACAAAAAACAACCTTCCTTTGCTTCATATCTGCTCCCATTTATATTAATAACAGCTTTTCCCTTTTTCACATACCAAAATCTTGCAGTTTGGTGAATAATTGGAATAGTTTTTTCTTTGATAAATTCAACATCATACGTGCAAAACTTTCTTCTGTCATACGCTGAACATGCCTGTTCCTGAAGTTCTTTTAACGATTGCATAATATTTCTCCATAAAACATTTCTATAATGAATATAATTAAAAAGAGCACTTCCTTTTTTCTTACTTATTAAACTTTACTTATGTAAGAAATAGTGTAGGATGTGCTCTTATTATATATCATATTACAAGACTCTTATTGATCTTAACCATACTATTTGTTAAATCTATTTTAAAGAATAACCATAGAGCCTATGATTACTACGCCTACGAATACAAAGAGTATTACAAGAAGCTTCTTTACCCAGTTAAGATATGTAGCATAAGGTATCCTTGCAAGTGCAAGACCTCCCATTATAAATCCACAAGTAGGTGTAAATAAATTTACGAAACCATTTGTAGCTGCAATATTTATAACTGCAGTTTCAGCAGACCAATGCATTCCCTTAACAATAGGTGCAACTATAGGAGCTGAAAGTCCTGCAAGTCCTGACGACGAAGGTACTAAGAACGAAAGTCCTATATGAAGTAAGTAATTAAGGAATCCAAAGAATCCTGCACTTATTCCCGACTCTGTAAGACCTTTTACAGATGTCTGGACCATCCATGTTCCTACTCCTGTTTTATTCATTACAACAGTTGTTGCACGAGCAAGTGCAATAACTAAGTTAACTCCTATCATATCGGCAATTCCGCTTTCAATAGCCTGAGGTATTTTAGATTTATCTTCCATACCGATAAGAGCTATAACAATTCCCATTAATGTAAACCAAGTAGCTGCATCATCGAACCACCAAGCTCCAAGCTGATTTCCTGTAAGGAATTTAGTGAATTTAAGTCCATTGAACACACCGGTATTAAGCTTTTCCCAAGGAATAAATCCTAAAATCATAACTAAGAATGTTAGAGCGAATATCCAAAGGCAAACTTTCTGTTTTCCTGTAAGAGATGCATCGGCATCCTTTGATCCATATGCTTCCTCAGCTTCTTTTAACTGAGATGGTGTAAGGATTGATCCCTTTCCTTCCATAACCTTCTTAGCATAATTAACTGTATAAATTGTTGAAATTATATATGTTCCAATCCAAAGTATAAGCCCTATTCCATATGCAATTCCCGTATCAATATCAACTTTTGCAGCTTTTGCCGCTGCAATACCTGCTCCTGTTGAGAATGGGTTAATTGTAGATCCTAAAACTCCTGTACCTGCTCCAAGTAAAACTGTTGCTGCACCTACCATAGGATCCATTCCGGCTGCAAGCATTGTAGAAGCAAGAAGAATATAAAATCCTACTGTCTCTTCTCCCATTCCATATGTAGTTCCTCCTATAGAGAATAAGAACATAAGTATTGGAACTAGTATGATTTCTTTTCCTTTCATCTTCTTTACAAGTGAATTAATACCTGTCTCAAGTGCTCCCGTTGCATTTACAAGTGCAAGGAATGCACCGAGGCAGAAAACAAAACCGATAACATCACTAGCATCATGAAAGCCTGCAATCGGAGCCATTAAAAAATCATGGAATGTAGCACCGACAACTGCCGCTTTCTTTCCATTGTCCGCTATATAAGGCTCACCGTCCAAAAAGAATGTAACCATAGAAACAATGGCAAGTATGAGTATAAGTATCTCATATGTATTTAGTGATCTCCTTTTCTTCTTCTCTTTCATAATTTCCCCCTCTCTTTATTTGTGGATACGTGTACCTGTTTTTCCTTCAAGAGCTTCTTTTGCTTTATCAAGTGATGTCACTATGGCAACTCTGTCTGTACCGCTTTCTATGAATGAAAGGCAAGATTCAATCTTAGGAAGCATAGATCCCGGTGCGAATTCTCCCTCTTTTGCATATTTCTTTGCTTCTTCTACTGTAAGTTCATTCAAATCTTTTTGATTAGGCTTATTAAAGTTAATTGCAACCTTTTCTACAGCTGTAAGAATAACAAGTATATCTGCATCAAGATCATCCGCAAGAAGTGCACTCGCACGGTCTTTATCAATAACTGCTGCAACTCCCGCACATCCGTCATCTTCTTCAACTACCGGTATTCCTCCACCTCCTGTTGAGATAACTACATTTTTGCTTTCAACAAGCTGCTTTATTATAGAAAGTTCAACAATCTTCTTAGGAATAGGTGATGGAACAACTCTTCTATACCCTCTTCCTGCATCTTCTACAAAAGTCCATCCTTTTTCCGAAGCTACCTTATCTGCTTCTTCTTTTGTATAGAATGAACCTACAGGCTTTGTAGGATGTGAAAATGCCGGATCATCTCTATCTACTACTGTTTGAGTTACAATGCTAGCAACCGGTTTATCAATATGACGTTTATTAAGCTCACGCCCTATTGCCTGCTGCAAATGATATCCTATATATCCTTGTGTCATAGCACCGCATTCCGGAAAAGGAATGTAAGGCGTATTCCCTCCATTATTAGATGAAAACTCCATAGCAAGATTAACCATACCTACCTGAGGTCCGTTACCATGGCCGATAACAACGTCATATCCCTGTTCTACAAGGTCTACAATGGTTCCTGCTGTGTTTTTCACGAGCATAAGCTGCTCTTCGGGAGTTTTGCCAAGGGCGTTTCCGCCCAAGGCAATTACCATTCTCTTAGCCATAATAATTATTTAAGTGTAGCATACATTACGGCCTTTATTGTATGCATTCTATTTTCAGCTTCATCAAAGCAGCGGCTCTGTGGTCCATATATTACGTCATTTGTAACTTCCATTGCTTCAAGTCCAAATTTTTCATATATTTTTTCTCCAATGATTGTATTTCTGTCATGGAATGAAGGTAAGCAGTGAAGGAAGATAGCTGTAGGCTTTGCCATTGCCATAACCTCTTTATTAACCTGATAAGGACGAAGTAATTTAATTCTTTCTGCCCATTTTTCATCAGGCTCACCCATTGAAAGCCAAATATCCGTATAAAGTACATCGGCATCCTTTGCTGCTTTATTTACATCATCAGTAAATTCAAGCTTTGCTCCCGTCTCTTTTGCAATCTTCTCACAAGTATCAATAAGCTCTTTCTTTGGCATAAGATCCTTAGGTCCGCAAGCTACAAAGTGCATTCCGAGTTTAGCTGACACAACAAGAAGTGAATTTGCAACATTATTTCTTGCATCTCCGAAGAAAACTAATTTTCTTCCTCTCATATCTTTGAACTCTTCTCTTGCTGTCATAATATCTGCAAGCATCTGTGTAGGATGGAAATCATCTGTAAGTCCATTCCATACAGGAATTCCTGAATACTTAGCCAAGTCTTCTACAAGCTTTTGACTAAATCCTCTGTACTCAATTCCGTCATATAATCTTCCAAATACATAAGCTGAGTCCTGGATTGATTCTTTCTTGCCCATCTGTGATGAACCCGCATCAAGAAATGTAACGCCCATTCCAAGGTCACGTCCTGCTACTTCAAAAGAGCACCTCGTACGTGTTGATGTTTTTTCAAATAAAAGAACTATATTTTTTCCCTCAAGATAACGATGAGGTACACCATTCTGTTTCATTTTTTTAAACTCTGTTGATAAGTCCAAAAGATAATTAATCTCTTTAGGTGTGTAATCTAATAATTTAAGAAAACTTCTTCCTCTAACGTTAATACCCATAATGTCTGCTCTCTCTTTCTATTATTATAGTTATTACTTTTATTTTAGTAAAAGGTCCGAACTATAAAGTATCTTTCTTTTTTTACACTTTAAGTGCCTTTCTACTAAACAACAACTTTATAATGTGATTATAATATTATTTCCAATCTTCTCTTACAAGTGGCATTGACATACATCTAGGACCGCCTCGTCCGACTGTGATATTTGATGCATCAAGCTCTAATACTTCAATTCCATTTTTTCTAAGTGTTTCATTTGTAACAATATTCCTCTTATAAACTACTACCTTACCCGGTGCAATTGTAAGTGTATTGGAGCCATCATTCCATTGTTCTCTTTCTGCAGCAATCGGATCTCCTCCTCCGCAAGGTATCAGTGTTACCTTAGGAACATTAAGTGCTTTTGCTAAAATTTCATCAAGCTTTCCTTTTAAGGTTTCAATATGTAAATCTTTCTTTTCCTCATCTTTAGTAATAACCTTAACATCCATCTCTTTTATTATTGCAGGATGATATGTAAACTTGTCGAAATCAATCTGTGTAAATACCGTATCAAGGTGCATAAAAGCTCTGTTATTGTCAATCTTAAATGCATAAATCTTTTTAATCTTATTTTCTATTCCGCTAAAGAATAAATTCCTTGCAAGCTGAAGAATTGCTTCATACTCAGTTCTCTGGGAAATACCGATGATAAGTGTCGTCTCATTTCCGTTAAATGTATCTCCTCCTTCTATGTGGTACTTATTTTTTCTTCCATAGAGATTAGGAACAATTCCTTTATATTCAGGATGGAATCTAAAGATATAATCACAATAAATTGTCTCTCTATTTCTTGTTACTGAATACATCTTATTTATAACTGCCCCATTTCCTACAGAAGCAAATGGATCTCTTGTAAAATAAAGGTTAGGCATAGGATTAATTGCAAGATAAGACTTTCCTACTATCATCTGATGTAAATCTTCTTCTTTAAAAAGCCCAAGTTCTTTAAGTGTAAGTCCTGCCATAGTTTTCTGAACGAATGCTTTTGTATCTTTAATTTTCTCTAAATATTCTTTTGCCAAAGCAAGAATCTTTTCATCCTTTTGACCTGTTTCGGATAAATATTCATCTAAAAATTTCTCTCTTAATCCTTCATTTGCATCCAAAGCTTCAGCCATAAGGTCTTCAAGGTAAACTACTTCGACTCCATTATCCCTTAATATATTTGTAAATCTGTCATGCTCTTCCTGTGCCATCTGTAAATCAGGAATATCATCAAATAATAATTCTGAAAGTGTTGACGGTGTCAAATTTAAAAGTTCTTCGCCCGGCCTGTGCACTAAAACCTTTTTTAAAGGTAAAATCTCGCTTGTAACATGAATCCCTTTCATAAATAACCCCTTTCTATTAGCTTTATGATTTCTTCTGTAAAATTATTCCCATACCAGCTTATAACTACTACACTTTTATGCACATTTGCATTTTTTACTATTTCTCTAGTTTTTTACTAATATGATTATTTTTTACTTCATAATTATAATAAATCATAAGAATATTGCATGAGGGACATTTTGATATTTTTTTATTGTAAATACACAAATGTTATTAAAAAAAGTATGATTTTATGTGCTTTTTTCACAAACTACTTTCTGTTCGCATATTATATTTCTTTATTAATATATCTTTTTCATGTTACATCTACATTTTTTGTGCGATAATATTTATATGAAACATAATAAATTATTCATATTGTTTTTTCAAATTTTATAGGTATTTTAGGAGGTTTATATGAATATAGAACAGCTTTTTTACAATCTTCATAAAAGTCCTGAACTTGCTTGGACCGAAAAACATACTTCAGAAATATTAAAAGAATATTTAATAAACAACACGGATCTTACAATCGTAGATAAAGGCAAATTTTTCTATGGAATTCATGATGAAAAAGCTGATAGAACTATAGGAGTAAGGACCGATATTGATTCCATCTGTGATAGCGAAAATATTCCATTTCACGGCTGCGGTCACGATGGTCATATGTCAATGGTTTGCTATGCAGCTTCACTTTTAAAAGGTAAAAAAATAGGGAAAAATGTAGTATTTCTTTTTCAGCCTGCAGAAGAAAATGGAAGTGGAGCAAAAGTTTGCTTATCAATGTTTGACGACATAAAAGTCGATAAAATACTTGGACTTCATAATATACCGGGATTTCCTTTAGGACAGGTTCTTATAAGAATGGGAACCTTTGCAGACGCATCCTTGGGACTTACGATTTTCTATAAAGGAGTGCAAAGTCATGCCGCATATCCTTCTTTTGGAGTAAACCCTGCTTTTACTATAGCAAATCTAATAAGTAAGCTTTCAGAAATAGAAAAAAGAGAGATATTTAAGTCCTTCGTTCAAATTACTGTCATTTATGTTCATGTCGGCGAAAAAAAATTCGGAATAAATGCGGGATATGGAGAAATAGGCCTCACTCTAAGAGCCGAAAAAACAAAAGAGCTTTCTCTTCTTAAAAATATAGTATTAAAAGAAGTTCAAAATTCAATAGATGAAACCTATAGTAAAGAAGATGCAAAAAAAATAAAAATATCATATGAAGTAAAAGACGAATTTCCCGCAACAGAAAATAAAGATAGTGACAGTAAATATTATTATGAAGCTCTAAAAAATGAAAATATAGATGTTACCTACCTTGATTCTCCTATGAGATGGTCGGAAGATTTTGGCCTATATGTAAAAAAAGCTAATTCATTTTTCTTCGGCCTAGGATCAGGAAAAGACCATGCACCTCTTCATACAAGAGCATACTCATTTCCAAAAGAACTTATTAAAAAAGGCGGAAAAATATGGTTTAAGATGATAAATCTTTCATAAAAAATTATATGTAGTATTTATAATTTTATAAAATAAAAAGCGATTGAATATACTCCAATCGCTTTTTTTATTTATAAAGCTTATAATTTTTTTTACGAATTATAAGTAATATTTCTTAACTACATTTAAATCATCATCCATCTCATATACAAGTGGCTGACCTGTAGGAATTTCAAGACCCATTATATCATCATCTGAAATATGTTCAATATGCTTTGCCATAGCTCTAAGGCTGTTACCGTGAGCAGCTACCAAAACTGTCTTTCCTGCAATAAGATCTTTTGCGATATTATCGTCATAGTATGGAAGACATCTTTCAAGAGTAACCTTAAGATTTTCTGCTGCAGGAATTACGTCTGCAGGAATTCCCTTAAATCTTGGTTCAGCTGCCTGTTTCTTAATCTCTTCTTCTGATAATGCAGGAGGAAGAGTATCATAAGATCTTCTCCAGATATGAACTTTTTCTTCTCCATATTTATCAGCTGTATCTTTCTTATTTAATCCCTGAAGAGCTCCATAATGTCTTTCATTAAGTCTCCAGCTCTTATGTACAGGTACATACATCTGATCTGAGAATTCAAGAATGTAGTTACATGTCTTTACAGCTCTCTTTAAAATCGATGTATAAGCAACATCTATCTGAAGTCCGGCTGCTTTAATCTTTCTTCCGGCTTCCTTTGCTTCTTCTGTACCTTTATCGCTAAGATCTACATCTACCCAACCTGTAAACTTGTTGGCAAGATTCCACTCACTTTGTCCGTGTCTTACAAATATTAATTTTTTCATCTCATTCTCCTTAGTTTTCATCTACTTATATGCTAACTAATCCATTAACCATTTTGCATTTTAGATTATTTTTTGTCAAGGTCTTCACAATCAATTTACAGTCGTAAACATATAAAATTATTTTTTTATATTTTCAATTTGCTCTTTTATTAATATCTTATCAAGCCCCGATTTTCTAACTCCATTTGATATAGAATGTAAAAATGTTACCGATAATATTATTCCTGTTAAAGCAAATATAAATCCTATCAATGCAACAGTTCTATTTCTCTTGTTATTATTATTTTTCTTTAATATCTCTATTAAAGATAAAAGCCCTACAATAAATGCTACAATAATATTTATAAGATTAAGTATAAATAAAAATACAGTCATAAGCCCTATAACTGTACAAATTATAGTTCTTCTACTTATTTTTTTATCAATATATTCGTCTTCTTCATTTTTATTATATTCTTTAAAGTTCGTATTTTTATCTTGATTTTCTCTTTTAAAATCCGAGCTTTCGTCATAATTATTTTTTATGTCTTCGTCTATATTCATTTCTTTATTATTATTTTCGTTCATAAATTCCATATCATATTTTTCCGAATAATCATCTATTTTTGTCTTTTATATTTCTTTTCATATCTAAAATATTAGATTAGCATAATATACTTTCATAATTTTAACGATGTATTTAGAAATTTTTTACTCAACCGTAACTGATTTTGCAAGGTTTCTCGGCTGGTCCGGGTTTACTCCCTTTCCTACAGATGCAAAGTATGCAAGAAGTTGAAGCACAACAACAGATTCAAACACTGTAAGCTCGTCTCTTACTTTCGGAAGTGAAATGTGAACATCGCAAATCTTATCATCCTTTATTTCCTTATCCTTGCTTAAAAGAATAACGAAAGCACCTCTTGCTTTGACTTCTCTTATATTTGAAATAACCTTTTTATATACTTTCTTCTGAGTTGCAATCGCTATAACTGGAACATTGTCACTTATAAGTGCAATTGTTCCATGTTTAAGTTCTCCTGCTGCATAAGCTTCCGCATGAATATAAGAAATTTCTTTTAACTTAAGTGCTCCTTCCATCGAAAGTGTATAATCAAGTCCTCTTCCGATAAAGAAAGTATCATGCGAATTAATCATTCTTTGAGCATAAGATTTTATCTTATCCTCTAAAGTTAAAGCTTCTTTTATCTTTTCGCTTACGCCTTTAAAGTCCTTAAGGAATTCCCTTATTTCTTCTTTGTCATATCCTGAAAGTTCGGCAATTTTTGAAGCTACAAGATACATAGCTGCTACTTGAACTGTATATGCTTTAGTTGATGCAACTGCAATTTCAGGGCCTGCATGTGTATAAAGAACATAATTACTTTCTCTTGCTATTGTAGACCCCTTTACATTAACTATAGAAAGTGTTCTTTCTGTCTTAGTCTTTGCAAGTCTTAATGCAGAAAGAGTATCTATAGTTTCTCCCGACTGAGATACTACAATAACTAATGTATCTTTAGAAATTGTAGGATTTTCATATCTAAACTCTGAAGCAATTTCAACATTTACAGGTATGTTAATTTTATCTTTAATAAAAGTTTTCCCTACCATTCCGGCATACATCGCAGTCCCGCAGGCAACTACCGTTATATCTTTTATTCCGATAAAAAGACTGTCATCGATTTTATCTTCAGAAAAATCTACAAGTCCATCGTTTATTCTGAAATTAACAGTCCTTTCAAACGCTTCAGGCTGCTCGTGAATTTCTTTAATCATAAAATGAGGATATCCACCTTTTTCAGCAGTCTTTACATCCCAGTCCACAGTCAAATACTCCGGAGATATTTCTTTTCCATTCAAGTCACTTACAATTATTTCATCTTCTTTTAAAAGTGCTATATGATATTCCGGCAGCACAAAATACTTATTTGAATACTCTATAAATGCTGTAAGATCGGATGCTATAAATGAGCCTTTCCCTTTGGCATAAGTTGCAACCATTGGACTTACATTTCTAACTGCATATATTTCTCCGGGTCTATTTTTAAACATTATACAGAAAGCAAAAGATCCCTCTAACTCCTTAAGTGCTTTTTTTATAGCTTCAAATGGATCTCCTTTATAGTGCTGATTTATAACAGCTGCAGCAACTTCTGTATCGGTATCGGATAAAAGTTTTCCTTTCAAATCATATTTCTCTATGAGTTTATGATAGTTTTCAATAATTCCATTATGAATAAGAGTGACATTTCCAAATTTATGAGGATGAGAGTTTGCGTTCGTAACTCCTCCGTGAGTTGCCCATCTTGTATGGCCTATTCCGCAGGTGCTATCATTTACTTCATCAACGATAGCTTCTAAGTCTGACACTTTTCCTGCAGTTTTCCTTATTGATATATGTCCCCCATTATCCTTAAAAAAAGCTATACCGGCACTATCGTATCCTCTATATTCCAGTCTTTTTAGTCCGTCAATTAAAATTTTCTGAGCAGGAGTTTTCCCTGTATATCCTATAATTCCACACATAATTATAAATGGCTTCTTTCTTTATAAAATCTAATTTTTATTTATATATTCTGATTTTTATTCATATAGTCTATATTTTTATTTATATAGTTTGATTTTTATTCATAGAAATCAAATTTTTCATTATAGTTAAATCTTAATTTAGTTATTTTATTTTCAGTAAAATTAAAAATTTTTTAAATTTAGCGATGAAGTTTTAATTAAATCCTACATATTTTTGAGATATTTTATATAGCATAATATATATCTTTCTTCCTAATTTTCCCGGAAGATTTGATGCCATTCCAAAAAGGCCTAGTCTCATATGCCAAAAGGTCCTAGGTGCGGTCTTATGTACATATTTCCACAAATCCTTTACCTTTTTTAAATTCTCCTTGGTTCCGGATAAGCATCCCAAAAGCGTACTTACTGTTGTAATCATTTCTAAAAATGAAAGCATATATTTTCTTAATTTAGGTTCATCAAATGACCAGACATCATAAGCATCGATAATCATTTTGTTAACTCTAAGCTGCTGATCGATTCTTTTTATCATAGTCTGTTCCTGAATAGATTGTCCTTCTCTTCCAATATAATATCTATAAAATTCTATATTAGCATAATATATTTTTTTTACATAAGGAAGCGGAATATATACAAAAAGATTATCTACATAAAATGTATGTTTAGGAAGCTGTAATTTACATTTTCTTAAAAGCTCTGTTCTATATGTAACGGAATGCATAAGAATAGTAAATCCTTTTATAACTCTTTTCATATCTTTCCAACCTATAACTCGATCTTGCGGAAAAAGCGGTGTATAAATCATTCTTCTTTCATGACCCGTTGTAAGTTTTTCATATACATAATTTGTAAGAAGCATATCTATTGGATTATTTTCCTCTTCAAGTCTCTTTAATATACTTAAGACTTTTTTATATGCTTCTAAATCAATCCAATCATCCGAATCAACAACTTTAAAATAAAGTCCCGTAGCATTTTTTAGCCCAGTATTAACAGCTTCTCCATGTCCACCATTTTCCTGATGAATAACGCGAACTATATTAGGATATTCATCCTTATATCTTTCTGCAATTTCTCCCGTTTTATCGGTAGAGCCATCATCTACAATAATAATTTCAACATCATCTTTGCCAGGCAAAATCGACTTTATACATTTTTCCATATAACCTTCTGAATTATAACAAGGTATTGTAAAGGATATGAGTTTCATATATTAATAATCCTCCTAATTATAAAACATATCAGAATTTTTCCTTCTCAATTGTTTTTATTTTTAATTTTAATATTATCCATATAATACTGTTTTTATTAGTAACAGTACTAGTCATTATACCTAAAAAATAAAGGAAAATAAAGCACACGCAGGATATTTTATATTCTATTTCTTTAATTGAAATTAAGCTATTTTAAAAAAAGCCCTCTTTTCTTCAAGTTGTTAATCTTACAAGAAAAGGGGCTTATATATATTATTAAATCTACATTATATTTTTTAAATTTAAAAGTTTTATTTTCTATTTTACAAATTTTTTATTTATTTCTTCAATTTCTATTAGTTTTTACTTTTCGGAACCTTTTTAAATATTCCGGTTACCATAAGTGCAATTGCACCGTCGCTTGTAATGTTGCAGGCTGTTCCAAACGAATCCTGAAGTGCAAATATTGAAAGCACTAAAGAAAGCCCCGAATCATCAAATCCTAAAATAGAAGTTATAAGTCCAAGTGATGCAACAACCGTTCCCCCCGGTACTCCCGGAGCACCTATTGCAAAAATTCCAAGAAGCAAAATAAAAATAATCATGTCTGTAGTCGAAGGTAAATGCCCATATAAAACTTTTGAGACTACCATAACAAAGAATGTTTCCGTAAGTACGGATCCACAAAGATTTGTATTCGAGCAAAGAGGAATAACGAAATCTCTTATTGTAGGATCAATCGATTTCGCTTTTCTTGCACTCTTAAGCGCCATAGGTAAAGTTGCAGCTGAAGACATTGTTCCTACAGCTGTAAGATAAGCAGGCCCATAATGTCTTACTACTTCAAACGGATTAGTTTTACTTATAGCTCCTCCTATTAAATACATAAAAGTCATCCAAATATAATGACCGACCATAATAAGAATAATAACTATCGCAAACACCGGAAGTTCCGAAATTATCATGCCTTCATAAGAAAGTAGTGCAAAAGTTGTTGCAACATAAAATGGAAGAATCTTTATGACAACATTTTCCACAATGAAAAGCACTATATTCCCAAATTCTTTAAGTAAATCCTTCCACAGCTTTGATTTTGACCATATTACTGCAAGTCCTATAAGTATTGCTGTAACAAGGGCCGTCATCACAGACATAATCGGCGGAATATCAAGTTTAAATAGAAGTTTTGGAAGTTTCTTTGCCATCGAAGTTTTTGATTCAATATTAAGAAATGGAATTATCGCTTTCCCTGCAAGGAAGCTGAAAAGTGCAGCACCAACTGACACGAAATAACAGATTGTAATCGTTACAGTTAAAACTTTTCCCGCATTATCATTAAGTGAAACAATAGCAGGTGTTATAAATCCTAAAATTATAAGTGGAACGACATAATTAATCAAATTGCCTAAAATGGTTTTAATTGTTAGAATCACACCTATTGTAGGTTTATTTACAATTCTTCCTATAAGAAGTCCTATTATTATGCCTAAAGCCAATTTAACCAGGAGGCTGTTTTTGAAGCTTTGAAATGTTCCTTTTGCTGTATTAATTTCTGTATTAATTTCCATGCAGTTCTCCTCTTTATTATTAACATTTTTACATTAGAGCTATTATACCAAAAATCTATATACTGTAAACTCTTCTTTTTCTTCGCCTTTTTTTACTAATGTAGAAGGAAAATTATCATGGTGCACAGCATCCGGAAAATATTGTGTCTCAAAGCAAGCTCCGGAATACTCATTATATATATTTCCATTTTTTCCTTTTTCATCTTTCATAGAATTGCTCGTATAAAATTGCACGCCGGGAAGCGATGTAAAAATCTCCATCTTAATTCCGGTGTCATCGGATTTCATATATCCGACTTTATTTAGTAATTTTCCCATAACTTTTTCTTTTTCGTTAGGATTTATAACAAAATTATGGTCATATCCGCCGGCGTAATTTAAGCATCTATAATTGGAATTTATATCCTGTCCTATAGCTTTTTCATTTCTAAAGTCAAATGGCGTATCATCAACATTAAAAAATTCTCCCGTAGGAATTAAATCTTCATTTATATCTGTAACATAATCGCAATTTAAATATACTTTTTGATTAAGTACATCATCTTTTCCCTGACCTGACAAATTAAAATATGTATGGTTACAAAGATTTACAATAGTATCATCTTCTGCTTTATATTTATAGGAAATACTAAGTTCATCATTATCATTAAAATCATATGTTACATATATATCAAGATTTCCCGGAAATCCCTGATCCATATCCCTACTTCTTAAATAAAATGTTATTGAAGAAGGCGATACATTTGTTACTTTCCAAACTCTCTTATTATAAAAATCCGATCCGCTATGAAGAGTATTTTTTCCCTCGTCATTCACAGTAAGCTTATATATTTTATTAGAAAGTAAAAAGCTACCTCCCTTTATTCTGTTGGCAACTCTTCCTATTGTTCCTCCAAAATTTGCTGATGACTTTTCATAAGAAGATAAGTCGTCATATCCTAAAATGACATCCACCTTATTTCCTTTTCTGTCTTTTATAAAAATACTTACTACAGCTGCTCCATAATCCGTTAAAGTAATACTATTTCCATTTTTATTTTTAATTGTATACAATTTACATACTTTGCTATTACATGTCCCAAATTGTTGTATATTCATCATACTTACCTTGCAAGTTTTTATTAACTCTTCCTTTAATTTTTAAGTAACTCGTTTCTTCATAATAATATTAGGAGTTTGAACAATAAGTTTTAAATATCCACTATTTATATTTTATAGCGATTTTTTCATTATACACTTATTTTTTCAAACTCCTATATTATTTTGTACTTTTTTCTTTTTAATTATCATTTTTTATAGTTTTTTTATAAATCATTCTCATAACTTTTATGATCATTTAATAACTTATCAACTGTTTTTAGTCTTACACACACAGTAAACAGCTTAATCGCTACTTTTAAATCCTCCTCACTCGGAAATGACGGAGCTATTCTTATAGCAGAATCATTAGGATCTTTTTTATAAGGAAAAGGTGCTCCCGCATCCGTTAATATAAGTCCTGCATTTTTTGCAGTCTCAACTATTTTTTTTGCAAGTCCTTTTTTGGATTTAAATGTTATAAAATATCCTCCTCTAGGCTTTGTCCACGTTCCACAATCTCTTTTGCCTAATTCACGTTTGAATCCTTCCAGTACAATTTCAAACTTAGGTCGTAAAACTTTTGCATGTTTTTTCATCTGCTCTTTTAATCCATTAAAATCTTTTAAAAATTTAATATGACGAAGCTGATTTATTTTATCATGCCCTATAGTTTGAACACTCATCGACTCCAATATATCTTTTATATTATTATCCGATGTTATAATAGCTGAAATTCCTGCTCCGGGAAATGTAATCTTCGAAGTAGAAACAAATTCAAATACCATGTCAGGATTTTTGCATTTTTTTGCTTCTTCCAAAATATTAGGAATTTTATCCTGTTTACTTTCATCTTCATAAAGATGATGAACACAATATGCATTATCCCAAAAAATTCTAAAATCTTTGGCCTTAGGCTTTAATGCTGCAAATCTTTTTACAACGGAAGCTGAGTATGAAGTCCCTAGCGGATTTTCATACTTAGGAACACACCAAATCCCTTTCACATTTTCATCCTTTATAAGCTCTTCAATTTTATCCATATCAGGTCCGTCTTCATTAATGTCGACATTTATCATTTCAAATCCGAAATGCTCCGTTATTTTAAAATGTCTATCATATCCGGGAACAGGACATATCCATTTTATTTTTTCATACTTTCCCCAAGGCTTTGAGCCCATAATTCCTTTAGTCATTGCCCTTGCTATCTGATCATACATTACATTAAGGGATGAATTTCCTAAAACTATAACATGCTCTTCTTTATCTCCTACCATATCGGCAAGGATTTTTTTCGCACCGGAAAGTCCTGTAAGGCAGCCATAATTTCTTACATCGATTCCACTGTCTTTATCAATATAATAATCATCAATGTTTGTATCAATTGAATTTAATAATTCCTTTGAAAAGTCAAGCTGCTCTAATGATGGCTTACCTCTTGCCATATTTAATTCAAGATTTAACTTTTTGTACTCGTCATATTCTTTTACCAAAATTTCTTTTTCTGATAGAAGCTCTTCCTTTGACATCTCACTATATTTTTTCACGTGTTCCCCCTTCTTATATTTTAAATTAATACTCATTATGTAAATTTTATAAATCAATATAATTATATAACCCTATATCAGATATGAACATATAATTATATAGAAATTCTATACTATAATTAGTATAGAATTTCTATATCTTTTTAAAAATATTTTATGTATTAATTTTTATTACTCTATAAGCTTATCATATATTAACGTAAAAATTCCCGTCTTTTTCGTCAATTATTAATGTTTCGTTTTCCTTTACATCTCCTTTTAAGATAATCTTCGCAATCAAAGTTTCTATATTCTTTTCCAAAAATCTCTTTAGAGGTCTTGCTCCATTAATTACATCATATGCTTCTTTTATAGCATAATCGATTGCCTTATCTGTAAGAGAAACCTTGAGCTGCTTATCCTTTAACCTATTATTTAAATCGTCAATTAATAAACCTATAATATTTTTAATGTTATCCCTTGTAAGAGGTTTAAACATTATAATTTCATCAAGTCTATTTAAAAATTCGGGTCTAAATGACATTCTAAGTTTTTCCTTAACAGCTCTTTTAGCTTCCTCAGAAATTTCTCCATTTTCATTTATTCCTTCAAGAAGATTTTCAGATCCCAAATTCGATGTAAGAATTATAATCGTATTCTTAAAATCAACTGTTCTTCCCTGCGAATCTGTGATTCGTCCATCATCTAAAACCTGAAGCAAAATATTAAATACATCAGGATGTGCTTTTTCAATTTCATCGAAAAGTACAACGGAATAAGGTTTTCTTCTTACGGCTTCCGTAAGCTGTCCGCCTTCATCATATCCTACATATCCCGGAGGTGCTCCTATAAGTCTTGACACTGAATATTTTTCCATATATTCACTCATATCAATTCTTACAATATTTGATTCATTGTCAAAAAGGCTTTCCGCAAGCGATTTTGCAAGCTCTGTTTTTCCTACTCCTGTAGGTCCTAAGAAAAGAAACGATCCTATCGGCCTTCTTGGATCCTTAATACCAGATCTTGATCTTATAATAGCCTCCGTTATAAGATTAACAGCTTCATTTTGACCTATAACCCTTTTATGAAGTTCTTTATCAAGATTTAAAACTTTATTCTTTTCTGCTTCTGAAAGTTTTGTTACAGGAATTCCCGTCCATCTTGATACGATTTCTTCAATTTCATTTTCAGTTACATTTTCATGTACTAAAGATAAATCCTTTCCTTCAAGTTTCTTTTCCTCTTCCTTTAATTCTTCCTGAAGCTTAGGAAGCTTTCCATACTGAAGTTCTGCAGCTTTATCTAAGTTATAGCTTTGCTTTGCTTTTGTTATATCTGCTTTTACTTTTTCAATTTCTTCCCTTAATTTTGATACTTTTGAGACTGCGTTCTTTTCGTTGTCCCACTTTGCCATCCTTTCATCAAGTTCATTTTTAGCTTCCGATAGTTCTTTTTGAAGACTAATAAGTCTTTCTTTAGACAATGAATCCGTTTCTTTTTTAAGTGCAGCTTCTTCAATCTGAAGTTGCATAACTTTTCTATTTAAGTCATCCAATTCTTCCGGCATAGAATTCATTTCAGTTCTTATTGAAGCACAAGCTTCATCAACCAAGTCGATTGCTTTATCCGGAAGAAATCTGTCCGAAATATATCTGTTTGAAAGCGTTGCAGCTGATACTAATGCAGAATCCGAAATTTTTACGCCGTGAAATACTTCATATCTATCCTTAAGTCCTCTTAAGATACTTATCGTATCTTCTACTGACGGTTCATCTATAAGTACCGGCTGAAATCTTCTTGCAAGTGCAGAATCTTTTTCTATATATTCTCTATATTCATTTAAAGTTGTAGCTCCTATACAATGAAGCTCACCTCTTGCGAGCATAGGCTTTAGCATATTTCCTGCGTCCATAGCTCCTTCAGTTTTGCCCGCTCCAACTATGGTGTGAAGCTCATCAATGAATAAAATTATATTTCCATTTGATTTTTTAACCTCGTTAAGTACAGCTTTTAATCTCTCTTCAAATTCTCCTCTATATTTAGCTCCTGCAACAAGCGAACTCATATCAAGTGCAAAAATTTTCTTATTCTTTAGATTAGTAGGAACATCCCCTTTGACAATTCTTTCTGCAAGTCCTTCAACAGCAGCAGTTTTACCTACTCCCGGCTCTCCAATAAGTACAGGATTATTTTTTGTCTTTCTGGACAAAATTCTTGTAATATTTCTTATTTCCTGATCTCTTCCTATTACAGGATCACTTTTATTATTTCTTGCACGCTCAACAAGATCATACCCATACTTTTCCAAAGTATTATAAGTATCTTCCGGATTATCTGAAACTACTTTTTGATTTCCTCTTATCTCAGATAAAACCTTTAAAAATCTGTCAGTAGTAATCCCAAACTCCTTAAATTTTTCTTTTATAAATTTGTCCGGCCTTTTTATCATGGAAATAAATATATGTTCAACGGAAACATATTCATCTCCCATAGCTTTGGATTCATCCTCTGCGAATGTTAAAACTTGATTTAATTCTTGGCTTACGTATTGCTCTGCTCCACTTACCTTAGTAAGTCCTTTAATATGGTTTTCAATATCATCCTTAAAATATGTTATATCTATACCCATTTTTTGAAGTAAGCTCGGTATAAGTCCGTCGTCCTGATTAAGAAGTGCATATAATAAATGTGCTTCTGTAATTTCCTGATTTCCATATTCTTCTGCAACTTTTTGCATACTATTTACAGCTTCAACAGACTTTTGTGTAAATTTCTGTATATCCATATTTTCCCTCCTTTTCAGTTTGTTGTCACGATTTTCTAAGATTTAAGCTTATAACAAGTAAAGCTATACTCTAACGTCACTATTTGCATAAAAAATCGTGATATAAATTCATTTCACAATGATTTATATCACGATTTATTAGCACTGTCAATAGGCGAGTGCTAATTTATTATTATTATTTTACTTTTTACCCTTTAAAATCTATATGCTGTCCTACATTTTTTTCTTCCTTAGTAATAACATTATCTGCTTTCCACTCCTGAACCTTGTCATTCATCTTTTTAATAAGCTCGTTAAATGAAAGCGAGCAAATAAGCACATCATCAGTATTCAAATTAGCATTACTCAAATTAGCATTACTCGAATTAGCATTATTCGAATTAGCATTATTCGCTTTCTTTCGATTTACTTCGTCTATTTTAGCTGAGTTTTTAACTTTCGATGTATTTTTTAAAGGTTTCTTATTAACAATATCTTTAGTTTTTACAATGTTATTTGACTTATTCATTACGGCAAATATATTCATCTCACCATTGCCTGAAATCTTTATGCCAAAGCCTTTTACAAAATCTTTTAAATCCCCTTTATTAACTTCTTTCTTTATTTTATCCAGTTCAACTCTTGCGTAATCTATAAGGCCTTCCTGTTTTTTCTGATAGTCTTTATCCTTTGCCATTTTTTCAATAGTCTTTTCGTCTACTAAAACGACATCTTTATTTCCTGTAGCGTAATTAACAGAAGAATTCATAACTTTATCCTTCATATCATCACTTACAAGAATAAAATCCATATCCTTATACTTTCCCTTAAGCTTGTTATAGTATTCACTTGCTTCTTTGGATAACTTTGGAGTGCCAATTTTGTCCACGGCTTTAGATTCTTCTTTAGATTTGACTCCCTTGTAATCTTTTACGTCCTTAGTATTTAATAAATTACTTGGAGCTTTGACAGCATCATAATTTAATGCATTCATAATTTTCCTCCTTGAAAAATAAACTGCTTCCTTGAAAATAAATAGTTTCCTTTAATATAAATTGCTTACTAAAATATCTGACTATATATGTAGATATAATCTGTCTCATATATTGAGTATTTCGTCTAAATTAGAAAAAACTTTACTGCTTTTTTAAATTTTTGTATTTTTTTTTATATTTTTTTATATTTTTTAAGGATTTTCCTTCTGTTTATGTTAGAATAATTACATAGATGTTTTGGTTTTTTGTATAAATGCTTAGGAGACAAAATGATTGAAGATAAATTTCAAAAATCCTTAAATGAATTGATTGCTACAGCTTTAAAAATGCAATATAGTGATCCCCTCAACGCAAAGACCTGGGAAAATATTCGAATTGAACTTACCCAGGCGTCTAATAGAGTTGATGATATTTCAAAGAAGAAATAAACTAGTATGAGTCGAAATCCGGTCCTGCAACATATTATAAATGTTCATCTCCGGATTTTTTTAATATCTATTATGTTATATTTATACATTCTTATATCATCTCTCTAATTATAGACTATCCTCTAATATTCTCTAATATCTTATAATATCTCCTAATATCTTATAATATCTTTATAATCATATTATAAATATCATTACCGATAGCTTACTGTGCTGATAATTTATTCAATTTACCTTGTGCTTTTTTCACAATTTTACTATCTTTATCATCTTTAAACACTTCTATTATTCTACTATAGTATTTCTTTGCATTTTCGATATCAGAATTTTTTTCGTATGACTCTGCAAGTTCAAATAGTGCTTTTCCGTCTTCATAAGTTTCCTGTAACTTTGTTACCGTTAGATAAGCATTAATCGCACTATCATAGTCTTTTTTCCTGTAAAATCCTCTTGCATCTGACATATTTTTCTTCAAAGCTTCATTATTTATAACTGCAGACAAAGAATCATAAAGTACTTTTCCATTGTCAGATAAAAGTTCTCTATTTATTTCTGAAAAAGTTCCCGGTGCATCTGCTACTCCACCTTTATCAACCATATCCTTCACAGACAAAAGTTTTTCATAAGACGTTACCGTATCACTTTTTGTATTATATTTTCCTAATTCCTGTTTTAAAGATTTAACTTTATTTTTAAGTTCTGTTACGCTGGATTCTGAATTTGTAGCCGCTTCTGATAAATCAACCATTGAAGCTGCCACTTTATGTTTTTCATTTTGTTTTATAGTCGGAATGATCAGAAAATATGTAAAAAGTATTCCGATAAAAATTCCTGTAAGAATATTAAAAAAGGCTACTCTTGATCCATAAGTAAAATCGTGAAACGTAGCTTTTGACATAATAACATTATCATTTCCGTCACTAAAATTAATAAGCTCAGCTTTTCTTTTCTTTCTCTTTTTCTTATCTTTAAGATAGTTGTCAACCTCTCTCTTATACTTAAGAATATCTGTGTAACTCACATCTACTTGCTGTGCAATCTTGATATATTTTAATGCTCCACTGAAATTTTTTTCAACAATGTATATAAGGACAAGAAGAGAAATTGCATCCATGTTTTTAGGATTTCCTGATACAACTCTTCTAAGTTGAACTTTTGCAAGATCGGTATCCCCTTTTTTACAAAAATTAAGTGCTCTATTAAACCTTTCAGCATCTTTGTCATACTTTTCTATTTCTGTAGACTTTTTTATCGATTTTAAATAATAGTCAGCTCTGTTATCTGAAGGCTCAAAATTTTTACTTATTACCCATTCCTGAATTGCTTCCGACAGATTTCCTCTTTCATAAAATATAAGTCCTAAAAGATTTCTTGCATCAATATTCTTTTTATTATATTTAAGGCTGCTTTTTAAAAGAAGAACTGCTCCTGAAAGATCCTTTACATAAGCCTTTTCAAGTGCTTTATTATAAAGTTCATCTGATTTTTCGCAAATTTCTATATATTTTCTTTGATCACGATGACAAATTTTGCAAAAAATTGCTCCGGTATCCAATTCACTACCACAGTAATAACAAGCACTCATCTTATATTTCTCCTGTAAATTTTTTTCTGTCTTCTTGCGTACTGTCGGAATCAATTTTTTTTATAATATCCACCATATCAGACAAATCTTTTTCTTTTATATTATCCTCAACTTCAGATATTAATGCCTTTTCTTTATAATGCTTTAATTCTTTTTCAAAATCTATCATTTACCAATTTCCTCATTTGAAAGCTTATCAACTATAACCTTACCCTTTAAGAAACGGAACTCAACTTGCTCCATTGTATCTTTTATAATAAGCTTTGCTCCATTTACGCAAATAGTTGAACCTGAATAAACCTTCTTTTCGGCAAAAACCTTAGCTCTTCTGCCTCTTTCCAAAAGATTTCTCATATCGGACAATTTTACTGTTTCATCCATAAGAACTGCTTCTTCATGAAACTTAGCTCGAAGAAGCTGTACTTTTCTGGGGTCCTGCTTAGCTTTAGGATCATTCTTATGTTTTAATATCTTATCTAACTTATTAAGTCCGTCTATAACAGAATTAAGATGCGTTTCCAAAGCTTCAACCTTCTTCTCTTGAATAAGTAACGTCTGTCTTCTATCTGCAGAAACGCCTACATTGACTTCCGTTATAACTCCAAATTCGTTTCCAACATTTCCAACTCTCATTCCTTCAACAGCAGAAATTCTACCTCCTACTATGCTCTTTCTTTTTCCTGCAAGATTAATAAGCCCATCACATTTTACTTCACTCTTGAAAATAACATCAGCAGTTATATCCCCTCCTGCAGTAATCTCGGAATACTCTATATATTCAGCTGTAATATTTCCTTTTGCATTTATAACAGTTCTTTCGCTTCCCTTAACACCTTTTAATAAAACTATATCGCCAAAAGCTGTTATTGTACAATTTTCTACTAGTCCATCTATAGTGATATTGCCCTTTGCTTGAACCTTTACTCCATTTGTAACTCCTGCATGGATAATTACATCTCCTGCAAATTCAATATCTCCTATTTCAATACCAACTGTTTCGTTAACTTCATATACCGGAGAAATTGTGATTTTATTTTCTCCATTAGGTTTTTCTATCTTACCTGCAATATCCGCTATATATGTATTTCCATCTTCAGATCTAGTAAAGCCTTTACCGGAAATTGGAGGTAAATCTCTAACTTTTTTAGCGATTAAAGTCTTTCCAAGGACATTCATGCCATCTTCGCCTTGAATTGCAGGTCTATATACAGCAATTTTATCTCCTTTGGCAACCGTCTCTATTACTTTTACGCTCATATAATCGACACTACCGTCAGGAAGTTCTTTTGGCTGCTTTGAAAAATTACTGTTAAAGAAGAATTCATATTCTCCTGTAACACCTTCTTTTACTTTCTTTCCTTCAGCAACCTCATATTCACGTCCGAAAACGGGATCATCGCATATCTTAGAAATAGTATCCTGTGAAATTCCATAAACAACATTTTTTGCACTGAGTGCATCCAAAATATCGGAAGCTTCCGGCTTTTCATCGTCCATAAACATAGGAGTTTTATTCAAAGTCAGATACGCTTTCATCTTGTCATCTGATAAAGTTACCGTTATAATTATGTTTTTATCCAGATTATTTACTTCACTCATATAAGATATTCCCCCATATAATATCTTGTACTATTCTATTTAATATTTTTGCTATAATATTTTTGCTATAATATTCCTTTATTGCATATCAGAAAGTCTTTTTCTTACATCAATTAACATATTCTCATAGTCTTTAAGTTTCTCTTTTTCTTCATCAACCTTAGCTTTAGGAGCTTTTTCAAGAAACTTTTGATTATTAAGCATTCCATTAGATCTTTTTACTTCACTTATAAGTCTCTTTTCTTCCTTTAAAAGTCTTTCTTTTTCCTTCTCTAAATCTATAAGTTCTTCTAAAGGTATATAAATACTTGCATCCGGTACAACAGTAGAGACTACTTTTTCATGAATATCATCATTTGTTTCAGCCACGATTATCTCACTTGCTCCTGCAAGATTTTTATAATCATTAAAGAGATTACTATATACACTTAATACTTCTTCTTTGTCGCTTACAATATATAGCTTTGCTCTCTTAGAAGGCGGAACATTCATGTCAGTTCTTAAATTTCTAACTGCTTTCACTAAGTTTATAACTCTCTTCATTGCCTTTTCTGCTTCAAGATCTTCTCTTTCTTCTTTGTAAGTAGGCCATGAAGAAATCATGATGCTTTCTTCTCCGCTTAATGTACAATATATTTCTTCTGTTATAAATGGCATATATGGATGTAATAACTTAAGTGCATCCTTTAATACAACTGTAAGCGTCTGAAGTGCTGCATTTCGTGAAATTTGCCCTTCTTTTGACTTGTTATAAATTCTTCCTTTAACAAGTTCTATATACCAATCGCAGAATTCATCCCAAATAAAGTCATAAACTTTCTCTACTGCAATTCCAAGTTCAAACTTATCAAGTGCTTCCGTTACTTCTTTTGTAACTGTATTAACTCTTGATATTATCCATCTATCTATAGTTAAAAGGTCACTATATGCTACTTCATCTATTTTTGCATTTTTTCCTTCCAGATTCATAATAATAAATCTTGAAGCATTCCAAACCTTATTAGCGAAATTTCTGCTTGTTTCAACTCTATCCAGATAAAATCTCATATCATTTCCAGGAGCATTTCCTGTAATAAGCGTAAGCCTTAATGCATCTGCTCCATATTTGTCAATAATCTCAAGCGGATCGATTCCATTCCCTAAAGACTTTGACATTTTTCTTCCCTGTGAATCTCTTACAAGACCATGGATAAGAACTTTTTGAAATGGTACTTTTTTTGTCTGCTTAAGAGCTGAAAATACCATTCTTACAACCCAGAAAAAGATAATATCATATCCTGTTACAAGTACATCTGTCGGATAGAAATATTCCATTTCTTCTGTTTTTTCCGGCCATCCAAGTGTTGAAAAAGGCCAAAGTGCAGATGAAAACCAAGTATCAAGCGTATCCTCATCCTGCTTCATCTTTCCTCCACACTTAGGACACTCTTTTGGCTCATTTTCCTTTTTTTCTACTACCATATTGCCGCATGAGCTGCAATAATATGCAGGGATTCTATGTCCCCACCAAAGCTGTCTTGAAATGCACCAGTCTCTAATATTAGTAAGCCAATGAAGATATATCTTATTAAATCTTTCCGGAACAAACTCCAATTGTTTATCTTTTATTGCTTTAATTGCGGGAGCTGCAAGATCTTCCATCTTAACAAACCACTGAGGTTTTACCATAGGTTCAATTGTAGAACTGCATCTGTCATGAGTCCCTACATTATGAGTAAGGGGTTCAACCTTAAGTAAAAGTCCTTCTTGCTTAAGCTCCTTAACTATCTTTTCTCTAGCAGTAAATCTGTCAAGGCCTTCATAACTTCCGCCATTTTTATTTATAGTCGCATCATCATTAAAAATATTAGTTACCGGTAAATTATGTCTTTTCCCAACTTCAAAATCGTTAGGATCATGGGCTGGTGTAATTTTTACTGCACCTGTTCCAAATTCTACATCAACATATGAATCAGCTATTATAGGAATTTCTTTATTAACTATAGGTAAAATTGCAGTCTTTCCTACAAGATTCTTATATCTCTTATCTTCAGGATTTACAGCTATTGCTTCATCACCAAGCATAGTCTCCGGACGGGTCGTTGCAATAACAAGATACTCTCCTTCACTTTCCTTTATCGGATACTTAATATACCAAAAATGGCCTTCCTGTCCCTCGTCATATACTACTTCTGCATCGGAAATAGTTGTCATACATGTAGGGCACCAATTTATAATTCTCTCACCTTTATATATATATCCTTCGTTATAAAGATTGACGAAAACTGCCTCTACTGCTTTTGAACAGCCTTCGTCCATAGTGAATCTTTCTCTACTCCAGTCTGCCGAAGATCCTAATTTTTTAAGCTGACTTATAATCCTATTTCCATATTCTTCTTTCCATTCCCATGCACGCTCCAGGAATTTTTCACGTCCTAAATCCTGTTTTTCAATGCCCTGTTCTCTTAATGCATTTATTATTTTAACTTCAGTAGCAATAGATGCATGGTCAGTACCCGGCTGCCAAAGTGCTTCATATCCTTGCATTCTCTTAAATCTTATAAGAATATCCTGCATTGTATTATCTAGTGCATGTCCCATATGAAGCTTTCCTGTTATATTTGGTGGAGGCATAACTATAGTAAAAGGCTTCTTATCTTTTCTTACTTCAGCCTTAAAATATCCATTATCTTCCCACTTTTTATAAAGCCTATCCTCTAACTCTTTAGGATTATATGTTTTTTCAAGTTCTTTCTCCAAAAGCCGCTCCTTTAATATATAGTTTCTAGTAATCGCCGTTCTCTTCATCAGTGTTATTTAAAATCGTAGCTATAGCACCTGAAATGGAAGCAACCGTTCCTACTACAGAAACAACTGCAAAAATTACAACTAACAAAATAAGCACAAAAAATGCTGTTAAAAATCCGCCTGCTGTCATTTTTCTCTCCTTGTCTATATATAAATAAACCACTGTTAATAACTACTCTTATTTGATAAATTATAGCACAGCATATATAGTTTCTCAACAATTTAAACAGTAAAATGAGCGGCAAAGCCGCTCATTTTACCCTAACCTTATTTATTTATTTTTTCTTGCTGTCTTCTTTTTTCTTCTACAAATGCCTTAAATTTTTCATTAGGCTTTGTTCCGCCACATCCACATCCACATCCGCAAGTAGGAATATGCTCTATCTTCTTTTTTATAATATTTGCAAGTGATAACCCACAAATCAAAAGCACAATGGCAATTATTACAATATTTCCAATATTATTTACAATAAAATCCATACTAAAAGCGCCTCCTTCATAAATTAAGCTGCTTTTTTCTCTTCTGATACTACTTTACTTTTCTTTTTATTTGGATCTTTTCTAAATAAAAGATAAATCACTGCAGCAGCCAAAGCCAAAGCAACTACTGTTGCAGGATTAAATTTTATTTCTCTCGTTATAAATACTCCTCCAATTTGGTATATTATAAGCGAAAGTCCATAAGCAATAACATTTTGTAAAAGAAGTGCTATCCAGAAATATTTTTTCTTTCCAATTTCTTTTGCCAATGTTGACATAGCTGCAATACATGGAGAATCAAAAAGATTAAATGCAAGATAGCTTAATGCCGTTACTGTTGTAGGGAAAAATGATTCAAAATGTGCAAGCTGCTTACCGGTATATTCATCAGACTCTTTTAAGCCCGCTAATACTCCCATAGTTGTAACAAGTCCTTCCTTTGCTGCAAATCCTGAAATTGAAGAAGCTGCAGTCTGCCATGTAAATCCTATAGGTCTAAACATGATTGCAAGTGCCATTCCAACATTTGCAAGAAGACTATGTTCAACTGAATCTACAAGTCCAAAGGATCCCTTTTCAATACCAAAGCTTGCTAAAAACCACATTACTGTACAGCAAAGGAAAAGAACTGTTCCAGCTTTCTTTGCAAATGCCCATACTCTCTCCCATACATGAAGTAAAAGTCCTTTAAATGTTGGTAAATGATATGCCGGAAGCTCCATTACGAATGGTACAGGATCACCTGCAAAATATCTTGTTTTCTTTAAAATAATACATGTAACTATAATAAGTATAATAGAAAAGAAATACATTGTAGGTGCAATCCACCACTCACCTGCAATATATGCACCTATAAGTGCAATTACTGGTAGCTTTGCTCCACAAGGCACATCTGTCGTAACAATCATAGTCATTCTTCTGTCTTTTTCTGATTCGATAGTTCTTGTTGCAAGTATACCTGGAACTCCGCATCCACTTGATATCATAAAAGGAATAAAGCTTTTTCCTGAAAGTCCAAATCTTCTGAATATTCTATCCATGATAAATGCAATTCTTGCCATATATCCGCAATCCTCCAAAATTCCCAAAAGGAGGAATACTACTGCCATTTGAGGGACAAATCCTAAAGGAGCTCCAAGTCCATGTATAATACCATCAACTACAAGTGATTTTACTACATCAGATGCATGTATAGATGATAAGAAATCACCTACATGCTTTTGAATTATATCTCCTACTAATACATCATTTGTCCAATCTGTCGCTTGCTTTCCGATAGTTACGATTGAAAGATAATAAACGCAATACATAACAAGTACAAATATAGGGAGAGCCAAAATTCTATTTGTCAAAACCATATCTACTCTGTCTGAAAGAGGCAATTTGTTCTTATTTTTTTTGACAACATATTTTTTAACTATTTTTTGAATATATTCATATCTTTGATTTGTAATTATAGACTCTGAATCATCCTCCAACTCATTTTCACAATCTTTTATACTTTTTTCTATTACCTTGAGTGTACTTTCATCCAGATTTAATTTTTCAATAATTTTTTCATCTCTCTCAAATACTTTTACTGAAAACCATCTTAGATATTCATCTTTAATTTTACCTCTTATACAATCCTCTATATGTGCAATTGCATGTTCCACACTTCCAACAAATACATGAGGAAGCTCAGAAAAAGCATTATTTTTAGCAATATCTACAGCCTTTTTAGAGACCTCATCAATTCCTTCTCCTCTTAGAGCACTTATTGGAACTATTTCGCATCCTAATTCCTTCTTAATTTCTTCAATGTCAATCTTATCTCCGGATTTTTTTACCAAATCCATCATATTAAGTCCTATTATAACAGGAATTCCGAGTTCAATAAGCTGAGTTGTAAGATACAAATTTCTTTCAATATTAGTAGCATCAACTATGTCTAAAATAGCATCTGGCTGCTCATCAACCAAATAATTTCTTGTTACAACCTCTTCCAATGTATATGGAGATAATGAATAAATACCTGGTAAATCCTGAATAATAACCTCTTTATCACTCTTTAATCTACCTTCTTTTTTTTCAACAGTAACACCCGGCCAGTTACCTACATATTGATTACTACCTGTAAGATTATTAAATAAAGTTGTCTTACCGCAGTTTGGGTTACCTGCCAATGCAATTTTAATTTGTGACATTTCCTATACCTATGCTTTCTCTACTTCAAGAATTTTAGCGTCATTTTTTCTTACTGAAAGTTCATAACCTCTAACAGTAACTTCTACAGGATCTCCAAGAGGTGCAAGCTTTCTTATATAAACCTCTGTTCCCTTGGTAATTCCCATATCCATAATTCTTCTTTTTACTGCTCCATCGCCATGAATTTTCACGACCTTAACGACAGAGCCTACCTCAAAATCACTTAATGTCATAATTACTATTACTCCCTTCGATTGTTAATTTTGTACCATGATATTTTTTGACATTCTTTCTGTAATTGCAAGATGTGAGTCCTTTATATTCACTATTACATCGCCTTTATATTGTGATATAACCATAAGTGAGGCTCCTGGCACAAATCCTATGTCCATTAAATGCTGTCTTATATCAGGAGTTCCATTAACCTTCACAACTATAGCCTTTTCACCCTTTTTTAAAAATGTAAGAGGCAACATAGCATATCTCCATATTCTAAGTCTTTATCAAAATCTATAAAAGTTAACTAATAGTCTTAATTTTTATTAAAATTTGTAAAAGCTAACATTTGTTAGTCTTATATAACATATAGTCACAATTAAGCAATTGTTTAATTGTTATTGCGTATATATTGTACTCTTCAGTAATATGTTTGTCAATCCAGATATTACTATATTTGTTTATTTTTTATTGCTTTATTTTTTCCGTATGATAAAATATTTTTGTTAATCTATAGAGGTCTTAATTGACATTCAATTTAAAAAGGAGATTTCTATGAAGATGCAAGAATCAGGGCAAGATTATTTAGAAGCAATTCTAATCTTGTCAAATGAGGGGAAAAATGTGCGTGCTGTTGATATTTGCGAATATTTTGGTTATGCAAGAGCTACTGTTTCCATTTTCTTAAAACAACTTCGTGAAAATGGATATGTAAAAATAGCAGAGCATAATGAAATACTTTTAACCGATAAGGGAAAAGAAATCGCTAATGAAGTCTATGAAAAGCATTCCATTCTTTCACAGATATTTAAATCTATAGATGTTAGTGAAAAAATTGCAATTCAGGATGCTTGCCGAATAGAACATTACATAAGCGACGAAACATTCGAAGCTTTAAAGAAGCACTTTAATATTTATGACACAAAAAGCAATCCTCATACACATTGCGTATCTCCTCATAAGAAAAAAAGATCTGAAAAAGTCAAAAAAAAGTAAGAAAAAAAATCCTAAATCAGAATTTCTGATTTAGGATTTTCAATTTTATAATGTTTAATTTTCATTTAAGACATATTCACATTGCCTTATTATTTAATCTTAACAGCCTTGATAAGATTTGTTACTCCTGATACTCCAACTGGAACACCTGCTGTGATGATAACTTTTTCGCCTTCCTTTACAAGTCCGGATTTTTTAGCTGCATCTATAGCGTTAGCAAAAAGTTCTTCAGAATCTGAAGCCTTATCAATATAAATAGGTGTTACGCCCCATGAAAGAGCCATCTGTCTCCATACCTTACTCTGGATACATCCTGCGATGATAGGGCTTTCAGGACGATATTTTGATACCATTCTTACTGTTCTTCCTGACATACTTACAGAAATTATTGCACTTGCTTTAATATCTGCAGCCATTGTACATGCTGAATGAGAAACGGCATCTGAAATTGTACTTTCCTGATTAATCTTTCTCTTGCTTAATCTTGAAACATAATCAATATCCTTTTCTGCTCTTTCAGCAATTTTAACCATTGTCTGTACAGCTTCTACAGGATATTTACCAGCAGCTGTCTCTCCTGAAAGCATAACAGCACTTGTTCCTTCATAAACAGCATTTGCAACATCAGTTGCTTCAGCTCTTGTAGGACGAGGATTCTTAATCATAGAATCTAGCATCTGTGTAGCTGTAACTACATATTTACCTGATTTATATACTTTCTTAATAATCATTCTCTGAATTGAAGGTACTTCTTCAAGAGGAATCTCAACACCCATATCACCTCTGGCAACCATGATTCCGTCGGCAGCTTCAATGATTGAATCTATATTTGCAACACCTTGGTTACTTTCAATCTTGGCTATAATCTTGACATCTGTTTCGCCATGATCTTTAAGAAACTGTCTCATCTCATTGATATCATCTGCTGTACGTGTAAATGAAGCAGCTATAAAGTCAAAGTCATGTTCAATTCCGAATAAAAGATCTGATTTATCTTTTTCGCTCATGAAAGGCATGCTTAAATCAACATTAGGTACATTAACACCTTTCTTATTTGAAATCTTTCCGCCGTTTAAAACTGTACATTCAATATCTGTATTTGTAGTTTTATCTACTCTCATATTGATAAGTCCATCATCAATAAGAATATTATTTCCTTCTTTTACATCCTGAGGTAATTCTTTATAAGAAACAGTTACCTTTTCTTCATTGCCTAACATTTCTTCTGTAGTAAGTGTGAATTTCTGTCCTTCTTTAAGCATAATTGAACCATTTTCAAAATCACCGATTCTTATTTCAGGTCCCTTTGTATCAAGCAGTCTTGCTACAGGCAGATTTAATTCTTTTCTTAAAGCATCAAATTCCTGAACTCTCTTTGCATGCTCTTCATGAGTTCCATGTGAAAAATTAAATCTTCCTACATTCATTCCGCTTTCCATAAGCTGTCTTAAAACTCCATCAGTGGAAGGTCCTAAAGTACAAATAATCTTTGTTTTTCTGATATAATCCTTCATTTCAATCAATTTCCTCCGTTAAAAAATTTTTTAATATAATCTTCTATGGATTTTAAGTTTCCATTAACCTTTGGTTTGTTATTCTCATCAGCTTTTTTGGGAGCATTACTAAAATCGGTAAGAACAACTTCGAATGTCTTTTCTTTATAGTCTTTTACTCTTAGGGCAACTTTAAGATGAATCTTTTCCCCGGCTTTCTTCGTAGAAATGATACTCTTTAATTCCTCCATTCCTGATATTCTTTCAGAATTTATAGCCGTTATTATATCACCCTTCGATATTCCGGCTTTATAAGCAGGCAGGTTTTTAATAGCTTCCGAAACGTACACCCCTTCCGGCATATCATATGCCATCGCATTTTCTGGACTCACATCAAAACCATATATACCCAAATATCCTGTTCCTGTCTTATTAGATGAGGAATCATTGTTTTCATCTATAGGCTCACCTTTTATAAGTCTTTTTATAATTTTAGATGCATTGTTAATAGGTATAGCATATCCCATGCCTTCAACATTTGTATCAGAATATTTTGCAGAAACAACTCCGATAACTTCTCCATTCATATTGAGAAGTGCTCCGCCGGAATTTCCCGGATTTACAGCTGCATCAGTTTGAATCAGTTTGCTATTATACACATTTCCTGATTCGCTCTTTAAGGCAACATTTCTATTAAGTGCACTTATAACACCTGTAGTTACTGATTGGCCATATCCTAAAGCATTACCTATGACTACAGCTGATTCTCCTACACTTAAGTTGTCCGAATTTCCTAAAGTAGCAACCTTTATTTTCTGCAATGTCTCCTTCGGAATACTTGAGACCTTAGCTTTTATTACTGCAATATCATTCTGCTCATTAGTTCCTACAACCTCAGCTCCAATAACTTTATCATCCGAAAAAGTTACAGTCAAAGTCTTACTATTAGCTACCACATGATTATTTGTAGCAATATAAATATACTTCTCATCCTGACTTACTATTATTCCCGAGCCCGCACTTTTCGACGGCTTTTCAAAACTGCCGAAAAAGCTTCGATATTCCGTTACAGACATATTGGTAACCTGGACAATTGCCGGCATAACATTCGAAACAATATCGGAGGCGTCTTTTACATTGCTTCGCCCTGTACTTGTATTTTTTACAGTCCCCTTTGATACATAAGTAGTTGCCACTTTCGATAATTTTTTGCTGCCGAAATCTCCAAAAAAGGAATTCACTCCCTGAAAAGTTACCCCCGCAACAATTCCAAAGATTATAGCAAAAACAACTACTTTTTTTAAATCAGTGTTAAAGAATTTCTTCTTTTTTGCTTCGTTTGTATCACTATTGCCTAAATCACCATTACCATTATAGTGAATATTGCCGGTATCGTCTACATAATTTTTATGATTATCGGAAAATAATTCCTCATCTCCGTCAAAATCCTGATCGGAATTACCTTCAAATCCGTGTTCGTATAAACTCATAGTATACCTCGCCTTTCAAACTATTTGTTTTAGTATAAAAAAAAACTGTGTTTGAAATGTGAATAAACTATGTAGGAATTTTAAAAATAGTAATTTTGTACTCCCATATAAAGATTTTCGTTGTAATAAATATCGCCTTCCGATATTTTACCTCTATAATCTCCTGAAGAAAAAATTTCATTTAATTTCTTATTTGATTCTTCATTACTTTCATTCATAATTTCCGTCGATTTTACAATAACATCGGGATCAAAAATAATTCTATAACCTCTATTTATAGCTTTTAAACAAAATGAAAGCATGGAATCCCTTTTTGTAAGCCCTATATCAAAGCCCCCGAGTTTATTAAATATAGATTTTTTTATCATGCAAAATGACGGATCTACCATACTTACTTCCCTTGATAAAATCATACGATCATCATATCCCTTTTCTCTTGCGTCCTGAGTTGCACATGCAGGATATATAACACCATCTTTATCAAAAATAAAACCACAATTTAAAATAAGATTTCCCGAAACAAACTTCCCCCCTACAGCAGCAACGTCTCTTTCTTCCAAATATGAATACATTGAAGAAAGTGATTTTTTTTCATTTTTAACAACTATATTTTTATTCTTTAACAATATATAATCGCTTTGCATTAAAACATCTTTTTTAGCAATTCTTTTTACTTTCCAATATTGCTTATCCTTATCATCCTCTATAATAATTTCAATTTTATTTTTATCGAAATACGCTTTTGCTATAGTCTTTTTTATCTGATATTTTTTATTTTCATATTCTCTTTTTTCATCGTCATCAACATTCTCTATTGTCTTATGAAATAAAAGTCCCGAAATATGATACGGCTTTATCTTATTTTTCCCGCCTACTTTTAAATATCTTTCCAAAATTCTAAGCTCATATTCATATATTTCTCCTGTAATAAGCTTTTCATTAAAAAGACCAACCTCTTTTAAAAGTCCGATTGAAATAAAAAATGCATTTTTAAAATAATCTTTTTGAACTAAAAGTTCCGGACTGAATGCTCCTAAGAAATGAGGATTTTGCCTTATATTATCAATAATTTCGTCATAATCCATATATATTAAATTGGGACAGCTTTCTTTCCATAATCTTAATTTGTTTTTTGAAGCAGCCATCCGTAAATCATCAAAATCCATATCCTCTTTTTCCGGAATCAATGAAGAAATACAGACATTTTCCACTTTTTTTAATATATTATATGAGAAGAAATCATACTGCCCTAAAAAACAGCAAAAGTCTCCGTCGATAAGACGAAGACCCAAGTTGTAGACTTGTGCATCATAAAATTTTTTATTTAATTTTCTATAAATTGCTCTTTTATCTTTGGAAAATACTTCATCAAATACATTTTTTACAAAAGGATTTGTATTTGAATCAAAAAGAATAATTTGAAAATTTAAATAAGAAACCTTTTGTAAATTTCTCATCGCATTTTTAAATAATTCAACATCCGTATTTTTAGCATGTATAATTATAGAAAATCTTACATCATTCATATTTTTAAAGTTTTACTCCATTCTTTATTAGAAGCTCTCTTGAAGAATCAAGAGAATCTTTCCCTTTTAAATTTTTTATCGGTGCAAATTCTTTTTCTCTTATTACTTCAAATGGAAGACAATTATCAAAATTTCTTATCATATCGACAACTAATGCCTCAAATTTGTACCCATTAGGTTCTTTAGGTTTTATATATTCTCCTGTTTCGTTAATATATGGAATTTTTTTCTCCACGATATGATACGGAAGCTTCTTAGAATCAATTTCTTCAAGCTTATCAAGTCTGAAAATATAATTAAGAATAACTCCATATCCATATAATAAATCGCCTTTATCATCACGCTTATTTATCATATCATCTGACATTTCATAATACTCTATTACACTCGGGCAATTATTTTCAAGACACATAACACCCATTTTTTCTTCCGGATATGCTTTCTTTACAACCTTTGAAGCAGAGTCCGCATTTTTTAAAATCGCTGCTCCTATAAATATAGGATCCGCCATTTTCTGAAGCGGGTTATCTACTGAAAAAATATTTATCCATTCAATATGATTATTCTTTAACTTCTTAACTATTCCCGATTTTTTCATTGAAGAGAACCATCCTCCATTACCATTAGGAGACATGGATAAAAGTCCTTTATCTTCCATTAAAAGTTTTCCGGTAAAATCAACAGAAGGTGCCATATCCTGCTCAAAAAATTCTATATCTTCCTCAGGATATCCAAAATAATTATGCACCTTAAAGAAGCTCTTTGTTTCATCATTATTTTTTTCACTCGTCATTATATATAACTGTATACTCTTACTTTTTGTTTCTTCTTTTACTTTCGTAAGATTTTCAATAAGCTTTTCAAATAAAAATATTTCTTTTGTAAGTCCAATATTAAGTTCTCCCTTGGGTTTATCTAAGCCTAATCTTGTGCCCATTCCTCCTGCTAAGAGAACACAAGCAACTTTTCCTTCCTTAAGAGCTTTTTCCCCTTCATTAAAAAACTTATCTTTATTCTTATTAATATCTTCTAAAGAAAGTGTTTTTATCGGCATAATTTTTCCGATTTCTGTATCCTTACTTTTATGCTTTATTAGTGAAAGCATATCATAATCCAATTCTTCTATCTGATTAAGAAGTCTTTCCTTTTCTTTTTCACTTAAATTTTTATAATATTTTAAAACATGTTCCTGATCATGTTCATTTAATTCTTTTACTGCTTCATTAAATTTCATAATTAGCCCCTTTATATAGGATATTTATTGTTTTCTTCAAGTAGAGTATCCGCCATATTTATAATTTCCATATATGATTTCTTTCGATCAAATTTTTCCTCACAAAGCTTTCTTGCATTTTCTCCATACGATTTTACAACATCCTTTGAATTGTAAAGCTTTTCTATAGTATCTGTAAGTGCCTTTTCATTTTCAGGTTCCACATTAACTCCGACACTATATTTCTCCATAAGTTCTTTTGTAACTTCATTTTCCAAAGTATTTAAAATAAGACTTTTTGAAGCCAAATAATCTCCGATTTTATTTGGAATGCTTTGAGGTGCTCCCTTTATAAATGAATTTATAACAACATCACTTTTTGAAAGGTAAGAAGCCATTTTTTCATAAGGAACATATCCTACAAATTCAACATTTATGGCATTTTCTTCTTCTTTTAATTCTTTAAGGCTTTTTTCTTTTACGCCTGTGCCTAAAATTTTAAATTTTATATCTTTATATCCCTTTTTATAAAGTGATGCCGCTGCTTTTATAATTGTTTCTATATCATAGCTTTTCCCGAGGCTTCCTGCATAAGTAACCCAAAATTCATCTTCATTTTTATCTATACTGTCCTCGTACTCTTTTTTACCCTTATCAAAAATATCAATGTCGCATCCTACATAAACAGTCTTTTTTTCTATATCTCTATGGTTATATTTTGTAGCCCTTTTTGTATAATCTTCTGATGTTCCTATTATCGCATCAGCATATTTATAAGCAATCTCAGCATCTCTTTTGAAAGAATGAAAAACGAAATCACATAGCTTTTCATTCTTTATTATCATCCTCATAGCTTCCGGCCATAAATCTTCAATATCAATTATAAGTTTTATGGAATTATCATGGCAATATTTTGCCACCTTTGCAGCTATATTATTTGGCGGAACTGAGCAATATACAACATCGAATTTATGTGTTTTTAAATAAGTTATTACTCCACTTTCAGCCATTTTATTACTTATAACTCGCTTTAAACTCACATTTTTTTTATACTGTGTTACCTCAATAAAAGCTATTTTGAAAGGATATTTTTCATCTCTTATTTTTTCCATATCCCTATACTCTTTTAAGAAATGCTGAAATGTTCCTCCTACAAGTGTTACATCCCATCCATTTTCTTTAAAATATTTTGAAATATAATAAAATCTTGAAGGTCCCGGTTCACATGGAAGCCATCCATAGCCAAATGAAATTATTCCTATTTTTTTAGAGTTCATGCTTCTTTTCCTTGCTCCTTTTTAGTTCAAATTCGATATCTTCTTCCGTTATGACCTTATCAAAGCCTTCTGTACTCTGCTTTTCAAATAAAATCCTTATCGTCATAATTATAATTCTAAAATCTAAAAGAAGTGAGTAATTTTCTATATATAATAAATCAAGCTTTAGCTTATCAAGTGCCGTCGTATTATATTTTCCTATAACTTGTGCATATCCTGTTAGCCCGCCTTTTACTTTTTCTCTATAGACAAATTCCGGAACCAATTTTTTGTACTTTTCAACGTGTTCTACTCTCTCAGGTCTTGGCCCTACTATAGACATTTCTCCTTTTATTATATTAAAAAGCTGCGGAAGCTCATCTGCTCTACATGCTCTTATAAATTTACCGATTTTTGTAATTCTCGGATCATTATCAACTGCTTCTTTTACTCCATCTTTTTCAGCGTCAACCACCATGGATCTGAATTTTAAAATATCAAATATCTTTCCACAGTATGTAACTCTCTTTTGCTTATAAAATATAGGTCCGCCATCTTCTACTTTTATAGCTATACATATAAAAATAAGTAAAGGAGATAAAATGATTAAAGCGATAAGCGAAAGAACTATATCACATATCCTTTTTATAACCCTATTTCCGAATGATATTCCAAGACCTTTTACAAGTTTAAGCGGCGTATCAAAAAGACTTATTGATTCCGCTCCTCCGGTAACAATATCCGAAATCTTAGGAGTTAAATATGTTCTTATTCCTTTTGCATAACAGAATTTTAAAATATCATTTCTAAGCTCCGCAGGAATATCAGAAATTATGACAGCATCATAATCTACCATCATTTCTTTAAGCTTTTTTATTCCTAAATCAGCCGATACAACGTCGTCAAGATGGTATTTATCAAAATCCTTTCCTCTGCTTTCAAACTTTAATTTAAGGCTTAGCGATCTTTCGTTCCCATATATCATAAGCATATGCATTGGAACATACATCCTATGATAGAAATATGTATAAATCGTACATAAAAAAAGTGCAATAGGAAATTCTAAAAGTGTAAGTACTATCATAATGTGCGGAGCTATAACAACGTTTGCAATAAGACATAGTTGAAGGAATGTTAAAAAATTTGTCATTAAAATTGCAACCCATTGAAGAAGAACTACGTCAAAAAGTTTTTTGTAACCGAATCTTGATCCTTCATCCAAATGCATAAATGTTGCCATTATAATTGCGTACATTCCTACAAGTACATATTTTCCGCGTCCGAAATACATATGTGATTCAAAATAATAATCACGATAAAAATATTTCCAAAAATAGTAATAAGCCACTGCAAAAACGGCAAGTTCAAATAATTGTTCAAGCCGTCTTACAATGACTTTTTCACTTTCTATATTGATGTTTTTATTTAATATATTATTCATAATTATATTTTAATGTACTAAAATTCACAAAAAATCCAAAGAACTTAATGTTTTTTTTCTGCATTATTAACTATCTTATTTACATTATTATTCTTTACACCATTGTTATAGTTAATTCTCTTTTTCATATTTTTTTGTGCATTGCTTCGCACATTATTATGCCTATTTCTCTGTCTATTATTTCTCTTCTTACCATTATCACCGTAGTCTACAGCATCCTCTTCATTGAATCCCGTAGTATTACGTATTCTTTTACTGATTTTCTTTAAAGCTTCAGACGGCTCATATTCTTCATTTCTATATAAGAATTTATAAGCTAATCTTGCATTACTTTCCAATGTACAAGGAACTAAAACGCTTCCTGCAACTCCGAGTGTTGTAGATTTTTTATCGAAAGGATAAGCCTCCATCTTTTCCATCTCATAACCCTTTAAACGTGTAGCAAGAGCTATTATCTGATTAGTTGAAAGACTGGTAGAAACTTCCGGAAATACTACATCCATAAGATTATTAATCTTTGCAATACCTCCTGATTTAACCTTCTCTATAAGTTTTGCAAGTACTTCTCTCTGCCTTTTTGCTCTACCAAAATCATCGCCTGCATTATGCCTTATCCTACAATATGCAACCGCTTGAACGCCGTCTAACGTCTGTTCTCCCGGTTTTACACGCTCTGCTTTTCTTCCTATGTTTTCAATAGTGTCCGAAAGAACATGATACTCGTTACTATCCATAGCATAAGATTCTTCTTTTGTGACATTAACTTCTACTCCTCCTACTGCGTCAATCGCATCTGCTAGAGCTTTCCAGTCAACTGCCACATAATCCTGAATATTTAAGTCAATATTCCTATTAAGCATTTCAACAGACTGCTTTGCACCGCCTACTCCGAATGCATAGTTACATTTTCTGAAATCACCTCGACCATTGATTTCCATGTATGTATCTCTATAAACAGTCATAAGCCTTATCTTTTTTCTCTTATTATCTATTACACATACTATAATACTGTCGCTGTGAGAATTTTTATAATCGCCCATAACTCTAGTATCAACTCCATATAATGCAATAGTAGTATATCCGCTTAATAAATCTTTTGTTTTTTTATCGAGGTTATTGGTTTTAACTTTTCCCAAATCGTTAAAATTCATTTTACCGAATTTTGAATATACATATAAAAGTCCGCCAAGCATCATTAAAAGAATCAACTCTATAATTAAAATGATGCGTCTTATTTTTTTTCTTCTTCTCTTTTTAGCATTTAAAGACATGAAAGTCCTCTTCCTTATTTTTTCAATAAATCCTTTGCCATATCCATAGCACATCCCACAACTTTATCCATATCAAGATATTTATAAAGGCCTAATCTTCCTCCAAATATCACTCTATCATCACTTTTTGCAATTTCTTTATACTTTAAGTAAGTTTTATTATTTTTATCAGTATTTATAGGATAATACGGTTCCATCCCCGCTCTCCATTCAACAGGATATTCTTTACTTATGATAGTATTTTTTATATCATTCCCATTTTCATCCTTCCCAAAATTAAACCATTTATGTTCAATAATTCTTGTATAAGGAATTTCTCTTTCCGTATAATTTACAACGGCATTTCCTTGATAATTATCTGTATCAATTCCTTCTGTTTCAAATTTAAGTGAACGATACTCAAGATGTCCATATAAATAATTAAAATATTCGTCAATCTGGCCTGTATATAAAAGCTTATTGTAGACTATTTTACTGCCATCTGACAAAGTAACTGTAGATTCTCCTTTATCGTCATCATCTACTACTTTATTTTCCTTAAGAAGTTTAACAAAATCTTCATTACATCTTACTTCTATTCCATCAAGCATATTTTTTACTAGCTTAGTATATCCGCCTATTGGAATTCCCTGATATCTATCTCTAAAATAATTATTATCATATGTAAATCTTAATGGAAGTCTTTTTATTATAAAAGCAGGTAAATTTCTGCATTCTTTTCCCCATTGTTTTTCTGTATAACCTTTTATAAGTTTTTCATAAACATCTTTTCCAACTAAAGAAAGTGCTTGCTCTTCCAAATCTCTCGGATTTTTTATATCAAGCTCCTTAATCTGCTCATAGATTTTCTCTTTAGCTTCTTTCGGAGTTTTTATCCCCCACATTTTTGAAAATGTATTCATGTTGAAAGGGAGATTATAAAGTTCATCTTTATATATTGCAATCGGAGAATTTATATAATGATTAAATTCAGCAAATTTATTAATATACTCCCAAACCTTTTTATCTGAAGTATGGAAAATATGTGCTCCATATTTATGAACATCTATATTATGAACTTTTTCAGTATATATATTTCCTGCAAGATGATCTCGTCTTTCAATAACAAAGCATTTTTTACCTGCATCTTTCATCACATTTGCAAAAGTTGCTCCAAAAAGCCCCGCCCCCACAATAAGATAATCATATTTCATAGTGATTCTCCTTTTTTCACACCTTTTCTATATTAATCTTGGAATACATATCATAAAAGCCTACTGTGTCCTTTTCAGAAATAACTGTAATACCTAAAACATCATAACATCTATGATAAGCCTTTAAATTGCCTTCCAAATCAAATCCCGTACAACTTATTGATAATAGATATTCTCCTCCCTGAAGATTCATATTCTGAGTAAAAGTAACAATATACTCTTCTCCTTTTTTACCAAGATTTAGATAATTTTTTTCAATCATCGTATTAGTTCCCGTTACATCAACTCCCTTAACGGTTTTTAATGTAAATGTAAATATTGGATTTTTTATATCCGAATTGAAATGAACTTTATACTTTATAGAAAAAGGCTCATCCTTTGAAATTACACTTGTTATATTATTTTCGTTATCAAAAATAGCATAATCAATAATTTCAGCTTCTTTATCTCCATATTGGATATTTTCAGGGTTTACTAGAAGATGACTTTTCCATGTATTTTCTTTTTTTAATCCTTCTTCTTTTGGTTTTTCTATCCTATCAAATAATGATTCTTTTCCTTTATTTTCAGCATTTTCCACATCTTTATAAGAACCAGTAAGAATCTTTTTATAAAGATCTATTATCTCTTTCGGATTTCCTTCTGCAAGCATTTTACCTTTATTAAAAAGTATAACGTGATCGCAATATTTCCTTATACTATTTAAATCGTGGCTTACAAAAAGAATAGTCTTTCCATTCTTTTTAAAATCTTCAAATTTCTTATAGCATTTTGACTGAAAAAATATATCTCCTACGGAAAGTGCTTCGTCTACTATAAGTATCTCCGGGTCAATTGTTATTGCAATCGAAAATGCAAGTCTAACGAACATACCGCTTGAATACTTTTTCACCGGCTGATATATATATTCTCCGATATCAGCAAAAGCCAATATATCGTCTAATTTTTCATCTATTTCTTCCTTGGAATATCCGAGCATCGTCCCATTTAAATATATATTCTGAAGTCCCGTATATTCACTATTAAATCCGGCTCCAAGCTCCAAAAGCGCAGAAATACGACCATTAATAAATATATCTCCATTTGTAGGCTTTAGTACTCCCGTAATAATTTTTAAAATAGTGGATTTTCCGGCACCATTCGTTCCTATAATGCCTACAGTCTCACCTTTTTTTACATTAAAATTTATATCTCTTAAAGCATAATACTCAATATATAATTTTCTTCTTGTAAGATTCAGTGCATCTCTTAATCTGTCGAGATTTCTTTTATATAATTTATAAACCTTTGTTATATTTTTTACTTGTATAGCATATTCTTCATTTATACTTTTTGTATTTTTCATTTATACACCTATAATACATCCGCAAATTGGTCTTTTAATTTTCTAAAAATAAAAATTCCTATCATGAGCACTGCTATTGTTATTACCCAAAAAGTTAAACCCAAAACCGGTCTTTCCCAAAAGCCGACCTTGCTTATAAGTGAATCTCTATATCCGCTTGTAATATAGTACATAGGATTTAATTTTATAATCTTTTCCACAATATTAGGCATTTGTATCTGTCCCGAATCAATATTCCACATTATAGGCGTTGCCCATATTCCTATTTGAAGTAGTATATTTACGACTTCTCTTATGTCTCTAAATAGCACCTCAACTGCTGCTGTTATATATGAAAGTCCCGTCACAAATATAATTATGCAAAAAGAATAATAAAATATCTGAAGAGAATACCACGACAAAGGAAATCTCATAACAAAATACAAGAAGTATGTAAATAATATAAGTATAAAATGAACAAAAAGTCCCGAAATAATTTTTACAATCGGAAGAATATTTATATTAAATACAACTTTTTTTACAAGATATTGATATTCTAAAAAGCAATTTGTCGCACTATTCCACGCATCTGAAAAATAAAACCACGGAACTAATCCTCCTAAAAGCCATAAAACATAAGGTGCATTTATACCTGCTTTTGTGCCTTGTGTCCCCGCATGAAGTGCTTTTTCAAATACAAACCAATACACCATTACCGTTATGATTGGCTGCGTAAACGCCCACAAAACTCCAAGATAAGATCCTGCAAATCTTGATTTAAAATCATTTAAAGCCAGTATTTTTATGATTCTTATAGTACTTTTTAATGAATTCTTACTTGTCCTTAAATCTTTCATAAATATTCCTATATTATTTTTTTCTTTGAGCTAAAAATTCTTTATAAGTTGAATTTACTTTATCTTTCTCGGACAAAATAAGATCACTTTCTGTCATTCCTTTAGGAATAGGCCATTCTACATTTAAGTCCTTATCATTCCACATAATACCGCCTTCGTCATTAGGATGATAAAAATCTGTAACCTTATAGCAAAACTCAGCATAATCCGAAAGCACTAAAAATCCATGTGCAAAGTTTTTCGGAACCAAAAATTGCTTTTTATTTTCTTCTGAAAGTATTATGCCTGCCCATTTACCGAAAGTTTTAGAGCCCTCTCTTAAATCAACAGCAACATCATATACTTCCCCTTTTATAACTCTTACAAGCTTATCTTGAGGAAAATTTTTTTGAAAATGAAGACCTCTTAAAACACCTTTTTTTGAAGCTGACTGATTATCCTGTACAAATGTATAGTTAAGTCCATTTTCTTTCATATCATTTTCATTATATGTTTCCATAAAGTATCCTCTATTATCTCCGAATACCTTAGGTGTTATAATGCATAATCCTTCTATTCCATTAAAATTACTTAAAACCTCTATCATTAAATTTCTCCTTCGGCAATACTCATAAGATATTTTCCATAATCGGATTTCATAAGCGGTTTTGCAAGTTTTTCGAGCTGCTCTTTTCCTATGAATCCTCTCTTAAATGCTATCTCTTCTATACAAGATACATACATTCCCTGTCTCTTTTGAATAGTCGAAACAAAGTTTGATGCAGAAAGAAGCATATCATGATTTCCAGTATCAAGCCATGCAAATCCTCTTCCAAGCGTCTCTACATATAAATCTCCTCTATCAAGGTAGCAATTATTTACCGACGTAATCTCAAGCTCACCTCTTGCTGAAGGTTTTATACTCTTTGATATTTTAACTACATCATTATCATAAAAATATAATCCTGGAACTGCATAATTCGACTTAGGCTTTTCTGGCTTTTCTTCAATAGAAATTGCCTTTCCTTTATCATCAAATTCAACAACTCCATACTCTCTTGCATCTCTTACATAATAACCGAAGATAGTTGCTCCGCCATTCTTTTCTACTCTTTCTTTCGCATTTTTTAAAGTTCTTGAGAAGCTTTGTCCATAGAAAATATTATCTCCTAACACGAGTGCAACTGAGTCATTTCCTATAAATTCTTCGCCTATAATAAAAGCTTCTGCAAGTCCATTTGGAGCCTCTTGAACTTTATATTCTATATTCATTCCGAGGTCACTTCCGTCACCTAAAAGTTCCTTAAATACAGGTAAATCTCTAGGCGTTGAGATTATAAGCACCTCTCTAATTCCCGAAAGCATAAGAGTAGACAAAGGATAATAAATCATCGGTTTATCAAAAACCGGCATAATCTGCTTTGAAATAGCTTTAGTTAAAGGGTAAAGTCTCGTTCCTGAGCCTCCCGCAAGTATAATTCCCTTCATATTCCCTCCAAAAATATGCACATCAAAAAATAATTACATAATGTATTATGCAATAATTTTATGTTTATTTTATGAACAAAAAATATAATTTTTATTCATACTAATTTACTAAAATTATTTACAAATATAATTTTCTCATAAAAAGAGATATTTACTCCTTATACATATCTTTATAATATTTCTGGTAATCTCCGCTGGTAACATTTTTCATCCAGTCCATATTATCAAGATACCATTTTACAGTCTTTTTTATTCCAGTTTCAAAATCAGTTTCAGGATACCAGCCGATTTCCGCTTTGATTTTATCAGGAGCAATGGCATATCTTCTATCATGTCCCTTTCTATCTGAAACATATTTTATTAAATTCTTGCTTACATTTTTCTTTCTTTCATCGCTGTCAGGAAGTATCTCAATAAGCGTATCAAGTATCGTTTCAACAATCTGTATATTTCTTCTTTCGTTATGTCCTCCGATATTGTATTTTTCTCCAATTTTTCCCATCTCCTGAACCATGTCTATTCCTTTAGCATGATCATCAACGTAAAGCCAATCTCTTATATTCTTTCCGTCTCCATAAATAGGTAAGTCTTTTCCCTGTAATGCATTATTTATTATAAGAGGAATGAGCTTCTCCGGGAATTGATAAGGTCCATAATTATTTGAAGTATTCGTTATATTTGCAGGAAAATGATAGGTATCAATATAAGATTTCACTAAAAAATCGGATGATGCCTTTGATGCAGAATATGGACTGTGCGGATCATATGGTGTAGTTTCATAGAAAAATGACTTTCCATCATCCGGAAGAGATCCATATACTTCGTCAGTTGAAACATGTAAAAATTTCTTATTATCCTTATATGTTCCATCTTCTTTTTCCCATGCATTTTTAGCTGCATTAAGCATAACCATGGTTCCAAGTACATTAGTTCGTATAAATTCTTCCGGATGCTTTATCGATCTATCTACATGACTTTCCGCTGCAAAATGGACAACTCTGTCTATATCATTTTCTTTAAAAAGCTTTTCTATAGCTTCTTTATCGCAAATATCCGCTTTTACAAAAGTATAGTTATCTCTATTTTCTATATCCTTTAAATTTTCAAGATTTCCTGCATAAGTAAGTTTATCTACATTTATTATCCTTATATCATTATCATATTTTTTAAACATATAATGAATATAATTTGATCCAATAAACCCGGCTCCTCCAGTTACAAGATAGGTTCTTACTTTTTTCATTTCATGTTCCTCTTTTCTTTTTATCTTTATATAGCTTATTTTAAAGTCTTTATATATTCTTCCAGTGCATCATGCCAATGCGGCATTACAAATTTATCAGTTGTAAGTCTAAGCATATAATTATCTAATATTGAATATAGCGGTCTATCCGCAGATGCAGGATTCATTTTCTTATACTCTTTACTTGTTACATGATTTACTTCCACTTTCTTACCTGAAAGTTTAAATATTTCTTCCGAAAAATCTGCCCAATTTGTGCTTCCTTCACAGGTTGCATGATAAGTTCCATACTCTTCTGTTCCTTCTAGAAAATGAACCATTGATGCAAGTGCTTTTGCTGAAGTCGGAGTTCCCACCTGATCACATACAACATCAAGTTTATCATGAGTTTCTGAGAGCTTAAGCATTGTTTTAACAAAGTTCTTTCCTTCTCCATAAAGCCATGCTGTCCTTAGGATAAAATGCTTATTAGATAATTCCTTTACTAATTTTTCTCCTTCGAGCTTTGTTTTTCCATACATACTTACGGGATTTTCCTTATCAAATTCAGTAAGAGGATGATCTGACACTTTCCCACTGAATACATAATCCGTAGATATATGAATAAGCTTTGCATCTATCATATTTGATGCAATTGCAAGGTTTCTTGGACCTATAGTGTTAGCTTTATAAGCCATATCCACATTTACTTCGCATCCATCTACATTAGTATATGCTGCACAATTTATAACTACATCCGGCTTTTTGTCTTTAAAAAGCTTTATTACATCATTAAGCTTTGATATATCGAGTTTTATAACTCCCTCTTCTTCTACCATATCCGTTTTTATAAATTCTACAGTTGAGCCATACTCTTTTTGAATAGCTCTTCCGAGCTGACCCATACATCCGGTTATTAATATTTTTTTCATTTCAATTCTCCAATATTATGCTAATCTTTTTTCAATAAAATCAGCAAGCTCTTTTGCATCCTTTTCTATTTCTTTTTGATCTTTCCCTTCAATCATTACTCTAACCAAAGGTTCTGTCCCTGAAGGTCTTATTAAAACTCTTCCATTTCCTTTAAATTTATCTTCCAAAGCATTGATTCTTTTCTTAATTTCCGAATCATTTAAGTAAGAATTCTTCTTATCGTTTGAAACTTTTGCATTAACAAGATACTGAGGTAGAATCGTCATTATACTCTTAAGTTTAGATAAAGGCTTCTTTTCTTCTGTCATAACTTTAAGAAGATTAAGAGCAGACATCATTCCGTCACCGGTCGTATTATCATCTAAAAAGATTATGTGTCCAGACTGTTCTCCTCCGATATTAAATCCGCCTTTCATCATTCTTTCAAGGACATATCTATCCCCAACTTTCGTTACTTCAACAGAAATGCCCTTTTCTTTACACATAATTGAAAGCCCTAAGTTACTCATAACTGTAACAACCAATGTGTTTTTCTTAAGCTTTCCTTTTTCTTTCATATGAAGAGCACAGATAGCCATAACCTCATCTCCGCAAACCATTTCTCCTTTTTCATCTACGGCAAGCATTCTGTCTGCATCTCCGTCAAAAGCAATTCCAATATCAGCTTTTTCTTTCTTTACAGTCTCTATAAGCTGATTCATATGTGTAGATCCGCAATTTTTATTAATATTAGTTCCCATAGGAGTTACATTTATAGGAATAAGATTAGCTCCAAGTTCTTCTAAAACAGTTCTATTTGTATAAGATGATGCACCATTTGCACAGTCAACAACAATTTTAAGTCCTGATAAATCAATGGGAACTGTCTTTTTTTCAAAATCTATATAATATCTTAATATATCAAAATCATATTTTATGGATCCTACTTTTTCTCCTATTGGAAATTCAATACCTTTCATATTATTTTCGATATAAGACTGAATTTCATCTTCAATTTCGTCCGGAAGTTTATATCCTTTATTACTGAAAAATTTTATTCCATTAAATTCCATAGGATTATGTGATGCTGAAATCACAACTCCTGCATTAAATCCTTTAGCTTTTGTAATATATGCAATTGCAGGTGTCGGAAGAACTCCTGCAAATACAACATTAGCTCCTACTGAACATATTCCCGCCATAAGTGCATTAGATAACATATCTCCCGATATTCTGCTATCACATCCTACAAGTATATTAGGCTTTTCGTTTGTGTTTTTGCTTAAAACATAAGCTCCCGCCTGACCAAGTTTCATAGCAAGATCTATAGTAAGTTCTTTTCCTGCTACGCCTCTAACTCCATCTGTTCCAAACATTCTTCCCATTTTCTTTTCTCCAGTTTCTTTACTTTTCAGATATTTTTATAGGCGTTGTTTTTGCTTCAGCCCAAAGTCCGTTTGAAAGTATAAGCTCTACTGAGCCTTGATGTACACCAGTTTTAAGCCCCGAGACATCTACATGACCCGTAACTTTACTTTCATCCAGCTTATTTATTAATTCCGCATTTCCATTTATTTCAATCCTTACAGTTTTATTTAAAAATTGATACGTTTCCGTATCCTTTATTCCCGAAACGGTAAGATTTTCTGTAGGCACATCAATCTTCTTGGAAGTTTCGGAATTAATTTTAACTTTAACATTTATCATCTTTTCTTCAGGATTTACAAGTTGTATTCCTTCTGGAAGATAAGACGATATATCCACAGTAGTCTGTATATCCTTCATAGTATTTGAAAGATTTATGATATCGGAAGGAATTACAATTTCATTTAAAGTATTAAGCACTTCCGAATCTCCCTGTACTAAAACAGTTTTAGGAGACACATATACTCCTTCTAAAGTATATCCTTTTTGAAGAGAGCCTGAAGTTTTAACAACTACCGGAACTTTTTTACTAAGTCCTACATCAACTTGAACTTCAACAGTACTTACACTTAATTTTAATCTTGAAGTATCTACTTCTTTCCCTGCTTTATCTCGTAAAACCGGAACAACAGACTCAGTAATATTTTTAGCAATTCCTTTAACATCTGCAGTTGCCGTTACATAACTTATTTTTGAAACAATTTTATTCGGTCCTCTTACTGTAACAACGTTAGGAGTTACCTTAACGCTTCCAATAACTATTCCCTTCATCGGTTTTCCTTTTGTTAAAGGCTTTATCGAAAATCGTTTTTCTTTTACTCGACCGATTATAAGATCTAGATAAAATGATCGTGAGCTTATATTTATCTGACCAGAATACCTTTTTGCTTCAATATTTATAGGAACTTTATTTTTATTACTCAAGTAATTAAGATCGGCAGTTGCTGTAAAATCAGCATTTGAAAGCTTTTCAATTACAGACCTTTTTGCAGTTACTCTAAAAGTCACCGAAACCTCATCATCTGGAAGCTCATAATATTTCCCTGCATTAGTAAGCACGTCTTCATTTGTTACCTGAACTTTTGCAGTAAAAAATTTAGATCTTGTCGGATCTTCTATATTAACTACAACTATCCACAAAAATATAGCTGAAGCTACTGCAATTAATTTTAAATTTATATTTGTGGTAAAAGCTTCCTTTACCTTATCCCATTTTATCTTAAACATCCTTGTCCTCCTTTCCCTGTGAAGTATCCTTTTTTACTTCATCTTTGGAAGACATTTTGCTGTCAGCTATTTCTATATCCTTTTTCTTTGTACCTTTGTCAGATTCCTTTGCTTTTTTGTCATGTTCGATTTTTATAATCTGTGCCTTCGATAAAATTTTTGAAAGCTCCTCTCTTCCTAAATCATGATATAAATTTCCATCTTTTGTGACAGAAATCATTCCCGTTTCTTCCGATACCACAATCGTAATTGCATCACTTACTTCACTTATACCTATCGCAGCTCTATGTCTTGTTCCAAGTGCCTTATTAAGCTCCAAATTTTCCGTAAGCGGCAAGTAACATGTAGCTGATACTACTCTATTTCCACGCACAATAACTGCACCGTCATGTAACGGTGTGTTTTTTTCAAACATATTTACAAGAAGCTGCCTCGATACTATAGCATCAATATCTATACCTGTTCTCACATATTCCTGAAGCATAACTTCCTGCTCTATAACAATAAGTGAGCCGACTTTTCTTGCTGCCATATCCATAGTTGCTTTTATTATTTCATTCTTAGTCTGGTCGGAAAATCTTAAAATTGTAGTTTTATTCCAAGATGTAGGAACTATCTTAAAAAGTCCCTGTCTTCCGAGCTGCTCAAGTGCTTTTCTAAGCTCAGGCTGAAAAACCACTACAAAAGCAATAAGTCCGGCATTTAAAAGCTTTTCTCCTATCCAAAGTATCGTACTCATTTGAAGTACCGCTGCAAGGAAGAAAAAGCCTATCACGACAATGATTCCTCTGATAAGCATCCATGCTCTTGTACTTTTCATCCATTTAAAAAGTTTGTACAAAAACACGGATATTATCGTGATCTCCAAAATATCCGTTATATGAATATTCGGAATACTTATATTAAAATAATCTCTTAAAAGAGACTCAATAAAATCTGCAATATTATTCAATTACATTTCCTCTTTTTTCTTATTATCCGTCACTTTTTTTATTTTTCTTTCTTCCTTTGTGAAATGCACCTTAGGAATCGCCGTAACATAGTAATAATATTCGTCATCTTCCATTTGAAAGCTTTCAGGACTTACATAATCAGTTTCTACAAAGAAATATGTAATAATAACACCTATAATCCATGTAACAATTGCTTCTATCATTAGAACATATGCTTTTTCTGAAGAGTCAAAAATTAAATTTCCTGTAATCATAATTACTATAGAAACAAAGCTTCCAAGTGATACTCCTATTATACCTGAATGTTTTATCTTTTTTGACCTTAAATTGTTCACTATAAGAAACATAGCTATTTGCGATGCTATAAAGCAATAAAAATTAGGACTCATAAGCATCTGTTTAAAAATCAGGGAAAATGCATCAATATCCGACGTTCCATTTGTAAGAACAGCTTTATTTTCCATAATAAGTTTTAAATAATAGCCAATGCCCGCTCCTGCAGTAATTGAAACAACATCATTTATATTTCCGACTAGCCCTGCCACCATTGGGACACAAAAAGGTATTTTCATCTGGTAAAACACCATTGAAAATACAATACTCCACCTATTCGGAGACTTATAATATATTGATATAAAGTAAAAAAGCATAAACATTATACATACTGCAAATGCCGCCTGCGGTGAAAAATTTGCAATATGTACAACTGTTGTAAACACTATTATTAAGGCTGTTGCACTTAGCGGAACAAACATTCCTGCTATTGATACAATCAAAATAAATAAATAATTATCTACAAATGTACTATTATTAAATCCAAATTTTATTGCAAATAGACTAAATAGGCACAAAATACCTTTCCAAAAGCTTATAAGCACAAGCTCATGTCTGGAAAGCACGCCCTTTACTATATCCCTTAATCTTTGCAATAAATCTGTCATTTATCAGTTGCTCCCAAATGTTTTTTCTTCTTCATCATAGATTTTATCAAGCTCCGACATCATTTCTTTCCACTTATTGTATACTTCATTACTTTTTTTATATACAATATCCGCATTTTTTTCAGTCATTTTCAGATGAAAAAACATGAAAAGGCTGTATATTAAAATTCCTAGGAAAATAAAAATAAATATCGTACTTGCATGAATATTTATTTTCGTCACATAAATAATAGCTGCAATAAAGCTCAAATATATAATTAAGAATATCAATGTACCTACTGAAAAAGCTATAATCTTCATCGTACTTATGTAGTCTTGTTTTCGATACTCCATAGCAATTTTAAGTTCCTGACTATGTTTTTTATCAAACATAGTCATTTTTATCATTTGTTCTACTCTATCATATTTTATCATTTTATAATTTTTTTAACTCAATATTAGTATCCACTTTTAAGTGCATTTTCTACATAACAATTCATAATTCTTGCTTTGTAACTTTATTTACTTTAAAAAGCGCATTCTATCTTCTTCTTTTTTAGAATATGACTTCTTCTTAGGTTGTTCCTTCTGTTTCGGTTCATCGCTAAGACCTCTTGCCAATTTATTTTTACATTCCTGGCAAAATCTTCCTGTATAAATATTCTTTCCGCAGTTTTCACAAGCTAAAAGTATTGGTGAATCCGGAGCAAGCTGTAATCTTTCTTCTCTTATCCACTGTCTTAACTGATTAGTTGTAACATCATTTTCTACTGCAATTTCTTTCATATTAGCCTTAGGATTATCCCATAGATACTCCTTAACATGTTGAAATTTCACTTCCAATTTGTCTTTACATGAACCGCAAAGCTGAGTTCCTCCTATGTAATTAAAAAGTCTTCCACATGATCTGCAATTTATAACTTCCATTTAGACTCTCCTTCTAGTGTATATCACCATTGCATACACAAATAAAGTAAATTTCATTTACTCCATTTTGCCTTAGTTCTGCCGCTATACTGTTAAGAGTTGCCCCCGTTGTATATATATCATCTATAAGTAATATTTTGTTTAATTTTACACTAATTTCATTATATTTAAAAGCATGATTAAGATTTATATACCTTTCTAAAGCATTTTGAGTTTTTAAAGCCTTAGTAGAAACATTTCTTTTTATAATATTTTCACATACCGGTATATTAAAACACTTTGATACATAGTCCGCCAGAACTTTAGCCTGATTATATCCCCTTTTTAAAAGTCTTTTTTTACTTATTGGTATCGGAACTATTGCATCTATACTTCCCTTTGATTCTATATATCTTATAAATTCTCCTAAATACTTTTCTATATCTTTTGAAAAAACTTTTGCATAAGCTCTTTTATTTTTATATTTAAATCCATACATAGCCCTCTTTACTGGTCCTTCATACAAATAAACGGAACGTCCCTGTATAAATTCTCTTTTTATATTAATGCAATCTTCACATAAATCATTAATATTATCTTGTAACTTTCTTCCGCATTTTATACACATAGGCTCATCTACAAAATGAACATTTTTAAAGCATTCATTACAAAATCCTTTATCATATTCTTTAATAGTAAGGACTTTATCACAGCCCGGACATTTAGGCGGAAAAATTAGATTTAAAATTTTATATATTTTATTCATTAAAATACGTTTTTCGCCTCCTTGACTTTAATCCCCCCAAAAATATAAAATGAATTTTGTTAAAATGGAGGTTTTTCACAAGTGATTAAGAAATTAAGAAATTTTAAAAAAGTATATATAGTTTTAATGATTTTTCTTTTAACTTTTTCAGTAACAGGCTGCAAAAAAAATAAAAGAAACTCCGATGTCAATTATAATAACATAAATAAAAATCACATTAAAGGTTCTTACACAGTATATGTGATAAACTCGGAAAAAGGACTTATGAAAAAGAATCTTTTAAAGGGATATGAAGATGCTCTTACCGATTTATTTGGAAAAAAACATTTTAAATTGAAATTTTTTGATGTTGATGAGAATAGTTCTTCTTTTCCAGATTCCGTAAAAAAGTCAAATCTCATACTCGCAAATGGTAAAATTGCTCTTGAAAAATCAGTAAACTATTCAAGTCAAATCCCTGTTGTAGCTACTGGAATATTAAATTTTCAATCAGTCTTAAAAACTGAAAATACAGGGCTTTTAAACCCAACTGGTATTAATATTACGGGAACATCGACGATATCGCCGATGTCTAATGTGATGTCTCTTATAATTGAAAGCGTAGGCGATTTAAAATCCGTAGGACTTTTATACAGTCCTGAGGATGACAATGCAATTTATCAGAATGAAGTATTAGAATCTTTTATGAACAGTGCAGGAATTCGCTGGAAAGAATATGAGCTTGCTTCAACTAAAACAACCGAAGACAAAAATTCTGATAGTAATGGCGAAAATGCCAACAAAAAAAATGTTGATAATAAAAATAATAACGAAAAAAGTTTAACTAATAAAAGTACTGACAATGTAAACCAAAATGATGAAAATACAGCAGTAGTCATAGATCCTATAACTCCAACTCTTCAAAGCAGTTTTTCAAGATCCTTTAATTCAATTGATAATATAGGTGAAAAAAGTCTTATTGAGACTCCCTTCTCTCCTACATCAGCAAGAGCTCCTAAAATTTCAAAAAATTGGGATATTCAAAGTGCCAGCAATCCTTCTATTCTAGAAGGTGCAACCAATGAAGACGTACTTAATTGTGCAGTATCAGAATGCAGTGTTTTATTTATTCCTTCGGGAAGCAATATTAAAGATCAATTGAATTTAATAACAAAAGCTTCAGATAATGCAGCTATTCCTACTATTACAAATGACTCTTTAATTTCGGATAAGACCTTTACATGCCTTTATACCGATCCTTACGCCTTCGGATATTCAGCAGGAAAACAAACCTATAGGATTCTTATAAAGAAAGAAAAAGCTAAAGATATGGCAATAGAATCTATATCACCTTCCGTCACTGTAAAGCTTTATAATAAATCTTTGAGTAAAAAATATAATAGAGTTTTCCCAAAATCCTTCTTCGAAGTAAATTCTTATCTTAAAGAAAGCGTCCCAGGGGTTACAGTAAAAAGAATTAATAAAAAGAAAATTTAACAAAATAATTTTTTAATGAAAAAAAGATATTATTAAAAGAAAATCCTTTTATTATTTAAAAAGGATTTTCTTTTATATTTATAAGTTTTTCGCAAAGCCCCGTCTGTCTTCGTACTTCATTTTTATTTTGTATCATATAATTTAATGCTTTTTCACTTCCCACTATAACAACACATTTTTTTGCTCTTGTTATAGCTGTATATAAAAGATTTCTATTTGAAAGAAGTCTCGGAACATCTAAAATAGGTATAACTACAGCAGGATATTCACTTCCCTGAGATTTATGTATAGTAATCGCATATGCAAGTTCAATTTCATCCAAATCTGTAAAATCATATTTTACATATCTATTTTCATCATACAAAACTTCAACTTTTTTATTTAATTTATCAATTTCTATAACTTCTCCTATATCGCCATTAAATACGCCCTTTCCGGTTTCTATAGGTATATCGTACATTCCCTTTATTATCCAGTCGAGCTTATAATCATTCTTATTTTGCATAACTTTATCATGTTCTCTTAAAATTTTTCCGTTCGGTAATTCGTATTCTTTTTTATTTATAGCTTTAGGATTTAAAGCCCTCTGCAAATCTTCATTTAATTTATACGTTCCCAAATTTCCTTTTTTCATCGGAGTTATAACTTGAATATCCGAAGTCCTTGCATCAACATAATTAGGAAGCTTTTGGCTTAAAAGTCTCCAAATACGTGCAGTTATATGTATAGCATCACTTTCTTCTATAAAAAAGAAATCACTGCTCTTATTATCTAATTTTATTTTTTCACCATTATTTACTTTATGAGCATTTTTTACTATGTCACTTTCCATCGCCTGCCTGAATATTTTTTCAAGTTTTATTGTAGAAAACTTTTCTGAAGCAATAATATCATGAAGCACATTTCCCGGTCCTACAGAAGGAAGCTGATCTATATCGCCTACCATTATAAGTCTACAATTTAAAGGGATAGCTTTTAGAAGAGAATTAAATAAGCTTATATCCACCATAGACATTTCGTCAACAATAACAACATCAGCTTCAAGAGGATTTTCTTCATTCCTCAAAAATTCTCCGTGCGAAGATCCATCCTTATCATCAACCACTCCATTTACTTCTAAAAGTCTATGAATTGTCTTAGCTTCATATCCTGTAGTTTCAGACATTCTTTTTGCAGCTCTCCCTGTTGGAGCGGCAAGCGAAATTTTTAGATTTTTAGCACCGAAAAATTGTATGATTCCATTAATAGTAGTGGTTTTACCGGTCCCCGGTCCTCCTGTTAAAATGCTTACTCCATTCTCTATCGATTTTTTAATAAAAAGAAGCTGCATTTCATCCAGTAAAATATTTTTTTCTTTAAAAAATTTTTCAAAATCCTCGACTGTAGATTTTTCATAATTTAAATCCGCTACGGATGCATTTATAGAAAGAAGTCGTTTTGCTACTTCCGCCTCCACTTTATAATAATAATTTAAATACACATCTGTAGAATGTTCTATTTTAATCCTTCTGTCGATTACCATATTTGAAAGCAATGTTTCAAAATAATCATTTTCTATTTCAATATCAAGTAAAAACTTTGTTTCATTAAAAAGGTCCATAACTTTCATATAAGTATTGCCCTTTTCGGCATTTAAATAAAGTATATACTCTACTGCACTTTTTATTCTAAACTCGGAGTCTTTTTCTATTCCTACTTTTCTCGCAATTTCATCAGCAGTCTTAAAGCCTATTCCTCTTACATCCTCTGAAAGTTTATATGGATTTTGTTTTATTATGTAATAAATTTCATCTTCATATACTTTATAAAGCTTTACTGCAAGCGTTCCATTAATTCCATACTGCGAAAGGAAAATCATTGCATCCCTTAAATCCCTTTTTTCTTCAAACTGGTATGCAATATCCTGAGCTTTTTTTCCGCTTATTCCTTTAATTTTTGATAAAAGCTCCGGCTCTTCCTCAATAACTCTTTTGGTATCATCTTTAAATGTTTGTATAATTTTGTGAGCAATAGAAGGTCCCACTCCTTTAATCGCTCCACTTGATAAATATCTTTCAAGAGAAACAATGTCATTAGGAATTGACGCTTTAAAGCTTATCGCTTTAAGCTGCTTTCCATATAATGGATGATTTACATATTCTCCTTTTACACAGATATTTTCGCCTACGCTTATAGAATTAAAGCTTCCGACAGATGTAAGAAGTTCTTTGCCTGTCGAAAGCTCCAATACCGTATAACCAGTATCTTTATTTTGATATATTATATTCTCTACTATACCTTCAATTTGTTCCATTTAAATTATTTTCCGATTTATTATTTTTCTTGCTTATAGTTTCTAAATGTCCTTTAATATTATCTTCAATCTTTGCATTTTTCTTTGATTTTGATTTATTAACTCCGTCTTTTATTCCATAGGTTCGTTTCATCTGATCAATAAGAGAATCTGTATATCTCTTTCCTGTTTTATCAACTATTTTAGTTGCCATATCTCTATAAAGATTATCCATGAAAAGATCTTTCATCTGAGATACAGGAGTATTTCCTTTATCATTAAACATTTTAGTAGACTTATGAATCTCTTTTAATACCTGTTCCACAAAATATGATTCAAATGATTTAACAGCACTTCTAAGCTCTTCTTCAGTAGAATTCTTTGAAAGTCCTTTTGCTTTATTTTTTATTTTATCAGATTTAAAATTTTCATCTTTAATATTAAAATATGCAGAACTATTTAAAATACTATTAAGATTATCCATAAAATCACCCTATCAACTAAAATTAAAAATTCTCCTTATTTATCTTCTAAGGTTATTTGCTTCCTCAAGCATAGTATCAGATGTTGTAATAGCTTTTGAATTTAATTCATAAGCTCTCTGTGCAATAATAAGACTTACCATTTCATCTGCAACATTTACATTTGAGCCTTCCAAATATCCTTGTGATATTTTACTCTTTTCCATTCCTTCTGTAGTACTTTCATTCATAGCTTCTCCCGATGCAATGCTCGTTCTTAAAAGATTGTGACCTACTTTTTCAAGTCCTACAGGATTTGCAAATTGAAAAAGTCCTACAGACTGTCCTGTCTTAACATAGTTTCCGTCTTTTCCTCTATATGCAACTTGCCCGTCTGTACCGAAAGTTACGCTCTGAGTACCTGCTTCTTTAGGAAGTAATACCGGTTTTCCTTGATTATCTAAAACTTTATGTCCTTCTGCATCTGTAAGCACTCTCTGTCCCTGATTATCAAGAGCCCATTTAAAATCTCCGTGACGTGTATAAAGAGTCTCTCCATTCATTCCGCCAACTGCAAAGAATCCCTGTCCATTAACCATAAGAGCTGTCTTACTATCACTTTCAAACTGAGCTCCCTGTGTATATATTGAATTTATAGCAGCTATTCTGGTTCCAAGTCCCACTTGTGCTCTAGTAGGCTTAGGTTCTCCATTAGCTGTTGTAGTTTTTTCTCTTAATGTTTGATATAAAAGCGACTTGAATTCAGCTTTCTGAGTCTTATATCCTGTCGTATTAACATTTGCAAGGTTATTTGCAATTGTATCAACATTTGTCTGCTGTGCTCTCATCCCGGACGCTGCTGTCCAAAGCGATCTCATCATAATACATTACCTCCTAAAGCTCGTTATCATACTTTTCCAACATTAGTAGCAGCTTGTTCAAGTGTCATATCTTCCGTCTGTATCATTTTCTGACCTGCTTCATAAGCTCTTTGTATGGTAATCATATTGACCATTTCATCTATAACATTAACATTTGAAGTTTCAAGCACTCCCTGTTCAAGAGTCGCTGTAGCAGGAATAATTCCCACTCCTTCCTTCACTTCATACAAGTTATCACCGAATTTCGTAATATAATCATAATTATTAAAATCGACAAGTCCCACATTTCCTACAACCGTATTATTTTGTATAATACTGCCGTCCTGCCCTATAGAATAAGGCTTTAGAGGATTCACTTTCACAAAATTTCCCTCAGTATTAGAGGAGTTCGTAGCTCCATATCGATTTAGAACATAGTCTCCTGTTCCTGTTCTTAAATATCCATTCACATCGACTGTAAAATTACCATCTCTTGTGTATTTTATGCTTCTTTCTCCTGCCTTATTTGTGTGAGATATTGCAAAAAATCCTTTTCCCGAAATGGCAATATCGGAAGGCACATCTGTAATCTTAAAGCTTCCCTGATCATAGTTAGTATATACCTCTCCTACCTTATCACCAAGCCTTATATCTCCCACTCCTTTAGCAGTCATATAATTTCCGCTGTCCTTAATTCTGAGTGCAAGCTGTTTTCTAAAAGCCTGATTTACAGTTCCTTCCTTTTTAAATCCAACCGTATCAGAATTGGCAAGGTTGTTTGACAGAACATCCAATCTTCTTTGCTCTTCCACCATCCCTGTGTAAGCTGCATACAGTCCTTTTACCATTTATTCGTTCCTCTTTTCCAAAACGATGTTAACCTAAATAGTCTCCATCTAGATTATCGGCAATTTGTGCTCTTTACTTTAGCTTTAAAATTAAATTTATAATAGATCCAAAAAATGTATAAGATATAGAAAACAAAATTATAGCTATCTTTCTTGACAAGGGGATCTGACCTTTTAAAAGTTCTATTTTATTTTTTCTTAAACGTTTTTGTATAATTTTTATCTCTTTTTTGTATTTTTCCTTTAGCTTAAAGAAGTTTTTATCCATGCAAAGATTGACAAGTAATCCAAAATCCGCTCTTTTTCTGTTAAAGCTTGCACTTTTCTTTATTTGTTCAAGAGCATTCTTTTTTTCTGCTATATCTTCTATAATATCCCAAGCCTTTAAAAGTCCAAAATTTTTATCTGAAAAAGGTGATTTAGTAAGGCTTTCATCATTTGCTCTATAATTATAAATCGTATCACTTCCAATAGCAATTTTTTTAGCATCGCAGGCAATAGAAAAAATAGTTGCTGTATCTTCCGCAATAACGATATTTGAATCAATAAAATTATTTAATACAATATTTTTTTTAAAAATTTTTCCCCATACATATTGAACATTTATTTGGGTATTAATCTTGAATAAAGAATTTATGAAGCTACAGTTTGATATGCAAAAATCACTACGAGTTTCAACTATCCCATAAGTATTTTTATATTCTTCCCAACTATGATTTTGTATTTTAATCCTTGGATTTTCCTTAAATCTTACATGCATTCCCATTGCAAAATCTGCATCATATTTTTTTATCAAACTATATAAATAATATAGTGTATCTTCTTCATATTTATCGTCTGAATCTAAAAATGTCACATATTCACCTTTGGAAAATAGCACTCCGAATTCTCTTGCTTTTAAAACGCCTCGATTTGTCTGGTGAAGTGCATGTATTCTTGGATCTCTATCGGCCCAATCGTTGCAAAATACTCCTGAACTATCAGTCGATCCATCATCCACCAATATAAGTTCAAAGTTGCTATATGTCTGACAAAGCACCGATTCAATACATCCAGCTATCCATTTTGAAGAATTATATACTGGAACTATTATACTTATAAGCGGTTTGTCCATTTCACTCTTCCTTTTTATCTTCTTAAAAAAAATAGTCAAAGAAATTAACAATTGCTTTGACTATTTTAACATTTATATTAAAAAGTTTTTTTATCTTCACTTAAAAATTCAACATATTTTCCCGTACCTATAGCTACGCAAGTCATTGCATCATCTGCGGTAACTGTATTTATCCCGGTCCTCTCAGCCATAAGCTCTTCAAGTCCTCTAAGAAGCGATCCACCTCCCGTAAGAACAATTCCTCTCTCAGATACATCCGCTGCAAGCTCAGGCGGTGTCTTTTCAAGAACGCTATGTACTGCTTCAACTATCTGAAGCGTAGGCTCTCTTAAAGCCTCTTCCGTTTCCTCAGAAGATATCTCTATAGTTTTAGGAAGCCCTGTAACAAGGTTTCTTCCTCTCACATCCATAGTCATAGGCTCAGGAAGCGGATAACATGTTCCAACCTTTATTTTTATATCTTCAGCTGTTCTTTCACCTATTAAAATATTATGTTTCTTTCTCATATGGCGAACCAGTGCCTCATCAAAATCATCACCAGCTATCTTGATAGATGTACTTACAACTGACCCTCCCAGAGAAATAACTGCTATATCTGCTGTTCCTCCTCCGATATCGACTATCATATTTCCATAAGGCTTACTTATATCTATTCCTGCTCCTATAGCAGCAGCAATAGGTTCTTCTATAATTGCAACATCCCTTGCACCTGCTGAATATGCAGCATCTTCAACAGCTCTTCTTTCAACTTCCGTAGCTCCGCTCGGAATACATATACTGATTCTAGGTTTTCTATAATTCTTTCTTCCAAGAGCCTTTTGAACAAAGTACTTAATCATTTTTTCTGTAACAGTGTAGTCGGAAATAACTCCTTGTCTTAAAGGCCTTACAGCTACAATATTTCCAGGAGTTCTACCAAGCATAAGTCTGGCTTCTTCTCCGATAGCTTTTATTTTATTTGTATCTCGGTCAAAGGCAACCACTGAAGGTTCTTTTAAAACTACTCCTTTTCCCTTTACATAAACCAGTATGCTGGCTGTTCCTAAATCTATTCCAAGATATGTTGCAGGCATTGTTTCTCCTTTCAGTGCAAAAATACGCACACACCTAAATATTATATATATTCTTTCTATCTTTTCAATGGTTTTGTGTTATCTTTAACAAATATTTGAAATAATATTTAAGCAGAGCCTTAAGTATTTTTATACTATTATGTGATGACATTCCATTTTTTAACAGTTTTTCAATCTTATTTATTTTTCAAAAAGCTTTATTCGAAGACGTCTTAATTTTAAAAGTAAGAAAAATAAAAGTGAAAGTCCCTTTTTCTCTCCATTTAAGAAATCAACTTTCCCTTTCATAAATTTATAAAATTTAGAATTATCATATTTTGATAAAATATTAGTAAGCTCCGAAAGCGATTCTTTCATCTTATTCTCATCTGAGGAATAATTTTCTCCTGTATTTTTATGTATATATAAAGGCTTTTTTATTACCAAAAATTTTCTTTTTTCTTCAAACATTAATATCCATAATAAAAAATCATCCGCTCCATTTTTTGTCATTATATTTTCTTCCCAAAATTTAGGAATTGAATTTTTCCTTATAAGACATTGTCCGGGAGAAATAATTCTATCATCTAAAAAGATATATAAATAAGGCTTTTTTACATTATTAAGTTCAATATTATTTCTATATAAAAGTCTATCCGGTGCATTTTCTCTTTCAAGAATACAATTTGATACAATAACATCATCATTCTTTATATTAGCCAATGTATCTTTATAAAAATCTTCTAAAATTTCATCATCCTGATCAAGAAAGTGAATATACTTTCCAAAAGAAGCTTTAAGTCCCTGTACTCTACTATAATGTATCCCCATATTCGTTTCATTTTTAATAACTCTTATAGTAAATTTAAAATTTTTAAAACTCTTATAATAAGTTATTTCTTCATCCGGAGAATCATTTACAAATATAAGCTCTGCGTCTTTTAAAACATTTGCTTGTTGAAAAGCTTTATTTATCATATTAAGTTTTTCTTCAATATACTTACTACCATGGTATATCGGAATTATCGTACTTATAGTCATTTTTATCCTTTTTTATAAATCTCTTAGAATAAATTTATTTCCTTTTATTAATTTGAACACATTTTATTCACACTTTATATATATAGTAATAATTGAACAAACCGAAAGGCTAAAAATTATTCATAACTTTGCTCCAAGTCTTAATTGATTTGGAGCACTCCCCCTTAAAATTAGAGATTGGATTTCTCCCCCTGTTTTTTCCAGTCTCTTTTTTTTTACAATTTCCTATTATTCTTAGGATTTCTTCTTTAAATATTTCTTTAGATATTGGCCTGTAAAGCTTTTTTTATTCCTTGCTATTTCTTCAGGAGTTCCCGTAGCAACAACTTCTCCTCCGCCTTTTCCTCCTTCAGGTCCTAAATCTATTATATAGTCTGCGGATTTTATAACATCAAGATTATGTTCAATCACTACAACTGTATTCCCTGAGTCTGACAATTTTCTTAAAATCTCTGTAAGTTTTCTTACATCTTCAAAATGAAGTCCTGTAGTAGGCTCATCTAAAACATAAAGAGTTTTCCCTGTACTTCTCTTAGAAAGCTCTGTACTTAATTTTATTCTCTGTGCCTCTCCTCCGGAAAGCTCCGTTGACGGCTGCCCAAGTTTTATATAAGAAAGTCCTACATCATATAAAGTCTGTATTTTTCTTTCGACTGACGGTATATTTTTAAAAAAAGAAAGTGCTTCTTCCACTGTCATATTAAGTACATCATAAATAGTTTTTCCTTTGTATCTTACTTCAAGAGTTTCTCTATTATATCTCTTTCCTTTACAGGTATCGCATGTAACATATACTTCCGGTAAAAAGTGCATCTCAATTTTTATAATTCCGTCACCGCTGCACGCTTCGCATCGTCCTCCTTTAATATTAAAGCTAAATCTTCCTTTCGTATATCCCTTCATCTTTGCATCGACAGTCTGTGCAAAAAGATCTCTTATAATATCAAAAATGCCTGTATAGGTTGCAGGATTTGAACGTGGAGTTCTACCTATAGGTGACTGATCTATATTTATTATCTTATCAATCTTAGAGATTCCCTCTATTTCATCGCATTCTCCCGGAATAATATGAGCTTTATTTAATTTCTTTGCCAAATTTTTATATAAAATTTCATTTATAAGTGAACTCTTTCCGGAACCCGAAACTCCCGTCACAACAGTCATTATGGAAAGCGGAATTTTAACATCAATATTTTTTAAATTATTTTCTCTTGCACCCTTGATTTCGATAAAATCAGTAAATTTTCGCCGCTTTTTTGGAACCGGTATACACATTTCGCCGGACAGATATTTTCCCGTAATTGAATCTTTACTTTTTATAATATCTTCTACGCTTCCATATGCTACAATTTTTCCGCCGTTTTCTCCCGCTCCGGGGCCTACATCCACTATATAGTCTGCATCTCTCATAGTATCTTCATCATGTTCCACTACGATAAGAGTATTTCCTAAATCTCTAAGCCCCTTAAGTGTATTTAAAAGTTTATCATTATCCCTCTGATGAAGTCCTATCGAAGGCTCGTCCAAAATATATGCGACTCCTACAAGCCCGGAACCTATCTGTGTTGCAAGCCTTATTCTCTGGGTTTCTCCTCCGGAAAGCGAACCTGTAGAACGTGACAAAGATAAATATGAAAGTCCAACATCAGAAAGAAATTTAAGTCTTCCTTTAATTTCCTTTATAATTTCTTTTCCTATAATACTCTGTTTTTCTGTAAGCTTTAGATTTTCCATATATTCTTTTAAGTCCGAGATAGGCATAACTGTAACTTCATATATATTTTTATCGCCTACCGTTACGGAAAGGGACGTATCTTTCAGTCGTTGTCCTTTACATTCCTTGCATAATGAAATCGTCATAAATTCTTCAAATGACGCACGAACTGTTTCTGATTTCGTTTCTCTATATCGTCTTTCTTCATCATTTATAAGTCCGTCAAACTGTACCATATAAGTACCTTCGCTTCTTTGTCCCTTATAAATTACCGGAACCTCTCTATCGAATCCATGTAAAAACATATCTTTTATTTTAGAAGGGAGGTCTTTATATGGAGTATCAAGGCTAAAATGATATGCCTTTCCTAACGCTACAAGAAGTGCATTTGTAAAGCTCTTTTTGTCAGAGGATGACTGCCAACCCGGGCATACCACGCATCCTTCACTAAATGAAAGATTTTCATCAGGAATCATAAGTTCCTCGGAAAATTCCATTTTATAACCAAGTCCCGAACACGTAGGACAAGCTCCGAATGGATTATTAAATGAAAAGCTTCTCGGCTCAATTTCATCAATACTAATATTACAATCCGGACATGAAAAACTATCGGAAAAATTAATAGTTTCTCCTCCAATAACTTCAACTTTTAATAATCCTTCTGAAAGTTTAAGTGCAATTTCAACAGAATCTGTAAGCCTCTTTTCCATCTCATCTTTTACAATAAGTCTGTCTACCACTACATCTATGCTATGTTTTTTATTTTTATCAATAGTTATATCATCTTCAACTTCATATTGTATTCCATCAATTATAACTCTCATAAATCCGCTTTTTTTAACACGTTCTATTAAGTTTTTATGAGTTCCCTTTCTTCCTCGTACAACAGGAGATAAAATCAAGATTTTACTTTTATTAGGAAGCTTCATGATGGAATCTACCATTTCATCTACTGTCTGCCTTTTTATCTCTTTATGACAATTAGGACAATGAGGTACTCCTATTCTCGCATATAAAAGTCTAAAATAATCATATATCTCCGTTACAGTTCCTACTGTAGATCTTGGATTTCTATTAGTTGATTTTTGGTCGATAGAAATTGCTGGTGGCATACCTTCAATCTTTTCTACATCCGGTTTTTCCATCTGTCCCAGAAACTGTCTTGCATAAGAAGAAAGAGATTGCATATAACGTCTCTGACCTTCTGCAAAAATCGTATCAAATGCAAGAGATGATTTTCCAGAGCCCGAAAGTCCCGTAAATACTGTAAGCTTATCTCTCGGGATATCCACATCAACATGTTTTAAATTGTGTTCATTTGCACCTCTTATTTTTATATATTTAAGATTTTTTTCTTTTGCCATTATTTTCCTTTTTTCCTGCTTCCTTCGATTTCCATATCTTTAAGCTGATTTTTTATATCGATCAGCCTATCTCTAAATTCCGCTGCAGCTTCAAAATTTAATGCTTTAGCTTCTTCTTCCATTCTCTTTCTATATTTTTTTGAAAGCTTTATAAGTTCATTCTTATCCATAGAAGTAGAATATCTAACACTTTTGAGATCGCTTTCAGAAATTTCTTTTCCAACTGACATTACTTCTCTTACTGCCTTTTGAATAGTTTTAGGTGTAATATTATGTTCGTCATTGTATTTTTTTTGTATTGTTCGTCTTCTATTTGTTTCGTCTATCGCTTTTTTCATGGACTTTGTAACTGTATCCGCATACATAATTACATGTCCCTTGTCATTTCTTGCGGCACGTCCTATAGTCTGAATTAAAGAAGTATAATCTCTTAAAAATCCTTCTTTATCCGCTTCTAATATAGCAACAAGTGTAATTTCAGGAATATCAATTCCTTCACGAAGCAAGTTAATACCAACTATTACATCAAATTTATCAAGTCTTAAATCTCTTATGATTTCAGCACGTTCCAAAGTATCTATGTCTGAGTGAATATAACGTATCCTTATTCCTGATTCTTTTAAATAAGCTGTAAGTTCTTCTGCCATCTTTTTGGTTAAAGTAGTAATCATAACTTTACCATGATTTTTTGTTTCTTTATTTATTTCATTTATGACATCATCTATCTGATTTTCAGATTTTCGTACAAAGACCTCAGGATCTAAAAGTCCGGTAGGTCTTATAACCTGCTCAGTTCTAAGCATTTCTCGCTCTTTTTCATATTTTCCCGGTGTTGCGGAAACAAAAAGCATTTTATCAATCTTATCCTCAAACTCTTGGAAATCTAAAGGCCTATTATCAAGAGCTGAAGGAAGACGAAATCCATAATCGACAAGAGTTTTCTTTCTTGAAAGATTTCCTCTATACATAGCTCCAATTTGAGGAATCGTTTCATGACTTTCATCTATTATAATAAGATAATCATCTCCAAAATAGTCCATAAGACACATCGGAGGTTCACCCGGCTTTTGCCCTGTCATATATCTCGTATAATTTTCAATACCGCTGCAAAATCCGGTCTCTTTTAACATTTCTATATCAAATTCAGTTCGCTCTTCTATTCTTTGTGCTTCAATGAGCTGATCTTTACTCTTAAAAAATTCAATCTGACTTTTTAATTCTTTTTCTATTTCATCGCAAGCTTTTTTGATTCGCTCTTCTGGAACGACATAATGTGAAGCCGGAAATATTGCAGCATGCATAACTTCCTTTCTTATGCTGCCTGTTAAAGGATCTATCTCCAATATTCTATCTATTTCGTCTCCAAAAAATTCAACTCTATATGCATACTCGGAAGTCGTTGCAGGAAAAATATCCAAGATATCTCCCCTTGCTCTAAATGTTCCTCTTTTAAAATCCATATCATTTCTTAAATATTGCATATCTATTAACGATTTTACGACCCGGTCTCTATCTTTATTATCCCCGGGCCTTAGAGAAACCATCATATTTTCATAATCATCGGGTGATCCTATACCATAAATGCAAGAAACGGAAGAGACGATTATAACATCCTTCCGTTCCGATAATGAAGCTGTAGCCGATAAACGTAATTTATCAATTTCATCATTTATGGAAGAATCTTTTGCTATGTATGTATCACTCGAAGGTACATACGCCTCCGGCTGATAATAATCATAATATGAAACAAAATATTCCACCGCATTCTCCGGAAAGAACTCTTTCATTTCTCCATAAAGCTGACCAGCTAAGGTCTTATTATGGGAAATTATAAGAGTAGGCTTATTAAGCCTTTCTATAACATTTGCCATTGTAAATGTTTTCCCTGAGCCTGTTACTCCAAGGAGTGTTTCAAATTGATTTCCTTCAAAAAAGCCTTTTACGATTTCTTCAATCGCTTTCGGTTGATCTCCTGTAGGCTTAAATGGAGAATGAAGTTTAAATTTCAAACCGGCCTCCTTGTTCATACATTTATCAATACTATATCCAATTTTTATAATTTCTTATTTATCAGATTTCATGTGACAATTTTTATATTTCTTGCCGCTTTTGCACGGACAAGGATCATTCGGATAAATCTTCTTTGAAGCTCTTCTCTTCGGTGTATTTTCCGAACTTTCATCCTTATTTGTTCCTGTAACCTGTGCTACTTCTTCTCTTTCAATCTGTCTTTCTATTCTTACAAGATAAAGCATCTGAACAGTGTCATTTTTAATTGCTTCATTCATAGCATCCATCATGTCATAGCTTTGTGCTTTATATTCATCTACAGGATTTCTCTGCCCATAAGCTTGAAGTCCGATTCCTTCGCGGAGCTGATCCATATCATTTATTTCATCCATCCACTTTCTATCAATGACACGAAGTAAAATAACTCTTTCAACCTCTCTAAAGTCTTCCGGATTCGGGAATTCAGCTTCTTTTTCATTATATAAATCTACTGCTTTTTGATAAAGTAAATCTTCAAGTCCCGATACATCCTTTGCATCTGAAATACTATTTTCTGTTATAGGAGAAAGTGGAATTACAGGAAGAAGAATTCTATTAAGTTCTCCTAAATCCCAATTTTCTCTTTCAACCTCATCCGTTATCACCTGTGAAACATAGAAATTAATCCTATCCCTTATCATATCAAGGATATTATCTTTCATATTTTCACCCTTAAGAACCCTTCTTCTCTGAGCATAAATAAGTTCTCTTTGTTCATTCATAACCTGATCATATTCAAGAAGATTCTTTCTTATAGCAAAATTATTGCTTTCAATTTTTTCTTGAGCTCTTTCAATTGCAGAAGATAACATTTTGTGTCTTATTGGTTCTCCTTCTTCAATTCCTAAAGATTTAAAAACTTTTATCATTCTTTCGGATCCAAAAAGTCTCATAAGATCATCTTCAAGTGAAATAAAGAACTGCGATTCTCCAACATCTCCCTGTCGTCCTGAACGGCCTCGAAGCTGATTATCAATACGACGGCTTTCGTGCCTTTCTGTTCCTATTATCTTAAGTCCTCCTGCCGCTCTCGCTTGCTCATCAAGTTTGATATCAGTACCACGTCCTGCCATATTTGTCGCAATAGTAACAGCTCCATGTTTTCCTGCTTCCGCTACAATAGCAGCTTCTTTTTCATGATATTTTGCATTAAGAACATTATGTGGAATGCCTTCACGATTAAGCATCTTACTTATAAGCTCAGAAACGTCTATAGTTATTGTACCTACAAGTACAGGCTGCCCCTTTTCATGTGCCTTTTTAACTTCTTCTACAACTGCTTTGAACTTTTCTTTCTTAGTCGTATAAACTGCATCATCATGGTCCACTCTTATAACCGGTTTATTCGTAGGAATCTCAATTACATCCATTCCATAAATATCTCTAAATTCCTGTTCCTCTGTAATAGCTGTACCTGTCATACCTGCTATCTTGTCATATTTATTGAAAAAGTTCTGGAATGTAATATTTGCAAGAGTCTGGCTTTCCTGCTTAACCTCAACTCCTTCTTTTGCCTCGATAGCCTGATGGAGTCCGTCGGAATATCTTCTTCCCGGCATAATTCTTCCGGTAAAGCTATCTACAATAAGAATTTCTCCGTCTTTTACAACATAATCCTGATCTCTATGCATTAAATAATGTGCTCTTAATGCAAGAATTACATTATGCTGAATTTCAAGATTTTCAGGATCAGCAAGATTATCTATATGGAAAAATTTTTCTACTTTCTTTATACCGTCCTGTGTAAGAGAAACTACTTTATCTTTTTCATTCACTATAAAGTCGCCGGTTTCTTCCTGTTCGATACCCATAATTGCATCAATTTTTGAAAATTCCGGTAAGTCTTTACCTCTTACCATCTGAAGTGCAAGTACATCACACATTTCATAAATCTTTGTGGATTTTCCACTCTGCCCCGAAATGATAAGCGGAGTTCTAGCCTCGTCTATAAGTACTGAGTCTACCTCATCGATGATACAATAATTAAGTCCTCTTTGAACTAAATCTTCTTCATACACCGCCATATTATCTCTTAAATAATCGAATCCAAGTTCGTTATTTGTGATATATGTTATGTCAGCTTTATAAGCTTCTTGCCTTTCTTCCTGATTCATGTCATTTAAAACAACGCCTACCTTAAGTCCTAAAAATTCATGAATTTTTCCCATCCATTCACTATCTCTTTTTGCAAGATAATCATTTACTGTAACTACATGAACTCCCTTTTCTGTAAGAGCGTTCAAATATGCAGGAAGAGTACATACAAGAGTCTTTCCTTCTCCTGTTTTCATCTCAGCAATTCTTCCTTGATGAAGAATAACACCTCCGATAAGCTGAACATCAAAATGTTCCATATTAAGAACTCTTTTACCTGCTTCTCTTACTGTCGCATATGCTTCAGGTAAAATATCATCCAATGTTTCGCCTTGTTCTAATCTATTCTTAAATTCGTCAGTTTTTCCTCTTAATTCTTCATCAGAAAGGCCGTGCATCGTTTCTCTATAAGAATTTATTTTTTCGATTATAGGCCTTATTCTCTTTACTTCTCTCTCACTATGAGTACCAAATATTTTCTTAAAAATTCCCATTCAATTCTCCATTTTTATTATTGGCTTTATTTAACATACAGAGCCTATTTTAACACTTTTTTTTAACTTTAACAATTCAAATGTTACTTACAATATGTATTTCATTTTCTCGTTTTCTTTCTTTCTAATTTTCAGCAAAGAAAAAAACTGTGAATTCTTAGACTTCTATGTTTTTAAAAGCAAAAATGGAGTCATCCTGGCGATAACTCCATTTTAAATAAACCCTATAATTATTTTCCTATTATATTAAAAGTCTTGTCTTTTATAAATATTATCTAACAAAGTAGAAGCCATATTTATTGCACATATAAGAGATATACCTCTACAAATAACAGCTCCATCAACAGATAATTGATATCCTTTTGCAGTGAATATTTCAGGATTCAAAAACAAATAGATTGCTACTATAATAAAAATTATTTTTGCTATAATATAGAAAGTTGAACTTATTTTCATGACAATTTCTCCATTTTAAAAAGTAATTACTTAATAATTTAAAAGCTTAGTCGCGATAAACCTAAAGGTTTACGATATTTCTATGTTCAATTATTTTGCCTTCTATTATCCATTTATAGTTCATCATAATTTCATTTGAATGTCAATGTTTTTTATAAATTGTTAAGTTGTATAAATAGCTTTTTCCTGTGTCTGTACTTAGGCTATGCTCTCTTACCTGATAGCCTTTTTCAATGGTAGCACTAAACTTAGGTTTTTCACTAAAGCTAATTTCATAATAGCCTTCATCATCAACTTCACACTCTTCTATTTTGCCTTCTTTTTCTTAGATATTACAATATTCACACGTTTTATTTTGCCATTTTAAATATTTTTAATAATTTGTTTGACAACTTTTAATCTTTGTGGTAATATTTAGACATAGTTAAGATAGTAATGATTCATTCTAGATATCACATACGAAAATTAAAGATATTCGCTCACTTTTCAATGTCTAGGAGAAGGAAAAAGAGTATATATCATGATATAAGGTATGTGAAAGGAAGGAGGAAAATCCACCAAAATATTTAATTTGTAATAAACCGTTCTAATCGGTATATATTAGAAAGCAAATATATCTTAATCTTTTAATTTGAAAAGCATATATCTTAAAATAAAAGCTGTTTTAGTTTAGTACATTGTAAAGAAAATGTAATATAGAATATATAGATGGGATGCTTAGAAACATAAATTGTTAGTAATAAGGCAAATATAGAAATAGAATAAGATATGGTATGTTTGTAGAATTTTAAAAAGTTGGTTGGTGTTGGATTGGAGGTTATTTTGGCTGAAGAACCAATCGTAATTAAGTAGGACGGGAAGCGAATCAGAAATTTGTAAATTCGTTTCCCGTCCTACTTTATATACATTTTAATTTTAAACAAATATAGTATTTATAGCTCCACAGATTTTAAACAACTCTAGTGCTTATAGCTTCACAGTTTTACTACTTTATAATTTAAGCATTGCAAATTTATAGTATAACTACCATGAAATAAGTTCAGTTCCCGTCTCTGTAACAAGTACCTGAATCTCCCATTGAGCTGAAGGCTTCCCATCTTCTGTATATACTGTCCATCCATCATCTTCATCTGTGAATATATCTGCTTTTCCCATATTTACCATAGGTTCAATTGTAAACATAAATCCCGGAACTAAAAGCATATCTTCTCCTCTATTTGTAAGATAGCCAACCCATGGATCTTCATGGAATTCAACTCCGCATCCATGTCCTCCGATTTCTCTTACTACAGAGTATCCATTCTTTTCAGCATGTTCATGAACAGCCTGTCCCATATCTCCTAAGAATCCCCAAGGTTTTACTTCTTTAAGTCCGAGTTCTACGCATTCTTTGGTAACCTGAACAAGCTTTTTCTTTTCTTCGCTTACATTTCCTACCAAAAACATTCTTGAAGAATCAGAATAATATCCGTCTAAAATAGTGGAACAGTCTACATTTATAATATCGCCATCCTTTAAAATCGTATCCTTTGATGGTATTCCGTGGCAAACAACATCATTTATAGAAGTGCATACATTTTTAGGAAATCCTTCATAATTAAGGCAGGCTGAAACTCCTCCCATATCCTTTGTAACTTTATAAACGATATCATCTATATCCTGCGTACTCATTCCCGGCTTTATAGCTTTTTCGACTTCATCAAGACAAGCTACATTTATTACTGCACTCTTTTTGATTTTTTCAATCTGCTCTGGAGTCTTTATCATATCACGTCTCGGAACAAGTTGTCCTTTCAGTGCCGCCGCATAAATTTTCTGATCCATAGCCATATGGCAATTTTTATATTTCTTATTGCTATTGCACCAGCACGGTTCATTTCTTCCTATCTTCTTTTCCATTTTTTTCACCTTTTCTATTAGTTTAGTATCTTATGAACAAAGTTAACTTTATGATGCCTCAATGTGACTTCGCCCATTATAACTCTATTCCACAGCCTTTTATTAACTCGTACCTTATGCTCTTTTAACATATTTTCATATATATCTCCGCCATAGCTCAATCTTGCATAAGAAATTTTCTTTTTTTCGGCAAGCATCTTCTGATATTTCTGAGCTATAGCAGTCTTTTTCATAGCGATATTTACATTCGCCCTCGTCGTATAGAGATTTTCAAGCTGCTCTTCATACAAATCATCCCAAAAATCTTTACGTTTATCAGAAAAATATTCCTGTTCCTTAAGATTAAGTTCTACTTTATTTTCCTTAGCAAGCTTATAAATTATAGCATCATGTATAATAAGTTCTAAAGTTTCTTTTTTTACCTTTGCTGACAAAATTATGCCATGCTTTTGGGTATTCCAAAAATCCTTCGGTGCAGACGGATTATATATAAGTGCTTCTTCTTCAATATCTCTTTCTTTACGCAAAAAATAATATGCAATATCAGAAAAAGTAATATTTTCACCGTCTATTGTTAAAACAGTTTTATTTCTATCTCTTTTGTAATCTATCTTACCCTTATTACTTAATCCATCATATCCGACATAAATTATAAAAGCAAATACCAAAAACGTAATTACGATTTTTAGATATTTGCCTTTTTTATTTTTTGAATGATTATTTATATTCATAAATCAAAGTCTTCTTATCCCAAGTATTCTTCCTGAATGAAGAGATCTATTATTCGTGATGCCGTGCTTAGGATCCTGTGCTTCTACTATTTTGCCACCGCCTGCATACATTGCAACATGTCCTGGATAAATTACTATGTCTCCGGGTTGAATATTGTCTATTCCAACAGGCTTCCCAACTCCTAGAAATGACTGAGAATATCTTGGTAATTTATGCCCGAATTTTCTATATACTTGATGTACAAATCCTGAGCAGTCAACTCCATCTGTTAGACTATTTCCACCCCATACATATGGATTACCTACAAATTGATTTGCATATCCTACTATAGATCCTCCATTAACACTTCCTTCAGGATTTCCGCCTTCCATATAGCTATATTCTTTGCCTCTATGTCTTCCGCCTCTAGCTGAAGTTGCTCTTCTTTCCTGTTCAAGCATAGCTCGTCTTCTCTCTTCTTCAGCCTTTTTTCTTGCAATTTCTTGTGCTTCTTTTAGTTCTTTATCAATATTGCCCATCTTAGCTTTAAGTGATGCTATTTTTGCGTTAAGCTGTGCTTGTCCCGCTGCAAGTTCGTTTCTTTTTGCTTCAAGAGTAACTTTATCTTCTTCAGCAATTTTCTTTAAATTTTCAAGCTCCTTTTCCGTAGCATCATAAGTTTCCAAAAGATCTTCATCATATTTATAAATACTATTCACATATTCAACTCGATTTATGAAATCTCCGATACTTTTAGATCCTAAAATTATTGTCAATATATTATTGGTGCTTGAATTCTCATATGTATATTTAAGTCTTAACTTAATCGCCTTGTACTGATCATCCACTGCCTTTTCAGCATATCCTATATTTTCCTTTAACGCTTTTATTTCCTCTTCTTTTGACGAAATCTCAGTTGTTAAAGCATCAACGTTTGCCATAAGACTTACAAGTTCTGAATTCACGGCATCTAAATTACTTTTTACCTGATTTTTTTCGCTTTGAATTTGATTTATGCTTCTAACTGCATATACATTTTCAGTATATGTTCCGGAAGATAATGACAAGCAAAGTGCAGCCATAAATATTGCAGCACTTTTTTTAGTAATTACATTGCTTTTTTTTACTTTTTGATTTTTATTAAATTCTATATTTTCTAACACATTTTTCATTATCAATATTCCTTCAACAAATCAAAATTTTATCTAAGCCTCATTCTTATATCTTTAGTAATAATATCTGTGTAACTGAATGATAAAATTCTATTCGGTTTCTCGTCACTTTCATCGTCAAGTTGTATAGTGAAAATTGACGAATATGCACCTTTAATAACACCTTTTTCAACATCAACTTTATTTCGCCCTCTATCGAGCCTTATTTCAACCATGTTGCCACAATTGTTTTGTACCGATGCTCGGATTTTTTCTATATCAATTCGTTCCATGTAATAATTCCTCCCGCCGAAATTAATCACCTTATTATATCATAAAATCATTTTTCTTTAAAGTCTTACTCACAATGTATTTTATGATATAATATTTCGGATTTTACAATTTTATATATGTTACTATAAAAATAATGTTATTATTTCAATAACATATCAATAGCATATGGAGAGCATATCAATAGCGTATGGATAGTGTATGGATAAAAATTTTTAAACATATTTTATAGATAATTTTTAATTTTAACAAGATAAGACTTATCCGAAAAATAAAGGAGAAAACATGATTCGTTCAATTTTAGCTTTAGCAGAAATTCTTATATTTTTTATATTAAGCATTCCCATAATGATTTTTCTTTGCATTTTAAGAATTTTCAACTCAAAATTATCTGAAAAAATATCCAATATAATTGTAAAATTCATTTTTAAGCTTCTTATAGTAACTCTCACTATAAAGGTTCATATTTCAGGACTTTCAAATATTCCAGAAAATACTTCTGTTTTATTTACTGCAAATCATTTAAGTATATTCGATGTTGTAACAACTTATCCTTATATAAAAGGCCCTTGCGGATATCTTGCAAAAAAAGAGCTTTTAAAAGTACCATTTCTCAACGTATGGATGTATTTAATTGAATGTATGTTTCTTGACAGAAAAAATATCAAAGCCGGACTTTTAACTATAAATAAAGCTATAAACAAAATTAAAAGTGGAATTTCCATATTCGTATTTCCCGAAGGAACACGTTCAAAAGATGGGAATCTTGGAGAATTTAAAGCTGGGAGCTTTAAGATTGCAACCAGAACTAAAGCTCCAATTATCCCCATTTCCATAAAAGGAACTAATAATGTTCTAAGCAAAAATCCCTTTCTTGTAAAAGCTACTGATGTATATATTAATATCGGAAAGCCTATTTATACTAAAGATTTATCAAGAGATGAGCTTAAACATATCGATAAAAAAGTAAGAGAAGCAATCTTATCTCTTAGCTCCTTTACTTCCGCTTCCTGATACATTTTTTAAAATATTTGTATCGAAAGAATATGTAATATTATTTTCATTTCTCTTTCTTTCTTCAGCAAGATTTATAATTCTATCCAAAAGCTCCTTATACTTAATTCCCAAAGGTTCAAATAAATAAAACGCAAGTGAACCCGGAATAGTATTAATTTCATTAAAATAATACTTATTTGTATCGACATCTATCATAAAATCAAGTCTTGCTACTCCATTACATCCTAAAATTTTAAACGATTTTATAGCCAATTTTTTGATATCATCATACATATCCTTATCAATTTTTGCAGGAATCTGCCTCTTTAAAGAAGCCATTCCTCTCGAATCTTCCGACTTTTGTCCATTTCCATATTTGTCCTCGTAGGATAAAATATCCTTTGTGTGCATAGGCTCTTCTATTTCTGAAGCTAAGGCATCTATTTCATTTCCCAAAACTGCACAGTTTACTTCTCTTAAATTTAAAATTGCATGCTCGCACAAAATATTTTGTGCATACAAAAATGCATTATCGATTGAATCAACCAGTTCACTTCTTTCCTTTGCAACGCTAATTCCAACACTTGAGCCTAAATCTATCGGTTTTACAATAATAGGATATCCTATAGATTCTTCAATTTTTTCAATCATCTTATCTATATTTTCATAATCTCCCATATTGAATTTCATTGCAGAAAGTACAGGAATATCATTTTCTCTTAAAAGAACTTTTTGAATATATTTATCCATTCCGACTGCAGAAGCTGTTACATCAGAGCCTGCAAAAGTAGCACCCACTGTTTTAAGATACCCTTGAAGTGCTCCATCCTCCTCATTAGTCCCGTGAACTACAGGGATTACTAAATCAACAGGCCATTCTTCTCTTTTCTTAAATAAAGAATTATGCTCCGTAATAAATTTGCATTCTCCATCATCGTTTATAAGAATAACTTTTTTGGATTCTCTTATAACTTTATCTATATCCTTAAAATTATCAATATTTGATATCAAATCCCCTACATACATTTCATTTTTCTTTGAAATATACACAGGAAATACATCATATTTATCTTTATCAATATTGTTATATGCCTGAAGTCCCGAAATTATCGAAACTTCATGTTCTACGCTTTTACCGCCGAAAAGAATTGCTACTCTTAATTTCATTTTTTCCTTGTCCTTCTTTAATGCATTACTTAATCAATATCTTATTTAAAAATACTTATCTATTGAATTATTTTATACTAATAATTGTCCGTTAAATCGTTTTCCAAAAGCACGAATTTTTTCTTATCTTCTGCATTTATTTTGGTCACAAATTCCATAGCTTCCGAAAGTCGTTCACATACGAAAATCTTATTTTTATCAAAACTTTTTTCTATAAGTCCTTCATATATAGGCTTTGTATGTTTTTCTCCTACAAGTGCTACATAGTCACAGCACTCTGCAGCATAATTTCCGAATGCTTTATTATATTCTTCTTCTTTATCTCCCAGTTCAACCATCCCTGGAGTTATAAGTATCTTAACTCCCGAAAACATAGCTAAAGTTTCAACTGCCGCTTTTGAACCTACCGGATTTGAGTTATAAGCATCATCTATTATTGTTATATTTCCCTTAGGTATAATTGAAAGTCTGTGCGGTGCCGGTCTAAGTCTTCTTACTTGTGTTTTTAATTTATTTAAAGGAATCCCATAAATATTTGCTACTGCAATAGCCCCTACAACATTTATAACATTATGTGCTCCGATAAGCTTCATCTGATATGTCTCTATTTCTCCATTAGGAGTATGCATTGTAAATTCTGTTCCTATATCATTTACTTTAACATCAGTTGCATAATAGCCATTTATAAATAATTCTGGATTTTTTGTCTCTTTTTTCCCATTTACATAGTATGGCACTATATCTTTATATTTTTCGCAATTATTTCTTACATAATCGCAGTCCATATTTAAAAATAAGCGTCCATTTCCTTTTTGATTCACTGCATCTCCAAGTTCATATTTTGTGGAAACAATATTTTCCATGGAAAGAAAAGTTTCAAGATGCTGAGGCCCTATAGATGTGATAACTCCGTCGTCTGGATGTGCAATATCACAAAGCTCTTTTATTTCTCCAACCTTTCTTGCACCCATTTCACAAAGAAAAATTTCTGTATCGGGTTTTATATCCTCTCTTATAGTTTTTACAATTCCCATAGGTGTATTAAAGCTTGCAGGTGTTTTTACAACATTAAATTTCGCTTTAAGAAGCGTCTCAAGATAATATTTTACGCTTGTTTTCCCATAACTCCCCGTAATACCTATAATTCTCATATCCGGCATCTTTTTAAGAATTTTCTTTGCATCATTTATATAATAATTTCTTACATATTTTTCCATAGGATAATTTATGATATTGGATAAAATCATAAGATATGGAGAAATAATAGCCCATATTCCCATAAAAGCGTAGCTATACCCGATTTTTTTACTTATTAAAAATCCGACCGCTGCTGCTAAAATTAAATTTAAAATTAAGTATGTAATAAAAAGCCTTTTAGCTCTATCAGTCCAAACAAGTGGCTTTTTCATTGGAAGCTTCTCTATTTTTATATAATAAATAAGCATAACTATTGCTATAAATACATAAAAAATTCCAATAAATCCTTCCTTACTTACCTCTAAGGCTATTTCTACCAACAATCCGAAGATAAGTGACAAAAGAAGAACTCTCTGTCTTTCATTAAATTTTTCAAGCCAAACCGCATGTTCAGAATTTATATATGTATTTTGCTGAAACATGTGAAGATTATATACTCCGATAAAATACATAGCGATTATAGTTATCACAAGAGAAATTATGTCTATAATGAGTGTCATCTTTTACTCCAATATTAAATATCGAAAATTAAATTAAAAGCCGAAGCTTTTCTAAAGCTAAGTCCAAATTTTTGAAGCCTAAACCAAAAATGCACGAATGATTTTCTTAAACACTAACGGCTTTTCTAAAAATGAAAAATGTCCCGTTCCTTCAATCACTGCAAGGGATGCGTTCTTAATTTTACTTTCCATAATTTTTGCATCATTTAAAGGCGTAGCATCATCCTTATCTCCCCAAATAAGAAGAGTTTCAGGCTCTATATATTGTAACTTATCAGTAAGATCATGATTTACCGACTTTACAAGACATTTTTTCATCATATCACTTGCATTTTTATAATCTTCCGAGCCCTGATTATGCATCCAAATATCTATCATATAGGAAAAGAAGAAATATATGAAAGGCAAATGAAATAATTTTTTCTTTATTTTATAAAGCTTAATTTTAAATTTCTGCTTTGCACTTCTTTTAGGCATTATACCTGCACTGTCAATAAGAACTATTTTTTCAATATTAAAATCGACTTTATTTGAAGAAAGATATATTATAATTCTTCCTCCATACGAATGTCCTATTAGCGTAGCCTGTTTAATCCCAATTTTTTCAAAGAATTTAAGGCAAAAAGCTGAATATTCCGAAACTCCCCAAGGTGATAAAGGTTCATCACTTTCTCCGAATCCCGGCAAATCAAAAACTACCACCTTATAATTGTCACAGATAGCTTTTGCTATACTGTCATATATTTCAATGCTTGTTCCCCAGCCTTCCAAAATTACAGCGGTTTTATCTCCGCTTCCATATTCCTTGTAGCGGATATTTAATCCATCCACCTGTATTTTCACATTGTTCTCCAATTCTTATTCTATCAAACAAAAAGCATAGTAAATATAACGCTTTTAGAAAACATCTTCAAGTTATGTGCTTAATTTTATAAAATAAATATTATTCTATTTGCATCTTTTAATTTATCTTCTTTAGATATTTTAGAATTGGAAAATATTTTATGCTTTTTGGGGTTTGAAAATCCGATCATTGTATCAACAGCTAATATATCTCTATTAAAATCTTCTTTTTTACCTACCACTTTAGAAAGACATGCATGATTATAAAAAAGTGACTTAATTACATGTAAGCTTCCCATATGCTTCGCATATTTCCAACCTATAGCAAGCATCTCATCAGCCTTTTTTAAAGCTCCACTTTTTAAAAATATATATGCCTTATTATTATATAATCCTGCAAGTTCCCTATGTTTTTTATCTTCATTTAAACAAAACTTCTCCAAGTTATGAATAAGCATATCAAGATAAGATAAAGCTTTTTCATTGTCTCCCGTTAAATGGATTAAAATGCAATAAATATTTAATGTCATAGTTTCTGAATAATTTATTCTTTTTGAGAAAAATTTTTCGATTTGAGATATATCGGATGGATTAAATAGTTTATTTATAAATACTTTATATCGTTCATGAATAGAATTTACTTTTTCGCAGTTAGCAAGATTTTCTTTAAAATATGAATAATTACAAATAAGTTCCCAAAGGATATTGCTCCATTCAAGTAAATGCTCTCCGGGATTACCTTCCCATTCTTTTTTTAATTCATCTAATTTTTTAATTACATCATCTCCTTTTACATTTTCCATAAAATATAAAAGCTTTTTGAATTCCTTTGAATGAATATATAATTCTTCATCTGTTTCATGAAAATCTTTCAGTAAATTTATAATTGTTTTATAAGCTCGGCTGCAAGATTGAATTTCCCCATTTTCAATTCTTGAAACCGTACTTGTAGAGCAATCTATTATCTCTGCCAAATCTTCCTGTGTAAGTCCCCTTTTTTTCCTATAATCTTTTAAGTCTTTTCCTATGTAACATTTACTTCCCATAATTCTTCTCCCCTTAAAATAAAATCTTTAAAGCATAGTAAAGCCCCAAAAGAGTTTTCCTTATTGGAACATATCTCTTTTGAGGCCTTCTTTTAAAGTTTTTTAAATTTTTTAAATTTTTAAAAATCTTCCGGTTCTATGAGTCCGTATGTATTGCCTTTTCTTTTATAGACCACATTAACCTCATCTGTATCTGCATTTTTAAATACAAAGAAGCTATGTCCCAACAGTTCCATCTGAAGACATGCATCTTCAGCATACATAGGTTTAAGTCCGAATTTTTTAGTCCTTACTATTGAAATCGTCGGTTCTTCTTCTTTTATTTCAGTACTAAGGAACGATTGTTTAAAATTGGTCGCAGCATCCTGTTTAATTGTAATCATCCTATCCCTGTACTTTTTAAGCTGCTTTTCTATAGTTTCCTCAACCCTGTCTATTGAAATATACATATCGTCGCTTACCTGCTCCGACCTTACTGTATGCCTCTTCATAAGAATTGTTGCTTCAGCTTTTTGCCTATCCTTTTCAACGCTAAGCGTTACCTTACATAAAGTATCCTCACTTATATATTTATCAAGCTTGGAAAGCCTTTCCTCGACTGCTGCTTTTAATCCTTCTGTAAGTTCTATTTTTTTTCCTGTGATTATTAGTCTCATATTTCTTCTGCCCCTCTTTTATAATAAATATTGTTTTGTGTCATTATATCACAGTTGTCTTATAATTTACCACTTATAAATTATAAATTTTCACTATTATATAATAATAACTATGATATAATTTCTGCTGAAAAGCTTAATTGTAATAATTATGCGATTTTACAACATTTTTATAAAAGATTTATACTAATTTCCAATATAAAAGCTTTATTAACTTTTATGAAAGGGTTCTTATGATGAAAATCACAAATGCAAACTTTAATATAAATAACGAGTCTGGTGCAAATGACGAATTTCACCCAAAATATGCATATATATCAGGAGCTTCAAGGGGAATAGGGAAAGCTGTTGCAATAGAATTTGCAAAAAGCGGATACAACTTAGCACTTTCATGCAAAAAAAGGAAAAGTGAGCTTGAATCCCTTTCCAAAGCCTTGGAGAAAGATTTTCATATAAAAGTAATTACATTCATAGGAGATGTAAGCGACTTTACTTTTATGGAAAATATGTATAAAGAGATTGAAAAAAATTTCCCACACATAGACTGTGTTGTAAACAATGCAGGAATTTCTTATACTAATTTGATTACCGAAACTCCTGTTGAAAAATGGCAGGAAGTAATAAATACAAATTTATCAAGCATTTTTTATTCAACAAAGCTTTTTGTTCCTAAGATGATAAAAAGGAAAATCGGAAGCATTATAAATATTTCTTCTATGTGGGGAAGAGTCGGTGCTTCAATGGAAGTCTCCTACTCTGCATCAAAAGGCGGAGTAAATGCTTTTACTATGGCACTTGCAAAAGAACTTGCTCCTTCAAATATTTCAGTTAATGCATTAGCTTGCGGTGTAATTGATACTGATATGAACAAAATGTATTCTGAAGATGAAATATCTTCTCTTATTAACGAAATCCCCTTTTCTCGTTTAGGCACTCCTGAAGAAGTCGCAAAGTGTTGCCTATTTTTATCAAACTCACCTAAATATTTAACCGGTCAAATTATCGGAGTTGACGGAGGTTTCATATAAAAAATATATTGTTATAGTATTGCATGAATCATAATGTAATGCTACTATTAGTTACTATGTAAGATAATACTGGTATAGTTACTATTATAGTTACTATGTAATATAATACAGCTAGTAATTACCTCATAGTGTAATGCCTCTATTAATTTAATTGTAATTTAATTGTTAATTAATATGCAGATATAGTATATCGGTAGTACATCAGCTTCCCAAGCTGAGGAGGCGGGTTCGATTCCCGTTATCTGCTTTATTTTAAGATCCATAATATAAGTGTTTAATGATATATCTATAACACTTTTTCGCATCTATAATAATTCACATCTATAAGGAGATTTTATGACTTACGAAAAAGATATGCCCATCTTAGTTTTTGATTCTGGAGTAGGCGGAATCAGCGTGTTAAAAGAATTAGTAAAAGTTTTGCCTCATGAGAATTTTATATTTTTTGGTGATTCAAAGAATTCTCCTTATGGTACAAAATCAGTAAAAGAAATTCAAAAACTTACTATAAATAATATAAAACATTTTTTTAATTTAGGCATAAAAGGACTTGTAATTGCATGTAATACAGCAACAAGTGCCTCTATTATTGAAGTAAGAAGGCAATTTCCTTCGCTTGCTATTGTAGGAATTGAGCCTGCTATAAAGCCTGCTGTAGCTGCATTTCCTAATGGAAGAATCCTAATCATGGGAACACCTATAACAATTACCGGTAAGAACCTAAAAGAACTTATTGATTTATACAAAGGTGATTCAACACTAATCCCACTAGCATGTCCAGGGCTTATGGAATATGTTGAGCATAATAAAACAAATACTTATGAATTTAAAGAATTTTTAACGAATCTTTTAAAGCCTTACATAGAAAATCCTGTAGATGCCTTTGTAACGGGCTGTACTCACTATCCATTTATAAGAAAAGAAATACAAAATACTCTTAAAAATAATCCGGTTTTTTTTGACGGAGCTAATGAAACTTCAAGAGCATTAAAAAGGCTTCTTTCAAGTAGAAATCTTTTAAGGGAAAATGGTAAAGGACATATCGAATTCTTAAGTAGCGATACATCTGAAGAAAAGATAGCTCTTTTCAAAAATCTCTTTGAAAAAGACATATAAATTAATTAAAAAAGCATATAACCATTTCATATTTCTGGTTATATGCTTTTTTTTACTCAGATACAGATATCTCTCTACTCTTATGACACGTAAAATATATAATCTGTCTATTTTCGGACAGCTTCTTTATGAGCTTTACTCCCTCTTTCACCTTATCCTTATCAAATGCAGTAAATGGATCATCCATAATAATAATTGGATGCTCTTCCTTATACATTATATCAATTAGTGCAAACCTTACACACAAAGCTAACATATCTTTAAAGCCATTACTTAAATAATCTAACTTCATTGTATAGCCTTTGTAATTTATAGTAACCTTTAAATCCATATTAATTTCAAAGCTTATATTTGACAATTCATTTTTCTTCTCAGGATAAATAGAGTCTACATATGATTCCATCTTTTTATGAATAGGGCTCATATATTCTTCCATAAAAGCACTTTTTGCTTTCTGTAGTAAGCTTTCAGTTTGTTTTAAAAGTTCAAATTTTCTTTCGTACTTTTCTTTTTCTTCTCTTAAATCCCCTTCTTTATTTTGTTCATCTTCAAGCACGGAAAGCTCTTCAGAAAGTTCACTTACCCTATTAGCATCTTCAATATATTTTTTGTGAAGTTCCTCTATAATTTGGTCAAGTTCTCTATCTCTATTTTGCATTTTGTCTATATCATCCGTGGCAATATCCGGCATTATTTCAGGCTTTAACTTATCTATATCCTTCTTAAGCTCCTCTATCTCCTTCTTTATATTTTTAGAATCTTCATAATTTTTTCTTACTACTGCGACTTTTTTCTTTTGAACAGATTCATTTGAGTTGTCATCTTCGCCTTGTTCGTACTCATTAAAATCAAATTTTGAAATAAATGTTTCGATATCCCTATTTGATTCTTCTACTCTATGATTAAGAAGCTCCAGATTTCCTTTGGATGTATCGATTTTTTTCTTAAGCTCCAAATCTTCAGAAAGCCTTTTTATAACATACATTTCTTTCATTTCTCTTATTAAATCCACGCCGTAAAATGTCGCATAATATCCCATTTCCGTATGAAGCTTTAATTCTAGATTTGATATCTCTTCAATATCTTTATTTTTTTTAAAATTGGAATCCATCTTCTCCAAAGATTCAAATCGATCAAGTTTCTTTTGTAAATCGTTTAATTTTTCAGTATTTCCTTTGTCTTCGGTAAAATTATATTGTCCCAAAAAATTCTCTGTTTTAGTTTCTATACCGGCTATTTCATTATCAATAGAAGTTAATTGCTCTTTTAACTCTTCTATTTTTTCTTCTATATACTCAGCTTCCCGCCTTTTCTTCTTTCTTAAAATATTTCTTCTGAAAAAATATCCTGCCAAAAATATAAATGCAAGCACTATCGAAAAATATCCCAAAATATTAGTTAAAATCGACTTAAATATATTAAAGAATATAAATGCTGCGACCATTAAAAATAGAGTAATAAAGCAAACAAACAGTGTGTTCATCTTTTGAGAACTATCTGAATTTAATTTATCAAGCTGAGAAAATTCTTTTTCAAGACTATCTTCTACAATATTTTTTCTGCCTTTTAGTTCAAAAACTTTTCCTCCATTATTAAGTTCACTTAATATATCATCCTGTGTAGGTTTAAAATTACCGAAAAATTCCTTTAATTCTTTTAATTCCTGCTCATCTTCACCGGATAATTTGAGAGATTCCTTCTTAGCTCTTAATTCCTGTAATTTTTCAGCTTCACTTTTCCATTCACTAAGCTTCTCTTCTTCCGGCTTATTTTCTTCAAAAAGCCTATTTACTCTTTCTATATCTTCTTTCTTAGGTAAATCATTCTTTTTAGCATCAATACTTCTCTTATCAACTATAATTTTTTGAATCAAATCTTCTGCATTTGAAATATCGGATTCTTTTATTTCTTTATCCTTAAAGAATTGATTTATTTTTTCAAGCGTTTCTTTTTTCTTGTTCAAAAGCTCATTTTGTGTTTGAAAAATTCCATTTTTCTCCGCAGCTTTGCTGCATTTTTGAATTTGTTCTCTTAAATTTTCCTTTTCAGCTCTTAACTCTTTTAACTTTGTCTTATCCTCGTTTACAATTTCTTGTTGCTTACTATAAGCTTCTTTTTTAGGCTCTATTTCTTCCTTTGATTTTTCTAATTGCTTAATTTTCTCCTGTAAATCATCAATCTTTCCCGGATTTTTCTTACTTGAATTTTTATATATTTTCTTTGCTTCACCTATTTTTGCAACAGCTCTTTCAAAAACATCCATATCCCCTTTAGTTTGGGACAAATCCCCCACCATAGCATTAATTTTATCCGTTATTTTGGTTTCAAGGTCTTCTTGCCCGATAAATACAGTTTTTTCAAAAGATTCTTCATCTACTCCGAAAAGCTCTTCTCCAAGATTATTAGTATAAGCATCCGATTCTCTTCCCGTTTTGTCGTCAAATAGTTTAAAAGTATCGTCTTTATCTCTTTTCCCAAAAGTTCTTTCCACTCTAAATATGCCTTTATCTGTTTTAAAGACAAGATTTCCGCCAAAAATTCCTCTATTCCATGGATTATAATGCTCTCTGTCAAGGAACTTTGATTTTAACTTTGGTGAATACTTAAGTCCATAAAACATCGCTTTTATAAAGGCTGAAAATGTAGTTTTTCCCCAGCCATTTTCTTCAAATATATTATTTACCTTCGGGTCAAAATCATACTTAAAATCACAAAGCCTTCCGAATCCCGTAATATGGCATTTAACTAATTTCATTAAAACACATCCTCTCCCAAGATGGCTTTGATTCCCATTTCAACAATCTCATTTCTGTCTTTTTCATTTTTTAAATTTTCTTTTTGTACAAGACGTACAAATTCACCTTTTAGACTTCTATCATTTTTATAATCTTCATAATTTATATATACACTTGTTTCGTTGTAGATTTTTACAAAATAAAATCTGTCCGAAAAATCGTTTTTTATAGCTTCTACAGTTGAATCCGATATATCAAGTGTAGTTTTACCTTTTAATATAAATTTTATAAGGTCTTTATTTGATATATTTTTTACACTTTCTTCCATCTTTTCTTTTATCTCACGGATAGTTGTATCCTTATCGATTTCTATATCGATTGTATGAAGCTTTCTATATGAAAAAGGTATAAATGTGTCATTTATTCCTTTTTTATCATTCACTTCAAGTAATACAAATCCCTTTTCTCCACATTCATCAAAGCCTCGGCCTTCAAGGCATCCTGAATAACAATATATTCCTCTGTCATCCAATCTTTCTCTTCTATATGAATGTATATGACCGAGTGCCAAATAATCTATATTTTTATTTTTAAAATCATTAAGCTTTATAAGTTCATTTTCAGGAACTTTAATATTTCCTTCTCTCTCCTGTCCATGAAGCATCACTATATTTAAATCTGCTGAATCTAGTACAAGATTTGCAGCAAGTGTCATACTATTTTCATCCGTAAGTTCTCTTCCACTAATTTTAAGCTTCTTAATTCCTAAGCTATATTCGTATGATGTCCAATCCTTATTATTAAACAATTTCAAATTTTTAGGGAAATCTTCTTCCTCTAAATCCGAGAAAAAGTCAGCATTATCATGATTTCCTCTTAAATACAAGAAATCTATACAGCTGTGAATTCGTATTTCTTCAAGCACACGAATTTTAGCAGACTTTCTAATCTGCGGTTTATCGAACATATCCCCCGCAATCATTATCACCGATACATCGTTTTCATTGGCATAGTCCACCATTTTAGCAAATGTATTAAGAAGCTCTTCTCTTCTATTTTTTGCCTGTTCGGCTGACAAATTGCTTTCCATTTTAGAATCTAAATGTAAATCAGAACAATGAATAATTTTCAAAATATAATCCTTCCTCTATTTATATTTTTGCATATATACTTGAATTATACTATTTTTGTACTGTTATTTAAAGAAAAATCCCTTATAGTTACTTTTCTTCCGTATCTACTTTTATGTTTTCTTTTGCATACACACTATATAATGTAAAATTTTTATTGATAGACACTATATATTGTGGTATGATGAAGACCGTTTGAAATTCATTTATCTATTGTCAAATGAAATCAAGCAAAATTAAACATTGTTAAATAAGACAAGACTAACTGTCAGGAGAAAATAATGGCTAATAATTACTTAAATCACTCACAATCACCGGTTAATTATGCATTTAACGATAACGGATTTAATATGCATGCAATCAACTGGAACAATATAGAAGATGAAAAAGATCTTGAAGTGTGGAATAGAGTAACTCAAAACTTTTGGCTTCCTGAAAATATTCCTGTTTCAAATGATCTTCCGTCCTGGAGAGAGCTTGGAAACGATTGGCAAAAGCTTATCACAAGAACATTTACAGGGCTTACTCTACTTGATACAGTTCAAGCTTCCGTAGGAGATATAGCTCAGATTAAAAATTCTATTACCGACATCGAAGGAGCAAATTATGCAAACTTTGCATTTATGGTAGCAGTACATGCAAGATCCTACGGAACAATTTTTTCAACCTTATGCTCAAGTGAGCAAATTGAAGAAGCCCATGAATGGGTAGTAAATAATGATAAACTTCAAAAAAGAGCAAAAGCCTTGATACCTTACTATGTAGAAGATGATCCTTTAAAATCAAAGGTTGCTGCAGCTTTAATGCCGGGATTCTTGCTTTATGGAGGCTTTTATCTTCCTTTTTATCTTTCAGCAAGAGGAAAGCTTCCCAACACTTCTGATATTATTCGATTAATTTTACGTGATAAAGTAATTCACAATTTTTACAGTGGATACAAATATCAAAAAAAGCTTGAAAAAGTAAGCGATGAAAGAAAAAAGGAAATGAAGGACTTTGTCTTTAAACTTATGTATAAGTTAATCGAGCTTGAAAAAGATTACTTAAAAGATCTTTACAAAGGATTTGATATTGAAGATGAGGCAATAAGATTTAGTCTTTATAACGCAGGGAAATTCCTTCAAAACTTAGGATATGATTCACCATTTACAGAAGAAGAAACACATATTTCACCTGAAGTTATGGCACAGCTTTCTGCAAGAGCAAACGAAAATCACGACTTCTTTTCAGGGAGCGGATCATCTTACATCATAGGAACTACAGAAGAAACACAAGATGAGGACTGGGATTTTTAATGAATTTTATATAGCTTTACAAATATTAAATTTTTTAAAAGTATTAGCTTATATTATAGAAATTGGAACTTTTTATGAAAGAATTAATTGTATATTATTCAACGAAATCAAATAACACTCATAGATTCGTTCAAAAATTAGGTTTTAGAAATATTCGTATTCCGCTTGATGAAAATAAAACCATAGAAGTTAACGAAGACTATGTTTTAATCGTACCTACTTATGCAGGAGGAGGCATTTCTAAAAATGGCACTGTATCATTTAAAGGTGCAGTAAAAAAAGAAATTATTCACTTTTTAAATAATCCGAAGAATAGGTCTCACTGCCTTGCCGTAATATCATCTGGAAACACAAATTTCGGTGACAGTTATGCAATTGCAGGTCCAATACTGTCGAAAAAATTAAATGTGCCGCTTTTATATCAGTTTGAACTTTTAGGCACAAATGAAGATGTATCTCGTGTACAGACTTTGGTAAAGAAAACATTTAACGAAGGGAACTAACCATGCAAAAAAATGAAAACGAATCTTACATTTCTTTAAATGCACTTACACAATTTAAAGACAAAGACGGTCATTATAACTTTACTGCCGATAAAAAAGCAGTAGAGCTTTACATTGAAAATGTTATAAAACCAAACCGAATGACTTTTAAAGACGAAAAAGATAGAATCGATTATTTAGTAAAAGAAAAATATTATGACCCATCCATTTTAAATAAATATAACGAAGATTTCATTTTGGATTTACTTAAATTTGCGAAGAAGCAGAATTTTACATTTAAAAGCCTTATGGGAGCAATGAAATTTTATAAATCATACGCTCTTATGACAGACGATAAGAAGATGTATCTTGAAGACTTTTCAGAAAGAGTCGTTATGAATGCCCTCTTTCTCGGAGGAGGAGATAAGAATTTAGCTAAAAAGCTTGTATCAGACATCATCTCTAACAAATTTCAACCTGCAACTCCTACATTTTTGAATGCCGGAAAATTAAGACGAGGAGAATATGTATCCTGCTACCTTCTTAGAGTGGAAGATACGATGGAATCCATTGCACGCTCAATTTCTACAAGTCTTCAGCTTTCAAAGAGAGGCGGAGGAGTTGCACTTTGCCTTACCAACCTAAGAGAAAAGGGTGCTCCTATTAAAGGAATAGTAAATCAGGCATCTGGAGTAGTTCCTGTAATGAAGCTTCTTGAAGATTCATTTTCTTATGCAAATCAGCTGGGACAAAGACAGGGTGCCGGAGCTGTTTACTTAAGCGTTCATCATCCGGATATTCTAAGCTTTTTAGATACTAAGAGAGAAAATGCAGATGAAAAAATTCGTATAAAATCGCTTTCCTTAGGCGTTGTAATTCCCGATATCACATTTAAGCTTGCTAAAGAAAATAAGGATATGGCTCTCTTTTCTCCTTACGATATAAAACGAGAATATGGTAAGTCTATGACTGATATTTCAATAACAGCTGAATATGATAATTTAGTTAATAATCCAAGAATAAGAAAGACTTTCACGTCCGCACGAAAGCTTTTTCAAACCATAGCAGAGCTTCATTTTGAATCCGGTTATCCCTATATCCTCTTTGAAGATACAGTAAATTACCATAATCCTCATAAAAAAGTTGGAAGAATAGTCATGAGTAATTTATGCTCCGAGATTGCACAAGTTTCTACTGAAAGCTCATATAAAGAAGATTTATCATTTGATAAGATTGGAAATGATATCTGCTGTAACTTAGGCTCTTTAAATATTGCTTCTGCAATGGAAGATGCCTCTCATTTTGGTGAGCTTGTAGAAAATTCTATAAGAGCACTTGATCATGTCTCAAGATCTGCCGATTTAAGCTGTGCTCCTTCTATCGAAAAAGGAAATAGAGAAAATCATGCAATAGGTCTTGGTGCAATGAATTTACACGGATTTTTATCCATAAATCATATCTATTATGCATCAAAAGAAGCAGTAGATTTTACTGATATATTTTTCTATTGCCTTTCTTATAATGCTTTTAAAGCTTCAAATAAGCTTGCAAAAGAAATGGGAACATTTAAAGACTTTAAACTATCTGAATATGCTGACGGAACATATTTTGAAAAATATTTAAAAGAAGAAAAGCAGCCGAAAACTGAAAAAGTAAAGGAGCTTATCAAAAAATATGGTCTTTATATTCCGAGTGTAAAAGATTGGAAAGATCTATCTGAGTCCATTAAAAAGTATGGTATTGCAAACTCGCACCTTCTTGCTGTAGCACCTACAGGATCAATCTCCTACCTTTCATCCTGTACTCCTTCTCTTCAACCTGTAGTATCTCCTATAGAAGTAAGAAAGGAAGGAAAGCTCGGAAGAGTTTATGTCCCTGCATTTAGGATTTCGGACGATAACTATAAATACTATGAAAAATGTGCCTATGAAGTAGGACCTGAAGCGATAATTGATATAGTTTCAGCTGCACAATCTCATGTAGATCAGTCAATTTCTCTTACATTATTTATGACAGCAAATGCCACAACAAGAGATTTAAATAGAGCATACATCTATGCATTTAAAAAAGGCTGTATATCCATCTATTATGTAAGAATAAGACAGGAAGTTCTAGATGGAAGTGAACACTATGACGAAGATCAAGTGATAAAATCAGCTTCCAATAAAAAGAAAGATAAAAATTTCCATTGCACAGGCTCAAGCGAATGTGAAGCCTGCATGCTATAAATCTATTATCTTTTTTTGTTTCTTCCTCTATATACAATCATCTGCTGAATATAATAGCTTATGCAAAATAGAATTATATCTACTATTATCTTAATTAAGACTTTGTATGTATCTCCTACAAGGTAGCAGATTAAAGTTACAAGTGTAGCACTTAAAAGCATCTGTATAATAGCAAGTATCGTATATTTTATAAAAGCCATTGCCTTAGATTCTTTGCTTTTGAATACAAAAATATAATTTATAATAAAATTATAAATCGCCGATATAACTCTTGCGGATATAGTAGATATAAATATATATTCAGACATTTTAAAATGAGACTTATATATTCTACAAAATAGTGCAAAAAGAAGAATATCAATTATACTTGATGATAATGACGAAATTAAAAATTTTGAAAATATTCTGCCAAAAATTTTATATATTTTTATTGAATCTTTTATCGGGTTAAAATGAGTCGTATGATTTTCCTTTGAATCATACACTGTTTCTATAGGCACTTCCTTTATAGGGAAAGAATCTTTTGAATAAATAAGCATTTCAGTTTCAAATTCAAATCTCTCTCCTCTTACATTAAGAAGTTTTTTCATAAATTCTATTGGTATTCCCCTAAGCCCCGTCTGAGTATCGGAAACACTTATACCTGTAAAAAATTTCAAAGCTTTTACAGTAATTTTATTTCCATGTTTACTTTTTATAGGGACTCCCGGTGCATCAAAATCTCTTACTCCCAAGATTAAATTATTCGGATTTTCTATAAGACATTTCTTTATCTTTGAAATACATATAGGAGTATGCTGTCCATCTGAATCAGCTGTCACGCATCCTAGTGCATCATATTTATTAATTATAAAAGAAAATGCTGTCTTTAAAGCCCTCCCTTTTCCCATATTTTGTGAATGAGTAAGGACTTCTCCACCGATTCTTCCAATTATTTCCTCTGCTTTTTTAAAATATGGAGCATATATTTCCCCGCTTCCATCATTTACAACAATTATTGGACCTATATTTTTCTCTACAAGTTCATTTAATAATGTTATAAGTCTCTCATCCGGCTCATATGAAGGTATCACTATAGGAATTATATTTTTATTCATAAATATTCACCTTTTTATAAATATCTAATCTCACTTATAATTATTATATCGTTTTTATCACACAAATACTTTATTTAATAAAAAAATGCATAAACCAAAAAGCTTATGCATTTTTATTTAAGATTTTACATTTTTATTTAAGCTTTAAATAGTTAAATTCTTTTGTTTTAAGTTCTTTAATAAAGCTTACTATTTAAGCGGTTTTAACACCTTATCATTCACTATATCTCCTCTTTTTCTTAATACTTCTATAAAGAGATAAACTATAAATATCATTAAAGGCATTACAATCATAGACATTGGGCTTTCTGTTACATAGCCTATAATTCCGGCAATCAAAAATCCTATAGCTGAAAATCCCGCTACTGTCATAGCATAAGTAAGCTGAGTTCTTACATGATTTATATGATAACATCTTGCACCCGCTGAAGACATAATCGTTGTATCTGAAATTGGTGAGCAATGATCTCCGCAAATAGATCCTGCAAGTACCGCTGCAATAGCTATAACCTGAAGTTCATTTGCATTCGTAAATACTTCACACACAATCGGAATAAGAACTGTAAATGTTCCCCAGCTTGTTCCCGTTGCAAATGATAAAACCACACTTATAAGGAAAAGTATAAATGGGAAGAACATTGTAAAGCCTCCTGCAGATCCTTCAACAATATTATGAATGAATACATCAGCTCCAAGAAGTGAAGTCATGCTTGAAAGAGTCCACGCAAAAATAAGTATCAGAATAGCTCCGCACATATTTTTAAATCCTTCAAGAAGACTATTCATAAATTCTATAAATGAAAGTGTTCCTTCGAGTAAATAAAGGCAGAACATAAATAAAATTGAAACACCTGATGCCATAACAAGTGATTTTCCTGAATTACAGCTTGAAAAAGCATCTACAAAACTTTTACCCTTGAAAAAATCTCCTGTATAAAGCATAAAGAATATTGCTGCACCTATTAGAACTATTATAGGTATAATAAGATCTGATACTCTCCCTATTTTATCTGAATTAATATTATTAGTATTATCTTCTAGCTTGTGACTTGTAAATATATCACCGTCTATAGCATTTTTTTCATGAATTCTCATTTCTCCATACTCAACTTTTCTTGTGATAATAAATATCATAAAAGCAATAGTAAGAAGTGCATAAAAATTATATGGAATAGTTCTTAAAAACATTACAAATCCGTTTACATGTGCATCTTTAGGAACAGAATATGTAACTGCTGCAGCCCAGCTTGAAATTGGAGCTATTATACACACCGGAGCCGCTGTTGCATCAATAAGATATGAAAGCTTTGCTCTTGAAACATTATATTTATCTGTAACCGGCTTCATAACTGATCCTACTGTAAGGCAATTAAAATAATCATCAATAAAAATAACTATTCCAAGAAGCATTGTAAGAAGCTGTGCTCCGATTCTTGTTTTAATATGCTTCTTAGCATATTCTCCAAAGGCCTTAGCTCCACCGGATTTATTAATTAAAGCTGTAACCCATGCAAGTGTAACTAAAAATACAAGTATGCTTACACGTGACTCATTGGAAATCGTTGTAATCATTCCGCCTTTTTTGTTATAAAACAATGTATTATAAAAAAGTTCCAAATTTCCTTCCGAATAAAGCAATGCACCTGTCACAATTCCAAGGAATAGTGACGAATATACTTCTTTTGTTATCAGTGCCATTCCTATGGCAATTATAGGTGGAAGTAAAGCAAATGCAGTCCCATATAATTTAGAAACATATTTATCTGCATTAATAGAACCTGTATTTAATGATTGAACAATAAGTAAAGCTAATACTACAAAAAATATTAAAAATAAAACTATTTTCAATATTTTCGATTGTTTACTGGGGTGATAGTCTCCTCCCTTTAAATCCTCTATCATCATTATATCCTTTCTTTACTAATGAAATATTTTGTTTCATTATATCAGAATATTTTTATTTTTTTTATATTTTTTATACTTTTTTTAATTTAACTTTTTATTTTTAAATGCTGGTCATTTTTATAATATTAGACTGTCTTTCTACTTTTACTACAAGATACATCATAAAGATAGGCATAAAACATAAAAATAGGCATAAAAAAAAACACCGAATAAAAAAAGAAAAGTGCTCTTTTTTCGATGCTTTAAATAATGTCGGTGGTGGGAATCGAACCCACATGGTGTTGCCACCACAGGATTTTAAGTCCTGCGCGTCTGCCAGTTCCGCCACACCGACAGTCAATATATGCTATATGCCTTATCAAACTGACAGTTTCAGATTATATCATATAAGCATATAAGTTTCAATATATTTTTTTAATAATAAACAAGAGAAAATAAAAAAATTTCTTAAATCCAAAATTAATCTATATATTATAAATATATATTATAGAGTAATAGAGTAAAAAAAGAACAGCCAACGGCTGTCCTTAGGAGAAGGTATTTTTACTATGGGGATAGTAAAAATATATGTATTAGGGGTTTATGTCATTATAGTATCATTTGAGTGTAAAAAAGTCTGCACAAACATATATTCATTTCAAATTTATGTTTGTGCAGGTTGCATAAGTGTATTATTATAAGAACAAAGTTTCAAATTCCTTGCCTGAAATTTTTTCTTTTTCAATTAAAAGCTTAGCTGAAGAATGAAGCACATCTATATGCTCTTCCAATATCTTTTTGGCTTTAGCATAACACTCATCAATAATATTCTTAACTTCTTCATCAATTTCCGTTGCAATTTTTTCGCCATATGGTCTTTCCGTTGCAAGATCCTTTCCTAAGAATACTTCCTCATCACTTTCTCCATATGAAATAAGTCCTATTCTATCGGACATTCCATATTTCATGACCATATTTCTTGCTGTCTTTGTAGCTTTTTGTAAATCATTTGATGCTCCGGTTGTAACATCTTTAAATATCATTTCTTCAGCTATTCTACCGCCTAAGCTTACCATAATATCTTCAAGCATAGTTTCTTTAGTTATAAACATTTCATCCTTATCAGGAAGCGGCATTGTATATCCTGCTGCACTCATTCCTGTAGGAATTATTGAAATAGTGTATACAGGTCCCACTTTTTCAAGTACATGGAATAAAATAGCATGTCCGCTTTCGTGATATGCAGTAATCTTCTTTTCTTTTTCGGAAATAACTCTGCTTCGTTTTTCTGTACCAATTCCTGTCTTTATAAATGCAGCCTTTATGTCTTTATCAGATATATAAGCTTTCTTTTCTTTTGCTGCAAGTATAGCCGCCTCATTTAAAATATTTTCAAGATCAGCTCCTGTATATCCTGCAGTTGTTCTTGCAAGATGCTCCAAGTTTACATCATCAGAAAGTGGTTTATTTTTAGCATGTACTCTTAATATTGCTTCTCTTCCTTCAACATCAGGTCTCATAACTGCAACTTTTCTATCAAATCGTCCCGGTCTCATAATTGCAGGGTCCAAGATATCAACTCTGTTAGTAGCTGCCATAACGATAATGCCTTCATTTATATCAAATCCATCCATTTCGACAAGCATCTGATTTAAAGTCTGCTCTCTTTCATCATGACTTCCACCTAGACCCGCTCCTCTTTTTCTTGCTACTGCATCTATTTCGTCGATAAATACTATACAAGGAGCAGATTTCTTTGCACTTTCAAATAAATCTCTTACTCTTGATGCTCCAACACCTACAAACATTTCAACGAAGTCGGATCCTGATATTGAAAAGAATGGCACATCCGCTTCTCCGGCAATCGCCTTTGCAAGAAGTGTCTTTCCTGTTCCCGGAGGTCCTACAAGAAGTATGCCCTTAGGAATTCTCGCACCTACTGTCGTAAAATCTTCTGGCTTTTTTAAGAAGTCTACAACTTCCTTTAATTCTTCTTTTTCCTCTTTAAGTCCCGCAACATCTTCAAAACTTACATTTACTTTTGAGCCTTCTATGAGCTTAGCCCGACTTTTACCAAAATTCGACATCTTATCATTAGTAGGTCCGCCCATCATCATATTTTGCCTATTTAATATTGCTGTAAAAAGTATAATAACTACTGCAACAACTATAAGCATCGGAAGAAGCGACTGCATCCAGGAATCTCTCGGAATATCCTGAACTGCATATCTTACTCCTTCATGCTGTAATAATGTTTCTATTTTTTTTACATCTGAAACATATAAAACACTACTCTTTGCATCTTTTTTCTTAGATAACTTAAATTTTACAGCTCCTGTAGGGACCTGTTCATTTTGAACAATCTTTACATTATATATACTTTTAGTATCAACAGCTCTTTTAAAATCACTATAATCACAGGTTGAAATATTCTTTATGGTAGACATCCACCACATAAGAAACATAATCATTGCTATAAATATAAAGCTTATTTTACTTTTCATAACTTAAAATCGCTTTCCTCCAAATACATTAATCAACCGAAACCACTCCTATATATGGAAGATTTCTGTACTTCTGAGCATAATCAAGTCCGTATCCTACTACAAATTTATCCGGTATCGTAAATCCTAAATAAGAAACTTTTACTTCAACCTCTCTTCTTTCCGGTTTATCAAGCATTACGCAAAACTTTACAGAGCGTGCTTTTTTATCTTTAAAATATTTTTCCAAAAAATGAAGCGTATTTCCGCTGTCAATTATATCTTCTACAACTAAAACATCCTGGCCTTCAGGGTCTAAATCGAGTTCATGAGTAACCTTTACATTACCTGACGATACAGATTCTTCTGCATAACTTGAAGTTGACATAAAATCAATTCTTACAGGGATAGTTATTCTTTTAGCAAGCTCCGTTGCGAAAAAAGCCGCACCCTTTAAAATACAAACAAGATGCAATGTTTTCCCTTCATAATCTTTACTGATTTGTTTACCGAGTTCCTTAATTCTTTTTTCAACATCTTCTTCCGAAATCATTACTTCAATTTCTTCACTCATCAAAAATTCTCCTAACAGTAATTTTAAGTACAGTTTCTGTTTTTTCGGTAATTTTTACCGATTCACATATCCTATATCCGATTATGTAATTTACTCTTTTTTCTGAAGCTAGAAGTGGAATAGTATGTCTTTTAAATCTGTCCACTTTTTCATTCACAAAATACTTTTTTAATGTTTGTGTATGTTTGTCCTTATCTATAAAAAAGTAATCGCCCTTTCTTCCTGTCCTAAGATATAAATTATGCTTAATAACATCATAATCGAGATATTCAGTATATCTATTTTTATGAATAAAATCAATGTTTAGCACATTTAAACATTTAAGCTTTATTTCATATCCTAAATAATTAAGCGTTTCCTCTTCTCCTATTTTTAAAGGTTTTATCTTAATTTCTTCAGAAGTAGAACTTAATTCATCAATTTCTTTCTTCCTTTTTAGATAAATTTCATCATTTGTTTTTACAAGAATTAAATTTCCTGAAAGATTTATGCTTTTCCCATTTTCCTTTTCTATAAGCGACATTGCTGCATCAATTTGTTTCTTAGAAATGTCTTTTCCATGTGTTATTCCCTGTCTTAAAAAATTAAGAATTATATACTCCTGTATAATTTTATCTTCTTTCAAAAGAGCTTTTACATTAATCTTTTTATTCTTAATATTTTTTTCAATAAAAGCTATCGCCTTATTTGAAAAATACTCTTCTGCTTCACTTACTTTTTCTGCTGTATTTAAAATGTGATCAATCGCTTTATCATTAATTTCAGTTAAAATTGGAAGAATTTTATGTCTTATTTTATTTCTATTAAATCTATCATCTTTATTTGTAGAATCTTCTTTATAGTCCTGACCTTTATCTCTTAAATAATTAAGAATTTCATCTTTTGAAAGACATAAAAGAGGCCTTATGATATTATCCCTTTTTGCTTTCATCCCAGAAATTCCTCTAAGTCCTGTTCCTCTAATCAACTGAAGAAGAACTGTTTCAACATTATCTTCTTTATGATGAGCAACTGCAATATATACTTTCTTATTATCGTATAAAAGCTTTTTCTCTTTTTCTTTAAAAGCATTATATCGTAAATTTCTTGCCGCTTCTTCTTCACTCATTCCATGCTCTTTTTTATATGCTAAAGCATCTACGTGAACAATCTCATAATCTATATTATATTTTTTTGCTAAATCTTTTGTAAATTCTGCATCCCGAATGCTTTCTTTACCTCTTATACCATGCTCTACATGAAAAAGTGTAATATTTATATTTAAAAAGCTTTTTAAAGCCAAAAAAATAAGTAAAAGAGCAACGGAATCGCTTCCTCCGGAAACTCCTAATATTACGTCAGAGCCTCTTTTTAAATGTATATTGTTATTTATATACTTATAAACCTTTTCTTCTATATAATGCATTTTTCTCCACTTATGAAAAAATAAAGCCGAAACGAAAGTCGTTTCAACTTTAGTGTTTTTCTTTGAATATAATCCAATTTCCTTTTACCATAGAAAGATTCTTTTCTGCACTAATCGCAAAAAAGTCATCTTCTTTTGTATATTTTTCATACTTAATAAGTTCTTTATTCTCTTTTAAAAGCCTTTTCTTTTCTTTTAAAAGTCTTGCTTTCTCATTTTGAGCTGACTGATTCTTCTTATATAAACGTCCCATTTGAACAGATAGAACTGTAACAATGAATAACACAATTATTATTAAATATATCCTTTGTCCCTTTTTTAGCTTTCCTCTATTAGAAGACATTATATACTCCAACTCTACAAATATTTATATAGGCTTTCAGCCTCATCTTTTTTAACTATTTCCGGTGTTTTTAGCACTTCAGCCTTAACTATTTTATTTCCGAATTCAATTTCTATTATATCACCGACTTTTACATTAAAAGATGGCTTTACTACTTTATCATTTACTTTTATTCTTCCATTAGTAGCTGCATCATTTGCAACAGTCCTTCTTTTTATAAGTCTGCTTAATTTTAAATATTTATCCAGTCGCATAATATCCCTTTTTTATTTTTATTTACTTACATTTTTTGCTTTTTGCTTTGGCATCTTAACTTAAGTAATCTTATTTTTTATATTCGCTTAAAAAAGAGGCTCAAAACAAAAGTCCTGAGCCTCCTACTCTTAATTCGCAAATAATTATTTATTTACAACTTCCTTTAAAGCTTTTCCGGCTTTGAATTTAGGTGCTTTAGATGCAGGAATTGTCATCTCTTTACCTGTCTGAGGGTTTCTTCCTGTTCTTGCAGCTCTTTCTGCTACTTCAAATGTTCCGAAGCCTACAAGTTGAATCTTTTCACCCTTTGAAAGCTCTTCTGCAACAACTTCTGTGAAAGCTTTTAATGTAGCTTCTGTATCTTTCTTTGAAAGCTCTGTCTTTGTTGCTATTGCTGAAACTAATTCTGTTTTATTCATTTTAAATTCCTCCTCTGGAAAAAATATTCTACCCCGTTTTTTCTATTTAGGGAATAATCTGTTTTAATTTATAATAGTTTTGTTGACCTTTGTCAAGAAAAAAGCCTATTTTATAGGGATTTATGAATTTTTAACAATTTTTTTGATACTTTATAACAATTTTTTCTTAACATTTTTGTTATAAATTATTATTGCTTTTTTCGATTCATATTATTTCTTTCTATTCGTTGATAATATTTTTCTTATTTCTTTCCCAAAATATCTTTCAAAGTACTTTGAAGAGTCTGTATATAGTCCTTGTCAGGAATGCTTCTTATATTTTTACTCCTCTTATTATTTCTAATTTTATCTCTATTATGTTTATTTATATTCTTATTTTTATCTCCCATTTTTTCTATATCTTCATTATCTTCAGTTTTATCTTCTCTTGTTTTTCTTACGTTTCTTCTATTTCCATTATTCTGATTACTCTGATTACTCTGATTTTCAGTATTTTTCTTATCTTTTTCATCCGATAAATCAAGAATTATTTCTGCCGAAGGAGAATTGACATACAAAGTTCTCTCCCACGGATTATACCCGTCCGCAAGGACTTTTAAGCTATGTTTTCCATACTTAGCACTTATAGGTGTATCCTTTGTGACTTCCGTATTATCAAGAAGAATTTTCGCATTATCTACGCCTATTCTGAAAATAATAGATGCACTCTTAGGTCCTTCTCCTTTAAGCTCATTTAAATCCATAACGACAATATTTCCTCTGGTAACTGTTACCTTTTTTGTGCCGCCATATCCATTATTTGCAACTGTAACATTATATTCTCCTTCTGGGACTTCAATCTTCATACCCTCTTCAGAGATTTTCGTAAATATAGTATTTCCTATAGATATCATACTATCCATAAATAAATCAGTGTTAACAAGCTCAATTGTTCCATGACCAGTTGTAATAGCTATACTTATGATTTTCTTATTAATTCCTACTATCCTAAGTTCATCTCCTTCACCTATATCGGCTATTGAAGAGTAGTTGTTGTTTGAAAAAACAGGAGTATTATCATCAAGGTCATACTTTTCTTTCCCTATGCTCATAACTCCATCCTCTGAAGAGATTACATACTTTTTAATATTTGAAAGTTCCCACACTTTATCGGATAAAGAAACTTTTTTTAGTGCTACTCCTTCTTTATTTTCTTCAATTGTGACAACCCGTCCAGGAGTGAACTTATCCCAACTTGATATCTCTTTATATTTATTTTCAAATCTTGTAGTAAGAGAAAATTTTCTTCGTAAAATTCTCTTATCTCCTGAAAGCTCTTCAAGAGTTATCTTTTCTTCATCAAGATCAAGTTCACGTATTAAATAAAGCTTTTTATCCTTATCAATGGTTTTTGTTGTATCTTTTTCTGGCTGTCTTAAGGCTCCTTCCAAATCATTACCTTTTTTCTTACATCCTGAAATATTAAAAGCAAAAATGAATATGAAAAGGATTAAAAATAACTTCAGATATTTTTTATTAGTTTTCTTCATTCATATCACCATAAATTCTTTTTGCTTCTTTTATAAGCAAATCCTTTTTATTTATTGTAGGATCGTCTATAGCCTCATTTATAAGGGCATTTAAAACCCTTCCCATATCTTTTCCTTCATGTATACCGATTTGTTTTAAATCGTCTCCCCCTATAGAAAGATCTTTTATAAATAAAGGATCTTTATCCTCACATATTTCTTCATACATTTTTTTTACTTCGGAAAGCCTTTTCAACTTTTCTTCCCTTTTATAGTCACTTTGAGCTTCTATATCAGCTTTGTTTAAAGAAAAAATATCGGGATAAATAAAAAGTCCTGTCTTAGACATTATTCTTCTAAATTCCGCCTTATTCTTCGGCCTTATATAATGATATTTAACCAAAGTCGTAACCTTTTTTATAGTATCATTATCAAACTTAAGTCTTCTCATTATTTTTTTAGCAATACATGCTCCTTTTTCTTCATGTCCTTTAAAATGGTCAATTCCATTTTTATCTGTAGTTTTTACATAAGGCTTTCCTATGTCGTGAAAAAGGGCCGCAAGTCTTAAAACCTTTGTATTTGCAATGCTTTTTAGTGCATGAATAGTATGCTCCGCTGCAGAATATACATGATGAGGGGAATTCTGCTCAGTATTTATCATATCATCCCATTCCGGAAAAAATATCTGTAAGAGTCCCAAATCATGCAATTCTTTTAACTTTTCGGGATGATTTGAAATTAAAATATTTACAAATTCTTCCCTTATTCTTTCCATACTAATTTTGGATAAAGTCGGTGCCAAACTTTTAACAGCATTTTTAGTATTTTCTTCGATAGAAAAATCGAATCTTGCACTAAACCTTATCGCTCTCAGCATACGAAGTGCATCTTCTTTGAATCTTTCGTACGGATTTCCTACACACTTTATAATTTTATTTTTTAAATCCAAAAATCCGTCATATTCATCAATAAGTCCGCTTTTTTCATTATATGCCATCGCATTTATCGTAAAATCACGTCTTAATAAATCTTCCTTTAAATTACTCGTATATGAAACCTTATTAGGATGTCTTGCGTCCAGATATTCTCCGTCAATTCTATAAGTTGTAACCTCATAAGGTTTTTTATCTATAACAACACTTACCGTACCATGCTTTATGCCCGTATCAACAGTATGATCAAAAATCTCTTTTATATATGGCGGTTTTGCATTAGTAGTTATATCCCAATCTTTAGGCGTAATGCCGAGAATTGAGTCCCTAACACAGCCTCCTACGATATATGCTTCATATCCATTTTGTTCCAAAATGTCAATTATTGATTTTACATTTAAGGGAATTTCTATTTTCATTAATACGCTTTACCCCAAAATACCATGTGCTTTGCCTCTTTTCCGCAACATATACATTTATCCGATATATTCTCTTCATCAAATGGAATACATCTGCTTGTAGCACCGGTTTCTTCTTTTATCTTATCTTCGCATTCAACATTTCCACACCACATAGCTCTTATGAATCCCGGATTCTTTTCAAGTATTTCCTTAAATTCATCATAAGTTTTTGCATCATTTATATGAGCTTCTAAATGCTTCTTTGCTTTTATAAACATATCATCCTGTATTTTTTTAAGAAGATTTTTTGCTGTACTTTCCATTTCTGAAAGCTTTACTATTGTCTTTTCTCTTGTATCCCTTCTTACAAATACACATTGGTTCTTTTCTAAATCCTTAGGTCCTATTTCTATTCTAAGTGGTATTCCTTGAATTTCAGCCTCTGCGAATTTGTATCCCGGACTTTTATCTGTTAAATCAATCTTTGCTCTTATATCACTATCTTTTAATATTTTTAAAATTTTAGCAGCTTCTTCTTTAATTCCGTCCTTAGTCTGCTGAATAGGAACTACCATAACCTCTGTAGGTGCTATTCTGGGAGGAAGAACAAGTCCCGAATCATCTCCATGCACCATAATTATAGCTCCTATAAGTCTTGTTGAAATCCCCCACGATGTTTCATGAACATATTGAAGCTTATTATTTTTATCTGAATATTGTATATCGAAAGCTTTTGCAAAACCATCACCGAAGTTGTGGCTTGTCCCTGATTGAAGAGCTTTTCCGTCATGCATAAGAGCTTCTATCGTATAAGTTGACTTTGCTCCTGCAAATTTTTCTTTATCAGTCTTTTGACCTTTTATCATAGGAATTGCCAAATATTTTTCGCAGAAATCTGCATATATATTAAGCATCAGCTTAGTTCTCTCTTCTGCTTCTTCTTCAGTTGCATGAACTGTATGCCCTTCTTGCCATAAGAATTCTGACGAACGAAGGAAAGGCCTTGTAGTTTTTTCCCATCTTACGACAGAGCACCACTGATTATAAACCTTAGGTAAATCTCTATATGAGGAAACGATTTTACTATATAAATCGCAAAATAAAGTCTCTGATGTAGGGCGAATGCAAAGCTTTTCCGTAAGCTCATTTTCTCCGCCTTTAGTTACCCATGCAACTTCTGGTGCAAATCCCTCTACATGATCTTTTTCTTTTTCCAAAAGACTTTCCGGAATAAGAAGAGGCATATATACATTTTCAACACCATTTTCTTTAAAAATCTTATCCATATTTTTTTGGATATTTTCCCAAATAGCATATCCATTCGGCTTAAAGATCATAAATCCTTTAACTGCCGAATAGTCCATAAGCTGTGCTTTTTTTACAACGTCTGTGTACCACTGTGCAAAGTCTTCATTCATTGAAGTTATCTGCTCTACAAGTTTTTTATTGTCTGCCATCTTTTACTCCTTTAAATCTTTATCTTTTATAGCATTAAATTCTAAAAATTTTTTTCCTTTAGGTGTTATAGAAAAAGTCATTTTTTTATTTGTCTTAGGATGGATAAATATAAGCTTATAAGCACATAGAGAAAGCTCTTTATCTCCTAAAGGTTCATTCTCCTTTTTAGCTTCCTTCCCTTTTAAATTTTCAAAAGCTTCTTTAGAAATGCCATATTTTCTATCACCTAAAATTGGCATATTATGATATGCTAGTTGACATCTTATCTGATGAAATCTTCCTGTAAGAAGTTCTATATCAAGAAGAGAAACCCCTTCCTTTTCTTCTTCGATAAAAGCTTTAAGTGACGCTCTTTTTGCATTTTTGTACTTATCTTTATCAACAATTTTAGCTCTTTTATTATTTTTATCCTTAATAATATAATCTATAAAATTATATATTTTTACATTTTTACCTAATTTTTTCCCATTTATTTCTTTAATTTTTTCTATGTTTTGCTCCGCTTCATCACTGCAAATATTTGCAATATTATCATAAAAACCTACTTCATGATTGTAATGAACGACTGCATAATAAAATTTTCTTATTTTTCTTTCTTTAAGCTCATTACTTAAAAAAGCTGCTGCATTTTTATTTTTGGCAATAAGTATAAGCCCTTCAACCGGCTTATCCAGTCGATTTATAAGTGCAACATATCCCGCTTCTTTTTTCCCTATTCTGTAATTTCTTACAAAGCTTACAACATCTTCCTCTAAAAAGTTTGCTGTCTGTGCTGCAACTCCACGGGGCTTATACAAAATCAAAATATCTTCATCTTCAAAAATTATATCTGTCATAAATATTGTTATTTATATTTTCAATTTAATATCAATAATATCTAAAATAAATATTTTCTTTAAGCTAACATCTTTTTTATCAAACTTTAAATCTATATCCTACTCCCCAAATCGTTTCTATATATTGAGGATTTGTTTTATCAACCTCTATCTTTTCTCTTATTTTCTTAATATGGACTGTTACTGTCGCTATATCGCCTATAGAATCCATATTCCAAATCTTTCTAAAAAGTTCTTCTTTTGAAAAAACATGGTTGGGATTTTCCGCAAGAAATGTAAGAAGTTCAAACTCTTTAGTCGTAAGCTGCTTTTCATCTCCATCTACCCATACTCTTCTTGCAGCTTTATCAATCTTTAGAGAACGAATCGTTATGATATCACTTTTAACTGCATTAGTCTTTTTTAGTCTTTCATACCTTGATAAATGTGCTTTAACTCTTGCAACAAGCTCACTCGGAGAGAAAGGTTTTGTTATATAATCATCCGCTCCTAGACCAAGTCCTCTTATTTTATCTATATCCTCCTTTTTTGCAGTTACCATAAGTATAGGAGTATCTTTTACTTTTCTTATTTTTTCACATATTTCAAAGCCGTCGGCTCCCGGCAGCATAATATCTAAAATAAACATATCGAAGTCTTCATCTATAGCTTTTTTTTGTCCGGCAATTCCATTACTTTCTATTTCTACTTCAAATCCGCTTAATTCCAGATAATCCTTTTCTAAACTTGCTATAGCTTCTTCATCCTCTATTATCAATATCCTTGCCATCATAATCCTCCATCTTTTTTCTGAGAACAAAATACATCGTTGTCCCCTTACCTAATACACTTGTTACCCAAATATTTCCACCATGATCATCAATAATTTTTTGAACTATTGCAAGTCCTATTCCCGATCCCTTTGTCAAAGAATTTCTTGATGAATCTGCTCTATACATTCTGTCAAAAATATATGGAATATCCTTACTTGAAATTCCAATTCCATTATCTTCTATCTCCACCTGAATTGAATCTCCAACATCCAAAATTCTAAGTGCAATTTTTCCCGGATTTTCGATGCTCTTTTTTCCCATATATTTTACACTGTTTGAAACGATATTATGTATAACTCTTTCAAGTTGCTGTGGATCCGCTATGATTTTTACATTATCTGCAACTGATGTCATATATGTAAACTCAATTTTTTGAATTGCAAGATCCATTCCTATTTCGTCCGAACAGTCTTTAAAATATTTATTTACCGAAAGGACAGTAAAATTATAAGGAATTCTATTTGTATCAATCTTAGTATAGAGTGATAGCTCATTAATAAGAGCATTCATATCATTTGATTTATTTACAATAGTTTTAAGATATGATTCTCTCTTTTCCGGAGTTTGAGCTACTCCATCCAATATTCCTTCCGCATATCCCTTAACTGCTGTTATAGGAGTTTTTAAGTCATGTACAATATTACTTATAAGCTGCTTTTGCTCTTCTTCGCTTTCTATTTTTTCTTTGGCTGTTTCCTTAAGCCTTCTTCTCATTTCTTCTATAGCAATAAAGAGCTCCGTTATTTCGTCATCACCATCCGGAATTAGTTCATTATCTAATCTTCCGGCTCTTATATCCTTAGCTGCAGCAACCAAATTTCTTATTCTAGGAACAATGCCTCTATAGTTCCATAGTACCATAATAAGTGTTGTTAATGAAAGTATAACAAGCGACGACAGCATAAAATCCGCCGAAATTCTTCTAACCTCCGGTTTTATTGATTCTGTTGATGTTACCAAAAATATGCTTCCCTTATTTCCATTTTGATATTTAAAATCAAACTGTTTTAAAAGCGTTGGTATTGAATTTCCCATATATATAATCAAATTTTTAGATAATAATTTTTCTCCATATTTAGGTAAAGATTTTACATTCAAATCGCCTTGAAATTTTTTATCTTCAAATATGATTTTTCTTCCTCTTCTTATAATAAGATATGAGTAACCTTCCCTAACCTTCTGATTCAATTCTTCTATCTTTTGAACATTGTCAACGTCATTTTTATTATCGGAAAGCCATTTTTTTACAACCTTTGTACCTTTATCTGAATATGTATGTAAAAGCCCTAAAGAATTGGAATAAAATATATTATTTTCTTTCGCCATTTTGGAATATCCATGAATAACATTTTTCATTCCGGTTATATAAGAAAGTCCGACTATTATAGGAACAATCAATATTATAAAAAAGGATATCGAAAGCCTTGTTTTTAAACTCAAATCTATCCCTCCGTTTTATAAAGAAAATAAGACCGAATTAACGGTCTTATTATATCACGATATTAAAGATATTTCTTTAGTGATTGCACTTTATCCAATTCTTCCCACGGAAGCTTTAAATCATCCCTTCCGAAATGTCCATAAGACGAAGTCGCTTTATATATAGGTCTTCTTAAATTAAGCTCCTTAATAATGCCGGAAGGTCTTAAATCAAAGTTTTCTTTTATAACACTTATAAGCTTTTGATCTGAAACTTTTCCTGTTCCGAAAGTATTAACATTTATTGATGTAGGCTCTGCTACACCTATTGCATAACTTAATTGTATCTCACACTTATCACAAAGTCCCGAAGCCACTAAATTTTTTGCTACATATCTAGCAGCATAAGCAGCTGATCTGTCAACTTTTGTACAATCCTTTCCTGAAAATGCACCACCTCCGTGTCTTGCCATTCCACCATATGTATCCACTATAATTTTTCTTCCAGTAAGCCCTGCATCCCCGTGCGGTCCTCCGATTACAAATCTTCCTGTAGGATTTATATAAAATTTTGTATTTTCATCAATAAGTTCCTTTGGAATAACTGGATCGAATACATATTTCTTAATATCTCTATGTATTTCTTCTATCGTAGCCTCAGGATTATGCTGCGTTGAAAGCACTACTGCTTCAAGTCTTAATGGCTTTCCATTTTCATCATATTCTACTGAAACCTGCGTTTTACCATCTGGTCTTAAATAAGGAATTGTACCATCTTTTCTTACTTTTGAAAGTTTTCTTGCAAGTTTATGTGCAAGGAAAATAGGATATGGCATATATTCTTCCGTTTCATTTGTAGCATAGCCGAACATCATTCCCTGATCTCCTGCACCATTTTCCAAATCATCTTCCTTCTTCCCGCTTTTAGCTTCATACGACTTATCGACTCCTAAAGCTATATCCAAAGATTGTTTATCAAGTGCAACCATAACAGCACATGTATTTCCGTCAAACCCGAGTTTTGAATCGTCATATCCAATTTCAACTATCGTATCCCTTACAACTTTTGAAATATCAAAATTGGCTTTTGTGGTAATTTCTCCGGTCACAAGCACAAATCCCGTGCATGTCATAACTTCACATGCAACCCTGCTCATAGGATCTTGCTTTATGCATTCATCAAGTATTGCATCACTTATTGCATCACACATCTTATCAGGATGTCCTTCCGTTACTGATTCCGATGTAAATATATGTTTTTCCATTTTTCCTCCAAAAAAATCCACCTTGTCGAGAGGTGGATTATAAATACAAAGATTAAGAATTCCCTTATTGTTCGATTATACTCGCTCAAGGTTTGGCACCTTCCAAAAAGGAGGTTGTCGTGGTTTCTTTGATCCTCTCTATCTCCACCACTCTTAATAAGAGAACATAAACTATATGGAATTTTCAATCTAATTAATAGTAATTGAGAACATTGTACTCTCTATAAGTGATATCAGTCAACTGTTACAGTCATAATAAACATAATGAATACATATATATCTTAATAAAAAGAACTAGAAAACAGACACAATAAGAACTAGAAAACAGACACAATATGTCTTTTAGGTTCTTTTGATAAATCTATTATAAGTCCATCATCCGTTTTTATTATAGGTCTTGATATTAAAGATCTATTTATATATACAACTCTTCCTGAAACGCCATTATCAAGCATTATCATACTATTTTGATTCATTCCTGCAAGATGCTGTAAAAATGTAAGCATAAACTTTGTGTTAAATTTTCCATATCCTATGCGTTCAAATTCTTCAATAACTTGAAATGCACAAAGAGGCTGTCTATATGGTCTTATTGAAGTCATGCCATCGTATATATCCAAAATTGCAATTATCTGTGGAAACTTATCTATCTCACCCTTTTTTAGTCCGTGCGGATAACCCGATCCGTCCAATCTTTCATGATATTGAAGAGGAACATTGCAAATTCTCTGATCAAATCCTGCTTTTTTTAAAATATCATATCCATACAAGGTGTGTGCTTGCATTTCTTTTCTTTCCTCATCGGAAAGCTTTCCCACTTTATTTAAAACTGCAGGGTCAACTTCAGTTTTCCCGATTCCATGCAAAAGTGCCGAAGACGTAAGATCATACTGCTCTTCTGAAGAAAAATTGAGCCATTTTGCAAAGATTAAAGTTTCAAGTGCTATATTAAGACAATGCGAATAAATACTATCTTCCGAAAATCTTACAGCTTGAATCATATTAAACATTTCTATTGGATATCTATATCTACTTACCTCATCTGAATGAATTAATATCGGCTCTTTTCCAACATTAAACTCATGATTTTTGATTCTTGTAAAAGATCTCTTCAAATCTTCAAGACAAAGAGCATATGAAATTTGAAAATTTCTAAATTCTTCCGTTCTCCCTAATTTTTGAGCATAAGACAAGCTTTTATTTGCAAAAGTTTGATTATCTTCCTTAGGTTCCTCCTGTTTTTTATTATCTTCCTGATATTCCGGGACTTCAGAATCCATTACATCTTCATCCTTTATCATAACAGATTCAATATGATAATATGTGAACCTAGAAATATGATTACTGTTCAAAACTGTACCGGCTCCGGCCAGAATCTGTCCTTTCTTAGTTTTTACGGGCTCTGCCGTCGTCATTCCGGTTCTGACATTATCCAATAGAACTTTCTTCATACTTCTCTCCCCTAAATATAAAATTAAAAAGATACTTGTCCAATTAAGATACTTTATATATAAATTTTTTTATTTCCCTATCCGTAGAAGTTTTCTCTATAACAGCTCCCAGTGAATTCAATTTTTCATGGAAAAGCTCATATCCTCTCTGAATATAACGTATATCATCCACTACTGTTATTCCATCCGCTGCAAGTCCCGCAATTACAAGTGCTGCACCGGCTCTTAAATCCGGAGCCTGAACTCTGGCTCCCGTAAATTTTTTTACACCCGTTATGATAGCGATAGTTCCTTCAACTTGAATCTTAGCACCCATTCTTATAAGTTCATCGACATACCTGAATCTGCTCTCCCAAATACTTTCTGTAACAGTACTCACGCCATTTGCTCTTGCAAGTACAACTGATATCTGAGGCTGCATATCCGTAGGAAATCCTGGATATGGAAGAGTTGTAATGTGCGTACTTCTAAGCTTTCCATTAGAAATCACTCTAACAGCATCATCAAACTCAATAACCTTGCATCCCATTTCTGAGAGTTTTGCAGTCGTAGCTTCAAGATGCTTCGGAATTACATTTTTTACAGTAACGTCTCCTCCTGTAGCCGCTGCTGCACAAAGAAATGTTCCCGCTTCAATCTGATCCGGTATTACTGAATAATCAGTTCCGTGAAGCTCTTTAACTCCATTTATTCTTATGGATTCTGTTCCGGCACCTCTTATATCTGCACCCATACTATTCAAAAAATTTGCCACATCAACGACATGAGGTTCCTTTGCTGCATTATCTATAACAGTTTTTCCTTCCGCAAGGACTGCCGCCATCAAAATATTAATTGTAGCTCCTACGGAAACTTTATCCATATATATATGATTACCTGTCAATTTTTTTGCTTTTGCTGAAATTAATCCATAGCTTATATCTACATCCACTCCAAGAGCTTTAAATCCCTTAATATGAAGGTCTATAGGTCTTGAACCGATATCACATCCCGCCGGAAGTGCAACTTCCGCTCTATTAAGTCTTCCTAAAAGAGATCCTAAAAGATAATAGGATGCCCTGATTTTATTGATGTACTCATAATCAACACTATATGTACCAAGCGTCTTAGCTTCAATTACAACCGTATTCTTATCTTCGTGTTTAACCTTTGCTCCTATATCCTGAAGTGCACAAAGAAGCACCTTTGTATCTCTTACATCAGGAACATTGGATATTCTTACTGTATCCTTAGTCATAATCGAAGCTGCCAATATTGCTAAAACCGCATTTTTTGCTCCACCGATTTCAACTTCTCCTTCAAGCCTATTTCCGCCTTTTATAACATATTGTTCCATGACACTCCCATTTTTAAGCTTTTTTTTAATTATCTGATTTTTGATAAATATTCAAAATTACCTCTATTATAACCTTTTTGTCAAAATTATTCAACATTACATAGTGCTTTATCTATGATGTTTTCAGCAAATTTTTCGATTATTGAGAAGGAACTTTTTAAACTTATTCTTGAATCTTTTTTTGTGTCAAATATAAACTCAAGCCCTTCGCTTGTTTGAGAAAATGTTAAATAGTTTTTATTGTCTTCAAATATTTCTTTTACGCCTTCGATTGAAAGCTTGGCTTTTTCCCAAATTTTAATTGTTATCTTATGCTCTTTTTCCCGAGCTTCCGTTATATATGCTTTATGGCAAAGTGCTTTTAAAACTGCTATATCACAAAGATTCAAAACTGCCTTTCGAGGCTCTCCAAATCTATCTAAAAGTTCATCCTCAATTTCTTCTTTTTCTTCAGATGTTTCTATTGAAGCAATTCTTTTATAAATATTTATTCGTTCAGAATCCTTTGTAATATAATCTTTCGGGATATAAGCATCCATATTTATATCAATAAGTGTAGTAAAGTCAGCTACTTCCTCTCCTTTTTCTTTCCTTAGTGCCGTATTTAGCATCTTGCAATATAAATCATATCCTACAGCAGCCATATGTCCATGCTGCTCTTTTCCCAGCATATTCCCTGCTCCTCTTATCTCAAGATCTCTCATTGCAATCTTAAACCCTGAGCCAAGCTCACTAAATTCTCTTATTGCAGCAAGTCTTTTTTCAGCATCATCTTTTAATATTTTATCTTTTTTATATAAAAAGAATGCATAGGCAGTCCTATTTCCTCTTCCTACTCTTCCTCGAAGCTGATAAAGCTGCGAAAGTCCCATCCTGTCAGCGTCATGAATTATAATCGTATTTACATTAGTTATATCCATGCCAATTTCTATTATTGTTGTAGAAACTAATACATCAATTTCCTTATTTATAAAACGATGCATTATATCTTCAAGTGATTTTTCATTCATTCTACCGTGTGCATACTCAATTGTAATTCCCGGAATAAGATATCTTAAATGATTGGTAGTTGCATCAATATTTTTAATCTGATTTATGACATAGTAAACCTGTCCGCCTCTCTTTACTTCTCTTTCTATTGCTTCCCGTACGATTTCGTCGTCATATTCGAACACAAATGTCTGTATAGGTTGCCTATCACGAGGTGGCTCTGATAAAAGGCTCATATCTCTTATCCCGCTAAGGCTCATATGAAGAGTTCTCGGAATAGGAGTTGCAGACATAGATATTACGTCAACATTTTTCTTAAGCTGTTTTATTTTTTCTTTGTGAGAAACACCGAAGCGTTGCTCTTCATCTATTATTAAAAGTCCTAAATCTTTAAATTTTACATCTTTTGATAAAAGCCTATGTGTTCCTATAGCTATATCTGCTTCTCCTGTCGAAAGCTTTTTTATGCTTTCTTTTATTTCTTTAGACGTTTTAAACCTGCTTAAAAGTACTATATTTATAGAAAAATCCTTCATTCTTGAAACGAAAGTATTATAGTGCTGTTCTGCTAAAATCGTAGTCGGGACAAGATATGCTACCTGCTTACTTTCCTGCACTGCTTTAAATGCAGCACGAAGTGCTACTTCAGTTTTTCCATATCCTACATCGCCGCAGATTAGTCTATCCATAATCTTGTGACTTTCCATATCATTTTTTACATCATGTATTGCATTAAGCTGTCCTTCGGTTTCTTCATATGGAAACTTTTCTTCAAATTCTTTTTGCCACATAGTGTCTTCAGGAAAACAATATCCCATATCATTTTGGCGAAGTGCATATAATGACACCAATTCTTTTGCAATTTCTCCAACAGCTTTTTCAACTCTTGATTTTGTGCTATGCCATTCTCTTCCTGAAAGAGAATTAAGTCTAGGCTTTCTGTCTCCCGAAGATGCCATGCCATATTTTTGAACACAAGAAAATTGTGTTGCAGGCACATACAGCTTTGCTCCCTGTGCGTACTCTATTTTAAGAAAATCTTTCATCGTATTTTCGATTTCGATTTTCTCCATACCTCTATATATACCGATTCCATGGTTTTCATGCACTACATAATCACCTATAGAAAGGTCTCTTATTGTTTCTATCTGTATTCCGTCATATAGCTTCTTTCTCTTCTTTTTAGGACGTCTACTTCCAAATATATCTCCTTCTGATATAAAAACGAACTTTGAGTCAGTATATGAAAACCCTCTGGACATATTGCCATTTGTTACCATGACTTCAGATTCTTTAACTTCTTTATCCCTGTCTTTCGTATAGAAAGAAATTATCCCTAAATCCATCAAATTTTGAACAAGTCTTTTCCCTGTCAAAGAAGATGCAGCTACTATTACAATTTTGTAATTTTTATTTTTATATTTTTTAATATCACGGACAAGCGTTTCAAAACTTCCATTAAAGCTTAATCCCATCTCCATTTTTATATGGAAATTCTCTTTTATACTTACCCATTTTGAAGTCGGATTTAAAATAGAAATGCTTACTCCCGTATGTTTTTTAAGTGCATTTTTTATCTTATTTTCGGAAATTAAAATATCATTCTGCTTTTTTAAACAAAATCCTGTTTCTACTCGCCTCTCCATTGAAGACTTGTATTCCGAAACAATATTTTTATAGAATTCTTCTATTCGTTTTGAATCATCGAAAAGAATAACAGTGTCATCATCTATAAAGTCAAGAAGAGATAATTTTTCTTTTAGAAAATATGTAAGATATGATTCACCTTCCTGGCGTATCCAGCCTTCTTCTATCTTAGATATAGCTTCATCTACATTTTCTTTTAAATGAAAAGCCTCTTCCTTTTTCATTTTTTTTGTTAATTCTTCATACTTCTTTTGAAGGTCATTTTTAATATCAAAAACTCCTTTTACAACAGTTTTTGAATCAAGCACAAATTCACATGCAGGATAAATATTAACTTTTTTTATTCTTTCAATAGATTTTTGCGTTTCTGCATCAAATCTTTTTATAAGGTCAATTTCGTCGTCCCATAATTCAATTCTTACAGGCTGCTCTTCCGTTATCGGATAAATATCTATTATATCTCCTCTTACTGAATAATCTCCCTGATGCTCCACTTGATAGACATTTTCATATCCTGAATTTATAAGATTTTTTACAAAAGAATCCCTTATTATCGTATCTCCTTCTTTAATTTTTTGGATTCCTTTTTCCCATTCTTTTTTTTCTTGCAATATAGTAATCAAAGATTCTACTGTCGCTACAATAAAATAGGATTTTCCTTTAGAAATTTCAGCCAAAGTCTGAACTCTCGGCTTTGTTAATGCATTTCCCCTGATATCGGACTGAAAAAAAAGTAAATCTTTAGGCGGAAAATAGTACACATCTTTTCTAAAAAAAGAAAGCTCATCATATATCTCCTTAGCCTCTAATTCATCCTGTGCAATTAAAAGGCAATGCTTTTCTTTTTCTGTAATCCCATATATTACATGAGCTTTTCCTCTATCCGCTACACCCGATAACCCGTAATACTCATTTTCTTTTTTCCCTAAAAGTTCTTTTAAATTGTTTATATCAGGTATATTTAAAAATGGCTGTAAAAAAGTTTTCATTTTATCTTTATCTTTACTTTCATTTACTCCGTAATTCCGTTAAATTTATTCATTGCACCATCTACATCTTTATTTAAAAAGAAATTTATAATTTCCGGCAAATCATTCAACATATTTTCAAAATGAGTTCTGTCTTCTTTAGGCATTCTTGATAAAACAAACTCTGCCATGTCATTTCCATTTTCAAATATGCCTACACCCATTCTAAGCCTTATAAATTCATCTGTTCCCAAAAGATTTATTATACTTTTAAGGCCATTATGTCCACCGCTGCTTCCTTTTTTTCTTATTCTTACTTTTCCTGCTTTTAATGTAACATCATCCGAAATCACACAAAGATTGTCCTTTGGAGTAAGATCATAATATTTTATAAGCGGTGCTATACATTCTCCGCTATTATTCATATAAGTTTCAGGTTTTACCAAAATGATTTTTTCTTCATTTATAAAACCATCGCCTATAGTGCCATGAAATGCACTCTTATTCATTTTAATATTATAATATTCCGAAAGAAATTTAATAGCATCAAATCCTGCATTATGTCTCGTGTTATTATACTTTAATGTAGGATTTCCAAGTCCCGCAATTACAAACATTACATACTCCTGTCAAATTTATATATTTTATATGTAAATATATTTTCTTATTAATATTTTCCACAAAAAAAGAGCATGATAACCATACTCTCTTTTTTACACTTCTATATTATGTATTATGTACTGATTTATAGATTTTTTCAAGGTTACATAATCTCATTCTTATATTTATCAAGTATCTTCTCCTGTAAATAGGCTCTAGTCTCAGACTTAATCGGGTGAGCAATATCTTTGTACTCACCATCTGTTGCTTTTCTTGACGGCATAGCGATAAATAATCCTTTATCCCCCTCAATAACTTTAATATCATGTACGACAAACTCGTCATCAATAGTTATAGATGCAACCGCTTTCATCTTTCCGTCCTTTTCAATCTTACGCATTCTGATATCTGTAATATTCATGCTTTTTCCCCTTTTTTCTGTACACAACATTTATTAAGAACAATTCCAAAATCTAAAAATTCTATTAATTGAATAAAGAATCCTATCTGATTTGTATGTAATTATAGCATATTTCTTAAACTATTTTCAATAATTTTTGATTTTCAATAATGTTTTTTTGCAATTTTGTCATTTTGTGAACTCTTTTTTATATGCTTTAAAAAATTTTTACTAATATTTTTCATAAAATTGATTTTATCTACATTATGAGTATAATGTATCTGTTCAAATATCTATAAGAAGAGGTCATAGATTATATGTATAAATTAAATTTTAATAAAAAAGAATCAGTTCATTTTATCGGCATCGGAGGAATTAGTATGAGCGGTCTTGCTGAAATTTTAATTGATAAAGGATTTAAAGTTTCCGGCTCCGATCAAAAAGAAAATTCTTTAACTGATAGTCTTACAAAAAAAGGTGCAAAAATCTCATATCCTCAAAGTGAAAATAATATAAAAGATGATACTGACTTTTTTGTATATACAGCTGCTATTCATCCCGATAATCCTGAATTTAAAAAGGCTAAAGAAACCGGAAAGCCTATGCTTACAAGAGCTGAGCTTTTAGGTGAAATTATGGAACATTATGAAAATTCCATTGCAATTTCAGGGACTCACGGTAAAACTACAACAACTTCAATGATAAGTGAAGTCTTACTTGAAGCTGCACTTTCTCCTACAATTTCAGTAGGAGGAATAATCCCTTCAATACAAAGCAATATTCATTTAGGTTCTTCCGACATTTTTGTTACTGAAGCCTGTGAATATACAGATAGCTTCTTATCTTTTTATCCTAAATACACTATAGTTTTAAATATCGATGCTGAACATCTCGATTACTTTAAGAATCTGGAAAATGAAAGAAAATCCTTTAGAAAATTTTTACATAACACAAAGCCACATGGTGCTATATATATAAATGGATCTATAAAAAATGTCGATATTTTAACTGAAGGCGTCCATGAAAAGATTATAAAATTCGGGCTTTCAGAAGATTTTGACTGCTATGCTGAGGATATTACATACGATAAAAATGGTCATCCGTCGTTTATTCCAATTTATAACAAGAAAGAATATGATAGAATTACTCTTTCTGTTCCGGGGCTTCATAATGTAGTAAATTCTCTTTCCGCTATTGCACTTTTAATTGATATTAAAGTTCCATATGAAAAAATCAAAAAAGGTCTTCTTAATTTTAAAGGAGCAAATAGACGTTTTCAATATAAAGGCTCTCTTAAAAATGGAGCAGTAATAGTTGACGATTACGCACACCATCCTACCGAAATTAGAGCATCTCTCTTAGCTGCACTTAAAACTGTCCATAAGAGAATTATCGTATGTTTTCAGCCTCATACTTACACAAGAACCAAAGCATTCTTACATGATTTTGCTGAATCCCTTTCAATTGCAGATGTAGTTGTACTTTCCGACATATATGCGGCAAGAGAAAAAGACATCTATAATATAAGTTCGCTTGATATCAAAAAACTTTTGGATGAAAAAGGAAAAGAATGCTACTATTTCCATACTTTTTCTGAGATAGAAAAATTTTTATTAAAATTTTCTAATAACGGTGACTTGTTGATAACTATGGGAGCAGGAGATATCGTAAATGTAGGAGAAGACTTACTTAAATAAAAGTTATCCACTTTATCCACAAAAAAAGGGAGTTTTTATATTCTCTTTTTTTGTACAAAAAATACACCCTAAAATTAGCTTTCTTTTAAGTTATCCACTTTACCAACAATATTTTATTATTCCTTTTGCACCGCTATTGCAACGGCTTATCGCTTTTAACTCTAAATTTTCTATGGTATAATTCTTTTGTATTTTAACTAAGGAGTAAATTAATGTTTGATAAGATTGCACTTCATTCTACATTAAAAAATAATGTAACTTGTGTTTCAAATGATTTTATAGATATTCTTATGCCGGAATCCGGAGGGGAATTTGTAAAAACATATCTTTATCTTTTAAGGTCCTTAAATAAGGACTGTTCTTTTTCCGTGCAAAAAGCTGCAGAAGCACTTCATCATACCGAAGCTGATATTAAACATGCACTTTCTTACTGGAGAGATAAAGGGCTTTTAAATATAGACTATGATGAAGATAACAACATAAGAAGTATCTACATTTGTGATGCAAACGATTTTCATAAGCAGGATGAAAAAAGCAATTTTTCTTTTAATGTTATAGACAATAATAATTGTACGAAAAATAGCAATTTAAACTCTGTAAATATTTTAGGTACATACCAAAATAATAAAACTGAAAATTTAAAAAATGTGATTAATTCAGACTTTAGTAAAATTTGTTCAATTGATAAAAGCTCTTTAAAGCTTAATGATGAAGATTTATCTGAAATTTACAGTTTTGCAGAAGCTTATAAAAGGCAGCCTTTGTCAAGTAATGAACAACAATTTATCATGAATTGGAGTAGTGACCTTTCTTTTTCTGCATCTCTTATTAAATATTTAATTGATGTCTGTGTAAATGAAGGTCATATGAGTTTTTACTATATGAATAAAGTAGCACTCGATTGGAAAGATAAAGGCATAACTACAAAGGAAGAAGCTGAGCGTCAAAATAATATTCATTCAAAGGCATATTATGCAATCTTAAAAGCATTTGGTATCACCGGTCGCTCGCTTAATACAAAAGAAGAAGAATTCCTTAATAAATGGATTTCCTCTTTTAAATTTTCAGATGAATTAATAAAAGAGGCTTGCAGTAGAACCGTTTTAAACATCGGTAAGATAAGCTTTTCTTATGCCGACAAAATTTTAAGTGATTGGAATATGAAAAATATACGTTCTATTTCTGATGTCAAAAAACACGATGCTTTGTCAAAAGGAGTAAATAATTCCAATAAAAATATAAAAGTAATGAAAAAAGTCGGTAATTTTAATAATTTTGAGCAACGAACCAATAATTTAACAGCTTTAGAATTAGAAAGGAAATTACTTAAGTAATGTTTCTTACTGATCAGCAATACGATGATATTATTCGTTCATACTTCAGAATACAATCAGAAAATAGAAGTATTTTTAGGGAAAATTATGATAATGCATATAATAAAATTCCCGATTTAAAGAAAATTGACGATGAAATAACTACTTTGTATTCCGATGCGGCTTTTGAAAAAATTGATAATAACAATTTTGATATTTCAAATATTGAAAAAAAAGTTAAAGAGCTTCGTAAAAAACAGGAAAATCTTCTTTTAGAAAATGGCTTTCCTAAAAATCAACTTATGCCTATTTATACCTGCAACGACTGTAAAGATACCGGTTTTATTAAAAATAAAAGATGTCACTGCCTTGAAAAGAAAATTTTAGATGCAATATTAAAGCAATCCGGACTTACAGAAGAGCTTAAAAATTATGATTTTAAAAAATTTTCTCTTTCATACTATAGCCCTACGGTAATAGATACAGCTTCAAATAAAACCGAATTAGAACTTGCAAAAAAAGCAATTTCCGGTTCAAAACTTTTTATAAAAAATTTAACTAAAAATTTACCTGTACATTCTCTTCTTTTTTATGGAAATCCGGGAGTAGGTAAAACTTTTCTTTTGAATTGTATTGCAAATGAGCTTATGCAAAAAGGTATTTTTGTTGTATACTTTACTGCAGGAAGATTTTTTGATGAAATTCGTAAAAGTCAATTAGCTTCAACTAATTCTTTTAATAGTTTATGTGAAGAAAAAATTTTAAATTCAGACGTTCTTATACTTGATGATTTAGGTACCGAAAATATTACGGATTTTTCTCGTTCCCAATTATTTTCATTTTTAAATGAACAATTAGGGAGGAATAAGCCTGTACTTATTTCAACTAACTTAAATCCTTGGGACATAAGCGAATTATATTCGGAACGCATCTTTTCAAGAATTGCCGGAAATTTTGAATTACTTAAACTATGCGGAGACGATATTCGCCTCAGCAAAAAAAGCATTTAAACACATTAATTTATATCATAGGAAGGAATCAATATAATGTCTACTTCAGACGAGCTAACCTGCTCAAAACCTATTGCACCACTTGGCTTAGTTCCTCTTAAAAGCTGTATCAATTTAGGAAAACAAGCCAATGATTACTTACTTAGTTGGAGAAAACAAAGAGAAGAGGATTGCGAAGTCGACAGTGCAAACTCTTCTTATAAGAACAACTCTTTTATTATAAAATCTATTGCTCCACGTTTCGGATCAGGTGAAGCAAAAGGTGTAATTCAGCAATCTATAAGAGGTATGGATCTTTATTTTATGGTTGATGTAATGAATTACAGTCTTACATATTCTGTGTGCGGAATTACAAATCACTACTCACCTGATGATCACTTTGGAGATTTAAAAAGAATTATCGCTGCTACAAATGGAAAAGCTAAAAGAGTAAATGTTATTCTACCATTCTTATATGAGAGCAGACAGCATAGAAGAAGCGGAAGAGAATCGCTTGACTGTGCTCTGGCACTTCAAGATCTTGTAAATATGGGAGTAGATAACATCATAACTTTTGATGCTCATGATCCCAGAGTTCAAAATGCAATACCTCTGCACGGGTTTGAATCTGTTCCCGCTTCATATCAATTTATTAAAAATATTTTAAGCAATGTTCCCGATATTCAAATAGACAATAATAATCTTATGATTATCAGTCCTGACGAAGGTGGTACGAAACGTGCTGTATATATGGCTTCAGTTCTTGGAGTTGATATGGGAATGTTCTACAAGAGAAGAGATTATTCAAAAGTAGTTAAAGGTAGAAATCCGATTGTTGCTCACGAATTTTTAGGTGCTTCGGTTGAAGGTAAGGATGTCTTTATAATTGATGATATGATATCTTCCGGAGAATCTATGATTGACGTTGCAACAGAACTTAAGAAAAGAAATGCTAAAAGAATTTTTGTTATTTCTACATTCGGTTTATTTACAAATGGTCTTGATGTTTTCGATAATGCAGTTGAAAAAGGTATCATTTATAAAGTTGTAACTACAAACCTTTGCTATCAGACACCTGAGCTTTTATCAAGAGATTATTATATAAATTGTGATATGAGTAAATATATTGCTTATATAATAGATACACTTAACCACGATGCATCTATGAGTAAACTTTTGGATCCGTATGACAGGATTTCCGCTGTTGTAGAGGATTACAAAAAAGCTCAGAAATTATAATAAAAATTAATTAAAACATAATGTAGATTTATAAAAAAGCTGTCACATCATCATTTCTTGTGGCAGCTTTTTTACATAAGTTTATTTATCTCATACTTTTCTAATTTTTATTCATATATGTAATAAATCGATTTCCGCTATTTTTACATTGCTTATTAAAAGGCCCTTGCATTATAGTTTCATAAATTCCCTTTGACGGGTTATAAACATAAACTCCTATACTGCTATATCCTACTATAAGATATTCTCCTGAATCAAGTTTTACATAAACAGGGTTTCCTTCATTTATGAAATAAAATGTTTGTGTTAAATTTATACCGTTAAGGTCAAAATATTCCTTATTTTTGTCTTTCTTATCTCTTATTTCAATAAGATTCTTTTGATTTATATTCTTAATCTTCTTATAATCCTTCTTTGAACTACTCCATACAATTTTTTTATCATTTATAATCGTACTTCTATCAGCTTCAGTTGAAAGCAAAGCATCACTTAAAGATCCATATTCACTTAAAATATTTTGCCCCTTAACTATATAGTATCTCTTATTAATTTTAGGTGTTGGGAGCATGATTGCTTTCTTATCGTCTATCATCTTTATTACTGAAACATATGGTTTCTTCTTTTGAACAGCTTTTTTATTCATTATAAGCCTTGTTACTTCACCTTTAGTAGAATCGTCTCCTGTCTTTATATAAACTTTCTTTTCATTATCTTCAAAATTATTTTTAATAATATCTTCCGGAGCATTTACATAAGTACCTCCCTGTTTTATAACTCGTCTTATATATAACGTTCCTTCTCCTCTATCAACCCTTGAAACAAAGTATCCATCCTGCTTATATTCTTTTATTATAGACGATGTATCCTTTGTCATATCAGAAATAACAATATTATCCATAGGATCTATCTTATTACCATTTTCGTCGTATCCTATTTCTCCTGTTATTTCTCCATAAATAAGATCATTTCCTACATATAAAAGCGGTTTAATCTTCTTTTTATTTTTTGATTTTATCTTAAATACTTTTTCATTTTCAAGGTCTATTGTATAAATTATATCCGAAGGCTCATCCTTTTTAGTCCAAGAAATAAATCTACTATTTGCAGACTCCTGATACTGCGTTTCTTTTAAGCCCTTAAGTACCTTTTCAACACGATTCTTTGAATAATTTATTCGATACAAAGTTCCTCCGGACATAATATTGAAATTACCATTCCCTGATCGATAAAGAGTGCTTCCATATTCGCTCTTTAAGAAGTCAAACTGCATATCGGATTTAACAAAACTTTCTTCCCTAGTTTCTTTTTTCGTGCTGTCATATTTATATAAAGCAATTCCAGAGCTTCCCTCGTGCATTCCACTTCCCATATAACCATAAACGGAAAAGCTTAATGTTCCTCCTTCATCCATACCTAAAAGTCTTATTTCATACTCATCTGACAAATCTTTATTGTCATCTTTAAAGAAATCGAATACCTTAACAATTTCTCCATTTGTGGAATTATACTGAAAAACTTTTCCATCATTTATAAATGAAACTATGTTCCCCATTTCATTTGAAATAAATTTCATATTATGATTTTTTATGATTCCAAAATTGATGCCTTTTTGAGTTTCATTTAAAGAAGCTTCTTTAACTACCTGTTCTACTATTCTTCTATAATCCAAAAGATATAAATTGTCTGAGTTCTTCACTTTCATATATTCTTTTACTCTATATCTATTTTTCCCGTCCGTTACTAAATAGTTATATGTAATAGATGCATTGTCATATAGATATTCATTGATAGTAACCTTAGGTTTATTTTCTTCTTTTACTTGCATAGCTCCCCACATAATTTGAGACATTGATGAATGAATATCTACATTTGATAAATCATTTGAAAAATGATCTTTTGAAGGCTCCATTGTAGAAAGGTTATTTATATCTTTCGCTAAAACAGCTTTATGAATACCTTCTGCAAAATCAAGACATTTCTTCATCTTTTTATCATTTATCTTATTTATTTTTGCATAATATCGTAACTTTTTTTTATCATAATCTGCTTTTATCTTTAAATTGTAAATTTTATTATTTTCAATTTTCTTTTCATTCAAAGGAAAGCTTAATTCTCTTGTATAAGAATCATAGTTTAAATCTCCACTCTCTATTTTTTTATCGCTATCCGTTGTAATTTCATATTTTATATTTGAAAGTCCTTTTTCACTTTTTCCCACTTTAAATTTTATCTCGTGCGAATATATAGGAATCATTGAGAAATGTGACTTTCCTACATGAATATCCTCTGTATACGCTCTTATATCGTTATACTCTTTTCCATCTATAAGGTAAGATATATCCGGCAATTTATCCAACATTTCCGTAGTTTTCGCCATCTTTATTTCAAAATTTAGTGCGATTTCAAAAAGGACAAGAGATACCCAAAATATAACTGCCAGGATAATAATTCTCTTTTTAATTTTAACTTTCTTTTCTATATTTCTGAATCTAAGTGCCATATATTTTTCCTATATAATAATTGATAACTATAATAATTGATAACAACTTACTCATATTTGCACATAACATTTTATCGTGTTATAATGTCAGTTTGTATTATAACTGATTCACATATATTAGGCAATTTTGCCGAGGTAATTTATGAAAATAAAAGAGAAATTTAAAACATTTTTTTCTAAACTAAAAGACATTTTAATAAAACTCTATGAAAAAATATTGGAGATAAAAAAAAGAAGAGAAAGTAAACCTAAAAGCAAATTTGCAATATTCATGGAAAAATATCATAACTTCTTTGAAAAGTATGCAATTTTTCTTCATATAGTCATTGCTCTTTTCCTTTGTTTTTTACTTGAACTTATGGCGAGACATTCATTTATTAAAACATTTATTTTTGTAAGAGATCATACGATTCCTTATTTATATAACGCTTTTATAATATATGTATTTTTATCACTTTGTTTTATCACAAAAAGACGTTCTTTTGTAAGAATTTTTGTCATCGGTATTTTTTTTATCTTAGGACTTATTAATGGCATCCTTTTATTACAGCGTGTGTCGCCATTCGGTTTTACAGATCTTTATATGATTACAGACCTTCTTACAATGCAGGATACTAAATATTTTTCTCTAACTCAGGAGATAATGACTATAACCGGCTTTGCGTTATTTTTTGTATTCCTTGTCATTTTATTTATTAAGGGGCATAAATACAAAACGAAAACATCTCTTCGAATGAAACTCGTTTTTCCTATTATAATGTTCATAAGCCTTCCGCTGCTTACACTCTTTCTTCAAAGAACAAATAAACTTGCAGCATACTTCGGGAATTTAGCACAAGGATACAGCGACTATGGTTATTTGTACGGATTCTCTTCATCGGTTGTAGACATTGGTATGAAAAAACCGCTTAATTATAGCGAACATACTATAAATAGAATTATGAAGTCTGATGATAAAGAAGTAGGAAATACTACTTTAACTCAGAAGAAAGCACCAAATATTGTAGTAGTTCTTCTTGAGTCTTACTTCGATCCTTATGACTGTAAGTACCTTAAGTTTTCAAAAGATCCTGCACCTTTTTTTCACTATCTTCAGAAGAATTATTCAACCGGACATTTTGTATCTCCCGTTGTAGGTGCCGGAACCTGTAATACTGAATTTGAGGTTTTAACAGGAATGTCATGCAGATTCTTAGGACCTGGCGAATATCCTCAAAAAACGATTTTAAAAAAAAGGAGCTGTGAAAGTGCAGCAGACGTATTAAAAAGTCTTAATTATGTTTCTCATGTCGTTCATAATAACGGAGGAAATTTCTATAGTAGGAAAAATGCATTCTCTCAGATGGGCTTTAATACTTTTACTGCAAAGGAAAATCTTGATATCACAGAATATACGCCGTTAGGGACATGGCCTACCGATCCTATCCTTATAAATGCAACAAAAGATGCTATGGATTCCACAAAGGGACAAGATTTTATATATACGATTACAGTCGGTACTCATGGAGCATATCCGACTTATAAAGTGCTTGATAATCCTCCCATTAAGGTTACTGCTGAAGGGAAATCCGAAGCTGAACGATATGCATGGGAATATTATATCAATCAAATCCACGAGATGGATAAATGGATGAAAGCTTATGTAAAAAGTTTAAGCGAAAGAAAAGAAGACACCATTTTAATTATGTTCGGTGATCATTTACCTACGATGGGGCTTTTAGACAGCGATATGAAAACGGGTTCTATCTACCACACAAATTACGTAACCTGGAATAATTTTAATATGCCGAAAAAAGATATGGATTTAGCTGCATATCAGCTGCTCCCGGAATATTTTAACAGACTCGGTATTCATAATGGAACGATATTTAAATACAATCAACATATGACAAATAACAAGTATGCATATAATTCCATTGCTTACCTTAATGGCCTTGAAAATCTTCAATATGACTTACTTTATGGTAAGAAATATGCATATAAGGGAAAAGATCTTTTCCCTGCTACAGATATTATTATGGGAATTAAAGATATCGTTATAAATAAGGTCTATACATTCGGAGGAAAGGTTCACATATATGGTGATAACTTCAATAAATGGAGTTATGTATATGTAAATGATAAGCAGGTTCCTACCCATTATGAAAGCGGACAGGTGCTTACCATTTCAAAGAAAAAGATTAAAGATAATGATATTATAACTGTATCACAAGTAGGCTCTGGAAGCGATGTATTCAGGACATCAAAGGCTTTTGTCTATTCCGATCCTCAGGCCAAAATATCTGAAGGAATATTTAATAATAGCTCCGATATAGAAATAGAAAAACCAAAATTAAACCAGCCCGATGAAGATAAGCCTAATGTAAAAGAAGTTGAGAATTGAAATTAGAATAAATTAGAATAAAAAATAAGGTTTTCTACTTTAAGTAGAAAACCTTTTTTATGCCTAAAATTATTAATCTATTCTTTTACTTATTTTTTCTATTTTTTATAACATAGCTATATTTACTATGCTTACTTACCAACAATACTCCTACTCCTGCAAATAATACTGCAAGTGCCAAGAAATATCTCGGATCCATAGGTCCCGCTGTCTTAGGAGTTGTATCCTTAGAATGTGTAACTACTCCTCCTGTAGCAATAACCTTTCCCTGTTTATTCGTAATAGTTCCGTCCGTATGAGTTGTTGTGCCGTCTTTATGAGTTACAGATCCATCAGCATTCTGTATATCTCCCGCTTCAGGAACAATTGTAACACCTCCGTTTGTGGTATTAGTATTATTAGGATTCGGCACGTTTGGACTGCTTCCATTAGGCTTTTCACCTGTTTGTCCGCCAGTTCCAGTTGTCGAAGGTTCATTCGGATTTGCTTGTCCTTCCCCCCCACTTGGTTCAAATTCTATACCCTTTTTCATCGCAAAATTCATTGCATAAGATCCGTCAGGTGCTACGATTTTCTTTATATAATTATTTATAGGATGCCTCTCATCAAAAGCATTCTCATCAATTTCTAAATCAGAATCCAAAATCTCTAAAGTGTTAATTCCTTTACACCCAAAAAGAGCATGTGCATTGATTTTTTTAGTACCCTTTTTTACTTTAAACTTTCCTTGAACTTCATGAAGAACAGCAATAAGAGCATTTCCCTTATATAGTCCTTTACCATTAATTGAAAAATTTTTATTTCCACTCGCTATTTCTATCGAAGAAAGTCCTTCTACAAACATAATAGGATTTCCTTCTACATTCTCTAACGAACTCGGTAAAATAATTTTTCCTATATGAGCATTTCCAAATATCGCTTCTTTAAGACTACTTATTTTAGTTTTTGAAAGATCTAAAGTGCCTATTTCAGGAGGATTAGGCTTATCATTGTCACCATCATCAAATGCATTACAACCCGCAATTTCTTTTACAACTGCTGGAACAGTAACATCTCCTCCTTTTCCTTTATAGCTATTAAGCACCCCATCTTCTATATCCCAGTCCGAATCATCTCCTACTGCATTTAAGTGATTGGAAGCAACTGCCCATATTGCAATTACAAGCGACAAGGCGACCAGCACCCATCCGATTTTTGTACCTTTATTTATCATTTTTGCCCCTCTTAAATAATAAATCTATTGCATAAAATACTTACAATTCATGACATATTATACACTATTAAATATGAATTTTCTACTAAATTACTATTATTTTATTCTTTTTGCTACTAGAAATAGCCGACCATCTTTCATATATGAATTACATGTTGAAAGAGTAAGAAGCTGATCATCTACGTCTATATCTATGGAATTCCCATAAATATTTTGGCTATTTATGCTATTGTAAAAGTCATCCCAATCTTTTTTTGTCCTCGCTTCTATAAAATTATAGTATCGATACCTTTTTTCGTCTTTGTATGCAACTTGAGAAAGTCCTACAGCGACAATCTGATATTCTCTCTTTTCATATAAGGTATTAAATTCTATTTTTGTATGTGCTTCGTAAAAATCCTTCTTTAAGAATTTTTTTAAGTCTCCAAACATAAGCCCTGTTGAAGTATCATGTCCATATATAATCGTATTCGTCGTAGGACGTTCATAATTTGACCTATAATCCATAAAAATACATCCGTTTTTATCTTCCATATTGTCAAATGAATGCGTTAAATAATACTCATTGTTATTCTTTTTTTGCATGACTGGATAATTTACGTTCGTATCAATTATGTTAAGCCATCCTATCATTTCAGGATTTTTTTCATGTGCATCCTTATATTCTGGAAGAATTTCTTTTGCTTTTGCAGTGCCTTGATTATTTTTGGCAAATTTATCATTTCTCTTAAGCAAAGTAATTCTATCTTTTTTTGTAGAATGCTTTATATCCTTCTTCTTAAGTGCTTCCTGCTGCATTCTTTTCATTTTTTGTGCTACAAGAATATCTTTTATCTCACCTTTAAGGAAATATGAAAATGAAATTATTGCAAGAAAAATTACCAGAATAGCAAACCATTTTTGAGTCTTTGCATGCCCTTCTGCTTCATCTACTACCTTTTTATCTTCAAGAAGATCCACAGACCTTTCAGCTACAACATCTCCTACATAATCAAAAAATCTCTCACCTATTGTGCTTTTAAATTCAATCTTTCCTTCTCTTATCATATTATAAAGCTTTACTGCAGCTTCAGGATCTTTGATATTAATATTTTTCTTTATAATTTCAATCCTTTTAATATCATCTTCCGCATTACGATATTCATAATAAGTGTCGAAAATGTAGCCTCCAATATGATAGCGATGAACTCTTTCATCATCTTCTTCCGTTCTTCCTGTCTTTTCTTCAATTGCTCTTGCAATATCTTTACTTACGATATTTACGGAATCATTATCTTTTTCAGCACCATCTAAAATTTCGCCTTCTTTTACTTTATCTAAAGATTCGTATTCATCATTATCATCCGATTCCTTAGAATATTCGTATTTTTCATCATACGCTGAATATTTTCCTTTTTTGTCAGTATTTGAAGGTCCTTCTTTTTCATGTGCGTAAGAAGATTCTTCTTTTTCATCATCATGCAAAGTTTCATCATCAAATATATCAGTATCTTCTTCTCTATTTTTAACTATTTTTTTTATTTTATCTAAAACTTTCATAAGTCATATTTTAAACTATCATTTTTTTTTCTTCAATCTATTAACGATAATATATCTTTATATTTATATATTATTTTATGAAACCTATATTTATTATTTAAAAAATATTTATTTTATAAAAGCTATATTTATCATTAACAAATATTTATTTTATAAAAAAGAGACATCGACTATATAATCGATGTCTCCAAAAAATATTTTTTAACTAAAAATTTATTTTTAATTTACTTTTACTTTTATCGGATCTCCAAATGGACTGAAAACAAAGTCATCTTCTGATAATACTTTATATGTCCTTATCTTGTAGTAATATATTCTTCCTTTCTCTGTTCTATTATCTTTATATTTTCCATAAATAACAGGAACTATCGCTACTCTTCTATATTGCCCACTATATGATGTACTTCTAAAGATATCATATCCGCTAATTGAAGAATCATCCGATTTCCACTCTAATGTATTTGTTTTTCCTAACTTACTACTATTAAACCTTGTATTATCCGGTTTTTGAATATCTAACGTTTCTATAAGCGTACTCTCATCACCGAAATAATAAACTCGTCTTTCCTTATCATAAATATATGGAATAACTTGTATTTCGTAAGTTTTTCCTCCTTCTAGTCCGCTCAACATATAACTTGTATTAGCTGTAGTATATTCCTTAAAGCCCGTCTTTCCTTTTTCTTTTACCTTAATCTTAACTCCATCAATTTTATCTATTGTATTCCAATTTAAATATTTTAATCCTGAATTACTTTTAGATAAATTAAGATTATGAACAGCTGTAGGAACAACTTTTATACTCTTTGGATTTTCAAGTAATCTAAATTTAAGCAGAGTATTCTTATACTCGCCAAGACCTTCAATTACAGGATAATACTCTCCGCAATTCTTTATTTCAGTTTCTTCTCCTTCGTAATTTTCGTATTTTAGCTTATAATCCTTTCCTTCTTGTAATGTTTTTCTTCCTCTTCTTACACTAAGATAAGGTTTTTTCGCATATCCGTCATATGTATATTTTCTTATAAATGTTACATCTCTTTCTCTAATCTTTGTGCCGCCTACATTAAAGTTTGCTTTTACAACTTTTTCTCCCGTAGCGGTTTTGAATAGAGGAATTTCAACTCTGTAATGTCCGGCATCAACAAGACTATGTATTTCTTCCTTTTTATCAGGAGGAGTTATCTTATATATCTTTACTGCATCCGGATTAATCTTAAGCTCTGTTCCATCCGGCTGAACTACTGTAAAGTCAGGTTTAATTTCTTTTCCTGTATATTCATAATCAGGGAAATCCATGCCTGTTTCTTTATTTTTATCCTTAATCTTATACTTTCCTAACTCCGTAGAAATCTTATATTCTTTAGAAGCCGTCTTAGAAAGATAATTACTTCTCTTACTTTCAGGATTTACCATAATAACAAGTTTACCGCTCGTCTGGAAATCATTATCAGAAGTTTCTGTAACTGTATAATCATTTTTATCAAGAGTTATACCACCAACTTCTATTGATTTAATCTTTTCTTCCTTGGACGGATGAGGCGGCTGATTTAATCCTAAATAATAATATTCCTTTTGATTTAAGTTAACTTTTGCATGTTCAAGATCCGCATATATATCAAATGTCTTTTTAACAGTGCCGCTGTAGTTACCCATGCCTTTTATTATCATTGTTGCCGTTCCTATTGTCTTATTATTATTAATGGTAACTGTATAATCCTTTCCTCTTACAAGTTTAAGTTCATTTGAACCATCTCTAAATGCAAGTCTAGGTACTATAGGTCTACGATGTTCATAATCGTACGGATATCTGTCTGCATTACTGTCCTTTTTAACATTATCTGCGTCCAAAAGAATTACATCAAACTTCATCGGCTTTCCTAAAATATTGAAGTCCTTCTTTAATGTATCGCCTCCCGTATCATAATCGCCTTTCATCATTATGGCAATTCCGGCTTTGGTTTCATCGTTTGAAACGGTTTCATTATTGATATATCCGCCGTTCTTTGCATAACCTTTTCTCTTGTATAATTCATAATTATCTGAGCTTATCGGAGTATTCGGATCAATATCGTCATCATAAAGCTCTACATCCGACGTTGCAGGACGTCCATTATAAATGGTTTCATATTCTTTAGTGTCTTCATTATATTTAAACTTCTTAAATTTAACTCTAATACACCATTTACCATTTTTTATAGGATTTTTCTTCTTTATATGATACTCAAAATTAAGTGCTCCATAATATTGTCCTATACCTTTTAATGTTACTGTTTTAGTTCCGGCATGAATTATATCTTCTTTGCCTTTATGAACATCTTCAGCACCGGTATCTATAACCGATTTAACAGTGTAGTCGCTTTCCTTAGATAACTCAACACTATGATCATCAGCTAAAGCAATATCATAGCTTAATTCATCTTCTCCATGAGGAAATCCGTCATATGTAACATTAGGATCATTAAATCCTACAACTTCAGCAACCTTTCCTAAATCTTTTCCTATGTTAAATGTAATATTTTTAGATCCTGTATAATTTCCGGTTCCTTCAATAACTATAGTCGGTGCATTTTCCTTATCATCTTTTGATGCGGAATTTATGTTGTTTTTATAGGAAACTTTATAATCTTTATCTATATTCATTTTAATAGGATCGAGCTGATGTCCGTCTTTTTTAGCCAAAGTTTTATACATAGCTACTATATCAGTAGGCTTTACTTCTTGCCCCGTATAATCATGCTCAAGATTTTGAAGATTTATTTCTACTTCCTTACTTTTTATATTTTTCGGTTTAATTTCTATTGTCTTAGTAATCTGTCCGGTATAATGACTTCCTTCTACTGCCGTTATAGTAAATGAATAACTACCTACGTTAGGGCTTAACTCAGATACAGGTGTAACTGTATAATCTCCCTTCTTTCCTGTCTTTTCACTTCTCATAAGAGTAGCTCTAACAGGCTTACCATCTTGATCCTTATATCCTAGATCCACTGTTAATTTAATATCACCGGCATCTACAGGTTTTCCGTCATACTCTTTTGCATCCTGTATTGTAACGCTTCCGGATCCTATATCTCTATCATTAACTACTACATCTTGTTTATATGTTCCGGTAAAATTCTTCTTTCCTGTAAATGTTACTGTCTCTACAAGAGTTCCGTCACCTTTTGTTTTAGGTGTTGTAACTTCAATGTCATAATCTCTACCTTGTTGTAGTTCATAATTATTCATTTTAAATGAAACTTTAGGTATTGCCTTATATTCCATTCCTCCATATTCAGGATTTTCCATATCCAGGCTAAGCACCTGATTAAGAGTTGATCCTGTACCGGTAAGCTTTACCTTATTAATTCCGAAATGCTCTGTAACCTTTCCGGAATACATATTGATACCTGTAATTGTTATCTCTCCTTTGGAATTTCCGGCATCAGTATTCTTACCATAAGAAATAGTATAATCGTCTCCTTCTTTTAATATTTTTTTGTCACTACCATTACCATATTCCACCTTAAGATCAGGCACATCCAAAATAGGATATCCCGTAAAATCAGTGCTGTATTCTTCAGGCTTTTTCCCATTTATAGTAACATGTAGATGCCCCTTCAAAGGCTGCCCTACAAGTTCATATGTAGCAATTTTACTATTAAATGAACGATCCTTATTTTCTCCCTTTTCATTCGGCTTTATGGTTACAGTAACCATACCGACTTTTACAGGCCCTACTTTAACCAAAGGATCATAGTCAGCAATATAGTCCGTATTTTCTATAAGCTTTTTCATACTTCCACCCGGAAGTCTTATTTGTACAAAGGTCTCAGCTCTATTCTTTACAAAATCACTCGTTACAGACTGTTTATATTTACCGCTTGGTATATTATCCTTCGTAAAACCTACGACTGCATCTGCCAAATTATACTTAATATAGTAAACTCTTTTTTCTTCAATCTGCCCGTCATATTTTCCTATGCCTTTAATTGTGTACTCATATTTTCCTACTTGAGATGGTGCATCTTTTATTCCGGCATCGGTATAATTAATCTTGTAATCCTCATCAACCTTAAGAGTGTTTCCATATAATCTTACTTTTATATCAGGTTTTATTTTCTTTCCCGTATATGGATATACATCACCTGCAGTGGTTTGATTATCAGTTATATCTGCATCTTTAATATTACTTGTCATATTATTTTTAATGACTTTTTCACCAACAAATAAGCCATCATCTTTTACAATATCACTTCCCACTTTATCTTTTGATATACCTTGTAATGTCACATCCCTTGAGCCGGGGCCTTCCCAAGATTTAGGACAAGTAATTGTATAATCTTTATTATTTTCTAGCGTTTTATCTTCGCCATTATTATTATACTTTATTACAATACCATTAATCGCTTTATTAAAATTATCTTCAGAATATGAACCTGTAAAATCACCTGTTATAGTAAATCTATCTTCCGATATATCTCCTACTACTTTAATTTTTTTAACGATAAATCCTCTATATTTATCTTTTCCTTTAAATACCACAGTATATATTCCGATATCTTTAATTTCACTTGTATCCGTATCGGCAGGGATATTTGCAGGATCTATATTCCCTTTATATATGGAAATATCATAATATTTTTTGTCAAGCGGCTTTTTACCATTCATTAAAGTATAATGAGAAGTAATTTTATTACCTGTATACTTAAGAACAGCCTTTCCTTGTACTTTATTTTCATCTAAATTCTTTGCATTAATCTTAATCGTAACAGTTTTTGAATTTATATAATGCGTACCTGTTCCCTTAAATGTAACTGTATAAATTCCCGGATCATTTATATTTGTCGCAGACGTTTCCGCATCATCTTCTTTAGCTTTAAATTTAATAGATGTAGTGTCTATCGTATAATCTATATCTTTTCTTAAAGTTGCTCCATACATTAAAAGCTTTACTTTAGCTAAATCAACATCTAATCCGTCATAAGTTTTCTCTAATACACCATTTTCCTTGCCTTTAGTAAAATACTTATCATAAGAAGAAACCTTTACATTATTTGTCGTACCTTTATTATCACTTAAATCGCAGTCATTAATAATATATCGAATATCAAAAGTATCAGTAAAGTTTCCTTTTCCTTTTACTCTTACGGCTACTACCTTTGCCTTACTGTTCGTACCTCCTTGAGCTGTAGCTTCTCCTTCCGTATATGAATTTACATCTATTGTTTTTACTTCATACTCATAGTCTTTATCTACTTTAAGAGTAATAGGATTACTTCCTCCGGTTGCGTAATATTTTAAACCTGCATTTGGCTCTAAAGCATTATATCCGCCTTCTCCTCCTTGATTTGCAAAATAATACGCAAATCGTGCTGAAAGATCAGCTCTTCTCTTAGCTCCTGTTTTAGAGTTTTCATTATCTGAAACTACTACCGCACCTATATTACCGGTAAAATAGTCTTTATCTATTATATCCTTAGGTACATCATTATCATCATAAACTTCACGTACATTGTCCTTAGTTACAAAACTTACCGGAACTATTTTATAAGAAATTTTCTTTTCCTTATAGTAGTCTGCACTCTTTTCTTTAGGCTTTATTGTAGCAATTATGGTATTTCCGGCATCATACACATTATCTTTGTCATAAGATATTACATAATCTTCACTTTTACCTTCTTTTAGCGTTACACTACTTCCATCTTCTTTTTCAAGAGTAACGATAAATTTAGGGTGTGCTTCACCTATATACGGAACTTCTATTACATTACTATCTTCAGAGCTTCCGTATACTATATCATTATTTTTAGGATTTACAAGCTTAATAGACACTTTTTCAAGAGATGTTCCTCTTTCATAAGAAATAACATCTGAAAATCCCGTATAATTATTTATACCCGCTATTTTTACATAATGTATCCCCGGATTTTTATCAAATTTTGATCCGTCGCCCTTATTTTTTCCTTCTTTATCAGTGCAAATAACTATATAGTCTTCTCCTTCTTTTAACTCATCCCATCCATCCTTAACACTAAATGCAGGAGTGTAAGTCTCTTTGCCCTTACTTTTCTTAAATCCTATATTTGTAATGCTTATATCTGGACTTTTTATATCCTTTTTTTCAATGACAAATTGAACATCAGCATTAGATCCGTCATAATCCTTAAGTCCTTTAATGAAAAGTTTAGCTTCTGTTGAAACACTTCCATCAGTAACAAATGCATTATAATCTGTACCTGATTTAAGAATAGTATTATTGTTTATATCTTTTATTACAACATTAGGTTGCGGCTTAAACTTACTATATGTAATTTTATAATCATCTGCTATATATAATACACTCTTACTACTATCTCCCTGGTTAGGATCTTTTTTAGCAGCATGACCGTCTATTGTAATTGCAAGATTATCAAATCCTCTATTTGTTATTGCAAAGCTTCCCTCTTTACTTCCTTTTAAATTATTTTTACCTTCTACTTTAAAATTTACTTTTGCATTTTTATTTTTATTATTAGTGCAAGTTAAAGTAAGATCCTTATTTAACTTTTTATTACTTACAATTTCTTTATTTCCCTTAAATACACTTATATTAGGTAATATGCTATTGCCCGTATATTGATATGCAGTATCATATTTTAGATATACTTCATTTTCTTGTGCATTAGAAGAATTTACATTCATGCTCGTTATATCAAATGGCTTTATTTCATAAGTGCCTTCTATGTTAGTTCCTTTATAATTACCTTTTCCTATAATCTTTATTTTTGCTTTTTTTGTTGCATCATTATTATCACTGCACTTTACATAATAATCACTCTTGTCAAGCTTCTTATTTTCATCAAAAACTTCTATTTCATTTGAATTAGGTACTACCGGATCTCCCCAGTTATATACATGATCTCCTTTTACTTCTACTCTTCCATTCTTAACTTTTTTAGGGACTATTTTAAACGAAATATTTACAGTTTTTCCTGCATAATTACCCTGTCCAATAATTTTAAGAGTAGCATTTCCTACATCTTTATTATGGCATTCTTTTGTAAAATCCTTATACTCTCCCTCTACTAATTCATGCTTATCTAAATAAAGCTTTACTGGTATATCACTTTTTTCTGTTCCGTCATATAAAACTTTATACTCCGTTTTTACATTAGATGATGCAGTGGTAATCGGCTTAGGACTATATTCTTTATTATCAATAGAGACCTTTAAATCTTTTAAAATATCCGGAATTATTTCAAAATTAAAGGTAACAAGTCCGCTATAATTTCCTTTCCCTTCAAGTATCATACGAGGAGCAGTCGAAATTTCTTTATTATTTTTATAAGAAATATCATAATCTGTTTTAGAAGTAAGCGGGAATTTACCTCTATCATCTCCATAATTCATCTTTACAGAAAGATCCTTAAACTCTATTGGATGTCCTGTATATACATACTTGGAATTTATGTCATATGTTTCATCGGTCTTTCTTTGATATGAAATTCCCTCAATAGTCATACTACTGCTTTTAAGAGCTTCCTTTATGTTTCTTTTCTTTATTTTAAATGGGACTTCTATATTTCCTTTATATCTATCACCCGTACTTGTAAGAATTACTTTTGCATCTCCTGCATTTATATTACTGCTATAAGTAATACCTATTTGATTTTTAAGTAATCCCTCCTGAACATTAGCATCAATAGGATCTACGCTGCCTGTATAAAATAATTTTATAGCCGGCTTTATTTCTTTTCCTGTATATGTAAGATCTGCTGCATTATCAAGCTTTGCAGTAAATACGGATTTAAGATCAATCCTATTATCATTTCCATATACACTTTTAACTTTATCTTTTTTTTCTACATTTCCTTTATAATTTCCCTGACCCTGTATTGTAACTTTATACGACGTACCTTCACTATCAACTGAAGGCTCACTTGATTTTGCTATAAAGTCTCTATTCTGTATTAATGCTTTTCCATCTACAGAAAGTCCCTCTACAGTTACATCACCTGAAGAAGAAACGCTAACTTTAGTCTTTTCATTATTAACATCTGTATCTTTTATTTCTTTTGGAGTAATATTAAAGTCTAAAGTTTTTTTAAAAGTTTTGTATTTTCCTGTACCGATTACAGTTAATTTTTTATCTCCTACATCAGTATTGTCAGAAATAACTACTCTATATCCGTCTTTATTTTCATCTGTAACCTTTGATAATTCAGAGTCCGATTGTACTTTTAAAGCCGGCTCTATAGGATTTCCTGTATATTCAAACTGATTTTTACCTTCCGAAATAGATGCAGAAATAACATATATCCATATTTCACCAGTTTTGCCATTATAGCTTGCTGTAACTTTAGAAGCTCCTTCCTTTTTTGGCTGTATCGAACCATCCTCTCCTACTGTTATGCAATCATTTGAGCTATTATATGTAATCTCTCTCTTTCTTCCATTAACTTCAGGATTTAATGTAGTAATTAATTTTAGTGTTTCATTAGATGAAATTGCAGTTCTTCCATCTTTTGTAGAAAGCTTTATTTTACTTACATCATTTGGTAATCCTGCTTCTTGTGTTTCTGTTGAATTCATAACTTTTCCAGCTACGCTTTGACTATTTATATAACCGCCATCACTATAATTATCTCCTGATGTTGTTACGCCTAAATTTTGTCCCGATATATTATTTATTGTAACTGTATAATATTCATCAAATGCTAATTGAACATTGTCTTGTATAGGTACAGTAAGAGTACCATTATCATTACTATATGTTGCATCTACAGTATTACTTATTGATTCTGCATTAGAATTGGATGAAGCTGTGCTAAGACTACTAGAATTTGTAGGATTAGAATTAAAACTAATAGTATAACTTACTCTTACAGCAGTAACGCCCGGATTTGCCTTTACTCTCGGAATACTAACTGATTTAAGTATTGCTTTTCCTCCTTTTGTAGCAGTGCTTTTAAATATCTGTCTAATTTCTCCATTATTACCTGAAACCAGATATTCTTGACTCTGCCCTCCTTCAGCAAACATTCCCTTATTTATTCCTGTTGCAGAAATAAATGTAGCAAATGCAAGAAAGATTGCAAAAGCTTTCTTAAACATTTTTCTTCTCTTCTTCTGTTCCATCAAAAAGTCCCCTTCCTGTGACTGCAAATGACTTTTATCTTATCATTAAAGAATATGTTTTATGTATAAATTACACTATATAAATTACACTATATAAATTATATTCAATTCAAAATAACCCCACATATAGTATATGTTAAAAAAGCATATAATTCACCTGTTCAAGTAATTTATCGGTAAAAAAATTATTTTATTTAATTGATTTTTTATTTTTTTACAATTTTTTATAATTATTTTACACAAATTCTAAAAAAGGGCATAAAAAAATCGATGCGACAGGATTCGAACCTGCGACCTCAGCGTCCCGAACGCTGCGCTCTACCAAACTGAGCCACGCATCGAAATATTTACAGCATTTGTATTCTATCAAAAAATACCTTATGTTTCAATAAGTACTTTTTATTCATTTTTTGCTTTAAACTCGAACTTAATTAATATATTTTTAAAAGCTATACTATAAACTTATTGATTTGCTTTCTATATTATTGTGATTTTGTCGATTCTTCTGATGCTTCTGGAGAAAGCAAAGAAGCAGGAGTAAAGTCTAAAGGTTCAAGTCCCTGATTCATATATTCCATAAAATCATGCCATATTCTAAGTGGAAATGAATCACCTCTCGATAAATCCATAGGTTTTGGTCTATCATATCCGGTCCAAACGCTTGTTGTGTAGTATTTTGTATATCCTACAAACCAACCGTCCTTATTATCGTTAGTTGTTCCTGTTTTTCCTGCACAAGGCATAACAGAAAGTGCATATCCCGCTCCTGTTCCTCGTATCATTACTCCTTTTAATATATCTGTCATCTGTCTTGCTGCATCGACATTATATACATTGGTTTCTGCTTGTTTATTTTGATATATTAATTTTCCTCCTGCAGTTGTTATCTGATTTATACAAGTTGATTTTCTCATATTTCCGTCATTTTCAATAGCTGCAAATCCCCTTGCCATTTCAAGTGGAGAAACACCATCAGTAAGTCCACCGATAGATGCTGCCATTACAGCATCTTTTGAAGAAATTTTTTCAAATCCTAATTTATATAAATAATTAAGTCCTTTATAAGGTGTAAGTTCTTCAAACAGCTTCCATGCTACCGTATTTTTTGAAAGTTCAACAGCTCTTCTAAGTGTCATATGCCCCGAAAAAACTCCGTCCGCATTTTTAGGTCCATCCGGTATCGCTTCATCAATAACATCGGAATCCGCTGTATATCCTCTCTCAATCATAGGTGTATAAACAAGTAGCGGTTTTATCGAACTTCCGGGCTGTCTAAAGCTTTGAAATGCACGATTTAATGTATATCCTGTATGCTCGCTGCTTCGCCCTCCTATTATTGCTTTTACCATTCCCGTACTATTATCAATACAAACGCCGGCACTTTGAAGTTCAAAAACTCCATCCTTATTTTTCGACAGATTTCTCGCTAAAGCACCGTCCAAAATTTCCTGAAATTTATTTTGCACATCCATATCGAGGGAGGTATAAATTCTATATCCCCCGGTATAAAGTTTTTTATTGTTTTTAGCATAAGACTTTTTATATTCGTCCTTATACTCCTTCTCATCCTCTGCTGTGTCAAACTGATTTTTAAATACAAATCCGTCAGCTTCCATAAGTGCTTCAGTTGCACATTTTCGCATAAATGTTTCCATATAATCGTGTGAAACATCAACATTCTTTTTAAGGCCTATATCTTCAGCTTTTGCTGTAGCATATTCTTTTGACTTTATAATATTGTCAAGATACATGCTTTTTAAAATTCTATTTCTTCTTTTTATTGTATTATTCTTATGTAAAATTGGATCGTAAAGATTCGGCCTATTCGGAATTGCCATAAGAAATGCTGTCTGAGACAAATCAAGTTCATCCACGCTCTTTGAAAAATACCCTTGCGACGCTGCTTGAACGCCATAATATCCATTTGCAAAATATATATTATTAAGGTAAAACTCTAAAATATCATTTTTTGAATATTTTTTTTCGAGTTCTACAGCAATATATATTTCTTCTATTTTTCGCTGCCAAGTTTTATCATTATTTAAAAATACATTTCTGGCAAGTTGCTGAGTTATCGTGCTTCCACCCTGTTTTATCTCTCCATTTCTTAGCATTGCCCATGCTGCTCGTAT
>CP049781.1:1562500-1649642 GCA_011082265.1 Candidatus Lachnocurva vaginae
CTTGCCAGAAAAAGTAACTCGCCGGACCGTTCTACAAAAAGTACGCGGTCGTACATCTTTATTGTACTTCCACAGCTTGTAAACACAGGGTTTCAGGTTCTCTTTCACTCCCCTCCCGGGGTCCTTTTCACCTTTCCTTCACAGTACTCTTCGCTATCGGTCACTAAGTAGTATTTAGGCTTACGGGGTGGTCCCCGCTCTTTCAATCAAGGTTTCTCGTGTCTCGATTTACTCTGGATCCTACCGCTTTGACTTGACTTTCATCTACAAGGCTTTCACTCTCTTTGGCTTGCTTTCCCAAAACAATTCGATTAGTCTTATCTTTTGCTTATGTAGTCCGAACCCCGAAGAACATGTCCTTCGGTTTGGCCTCTTCCCATTTCGCTCGCCGCTACTTTGGAAATCGATTTTTCTTTCTCTTCCTCCGGCTACTTAGATGTTTCAGTTCACCGGGTTCCCTTCATTAAACTATGGATTCATTTAATGATGACAAGGTCTTCCCTTGCCGGGTCTCCCCATTCAGATATCTCCGGATCACAGGATATTTGCTCCTCCCCGAAGCTTTTCGCAGCTTATCACGTCTTTCATCGGCTCTTAGTGCCTAGGCATCCGCCCTATGCTCTTTTTTGCTTGATCTCTTCTCTTTCGTCTTATCTTTTTCCTACTTACTTTATTTTCGTATCTTGGATTTTCGATAAGACCGGGCTCATTTCGATATAGCGTTATCTACTCTGTTACCCTTCTATTGTTAATTTCTCGGATGTCTACAACAAGTAACTTCTTTATTTCGTTACTTATTATATTCTCTATCTTTATCTTTAGAAGATATTTCTTTCTGTATGAAGTTTTCAAGGTACGCTATTTTATTTGTCTAATGCTTTCGCATTGTATCATCTTTTTTAAAAACCGGCAGCCACCTATCCTCCCATGCCGTTACCGACATAGTACTTTCGGCCGTATACGTCTTTACCGTCGTGTTCGGGATGTTTACGGGTGTTCCCCATATACGCATCGCCACCGGTTACTTCCTTTAAGTCACCCTTCTTTTCCTTGATGACTGAACAGCAAAACAACTCCCTACTCGATTCTTTCCTTTAGAAAGGAGGTGATCCAGCCGCAGGTTCTCCTACGGCTACCTTGTTACGACTTCACCCCAGTTACCGGGCCTGCCTTCGGCAGCTCCATCCTTTCGGTTTGGCCACTGACTTCGGGCATTCCAGACTCCCATGGTGTGACGGGCGGTGTGTACAAGACCCGGGAACGTATTCACCGCAGCATGATGATCTGCGATTACTAGCGATTCCAGCTTCGTGCAGTCGAGTTGCAGACTGCAGTCCGAACTGGGACGTGCTTTATGAGATTTGCTCCGGATCGCTCCTTCGCTTCCCTCTGTTCACGCCATTGTAGCACGTGTGTAGCCCAAGTCATAAGGGGCATGATGATTTGACGTCATCCCCACCTTCCTCCGGGTTCACCCCGGCAGTCTACTTAGAGTGCCCACCTTAATGCTGGCTACTAAGTACAAGGGTTGCGCTCGTTGCGGGACTTAACCCAACATCTCACGACACGAGCTGACGACAACCATGCACCACCTGTCTCCTGTGTTCCGTAGAAAATATACATTACATATACTGTCACAGGGATGTCAAGACTTGGTAAGGTTCTTCGCGTTGCTTCGAATTAAACCACATGCTCCACCGCTTGTGCGGGTCCCCGTCAATTCCTTTGAGTTTCATTCTTGCGAACGTACTCCCCAGGTGGAACACTTATTGCGTTTGCTGCGGCACTGAAAGGCTTAGCCTCCCAACACCTAGTGTTCATCGTTTACAGCGTGGACTACCAGGGTATCTAATCCTGTTCGCTTCCCACGCTTTCGAGCCTTAGCGTCAGTTATCGTCCAGCAAGCCGCCTTCGCCACCGATGTTCTTCCTGATATCTACGTATTTCACCACTACACCAGGAATTCCGCTTGCCTCTCCGATACTCCAGCTCTACAGTTTCCAATGCAATCCTATGGTTAAGCCTTAGGTTTTCACATCAGACTTATAGTGCCGCCTACACTCCCTTTACACCCAGTAAATCCGGATAACGCTTGCTCCATACGTATTACCGCGGCTGCTGGCACGTATTTAGCCGGAGCTTCTTAGTAAGGTACCGTCATTTTCTTCCCTTCTGATAGAGCTTTACATACCGAAATACTTCTTCGCTCACGCGGCGTCGCTGCATCAGGCTTTCGCCCATTGTGCAATATTCCCCACTGCTGCCTCCCGTAGGAGTCTGGGCCGTGTCTCAGTCCCAATGTGGCCGGTCAGTCTCTCAACTCGGCTACTGATCTTCGCTTTGGTAGGCTTTTACCCCACCAACCGGCTAATCAGACGCGGGTCCATCCTATACCACCGGAGTTTTTCACACCATGTCATGCGACATTCGTGCGCTTATGCGGTATTATCAGCCGTTTCCGGCTGCTATCCCCCGGTACAGGGCAGGTTCCCCACGCGTTACTCACCCGTCCGCCACTAAGTAACTACATCTTCCGTCCGAAAACTTCCGTCGTAGCACTTCGTTCGACTTGCATGTGTTAAGCACGCCGCCAGCGTTCATCCTGAGCCAGGATCGAACTCTCGTTTTATACTTTTCTTTGAGATCTCTCTCTTTGCTCAAAACAAAGCTTGCTTTGTTTATCACGTTTTACTGCTTTTGGTTTGTGTACTATCTTTTTGATAGTTCGCTTAAAATAATTCTTTTTGGAATCTTTCAAGGTTGTTTCACTGTTCAATTATCAAGTTGCGACTTTATGAAATCTTTCGACTTCTAAAAATTAATTGCACTGTTTTTTAACAGTGCAGAAAATATACTACCAAATCAGTAGTATATTGTCAATGGATTTTTTGAAATTATTTTTAACAAATTTTCAGCCTATTTTTAACACGCTTTCTTTTGCATGAATAAAGTCCGTAATCATTTGACAATATGGAGTTTCTATGCCAAGAGCCTTTCCTTTTTTTGCTACAGCTCCATTTATATAATCTATTTCTGTAAATCTGTGATTTTGGATTAAATCCTGGTGCATCGAAGGATAGTGCTCAGCTTTTAGTTCACATAAATGTATAACATAATCGTATGTTTCTTGTTCATCAAGTTTTATACCTTCTTTATTTGCAACAAGCACAAATTCGTGAACAAGTTGTTTTACAATTCTTATAGCAGCTTCACTTTTGAAAAACTCCCCAACTGTAGAATCCATAAGTGCACAAGTAGGATTCATTACTCCATTTACGCAAGCTTTTCTCCAAATAGACACAATTACATCATTATCATATGTAACATTAAGTCCAGCTTTATTCATAGCATCAACTATATCTTTAACCGCTTCTTCTCCTTCTTTTGAAAAGCTTTGTAAATTGACAGCTCCTTTCCCTTTAAGGATTATTTCACCCGGAGTAGTTAGCCCTGCGGCCCAAACAGTAACTCCCATAATAATATTTTCACGCGATACAAATTTACTTATAGTATCTTCATGCCCAAGTCCATTTAAAAGGCATAACACTTTAGTTTTTTTACTTATAACATGCTTTATTTCTTTAAGCATGTTCTCAAGCTGCATAGATTTTGTAAATAAAATTATAAAATCAGCCTCTTCTTTTGCTTCGCTCGGATGCATAATAGTCATAGGAATTATAAAATCGCTATCTCCCGTAACATGAAGTCCATTCTTTTTTATAGCATCAATATGCGGCTGCCAATCATCTAAAAGCACAACCTCATTTCCGCTCTTTTTTAATTTATACCCGAAGCAGCATCCCATAGCTCCGGCACCAGCAATATATATAAGCATTTAAAATTCCTTCTTTCTTATTAAATATAACAATATAATTTCAATTATTTTTCATTCTTTTACATAGTATCACTTTTTATTAAAATTTTTAAACATATTTTTAGTCTATTTAAAATTTAATTCAAAAAGATTGGTATAGACTTAAAATTCAAGCTATACCAATCTTTTAACTTTTAAATTCATACTTAATATTATATTGTCAATATTAATATTTTAACCCCGGGTTGAAGAAACCTGTTAAAACTCCTATGAATGCAATAACTACCAATAAAAGCATCGTTTTGATTGGAGATAATTTTTTCTTAGCCATAAGCCACCAGCAGAATACTATAAATAATGCTGTTAAAAATCCCGGATAAACTCCATCCAGCTGTGACTGAAGAACCAAATAAGGTTTTCCATTACTTGATACAAGTTTGAAAGCTGTTTTAATAGGTACCCATGTAGCTGCAACTGCACCTATAACCATACCTCCAACTATTGATACTGCTCTTCTTATAGCTTGTCCCTGAGGACCTACTAAGAAGTTCACCGCTTTATCACCTAATTTGTAGCCTTTAAAATAAGCATATTTCATTCCAAAGTATGCAAGAATATTCCATACTACTATGTAGAATATTGGTCCTAAAGGAGATCCTCCCTTTGAAAGTCCTATCGCAATACCTAAAATTATAGGAATTAAAGTACCTACTATTAGTGAATCACCTATACCCGCTATAGGCCCCATAAGTCCAGCACGAAGTCCATTAATTGTTTCTCCTGTAACCTCCTTTGCTCCGTTAGCTCTTGCTTCTTCAAGTCCTGCTGTGATTCCTACAACAAGTGCGCCGAGCTGAGGCTCCGTATTAAAGAAAGCTGTATATGTTTTTAATGATTTTTCCTGGTCTTCTCTGTTAGGATATAACTCTTTTACAAGCGGAAGCATTGCGGATAAATATCCGAATGTCTGCATATGTTCCTGTGAAAAACAGGTTAAGTTACCATAATACCAATTATGAAATGATTTAAGTAAGGTTTTTTTTGATAATTTAGTTCCCATATTAGATATCCTCCTCATCATCTTCTTCTACACTATTACCTGTCCCTGAGGATCCACTTTCTTTAACTACTCTTGACATCTGAATTTCATAAATAATTACTGCAAAAATTAGTGAAACCACTGCACAAGATACTAAATTAAGCCCTAGTGATGCTGCTAAAGTAAATCCAACGAAAAATGGAATAAAATCAGCAAATTTTTCAACAATCTGTTTTAACAGAATAGCAATTCCAACACAAGGTAAAAGTGAGCCTACCGTAAATAATGTTTTCATAGGTATTCCATCAAGAGGAAGGGCGTGTTTTAATGCAGTGACCGCATCTGCCCCAAGTTTACACATAATGAGTGTAGGCATAAATGAAAATACAAAATGAGAAATCCAAGGATAAGCAAAATCAACTAAATATACTTTTTCATATTTCCCTTTTTCTATTGCTTTCCAACCGATATGCTGCCAAATCAAGTTCATTGTAGCTGTACCGTAGAATAAAACTGTTCCTACAGTTCCTACCAATGTTCCCATTGATTTTGCAAGGTCCGCTGCCTGTGAAGATTCAACCGAAAGTCCCTGAGATTTTATTGCAACCATCGCAAGAGGTATTCCGATATAAGATACAGCTCGGACATCTGCAGAAACAGTGCCACCCGGAGTTACAAGTGCTATATAAACAAGCTGCATAGCAATTCCACAAAGAATTCCTAGTTTTACATCTCCAAGAATCATTCCGCAAACAAGTCCACCAACGAGCGGACGACCAAGTGTATAGTTACCGATAGATGTTCCTCCAAGACCTGGCATGGAAGAAAGGCAAGCAAAAATTCCGAGAATTGCCGCCTGTATCCAAGATATTGTCATAACAATCCCTCCTTACATATATTTATGTTATTAATATCCAAACTGTGATTTAAACTTGTCCCAATAGCCGATTGATACATCTGGAAGAAGCTGAAATTTGACTTTATATCCATACTTTTCAATTGCCTCTATGGCATCAGCTTCATCTTGTGTGATTGACTGATTATTTCCGAGTTTAGTTGCACCATCTCTATCATTACATGGTCCTACAATGACTTCTTTAATTCCGTCAATCTTTAAATTGTTATCTACAAGAATTTCTTTCATGTCTATAGAATCTTTAGTTATAAGGAAATAGTTCTTCTCTGATTCTAAAACTTTATCCTTTTTTTCAAGCCAATGCTCTTTTGTCCACACGAAAGTTTTCTTTTCTGAAGCCGCTTTATAAGTATTCTTAAGTACTGGATTATTTGCCGCAAAATCATTAACGGCAATAAGTCCGTCACAAGGATACTCCTTAGCCCATCTCGTAACCGTTTGTCCATGTATCATACGGTCATCAATTCTAACAAATGATATTGCCATGTTGTGCCCCCTTTCTATAAATCATCATCTTCGTTATCCGAATTATTTAAAACTAATTCCTGAATAGAAGCTTTACCATCAGATAAAACCTTTTCGGTAAGTTCTTTTGGTTCAATTTGATCCTTTAAAAGAAGAGTTGTAAGAGCAAGTGCAAGATTCATTCCACCTAAAATAACAGCTCTGTCAATAAGTCCTTCTTCATAAAGCATACTACTTATATTGGTTAATGGACTTCCTCCTACTATATCCGCTAAGATTATAAATTTCTCATCTTTTGAAAGTATCGGAAGAATTTTTTTTGCTCTCTTCTTAAAATCTTCCTGGCTCTCTCCGTCTTTAAGTCCTATAGATAAAACATCTTTTATATTTTCCTTAGCAAATAAAGATAAAGTATCCAATAATCCTTCTGCTAATTTACCGTGACTTACTAATAACACATGCATCTTAACTACCTCCTATCTTTATGTTAATATTACACAATTTTTTTATAGATTTATATTAAATTTTGTCACAAATTTCCCATTACAAATGTAATATTTTTTAACAATAAAAAAGCCGAACCTTATAACATGAACTTCAAACAAAGTACATATCACATGTTCGACTATTTTCCTTTAGATTATTATATTATCTAAGAAAATTACCATTTTCTGTTTATTTCTTCCTGGATGGACGGCAAAGACGAATCTATAGTTTCTTTTTCTATAGATAAATTAATTAAATAATCAATTCTTTCAAATTTTCTTCTGTCACATGAAAATGTAAAATCCGAAACAGAATTATTAAGCATATTATCCAATTGATTAAGCGTAAGTATTCCTGTTCCTATTTTGTCCCCTAACGCTTTATTTTGACTCCCTTTATTTTTAACAACCTTTTTTAAAACCGAACTCCCTTGCGATTGATTCATAAAATTTTGTTGTACATCTGTATCCGTACTCAAAAATTTTACAAATTCTTTTGCAATTTCTTTATGTCGACTTGTTTTTGAAACTCCCATAAGGGTGGTTTTTACTGGAGTTGCCTTAATTTTAGACGAACTAGTAGGCAAAGGAATACATATCCACTTAAGTTTTGAATATTTCATAACTTTATAAGGATATGGTTTATACGTTCTATACTGAGCAAGCGTCATCGGGAAAAATGCTACTTTTCCTTCATCAAAATCTTTTTGTAATACATTTTTATCTGGTTCAATCTGTTTAATATCACTAATAAAAGATAACGATTTATACATAGAAGGACTGTCGATTAATATGTTTCCATCTTCCCCATTTAAGCTTCCTCCATAAGCCGCCAAGGCATATTTCCATGTATATCCACTTACTCCATAATAGCCGTGATTATTTTTCTTTAATTGTTTACATATTTTAAGAAAATCTTCTAAAGTCCAATTATTATTCGGAATATTTATATTCTCCTTTTTAAGTAAATCCGTATTAACGCACATCATTACAGGATTTGCTTCTATAGGTAATGCATATAAATTTCTTTTAACTTTAGCCGTTTCTAGGGCTACCGGGTAAAAATCTTTTTTCTGATCCTCACTTAGATATCCCGTCAAATCAACTAATGCTCCCTGATTAACCAATCTATAAAAATCGTTATCCGGCACCATGTAAACATCAGGAGATTGACCATTAAGCAGTTTATCGGATAGCCATTCTTCATAATCCTTTTTGCGTATTCCGCTCTCATATATTATTTTTACTCTTTTATGCTTTTTTTCGAATTGTTCAATAGCATCATCAAAAGCATTATCCACTGAAGAATTAGGCACATCCCATCTGCTTCCTGATGAAATTCCGATTTTTATTACCTCTTGTTTCGGTCTTAATGTATATACTGTTATTACTATACATATTAAAATTGCTGACACAATAACAAATTTAACTTGTTTTGAAACGGTTCTCATGAATTTTCCTTATCACTTTTATCACTGATATTCACATCGTATCTATTTATGCCATTTGAAACTGCCCAAATAGCAAGCTGTGTGCGATCTCTTAAATGAAGCTTCTCCAGTATTTGGGACAAATAATTTCTTACTGTTCCTTCAGATAAGTAAAGATTTTTTGCAATTTCTCTATTTGATAATCCGAGGCTTACCTGCTTTATAAGTTTAAAATCCGTACTTGTAAGTTCATTCTTATATTGATTCGGAACGGTAATAGCATAATTAGTCTTTGCCATTTTTGAAAAAAGTTTAATAACTTTGCTTGCAACCTCTGGATTAATCATTGATCCGCCTTTATATACAGTAACAAGATCCTGATAAAGTTCCTCTGTTGATACACCTTTAAGTACATATCCAGATGCTCCATATTTTAATGCTGAAAAAATAAATTCTTCATCATCAAATGTGGTAAGAATTATAATCTTAATATCAGAATAATTTTCTTTTACTTCTTTTGTGCATAAAACTCCATCCATTTCGGGCATACGTATATCCATTAATATTATATCCGGATGAACACTTTTTAATAAATTGAGCACTTCTTTGCCATTTGACGCACATCCGACCACTTCGATATCTTGATGGGAACCTAAAATAATGCTTAAAGACTCTCTAACCAGAGTCTGATCGTCTGCAATCATAACTTTCATATATTTCTCCATTTCAAACTTTATATAACGCAAATATTTTTACTTAGGGAGAGTAATTTCAATACGGAAACCTTTTTCTCCGTTAAATTTTATCTCTCCTCCTAAAGCATATACTCTTTCCTTTATTTGTTTTAAACCATAGCCCATTTTTATATTATTTTCGCCTACACCATCATCATAAATGATTAAATTATAGCAAATCATATTTGCGTCTAAATCAATCCATATATTTTGAGCATGACCGTGTCTCACCGTATTTGTAATACTTTCCTGAATAATTCTGAATAAAGAATCTTCCTTTACAACTTCAAAATCAACATTTCCCCAATTGTAATTAAAATGAATCTTAAGATGTGACAAAGCTTCATATTCTTTGCACAAATTCTTCATAGCTTCTTCTAATGTAGCATTTTCAAGTGCGGTAGGTCTTAGATTTTTTAAAGAACGACGCACATCGGATAATCCGTCTCTTACAGCTTTTGAAATTTTCCTAAGCTGTTGTTTTGCAAGAGAAGGATTGGTATCAACCAGCACATCTACAGCATCAAGTCCAGCAGAAATTCCGGTAAGTGCATGTCCCAATGTATCATGGATATCTCGAGCAATTCTTTTTCTTTCTCTATCTTCAGCAATTTTTTCCGACAAAGCCATATAATTTTCAAGATCCCTATTAGCCTGTGCAGCTAGTTGAAGTTTGGCTTCAATCTGCTGCTTTTCCTTAAGTGCAGTAAGTATATATAAAAGCAACCATATCATAAAAGTAATTAAATTAAGAGAAATAATCACCTGACGCCCCATAATAAGTAATCCATGAACTTTGTTCGGATACATGTGAATATATGGATCTATAGAAACCGCATTTATCAAAGATGAAATCAAGTCATAATTGGTAAACAAGAGTGTAAATAAACTTATCAAAGCAAAAATAAGATAATGTTTTTTATCGGTAGTTAATTGAAATTCTTTCGAGTCATAAAAAATATCCATTAAGACTAACAAAACTACACCATTGTAAGAATATCTCAGACTATATAAAATCGCCAACATAAGAGCAAGCTCTACAAGACTTAACTTATCATAAATAGAATAATTATTCTGCTTTCTATCACGATAATAAATAATTAAAACAAGAAAAATGTAAAAAATCAACGACATATAAAGCATCTTTTTAGGAGAAAAAGGTATTGAATTTAAATGTTCAAGTAAATCTCGGCTCATTCTTGTATCTTCGGCAATTTTTGTTCCAAAATAAAAAATCAGTCCATGATATAAAATTGCACAAAAATTAATGATAATCAATATTCTTTGAACCTGTTTTACTCTCTGTTTTTTCTCCATAAATTAACTCAACCTTTAAATAATAAAAATTATATTATTTATAATTATGCTGTTATTCCCAGTTAGATTTACCATAATCATATAAATTATCTTTATTAATGAGTTTTACTGGTATCTTATATAACAATTTTACCTTCTTATTTTTTAGTAATCTATCCAAAACATATGAAACTTTGTTTGCCATCAAAGAAATTGATTGCGATACTGTAGCTTCTGCGTGAGTATTGTCTTCAATAAATTTTTTAAAATCCGGAGATCCATCAACTCCGAATATAATTGTGTTATCTGATACCTTTTTGTCCTCAATTGCCGCTAACGCACCTATAGCCGCTCTGTCATTTAATGCCATGATTACATCAAACGAATCTTTAACCGAAGCATTATAGGAGGGCGTTTTGCTCATATACCATTTTTTATATAAGTTTAAACGGGCTGCATCTTCTATAGCATTTTCCACTTTAGGCATAGCAATTTCCGTCTGTCCGTAAGTTTCTAAACGCCCTACTACACGATATTTAGGATATTTTTTTATTGTGTCAAGAAAGCCTCTTGTTCTGTCAGTTGCAGAAATAACATTTTTATGTTCCAGCGATAAAATATTTGCACAACTTCTTATTTTCATAAGATATTTTGCAAGTAATACTCCTGCCTCATAATTATCGGATAAAATCGTTGTTGAAATTGCATCCTTGTATTCTATAGGTGCATCTACAGCCACTACAGGTATTCGATTTTCTTTAGCTTTTCTTAGTGCATGATTAAGAACCTTACTGTTACTTTTTACCGGATTTAAAATAATAACGTTTACCTTATTTTTTACAAAATTTTCAATTTGCTGTGCCTGCTTTTTTTCATCAAGTTCTGAATCTCTAACTATTAATCTATATTTTTTATAAAATGCTATTTTTTCTATTTTTGAATTTAGCACTTTATAAAAATCATTATTCATAGTCATATAAGTTGCACCTATTTTTATAATTTTTTCTTTCGGTATAGTAATATCAATACACTTAAAAGACAACATTATCAGCATAATCACTATAATCATATAATTTATGTAAGCAATATATTTTTTATAACTCATATTTGCCATAAAAATAATTTCCTTTTATTTTATTATAAACCGAAAAATAGCTCTATAATACAGATATTATAGAGCATTCCCTCAAAAAATATTATATAACGGATTCATTTCATTTATTGATTTCAAAATATTACTCTCGCTATATTCTTTATATAAGACTCTTCCCTGTTTTGTAGTAGAGAAACACTGAATCAAAAAAATCACAAAGCATATTAAGAAAAATGCTTCGATAAGTCCTATAAATGCTCCCAAAAGTTTTGAAGCTCCTCTAATTATAGGAATAGATCCTATTAGATGTACTATAATTTTAATTATAAGGAAAATGGTAGAAGCAAGAAGCATAGCCAAAAACATAGCCGTACCTTTTAATATGAGATCGGCTGTACTATCTTTTACAGCATTTTTTACTTCATTACTTATAGAATCATCATCTTTATCTCTTAAATCAACTTTATCAAGCTTTGATAATACCTTTTCCCTAAGTAATCCCGACATAATAAAATCAGAATTATCCTTCTTATCGAAATTTTTATTTATTTTTCCAATGTTTTTGTTGGAATTTGTATATCGTTCTGAAATCTCATAAGTTTTATTTAATATTATTTTATTTCCATAAAGTGCCGAATAAATCATAGGATTTAACGCATTTATCACAACAAACGCAAGTATAAACCCTACAAGACTTAGCGACATTCTTAAGATTCCCTGGTAAAATCCTCTTATTACAAGTAATATTGAAATTAAAATAAGTGTGATTTCTAAATAATTCATATCTTTCCTAATTTGTAAGTTTTACCTTCTGTATCTCATTTTCTCTCACAAAATAATATTCTCGTCCTGCTTTTTTATTAATAATATCATAAAATTCATTCCCTGATTCAGTTTTAAATTTTTGAATCCCAAAAATATTATATATTCTAAGATTATGACCGTCTGTAAATAAGAGCTCATTATCATCCATAAGTTTTATTTTTCTAAAATCAAAATCAAGTTCTTTTTCGTATCTTTTAAAACCATTTAAAGAATACGTTTGTACAATATTTTTTATAACTCCGTCCTTATTTGCTTTTGGTATAACAAAACTCACATATTTATTATTATGAGTTACGCTTTTTATATTTCCTTTGAGCTTAATTTCTTTCTGAACCGTTGGCTCTTTTTTTGAATTAAATATAAGAATCTTATCGCTTCCTATTGCAAGTGCTTTACCGCTCGGGAGAATATCAATATCCGGAATTATTGTGTTCTTATATTTATATTTTGCAACAATATTATCAATTGAATTCTTGCCTTCTTTACCAAAATTATAAAAATAAATAGTTGTATAAATTTGACCTGATGAAAATCCTACTGAAGATACCATAAGTTTTTCTCCGTCCGGAGATAAAGCTATCCCTGTCGGATATCCCGCATTTTTTAAATAAATTTCTCCCGATGCAATAATATCTCCTTCTTTTGTGTAAAAATCAATTTTTGACTTTAGTGTATCTTTTAAAATGCATGCTACAACTCCCTTTTGTGAAACATCCGCATAATTTATAGGTTTTGTAGTTGCAATTTCCGTCTCTTTACTTTTTTGAGAAAAGACAAGTAATTTAGAGCCGCCTTTATCATAGATAAGGATATATTTTCCCTCTTTTTCAGCTTTAGGATTATTCATTTCAAAGCTTTCATTCCAAATAATTTTCCCTGAAAAATCCTTTAATATTGCTCCATTATTTCCATATTTTAATAAATTCCCATTAAAATTTAAAAAATGATAAGAAGATGCGTTTTTTACTTTTATCACATCTTCCACTTCAAATTTATCATATGTTCTAAAAATCATGAACAAAAAGAAGGACGCTACAATAATGATAATTGCAATTATAGCGAGTATTAACGCTGTATAATTTATTTTCTTGTAAGTCAAATCTTTCTCCCCATATATGTCCTAATTATTTATAAAAAATCTTTTTCAGTAAGTAACGGTCGTCCTTCTTCATCCACTTTTCTTCTGCGGAAAAATCCTTTATTTCTGGAGCGTGAAATAGCTTCATTTACAATTTCTATAATATCAATGAAATATAAATTCTTACTCAAGCTTTGAGTTTTACTTATTCTGTCATACATTGCCAGCTTTCCAATCTCATCAATTGAATATCCTGAATCATTTGCATATCTAACACCGAATTTTACAAGTTCATCTATCGAAAATACAGGAATTTCAATCTTTTCAGTAAATTTCTCAGAAAATTGATTATATAGAGAAAGTGCTCTCTTTATTCCCGCTTCCGTATCCTCCAAAATAATAAGAGTTCCCGATTTATCACTATTCATCATAAGCTCAAGAGATATTGCACTTTCCTTATCCATATCTCCTGCCTGCTCAATGACAAGACAGCCACCTTTTATTTTTCTATATAATTCCTGAATATCTTTTCCTATTAATTTGTCAGCATCAATTTTACCTATATTATTTCCCGGTTTATCAATCTGTTCTTGAAGTGTCATTATAAGAGCCTTTGCCAGTGTTGTTTTTCCACTTCCATGTCCTCCGACAATCAATATATTCTCAGAATTTGAGACACCGCCTTTAAGAAGCCTTTCCTTTACTCCTGTTAAAACTTTGATTATAGATTTCTCCATATTTGGTGCTGGAAGGAAGTATGAAAAATTCTCTTTTTCCTCAGCAGTTAATTCCATATCGTAGGACTCTTCTATTTCGTTATCCTTTTCGTCTTTATCAAAGCTATCCAAAACATTGGAAACACTTGCATTATTATTATCAAGTGCTTCAAAAACAATTGTCTTATCAAGATTTTCTTTTATATCCTGAATAGAATTTTTATCCTTTGAAAGGCTTTCTTTCTTTTGTTTTTCATTTTTTATATTTGCAATGGTCTCCGCAAGCAAAGATTCATCGTCTGGTTTCATGTCAATAGTTGACATAATAGGCTTTTCTTCTTCTAATTGTGAATCTTCGCTTTCTCCAGATAAATTAATTTTTTCCAAAACATTTTCTATTTCAGCTTTTGCACGTTTTTTTGCTTCTCTGTCTGCTTCATTTTTTAAATCATCTTTTTCGCTATTATCTTCCTGCTCTTCAATTTCTTTTTGTAAAATATCATTTACATCGGACATAATTGCGACTACATCTTTAAAAGATACTTTCCCTTTCGGCGTCGGATTATTTTTTATAGCCTCATTTAATGTAGGTGGTGTCCAATTTTTTACAATTTTTTCTTTTTCTTCTTTCTTTTTAGGCTCTAATACCGGCTCTTTACTTTGCTCTTTTGTAACAACCGGAATCTCCATTCCGACTCCGCTATCTTTTCCATCTTCGCTAATTTTCGGTATAGAAAATTTATCTCCTGAAACTTTCGCCTTTTCATCTTCTGACTCATTTTTATTAGAAAGGACAAAATCCTTTGCAAGTTCATTAGGTTTTGCTCCTGCATCAATTAAAGGCATAGCCTCCTCAAGACGATTCATTATATGATTTGCTTTTTTTAATGCAGACTCTTTTGTTTTTTCAAATTTTTCCTTTTCTGATTCCTGAATTGCCGCTTTAGCAGCTCTGCTAGTCTTATTCCAGTCTTTTAAAACATCATCTATCGTAAGCTGACCCTCTATTTGAGGTTCAACTTCAGGCTTCTCGGGAATATAAAGGCTTAACTGTCCGTCGTATTCTTCATCAAGGAAATGCTTGTAATTAGCCATTATTGTCTCATCTTCTTTTTCCTTTTCCTTCTTAGAATTTTTATCCTTATATTCTTTTTCTCCCATCTTTAAATAAGGAAATTCCCCTACAAGTTCCTCTATATTTCCAAGATTTTGATCAACTTCAACTTTTTCGGTAGCTTTCATTATCTCGTCTATATTTTTTCTTATTTCGGTTTGAAGATTTACAGTATCAAAATTATCATACTGTTTTACGGGAGCAGGAATATCTCTCGTCGCCTCAATACTATAATCATCATTGTTATCCGGCTTCTTTATAGATATACCGCTAATCTTTCTATACTGTTCCTCCTGCTCTGATGTAAGAGGCCTATAGAGCATTTTTAGTTCCAATGCCTTTTCAACAAATATTCCTTCTCCATAATAAAGTGCAACTTCATCACATAAATCTACACATTTATCTATCTGCCCTGTTTTATGATATAAAAAAGCTAGCTGATAACCCCACTCATCAATAAGCTCATAATTTTTTAATTCTTCTAAAATGGAAATTAATGTGTATTCATCAGCACCTTTTCTTTTTGCTAAATGATATTTCAAAACGTATTTTTTGAGATCGTCCGGTGCAATTCTTATAAATTCATCGTAATATTCTTTCCCTTCTTCTATCTCTCCTTTTCTAAGACATAAAAGACATAAATGGAACAAAATAATCCTTCCTATAGGAGATCTTTCATGTGCCATTACAAGAATTGATTTTGCTTGATCAGGTTTCCCTGCCTTTTCATAAAGTTCACTCGCATAAACTATTGTACTTATATTATAAATTTTTTTGAAGTTTATAGAGTCTAAGATATCAAGTCCTTCATCATTTTTAGATTCATTTATAAGTTTCGCCGCCTCTTTAATTTGTTCTTTATAATTTTCTTCTCCAAATACGCTCATTAAAACTTTATTCTCCTTTAAAAACGCATTCCTTTATTTTCATTTATCTTTTAGATCTCTTACGAATTCCTTTGAAAAATTTTATCACCTTTTTATTTTTCTTTTCGTTAAATTCAAGTCTACCAGTTTCTTCATTTACGCATTTTACTCTTTCATATATAGATGTTTCCGTCGGAAGTCCTCTCTTTTTAGCAAGATATCTAAATGTTCTGCTTGCACAATAGTAAATAAGTGCTACAGTAGGTACTCCTAAGAGCATACCCATAAATCCGAACAAGCCTCCACCTACAACAATTGCAAAGAGCACCCAGAATGCATCCACGCCTGTAGAGTCCCCTAAAATCTTTGGTCCTATTACATTTCCGTCAAGCTGCTGCAATACAATGATAAATATTAAAAAATATATTCCCTGCATAGGATCCGTAAAGAAAATAATAGTTACGGAAGGAACTGCACCAATATAAGGCCCAAATACCGGAATAACATTCGTAACTCCGACAATTACCGATACAAGCACAGGATATGGCATTTTAAATAAAAGCATACATATATAGCATATAGCACCAATTATAAGAGAATCTATTATCTTTCCTACGAAAAATCCGTAAAAGATTTCACCTGCTTTTCTTGCTGTTTCCATTATAGGATTTGCTATCTTTGCCGGAAATAATCCAAAAAGAATTTTCTTACAGATAGCTTTATCTTTTTCTTTATCTATAAGGAAATAAATTGCTGCAAATAAGCTGACTAAAAATGACACCAAATATTTACCAACATCAATAACACTTGATGTAATAGTATGAATCATTTCATTCTTTCCGTCAAAGTTTAAACTATCAGCAATAAATGCTTTAACCATTTTTATAAATGACGAAATATTTTCGCTTTTACCTGCATACTTAAGTTCACTATCAAATCTTTTTTGTGTGATATTATTTGCCCATAAAAGTACATTTTGAAGCTGCTTATCTATATTATTATAAATATATGTAAGTGTTGCAACAATCTGTGGAATAACACTTACTAAAAATATGACTATTACTGCTAAGAATAACAAAACTGATACTATTGAAGAAAATATTCTTACAGCCTTAATAATTTTTGCACTTCTCTTATATCGCTTGCCAAGCAAATTTCGTAACCAATTTTCTATAAATGTCATTATAGGACTTAGAAGAAACGCTATAATAAATCCCAAAACTATAGGGAAAACAGCAGAAATTATTTTAGCAATCGTCTTGGACACTCCATCATACCTTTTTATTAAAAAATAAAAAAGAACAACTATAATAGCAGCTATCGTACATCTTGTAATTAATAATTTATGTATATTGTCATAACTGTTTATTTTTTTATCATCACTTTCCATACTTATCCCTCTTTATAATTACTAACTTATATTATTTTTCGCCCTTACGTTTCTCTTCTTTTTTCTCTTTTTCTTCTTTATAATTCTTAAGCTTTTCTATATATTTTTCATTTACTATTATTTTGGGTTCATCATTTTTATTTTGAGATAAATAATCATTCTCTTCTTCTAATCCTGAATCTCCATATTCATATATATAGTCCGAATTTCCATATTCATCATAACTCTCGGAATAATTTCCTTCTATTTTCCCTAAATTTTTGTCTGCATTAACAGACGTAAATCTCGAATTTTTATTATTTTTTTGCTTATCTTTATTCTTTAATCTCTGATTTTCATCTTCTATTAATTTTATGTATTTATTGGTATCTCTCAATGTTTCAAGTTTGGATATGAGTTCCATCTGATTTTCATTAACCACAGATCTTTGTTCCTCAAGCATATCTCCAGTTTTTGAAATAAAAGTTTCCATTCTTTTTTTTGTGTCGTCTATAACTGAAATAATGCCTCTTAGTGCTTCATCCGTGTACATTATTGATGCAGCATAGATATCCTCCGCATCTTTCTTTGCATCATCCTTTATTTTTTCGCTTTTTTGCCGAAGTTCCCTGTCTATCTTATCTTTTTTGGCTTCCGTGATATCATACTCTTCCATCATTTCAAACATACAGTCAGAAAGTCTCTTTAAAAGTTCAAGAAATTTGTCTCTATCAACAATAACTTTTTTCTTATCTCCGGAAACTTCCTTTGCGTTTGCCAAAAATACATGTGCTTCTTTTAAAATTTCTTCAGTTTTATCTTTTACACCCATAAAAACTCCACTAAACATTCTAACCCAATATGATTTTAAAGGTTTTATCATATAATGTAAAGATTTTCAAAAAAACTGTCCCCAAAGCAGACAATACAGCTTATCCATGGCACATGAGAAATCAATCTTAGTGCTGCTTCATTCCTGACCTGACACGGTTCGAAAGCACTCATTGCATGGGGCCATATTGTCTGCCTTGGGGACAGATAATATATTATATTAATTTTTTTGCACAGTAAATATGTATCTTCATAATATGTATCTTCATATACATGTTGAATATACATATCAAATATTCATACAACCATTTAATAATATAAAACTGATCTTCAATTGTCAATTTTTTTATCCATATCCATGATTCGCCTTATACTCTCACTTTTTTGGATATACTTATTTTTATTATCGCCGTCATCATATTATCTATACTCTGTTTCCCCTTAAAAAATTTATGCAAATCTGTACGGAACATCCGCAAAACATATTCTATCCATAGATTTAAGTGCAACCTTCTCACCCTTTTTTAATCTCTGCCCATTTAAGTATGTTCCGTGTCTTGAATTCCAGTCCGTTAAATAAAAGTTTTTCCCTTTCCTTATTATTTTTGAATGATGTTTACTTATTTTTTTAGAATGCAGAACCGCATTTGATTTTTTCTTATCACTTCCAACCATAAATACTGATTTGTTTAGTAAAAAATCTTCTTCTCCTTCATTCCCGTCATACAAAAGCTTTGCCTGTATATATGGCTGTGATAAATCTTCCGCTGCATTAATATCATTTATTTCTTCTTCATCATCAGGATAAATTCTTTTAAACATTTTATCAAAATAATTATTTATTTCCTTATATTTTAATTTAAATTTATAAATAAAGCTGTCCGAGTCTTCCTCTTCACCTACTGTAGTATCTAATCTTGTTCCGGCTATTTTTTTCCCTGATACATAGGACGATTTTTCTTTTGAAGGAGAAATTTTTAGTGAATTTTTTATATTTATCATTCCTCCATTTTGATTAAGCTCATCGTTTTCTATAATATTTTCATTCTCCCCAAGATAAATATCAATAGGACCAACATCTTGAGATGATAAATTATTATCCTCATTATCATAAGAACTACTGTCATATGAATTTATGTCAAAATTATTATTTTCTATATTTTCCGAATCAATTTTTACTTGTTCTTTTGAAAGCATTGAAAGTGCATCTTCTACTCTGAAATCTTCATTTAGCATTTCCTGGTATAGCGAATATGCAACTTTAATTAATTCCGAATTATTGCTGTCTGTATTTTCTATTAAACATTCTCCTATATCCGAAAATCCCCTCCTTGCTTTTGTTTCTTCCGGATAATAGCATAAATACATTTTGCTATCTTTTAAAAACATTGTATCTTTTTGAATAATTATATGCTTTTCATTTATAAGATATTCCGATAATTGATTTAACGCTATCTTTGCATAAGAAAAAATATTAAAAAGCACATTAAGCTCCACCCCATTTTCCTTAACATATTCTTCAATAGATTTTTTGCCGGTAATATCATACCAGTATTCAAGTTCTCCATTTTTTTCTATTGTATAAAAGGGAAGAAGTACATCAACTTCATTGTGTTTTAAAAAATCTATTTCATAGTTATTTTTTATTCCCTTCCCCTTTATAATTAAGTATTTTTTCCCATACCCGAAATTTTTTGAAGTTTTAATATTTCCCTCCATAAACCGCCTTTTCTCCTTTAAAACCTTTATTCTTTTAATTTATAAGTTTCTGATAATTCTTAAATAATTTTAATGAATCTATTTTCAATGTTTCCTTTTTTACTGTTTGAATTGAATCCACATACATTTTTATTCCGAAACAAATCGTTCCCTCAATAATAAGAATAATTATGCACATAATAAGTGCCAGTTCTACTGTAAGACTCCCTTTGCTCTTTTTTAAAATACCGCCATCTTTGTAATTTCCCCCGTCTTTTCCTTTTCCACCATCTTTGTCATTTCTCCTGTCTTTTTCTTTTCCCCCATCTTTGTCATTTCCCCTGTCTTTTCCTTTTCCACCATCTTTGTCATTTCTCCTGTCTTTTTCTTTTCCCCCATCTTTGTCATTTCCCCTGTCTTTTCCTTTTCCCCTGTCCTTTTCTTTTCTTATGTCCTTTGATTCTCTTCTGTCCTTTGCTTTTTTTAACTTAAGTTTTTCTATGATTTCTCCGATATTTTTATTCAAATTCTTCCTCCATTTACTATTAAAAGAAATATATATCCGAGAAATATAAAAGGAACAAACGCAAGCTCATCTGAAGATTTTTTCTTTTTAACTAAGAGATCAAAAAGAGCTATTAGCCCCGCAAAAAGGAATGCCACCCACAATAAAAATATATTTTTCCAAAATCCTAAAAATACACCCGTAAGCATAATTACAAAAGCATCACCTTTACCTATTTTTTCCTTGGTTAAAAGACTTATAAAAAACATAATAAATCCAAGCAAAAATCCTCCGAATATGTTAAAAAACGAAATCCTTCCATTCATGATATGAAACATCATTCCGATAATTCCGAAAATTAGAACTAAAAAATCACGTACCTTATGTGTTCTCATATCTTCATAGCTCATATAAAAAAGCATCCCGAGCAAACTTATTGATTCCATCTATCTAACCTCCTCCGCACTTAGGACACTTATGATATTTCTTCTCAGCATCCTTAATATTTATAGTTTTAATTACCCTCTTTAATTTATTGCAAGAAATATTTCCGTGGTACAAATTCCCATATTTTGTTATATATACAGTATTTCCCTTGTATCCTTTCATACACGAACATCTTTTATATTTTCCCCCTGAAGAATTTCTAAGATTTTTTATTTCTTTCCTACTTACACTTTTTACCGACGGATTTAAATATGGACAGGAAAGTGAATTATGATATGCAACTCCATTTTTTGTGACATATACGTATCTATTTTCCTCCTTTATCATAGGATTCCAGCCGATAAACCTCCTTGCTTTTGAAATTTCTCTTATCTTTTTACTGTTACTATTTAAAAACGGAACTACTCTTTTTATTTGAAAACTACAATCTAATACCACAAATTCATCCGATATATAGGAGTTTTTAAAATCCATCCCCCAAAATCCGCCTTTTATAAAATTCGTACATTTCTTTTTTGCAATATTTGTCTTTACTTTTAAAATAAGAGCCTGCTTTTCTAAAAGCATTTTGTCCCCTGGAGTATTTCTTTTGCTCCCTACTGTTGCTGCATATTCCACTACACTCTTATCAAGCTCATTTCGTATAAGATACGTTACTGCCATAAGTCTTATATATAAAATGAATGCTATAAGCACACAGAAAAATAAGAAAAACGCTATTGCCGTTTCTACTGTATATACGGCCTTGGATTTCTTTTTTAAAAAGGTGCAGAAAGGTGTCTCCTTGGAATTTTTTAAAGAATTTATATAAGATGTTGTCTGAGATATTTTCGATACTATTTTCCTTTCTTTTAATATATTTGGTAGTCTTTTATTTGAAAGAGACACCTTCCTGCACCTTCCTTTCTTCTCCATGTGTGATTCTTACGTATTAGTCCTTCTTTTTTTTCAATAGACTATACTGCACCTTCCTTTCTTCTCCATGTGTGATTCTTACGTATTAGCCCTTCTTTTTTTTCAATAGACTATACTGCACATTCCTTTCTTTTCCATTCATAAGCCTATGTATTAGCTCTTCTTTTTTTTCAATAGACTATACTGCACCTTCCTTTCTTCTCCATGCATAAACCTATGTATTAGCCCTTCTTTTTTTTCAATAGACTATACTGCACCTTCCTTTCTTCTCCATGCATAAACCTATGTATTAGCCCTTCTCCCCCCTTATTCTCCTATAAAACTTACATGTTTTTTTTCTACATATCCGTACCTTGTATCTTTATCCTTTAAATCCGTAAGTCCTAAAAATATCGGTTTTCCCCCAAAATTTACTGCAATATCACATTCATATGCCAGATTATCCATGTTAAAATATTTACACATATCTATTCTTTTAAATTCGTCTTCTATAATATCTTGAGGTCTAAGCCCGAGTTTCTTTATGGAAAGCATAGCCATAAATCCATCAAGATAAGCTTTATAAGTTATTCCACTTTTGCTTTCCTTTGCCTTGTAACTGTTTTTTAAATACATAGGCAGAGTATAAAGATTACTTGTAAAATCTATATCCGACTTTATAAAAGAGACTTTTCCCCCATTAAGTAACGTTCTTACGTCGAGTACACTTTCGACATATGCCCATGATGCAATAATTCCAGCTTTTATGGATTCTATGACAGCAGGGTTTAATGAAATTCCTCCAATTGTCGTTGCAAGAGCCCCGGCACTTGCATTAAGACTTGGACTTTTATTTATAGTAATTGCGTTATTTACTTCTCTTATCGCCATTATTTTTCTTATAACAGATTTTAAATTTTTCTCATCGCTGTCTTTTCCTGCAATTACATATTCAACTCCATATTTAAGCCCGTTATGCTCTTTCGGCTTTATAAAGTTCCCCATATTTTTGTGTAAATAATGCATATAAATTGCTCTATCTACCGCACTTATACTTACATTTGCTCCTTTTCTTCCCGATCTTCTTTTAGATACGGGAATTTTTGTAAGAAGCTTCTGTCCCGAAATTTTTTTATCATTTCCTGTCCAAAACGAAAGATTTTTTTCATCCTTATATGAATTTATAGTATCCAAAGGATTTTCTACCCCGTTAAAACTTTCTCCCCCATTAGATTTTTCTATCCCTGTTAAATTTCCTACCCCCGACTGGTTTTTAGACACCACGCATCTTTCGTCCGCTGACAATTGTTCATTTATTCTTTTCGTTTCAGATTGACTTTTCTTCTTTATACTCCTTTCATAAGTTTTTGTACTTTTATATATTCTATTTCCAATTTCTTTAAATCCACTTTTGTATCCTCCACTTTCGCTTTCAAAAGATTTGCTTTTGCAATATTTTTTCCCTTTTTCATAAACTCTACCTTCATTTTCCCTTTTTTTTATCTCCTTCTCTTCTTTAAAAGCTCCCTTTTTTCCCTTCTCCTTTTCTTTTATAAGCGTCTTTTTCGCATTTTCTATATCTTTATCAAAATTTTGTTTTTTGCTTTCCTTATCCGATTTTTTAAACTCATCAATATATTCTTTTGATCCTTCAATAGCATTCTTATAAATATTGTCCTTTTCGCTTATAACAGCTAGTTTTATAAATGGTTTTCCATTTCCGTCAGTAATTTTTCCTATATTTTGAAGCTCCGCATCGGAAACTCTAAGTCTAAAAAATGAATCCCCATCTTCATCTGGATTTGAAAATGATTCCAAAAACTTCTTTACATCATTTTCAAGCATTTCTACATTTCCATATTCTCGTCCTTTACTTACATCAATTGCCATTATGTGATACTCGTCAAAAAGCATATTTTGATACATCGAGTTAAGATAATGCCCTGCTGAATTTATCGTATTTTTCGACAATTTTTTAAGCGAAACAGCTCTTACGCCTTCCGATAGAACAAGGAAAATCGAAATTACAGGAATCATTATCATTGCAAGAAAAATTGATACAGACGCTTTATTTTTCATTAAACTTCCCCTGCTTTATTACTGATTCGCTCAAATGTATCATTTACAAGTTTTGTAATCTGATCTTTAAATATAAGCACAAGTCCTACCAAAACCACTAGTATAAGAACTATTTCAAGTACCGCAATTCCACTTTCATCCTTTAAAAAACTTTTAATTTCCATAAATCCTCCTTAATTTTCTATTGATTCAAAAATCATAAATTTTCTTTTATTTTTATATCGAAATTCCTACTATTGCAGGAACCAATAAAATAACTAAAATTACAAGAAGCATTCCCATAAGAGGAAACATTAACTTTGTAGAAATCATTTCTCCTTCTTTTTTAAGATTGTTCATTTCTCTATTTTCTGCTTCTATCGCTTCATTTTCTAAAAGTTCTATCATCCTTCCCGTTCCTCTTCTTATATTTTCACTCAACATAAGAGAAAGTTTTCTAAAATCTTTGTGTTTACCCCGTTTCCCTATCCTTCGATATGCCTCAATTTCCGCAGTTCCGCTTTCCATATCGTTAGATGCTGAATTAATTAAATAAAATCCTTCATGTTTTTTCTTTTCTTTTTTACTGAAATTTTTATAAGTTTTACTTATTTCTTTCATTGCACTACGCTCCGACATCCCGGAGCATACATATAATGAAAGTCTTTCCACAATTTTGGGATAATCTTTTGATAAACTGTCTTGTCTTTCTTTTTCTTCTTTTTTCTTCTTTTCCACTTCAATAAATGGATAAAGTAATAAAATTAAAATCCCCATTATAGAAATTATAAATCCTCTATTTTTCGTCTTAAATTTCCACTTTATAGAGTTATTTCCTATATTTTTCGGAAGATAAAAGAAATCTTTATCTATAGATTCTTTATCCAGATGTTCTACAGTTTCATCTATAATCTCATCAAGTTCTTCCTCATTTTTTACATTTGCAGGTAAAATTCTTATAGGGAAACTATAAATTTCCTTATATCCCTTGCAAGAAAGTATCGCTTCAAGATTTATTGTCTTCGGTTTTTTTAGTCTTCCATTTTTTACTTCTCCCGTTGGCAAAACAAGCTTCGATTTTATATTCCACTCCGCTCTTACTTTCTCTTTTTGGTAATAAGTTTTTAATTTAAGTTTTGTACGTACTTTATCCAAAGAAGAATTCTTTAATAAGATTGTTTTATCAATCTCTTTTTTAGCTTTTTTTATTAAATTCTTTTTTTCTTTTTCAGTCGGATTTCTCCCCTTAACATATATATCTATATTCTTTTTTATCTTTCCAACTTTAAAATTTAAATTAAATACTTTTCCTTTGTCACTGGGTCTTATAATTTTTCTGTTAAATGTCACATTACCAATAAAATCAATACCTGTTAAAATAATTGAAAAAATAAATATAACCAAAATTATCTTAAATATATTTGTTCCAAGTTTATCTTTAAGTTTTATCGCTAAAATAATCCCCAAAATTGAAAGAATTATTGAAAATATCATTTTTACTCCACCTTTATAATTTTAATAGCCATATATACAGAAAGTGCATATACTAAAAGGCTTATCGTCATAACAAAAACTCCGAAAATTGAGTGATAAAGTGGGCTTATAAAATCTTTTGCAGATATTTTAAGGAATAAAATTATTCCTAAGGGAATTACACTCATAATTATCATTTCAAGTCGTTTTTCTGTTGTAATCACCTCGATTTCTTCTTTTATTTCTACTCTCCTTCCGATTTTCTCCGCTGCACTTCTTATATTTTTCGAATAATCTCCCCCTAGTCTTTTTACAAAAACAAAAATCCCTGCAAACTCCCTTATTTCTTCAATATTTATCTTTTCTGCGAATTCAAAAAAAGCATTTTCAATAGAGTTATTCAGTTTTATTTTTGCATTTACAGTTTTTATATAAGGTAAAAGGAATGAATTTTTTCCGAAAAGCAAATTAAGCTCCTCTTCTTCTTTTAAAAACGCTCCTTCGACTGAAATCCCCCCGGTAATCCATTCCGAAAGTCCATTTAAAAACTCCTTATACTCCTTTAAAATTTGCTCTTTAAATTTATTCTTTTTATTTTCCAACAAGAATTTTTTTACTATAAAAAATATAGGAATTATTAAGAATATTCCGTAGATACTGTCATAAAACAAATATGCTATAAGACCTGTTATAAGAAATGAAATTAAAATTTGTTTAAAAAAATCTACTCTTCTATTTTTGTGAGCTTGTCCTTGTGTACTATATTTCCCACCTTCTCCCATTTTTTATCTTCTCCCTTATATGAAAATATTTTATGCATTTTTATCTCTTCATTTTCAATTCCGTCTATTTCCGAAATTTCTATAAGCCTCCTTTTCCCATTTTTTAATCTCTCCAAATGAATCATAATCTCTATTCCCGATGAAATCTGATGTTTTATAACCGAAAGCGGTAAATTTTCCGCCATTAGCGACATACTTATAAGTCTTCCTATCATATCTTTCGGAGAATTTCCATGTCCTGTGCTCATTCCTCCGTCGTGTCCCGTATTCATAGCCTGAAGCATTTCAAAAGTCTCAGCCCCTCTGCATTCTCCAACTACAAGCCGATCCGGCCTCATTCTAAGAGATGTTTTTACAAGATCTCGTATCGTTATTTCATTTTTTCCTTCGATATTTTTATCTCTGCTTTCAAGTCTTACTATATTTTTTATATCTTTTATTGAAAGTTCTGCTGAATCTTCTATGCAAATTACTCGTTCCTCGGGGGGGATTTTCCCAATAAGTGCATTTAGAAATGATGTTTTCCCACTTGATGTTCCACCTGAAATAAAAATATTATATTTTGCTTTTACAATTTTTTCTAAGAAATCATATATTTCCATTGAAATTGTATTGAACTCTAAAAGTTTATCTAAAGTCATCGGAGCTTTAGGAAATTTTCTTATTGTAATCGTACTTCCATATATGGAAATAGGTTCAAGTACTATATTTACTCTTGATCCGTCTGAAAGTCTTGTGTCAATTATTGGATTGGTTTCATTTATAATTTTGTTTTGGCTTCCCGCAATTTTTTGAATTATATCCTCTAATACTTCTTTACTGTAAAAAGTTTGATTTGTTTCAATAAGTTCCCCATTTTTTTCAATAAAAATATGCTTGGAGCCATTTATCATAATTTCCGTTATGTCTTCATCTTCTAAAAACTCCTGCAAAATATCAAGCCTTCTAAGTGAATTAAATATCCTCCTTTCTAAAATTTTCCTTCTTTCTATCCCTATAGAGATATCTTTACCTTTATCACAAATAATTTCTCTTATCGTTTCAAGGACCTTTACATCTGATAAAGATGTATTTATATCAAGATTTTGCCGAACTTTCTCCCTTATCTCCCTTTCCATACCATTGTCATAAAGCTCATCCATTTAAAGCTCCTCTTCCCATTCTTTCAATTCCTCTTATCCACTCCGATAAATTTCCTTTTAGTATCTCCTTAATTTCTTCATTCTTATACTTTTCGCATATTTTGCTCGGCAAATATACAATTTGATTATTCACTGTAACGCCTTTTTCCATCAGATATTTTTGAAATTTAACGATACGCTTTTTAGAGTATTCCTCGTCTTCTCCCACAAGCATAAGCTCGTCAAGGAAGTCAACAATATCATAGAAATTCTTTGAATATTCTCCAAATGCGATAATAACAACATCATAATTTGAATTTCTAAGTTCCCCTATAAATACTTCCCACTGTTCTTTTTCTACTTCCCAAAGTTCTTCGGGATCTGTTGCCGGCATCATATAAGAAATTCCTTCATAATTTTCCACATACTTACCAATTTCTATTTCCTCTTTTATCGGATTATCTATTGAATACAAAAAATCGGTTATATTTCGTTTACCCTTTATATTTACACGATGCTCATCCATTTCATGACTTAAATCTATAAATAAAACTTTCCCCTCTTGTCTGCATATTTTTGAATAAACCATAGAAAAAGGTATTGTCATATTATGGTGAGTTGGTGAAATTATTCCCATTATTCTTGCCCCTGAATTATTACTTCTCCTTTTTCTCTTTTCTTCCAATATACCGAGTTTATCTACAAAGCTCGTCATCCTCTGAAATTTATAAATATGATCTACATCCGGAAGCTGCTCATCGTCACTCCCTAAAAGTTGAAAAATCTTTCCCTGATTTTTATCATATGGAGCTAATTCTTTTATAAATTCCGATGTCATAAGTCGTAAATCAACATTTTTATCTGCCTCTTTAAATAAATCTTTTTTAGAATAAGTCTTAATATCAAGATCTCCCGCTGCAGAAATTAAATATTTTGTAAGTGCATCCAAATAACTTTCATCTTCATCACAAATTAAAATTCTATAATCTTTCATAATCTCTTCCTTTAAATTAACCCCTTCATTACTAAAAATAAGCTTATTATTGTTGCCTCGCATATCATCGGTGCAAAATGCACTTTCGGAGCATTCTTTATGTCATACTTAACTAATTTCTTATGCATTATAGAAGTTAGTGCATAGTTTTTAAGATATTCTCCTCTTTCTAAAAGAATTCCCATTTTTACAAATAGATACATTGCATAAATAGCACCTAGGATAAATGAAATTGCAAGGCTTAAAAACATAATATTTCTCCCCTCTAAAAATCCTATAAAAGAGAAAAGTTTTATATCACCCGCTCCCATAAATTTAAAATGATAAAGAGTATATAGTATAGCAATCGGTATCAGCATATCGAATAATGCTTTATATATTGATATAAATCCTTCTCTATATATAATTAAACCTCCCCCTAAAAAAATTCCAAAAAGTATAAGATAATTCGGAATTTTTCCTGTTTTCATATCCGAAACTGCGGCCGCTAAAACCACTGTTAAAAGTAAAATTTCTTTCATCCTTAATTTTTTCTCCTTTTGATTGACAATTATATTGATTTAATTTCGATTTATCCATAGCATTTATTTTCATTTCAAAATAGCAATTTGCACAAACGCCTTTAACCCTTATATTTTGAAAACTTTTTAAGTAAAAAAAAATAAAAGAGCCTATAAACAAGCTCTTTTATCGTCATTTTTTCTCGAACGTATTGTCGTTTTATGTACTTTTTAAGCGAAATAACCTCTTGTATCGTCAGAAGAATCCGTCATTTTATTTATATCATTTTTCCCATATGTCATCCCATATACTATATTTTCAGTATTTTTCATTATAGACTCTGATTTATCCGTCTTTGCGATTTCTTCAAACGAACCTCTAAGCGATGTAATTACTTTTTCAGCTTCCGGAAGGTAAAATATATCCTTTTTATATATTGTTTGCGTAATTACTCTTTGACAATATACATATAAACTATACAAATTATTTGATATAGGGTAAGTAAAATCAAGCGAATCTTCTAAATGCATAAGCACCTTTTCAGCTCTTTTTATATTAAGTGTAAATTCAAACATATCATCCTTCTTAAAGCAGTCTCGTGCATCACTTATATAATCTAAAAACATATCATATAATAAAACGATTAATTCTGTTCTGTTCGCTTTTGCAATCTTTTCTGTATATATTTTTATCTTTTCATCTGTCATCTTTTTTTCTTATCCTCTTACTACTTTATTTTTGAAGCAGCTGAAGTGCCATCTGCGGGATTTCATTTGCCTGTGAAAGCACACTTGTTGCAGCTTGCTGCAATACTGTATATCTCGTATACTCAGTCATTTCTGCAGCCATATCCGCATCTTCAATTCTTGATACCGATGCATTCATATTTTCATCAGTTTCATCAAGAAATGATACAGTACTTTCAAGTCTATTCTGTGCAGCACCCATTCCTGCTCTTATATCACTTACTCTTGCAATCGCTCTATCAAGGATTCTCATAGATCTATCGGCTCCTCCCGACTTTGTTACATCTATATCGTCAAGATATAAATTTTCTGAACTTATCGACGGAATTCTTACTCTCATATTCTGATCTGCATTAGCTCCTATATGTAAAACCATAGGTCCTATATCAGTTACTTCCATCTTAAGCTCTCCCTTTTGGAATCCGCCCTTTTTATTTTCAACTGAAAAATCCATAGTAAAACCTTCTGTGTCTGTTATTATAAATCTATTCCCTTCCTGCTGAAGAGTTGCCTGTTTTGAAAATCCTACGTTTACTTTTGTTCCAGTCGAAGATTCTCTTGTAAGCTCAACTTCAGCATCTTTGCCTTTTGCTTTTTCAGTCAATTTGTTTAAACCTAAATAGTCTTTTAATTTGTCATTACTTACTGTAATTTCAAGCTCACTTCCCATTCCGTAGAAATCAGATGTTATACTAAATTTTTCATTTGGATTAGAAACCTTAGCTCCAGCTTGCTCTGCGCCTCTTCTTATAGCTCCATACACATCCTGCTCAGTCATTCCTTCAGTAATCTTTATTCCTACATTATTAATTTTTATAGCTCCGGCTTGTTCTTTAGTTATAGTTCCGGTAAGTGCTTTTGTTCCCTTAATTTCAGCTTGCGTTGATTCTTTTTTTATATTTATTTTATAATTTCCAGGAGTAACTGTATCACTTACATACATTCTGCTGAAATGCTCACCATATACTCTCGTATCAAGCGAGCCGTCAAGTAATGATTTTGTGTTAAATTCCGTATTATCAGAAACTCTATTAATTTCACTTCTTAGTGAATCTATTTCTTTTTGAATATCTTTAAGTTCAGACTGTGAGTTAAGTTCATTTGCTGCCTGAACTGACAATTCTCTCATTCTCTGAAGCATGTTCGTAACTTCTGAAAGTGAACCATCTGCCGTCTGAATAACATTAATTCCGTCTCCTGCATTTTGAGACGCTCTGTTAAGACCCTTTATCTGCGTGTGCATCTTCCCTGATATTGCCATTCCTGACGGATCATCCGAAGCATGATTTATCTTGAATCCGCTGGAAAGTCTCTCCATAGTATTAGAAAGTCTGTCTTCTGTTCTAAGTAATTGAAGATTAGTAATAATTGCTGAAATGTTGTGGTTAATTTTCATATCTGTCTCCTTTTTTTAAATTTCTAATACAATGAATGTATTCTGATGTTATTTCATATAAATCACTTGTGTTTATATCTTCCTCATTATTTTTTAAATCATTTCCTTTCTTTTTGTTGTCTTTTTCAATTTTTTCGCTTCTAAACATGTCTACAACTGATATATCGGACATCGAAACATTTATCGATACCTTTTTATCGAATTTTTTATTAATATCATTCAATATTCTTTTTTCATTATTCTTAATAAACTCATATGAATCTCTATCATTCGCTTTTATAAAAAAATCAATTCTTTCTTGATAAGCTCTCATCTTGGTATAAATATTTTTATCCAAAGTTTCCATAAAAATATCTACCATTCCCTTTTCGTCTTTTCCATTTACGATTTTAAGAGTCATTACTCCATCTTCTCCTGAAACTGTAATCGGGAGGTGATATATGGAATCTTCTGAAAGCTTGTTATAAAAAGACATCTGATTAGTTATTCTTTTTATTCTTTGAATATCAACATATGTAGAATCCTCTGATGCTAAGACGCCTTTCATTGCATTCTCTGCAATGTCATAAAGTCTCTTTTGAGCCTTTGCCATATCTTCGGGCGTTTTTATTTTCTCACCGAATCTTTCCAATACTTCTTCCATAAGTGCCTTTATATCAGGATTTTCAATGTCAATCACACTTCCATCTTTATTTATACGAGTTGTTCCTAAATCGTTAAATACTTTACGGCCGTTTGTAAGCATTATATTTACCATGCTTATATTTAAAGGCGTTTTATCTATATTAAGTTTTTCAAGAATTTCAGCCGTCTTCGTATCATCTTTTACAGTCTTAAGTGCATTCAAAAACTCACTTCGTTTAATATTTTCCCAGCCTTCATTGATTTCTTCATTAGTGCTTTCCTTCTCAAGATATCGGCTTAATTCTTCAGGAGTCATAGAAAGAATATGCTCTCCTGGATCTTTCTTTTGGGTTCTATTTAATTTATCCTCAATATTCTTATATTTATAAGAATCTGAAAGAGTTTCCGCTTTCTTTAAAATTTCAGTATTAAAGAAAATCTCAATCTGATCCGTAATACTTTTACCGAATTTCTTACTCTCTACTCTTCCCTCTTTATCATCAATTTTATAATCCATGCCCTTCCTCTTGTTAGTTCTAACAGCCTTAAGAAGGTTTCTCATCGTTACTGGAATATTTTGTTTTACAAGGCTTCCAATAGCTGCATGGTCATTTCTATTAACTTGATATATAAGCCTATAAATTCCTACATATGCATCTCTTTCTTCTTTTGATAAATCGCTATTATTTTCAGCTTTCCAAAGAAATTCAGCCATATCGGAAGATGAATCAAAGCTTTCTGTTTCTTCTTTTAAACTTTCAGATACTTTTAAAAGCTCATCAATATTCATATCCAATGGATTATTATGATTTTTTATCATCTTCATAACAATTCCTGGCTTTAAATTGTTAAAAGCTCTATTCATCATTAAGTCTTCAGCTTTAATTTTTTCGATATTTTGATTCGTTATATCTATCTCGTTATATCCTAAAATCTTAACAGCTCTTCTATTTTCTTCAGTAAAATCAAGCTTTAAGTCTGAAAGTATCGAATCTATATTTCTAAATGCTTTCTTTATCGAATCCCCAAGATCTTTTCTTACTTCTGTTCCGACTCCATCATAAGTTTTAGAAAGTTTTAAGAATATATCATTTTTAGAAACTATATCTTCCTTAACAGATTCTGCTTTTTTAAAGAAAGTATCAAAATTTACGCTTGAAATATTATTAAAGCAGCCAATAGTTTCAGCTGGAAGATTTTCTAACGTCGAAACTTTTTCAACTGTATCTTTAAATAAATCTTTTTCTTTCTCGCTATTAAATCCTTCTAAATTGATTTTCCTTAAAAGCTCGGCAGACTCTATAAATTTTGCGTTATTTACGCTTATTCCCACTTTCTGTGCTGTAAGTGCCGCATTCTTCGTCATAACCAGCTTTGCATCAAGAAGTGAAAGTGCTTTATCAAATAAGGATTTATTTTTAGAAAGATTTACTTCATCAGGTTTTAATCCCAAAAGCATAACAGAATCAATTTTTTTTAAAAATTCCTGTTTTTCCGGAACTTTTATATCATAAAGATCTTTTACTGAATTTAAATTATCCTTATTTACGAAAAGCTCATTCTCATAAAGCCACTCAGCATCTTTTAAATCGCTATCATTTACTTTTTCATTACTTCCCTTAGTATCATTTATAACCTTAACAAAACTATCTCTTAAATCTTCATTCGGAGTAAGTTTTTTCACTACAGAAGCTAATTTTTCATCTTCTTTACTTGCTCCCGAAAAAATAGCAGCATAAACATTTCCTACAGTAGGTTCCATACCATTTTTTATAAGATATTTTGCTGCATTGGATCCGATTCCATCTTTTAAGTTATCCTTTATTTCAGCAACTTTTTTATAGGCATTTTTTATATCTTTTATCGTATCTTCATCAAATGAAATACCATTTTCTTTAAGGTGAGATTCAATCTCTTCATGCGTAACGCTAAGATTAGATGCCTCATTTTTTTCATATTGTTGATTTTTTAAATCGGATTCTATATTTAGAGCCTCAAGTTTTGAGCCTGCAATATTTTCGAGTGCACTATCCTTTATTCCTCCCATCATACTTAAATCCACTCCCGATTTTATTAGCTGTACTTTGATTTTATCAATTACAGTAACAAAATCTTCAGGATCCATATCCATAGGGGAATATCCATTTTTCGTAATTTCAGAAAAATCTTTTTTGTTGGTTGTCATAATAGATAAGACAAGACTTTTAAATCGTGTCTTTTCATCTTTATCAGAAATATTTTCTATATCGTCAAGAATACTCTTCCCGTCTTTCCCATAAAAATTAAGTTCACGATTCTTTTTTCCAGATTTTATAACGCTATACGCTTTATCTAAACCGCTGACCTCCATGTCGTTTCGTTTTATAGGTGTCCTATCAGCTATCCCTTGCTGACCCAAATTCTTTGGAGACACATAGTCCGAAATTTCTTTCAGCAGATTATTATTCATAATTTTCCTAACTTTTATTAAAAATTACCTTGCAATATATATTTCGGAAAAGTATTAAATTTCTTTAACTATATCTTAAAAATACCTTTGAGATTTGTAAAAATATATATTCATATAAAATAAAAGATATCGAAGCTTTAAATAACTCCGATATCTTTTGATTTTTATCTCTACAGCTCTACTCTTCCTTCAAGTGCCCGTAAAAGAGTAATTTCATCTATATTCTCAATATCTCCTCCGACTGGTACTCCGCTTGCAATTCTTGATACCTTTATTCCCGTAGGTTTTATAAGTTTACTTATATACATAGCTGTCGTTTCTCCTTCAAGACTCGAATTAGTTGCAATAATAACTTCATCAACTTCCTCATTCTGAAGCCTTACCATAAGCTCTTTAAGTCTTATATCTGAAGGCCCAATGCCATTCATAGGTGATATGGCTCCATGAAGCACATGATAAGTTCCTTCATATTTCCCAATCTTCTCATATGCTGCAAGGTCTCTTGTATCCTCAACAACCATAATCTGTTTATGATTTCGTTTTGAATTATCACAAATAGGGCAAATATCCTTATCCGTAAGTGTACAACATATTTTACAATATCTAACATTTTCTCTCGCATTTATAAGAGAATTTGAAAGTGCTCTTACATCTTCTTTTGGAAGATGTAGTATATAAAAAGCCATTCTCTGGGCACTCTTTGCTCCGATTCCCGGTAAGCTCTGTAAGCTGTCTATAAGATTACTAATTTCTTTACTATAATAATTCATTTCTACTTAACCGAATAAATTAGGGCCCATTCCACCTGTGAATTTTGACATGGAACCTGCTGACATATCATCCACTTTTTTCATTGCATCGTTAAGTGCTGCAACAATTAAATCCTCAAGTGTTTCAACATCTTCAGGATCAACTACATCCTTGTCAATTTTTACGGAAAGAATTTCCTTTTTCCCGCTTACAGTTATTTCAACGACTCCGCCGCCGGCCGTCCCTGTTACCTTAGCTTCTTCTAATGCTTTAGATGCTTCTTCCATCTGTTTTTGCATCTTCTGAGCTTGTTTCATTAAATTTCCGATGTTTCCCGGCATTCCCATTCCTCCCGGAAATCCGCCTTTTTTTCCCATAATTACTCCTATTCTTCCGTTTCTATTTCAATTCCTATATTTTTTGAAAATACATCGATTGGATTCTGATATTTCCTATCAATATCACCCTCATCTATTTTCATTTCATATTCTACTTTTTTTCCTGTAAAATCTATAAACTTTTCTTCAATCTCTTTTTTAAAATCTTCTTCATTCAACAAATCATATGCAGCAATACCATCTTTGTCAAATATCAATAATAGTTTCCCATTTTTTGAAACCGTAACCTTCCTAATAAATTCAATTGCAGCCTTATAACACACCTGCATTGAAGCTGTAATTTTATTCCAATTAAGGCTCACTTTTTTAACTTCTTCGGGAGTTGCAAGAGGAATCTTTTGAACAGATTCTTCGTCTACTTCGACCACTTTTTTTGAATCTGTATCTGAAATTTCAGGTGAAATAACGCCCTTATCTCTCACTACCAATTTGCCTTTTTCTACCATCTTTTCAAGATTTTCTATTCGATTTACAAGAGCTGAATTGTCGCTTTCCATTTCAGGCTTTATAAGCTTTATTATAGCAATTTCAATTACAACTCTTTTATCGGATACATATTTTATCTCATTACTTAAAGCAGTCATTATCCTTATATATCTTAAGATAACTTCATTTTCAGTAGTTAACGCTTCCTTTTTTAGAGCTTCATAAGTTTCATTTGAAACATCAATAATATCTCTAGCATTTGTCATATTCTTTATAAGTATAAGATTCCTTAAATACCAAATAAAATCCTTGACAAATTGAGTTAAATCCTGACCATTCTTTACAACTTCATCAATTATACAAATTGCATCCCTTGTTCGCTCTTCTCTTATAAAGTTAAAAAGGCTTGTATAAATTCTTTCATCGACAACACCTAAAATATTAAGTACATTCTCATATGTAATTTTTTGACTCTGAAAAAACGAAATACACTCGTCCAAAATGCTTAGTGAATCTCTCATAGATCCATCAGCTGTCTTTGCAATATAATTTATTGCTTTATCTTCAATATCGACTTTTTCAATGACCATAAGTTCTCTTATTCTATTGCTTATGGTTTCTACCGATATCCTATGAAAATCATAACGCTGACATCTTGAAAGTATCGTTATTGGAATCGAATAAACTTCCGTAGTTGCAAGAATAAATATTACATATGCAGGCGGCTCTTCAAGCGTTTTTAAAAGTGCATTAAAAGCACTATTTGAAAGCATGTGTGCTTCATCTATGATATAAACTTTATATTTTCCTTCAGTCGGAGGATAAGTTACCTGGTCTATAATATCTCTTACATTTTGTACACTATTATTAGATGCAGCATCTATCTCAATAACGTTCATTGACGTCCCAGAAAGCATCCTTTTACAAATATCACAGCTATTATCCGGACTTTCGTCTTCCATAGTATGTTCACAATTTACTGCTCTTGCAAAAATCTTTGCAACTGTTGTCTTACCAGTACCACGAGTTCCGTTAAATAAATATGCATGCCCTATATGCTTACTTTTTATCTGATTAGTAAGGGCTGTAACTATATGTTCCTGCCCTTTTACATCAGAAAATTGTTGCGGTCTAAATTTTCTATATAATGCCACATATGACATAATCTATTTCCTCAAAATTATTTTTGCTCTAAAATCTTCTTCAAAAATTCATACAATCTCTTTGCAGAAGAAATTTCAAATTTCTCTTCCGTTGTATGTGCTCCTAAGACATTCGGTCCTATTGAAATACTATCAAGCCCTTTAATCTTTCCTGCCATAATTCCGCATTCAAGTCCCGCATGAATTATTTGAATCTTAGGTTCATTTCCAAACATATCTTTATAGATTTCAACCAATTCTTCTTTTAGTTTTGAGTTCTCACTATATTCCCAAGCTGGATACGGGCAATTTACATATAATTTTCCTCCCATTAATTCTGCAAATAGCTTCATTTCATTTTCAAGCGCACATCTTGCGGATTCAAATGATGAACGTATAGCATAAACAAGTTCCAAATGTCCTTCTTTAAATTCAAGTACGCCTAAATTAAGTGATGTTTCAGGAATTCCTTCGCTTTCAACATTCATTCTTAAAATTCCATTAGGTGTATTTAAAATAAATGACAACACTTTCTTAGTTTCAATAATTGTTGTAGCTTTTACCTTCTTTTCTCCTACTGTCGTAATTGAAATCTCAGCTTCACCATCAGTAACTTTATACTCGTTATTAATATCACAAGCCTCTTCGCTTATAAGTGAAACTACATTTGCTTCATCTTCTTTTTTAACCAAAATTTTGGCCTCTGAAAGTCTAGGAATTGCATTATCTTTTCCGCCGCCTGACATTTCAATTATTGAAATATCATACTTATCTGCCGCTTTTGCTATAACTCTTCCAATTGCTCTTATAGCATTAGCTCTTTGCCTTGTTATTTCCTGTCCTGAATGCCCGCCGGTAAATCCTCCATATTTAATTTCAATAATATTTCCCGTCTGCTCTATAATTTTTGCATCATATTTTATATTAGTGCTGCTTCCGCCTGCACAGCCAACACAAAAAACGCCTTCTTCTTCCGAATCGACATTTATAAGCTTTCTTGCTTTAAGCATTGATATGTCTATATCTGTAGCTCCTTCCATTCCTATTTCTTCGGAAGTTGTAAATACAACTTCAAGTCTTGGAGCTTTTAAATCTTTTTCATCTAAAAGTGATAAAACTATAGCATCACCTATTCCATCGTCTGCTCCCAAAGTTGTTCCCTTTGCAAATATATATTTGTCATCATAATCAATGTCAATTCCCTCTTTGTCCATGTCTTTGGTAACTCCGGGCTTCTTTTCGCATACCATATCAATATGTACTTGAAGCATAATAGGATCTACATTTTCATATCCCTTTGCCGCTTCTTTTATAACTATAATATTTGAGGATTTATCTTGAATATATTCAAGTCCTCTTTCTATAGCAAAGTTTTTGATGTAATCACTTATCTGTTTTTCTTTATATGAAGGTCTGGGAATTTTACTTATTTCTTCAAAAAAATGAAAAATTCTTTTAGGTTCTAACTTATCCAATACTCCCATAATTTATTTCCTTCCCTTTCTTATGAATGCTTGTTTTTATTACATATACTAATCAATATATAAAAATATATATGTCAAATTATAACATACTTAGTTTGTTTTTGTCTTATTACTTGCAGATTAAGCATTTTTATTGTAAAATCTTATTCGTTATATTTGGAGTCGTATCGAAGAGGTCGCAACGAGCTTGACTCGAAATCAAGTTGTCATTTTTTGGCACGTGGGTTCGAATCCCACCGACTCCGTTTTTGCTAATTATATATTTTTATTATCTATCACCGGATTCTCCGGTGTTATTTTATTTTTATATATTTATAGATATTATTTATGTGTCATAAATATTTATTTTGACATATTTTAGGAGAGTTAATATATGAGGGAAAAGCTTACTAAAAACGATATAGAAAAAATAGAAGCCGAAATTCATGACCGAAAAGTCAATAAACGTCCAACACTCATAAAGGAAGTTAAAGATGCTGCTGCACAGGGTGACAGATCTGAAAACTTTGAATATTATGCTGCAAAAAAAGCTAAAAATCAAAACGAATCCAGAATACGTTATTTACAAAATATGTTAAATACTGCCATCATCGTAGATGATTCTTCAAAAAAGGATGAAGTCGGCATAAATAATACAGTAACGATTAAATTCTTGGAAGATAATTCTGAAGAGAAATTTAAACTTACTACAGGTATAAGAAGTAACTCAATGGAAGGAAGACTTGATCTTGAATCTCCTTTAGGTAAAGCCATTCTCCATAAAAAAGTAGGAGACATAGTAACTGTATCCGCTCCGAATTTTTCATATAAAGTTGAAATTATAAGTATTGATAAAAGTTCAGACGATAATGATGCTATAAGAGCTTTTTAAATAAAAGTTAATAAGTGAAACTAAAGCTTATAAATCCCTAAAATCTAGGAGATTAGAGATTATAAGAATACATAAAAAACACCCATAGCTTATAAACCTTATCGAAAAGATTTATAAGCTAGAGTGTTTTTTATTTTTATTATTTTATTTCATTTTGTAAAATTATATATTATTTTACATTTTCTGCAGCTGAGCGTCTAACTATCGCCTTTTTCAGTGCAAACTCCGCTCTTTTTATGTCAATCGACATTTGTTTCCCTGATAGCCTTTCTCTGGCTCTTTTTTCTGCTTCTTCAGCTCTTTCTACATCAATGTCTTCAGCCCATTCGATAATTTCAGCAAGAAAAGTAACCTTATCTTTTCTAATTTCTGCGAAACCCGAGTGAAGTGCAGCTGTCTTCAAGCCTTTATCGGTATGAATAGTAAGTACTCCCGGTGCAATAATAGTAGTAAGCGGTATATGTTCCGGATACACACCTATCTCGCCTTCCGTAGTATTAAACTCAACCATAGTTCCCTTGCTATCAAAGAATATTTTGTCCGGAGTTACAATTTTTACATCAAATTCCTTATCCGACAATTTTTATCACCTCTTTGCAGCTCGTTCTTTTACCTCGTCAATAGTTCCAGCATTAAGGAATAATCCTTCAGGAACATCATCAAGTTTTCCTTCAAGAATCTCCTTAAATCCTCTTATTGTTTCAGAAATAGGAACATACTTACCGTCAAGTCCTGTAAACTGTGTTGCAACGAAGAAAGGTTGTGATAAGAATCTTTGTACCTTTCTTGCTCTACTTACGACAAGCTTATCAGATTCTGATAATTCATCCATACCGAGGATTGCTATAATATCCTGAAGCTCCTTGTACTTCTGAAGAATCTCCTGTACTCCACGTGCTACTTCAAAGTGTTCTTTTCCTACAATGTTAGGATCAAGAATTCTTGAAGATGATGCAAGCGGGTCTACTGCAGGATAAATACCAAGCTCTGCTATAGATCTTTCCAAAACTGTTGTGGCATCCAAATGGGCAAATGTTGTTGCTGGTGCAGGATCTGTTAAATCGTCCGCAGGAACATATACAGCTTGAACTGAAGTAATAGATCCATTTTTTGTAGATGTAATTCTTTCCTGTAATGCACCCATTTCAGTTTGAAGTGTAGGCTGATAACCTACTGCTGAAGGCATACGTCCTAATAATGCCGACACTTCAGAACCTGCTTGTGTAAATCTAAAGATGTTATCTATGAATAAAAGTACATCTTTTCCTGAATAATCACGGAAATATTCAGCCATCGTAAGACCTGTAAGGCCTACTCTCATTCTTGCTCCGGGCGGTTCATTCATCTGACCGAAAACCATGCATGTCTTATCAATAACTCCTGACTCGGACATTTCATAGTAAAGGTCATTACCTTCTCTTGTACGTTCTCCTACACCTGTGAATACTGAATATCCGCCGTGCTCTGTTGCTACATTATGAATAAGTTCCTGGATAAGTACAGTTTTACCAACTCCAGCACCGCCGAAAAGTCCAATCTTACCACCTTTTTGGTATGGGCAAAGCAAGTCTACGACTTTAATTCCCGTCTCAAGCATTTCCTCAGAAGTTGACTGCTCTTCAAATGAAGGTGCACTCCTATGGATAGGCATATATTTTTCAGCCTTAGGTGCTTCTTTTTCATCTATCGGTTCACCAAGAACGTTAAACATTCTACCAAGTGTACATTCGCCTACAGGTACTTTTATAGGAGAACCTGTTGCTATAGCGTCCATACCTCTTTTTAGTCCGTCAGTAGGTCCGAGGGCAACCGATCTTATGACATTATCTCCCAGATGCTGCGCTACTTCAGCTACCAACTTTTTCCCGCCTTCTACAGGAATCTCGATAGCTTCATTGATTTCAGGCAGTTCACCGTCTTTAAACTGAACATCCAAAACCGCACTGATGACCTGAGTGATTTTACCGACTCTTTGTTCAGACATTTCTTGATATCACTCCTTTCTCTTTTATAAGGCAGATGCTCCTGCAATAATCTCAGTAAGCTCTTGCGTAATAGATCCCTGCCTTGCTCTATTGTATTTAAGTGTTAACTCATTAATCATTTCTTCCGCATTGTTTGTAGCAGAATCCATAGCTGTCATTCTCGCACCATTTTCACTAGCTACAGATTCAACAAGTCCACCATAAAGTAAACTTGTTACATACTTAGGAACAATAAGCTTAAGTGCTTCATCCGGGTTAGGCTCAAAATTCATAGGAATACTTGACATATTCTCTTCTTCAGTAACTTCATCCATAACTACCGGTAGAAGTTTTATTACTTGAGGTTTATAAGATACAGTGTTCTTGAAGTGTGTATATGCTAAATATATTTCTCCAACTTCATCATTCTCAAATACCTTAAGTACTTCTCGTGCTATATTTGTAGCATCTTCATAACTCGGAGCATCAACAACTTCGGAATAATTTGCCTTAATCTGATAACCCCTTGTTTCTAAAAGTTCTACTCCCTTATGTCCTATTGCATATATAAGAGCATCCTCCTTAGGAACCGTTTTCATAATCTCTTTTACAAGATTACTATTGTATCCTCCGGCCAATCCTCTATTTGCGGAAATTGCAATTACAGCTTTCTTTTTAGATTCATGCTCCATAATATATGGATTATTTGAATCTTTAACAGATTTAAGCATCGCTTTCACAGTATTATACATATACTCAAAATATGGATGTGTTTTTTCTGCATGCTCACGAGCTTGCTGTAATTTTACGGTAGATACAAGTTTCATAGCCTTAGTTATCTGCTGTGTACTCTGAATACTTGTCTTTCTACGTTTTATATCTTTCATTGAGGCCATGGAAGTTTCACCACCTTTCGGTCTCTTTTACTTATCAAATCTTGTCCTTATATACTTTTTTACATTCTTGAATAGCTTTTATGAGGAGTTCTTCCGTCTTATCGGAAATTACTCTTTCTGACTTGATATTTTCAGCTACCTCAGGATATTTCGTCTGTACAAGTTCAAACAAGACCTTTTCAAATCCTAAAATGTCGCTTACTGGCACATCTAAAAGATATTTCTTTGTTGCAGCATAGATAATCATAACCTGATATTCAACAGGAAGTGGATTATACTGAGGCTGTTTAAGCATTTCTCTTATACGTTCACCTTGAGCAAGCTTCTCTGCAGTACTCTTATCAAGTTCTGATCCAAACTGTGCAAAAGCTGCAAGCTCTCTATACTGTGCAAGTTCCACACGGATAGGTGCCGCAATCTTCTTCATAGCTTTAATCTGAGCGGAACCACCGACTCTCGATACTGAAAGTCCAGCATTGATAGCTGGTCTGAAACCTTCGTTAAACGCATCTGTTTCAAGATAAATCTGACCGTCTGTAATTGAAATTACGTTCGTAGGAATATATGCAGATACATCTCCTGCTTGTGTTTCAATAATAGGAAGAGCTGTAAGAGATCCTCCGCCTAATTTCTCACTAAGTCTTGAAGCTCTTTCAAGAAGTCTTGAATGCAGATAGAAAACATCACCTGGGAAAGCTTCTCTTCCTGGCGGTCTCTTTAAAAGCAAGGAAAGTGTTCTATATGAAGCTGCATGCTTAGATAAATCATCATAAATAATAAGTGCATCTTCTCCTTTTTCCATCCATTCCTCACCCATCGCACATCCTGCATAAGGTGCAATGTACTGAAGTGGTGCAAGCTCACTAGCTGATGCCGAAACAACAACCGTGTAATCCATAGCACCTCTTTCTTCCAATGTTTTAACAAGCGTTGCAACTGTTGATGCTTTCTGACCGATAGCAACGTAAATACATTTTACGCCTTGACCTTTCTGATTAATTATAGTATCAATGGCTATAGCTGTTTTACCGGTCTGTCTATCTCCTATAATAAGCTCTCTTTGTCCACGTCCAATAGGAATCATGGAATCAATAGCTTTTATACCTGTCTGAAGCGGAGTATCTACTGACTTTCTGTCGATAACTCCGTGTGCAACTCTTTCAATTCTACGATATTTGTCAGTGTCTATAGGACCTTTTCCATCAATAGGCTGTCCGAGTGAATTAACAACTCTTCCAAGCAATGCATCCCCTACAGGTACCTCAACAACACGGCCTGTAGTTTTTACAATATCTCCCTCGCTTATTTCTGAGGCAGCACCTAAAAGAACGGCACCTACGTTATCTTCCTCAAGGTTCATTACCATTCCATAAACTTCATTAGGAAATTCAAGTAATTCTCCTTGCATGGCGTTATTAAGTCCATGAACTCTGACTATACCATCTGCGGCCTGAACAACTGTACCGACTTCGCTAGTTTCAAGTTGTCCGGCATATCTTTTTATTTGCTCTTTAATTATGGAGCTTATTTCCTCTGGTCTCAAATTCATGAATCTGACTCACCTACCTTTAACTGTATCTTTGACAACTTAAACGATAAATGCTTAAGTTTTGATTTTATACTACTGTCCACTACTCTATCGCCAATTCTTATGACCATTCCGCCAATTAAAGAACTGTCGATTTTATAATCAATATTTATTTTTTTATATCCAGTAGTTTCTATAAGTTTCTCATAAACTTTACTCTTCTTATCTTCAGATAACGCCATAGGAGTTGTAACAACAGCCTCTCCTATTTGACGGCGGGTCATTTCTTTTTTAAGATAATGCTTAATAACATCAATTACATCTTTAAAATGTCCCTTTATTTCAAGTTCATGAAATAGCCCCAAAAACTCATCTGATATTTTCCCTTTAAATATCTCGTCGAGTAATCTATTTTTTTCTTCTCCAGAAATATTAGGATGAGACATAACCTGTATAAAGTTAGGATTGTCCTTTAAAATTTCAAGAATCGTTTTTGCTTCTTCATAAAATCCTTCAGACTTTTCTTTTTCCTCCAATGCTAACTCATACAAGGCGTCTCCATACACTTCGGAAACTAATCTTGCCATGTTGCACCGCCTATTTCTTTCAAAGTTTCATCAACAAGTTCATCCTGAATAGACACATCCATTTTTGATGAAACCACTTTCTGTGCCATAGCTGAAGCAACAAGAATCATTTGCTTCTTTATCTCATCTCTAACTCTATTTTGCTCTAGCTTGGCTTCTTCATAAGCTCTCTTCTTAATTAAGGATGCTTCTTCCTTTGCATCTCTTAGAATACGTTCTTCATTTTGCTGAGCCTTCTTTCTGGCATCCTGCAAAATCATCTCTGCTTGTTTATCAGCCTCTTTCATCTTTGCTTCATACTCAGTACGAAGTTTAATAGCCTCTTCCTTATCGGTTTTGGCATTTGAAAGATCATCTTTTATCTTATTCTTTCTTTCTTCAAGCTTCTTTCGTACTGGTTCAAAGAAATTATACGAAAGTACAAGGAACAGGCAGAAAACAGAAAGCAAAACTATAAGAGCATCATGAATTAACTGAAAATCCAGATTAAATAATCTACTCATAAATGCTTTCTTCCTCCCTTCTGTTTATCTACACCGAGCCTACTGAACTAACGGTTTAACAAACATGAGAAGAAGTGCTACTAATAATCCGTAAAGTCCTGTTGTTTCGGCAACAGCCTGTCCAAGAAGCATAGTCTTTGTAATCTGACCTTCCGCTCCTGGATTACGTCCTACTGCTGCTGCTGCATAACCTGCGGCAATACCTTGTCCTACGCCCGGCCCGATACCTGCGATTAATGCAAGTCCTGCACCTATTGCTGAGCATGCAAGTATTAAATCATGTCCTGTAATATTCATCTTTTGTTCCTCCTTCTAAAAGTACAAAAAAACATATTATAAAATTAGTTAATTGGCAAACTGAAACTAAGCTTGCACTTTTTCATTTTCATCCTCGTCTTCATTATCTACAGCCTGATTTACATATGTCATAGTAAGCATTATAAATACGTATGTCTGAACTGCTCCTGAAAACATATCGAAGTATACATGAAGAACTGCTGGCCATACGTAAGCAATCTGCGAGAGCATTCCATATGTAAGTGCCTCAATAATTACGCCTGACAAAATATTTGCAAACAGACGCAAAGACAATGATATCGGAATAGCTATCTCACTTATAATGTTGATAGGCATCCATAACGGTAACCATGGCGGCATAGGAGAAGTCATGCCTTCCCACAATTCTTTTATATTATGATTCCTATATTTATTATATCGAATCATAAAGAATGTAATGAGTGCCAATGCCAACGTTGTACCGTAATCTGCTGTAGGAGGTCTAAGTCCTAGAAGACCAGAATAATTACTGAAAAATATGAAAACCATTACTGTTTCCATATAATTCCTAAAAATAACAGCATTCTTACCCATACTTCCTTTGACGATACCATCTAGGGCGTCAACTATCGCTTCTACGATATTTTGAAAAGTGCCTGGAACATCTGATGCATTTTTCATTTTATGTTTTACAACAAATGAAAAAATTATAATTGTAAGCACTGTTATCAAAAGACATGCATGCGAAGTCGTTATCCAAACGGTATGTCCAAAGAATTTATACTTTATTAATCCGTGGATCATAAAGTCAACATTTTGGGCGGACGCCACACATAAATTTGTTTTCAATATAGTCACCTCCACTCTATTAATCCGCCATTTCTGTATTATATATCATTGTATCTTTTTTTACACCTGTTTTTGAAAATTTTTCTTGATATCTTTTCTAATTTTGTATATTTTTCATGTAATTGAAGTAAAATTCCAACGATTTATAAATATAAATGCTCATTTACTTTTTTTATCCTTTCCGGACTCGGATTTCTTACTTGGCACTTCGGATTTTTTAGTTATAAAAGGATAGATATAAGCACTTATTTTCAGTCCCATTACACCTATAAATGCTGAAATTAAAGATCCGAAATCAAAATATACCATAAGGCAGAATATCAAAAAAACAATCACATATCTTAAAACCGATTTTATTGCCACTACTTTGGGACTTGCATCTCCCGACACAACATCATAAAGCACTGATGCTATGTTAATCACCATCCCTACCGCACAAATAATTCCGATTATAAGTCCTATCGTAAATTTTAACTTGTCATTAAAAAACCACACTCCAACAGCTTCTGCAATGACTCCATATAATATAATTGTACCTACCATCGTAGGTAATCCGTCGTTTAATCTTTTTAAAGCTTTCATTATTTTAAATATTTTCTAATCGTTTTATATACACTTAAACCGCCTGACAACGCTCCTAAGAAAAAGAATATTATAAAAATCCAATCACAATGAAATTTCTTTCCTATATACAAGCCAATCATGGAACATCCCAGTATGGAAACTGCCATTATTATTGATATTTGGCTCACAAGTGCCAAAACCTCAAATATGTCATCTTTCTTCTTCTTTTTCACAATTTTTATCCTTTGCAAATTCCTTTTATAAATCACAAATTAATATTTATCGTTCTTCCTGTTTCCTTATATGGCCTAACATTTACTTCTGCAGATTTAAGCATCCTCTTAGAAGCAATAACGGATGATGTAGTGCTATACTTATCGGACGCATATATAACCTCTGCTATCCCCGACTGTATAATTGCCTTTGCACACTCATTGCATGGAAAAAGCGTAACATACATTTTTGTCCCTTCAAGGGATCCGCCCTTATAATTTAAAATTGCATTAAGCTCACTGTGAGTCGCATAAAAATATTTGTTTTCAAGCGGATCTCCGTCTCTATTCCAAGGATAATCGTTGTCAGAGCAGCCTCTTGGAAGTCCATTATATCCCATTGATAAAATTTTATTATCTTTATTTACTATACAAGCTCCTACTTGAGTATTAGGATCTTTAGATCTCATAGCCGACATATAGGCAACACCCATAAAATATTCGTCCCAGCTTATATAATCTTTTCGTTTTTGGTTTTCGTTTTTATATTTAATTTCTTCTTCATTCATCTAGTTCACCCAGCTTCTTTAAAAGTTTCCTCGTAGTTTCCTTCAACGCCTCGTAACATAATCCATAAGTTCCTATTGGTTCTCCTAAAGGATCGAACGTTTCAAGTTCCTCTCCTACAAAAAAGGATAATACATAAGTATTCTCTTCATTTAAAACTTCATACTCCTTTAAAATAATCTGTCTCAATCGTTCATCAAAAGTAAATACTAATGTTTTTTCATCAACTTCTTCATCAAAAAAAGCTTTTGATACATAATTTGAAACTATTATTCCATTTCCCGCCAAAACTGCTTCCGCTTTTTGATTTATAGGCTCTGGGAAATGTACAACTATTCCCCTTGCTAAAATTTCAAGTGAAGATTTTATATTATCCCTTTTTATAACGGTTTTCATTATTTCTGCAGCCATCGGAGCTCTCGTAGTTCCATGCATATCCAAAAAAATAACTCTTTTTACTTTTTCCAAATTAATCCACCTTAATAATATGATGACCTGCTGCTTTAAGAAGTCTATTCATTATTGCTTGTCCAATCTTTGGCGTTGCAAAACTTTCTGAATACATAACTTCCACATTCATGTCATCAAATTCTCTTAAAGCTGCATACAAATGTTTTGCAATTGAATACTCGTTATCTCTTTCTCCTATCGAAAGTACAACATCTGCATCATATTTGTCCTTTGTATCGTCAAGTGCAATCACACCTGTTTTTTTACCTTCACTTTTGTACTTAAGAATATTTTCATTTATAGTTATTATAACTTTATCTTTTTCACCTTCAACTATTGTAAGGCTTCCCTTTGGAGCATAATGCCTGTACTTCATCCCCGGTGCTTTCGGTCTTATATTTGTAAGTTTATTTGCATCTAAAATTGCAGGATCTATAATAACTTCTCTTTGTAATGCTTCTTCAAACATTTCCTTATTTATGTATCCCGGTCTTAATATTGTTGGCACGTTAGTAGACAAATCAATAATTGAAGATTCAAGTCCAATATCGCATTCTCCACCTTCAATTATGCAATCTATTTTTCCATCCAAATCGTGAATAACATGCATAGCTGTTGTCGGACTCGGCCTTCCCGATAAATTTGCACTCGGAGCCGCAATCATAACATTGCTTCGTCTCAAAAATTCTCTTGCTATCTTATGGCTAGGCATTCTAATTGCAACAGTTTCAAGCCCTCCTGTAGTTTCTAAAGGAATGATATCATTCTTTTCTAAGATCATAGTCATTGGCCCTGGCCAAAATTTCTCCGCTAAAATCCTTGCTTCCTTCGGAATGTTTTTGCAAATTTTTTCCGCTTGCTTAAAATCATATATGTGAACTATTAACGGATTATCCGAAGGTCTGCCCTTTGCAGCATATATTTTTTTAGCCGCCTCTTTATTTTCTGCATCTCCTCCTAGTCCATATACAGTTTCCGTTGGAAATGCCACAAGTCCGCCGCTTTTTATGATAGATATAGCTTCATCCATATGCCAATTTTTTTCGTCATTAATATCAAGTACAATTTTTTTCGTATTCACTTTTTCTCTTCTTTCAATGCTATTGTTATATGTTTAGATAATATATATTCATGATTTAACTTTTAAACTTGTGACCGTATATATCCTAATACCCTTAAAATAAAGTCAATTAATATAATCATTTAGCTATCTGCTCTACAAGAGCCCAAACGTCATTTGATTCAAGTCCCTTTTTCCAAAAAGCAGCTCCCGCCAATTTCTCATCTTTTACAAGATTGATTTTTCTTCCGAGAGACTTTGTATCTTCAAGCCAACATTTATATACTTTATCTCCCTTTTTATATTCTCCATAATTCTGCTGTTCTTTTGAAAGCCACTTTATTTCAGCTTTATTACTCTTAAGATTTGTTAATGCATCATTCATACCAAGCGATTTACTTGATACTTCATTGCCTTTTTCTGCCCAAATTCTTGTAAAGAATGGAAGTCCTAATACCATCTGATTCTTAGGTACTTCTTTTAGCGTTTCCTTAACTCCTCTTTTTACAAAAGGAAAACTTGCTACAGATCCCGCTTTTTTAGATCCACCGAAATGTTCATCATATGCCATCACAATTATGTAATCTGCATAATCCGCTTGCACCTTTCTTGAATAAAAATGCGTATATTGTGTCGGAACATAATTATCTACAGATAAATATATATCGTTTTTCTTACACTTAAGCGATAATTCTTTGATAAATTCAAGATAGCCGTCTTTTTCATCTGGTGTTACTCCTTCAAAGTCAACATTAATTCCGTCAAGATTTGAAGCTATGGCAGCCGCTACAGTCTGATTAACAAGATTATCTCTTGACGATGTGCTCTTAAGAGCTGCTCCCGCATCTACATTCTTATTTTCAAAATTACTGATAAGTCCCCACACTTGTATTCCTTTAGCGTGGCATTTATTGACATAATCTATGCTTGAACGTGTTCCTACGTTTCCTTTTATATCCTGTATATAAAACCAAGTCGGAGACACTACATTAACGCCTTTCATCTCATCCAATTTTGCAGAAATATTTGCATTTGCTGCCGCTCCACCAACTTGATCCCATACTAGAACAATCTTTTTATTAAACTTTTTATGCTTAAACACTCTCTTTTTTAAAGATTCCCTTACTATTTCCTTCTTTACATCTGAAAGTGCTTTATTCTGTACGCATCCGATAACTCCGTTTTTAGTTAAAATTTTACTCCATTTGCCATAATTATCAAGAATTGTAACTTTTTCTCCTTTTTGTACTTCAGAAAGTATCTTACTTTTAATTCCGCCGAACCGCCTTACCTGTGCGTTTCTTATCACTTCAGAAACATTATTTTGAAATCCTGCAATATCAATAACGACTCTACGAGGATCGTTTTTCTCATAAAATTTAATGTCGGTATAATTTTTAAGCCAAGTTATGTCTATATAGGCTTCCCCTTGAATTTCTTTTAAAATTATTCCTGGAGTTTTCTGTATATTTTTATCTATAAAATAAAAATCCTTATCCTTATTTACCGATATTACATTTTTATCGGTAACATATCGTAAAATGCCTTCCGTTGAATCATAAACATATCCGTCGTCGATATTTTGTTTTATGAAATTAATAGAAATGTATATTTTTTTATCGATATATTTTGCATAACTTACATCTTTAGTTTTTGCTCTTTTATATTCTCCATTTAAAATAACTGCTACATCGTCTTTTTTTGCTAAAGCAAAATAATCCGTTAATCTCATTTTCTCCTTAGATGGCGAATACGTGTGTACTAAGAATACTCCTATGAAAAACACTAAAATAACTGCCGATACAATCATCAATAGTGGAAAATCGGATCTTTTTTTCCTCCGCCTACTTTTGTTTTGCATATATCCTCCAATTTTAAAAATTTCCTTTTATTGTAAGTCATATTTCATACTGAATTATTATAACACAGAATAATTATCATGCACTTATTTATGCAGAAACCTTTGTTAAATAATCCTTTAACTATTTATCAATAATTTTTTTGCCATAAATTTTAACGTTAATTTTTATATAAAATCTTAACGAAAAAAGCCACTTTACTAAATTGTAAGCGGCTTTTTTCTTCTGCTTTAAAGATTCTTATACCTTGGCAGGAAAGACTTATATTCTAATATTATTTAATACTATTTTATTTTTACTAATCTTTTTTATCTTAAGAATCTTTATATAATATTGTATCTTACTGTTAAATACCTCCTTTTTGTTTTTTCACGGCAAAAATGTCCGCATCAACTTAATGAAATTTTCAGTTACGAAAGTAACTTTTTTGATGTGCTGATATGAGATTTTAAAATTTAAGATTTTAACTAAGAGTTTTTAATAAATTCGCTTTGTGTTCGCATTTGGTATATGATAGCCAAAATCTTATTTTATATTTCTTATAACATTTCAGAGATTATTTGAATAATTTTTTATTTCAAAGTTTATAATTTATTCTTTTTTACCTGCTTTTTTAACCATTTATAAACTTTAATTTATTTTTTTGATTTGCAAACTTAAAACATTTAATATATAATTTGTGATTACAATTTTAAATTATGTTAGAATACATAGGGGGGTAATCCTATTGAAGATAGAAAAATTAAATGATAAACAGATTCGCTGTACATTGTCAAAAGAAGACTTAAAAAAACGGAAAATTTTGCCTTCTGAAATCCGATATGGTTCGTCTAAAACCAAACGACTTTTTAATGAAGTTTTAAAGTCGGCGTATGAAAGATTTCAATTTTCGCAAGGTGATTTTGCTCTTAAAATAGAGGCTGTTCCTACTGAGAATGATGCAGTCGATATTCTTATCACAAAAGAAAATTTTCCTGAAGAAATGGACACAAGATTTGCGGAATTTTCAAACAGTGATATTTCCGTTCCTGTTATGTCTGACGGTAAAAGCGGAGATGTTTCCTTAAATTCCTCTGACATTTATCATTCTTTTGTAGATAAAGAAAAATTGAATTCCAATAATAAAGAGGAAGATAAAGCTCCGAAAATAAAAGCCCATTATTTCTTATTCTTAACTATGGAAAATTTAATATGTGCGGCTAAACTTTTAGCGCATTATTTTTCAGGCAAAAGTTCCCTTCTTAAATTTGAAAATGAGGATAAATTCATACTTGTCTTATATTACAAAGAAAATGGGCTTAATTTCGCCGATAAAGACGGGAAAATTTTTAAAATTGATTCTATAACTATGTTAGTATCGGATTTTGATGTTCCTTTCATTGTAAACGAGCGTATCAAATCAGCTATATCGGAACATTCAAAAGTTTTGATAGAAAAGGATGCCATAAGAATTCTTTCAAAGCTTTAATAAATAATCTCTAATTCATTCCAAATTAACTGAATTAACCTACTACTATTTTCTTTGCCTTATATAAATTAAAGATTACCCAAGTGTAGATTTAACTAACCTATATAATTAATATCACCCAAGTGCAGATTTAACTAACCTACACTTGGGTGATAATGTGATTTATTTATATTTTAATGTTGATCTGACCTTTCAAGATTTGCAAATTTAGTATATTCACTAATCCAAGCTAAATCAACAGTTCCTGTAGGACCATTTCTTTGTTTTCCTATTATAATTTCCGCTTGTCCCTTTTTCTCGGATTTTTCATTATAATATTCATCTCTATAAATAAACATTACGACATCCGCATCCTGTTCTATAGCTCCCGACTCTCTTAAATCTGAAAGCATAGGTCTCGGAGGTTTTCTACTTTCTACCTGTCTTGACAGCTGAGAAAGGGTAATAACTGGGACATTAAGTTCTCTTGCAAGTGCTTTTAATGACCTTGAAATATCGGAAACCTCCTGTTGTTTCGATTCCGATTTTTTATTCACTGTCATAAGCTGCAAATAATCAACTATAATTAGCGATAAATCGGGATTATCAAGCTGTATTTTTCTACATTTTGTTCTCATTTCAGATACACTTATAGCAGGTGTATCATCTATTATAAGTTTTGATTTTGCAAGTTGAGACGATCCTTCAATCAATTCCGTCCACTCATCATCTGAAAGTCTTCCTGTTTTTAATTTCTGTGCATCAATATGTGTTTCCATTGAGACAAGCCGGTTTACAAGCTGTTCTTTTGACATTTCGAGAGAAAATATGGCAACTGTCTTTTGTTGCTGTACCGATACATTATCAGCAATATTAAGTGCGAGTGCCGTTTTTCCCATAGAAGGTCTTGCAGCTATTATAATAAGATCTGACGGTTGAAGACCTGATGTCATATAATCAAGATCAATAAATCCCGTAGCAACTCCCGTTATATTTCCCTTTATCTTGGCTGATTCTCTTATTTTATTTAAAACATTTTTTACAATTTCACGTATTCCAGCACTTTCTCTTTGGCCTTTTTTCTGTAATAAATGAAAAATATCATTTTCTGTTTTATCTAAAATTTGATCTACTGACAATTCGCCCGTTCTGCAAGCTTCTGATATGTCGGAAGTGACTTTTATTATAGCACGAAGAAGTGACTTTTCTTTTACTATATTTGCATAATGTTTTATATTAACTGCAACAGGAACAGAGTCCACAAACGAGTTTATCTGTGGAATTGATGCATACTCTGGAGAAATATTCTTATTTCCCAGTCTTTCTTGTAAAATCACCGAATCTACCGGTAGATTTTCGTCAGTTATTTCCAAAATCGTTTCAAAATATATGCCATAAGTCTTATTATAAAAATCCTCTTTTGTTAAAATTTCCTCCGCTATTGAAATAGTTCCTTCATCAATAAGCATGGAACCTATAACCGCTCGTTCCGATTCTTCTGAATAAGGCAAAGCCGCAATCTTAATATCCCCCCGCTCATAATTACTCTTTTGATCGTAATTATTATCCATATTTTCTCCTTAATCGGCTTCTTTTATTTTTAGTTTAAGTGTAGCTATTACATCCGGATGAAGTTTAACTTTAATATTAAAAGCCCCAAGTGATTTTATAGGCTCGTCAATTACAAATTTCTTCTTGTCAAGCGTTACATTAAACTGTTCTTTTACAGCCTCTTCTATCTGCTTAGGAGAAATTGTACCAAATGTTTTTCCTCCTTCTCCTGTTTTTATGGATAGTAAAACTTCCCAATTTTCCATTGCTTTTTTATTTTTTAAAGCTTCCTCATATCTTTCCTGTTCAAGCTTATCTTCATATTTCTGTCTCTGATGAAGTTCATTTATATTAGATTTTGTAGCTTCTTTTGCTTTATTATTTCTGAAAAGTACATTTCTTGCATAACCATCTTTTACTTCAACGACTTCACCTTTTTTCCCAACTTTTCTAACATCCTCAAGTAAAATTACTTTCATGCCTCAACCTCTCCTTTATCTATCATATCATCAATAATATTTTCAATTTTTTCTATTGCACTATCTAAAGTTTCATTTTCAAGCTGTGCACCAGCAAGGTTTATATGTCCTCCTCCGCCTAATTTTTCCATCATAAGCTGTACATCAACATCATCTATAGATCTTGCACTTATATATATTTTATTCTTGTATTCCGTAAGAACAAAAGATGCTCCGATTCCTACAATATCTAAAAGTTCATTTGCTGCTTGTGCAACTATAATTGTAGGACTTTCAACTCCATTATTTATAAATGTTGAAATAGCAAACTTGCCTCTGTAAACTTTCGCCTTTCTTACAACTTCAGCTCTTGCTTTATATGCCTCCATGCTCTCTCTTAAAAGTTTTCGTACTCTTATCATGTCAGCACCGTTTCTTCTAAGGTATGCTGCTGCTTCAAATGTCCTTACTCCCGTCTTTGCGACGAAGTTATTTGTGTCAATCAAAATGCCTGCATAAAGTGCATCTGCTTCTTCCGGCTTCATCTGAATATTCTCTGCAAAATACTGAAGCACTTCTGCAACCATTTCGCACGCTGATGAAGCATAAGGTTCTATATAACTTAGTACAGAATTTGTTATAACTCCTTCACCCTGTCTATGATGGTCAAATACAACTATGTATTCAGTCTTTTTAAGAAGTTCAGGGCATTCAGTATAATTTTCTTTATTGGTATCAACAACCATAACAAGAGTTTGCGGTGTAACAATCTTTATCGCCTGTTCACTTGTGATAATTAAATCTTCTGTATTTTCCATCGATTGAATTAAATCCACTATAGGTCTTAATGACGTCGTTATAGTATTTAAAACAATCTGCGATTTCTTGCCGAGTTTTCTTGCTGCAACACATACTCCTACAGCTGAGCCGAATGCATCTATATCGCTTATTTGATGACCCATTACAATTACATTTTCTCTGGATTCCATCATATCTCTAAGTGCCTGTGCTTTAACTCTCGCCTTAACTCGGGTTGTTTTATCAACCTGCTTTCCATGAAGTCCGAAATATGAAACTTCGCCTTCCTGCTTTATTACAGCCTGAGATCCGCCTCTTCCTAGTGCTATATTTATTGCAGCACCCGCATATGCAAATGTTTGCTGATAAGAATCTCCACCATCTCCAACACCAATACTTAAGGTAACCTCATTCTCATTTCCAACTTTAATATTTTTTACATCTTCCAAAATGCTAAATCTCGTATCTTTAAGTTTCTGTAAATATCTATGCTCAAAAACGATAAAATATTTATCTTTTTCAATCTTTTGAACGATGCCGTCTACTGAATGAAAGAATTGAGTAACCTTTCTGTCGATAACAGCAAGAAGAAGAGCTCTTTTTACTAAATCAACCTGCTCTATCGTTTCTTCATAGTTATCTATATACACTACAGCAGGAATCATTTTGATATTTTCATTTTCTTCCTGTAAATAAGTCAATTTTGTAATATCAAAAAGACTTAATGCTATAAGATTTACATCTTTTCCATGAATAGCAAACAACTTAGATTTTATCTCAGATTGCGGCATTTCAAATTTTTGTAAAACAGCATTATATCTTCTGCCAGAAAAATCTACTTCAATATTTGAAAATTTTTCATGTTCCTTAATAAGATTTTTCGTTATCTTAGGAATAATATCCGAAATAGATTCTCTAAACTGCGTTTCCTTATCAGTTAATGTTTTAAATTTTTCGTTATGCCAGATTATTTTTCCATCATTATCCAAAAGTACATAAGGTACATCGAATTTATCAATAAGAATACTCTGCATCTTAGAGCACTTTGTTGCAAAATCTATAATTTCATGTACAAATTTATTTTTGAATATGTTATAGAAAATAATAAGGATTAAAAAATATAAACATACAATAAGGAAAAAGAAAATTCCCATTGTTTTGTTATAAATAAATGTTACTACATCAAAAAATAATAAAACAATTGCTGTATAAAATGGTATGTAAAAATACTGTTTCAGCTGCCCTTTATATTCAATAACGTCCATAATACTCCTTTTTATAAAATCCTTTATATTATAACATATTACAAATTTTTTCTATATAGTGATTCAATCTTATAATAAATAATTAACAATATTAAATATTTCTATCTTCTCAATACTTGCATTGTTTCCTTCATAGTGTTATCATACAAACAAATTTCCGCTTCTCGCTATAAATGGGTGGGGAGCTTTTTTGTTCGGAGGATTTATGTTTGATTTAAAAGAATTTAGAAAACCTAGCTTTGTAGAATCGGTAAGCCTTTTAGCTATAGTATTTATAATACTCGGTGCACCTATTATTTTTATGAAGGGACTTCAACCTCACATTCCCATTATTTGGGCAATCGTATTCCTTTTGATATATGGTCTTTTTAAAAGAGTAAAATTTGATTCGATGCAATCGGATATGATACAGGCTGTAAGCACAAGTATGGCTGCTGTATATCTATTTTTCTTTATCGGAATTTTAATTTCTGTTCTTATGATTGCAGGTACTATTCCTACATTAATATATTACGGACTTAATGTAATGTCTGTTAAAACATTTTATCTTTCCTCATTTCTTCTTACAGCAATAATTGGCGTATCTATAGGAAGCAGTTTAACGACAACAGCAACTTTAGGCGTAGCTCTTTTAGGACTTGCACATGTTTTCCATTTAAATCCTGCAATTACCGCCGGAGCAATCGTATCCGGAGCCTTTTTTGGAGATAAAATGTCTCCTTTGTCGGATACTACTGGAATTGCTGCAAGTATTGTAGGCATAGATTTGTTTGAACACATAAAGAATATGATGTACACAACAATTCCCGCATTTATAATTTCTTCTATCTTTTTCACAGTTCTTTCTCCTTGGAAAGCTGCAACTACACATGCATCTCTTTCTTCTTTTAGAGAAGAAATTTTAAGTACGGGACTTGTATCTCCTATATCTTTACTGCCATTTGTACTTCTTATAGTATTTTCAACACTTAAATTTCCCGCAGTAGTTTCAATTATTGTAGTAAGTATTGTTGGATGTTCCATTGCCATATTTGAACATAATGTAGAATTATCCAACTTAGCATTTATACTTTTTGACGGATTTCATGCTAAAAATGCTCCTTCTGACTTAGCACACCTTTTAAACAGAGGCGGCATAAATAGTATGTTCTTTACAATTACAATTGTTATTTTGGCATTAAGCTTAGGCGGACTTTTATTCAGTTTAGGAATAATTCCTACAATATTAAATAAAATGTCCAACTTTTTAAATTCACAATTTCGTGCAACTGTTTGTGTAATTCTTACTGCAGTAGGAGTAAATGTAATTATTGGAGAACAATATTTAAGCATCCTGCTTGCCGGGAAAACATTTAAACCTGTTTATGATAAACTCAATTTACCAAGCAGAAATCTTTCAAGAACTTTAGAAGATGCCGGAACTGTTATAAATCCATTGGTTCCTTGGAGCGTATGTGGAGTGTTTATCACTAATGCCTTAGGAGTAACTCCTATCGAATACGCCCCTTTTAGTATATTCTGCTATAGCAGTTTGATACTTACTTTCCTTTCAGGCGTATTTTCATTATTTAAAGAAAAGCATTAAAAAATAAAAACCGTTTCAGAAATAATCTGAAACGGTTTTTTAATCTTAATATTTAAGTATCCTATTAATCCTGTACATATGGCATAAGTGCAAGATGACGAGCTCTCTTTACAGCTGCTGTAATTGCTCTTTGATGTTTAGCACAAGCTCCTGTTATTCTTCTAGGAAGAATCTTGCCTCTTTCAGAAACAAATTTTTTAAGAAGATTAACATCCTTATAATTTATATTTGCATCTTTACCACAGAAATTACATACTTTTTTTCTTCTCATAGAGCGTCTTTTCTTATCAACGCGTTCTTCATTCATTGCCATGAATACCTCCTACTTTAGTCACCAAATGGAAGAGTATCTTCAACTTGATCAGGGATGTTCATAAAATCATTCGAACCTGAATCCCCTCCAGTCTCCGTCTTCCCAACAAAACCATTTCCGGAATTTGAATTGGAATTATTATAATTTTCAGACTGCGATTTTGATTCAGCAAACTCAATGCTATTGGCAATGACATCTATTCCATAGACCTTTTGTCCATCCTTATTTGTGTAATTATTATTTCTAAGTTCACCGTCTAATATAATCTTTATTCCTTTTTTCAAATATTTTTCTGCAAACTCTCCAGTTTTACCGAAAGCTACTACGTTAAAGAAATCTGCGGTTGCATCGCCGTCTCTCTTAAATCTTCTATCTACAGCAATCGAAAATCTTGCAACAGCTATATTGTTCGCTCCACCATATCTAACTTCCGGATCTCTTGTAAGTCTTCCCATTAAAATGATTTTATTCATAAATTTTCCTTCCTAAATTACGCTTCGTCATCGCGAACACATAAAAAACGAAGTACATTATCCATAATACGAACATTTGATTCAACTTCAGCTGGTACGTTTGATTCAGCATCAAAATGAATAAAATAGTAAAATCCTTCATTCATTTTCTGAATTTCGTAAGCAAGCTTCTTCTTACCAGCTTCTTCGACTTTTGATACTTTGCCGCCAAAGCGAGAAATATATTCCTTTGCTTTTTCTACTACGGCAGTTCTCGCATCATCTTCGATTTTGGCATTCACAACTAATGCTAATTCGTACTTATTCATGCGATTTACCTCCTTTTGGACTATAAAGGCCCTTTACTTTTTTATATATAAAGAGCAAGAAACTATCATATACCGAGTATGTATACTATCATCTAAACCATTTGTTTGTCAAATATTTTTTGTATTCTGATTAAAAATTTTTTTTGAATTTATCATTCTATATTATTGTTAATAATTAAATCAGCATTATTTTATAAAGAAGAAATATCTTATACTTTTATATTATCAAAAACTTTCCCTATAGAATCATTTATAATTAAATCCGCTTCTGTATCTCTATTCGTTTTTGATTTATTTATAAGAACAAGTTTATTGCCATTAAAGAAATCCAAAAATCCCGCTGCAGGATATACGACAAGTGACGTTCCTCCTACAATTAAAAGATTTGCTTCGCTTATCTCTTTTACAGTTTCTTCAATAATTTTATTATCAAGACCTTCTTCATAAAGCACAACATCAGGTTTTATATCCCCTCCACACTTTTCACATTTAGGGACAATATCCCCTTTATGTAAAATCATATATTTTGCATCATAAAATGCCTTGCAATTCGTACAATAATTTCTATGAATACTTCCATGAAGCTCCAAAACCTTCTTACTCCCTGCCATTTGATGAAGACCATCTATATTCTGCGTAATAATGGAAGAAATCTTTCCTTTTCTTTCCATTTCAGCAAGCTTTAAATGTGCTTTATTTGGTTTTATGCCTTCTATTAAAATCTTATCGTAGTAAAATCGGTAAAACTCCTCTTTATTATTAAGATAAAATGAATGACTTAAAATCATTTCTGGAGGATATTTATATTTTTGGTTATAAAGTCCGTCTTTACTTCTAAAGTCTGGAACTCCGCTTTCTGTCGATACTCCGGCTCCTCCAAAAAATACGATTTTTTTTGCTTTATCAATATAGCTTTGCAATAAAGAAATCTTTCTTTCTAAATCGTCCATCCTGCTTTCTTCTCCTTTGTTTAGAATCCTTTTTCCTTAATCTTTCTTTTTATAAACCAATTATTTTTTAATTTTTCTTCTCGTTGAAAAGTAGTGCATTATATATATCACGTTTTGATACACCTCTATCCTTAGCTACTTTTTTCATAGCGTCTTTTTTGTCAAAATTTTCTTTAAGATATATATCTAAATGCTCCTGTATGGACATATTTTCCCATTGTTTCTGCTTTTCCTTCATTACATCTTCTTTTGAAAGACCTTCGATTACAAGAACATATTCTCCTCTCGGCTCATTATTTTCATAAAATGCTATTGCTTCTTCAAATGTAAAATATAATTTTTCTTCATGAATTTTTGTAAGCTCACGAACTATTGTAATTTTTCTATTACCGAGTCTACTATAAAGTTCTTTTAATATTTTCTTTAAATTATGCGGAGCTTCATATATAACAATAGTTCTTGTATCCTTTTCAATTTCTAAAAGTACACGTTCTCTTTCCTTCTTATCTTTCGGTAAAAATGCTTCAAAGGAAATTCTCCTGCAAGGGAGAGCCGAGACAACCGCTGCATTTACAAATGCAACAGGACCTGGAATACTTATAACTTTAATTCCATTTTCTACGCACATTCTTACAAGCTCTTCTCCGGGGTCCGATATTCCTGGAGTTCCGGCATCCGTTATCACTGCAATATTTTTCCCGCTTTTTAATTCATTTACTAAATAGTAACCTTTATCTATTTTGTTAAATTCGTGATAACTTGTCATTTCTTTTTTTATTTCAAAATGATTTAAAATCTTAATGGAATTTCTAGTATCTTCCGCTGCAATTAAATCAACTTCCTTTAATGTATTTATCGCACGATAAGACATATCTTCCAAATTTCCAATAGGTGTTGCCACCAAATAAAGTGTTCCTTTTTTATTCATTTCATTTCCCATATTCATATAAAACTTCATCCGTATATACATTTTTATCTTTATATACAATAAGCGGTTTTTCGATCCGAATTTCTCCTCCCCCACCTTTTACGCCTTCTACTAAAACGAGATTCGGTTCTTTGTCTTTATAAGGAAAAACCAGTCTCATCCTTTTTGGTTCTATATCATAGTGTCTCATAGTCGTAAATATATCTACTAGACGTGTTGGACGATGAACCATAAAGAATTTTCCCTTTGTATTAAGAATTTTTCCGGTTTCTCTTATCACATCGTCTAACGTGCATAAAACCTCATGCCTGGAAATATATTTTGAATTATCGGGATTTTTTATACCATGATTATTTTTCATATATGGAGGATTTACGCACACTATATCAAAAGAGGATGCTCCAAAAATCTTTGACGCATCCTTTACATCTCCTAATATTATATCAACTTTTTCGCTTAAATTGTTATATAGAACAGACCTTTTTGCCATATCGCAAATATCTTTCTGAATTTCAAGCCCCCTTATCACAGAAGCTTCCGTTTTATCTGAAAGAAGTATAGGAATTACACCCGTTCCCGTACATAAATCAAGAATCTTATCGCCTTTATCTGCTTTTAAAAAAGAAGAAAGTAAAACGGCATCTATCCCGAAACAAAACTTTGTAGGATTTTGAATCAAGTACAGATTATTTCTATCTAAAGAATCAAGTCTTTCTCCTGATTTTAATAACTCTTCTTTTTTTATCATTACTATTTTTCCTATTTCCCCTATTTATTTTTGAGCCTTTTTTACTTTTAGCTTTTTATTGAAGAATTTATTAATTGATTTTTTATTTCCCTTATTTTCTACATTATTCAAATACTTATTTTCATTACCATTTTTTTCTATGTTATTTAAATTTTTATCTCCATTTTGAAGAACTTTTTTTACAGGTTTTTTAAGTTTTATACTTTGATTTTCTTCATCTTCTTCAAAATACGGATGCTTTTTATATGTAAGCTCCGACACATTATATTCTTTTAATTCTTTTTTATCTCCATCATCTATGATAACTTTTACTTTTTCTCTTAGGATGTCAACGCTTGCGACTTCCGACATAGTCCCTTCAGGAGTTTTAACCATATCACCTTTTCTTGGAAGTTTTTTATTTAATTCTTCATACACGTCTTCTTCATTTTTAAGACAACACATAAGTCTTCCGCAGACTCCTGAAATCTTTGACGGATTTAATGATAAATTCTGTTCCTTTGCCATCTTAATTGAAACCGGTGCAAAGTTAGTTAAAAATGTTGCACAGCAAAGCGGTCTTCCACAAAATCCTATTCCTCCTAGAACTTTTGATCCATCTCTTACTCCGACTTGTCTAAGTTCAATTCTCGTATGAAAAGAAGAAGCAAGATCTTTAACAAGCTCTCTAAAATCCACTCGCTCATCCGCAAGGAAAAAGAATGTTATTCTTTTTTTATCAAAAGTATATTGAGCATCAATTAAGCTCATATCCAACTTATGCTTTTTAACCTTTTTTCTACATTCTATAAGTGCCGCATCTTCTTCTTTTTTTATCTCTCTTTCCTGCTCCAAATCTTCTTTTGTTGCAATTCTTAAAATTCTGCTATCAGTCGGTTTTTTTAAGATTTCAGGATGATCCTCTGGCATTGTTCTAACTATCCCTACTTCAAGACCTCTGTCCGTCTGTGCAATAACCTTATCATTTATATGGCAAGCTAAACCGTTTGTATTTAAAAATGCAACTTTTCCCGCATTATCAAAATGAACACCTACAAGCTCAGGCATTTATATTCTCCTTTAGTTCTATTAAAAGTATTTCTAATACTTTATTTCCATCTACATTGCTTAAAAGTCTTTTTCTTGCAGACTCTATAAAATTTATCATGGAATTCAATTTCTCATATGAAATATTTGACATTGATGAAATTTTAGATATTTCTGAAGAAAAAACTATATTGTTATCATCTTCCGTTGATTTGTATAATAACACATCTCTAAACCATAATTTAAGTTTATCTACCAAATCATCTATAATCTCTTTTTTATCTTCTTTATTTTTATCTATATCCGCTACAAGCTCGTGAATATCCAAAATACTCATTCTTGATAAAGATTTTATAAGATTTAAAAACTTTTCCCGTCTTTCTTTTTTTAAAGGATTATGAATCTCTTCTATCGCTCGTCCCAAATTCCCGAAACTTAAATTTGAAACTTCTTTTGCTTCATAGTCTGGAATTTTATATTTCGATATAAGAAAATCCTGTATTTTTTGACTCTCTACAGGCTTTACTTTAAGTTTTATACAACGAGATAAAATTGTCGGCAAAAATTCATTTAAATTTGTGGTTAATATAAAAAATATTACATATCCGGGCGGTTCTTCAAGTGTTTTTAAAAGTGCGTTCTGTGCGAACTTATTTAATTTCTCCGCTTCATCTATAATATAAATCTTATATTTATTACTATATGGTTTTACTAAAACCGTATCGACTACCTGTCTTCTTACCTCTTCAACTGTAATAGTATTATCTTTTTCATGCTCTATATATATTACATCAGGGTTATTATCATTTTCAAATTGATGACAAGATTTACAACTATTGCACGACAAACATCCTTCTTTTTCACAAAGAAGGGATTTAGCAACAGTTTTTGCTATTAATTTTTTACCTGAGAATTTACTTCCTGAAATGATATATGCATGTGCCACCGTTCTATTTTCAAGCACATTTTTAAAATAATTTTTTAAATCATCTTCGCCTATAATAGTGTCAAAATCAAATTTCATGTCTTTAACCCGATATATCCAAAAGTAATCCTTTTATGTCTCCTACTTTACTTAATATTGCAAGATTATCCTTCTCATCTTTTACAAGTTCTGTTGCAATATCATCAAGGTTCTTATTAACAAGTTTAACAATACCATACACTCTGTGTCTACCTCTTCTGTCAAGAAAATTTTCTCTCGAAAACTTATGAGAACGATTTACCACTTCATTCAAGAAATCTTTTACAAGCGAACGATATTTTTTCATATCTTTTATGTCCATATGTTCCGTAATTTTCTTACCTTGCTCATCGATATCTTGCATAAGTGCTGTAAGTTTTTCCTTAAATTCCTTATCATCTATTTTACTTGCCAAAGTAAATTTAAACTTGTCATCATTTTGAGATACGGGTTCTTTTTTATTTTCAACTTTAGTTATAGCTTGAACTTCATTTACTTTTATATCCATAAGAAACCTCTTTATCTTGACCTATCTATAAATTCTATAATTTCATCAACTGTCTCATCTAAATTGTCATTTATAAATCTGTACTCGATTTTTGCAGCGTCAAGCCTATCTTCAGAAAAGTCTTCTTCATCTGCAATAAATCTTCTGCACATCTCCTTATATTTAGGACTTTTTTCGTTTTGTTCCCTTTTTAAGGACCTTTCCAAACGTTCTCCATCCTCTACTACTATATATATCGGAATAATTTCCCTATCTGTACAGTTTCTTTTTAAATTTATATATGTATCTAGAGTTCCTATTATAATTTGGTCGTTATTTTTCTTCCATAAATCGTCATTTACTGTAAAATAGCTCCAAATCCCGAATACTGTATCATAATTTCTTATTTCAAGAACCTTTCCCTCTTTTAAAAGTGAATCTTTTTCTTTTTCAGAAACAAAATTATAATCTACTTTATCTATTTCATTTTCTCTTATAGGTCTTGTCGTATAGGGAATAAGTTTTGAAAGATCAGTTTTTTCTAAAATCTTTTTATATATTGTATTTTTCCCTGTTCCGCTTTTTCCCATTATAACAAAAAGTTTTTTTAAACTTTTACTGCTGTTTTTCAAAATATGCTCCCTTGTATTTAATAAAAAATAAAAGAAAATGTGTCTATATAAAATTTTATCCGCTGCATTTACTCGTCTTTTTTATTTTCTCTCAGTCGAGGAAACGCCCCAATTCTGGCATCCATGAATCTATAAAAATATTATTTTCGATTCTGTTTTGAATTATCGGTGTAACGAAAGATAAAATCAAATCATAAACCTCTTCCCATGATTTTTTTTCTTCTTTAATTTTTCTTATATGTCGTTTCCAATTTTGTTTTAAATACTTGTTGTTCCTAAATTCTTTAAACTGATTAAACTTGAGTTCTAACGATTTTCCGACAAGCCTTTCGTCGTTTTCTGTCTTTTCTTCTAAAATCGACATTATTTTTCTCCCGTCAAGTGCAACCTCTTTTAAAAGATTATAGAGCTTTAAGTAAGAATCCATATCATTACAAAATTCCATTTTTTTAAGTATATCTATTATAAGTAAAACAGCCATTTCTTCGGACTGAAAAATATTATATTCTATTTCTTTCTCTGAAACAAAATCGAATATTGTTCGTCTTTCTGTATAAATTATCTTATCTCTATTTTCAAGAGCAATTGTAAAGACCGCTTTATGAACGCCCAATGAACTTATAAAAAATATCTTGTTTCCTTTAGTGGAAACTTTACCTATTTTTATACTTAAGGAATTCTTTTTTTCATTTAAAATATCAACAATATCAAAAATAGATAGATTATCAGTAACAATTTCGATTCCGTAGTCCTTTTCTTTTATATTATTACTTTCTCTTAATTTTAATTCTTCTTTGAAAAAGATATTTTTATCCTTAAATACCTTTACAATTTCCGATTTTACTACATAAACAAAAATTTGCTGAAAATCAAGAGCTTCTCTTTTTCTTTCGGTATTTAATTTTTCAATCAATAACTCTTCTGTCATAAAAACCACTCTGAAATCTTACCTTTTTAATCAAAATCTCATCCTTCTGTAAATTCAGCATCTCTAACAAAAATCTCGTCCTTCTGTAAATTCAGCTCTCTAACAAAAATCTCGTCCTTCTGTAAATTCAGCTCTCTAACAAAAATCTCATCCTTCTGTAAATTCAGCATCTCTAATCACTCAAGCCATACTCCTATAATATCATGAACCTTTTTCATAACATTTCTTTCTGTTGCATACTTCATAAGAAGCGACATATCTTTTTTTTCATCATCTATATATGAAAAAATGGCTTCTCGAAAATCTTGTCTTTCCATTTTATGCTGATATTTTAAAATGTCCGCTATAAGTCGCTCCTTTTCATAAATTCCAATTTTTTGTCCTTCGAGCTCTATCTCCTTTCGTCCCATATTAAGGACATCTTTTTCGGTGTAGTAAGGCTCTATCCACGGATATTCTATATTAAACCTGCTTTTTGAGGTATTCTTATCTATTGCGACTTTAAATACCTTAGGCTTTTCTTTTAAATAGCCATATATATAAAGAGCACTTTCCATTGTAAGGACTCCATCCGGAAAAAGTGCACCTATAAGTTTATCTTCCGTAATAAGACCATCGTCAGTATAATAACCCGACTTTATCTTCCTAAGCCTTCCCTCTTCTACAAATCCTTTTATTCTTCGATAATCAATGTTAAGTTTTTTAGCGTCATCGGTTCTGAAAATTATTTTTTTCAAAATAACTTCCTGAATCTGTTCAAATTGATGTTCTTTTTTTTCTTCCCTATACATTGGTATATCCATAAGTACCTCTTTTTTGTCAAAAAACCTCCACTTTGTTATATAATAAGTGGCTTATTTTTATATTATAAATTTGAATATGGTTTTTAGTCAATCCTATTGCCTTTTTTTTTAATCACTTTTATCATAATATTGTTATGGAGGCAATTTATGAATAATTCTTTAAAGAAAAATCCTTCGAGAAAAGACTGTGAAAAGATAATAAAAAGAATTCTTTCAACAGAAATTTTAGAAAAAGGGAAAAACCAAAATTTTCGTTTTGCGTCGGATTTTATGGCTTTTTTTGAGTCCTTATATCCACCTTCTGACAGTCTTACAAAGCAGGTTCAGCGTGCAATAAAATCCCTTGATCTTCCAAAAGATAAGGACGGGTTTTTTGTGATAAATAAAACAAAAAAGCAGCTTTCGGACGAAGAAGAGTTGGAAAGAATTTTTAAAAATTCTTCTGCATCACTCTCAGAGCAGAAATTTGAAACTGTTTTTCTTTATATTAACAAAAAATATTTAGATTATGTTTATGAACTTATCGAAGGAAGCAAATCTTTTAAGGAAATTTACATAACAATGATAAAATCATCAAATGGCATAATTTTTCTTACTGAAACAAAAACCAGATTGGAAATACTTTTAAAAAGTTTACTTACAAAATAATAATGGAGATTTTAATGAGACTTAGACATATTAAAAATGCTGACAAAATTATAGAATCGAATCCTTTACTTATAAATAAACCTAAAGAGCTTAAAGGAGATTGGAGAAGCCTTTTTAAAAATGATAATCCGATTTTTATAGAAATTGGAATGGGAAAAGGTAAATTTTTAGTTGAAAATGCTTTAAGATATCCCGACAGAAATTTCATCGGAATAGAAAGATATTCAAGCGTTATGCTTCGTGCACTTCAAAAAATAGATAAATATAAAGAACAGAGCATTATACCTAAAAATATCTATTTTATATGCATTGATGCGAAAGAGTTAACCGACGTATTTTCTTTAGGTGAAATTGATTTAATATATCTTAATTTTTCAGACCCATGGCCTAAAAAAAGAACTGCTGAAAGAAGGCTTACATCAAACACGTTCTTTAAATTATATTCAGCTCTTCTTTTGAAGGGACACTCGATCGAATTTAAAACTGATAATAAAGATCTATTTGATTTTTCATTAAAAACATTAAAAGATTCTCCTTTCTTTTCTTTAGAAGCAGTATCTTATGATTTACATAATGATGAAAAATTATCAAAAAATAATATTATGACTGAATATGAAGAAAAATTTTCTTCGTTGGGAAATCCCATCTATAAACTTATTGCTGTTAGAAATTAGTTTTTCCCACTAGCACTTAAATTATTATTTCTAAAAAATATAAAAATTTTCACAATATAGATTGTCTGTTATTTAACATTGTTTTGTAGTAAAATCTCTTAGTAGGAAATATATGTTAGTTAAAGGCGGTGAAAAAATTGAGTGAATTTAACGCATTTGAAATTTTGGGGCCTATAATGGTAGGTCCCTCCTCTTCGCATACCGCTGGAGCATGTAAAATTGCAAATATTGCAGCAAAAATTTGCCCCGGTCCCTACGAAAAAGTGACTTTTTATCTGCATGGTTCTTTTGCTCTTACCTATAAAGGACATGGCACGGATAAAGCACTCCTCGGAGGAGTTTTAGGATTTTCAACCTATGACAAAAGATTAAGAGATTCTTTTTCTATTGCAAAAAGCGAAGGCCTTAATTATGAATTTGTTCCGACGGATTTGGGTGAAAAATATCATCCCAACACCGTTAAAATCGTTTTTTCTTATAAAGATAAGGAAGACGAATATGTAATCGGGACTTCTATCGGTGGAGGAAACATGGTGTTGGTAAACATTTGCGGTATAGCTGTTAATTTTAAGGGAACTTTTCCTACACTTCTTTTCCAATATCCTGAACAAAAAGGAATAATTGCTTTTGTTTCCAGTACACTTTCATTTAATAACTATAATATTGAATCCATGTCTACAACAAAAAATGAACTTACAGATGTCGTTACTCTTACGGTTGAAGTAAGCAATAATATTAAAAAAAATATTGTTACTGAGCTTTTAAATGATGACCGATTCATTACAGCTAAATATGTGGAGGTGTAGTACTTATGTTAAATACTGAAAAAGAAATTATTGATGTCTGTAAAGAAAAAAATTACCATTTTTATGATCTGGTTACAGAAACCGAATGTGAAAATCTAAAGTTATCAGAGGAAGAATTTAGACAAAGATTAAAAGAAATCCTTGATGTTATGAAATCTTCTTCCAGAAACACCCTAAAAAAACCTATAAAAACAAAATATGGAATGATTGACGGTTTTGCTGAAAAATTTTACAAATACCAGGAAAATCATGAGCCTATAGTTGGAAAATTTTTAACACGTGTTATGGCAGCAGCTTTTTCGACGTCGGAAACTAATGCTGGAATGGGAATTATTGCAGCTGCTCCTACCGCAGGCTCAGCTGGAATTATGCCTGCTGCTATTTTTGCAATGCAGGATAAGTATAATTTGGATGATGAAACTTTAATAAATGGACTTGCAACTTCAATAGGTGTAGGACAAATAATCGGAAAATATGCTACATTTGCTGGTGCTGAGGGCGGATGTCAAGCAGAATGTGGCTCCGCTTCAGCTATGGCTGCGGGTGCGGTTGTTGAAATGCTTGGAGGAACTGTTGAAGAAGCTCTTAATGCAGCAAGTATAACACTGATAAATGTAATGGGACTTGCATGTGATCCTGTAGCAGGATTAGTAGAATATCCATGCAATTTTAGAAATGCTTCAGGCGTAATGAATACATTAATATCCGCCGATATGGCAATGGCAGGGATTAAATCCATAGTTCCTTTTGAAGAAGTAGCAACTGCGATGGGTGAAGTCGGACATAGTATGTGTGCAGCGATAAGAGAAACAGGACTTGGAGGAATTGCCGGAACGAAAACAGGTCAACGAATAAGAGCAGATTTTTTGCATCTTAAGGAGGGGAAAATTGAGTAATACTAATGTTAAACCAAAAACTTCTTTCGGATTAATTCCGAAACTTATCATTGCAATTATTTTAGGTATTTTGGTAGGTTTATATCTACCTGATATGGTTACAAGAATTGCAATTACTTTTACAAAAATATTCGGAGCTTTTTTAAACTTTATCATTCCTTTTATGATTCTCGCTTTTGTCGGTAAAGGAATTGCCGATTTATCCGAGGGTGCGGGAAAGTTACTCGGAGTAACTATTATTCTCACATATGTATCTACACTTATTGCCGGAACAGCTTCTTACTTTATGGCATTAACAATTTTTCCGAGCTTCATACATAAAGACCTTGCCGCTAAAATTCAATCGACAACTTCACATCAGTTAAAACCTTTCTTTGAAGTTCCTATAAAACCTGTTATCGATATAACTGCAGCTCTTGTTCTTGCGTTTATGCTCGGCCTTTGTGTTTCCATTTTGAGAAGTAAAAACAAAGGACATACTTTTTATAATATTATGAGTGAATTTAACGATATCATAAGCATGGTACTCGCAAAATTTGTAATTCCTATACTTCCATTCTACATTTTCGGTAATTTTACAAGTCTTTCAAAATCTGGTTCTGTATTTGCTATATTAGGAATATTTGGAAAAATTTTCATTTGTATAATTTCCTTACATTTAATTTACTTATTTATATTATTTATAGTTTGCTGTTCTTATGCAGGTAAAAATCCTTTTAAATGCATGAAGCTTTCAATACCTGCATATCTTACTGCAGTCGGAACTCAGTCTTCTGCAGCCACTATTCCTGTTAATGTGGAATGTGATAAGAGTATGGGTGTTACAAGACAAATTAGGGATTTCGTTATACCTCTCGGAGCGAATGTTCATATGCCGGGATCAATGATTACAATTACCTCTTGTACATTTACACTTCTTACAATGTTCGGAATGCCCCACACTTATCCTCTTATGTTTAAATTTATGGCAATCCTCGGAATAGCTATGATGGCATCTCCGGGTGCACCGGGCGGATCTGTTATGAGTGCTCTTCCTTTCTTACCTGTAGTAGGTGTAAGTCCTTCTTCAACAATGGCTACAATTTTGATTACTCTCTACTTAACTCAGGATTCATTCGGAACTGCAGCAAATGTCAGCGGGGATAACGCAATCGCAATAGCTGTTGAAAAGATTTACTATAAGTACATTGTAAAAAGAAAAATTCCTAAAGAAGACATAGATTGATTTTGTAATTTATTTTTACTTAAATATAAAGAGTTTTTTATTTTTATTTTATATTTTCTCTTTTTTTCTCTTTATATATTGATTTTCTTTTTATTTAGTAATAAAATTGTTACTCATACACTCTAATTTAATTATTTACTCAAAAAACTTTTAATGCTTACGCTATTTTAAAGCATCTTTTATTTCAAAGCTATACAGAATTCAATACGTAATATGAATTACTTAAGCATTTCAATACGTAATATGAATTACTTAAGCATTTCAACTCAATTATTTCTAAATCAATAAAGATACTTAAAATAGTAAAAAGCAAATTGTTCAAATTCAAAGGAGGAAACCAAATGAATAATGTGATGAAAAAGAAAAACTTCGGGCTTATTCCCAAATTAATTATAGCCATTATCTTAGGTACATTAGTTGGCTTGTACTTACCTGATATGGTTACCAGAATCGCTACCACATTCACCAAAATGTTCGGTGCATTTTTAAGTTTCATAATTCCCCTGATGATAATTGCTTTCGTAGGTAAAGGAATTGCTGATTTATCTGAAGGTGCAGGAAAGCTACTCGGTGTTACCGTATTCCTTTCATATGTCTCCACACTTGTAGCAGGAACCTTATCCTATATTATGGCAAGAACAATATTTCCAAGTTTTATACATAAAAACGTTGTTAAAAATATTACTAAAGCATCATCTCATGAACTTAAACCATTATTTGAAATTCCATTAAAACCATTTATTGATGTAACGGCGGCTCTTGTACTTGCTTTCATGCTCGGTCTTTGCGTATCTGTATTAAAAAGCAAATATAAAAAAGAAACTTTTTATAATATAATGGATGAGTTTAACGACATCATACATATGGTTTTGGAAAAATGTATTATTCCCGTACTTCCATTTTATATTTTTGGTAACTTTACCAGCCTTGCAAAATCTGGTTCAGTATTTGCCATTTTCGGAATTTTCGGAAAGATATTCGTATGTATAATTTCTCTTCACCTTTTGTACCTACTTGCACTTTTTATAGTATCTTGCACTTATGCTGGAAAGAATCCGTTCAAGTCTTTAAGAAAGACTTTATCTGCATACCTTACAGCAGTAGGAACTCAGTCATCTGCTGCAACTATTCCAGTAAATGTTCAATGTAATAAATCTATAGGTGTAACAAAATCAATAAGAGACTTCGTTATTCCTTTATGTGCTACTGTACATCTTCCTGGTTCTATGATTACTATAACAGCTTGTGTATTTACACTTCTTACAATGTTTAATATGAACCACTCTTTCTCACTTATGCTTAACTTTATTGCAATTTTAGGTGTGGCTATGGTTGCAGCACCAGGAGCTCCAGGTGGAGCAGTTATGAGTGCTCTTCCTTTCTTACCAGTAGTCGGAGTAGATCCATCATCTACAATGGCAACAATACTTATAAGTCTTTATATAACACAGGATTCATTCGGAACTGCAGCTAATGTAACAGGTGATAATGCAATCTCAGTTGCTGTAGAAAAGATTTATTATAAATATATTGTAAAAAAGGAAATTCCCATAGAAGAAGCTTTTGAAGCAGAATAAAATTTGATTATATAAAAAAAACTCGATCGATTACCAAATGGTTCGGTCGAGTTTTTTAATTGTATAAGCAATTTCTCTTTGTCTTTATTTCGGCATTTGTTTATATATTGTTGAGATTATTTGTCTATATTTTGTTATAAAGACATGTTTTTATGTCTTTATCTTTCTTCTTATATCCCTTTATAAATTTACTTGTATCTATATTATTCAAACCTATTTCTTTTTAATATAAAAATACGTAATGCGTAACCTTTACTAGTACTTAGTAAATGTAAAAAAGTTAAATAAAAAACGATAGCTAAATGAACTGACCACAAAAAGCTCCCGTTTTTTTAATATAATAATATAAAATTATTAATTATTTAATCTACAAAGTGATATAAGCAGATAAATTAAACTTATTAATAATATTCCTATAATTTTAAAAATACCTTTTATAATTTCGCCTATAATTATCAATGCTTTATCCATTTGTTTTATTCTCCTTTTTTAATAATTTTAAATATCTTTAAACATTTTATTCTCAACAATAATGTTATACCACTTTTTTAGAATTCTATACACTCTATATAACCTATACACTCTATATAACCTATACACTCTTATAATTTATATGCTCTATATAACCTATACACTCTTATAATTTATATACTCTATATAATTTATATACTTTACATAATCTAAAAGATTTTTATATAAAATTCTTCGTCGTTAGTTTTCGTTTCCTTAAACTCTACTATAAAAAGAAAATATATTATGATAAATGGTAAAAAGATACAGCAATTAAGAAAAAGTAGAAATTTAACTTTAGAGATGAACTCGCAAAAGAAGCTACTTGCAAGCAAGTTATGAAATCTTCCGACGGAATTACTCTTATATCGTTTAATCCCTCGTACAAGCCTATGATTTACTCTAACGAGGATGTAAAAAAACTTCCTGTTGCTATTATAGGAAGGGTTATTGAACTTAGGGGGAAGTTTTAACAACTAATTTATATCTATTTATTATAATTTGTCCCCATAAGTTGAAAGAATATGACAAATAAACAGCGATACAAGTATATAAAAACCTTTCGCATGGACGGAAAGAAATATTTTGTATATGCAAATACTTTAGAGGAACTATACGAAAAATTAGTTAATAAGAAAAGAGATATTCAAGAAGGTAAAGTTATACTCTCTCCTAATACAACAGTCTCAAATTGGGCTTTAACATGTATAGATACTTATAAGCAAGGTATATCCGATAAATCAAGACTTGATATTATATATAGAACTAAAAAGCATATTTTGTCTGAAATTGGAAGTAGATCATTAAGATCTATTACTCCACTTGATTGTCAAAAAATTATAAATAACTTATCTGGATACTCATATTCTCAAGTAAAAAAGGTTGCACAAAATTTAAAATTTATATTTAAAATGGCTGTAAAAAACAAGCTTCTATTAGATAATCCTGCTGAGTTTTTAGAAATGCCGAAACTAAAAAAGGGAAAAAGGAGATCTCTTACTGACGAAGAAAGAGAACATTTTTATAAAGTATGCAATCAAGATAAACGTTTCATGTTGTTTGAAATAATGCTTAATTGTGGATGTAAACCGTCTGAAGCAATTAATCTTAAGTATGATGATATAAGCTTGATTGACGATGTATATATGCTACATATAAGAGGAACAAAAACCGAAAACGCTGACAGAATAGTGCCTATTCCTGACTACTTAGTAAATAAGCTTATAAATAACAAGAGATGTGACTATTTATGCCCCAATTCAGCTTTAAAGAAAATGGACAGGTCAAGTTATATAAGAGTTACAAGTTCTCTAAAAAGAGCATTAAACATATCTATGGGTTGTGAAGTATATAGAAACGAGCTTATACCTCCGCTTCCTCTAGCTCCTGATTTTGTTCCGTACATGTTCAGACACACCTATTGTACCGATTTACAAAAGAAAGGAATTGATATAAGAACTGCTCAAAAATTAATGGGACATTCCAGCATCTCAATTACTGCGGAAATTTATACTCATGTAGACACAAAAGAAATTGTAAAAGCAGGTAAAATTTTAAAAGGTTGTACTACCAGTTATACAACCACCGAAAACATAAAAAAGCCTAAAAATACACCAATTTAATCGAACATACATTCTTAAATCAAGGCAATAAAAAAGCCCTAACACCGCATAATTACTGCAATATCAAGACCTTTCATATAAGTGCGCGATCAGGGGTTCGAACCCTGGACACCCTGATTAAGAGTCAGGTGCTCTACCAGCTGAGCTAATCGCACATTCGTGCTTCCTTTATTTAAAGCACGATATATATTATATAAGGCATATATATATAAAGTCAAGAACTTTTTTATAAATTTGCAAAGAGTTTTTCTATTTCATCTGGAGATAAAACCTTATTCGGATCTGAACTGTCTATATTGCCTAACGTACTGCTTAAGTCATCTTCTTTATTATCTTGTGAATCTTGATCTTCGTTTTGTTTTTCTTCACTTACAGATACATTTTTTTCTATCTTATTTTCAGTGCCTTCGGTCGTATTTTTTTCTGACTCAGCATTATTGCTTGTCTCATTCTCATTTTCTACTGTAAGACCGCTATAGTCTCTTTTTTCTTCATTTTCTGCCGCAGAGTTACTTATAACTATATCTTTTTCTTTTGTTTCGTCTACTACACTATTTTCTATCGATTTACTAGCTTCTACATCGTTATTGTTATTTGCTACTGCTATATCACCTGCATTATTTGCTTTTTTATTTTCAATATCATTTGTTCTTTCTTTATCACCTGCATTATTTGAAGCAGAAAAAAGCTTTTCAATTTCTTCAGGTGTGAGAACATGATTCGGATCATCAGGACTATCAAGATTCGGAATTACAGGTTTTTCTTTTTCTTCTTTTTCTTCTTTTTCAAAATTGTCTTCACCTATAACCTCTTTATCTTTCTCATCCTGAGAATTTTTTTCATCTATAGCCTCTTTATCTTTCTCATCCTGAGAATTTTTTTCATCTATAACCTCTTTATCCTTCTCTTCCTGAGAATTTTTTTCATCTATAAATTCCTTATCTTTCTTTTCATTAGAATTTTCTTCCTTTACGTCTATAGAAGCTTTATTTCCTTCATTTTTATTTTCAGAATCTATAGCTATATCTTTTTTTACTTCTGGTTCTTCTTCTATGCCCAAATCATCTAAATTTTCGCTTTGAGGAGATAACTCGTCTCCCTCTTCGCCTTGACTAGTCTCATTAGTTTCTTCTCCTGAACTTAACTCGTCTTCTTTCAAGCTTAATTCATCTGATTCTTTATCCTCTGCTCTCTTTAGATTTTCAAAAGCAATATCGTTAATTAAATTTTCTTCTATTTTTACTTCATTAAAATCCTGATAGTCTGAAGAAACTAACTCATCTCCATTTTTACTTTCTCCATTATCTGTATCCGATTCAACACTCGAATTGGAATTATCATCCACTTTAATATCAGAATCCTTATCAACATCTGAAGCTACATTAACGACATTTAAGTTTCTGCTTTCGGTTAATCCCTTTATATTATTTAAAGCAGCATATATATCTTCTAATTTTTCTTCAAGTTTTTTATTTCTTAATAAAAATTCATCATTAGATTTCTTAAGAAGCTCCGATTGATTTTCATTTATTTCTGAATGTATATTCGTAAGCTTACTTTCCAACGCTCCCATCTGCTGCACTAATTTATTATTGGAATCAATTAATGCCATTGCATTCTCTTTACTTCGGCTTATTTGAGCTTTTGCCACAGCTTTTTGAATGCTTATAAGGTCATCAGCTGGAATCTCAGCTCTCTGTTCAATATTAAATAATTTTTGTGAAAGTTTATCAAAATTCTTTTTTAAAATAAGATAAGATGCTTTTTCAGCTCTGTATAAATCCTCATATTTTTCTCTTTCTATTTTTCTATTAATAAGAGAAATATTAATAATTGAATTTACAACTACATACACATCTACTGAAAATGGAATCAAAAGAAAAATCATAAACAATATCTGATTTTTATAATTAATCATCATATACGCTTCCACAGTAAGTAAAATCGCAGCTGCTATGACGCACAAAGCAATAGTTATTTTATGCTTTATTATTGATTCATCTGTCTCATTCATTATATCAGGATTATTGACTTTGATTTTTGTAAATTTTTTTTCTTTTTTATCCATGTTGTCTTCCTTTATAAAAATTGTAAATACTGTTATTTTTCAGGATGCTTCAAGTATATACAGCCTTTCCTTTCATAATAAAATATGAATATTTTTTTGTCAATTGTATACATTTTTCCCCCATATATAAACAATTATATAAAAAAACGATTTCTCTATTCCAATAGAAAAATCGCCTTTTAACGTCGCTAATGTGATTCGAACACACGGCCTTCCGCTTAGGAGGCGGACGCTCTATCCTGCTGAGCTATAGCGACAAATATACTAAGTAATTTTATTACTTTCCATACTAATACATATGACCTTGAAGCCATATATCCCCCTTAAATCTTCTTCCTAATTCTATCTCTCCTATCAAATCCTTCTCATTTATTATAACATCAATAGAAATACCGCTGCAAACCACAGTAAGTACATGCAATATTTGATCCGTAACTGGATTTTGTAGCGTCAAATGCTTTTGTATTGTTCCTAAAATTTCATATTTATCACATTCTATTCCGATAGGCATAATATAGGATTGCAAAATTGTCATAGTATCTTCAGATTTAATTCTCTCTTGGAGGATATTGTATATTTCAAAATCTTTAGATGATAACTCTTCAGCAGCATCAGCATCACCTTTTCGTGCTGATTTGTAGAGTTCCTCTCGGGAATTATCCAAAACTTCTTCTTTTACATTTATTTTTGTATCTGTAAGCTGAAATAATATTTTTCCACTACCAGCAAGACCGCTAAGTTTTACACTTTTCGTGTCAACTTTTTTATTCTTTTTATAAACTTTTCTTATTTTAGATATAGAATCATTTATAAAAAATACCAAATCTATTCCTATTCTATTATCCTCAATTACTCCCTGATAACATTCATTATCAGAACTCTTTATAATCTCAACATCTTCTGTAGAAGAAAGTTCGCTTCCTTTAAAGAAAGGATAACTATATTCTCTTATATAACCTTTCTCTTCGTCCAACCTTCCTATGGTACAAATACCAGTCATAAAGGTATATTCTTTTACATTTTCAATGATTTTATCATCATCAAAATCAAGCTCTATAATCTGATTATCTGGTTTTGATTCTACATTTGATAAAAGCACTCTATACTCGGCATTATAAATATCTTTAAAGCCGACACTTTTTAAATATCTATGCATCTTTTCTCCTATATTAGGCTATTATATAGTATAAAATCTTTTTTTTCAATTAATGAATTTTTTATCTATTTTTTCTATTTATTTTCTTCTACTGAAAGTGCTTTGATTAATGATTCCTCTTCTTCCTTTCCTAAAGAAAGTATGGAATTTCCACTAATAACTTCTTTAATATATCCGTAACTTCCTGCATTTGAATGAACCACATTCAAAATAAATCCATCCTGCTTTTCATCTAAAAGAGTAAGTACAAAACTAAGTTTTCCTCCTGACTCTTCAAACGCATCATATTTTACAATTCCATATTTGCAAAAATTGTTTTTCATTCTGCTATTAATGCTTTTTATATTTCTTTCATTTTCAGCATTTTGTTTTGCAATATCTTCAATCTGATCTAATTTATTTACCAAAATTTCTTCAAGAGATTGACCATCTTTTCCTTTTAAAAACTTTTTAAGTTTCTTATTAATTTTTCTTATTTTAACTCCAAATACAATTATTATTATAAAGAAAATTAATAAAAGAGCTGCTAAACCCATTACAACATAGTCTGTATTTATTCCTGTATATGATTCTATCATTTATATCATCTCCAAACATTTGTTTGATAAACTAATTTCTGTCTAAAAGCTTCTTAATTAAATCTGTGTGCTTCTTATAAGTTCTACTATTCTATCTAAATCATCTTTAGTATAATACTCAATCTCAATCTTCCCAGCATTCTTATCTTTTGGAAGAATATTAATTTTAGTTCCGATTATCGACTTTAAATTTTCTTCAAGTTCGTTATATAGAGCACTATTTACTTCTTTTTCATTTACTTCAGGTTTTACGTCGACTTTCTTCCCTTTTTGAAGTTTTTTAACTTCCTTTTCGACATCTCTTACATTCATTTTTTTATCAAAAACTTCCTGAGCAAATTCATACTGCTTATCTAAATCTTGTATTCCAAGTAAAGCTCGTGCATGTCCTGCCTGAATCAGTTCATCTCTTACCATTTGCTGAACTCTTTTATCAAGTTTTAAAAGTCGTAAAGAGTTTGCAATTGCTGTTCTACTTTTTGAAACTTTTTCTGCGACTTCATCCTGCTTTAAATTAAATTGTTCTAGTAATTGCTGATATCCTAACGCCTCTTCCATAGGATTTAGATCTTCTCTTTGTACATTTTCTATTATTGCAATTTCGAGAATTTCCTGCTCTGTAAAATCCCTTATTATTACAGGTACTTCTTTTAATCCGGCTATCTTTGCGGCTCTCCATCTCCTCTCGCCTGCAACAATTTCATAATATCCATCTCTTTTTTTTACTATAATAGGAGAAATGATTCCATGCTGCTTTATGGATTCAGAAAGTTCAATTAATGCATCTTCATCAAAATGCTTTCTCGGCTGATCTTTATTTGGCTCAATTTTGTTTATATTTATAAGAATTTCCGTTTTGTTCTCATTTTTTTCTTCTGAACTATTGCTTAAGGAATTTTCTTTTTCTTGCGTTTTTTTATTTTTATGTGGTATAAGTTCATTAAGTCCAGCCCCTAAACCACTTTTTCTTTTAACAGCCATTAGATTCTATTTCCTTCCATTATTTCTTTTGCTAAGTTTTTATAACTTTTTGCCCCAGTTGAACTTGGATCATAAATATTGATTGGAAGCCCATTTGAAGGAGCTTCGGCAAGTCTTACATTTCTTGGTATTATTGAGTTATATACTTTTACATCCAAATTATCCTGTACATTTTTTACAACATCTGTAGAAAGATTTGTTCTTGCGTCAAACATAGTAAATACTACACCCTCAATTTTAAGATTTTCATTCAATCTGTCATGTATTAAATCGATTGTGTTTATAAGCTGACTTATTCCTTCAAGAGCGTAATACTCGCATTGTATTGGAACCAATACACTGTCCGCTGTAGTCAACGCATTTACCGTTAACATGTTAAGTGAAGGAGGACAATCTATTATTATATAATCATAGTTATCTTTTATATAATCTATTTCATTTTTTAAAACATATTCTCTATCATTTAAGTCCAATAAATCAATTTCCGCTCCTGCTAAATTTACATTTGAAGGAATTATTTTTAAATTTTTTACAGAATTAACATTCATTATGCATTCTCTTAATGTGCATTCCCCTATAATTAATTCATATAATGTATTTTCTAGTTCATTTTTTCTTATTCCAAAACCGCTTGTACAATTTCCCTGCGGATCCATGTCAATAACTAAAACTTTTTTACCTGCTTCAGCTATGCATGATGAAAGATTAATTGCTGTTGTGGTTTTTCCTACTCCGCCTTTTTGATTTGCTATTGCTATGGTTTTTACCATTTTTTTATCCTTTCACTTCAGTTATAAATGTTTCACGTGAAACATTTTTTGTTGCTATTTTTGAAGAGTAAATAAATTTATACATAAACAAACTATTTACTTTTTAAGTTTAGATTTCCCTATTCTTAATACATGTGTATTTTAATAACTTTTTTTATTTTAAATTTACTAGAGCACATAACATTTAATCAGTGTTCTATTAATTAAGCTTTATTAAAAGTGTTTTTTAATTTAAAAAGTACAAAATGTTGTGCTTTTCATTTCCTTTTTATATATTTTCCACTGTATTTTGTGTTTCACGTGAAACATTTTATTTAAGTGGATTTTTTGTAGGAGTTCCTGCTTTTCTGGGAAACTTCTTTTTTGTTTCGCAAACCTTTTCTATTATAGCAAAAGATCTGTGATAATTCATTCCTTCTACTTCAAAAAAAACATTTTTTATGCTTTTTGCTCCAAGAAGCTTTATTGCAACTTGTGCATCTTCTATTTCTTTATCTAAACCTATTGATTTATACGAAACGAAAAATCCTCTTTTTTTTATAAACGGTATGCAATATTCAGAAAGGGTAGATAGATTTGCCACTGCTCTTGATACACATAAATCGTATTTTTCTCTATATAAAGGATTATGTGCAGCATCTTCCGCTCTAAAATGAATTGTTTCTACATTTTTTAAATGTAATTTATCTATAACATCGTCAAGAAAAATCAATCTTTTTTTTAAAGAATCAAGTAATGTTATCTTTATATTTGGAAATAAAATTTTAAGTGGGATTCCCGGAAATCCTCCCCCCGTTCCTACATCAATTATAGAATTTACTTTTGAAAAATCTATATATTTAATTATACTTATACTATCTATAAAATGTTTGAGAATAATTTCCTTAGGATCAATTATTGCTGTAAGATTAACTTTTTCATTATAACTTAGCAACATTTCTCCATATTTAAAAAACATTTCAATTTGCTCATCAGATATTTTTATTTCAAATTTTTTAAGTAATTCATTAAAATATGAAGAAAATTGTTCTTTCGTTATATTCATAAATTATTCCTTTTGTAACATAAAATTTTTGTTATACATTTTCATTTTTCATTCTCAGTATTACTATTTTTTTGCAGATATAAATATTTAACACAAATATCTACTTTTTAAAATTTATAAATTATTTATATTTTCATTAATATATGCTCCTGATTTTATGTACACAAGAAGTACAGAAATATCCGCAGGAGAAACTCCTGAAATCCTCGATGCCTGTCCTATATTTTCTGGTCTAATTTTTGAAAGCTTCTGAACAGACTCTATCCTTAAAGAAGGTACCTTACTATAGTCTATATCACTAGGAATAGTTTTTTCTTCAAGCTTATGAAATTCTTCCACCTGTTTCTTTTCTCTTTCAATATATCCTCTATATTTTATTTGAATATTGACTTGCTCACGCACATCCTCAGGAAGTTTCGGTCTATTTTCATCTATGATAGAAAGATTTTCATAATTTAATTCCGGTCTGCATATAAGCTCTGACAAAGATGTTGCCTTTTTTATCTCAGTACTTCCGATAGAAGTAATCTTATCATTTATTTTTTTGGAAGCTCCAAATATAAGATTATCTATTCTTTCAATTTCTTCTTTTATCTGTTTTCTCTTAAGCTCAACTCTGTCATTTCTTTCTTTTGAAATTAAACCTATATCGTAGCCCTTATTTGTTAATCTAAGGTCTGCATTATCCTGCCTTAAAAGTAATCTATATTCCGCTCTTGATGTCATCATACGATATGGTTCATTTGTTTCCTTTGTAACTAAATCGTCTATGAGAACTCCAATGTATCCTTCTGACCTATCTATAATTAATGGGTCTTTTCCTTTTAGTTTTTGTGCCGCATTAATTCCCGCTATAAGACCTTGAGCTGCAGCTTCTTCATATCCACTGCTTCCATTAAACTGTCCTGCAGAAAAAAGTCCCGAAATGTTTTTAAATTCGAGAGAAAGCTTAAGTTGTCTTGGAGATAAGCAATCATATTCTATCGCATATGCATTTCTTACTATCTTTGCATTTTCAAGCCCTTTAACTGATCTATACATTGCGTACTGAACATACTCTGGCATAGAACTTGACATTCCATCTATATACATTTCGTTAGTATATATTCCTTCAGGCTCTACAAACACGTGATGTCTGTTTTTATCGCTAAATTTTACCACTTTATCTTCAATTGATGGGCAATATCTTGGTCCAATTCCCTCAATCACTCCCCCATAGATAGGAGACTCATCAATATGCTCTTTTATTATCTTATGAGTATCTTCATTAGTGTATGTAAGATATACGGGAACCTGCTTTCTTTGGATTGTCTTCTTATCTGTTGTGAATGAAAATGGAACAATTTCCTTATCGCCTTCCTGAATTTCCATTTTAGAATAATCTATAGTTTTTCCGTCAATTCGTGCGGGAGTTCCTGTTTTAAATCTTCTAAGTGAAATTCCATATTTCATAAGAGAAGAAGTTAAATTATTTGCCGCTTTAAGTCCGTTTGGACCCGTATATTCTATGACATTTCCATAAAGACATCTAGCTTTTAAATATGTTCCAGTACAAATAATAACAGCTTTACTATGATATGTTCCTCCCGAAACAGTTTTTACACCTTCTATCTTATTATCTTCAATAATTATGTCAGATATTTCCGCTTGTCTAAGAGTTAAATTAGGAGTATTTTGCATTGTCTTTCGCATTTCAAGAGAATAGAAAAATTTATCTGCCTGAGCTCGTAAAGAATGTACTGCAGGACCTTTTGACGGGTTAAGCATCTTAGATTGGATAAAAGTTCTATCTATATTGATTCCCATTTGTCCGCCCAAAGCATCAAGCTCTCTTACTAGATGTCCCTTTGAACTTCCTCCTATATTCGGATTACATGGCATCATGGCTACGCTATCCATACTTACTGTAAAACAGATTGTCTTAAATCCAAGTCTTGCACAGGCAAGGCTTGCTTCGCATCCGGCGTGTCCCGCACCAATTACAACCACATCATAATTTTCTTCAATGAACTCCATTTTTATCTCTTTTCTTTTAATCTGCCTATATAGCCCTTCTTTTATATTTCATATATCTATTTTAAGTAAATTATTGATATCTTATAAATATATATTTAATTAATTTTAAATATAGCTTTTTTATTATTTTAGTTTTTTTTATTTTACATATATTAGCTTTTTTTTACAGGAAAAATTATTTACCCATACAAAATTCTGAAAAAATCTTATTTACTAAATCATCTTCAACAGATTCACCTATAATTCTTCCAAGAGAAGTATATGCATCCATAAGATCAATTGTATATAAATCTTCCGTCATTTTATCTTCTATAGTTTTTATACAAAAATCTATACTTCTTATTGCGTTATCAATTTCCTGTAATTGTCTTCTATTTGAGATTAAAACTTCAGAAGGATTTACTAATTTTCCTGAAAAAAATATATCTTTTATTTTCTTTGAAATCTGTTCTTTTCCCTCATCCTTTAGTATAGATATAGATATTAAGTTTTCTTTTAATTTTTTAGGTATCTTATCAACATTAAGGTTTTTTTGAAGGTCACTTTTGTTTATAACTGTTATTATTTGTGTTTTTATTTCCAAAATATGCTTAAAGATGTCAATATCTTCCTCTGAAATATTACTGTTATTATCAAGCATTAAGATAATTAAATCCGCTTTATTAATATATGATAGGCTTTTTTTTACTCCTATTTTTTCTACAACGTCATCCGTTTCTCTTATTCCTGCTGTATCAATTAAGTTTAAAGGAAGGCCGTTAAAGTTAATCTGATTAGAAATAATATCTCTTGTAGTTCCCGGTATCTCTGTTACGATTGCATATTCCTCTCCAGAAAGCATATTTAAAAGAGAAGATTTCCCGACATTCGGTTTTCCTATGATAACAGTATTTATTCCATATTTCATTATACTTCCTTCATTAAAATTATTCTTCATGGATAAAAGTTCATCTTTTATTTCTGTAATTATTGAAAAAAGTTTTTTGTCATAATCTTCTAAAGAATAATTTTCAGGGTCGTCAAGTGCTGCTTCTATAAATGCACATTCCCTTATCAATTTATTTCTTATAGCCTTAATTTTTTCAGATAGATTTCCTTTTAAATGTTGAAGCGATGCACGTCTTGAAAAATCATTATTTGAATTAATTAAATCCATAACTGCTTCACTTTGAGATAAATCTATTCGACCGTTAAGAAATGCTCTCTTTGTAAATTCTCCAGGTTCTGCCAAACGAATATCTGTTGTAAGTATAGTTTCCAAAACCTTTTGTAATATAAACGTTCCTCCATGACAATTTATTTCTACAACATTTTCTTTTGTATAAGACCTTGGTGCCAAAAAAATTGACACCATGACCTCATCAATTACCTCCCCTTTATAGGAAAAATGTCCATAATGAATTGTATGGCTTTTACATGATAATAAATCTATATCAGAAAAAAACGGAGCTAGAAGCTTAATGGAATCTTTTCCGCTTACTCTTACAATTCCAATTCCCGCATCTGTCATTCCCGTTGCTATCGCTGCTATACAATTATTATCACCTAAAAGATTAATATTTGATATTGCCATAAAATCACCTTAAAAAAGAGGGACCTTTCGATCCCTCTTAAAAATAAATTAAAATTCTTATTTATTTAAGTGTAACAACTACATGTCTATATGGATCTTCACCTTCGCTATGAGTTGTTACCACAGGATCATTTGAAAGAGCTGAATGAATAACTCTTCTCTCATATGAATTCATAGATTCAAGTGAAACAGGTTTCTTTGTTCTCTTAACCTTAAATGCCACATTTTTTGCAAGATTTTCAAGAGTCTTTTTTCTTCTCTCTCTATATTTTTCAGTATCAATAGTTATATGAATAAATTCTTTTATCTTTCTATTGATTACAAGATTTGTAAGATATTGAAGTGAATCAAGTGTTCCTCCCCTTTTTCCTATAAGAGTTCCCATATCATCACCTGAAAGTTCAATATTAAGTGAATTATTTACTTCATCATAAAAAAACTTAATTGAAACTTCAATATTCATTTTTTCACAAACACCTGTTATAAAATTAGTTGCAAGTTCTTTTATTTCCTCTATAGTATCTTCATCTATTTTTTTAGGTGATTTTTTTGCTTTAGATTCATTTAATATTTCCGAAACTTCTTCTTTTTTTATATTTTTTTCTTCCTTTATTCTTTCTTTTACTTTAGGTTCTTTATTTTCTTTATTTTCTTTATTTTCTTTATTTTCTTTATTTTCTTTTTTTATTTTTGCATTTATAATAGCATCTTTACTTGCAAATCCAAAAATTCCGGAACTTCCTTTTTCAACTATTTCATATTCAATTTTATCACTTGTAACTCCAAATGTTACAGAAGCGTTAGTTAAAGCTTCCTCGACATTTTTACCGGAAAATTTCTGATATTCCATCTATATAAACCTCCAATTATTTTTTAGAATTTTTATGATTAAATTCATTTACTATATTAGCTTTTGATGCAAGTGAACCCTTCTTAAAATTAGTTTCCTTGTATTCAAAAGAATTTTTACTATTATCTTTATTATTTATATTAGCTTTTGAAGACATTGTTTTTTTTGTATTTATATTTGCTGCATTATAAATCTGAGCTCGTCTTATACCTCTTTTTTCTTTCTTCTTTGCAGCTTTCTCTTTATTTTTTTCAATTATAGCGTCAAGATCAATATTTTTAAACTTATTATTTAAGTAATACATCTGAAGTGTACGAACAACTGCACCCATAATCCAATAAATAACAAGACCTACAGGAACTGAAAATGCAAATATAAATGACATAAAAGGCATAAGTACATTCATCATTTTCATCTGTTTCATCATAGGATCATCAGCATTAGCTGCATTTGTTACCTGAGAAACTCTCATGTTCCATACTTGTGATAAGTAAGAAAAAATAGGTAGTAAAAATACTAATAAAACCATTAAAAATGCATGATTTTTAATGCTAATTTTCATAAGATTCCACGGTGTATCGGAAATATTTATTCCGAATAAATAGTTAACCGAATGAAGATTTTGTCTTGTTTTTTCTATTGTAGAAGAAAGATCTGGAAAAAATTTGTTTGAAGAAAGATTTTCCCAACCTTTATCAGATAATTTGTATAAGAAATCAATTATATAATTTTTTTCTACAAGATTACCCTTACCTGTAAAATTAACTTTTAGTCCCGATATTTTATTTATTTTGTATAAATTATCCAAAATATGTGGATAATTATCGGTTTTTACTATACCATCTACAAGATTTGAAAATATTCCTTTTATTGAAAATATATATCCTGGAATATTAAAGAATACTCTATAAAGAGCAAAAAGAATAGGCATCTGAATTGCTGCTTGAATACAGCTTCCAACAGGAGAAACTCCATATTTATCATAAACACTTTGTGTTTCTTCTTGCATTGCCATTCTTGAATTCTGATCTGTTTTTCCTTTGTATTTTTTCTGAATTGCTTTAATTTCTGGATTCATCTTTTGAGATAAAACCGAAAATTTCTGCTGACGATATGTTAAAGGATACAAACATATATATACAAATATTGTAAAAAGTACTATTGTAAGTGCTACATTATTTATATGAAGAACCTCTGATTGAAATATATAAATAAGGTTCATCAAATATCCTAGACCTTTTGCTATAGGTCCTAAAAATCTACCGTTACTTGCGGTTAAAAACATTAATTTCAAAATTTAGACCTCCGAATACGAGATTTTTTATCCGGAACAGGATCATAACCTCCATGAGAAAAAGGATTACACCTTAAAACTCTCCAAAGGGTAAGTACTGTGCCCTTTATTATCCCAAACTTCTCAATTGCTTCAAGTCCGTAGGTAGAACATGTTGGAAAATAAGGACATTTTGTAACCTTAAATGGAGAAATGTTCTTTCTATAAAATTTTATTAAAAAAATAACCATTTTTTTTAACATATTCTACCCTCGGATTAATTTATGAAGATTTGCAAGATAAAGAAGTGATTTTTCTATTGCTTTAAAATTAGAATTCTTAGCTCTCTTTCTTACAACGACTACAATGTCAAATCCATTTTTGAACATCTCTTCATTTAGTCGATAGCTCTCTCTTATCAGTCTCGCCAAATGATGCCTTACTACACTATTTCCAACTTTTTTACTTATAGATATTCCTATTCTATTAAAATCTCTATTATTTCCTATTATATATAGAACTAAATTATTATCAGCAAAACTTTTTCCATGAGTATAAACATAAGAAAAGTCTTTTGTTTTCTTTAATGAATCGCTAAATTTCAATATAAAATCCTCTTATATAATAAAAAACAGTAAAAAAGAAGAAAAGACCACAAACCTGTGGCCATGCGCAAACTAAACTGTTAAATTTTTTCTTCCCTTAGCTCGTCTTGCTGCAAGAACTTTTCTACCACCAGCTGTTCTCATTCTTGAACGAAAACCGTGTACCTTGTATCTCTGCCTACGTTTAGGCTGATATGTCATTTTCATTACATAAACCTCCTCTATTTTAAATTATAAAATCCTTAGTAATTATAACAGAGAAGTTGATAATGTCAATAAAAAAGCTTTGTCTTTTATTAACAAATTAATTAACAATGTTTATAAATTATTATTTATCCACGTTTATTAAATTTTATCAAATATATTTGTTGATAACTTGATTTTTATTGAAAGAATATGAGATTTAGTATATTATAGATTAGTCGAAGTTTGTAATTTTTTATTTTTTTAGGAGTAATAG